>NZ_JAUYNT010000033.1 GCF_030698175.1 Pseudomonas sp.
GAACTGGTGATGTTCGACGACGCCCTGCGCACCCTGGTGCACAACGGCGCCAGCGAGCAGGAGATGACCAAGCATGCGCGCCGTTTTGGCCCAAGCATTCGCGACGACGGCATGCGCAAGGTCCGCGAAGGCGCCACCACCTTGGAAGAAGTGCTGCGCGTGACGCGGGAGGAATAGGCATGAGGCGTAATTTTTCTTCGCGGCTTTCGCGGCTAAAGCCCCTCCTACAACAGCCTGTTCGCCTGTGCCAGCGGGGCAATGCCTGATGGCCGCCTTCGAATACCTCGCCCTCGACCCCCAGGGTCGCCAGCAGAAAGGCATGCTTGAGGCCGACAGCCCGCGTCAGGCCCGGCAGTTGTTGCGTGATAAACAGCTGACGCCGCTGGAGGTCAAACAGGCCCGTGGCCGCGAGCAAAAAACCAGCGGTGGCCTGAGTTTTGGCCAAGGCTTGGGCGCCCGCGATCTGGCCCTGCTGACCCGACAGCTGGCGACCCTGGTGCAGGCCGCCTTGCCGATTGAGGAAGCCTTACGCGCCGCCGCCGCGCAGTCGACCACGCCGAAGATCAAATCCATGCTGATGGCGGTGCGTGGCCGGGTGCTGGAAGGCCACAGCCTGGCGGCCAGTCTCAAGGAGTATCCGGCGGCCTTTCCTGAGCTGTACCGCGCCACCGTCGCCGCCGGCGAACATGCCGGGCACTTGGGCTTGGTGCTCGATCAGCTGGCCGACTACACCGAACAACGTCAGCAGTCGCGGCAGAAGATCCAGCTGGCCTTGCTCTACCCGGTGATCCTGATGGTCGCCTCGCTGACCATCGTCTGCTTTCTGCTCGGCTACGTGGTGCCGGACGTGGTCAAAGTGTTCGTCAACACCGGGCAAGAGTTGCCGACCCTGACTCGTGGGCTGATCGCCACCAGTTCAGTGGTGAAGAACTGGGGTTGGCTGATGGCCTTGGTGCTGATCGGCGGCGTGGTTGGCATCCGCTATGCCCTGCGCGACGAGGCGCTGCAGCGCCGTTGGGACGCCATGGTGCTGGTCATTCCGCTGGTCGGCCGGCTAGCGCGGGCGACCAATACCGCACGCTTCGCCTCGACCCTGGCGATTCTCAGCAAGAGTGGCGTGCCGCTGGTGGAGGCCTTGTCGATTGCCGCCGCGGTGATCGCCAACCTGCGCATCCGCGACAAGGTCATCATCGCCGCGCAAACTGTGCGCGAAGGCAGCAGCCTGACCCGTGCGTTGGAGGCCAGCGAAGAGTTCCCGCCGATGATGCTGCACATGATCGCCAGCGGCGAGAAATCCGGCGAACTGGACCAGATGCTGGCCCGCACCGCGCGCAATCAGGAAAACGATCTGGCCGCCCAAGTGGCGCTGTTGGTCGGGCTGTTCGAACCCTTTATGCTGGTGTTTATGGGCGCAGTGGTGCTGGTGATAGTGCTGGCGATCCTGCTGCCGATTCTGTCTCTCAATCAACTGGTGGGCTAACTCGCGTAGGGTGGGCTTTAGCCCACCCTTGTATGTTGAGGTCATCGTTAAACAGTAGGCTCAAACACGCTGTTGACGATAATCAGTAAGGTTCCGGGGAGGCCGTCCCACCCTAGAGACGCATTGCGATCTCGTTTGTAGAGAGGCCCCCCGCCTCATT
>NZ_JAUYNT010000034.1 GCF_030698175.1 Pseudomonas sp.
GTCCCAGTGGAACTGTACTTTCACCCGGCCGTATTGATCGCAGTGAATCTCCTCGCCTGCGGGGCCGGTGACCTTGGCGGTTTGGCTGCCGAGAATCCGTGGCTTGGGGTGCTCCAGTGCGGGGCGAAAAGGCACGTCCCAGGGCGTGGCGGTCAGGCGATTGCGATAGCCCTGAGTGAAGCCGTCACTGGTGTCGCTATGGCTGGTGACTGACTCTTCCAGCACTTGCGGCTGTTTGCCTTGGTGTTCGATGCGGGTCAGCAGCCAGAGGTCGTTCCAGTCGTTACGCGGGTGAGTGCTCAGCGGCAGAAAATGCCCGGTCACCAACAAGGGTTGATCGCTCTCGCCTTCGGCCAATTCAAAGTCGGCGCGATGGCGTTCCAGTGCACGCTGGCTCAGGTGCTTGCCGCGCTCACGGGCGACGAAACGGCCGGGGTAGTCGTAGTCTTCCAGGTCGGGCTGAGCCTCGCCCTTGGCCGCGCTTTCGAGCAGCAGGCGCGGTTTTTCAAAGTCGAAATCGCGGCGCGTCACGCGGCTGGTGCGGGTTTCCACACGCACACCGAAGCGCTTGAGCACCGGCACGTCGGCGACCAAGCCGCTGCCTTGCTGATAACTCTGGGTTGGCAGTTTGGGAAATACCGTTTGGTCATCGCCAAATACCAGCACATGACCGCTGTGGCTGTGTTGGAAGTGGTAGTGAATACCCTCCTCCTCGCACAGGCGCTGGACGAAGTGCAGATCACTCTCGTCGTACTGCACGCAATAGTCGCGCTCGGGATACACCGCACCGAGCTGAAACTTATACGCGTTGGCTTGAATGCCGTGCTCTTCCAGCACCTTGGCGATGATCTTGGGCGCGCTCAGGTGCTGAAAAATCCGCTGATTGATGCGATGGGCCAGATAGCTCAGCTGCGGGCGCAGGTTGAGGTGATAACGGGTCAAGCGTTTACCAGACTCGCCCTGGGCAACGCGGTAAAGCTGGCCGTGAATGCCTGTGCCATCCGGGCTTAAGGCGAGAAAGGCCGACTTATGCAGCAAACTCTCCAGATCAAGATCGGGGCGCTGGCTGACCAGCTCCAGATCAAATACAAAGGGCTGGCTGATGGCCTCATGGCCAGAGAATTCGAGCACCTGCAGGTCGTGCTCAAGCCCCTCGATAGTGAGGCTGAAATGGGTCTGATTGGCAGGCGCGAACATCCATTGTTCCTCTTGGCGCAGAAATGCCAACGGCCAGGAGACCTGGCCGTTGGTGACGCTATGTTACTAGGCTTATAGCTACCAGATCACGCAGAGATCGGCGTGCGCCAGTCGTCGGAGCCAGAAGTGCCAGACACTTCGTGGGTCCAGATGATTTTGCGGTAGGTGAAGTAAATATCTTCCAGATGGGTGAAGTGCGCCAGGCTCGGGTCTTGACAGTTGGGCATGCGCGACTGCACATCAACGATGATCGCGTCTTCCAACTCGATGGTGTAGTAGTGCTCTTGAGTGCCGGTCGACGAGGTGCGGAACCATTCAATCCGGCACTTGCTCAGGCGTTCGCCAGAGGTCAGGGAGTTGAAAATCAGCGGTGAAGCCTTGTCGAACACCTTGGTGATCATCAGTGGCTTGTGTACGCGCTGACCGGTTGGCTGGCCCGACTGCGGGTCACGCGGGATGATCACTTGGTGATTGAATGCCTGGACCAGAACCTGATCTTCATGACCTTCCTGGAAAATATTACCAACCGAATCTTCGGTGAAGGTGCCGGCAGTGATCAGGCCTTGTTTGGTGCCTTCGATGGTCATATACGCGGGTGTTGGCATGAGAGCTCTCCTTGCTTGCTGCGATGGATCATATGATCCGGAGTCAGACGTATAGCGAACAGCGTGCCAACTTTATAAAAGCCAATGAAACCAACAGTTTAAAATTTAAAACCATAGTACCAATTAGTCTTTTGTGACTTGCGCATCATATTATTGCGCAACTTCCTGCGCAGCTCTCGTTGGTAAGTTGCGCAATGCCCTGCAGGGCTTGAAAACCCTCATGCTTAATGACTTTAACTCGCAAAGATTAGCTGTTCGCTGCGCAAGATATTGCACAGTGGCAATACGCTACTAATGCCGGATCCATTTCCCAGCTTATTCCCCAGCTGCGACACGGCTCTCACTTTCCAGCATTGCCCGCGCCGGCTGATGCGTCTAGGATGCGCAACCTACAAGGATGGTGCGCAACTTATTGCACATCGGTATGCGCAAAATATTGCGCAGCTTAGATAATAAAAGCCATGTGCCAATTTATATCAGATGACAAGCTTTAATTATCAGCACTGCACAGAGTCATGGAATGACCTATTCAAGCAAACTTACCGCGCATTATTTGCAGCTCGCCAAACTCCCTATTAATCAAAGTGAGTTTACGGGTACTGACGTACGTTATTCGCCTGAATACGAAGCGCTGGAAAGCGAGTTAGGTAAAGCCACTGCCCTGCACGAAACCGGTGCTATTGATTGGCAAAAAATTCGTGAAGGGAGTGAAACGTTACTCAGTTTTCATTCCAAAGATTTGCGCGTTGCCGCGTGGCTGATCTGGGGCCTTTACCAGCGCGAATCTTTTGCCGGATTGCAGGCAGGCTTAAGCCTCTTGCACTACCTCTGCTTGAACCATTGGGTTGACTTACACCCGCGCAAGCCGCGCACTCGCGCCGCCGCCATCAGCTGGCTATTACCGCGCCTTGAGCAAGCACTGGCAGAACATGTGCCGATTGGCGAGCAGCTTCCGTTGTTCCGCAGTCTCGCCACAGAATTGCGCGGCCTCGATACCTGCCTGTCGACCCATTTAGCTATCGAGGCGCCGCTGCTTTTGCCACTGTGCCGGCGCTTGGATGAGTTAGTCAGCCGCGCCAGCCAAGGTCAGCCTGAGCCTGGTAGCGTTGGTGCGGTGATCGCCCAAGTCAAGCAAACCGCCAGCCAGATGCTGACCCCAGGCGCGCCCATAGACCACGAGAAAGACGCGCACAAAAGCTTACGCAGCCTGCAAGATCAGGCCCGGCCGCTGTGCGCTTACTGGCTTAAACAAAAGGCCAGCGATCTGCGCGCCCTGCGCCTGGCACGCACCCTCCTCTGGCTGCCGATCGACTGCCTGCCGGAGCGTAACGCCGAACAAATCACTGCCCTGCGTGGCCTGCCGGCAGACAAGCTGAGTAACTATCGCGAACGTTTTCAACAGGGCCAATACGCCGATTTGCTGGTCGATCTAGAAGCCAGCATTGCCCGTGCGCCGTTTTGGCTCGATGGCCAATACCTGGCGTGGGAATGCCTGCAGGCGCTGGATGCCGAACAGGCCATGCGCGAAGTGGAAATTCAATTGGCGCTGTTTCTGCAACGCATGAATGGGCTGGAAGAGCTGCGTTTTCATGACGGCGTCAACTTTGCCGACGCAGCGACCCGCAGCTGGATTAGCGCCCACGTGTTACCGCACGTGCAAACTCAACTTAACGCGCCAGCAGCGGCCAGCGATAACCAAGAAGGCATCCAACCCGCCTGGGAAATCGCCCTGCAGGAGACCTTACCGAAACTGCGTAAAGACGGTCTGAAAGCCGCAGTTCAGCAACTCAAGCAAGGGCTGGCCAAAGCCTCTGGCGGCCGTGAACGCTTCTACTGGCAGTTGGCGCTAGCGCGCGTGTGCTTTACCGCAAAAAAATACGAATTAGCCAAAACCCAACTCGAATCCCTCGACCATAAGCTGCAGGCCTTGAGTCTGGGCGACTGGGAGCCCGATCTCGCCCTCGAAGTGCTGCGTTTGTTGCACAGTTGCTGCGAACTGCTGCCGCAAAATCATGCTGTGCGCGAAAGCAAGGAAGGGATTTACCGCAGGTTGTGCCACCTCGACCTTGAGGTGGTACTGGAATAGGGCGTGTGAGCGCCCAGAGGCCCTCGGGCCATAACCGTAATGGAGAACAAGCATGGCCAAAGAAGGCTCTGTAGCACCCAAGGAACGCATCAACGTCACCTTCAAGCCGGCCACTGGCGGCGCTCAGGAAGAGATCGAGCTGCCATTGAAATTGATGGTTCTGGGCGATTTCACCCAGCGCGCCGACGAGCGCAAGATCGAAGACCGTAAGCCCATCAGCATCGATAAAAACAGCTTCGATGAGGTACTGGCCAAGCAAGAACTCAACCTGACCTTCGGTGTTCCCAACCGCCTGCAGGACGAAGCCGAAGGCGATGAGTTGGCCGTGCAACTGCGCATCCACTCGATGAAGGACTTCAATCCGGCCAACCTGGTTGAGCAAGTGCCGGAGTTGAAGAAGCTGATGGAGTTACGCGATGCACTGGTCGCCCTGAAAGGCCCGCTGGGCAACGCCCCGGCCTTTCGCAAAGCAATAGAAAGCGTACTGGCCGACGATGATTCGCGTGAGCGCGTGCTCGGCGAGTTAGGCCTTGCTGCCCAAGCCCAACTGGACTCCTGACCCAATTAACAAGGAAGCTAATTTATGAGCACTAGTGCAGTAGCCAATAGCAGCAGCAACACCGCCGAGTACGGCATTCTTGACCGCATCATCGCCGAGACCAAACTGACGCCCGATGATGAGGCCTATGACATTGCCAAGCGTGGCGTGTCGGCGTTTATCGAAGAACTGCTCAAGCCGCAGAACGAAAACGAGCCGGTCAAAAAAGCCATGGTCGACCGCATGATCGCGGAAATCGATGCCAAGCTCAGCCGGCAAATGGACGAAATCCTCCACAACGCAGAGTTCCAAGCACTGGAGTCCTCGTGGCGTGGCCTGAAGTTGCTGGTTGATCGCACCAACTTCCGTGAAAACATCGCCCTGGAAATCATCAACGCCTCCAAGCAAGACCTGCTGGACGACTTTGAAGACTCGCCAGAGATCATGCAGTCGGGCCTCTACAAGCACATCTACACCGCCGAATACGGCCAGTTCGGTGGCAAGCCGGTCGGCGCTATTATCGCCAACTACTTCTTCGACCCCAGCTCGCCAGACATCAAGACCCTGCAATATGTGGCCAGCGTCGCCACCATGTCCCACGCACCTTTTATCGCCGCGGCCGGGCCGAAGTTCTTCGGTCTGGAAAGCTTCACCGGTTTGCCAGATCTGAAAGACCTGAAAGACCACTTCGAAGGCCCGCAATTTGCCAAATGGCAAAGCTTTCGCGAGCAGGAAGATGCCCGCTACGTGGGGCTGACCGTGCCGCGCTTCTTGTTGCGCAACCCCTACGACCCGCAAGACAACCCGGTGAAAAGCTTCGTCTACAAAGAGAACGTCGCCAACAGCCACGAGCACTACCTGTGGGGCAACACCGCCTACACCTTCGCCAGCAAACTCACCGACAGCTTCGCCAAGTTCCGCTGGTGCCCGAACATCATCGGCCCACAGAGCGGTGGCGCGGTAGAAGACCTGCCGTTGCACCACTTCGAAAGCATGGGTGAGATCGAAACCAAGATCCCCACCGAAGTGCTGGTCTCCGACCGTCGTGAATACGAACTGGCCGAAGAGGGCTTCATTGCCCTGACCATGCGCAAGGGCAGCGACAACGCGGCGTTCTTCTCCGCCAACTCGGCGCAGAAACCCAAATTCTTTGGTATCAGCGCCGAAGGTAAAACCGCCGAACTTAACTACAAGCTCGGCACTCAACTGCCCTACCTGTTCATCGTCAACCGCCTGGCGCATTACCTGAAAGTGCTGCAGCGCGAGCAGATCGGCGCCTGGAAAGAGCGTACCGACCTTGAGCAAGAGCTGAACAAGTGGATTCGTCAATTTGTTGCCGACCAAGAAAACCCCAGCTCGGAAATTCGCAGCCGTCGTCCACTGCGCGCCGCCCAAGTGATCGTCAGCGATGTTGAAGGCGAGCCTGGCTGGTACCGCGTCAGCCTCAACGTGCGCCCGCACTTCAAGTACATGGGCGCCGATTTCACCCTGTCACTGGTTGGCAAGCTCGATAAGGAATAAGCACTGATGTCTGGATACGGCAGCCTGTTTGAACGCCTCGGTGGTGAAGCCGGCCAACGCGCCAGCTGGAGCCTTGAGGTCGCCGCGATGGCGTCGGTGGCTGCCCATCTGGCCAAAATGCTCAGCACCCGTGCGGGTAGCGTGCAAACGCTGCCCGACTACGGGTTGCCCGATCTCAACGATATGCGCTTGTCGCTGCACGATTCGTTGCAACAAGCGCGTACCGCCATCGAACGCTTTATCGAAGCGTACGAACCACGTTTAAGCCAGGTACGGGTGCTGACCTTGCCTCGCGACCACGACCCACTGAGCCTGGCCTTTGCCATCGAAGGCCTGCTGGAAGTCCAAGGGTTTAAGCGTCAGGTTAATTTCTCCGCACGCCTGGATGGCAGCGGACAGGTCAAGGTCCATTAAGGAGCGCCACTATGTCTGGTAAACCCGCTGCCCGCGTCACTGACCCGACCGCCTGCCCGCTTCCCGGCCACGGCACTAATCCCATAGTGGCCGGCTCGCCGAACGTGTTGTTCGACGGCTTGGCTGCTGCGCGCATGGGTGATCCAACGGGTTGCGGCAGCACCTTAGTCGGTGCGGTGATACCCACGGTACTGATTAACGGCAAGCCGGCGACCATCATGGGAACGCTGAGCAGTCATGGCAATTCGGTGATTGCCGGTTCCGGCACCGTGATTATCGGCACTAGCCATACGCCGGCGCCTTTTACTGCGCCGGCGCCGATGGCTGTGAAGGGATTTGATATCCGCGTCCAGCTTCTCGATCAGGTCACTGGAACTCCGCTAAAGAACCTGCGGTACATTGCGACTCTGGAGGATGGAAGCGAAGTTCACGGCACAACTGACGCGAACGGCTTGTCCCACCTCTTGGGGAAAAAGGACGCGCCGCAAACCATTGCCCTGTCCGTGAAGCCGGGCTGGCTGCTGCGAGGAGAATGAAATGCCCCAGGCTCAAACGGTTCCCGCAGGCAGTGTCACGACGACCCCAGCACAAGATCAATCGCCAGCGCAGGTTTACCTGGCTGGCGACCAAGACTTCGTGATTCCTATGGTCTTTCCGGACTACCAGATCCACCTCGACGGTTACGAAGGGGAGTTCTTCGGCAGGAAGTTCAAGATTCCTTCGCAGAAGGCGCCCTACCTCGGGCATGCCGGAGTACTGGTGATCAACGGCAAGACCGGCCTGTCGAAGTACTACGAATACGGTCGGTATGCGCCCAAGGGGAAGACACGGGCCGGCATGATTCCGGACATCGTACTCAAGGGCGGCATGATCACCGAGAACTCTTTCAAGAAAACCATTCGGTACATAGGCACGCACCATGGCCAGAAAGGGAACATTTCCGGCGCCGTCCTGAGAGGGGCGGTATTTGACAAGGCACTAGCCTGGCTCAAAACCAAAGAAGCCGAGAACAACAATCCCCAGCGCAAGGAATACGACCTGGGCAACCACAATTGCATGACCTTCGTTGCCGACCTCGTCGACCACGTCGGCCTAGACAGTCCATTCCGCACCCGCGTTGTGGTGCCCAGCGCCTACATGGAGCAATTCCAGCTTGGCGAGACCGATCTGGACTACGACTACGCCACCGACACACTGGAAATATCCGATTGAAAGCCCTCAAGTGGATAGCTCTAGTCTTGGTAGCGTTGCTCCTTGCCTTAGCCCTGCTCATCGCAGCCTTCCTACAATTTGAACCTGTAGTCGACACGCCTCCGGCGCTACGCGATCACTCCAACGCGAAGTGGAGCGGCGGTCCCGACGGCGGTGTTTTCTTTGAGATTATTCAAAGCGAACCTCCGCGCTATTACGTGGAGATCCGATATGAAAGCGGTGAACTCTGGACAGCCGGATGGGTTACTCACCTATCTGCCCACCCACTCAAGAACACGGACTTTCTAGGCTATTACGGTGGCGACACCATCGACTTGAGAGACAGTTCGCAACTTCACCTCAAGCCTGTGGGGCCATCCAAATGAAGGCAATCAAATGGATAGCGATCACCCTGACGGCGCTAATCCTGGCACTGGCCGTCGCGGCCTACTCGTTGCTTGAGCCTGTGGATGAAACGCCCCCAACTCTGCATAACCACCCCGATGCTTATTGGAGCGGAGCCCAGGATGGCGGTGTTTTCTTCGAAATCACCCGCGCCGAACCACCGCGATACTTCTTGGAAATACGTCATGACAACGGTGATATCTGGAGCACTGGCTGGGTTTCGGATCAGGGCCGCCCACTCAAGAACAGTGACTTCTGGGGCTATGACGGTGGCGATGTTGTGTACATCAAAAGCGGCAAGCCGCTTCGGCTGGAGAGCATGGATGGCACTCCAATTCACATGGACTAACACGTTGATGAGTAGCGTTCAAAACAAGGCCCACTCCATTGCCAAAGTAGTCGCCTTCTCTGGTATTTCTCTGGCGCTGAACGCCTGCGTGCCCTATCCGCACTCGGTAGCGGTCAATCCGCTTATCGAGGGCAATCTGGTGTCGGTCGAAAGCAATAAGCCGGTGGCCGGTGCGAAGCTAACGCTGGATATCGACAGCGATATGTCGCGAACCTACAAAGCTACAAGCGATGTGCATGGCCGTTTTGCTTTTGCCGCTCACTCGGACTTTCGCTTGCTCGCCTTACTGGCGGATGCCCCAGCCGTAGCACCACGCTGTCCATCGAGGCGCCCGGCTACAAGCCCCGCCACTGCATATGGATGACCCCGCATTGGTGTAACGGGACACCACCGTTATCCGCCTTCAAAGATATGAAGCTGATTCCACAACATATACCCAACGACTACACACAATTCCAAGCAGCCAGTGATTGGCCATGTAACGACCCCGCGGCAGGGATGCATAACTGAAATGTCTTTTAACCACTACTACCAGAGCGAGCTCACCGCCCTGCGCCAGCTCGGCAAGCGCTTTGCTGAGCGCAGCCCGGCGTTGGCGCCGTTTCTTGGGCAGAGCGGGCGCGATCCGGATGTCGAGCGGCTGTTGGAAGGCTTCGCCTTTCTCACCGGGCGCCTGCGGCAAAAACTCGACGACGAGTTGCCGGAGCTGACCCACTCGCTGATGCACCTGTTATGGCCGAACTATATGCGCCCGCTGCCGGCGTTCAGCATGTTGCAGTTCGACCCACTCAAGCGGCCCGGCCCGGCGTTGCCGGTACCGCGCAATACGCCGGTTGAGTCCAAACCCATCGAGGGTGTGACCTGCCGTTTTCGCACCGCCTACGCCACCGAGGTGTTGCCGCTGGCACTCAAGGGCCTGGAGTATTCGGTCAAGGGCGACGGTGCGCTGCTGAGCTTGCGATTGGCGATGAGCGCCGAGGGTCATCTCGGTGAAATCGGCTTAAAACACTTACGCCTGCACCTGTCCGGTGAGCGTTATATCAGCCAGTTGCTGTACCTGAGCATGCTGCGTCACCTCGACAATATCGAAGTGGTGCTGCTCGGCGAGGACGGCCAGGCGCTGGTCAAGGACGCCAATGGCAATCCGCTGGCGAGCTTTCGCTTAGGCGCCGAGCAGGTACAACCGGTGGGTTTTGCCGAAGACGAAGCGCTGGTGCCCTACCCGCTCAATACCTTTCGCGGTTATCGCTACCTGCAGGAATATTTCGCCTTTCAAGACAAGTTTCTGTTCGTCGACCTCAACGGTCTGGACGCCCTCGCCCGCCAGCCGGAGGAATTACTGAAGAACTGTCGTGGCTTGGAGCTGCGCTTTGATATCCGCAAAGCCGGCGTGCAGCGCATCCGCCCGACGCTGGAGAATGTGCGGTTGTACTGCACACCGGTGGTCAACCTGTTTGCCCACGATGCCATCCCGATTCGTCTGGACGGCAAACAAGATCAGTACCTGCTGCTGCCGTCGGAGTTCGACGCGCAGCACTGCGGGGTGTTCTCAGTCGACCGGGTGACCGGCTGGAAACCCGGCGGCAAAGGCTACGAAGAATATGTGCCGTTTGAGTCGTTTGAGCATGACCGCAGCTTTGACGTGCCCCTCGCCCGCCCGCACTACAGCGTGCGCCAACAGCCCTCGTTACTGGGGGATGGTCTGGAGACTTACCTCAGCTTTGGTCTGCGCAACCTTGAGCAGCACGAAACGCTGTCGATTGAGCTGACCTGCACCAATCAGGATTTACCGCGCAAATTGCACCTGGGTGATATCTGCATGCCCTGCGAAGACACCCCGGAGTTTCTGACCTTTCGCAATATCAGTGCCGTTACCGCCAGCTATGCGCCGCCGTTGCACCGCGACTTCTTGTGGAAGCTGATCAGCAATATGTCGCTGAACTACCTGTCACTGGCCAACGTCGAGGCCCTCAAGGTGATTTTGGAGACCTACGACTTGCCGCGCTACTACGACCAGCACGCCGAGAAAGTCAGCCGCCGCCTGCTCAATGGTCTGAAAAGTATCAGCCACCAGCATGTTGATCGTTTGCATCGCGGCTTGCCGGTGCGCGGGGTACGCACGCAACTGACGATCAACCCCGAGGGTTACGTCGGCGAAGGCGATTTATTTCTGTTCGCCTCGGTACTCAATGAATTTTTCGCCCTGTATGCCAGCTTGAACTCGTACCACGAGCTGCGCGTACAAAGTACCCAAGGAGAGGTGTACCAATGGACGCCGCGCATGGGACAACAACCCCTGCTCTAAGCAAACTCAGCGCCGGCATCCGCGAGTACAGCCTGTTCCAGGCGGTGCAGCTGGTGCTGGAGCGTTTACGCGCCGCCCATCCGCAGCTGGATGAGGAAGAGCTGTACGCGCGCCTGGAGCTGCAAGCCAACCCGAGCCTGGGTTTCCCCGGCAGCGATATTGATCGCGTGCAGTTCTTCGAAGAGCACGGCGAGCTGCGTGCGCGCCTGCGCATCAACTTGCTCAGTTTGTTCGGCGGCGGCTCGCCGTTGCCGGCCTTTTATGACGAACAAGCCCTGGGCGACAGCGAAGATGGCAACCCAACCCGGGACTTTCTCGACCTATTCAATAATCGCCTGCAGCGTTTGCTGCTGCCGATCTGGCAGAAGTACCGCTACTACTCACGGTTTCAAAGTGGCGCTCTGGACCCTTTTTCCCAGCAGCTGTTCGCCCTGATCGGCCTGGGCAGCGAGCAGATTCGCAGCGCCGGCGAGCTGAACTGGAAGCGTCTCTTGCCCTATTTAGGCCTGCTCAGCCTGCGCGCCCACTCGGCGGCATTGATCGAGTCGGTGCTGCGTTACTACTTCAAGCACGCCGAGCTGTTTATCGAGCAGTGCCTGGAGCGTCAGGTGGGCATTCTTGCCGAACAACGCAATCGACTCGGTCGCGCCAACAGCCGCCTCGGCGAAGACCTGGTACTGGGCGAAACCGTGCGTGACCGTGGCGGCAAGTTTCGTATTCATATTCGCCAGCTGAGCTGGGATCGTTTTCATGAATTTTTACCCATCGGCAGCGGCTACCAACCGCTCTGCGCGCTGGTGCGCTTCACCCTGCGTGACCCGCTGGCCTATGACATTCGCCTGGAATTGCGGCAGGACGAAATTCGTGACCTGCGCATTGGCACCGACAACCTCTGCCGTCTTGGCTGGACCAGCTGGCTCGGCCGTGAAAACGCCGCAGGCGTGGTCACTCTTGGCAGCAAAGCTCATTAAGGATTGATGAAATGATTAACGTTGATTTGCAACAACTGGTGCAAGCGCTGGACGCCGACACCAAGCGTGACCTGGAAACCGCCGCCGAGCGTTGCGTGGTGCGTGGCGGCAGCAAAATATTGCTCGAAGATCTGTTGCTCGGCCTGCTAGAGCGCCCGCAGGGTTTGCTCAGCCGCGCCCTGCAAGATGCCGATGTCGACGCCGGTGAGCTGGCCCGCGCCCTGCAACCGCGCAGCGAGCACAGCGCCTCGCGCAATCCGGTGTTTGCCACCGAATTGGTGCAATGGCTGCAAGACGCCCTGTTGGTGGCCAACCTCGAACTGGGTCAAAACCAAGTCGATCAGGCCGCGCTGATTCTGGCGCTGCTGCGCAACCCTATGCGTTACGCCGGCAGCCACTATTTGCCGCTGCTGGGCAAACTCAACGTCGAGCGCCTGCGTGACTTTGCCAAGGCCCAGCAACCCCAGCAAAACCCTGGCAGCTCGGCTGCAGCGGGTGAAACCAACCTGCAACGCTTCACCCATAACTTCACCCAGCAGGCCCGCGACGGCAAGCTCGACCCGGTGCTGTGCCGCGATTCTGCGATTCGCCAGATGATCGACATCCTCGCCCGCCGGCGCAAAAACAACCCGATAGTGGTCGGTGAAGCCGGGGTCGGTAAAACCGCCATAGTCGAAGGCTTGGCCCTGCGCATTGCCAGCGGTGAAGTGCCGCAGGTGCTCAAAGATGTCGAGCTGCTGTGCCTAGACATGGGCTTGCTACAGGCCGGCGCCAGCGTTAAAGGTGAATTCGAACGCCGCCTGCAAGGGGTGATTGATGAAGTAAAGGCCGCGCCAAAACCCATCATCCTGTTTATCGACGAGGCCCACACCCTGATCGGCGCCGGTGGCCAGGCCGGCGGCTCAGACGCGGCCAATCTGCTTAAGCCCGCGCTGGCTCGCGGTGAGCTGCGCACCATCGCCGCCACCACCTGGAGCGAGTACAAAAAATACTTCGAGAAAGACCCGGCCCTGGCCCGGCGTTTTCAACCGGTGCAACTGCACGAACCCACCGTCAGCGAAGCCGTCACCATCCTCCGTGGGCTGGCGCCGATCTACGAAAAGAGCCACGGCATCTATTTGCGTGACGATGCGGTGGTCGCCGCCGCCGAACTGTCGGCCCGTTACCTGGCCGGTCGGCAGCTACCGGACAAAGCCGTGGATGTCCTCGACACCGCCTGTGCACGTGTGCGCATCAGTTTGGCGGCGGCCCCCGAGGCGCTGGAGCAACTGCGCAACGAAATCGCCGAGGGACAACGGCAACACCAAGCCCTGGGGCGCGATCTGGAAGCCGGTCTGTTGATCGATGGGCAAACGCTGCCACAGCTTGAGCTGCGCCTGAGCGCCGCCCGCGCCGAACTGGAGCAACTGGAAACCCGCTGGAGCAGCCAGCGGCAGTTGGCCGAGCGTCTGCTGGAGCTGCGCAAGCAATGCGCCAGCGCCCGCCTCGCCGCACAGCAGAGCACTGAAACAGACGACGCGCTGAGCGAACTGGAAGCGCAGTTGCACGAGCTGCAAGCAGAACTGGCTGACGCCCAAACCCAGGAACGGCTGGTCAGCTTCGAAGTTTGCCCGCGCCTGGTCGCCGAGGTCATCAGCCACTGGACCGGCGTGCCGCTGAGCCAACTGGCCCGCGAGCACAACAGCAAGGTACTGAATTTTGCCGCCGACCTGGGCCTGCGCGTGCGCGGCCAGCCGCAAGCCATTGAAGCCCTGGATCGCGCCATGCGCGCCACCGCCGCGGGCCTGAACCGCAGCGATGCGCCGGTGGGGGTGTTTTTGCTGGTCGGCCCCAGCGGCGTCGGCAAAACCGAAACGGCGCTGGCCCTGGCCGACTTGCTGTACGGCGGCGAGCGTTTTCTCACCTGCATCAACATGTCCGAGTTTCAGGAAAAACACAGCATCTCCCGCTTGATTGGTTCGCCCCCCGGCTATGTGGGTTACGGTGAGGGCGGCATGCTGACCGAAGCCGTGCGGCAAAAACCCTATTCGGTGATCCTCCTCGATGAAGTCGAGAAAGCCGACCCGGACGTGCTCAATCTGTTCTATCAAATCTTCGACAAGGGCGTGGCCAACGATGGTGAAGGCCGCGAGATCAACTTTCGCAACTGCCTGATCCTGATGACCTCCAACCTGGCCAGCGAACGGATTGAATCGCTCTGCCAAAACGGCCAACGCCCCGCCGCTGCCGACCTCGAACAGGCGATTCGCCCAGCCCTCAGCCAGCACTTCAAGCCAGCATTGTTGGCGCGCATGCGCGTGGTGCCTTACTACCCGGTGACCGGCGCCGTACTGGATGAGTTGGTCAGCCTCAAACTCAAACATTTTGGCGAGCGTTTACAGCGCCGCCAGTTGCAGTTCAGCCACAGCCCGGCGCTGGTCAATAACCTCGCCGAGCGCTGCACCCACAGTGCCAGTGGCGCGAGGCTGATCGACCATCTGATTGAGCAACACTTGCAACCGCTGGTGGTTGATCGCCTGCTGGATGCCATGGCCAGTGGCGATCCACTGCAGCGTGTGCACGCAACGCTCGACGGTGAAGGGGCGGTGGTCTGTGAGTTCGTTTAAGGTGCCCTTGCCATTTGAGCAAGTATCGCAGCCGCTACGTTATGCCGAAGAGCTGCTGCAGCGCTTCGAGTTATTGGCCCGTGCAACGACGAGCGACAACTTGCTTGGTGATCTAGCCGAGGCGGCCGCCGCGCTGGCCAGTTGTGAGCTGAGCCAAGTGTATTTACTCGACGATACCCATACCCGCCTGAGCTTAAGCGCGGAATGGCTGCACGGCTGCCTGCAACCGAAGCTGATGACCAGCCTGCCCAGCGACTATGACGGCGAGCAGTTGCTGCAATATTGCCTCTGTCAGAACCGCGTGTTGAGCCTGAGCAATTTAACCGGCAGTCAACACGCCACGCCCTTTCTGCCGCCTGCCGCACAAGCCTGGAGCAGCCTGCTGTGCCTGCCGTTACTGAATGCCCAGGCGCAAGTGTGCGGCTTACTGCTAACGGCCAGCGCCCAGGTGCGTGAGTTTGAGTGCTTTGCCTGCACCCTGGGCAAGCTCGGCAACTTTGCGCTTAATCAACTGCAACTGCTGCGGCAGTTAAGCGCCGCCAGCGCAGTGCCAGCCACTCATGCCCCGGTCATTGCGCCCTGCGCTTCTGGCTACGGCCTGATTGGCGACAGCGTCAGCATGCGCGGCGTTTACCGGCTGATCAGCAAGGTGCTGCATAACCCGGTCAATATCCTGCTGACCGGCGAAACCGGCACCGGCAAAGAACTGGTGGCCCGCGCCATTCATGACTGTGGCTTTCGTCGCAGCCAAAGTTTCGTGGTGCAAAACTGCGCGTCCTTGCCCGAGAACCTGCTGGAAAGCGAGCTGTTCGGCTACCGCAAAGGCGCCTTTACCGGCGCCGATCGCGACCGTAAAGGCCTGTTCGATGCGGCCGACGGCGGCACCCTGTTTCTCGACGAGATCGGCGACATGCCATTGAGCCTACAGGCCAAGTTGCTGCGAGTGTTGCAAGAAGGTGAAGTGCGGCCCTTGGGCAGCACCACCACCCACAAGGTCGATGTACGGATCATCGCTGCGACTCACCGGCATCTGCGCACCTTGGTCGAAGAAGGGCGTTTTCGCGAAGACCTGTTTTATCGCCTGTCGCACTTCCCTATCGAGCTGCCCGCCCTGCGCCAGCGCGATGCCGATATTTTGCGTCTGGCCCGGCATTTTGCCGAGCAAGCCTGTAACTTTTTGCAGCGCCCGCCCTGTCGTTGGGCGGATGCGAGTCTGGAGCGTTTGGCCAGCTATGCCTTCCCCGGCAATGTGCGTGAACTCAAAGGCTTGGTCGAGCGGGCGGTGCTGCTGTGTGAAGGCGGCGAATTGCTGCCTGAGCACTTCAACCTGCAGCCCGCGCAAGAGGCTGAAGACAGCAGCCTTAACCTGCGCGAGCGCATGGATAGAGTTGAACGCAACCTGCTGCTCGACTGCCTGCGCAAAAATCGCGGCAATCAAACCCAGGCCGCGCGCGAGTTGGGCTTGCCGCGCCGCACCCTGCTGTACCGCATGGAGCGGCTGAGCATCAGCCCAGCCAACGCCTAAGACTCAAGGAGATGAGTATGTTTAAGCCGGCCAATCAGCCGCATTTCAGCCTCAATATCGCGGGCCTTGCTCACGACCTGCAGGTGCTCGAGTTCAGCGGCCATGAAGCCATCAGCCAGCCCTTTGTGTTTGAGCTGGAGCTGGTCAGTACGCGCGCGGATCTTGAGCTGGAAGCTTTGCTGCATCAGCCGGCTTTTCTCGCCTTAAGTTCAGACGGCTCGGGCATTCACGGCCTGCTTTACCGCGTTGCCCAAGGCGAGTCGGGCAAGCGCCTGACCCGCTACCACGTCAGCCTGCGACCGCAACTGAGCTATCTGGCCCATAGGGTTAATCAGCGGATTTTCCAGCAGCTGAGCGCGCCAAAAATAATCGCCAAGGTGTTGGAAGAGCACGGCATCCAAGCCAACGCCTATCAATTTCAACTCAGTGCGATTTACCCCGAGCGCGACTACTGCGTGCAGTACGACGAGAGCGACCTGCACTTCATTCAGCGTTTGTGTGAAGAAGAAGGCATTCACTACCACTTCCAGCACAGCCAAAACGCCCATCGGCTGGTGTTTGGTGATGACCAAACCGCCTTCCCGCAACTGCCGGCGCAGGCCTACCAGCAAGACAGCGGCTTGGTTGCCGACCAGCCGGCGATCAAGCGCTTTGCCGTGCGTTTGGAAACCCGCAGTTCGCGCGTAACCCGCCGTGATTACGACTTCGAAAAGCCGCGCCTGCTACTGGAAAGCGCGGCCAAAGGCGCAGGTCAACCAGACTTGGAAGACTACGACTACCCCGGTAGCTTCGTTACCCGTGACCGCGGTAAACACCTGAGCCAACGAGCACTGGAACGCCATCGCGCCGACTACCAGCAAGCCAACGCGCAGAGCGATCAGCCACTGCTGGTGTCCGGGCATTTTTTGCCACTGACCGCTCACCCGCGCGCCGATTGGAACCAGTTGTGGCTGCTGACCGCGGTTGAACATCAAGGCAAACAGCCGCAGGTATTGGAAGAGTCAGTCAGCAGCCACAACGACGCTCGCGACGGCTTCACCCAAGGCTATCGCAATCGCCTCACTGCCACGCCCTGGGCGGTGATTTACCGGCCGGCACTCAAACACCCCAAGCCAAAAGTGCTTGGCAGTCAAACCGCCAAGGTCACCGGCCCTGCCGGGGAAGAGATTCATTGCGATCAATACGGCCGAATCAAGGTGCAGTTCCACTGGGACCGTGACGGCCAAGCCGACGAACACACCAGCTGCTGGCTGCGGGTTGCCAGCAGCTGGGCTGGTGATCGCTACGGCGCCATCGCCATTCCGCGCATCGGCATGGAAGTGCTGGTGACCTTTCTCGAAGGCGACCCCGATCAGCCGTTGGTAACAGGTTGTTTATTCCACAAAGAGCATGTGGTGCCCTACGACCTGCCGGCCAACAAAACCCGATCCGTATTCAAAACCCTCAGCAGCCCCGGTGGTGGCGGCTATAACGAACTGCGCATCGAAGACCGCAAAGGTGCCGAGCAAATATTCCTGCACGCCCAGCGCGATTGGGACGAAAACATCGAGCACGACCAAAAGATCCGCGTCGGCAATCAGCGCCACGACACGGTCGAGGCCAACAGCTACAGCCAATTCAAAGCCGAAGAACACCGCACCACCCACCTCGACCGCAAGGTGGAAGTGCGCGCCAACGACCACCTGACAGTCGCAGACAAACAACACCTGAAAATCGGCACTGGCCAGTTCGTCGAAGCCGGTAACGAAATCCACTACTACGCCGGCAACAAGGTCGTAGTCGACGCTGGCGCCGAACTCACCGCCAAAGGCGGCGGCAGCTGGCTAAAACTCGACGCCGGCGGCGTCACCCTCAGCGGCGCCACCATCAAAATCAACTCGGGCGGCGCAGCGGGCAAAGGCTCAGGCATTCAGATACTCGGACCGGTGTTGCCCGGTGCGGCGGATAAAGACCACGCGGGTAATTTGTTGGCGCCTGCACCTCGCAGCCATAAAGCGCGTTATCTGTTGCTGGATGAGAAATCCTCTGAGCCGTTGGTAGGCTCTCCCTACACCCTCAAACTGGCCGATGGTTCACGTTTAGCCGGCTATTCGGACCACGAAGGCAAGACGCTTTTGGTGCATAGCGCAGAACCCGCCGAGGTCGAACTGCTAACTCCGCAGCGCCAGCCGGAACCACAACAACCACTGTTTATGCTCGGCGCAACTGCCCCCAAAGACATGACCCTGGACTACAAAAACGCCAATCCGGAGGGCGTATAAATGGCCACAGTTCAACCGCAAAGTCCTCAGGGCTGTACCAGCACCAGTATCGAAGGTACCGAGACCAGAGCGCCGCTGCCTAACCCAACCAATAAGCCCTACCTGCTGGAAAAGGCCAACTACGCGGCGCGCTTCCCGCGCCTGTCAGTCAAGAAACTACCCAACGGCACAACAGGCGGCATGGAACTCAAACAGTTGGTAATGAGCAGCCTGATTCGCGTGGATGAATACCTGCAAGACTTCCGCTGGGACTACAAGGCCGAGGTCTGCTTTGACATGACGCGTCTACCGCCTGCTCCGTTTCTCAGCACGTCGGTCACCCGTAAGGGCGCAACGCCCGACCCGGATCGTCGCCACACACTGATGCCCTTTCCCTCGGAGCTAACCAAAGGCTTCCTGCGCCGCCCAGACGTAATCATCGTAAAAAACCGAGCTCTGCGATGGCCTGGCCAAGCCGGGGCGGATCATCAAGGCGTGATGCATCCAGCTAATCTAGAGCGGGTGGTGGAGGTCAAATTTCCAGGCGATAGTTTTGGTAAAGGTCAGGAGATTGCTTACATAAAAATCGCAGGGAATAAAGATCACTTTAGCGTTTTAGAAATCCAGGATTGCCGCGACGATGGCGACCGCGAACGCGATCGGCAGTACAACCAGGCCCACCAGCCCACCGGGCAAAGCAACCCACTGCACTGGCCCACTATCTTGCCGCCACTGACGCCGCCACCAGGCAACCAGCCCAGGCCAGCCCCCGTGCCAGTGCCCGTCTATGGACCACGCCCCATGCCAAAGCCGGCCCGGGTGGAAAGCTGGACGCAGCAAGTGCAAGACGCCATCGACAGTCTCTTGGAGCAAGGTGCCCAAGGCATACGTCAACTGTCCACCGAGGTGCAGCAACACCTGGAAGAAGCCGCGAACTGGCTAGGAGCCAAAGGCCAGTGGGTGCGTCAGGAGTCGCAAAAAGTCTGGGAGTGGGTCAGCGAAACCGGCGGTCAGGTACTGCGCTGGACGGATGAGCAACTGCGCGCCATTTGGCAGCAAGTGGAGCTTTACACCGACCTAACTCTAGCGGTGCTACGGCAGATCGACTGGGTGCAAATATTGATCGACACCGGCATCGTCGTCGCCACTGTAGCGGTGGCCTTCCTTATCGCCGAGGTGGCGGTGGCCGTCGCCATTCCTGCCGCCCTGGTGGCCGGTTTGCTGGTGCTGATTCGCTTAGCACAAGTTTCCTGGGCCGTACTGGCCAGTATTCTTGGCGGTATTGCCGCCACCGCAGCCGTAACCGCCGGTTAACAGAGAACTACTTATGAATGCATTAGAAAAACTAGCTGAACGCGCTCCGGATCTGGCCTTTGAACTGCCGGATGGCACGCCTGTGGTCAAGTTAGGATTAATTGTCACACTCTACTACCGGCACGGCTACACGCTTGAAAACAAGCAGAAAGTGATGGAGTGCTTCACACGATTCCGTAAGGAATTCGGCTCACATCTGAAGGGGCACTATTTCGAGCGCTACAAAAAGCTGATTTCCGGCAGTTTTGAAAAATCCCACGACAAGGTTTTGTCTAGCGCGCCAAACGAGCAGTACCACTGGCATCTGAGCAGCGCGCCAAATGCCAAGGAAGCAGAGAATTACAGCTTTTCAACCCTTAACTCCTTTGAGCTTCATGGTGACAAAGAGCGTTCATATATCAAGTTAGTGCTGCCATGGTCGATTCTCAGCGAACCTAATGGCCTCGAGCACTATCAAGAATGGCTCGTCTATCTGTGTAATCAGGTCAAGGCAGAACATGGCTACGGCGGCCTGTCGAGCATCCTGCCTTATGACTATCACAGCTATATGCCCACCGAATACCAACTGGCCCAACAGTTCTCCGGGCTGGAAGTGGACTCCATGCCGCACGCTTCATCAATCGAACTGCTCGAACACATCAAAGGCGTCAACTGGTTCACCGTGCTCGGCAATACCTATGTCGAACGTTTGGGGGGCGAAGCTGCCATACAACATGCACTGAGTGGCCGTGGCGATATTGCCATCATGGCCTATGACCATGGGCTAATTATCCGCGCCGGCCAATACCCGGAACTAGGGGCCACGCAAGATGGCCCGCCAGCAGCCTATGTCGCGGTCAACAAAGTGATCAAGCCGGTACGCATCCCTAACCCCGACCAGTTACACAGCTACTCGCCCTATGGCGACTGCTTCGAGCAAGAGTCCACCGCACTTTGGTATGCCCGCTTCGATCAGGATGAAGGCACTTCAGTAACGCCTGCTCGCATCGAAGCCGGCCAACCCTGCACCCACACCGGTTACTGGTTTACTCCCGCGCAAGCCAACTCACGCCGCCACTTCAAGCAAGGCGAAAACATGCCTAGCGTCAGCGACTCAAACTGGGGCGACACGCTCTGGTACTGGGCGGGCGAAGACTCGCAATGATGCTGCCGCCATTTCTTCTCAATATTTCACCTTGGAGATTCCGTACATGCTGAACCGCAACTACCCCGTCGCCCTGCTCGCCTTAGCCTTAACCCTGGCCCTCAGCGCTTGCAGCGGCAATTACAAATACAGCGACGCCGATTACCGGCCGTTGGGTGAGCCGACCACCGTTAACCGTGGTAACTAAAAACAAGGAGCAATAGCCATGGAATTGGTCTTCGAGGTGGTCAGCGCCCAGCAGTTTGTGCCGGGTTTGCTGACGACTAAAACCTTTAAACAAGCCGGCGGGGTGATTGGCCGGGCGGAGAATTGCGACTGGGTAATTCCCGATCGTAAGCGGGTGTTGTCGGGCCAGCATGCCCAGGTTAATTACCGCGATGGCGCGTTCTTTTTGACCGACACCAGCAGCAATGGCATTCAGCTCAAAGACAGCGGCGCCAGCCTGCACAAAGGTCAGCCCCAGCGCATCGAACATGGTTGCGTGTATTGCCTGGGCGATTTCGAGATTCGCGCGCGCCTGCTGCAAGACCCGGCACTGTTCGAGGGAGACATTGGCCGGGCGCAATCCGCTGGCAGCATCATCCCCGACGATGCCTTTCTGGATCTCGATCCACTGTTGGCCCTCGACCAGCAAGAGCGGGTGTACGCCCAAGTTGACGATCTAACCGCGATCATTCGCCCCCAGCAGAGTGCGGCGCAACAGCGCGACTACGCCCAGATCGACATGGAAAACTTACCCTTACCGGAGTTGGTACAGCCGGCGGCGCCGTCAGTGCGCCCTGCGGCGCAACCAGCCAAGGTGCGTTTGCCGCAGGACTTTTGGCAGCAGTTTGGCGAGGCGTTGGGGGTGCCGCTGGATGACCTCGACGAGGATGCCCGCCAAATCTTGGCCCTGAACGCAGCCAAGCTACTCAAGCAAAGCATTGGCGGCCTGCAGCAAAGCCTGCGCACCCGCAGCGAGTTGAAAAACGAACTGCGCCTGGCCCTCACCAGCGTGCAGAGCAACGGCAATAATCCGCTGAAGCATTGTGCCGACAGCAGCGCCGCGCTGACCGCCCTGCTGCGCGGCGGCAAACCCGGCCAGCTGCCAGCCGAGCAAGCGCTTAGCCGTGGCTTTCGCGACTTGCAAGCGCACCAGGTGGCGCTGCTGGCCGCCAGCCGCGCCGCGCTTAAAGGCATGTTTGAACAGCTGTCGCCGGAGCAACTGCGCCTGCGGTTTGAACGCGATGGGCGCAAGCCATTGCTGGCCACCGCCGGCAGCCACTGGCGCGCGTATCGGCAATTGCACAGCGCCCTGGCCCAGCACGATGACTGGAGCGAGCGGCTGTTCGCCCGCGACTTTGCCCACACGTATGAAGAACAAGTGCGCCTGATCGCCACCCTCAATACCGACCTTCAAGGATGATTACCATGCTGCGCTTTTTACCCCTAAGCCTACTGACCGCGCTGCTCGGCCTGAGTGGCTGCTCGTCGTTGTCGCCCTATTCGGACACCACCAAGCTCGACCTGAGCCTGACCGGCAGCGAAAAACTCAACCCGGACATCAATGGCCGGCCCTCACCTATAGTGCTGCGGCTGATCGAACTCAAGCACCCGGTGTCTTTCGAGAACGCCGATTTTTTCTCGCTCTATCAACGGCCCAAAGAAGCCCTGTCACCCGATCTGGTGACCTTTGAAGAATTGGAACTGCGCCCCGGTGAAAGCCGTGAATTGAAACTCTCGGTGCAGGACGGCAGCCGTTATGTCGGCGTGCTGGCCGCGTACCGGGACCTGCCGGAATCCAGCTGGCGCTATGTGATTGCGCTGCAACCGCAGGAGCTCAATAAGGTCGAGCTGAACCTCGATGCACTGGGCATTAAAGCCGTCGATACCAGCGAGACCGAGGCCAAGCCATGAGCCTGCATAAAGTCGTCTGGCAAGAAGGCATGTTGCTGCGCCCGCAGCACTTTCAGCAAAACGACCGTTACTACGACTATCAACTCAAGGTCCGTAGCCAGTGCATGGACAGCTACGCCTGGGGTTTTTTCGAGCTGGAGATCGACCGACAGTTCCTCAATATGGGTAAGTTGGTGGTCAGCAAAGCCAGTGGCGTGCTGCCCGACGGCACCCTGTTTGAGATCGGTGCCGAGCGCGAACCGCTGGCCCTGGATGTGCCGGCCAACACCGGCAACACCCCGGTGTATCTGGCCCTGGCCTTGGTCACCGGCAACCATATCGAGAGCCGCCGGCCCGATCAGCAAGACGTGCTGGCGCGCTACACCACCTACGAGCAAGAGGTTGCCGACTCCAATGCCGGCGACAGTGCCAGCAGCCAGGTCAGCTGCGGTCGCCCGGAGTTTCGCCTGCTGCTGGGCGAGCAACAGAGCGACCAGGCCTTCGTCAAACTCAAACTCTGCGAGGTGCTGGACACCACTCCCGATGGCGTCATCAGCCTGGACCCGGAGTTCATTCCCACCTACGTCAACTTTCAGGCCTCGGGCTATTTGCTCTCCTGCCTGAAAGAGGTGATCAGCATGCTCGGCCACCGTGGCGACATCCTCGCCGAACGGATGCGCGCCACCGGCAAGGTCGGTGGCGCCGAAGTGGGCGACTTTATGATGTTGCAGCTGATCAATCGCTTCGAGCCGGTGCTGCGCCATTATCTGGGCATCGAGCAGGTGCACCCGGAGCAGCTGTACCGCGACCTGCTCGGCCTATTGGGTGAGCTGGCGACCTTTGCCAGCGAAACCAAACGCCCGCGCATGGACAGTCGCTACCAGCACAGCAATCAGGGGCTGTCGTTTCGCAAGTTGATGGATGAGATCCGCCAAGTGCTGTCCATGGTGCTGGAGCAACACGCCATCGAGCTGCCATTGCAACAGCGCCAGTACGGCATTCAAGTGGCGCCGTTGCAGGATCACAAACTGCTCAGTAGCTCCGCCTTCGTGCTCGCCGCCAGCGCCCAGTGCGACTCCGAAGAGCTGCGCAATCGCCTGCCGGCGCACCTCAAGGTCGGCCCGGTGGAGCGCATCCGCCAGCTGGTCAACCTGCACCTGCCTGGCATCAAGGTCAAACCCCTGGCCGTGGCTCCACGGCAAATCCCCTTCCATTCCGGCAAGAGCTACTTCGCCCTGGAGCTTACCAGCGAGGAACAGGCGCAGCTGGAAAGCTCCGGCGGCTTTGCCTTCCATGTGTCCGGCGAATTCAGCGGGCTCGAACTTAAATTCTGGGCGATCAGGAACTGAGCATGACTACCAAGGAAATGGAATACGGTCTGGATGACAACACAGTCATTCTCAATCGCAACGGTGACACCCCAGCCCAGAGCCCGCTGACCGACTTTAGCGCGGCGCCAAAATTCGAGCAGCTGGAAGAGCGGATGATTTACGCCGCCCGCCTGCGCCCGGCGGAAACCTTCAATATCAGCCTCAATCCGCTGGTGGCGGCGGCCTCCACGCTGCTGTCGGAGGTGGTGCGGCTGAAACACAGCCCCGCCGCCGAAGACTTCAACGCCCTCAATCAGCAACTCAGCAGCGCCATCAAGCTGTTCGAACACCGCGCCCTGCATGAAGGCGCCGAAAGCAGCCAGGTGATGGCCGCCCGTTACGTGCTCTGCACCGTGCTGGATGAGGCGGTGGTGACCACACCCTGGGGCAACGAAAGCGCCTGGTCGCAAATGAGCCTGCTGAGCAGCTTTCACAACGAGACCTTTGGCGGCGAGAAGTTTTTCCAGCTGCTCGAACGCTTGTCGCGCAACCCGGTCAAGCACCTGCCGATGCTGGAGTTGATGTACCTGTGCCTGTCACTCGGCTTCGAGGGTAAGTACCGGGTCATGCCGCGCGGCATGCTCGAACTAGAAGCCTTACGCGACAGTCTGTACCGGCAAATTCGGCAACTGCGCGGGGATATTCCGCGGGAGATTTCGCCGCACTGGCAAGGGCTGAAAGACAGCCGCCGACGCCTGGTGCGCATCGTGCCCTGGTGGCTGGTGGCATTTTTTACCCTGGTCAGCCTGACGCTGATGTACGCCGGCTGCAGCTGGATTCTCAGCGAGCAGCGCGACAGCGTCTTGCAACCATATCAACCGCTCGATCCACTCGCGGTCGACTCTCAGTCGTTACAAGGACGTTAATGCCATGAAGGATTTTTTCAGCAAACTGGCCAAGTTTTTTCGCCAGACCTGGGTCTGGAGCCTCTGCCTGGTGCTGGTTATCGCGCTGTTGGTGTGGTTCGCCGGCCCACTTTTGGCGGTCAATGATTACAAGTTCTGGGAGTCTGCCAGCAGCCGCCTGGTCAGCATCAGCCTGGTGTTTTTGCTCTGGGGCCTGTGCATGGTGTTTGCCAACTGGCAGGCCGGCGCGCGCAAGAAAGCCGAGGAAGACGACGCCGACGCCCAGGAGCGGCTGCGCCGCGACGGCATGATCAGCGAGGAGCAACTGGAGCTGCGTAAGCGCTTCAAAGACGCCCTGCACACCCTGCGCCGCTCCAGCCTGTATCGCGGCCGCAGTGAACGCTGGCGCAACGAGTTGCCCTGGTATTTGTTGCTGGGCCCGCAGGGCTGCGGCAAAACCTCGCTGCTGGATTTCTCCGGCTTGGACTTCCCACTGAACCAGGCCGACAGCCAACGGCTGACCAAAAACGTCGGCGGCACCCGGTATGCCGACTGGTATTTCGCCGATCACGCGGTGCTGATCGACACCGCCGGCCGTTACCTGACCCAAGCCGATGCGCAGGTCGATGCCAGCGCCTGGGACAGCCTGCTCGGCCTGCTACGCAAGCGCCGCGCGCGGCCCTTGAATGGCGTCTTGGTGAGCATTCCAGTCGAACAACTGCAAGGCGGCAGCGAACAAGCGTTGGAAGCACTGGCGCGGCAAACCCGCCAGCGCCTGCACGAAATCAACCAGCGTCTGGGCGCCGATGTGCCGGTGTATCTGGTGCTAAGCAAGGCCGACAAGGTGCTGGGTTTTGACGAGTTTTTCGATCAACTGTCCCGTGAGGAAAGCGATCAGGTGCTCGGCGCCAGCTTTCGTAAAGAGCAAGACAGCACCGATGTGCAGGTGGTCCGCCAGGAGTTTGAAGAGCTGCTGCGACGCCTCAACAGCCAGGTGATTCTGCGCATGCACCAAGAGCGCGACACCCAGCGGCGTGGCCGCATTCTCGATTTTCCGCACCAGCTGGGGCAAATCGGCGAGCGCCTGTGCCTGTTCGTCGAGCTGGCATTCACCGGCAACCGCTATCAGCGTGCCAGCCAACTGCGCGGTTTCTACCTGACCAGTGCGCCGCAACTGGACCAGCAGCTGGACTCGACTACCGCCGGTATAGGGCGCAATTTCGGCCTGGCCAACAGCGCCCTGCCGACCTTTCGCAGTGGCCGCGCACGCTTTATCAACCAGCTGTTAAGCCGGGTGATCTTCCCCGAGGCCGAATTGGCCGGGCTGGATAAACGTGAAGTTCGGCGCATCGATTGGGGCCAACGGGCCATGTACGCCGCGGCCTTTGGTTGCTTGGCGGTGTTTGGGTTGTTTTGGGCCAATGGTTTTTCCGCCAACCATGAGCGCCTGGAACAATTGCGCAGCCTGGCTGTGCAACTGAGCGAGCAACAGCAAGGCATCAGCCCCAAGGACGATGCCCTGCCGACCCTCAAAGCGCTGGACAGCAGCTACGCCGCGACCCAAGTGTTCCCGCCGGCCGACGCCGCGCCTTACTTGCAGCGCGGTGGTTTGTATCAAGGTGAACAGGTCGAGCCATCCGTGCAACAGGCCTACCGCCGCCAGCTGGAAACCCTGCTACTGCCACGGGTTGGCCGCCAGTTAGAAGCTCAGGTGCGGGCTAACTTGCACGACCGTGAGCGCCTGCTCAACAGCCTGCGCGCCTACCTGATGCTGAACCTGACGGAACGCCGCGATGCCGATTTTTTGCAAGAGTGGTTAGCCGCCGATTGGTCGCAGCGCTACAGCGGCAACAACGCCGCGCAACAAGGTTTAAACCAGCACTTCGAGCGGCTGTTGGCCGAATCTTTCACCCCCTATGAGCTAAACGCCCCACTGGTCGAGCAGGCCCGCAAACAGTTACGCAGCGAGTCGTTGGCCAATGTGGTGTATCGCATGCTCCGCGATCAGGCTCGCAGTCTGCCCGATTACAGTTTGGAGCAAAAACTCGGCGACCAAGGCAGCGTGTTCAGCGGCAGCGACTACAGCTTCCCAGGCTTCTACACCCAGCGCGGCTACCAGCAGTTTTTTGTCGGCCAGGGCGCCGACCTGGTGCGCGATATCCTGCGTGACAACTGGGTGCTGGGCGACGGCGACAGCCTCAGCCAGAACGACCTCAGCCATCTGCTGGTCGAGATGGAGCAACTGTACTTTCGTGACTACGCCAACTACTGGGCCGAAGCCATCGGCCAGCTGGCCTTGCAACCGCTGGACAGCACCCTGCAAGGCGCCGAACAGCTGGCCGGCTTAACCGCGGCCAACTCACCGCTGCTGCAACTGCTGGTCGAGATCCGTGACAACACCCGTTTCGCCGGCATGGCCGAAGCTGCCGATGGCGTGGCCGACGCCGCCGAGGGTTTAAAGGGCGCCAAAGGCAAGCTCGGCAAAGCCGCAAAACTGGCCGCCGGCGCCGCCGAGCAAGCCCAGGCGGCGCTGGTCAAGAACCTGCCCGACACCGCGCGCAAAACCCTGGAACGGCGCTTCGAACCGCTGCACCGTTTGCTCGATGACAAAGCCGGGGCCGGCCCACAACTGGCCAGCACCCTGCAGGCCCTCGATGGCCTGCAACAGCAACTGGCTAGCCTGGCCCATGCCAGCGCCCCCGAGCAAGCGGCCTTCGAGCTGGCCAAGGCGCGCATGGGCGGCCAACGCGACGCCATCAACCAACTGCGTAACGCCGCCAGTCGGCTGCCGCAGCCGGTCAGCAACTGGTTGGCGCTGGTGGCCGAAGACAGCTGGGGCCTGGTCCTCGGCGATGCTCATCAGTACCTCAATCAGCGCTACCGCACCGAGCTGTACGCCGCCTATAGCGGCTCGCTGAAACAGCGTTATCCCTTCACCGCCCACAGCGAGAGCGACGTGGCCATCGCCGATTTTCGCGAGTTCTTCAAGCGTCAGGGCCTGGCCGAGCAGTTCTTCGACAATTACCTGAAACCCTTCGTCAGCGGCGCCGCCGGCGCCTATCAGCTGCGCCGGGTGGATGGTCGCGGCCTGCCCTTGTCGGCGCAGTTTCTGACCCAGATGAGCCATGCACAGGTCATCCAGCAGAGCTTCTTTGCCGAAAACCCGGCCGAACCCTTGGTGCTGTTCAAGCTTGAGCCCTATTCCCTGGACCCAAGTCTGGGCCGGGCGGACTTCCGCTTTGGCGACCAACAGCTCGAATACCGTCATGGGCCGATCGTGCAAACCGCCTTCCGCTGGCCGGCCACGGCCGATGAAGGTCGTACCAGTTTGGTGGTCGAAGAACTCGACGGGCGCCGCGTTGGCATCGAGAAAAATACCGGCCCCTGGTCACTGTTTCGCCTGCTCGACTTGATGCAGGTCGACTACCACAGCGGTCGCGATGTGCTGATTCTCAAGGCCAATATCGGTGGTCAGCACGCCAACTACCTGCTGCACAGCCAGCGCTCACCCAACCCATTTGATATCGCCCTGCTGCGCGACTTCAAGTTGCCGGCGACCCTGTGATGGCACTCGACGCGGCACTGCCCGTGGCAGCGGCTAACCCCTGGCGCAGCGCGGCGCGCACCGACACCGGCAAGGTGCGGGCGCGCAACGAGGATGCTTTTCTCGAACTTGCCGAGCAGGGTCTGTGGGTGGTGGCCGATGGCATGGGCGGCCACCAGAACGGCGCCTTGGCCAGCCGTATGATTGTCGAGAGCCTGGCCGATCTGCCGGCTACGGGTAGCCTGGCTGATCGCTCGCAACGGCTGCGCCAGAGTCTGCATGAGGTTAATCGGCGCCTCGGCCAGGAACTGACCGTGACCGCCGAGCGCCCCGACACCCTGATCGGCAGCACCGTGGTGGCGCTGCTGATGGAGGCCAATAAGGCGGTGTGTGTCTGGGCCGGGGACAGCCGCTGTTATCTATGGCGGGCCAGTCGTTTGTATCAACTCAGCCGCGACCACTCGTTGTTGCAGGAGCTGATCGACGAACAACAACTCAGTCCCACACAAGCCGCCAAACACCCGGCGGCACACGCGTTGACTCGCGCCATTGGCGCCAGTGAGGAGTTGAAACTGGACATCCTCGAACTCGACTGCCTGCCCGGCGATACTTTTTTGCTGTGCAGTGACGGTCTCTACCAAGGCTTAAGCGCCGACACCCTCGGCGCCGCCCTCAACCTGCCATCGCCGCAACTGGCCTTGCAGCGCCTGTTCCAACAGGTACTCGATGGCCCCGCGCGCGACAACCTCAGCGCCGTGGTGATCCGCCGATGACTGATGAGCTGTTAGTTGATGCCGCCGTGGATAACAGCGAAGCATCCGACCTGACCTATTTTGCCTTTGCCGCCAGCGCCGCCGCACCGCGAGCGACAACCGTGCAACAGGGTATAAACGAGTTACCCGAAGTGCTCGCGGGCCGTTACCAAATCGAGCGGTTGCTCGGCGTCGGCGGCATGGGTGCGGTGTACCGTGCCCGTGACCTGCTGCGCGAGCAATACGGCGAGCCCGAGCCCTATGTCGCGCTTAAGGCGCTGACCGAGGACTTTGCCGAATACCCCGACGCCAATGCCCTGCTCTACACCGAGTTCGCCCTGACCTCGCGCCTGAGTCACCAGCATGTGATCCGGGTGTTTAGCTTCGAGGTCGACAGCACCAGTCAGCGGGCCTTTATCACCCTCGAACTGCTCAAGGGCTGCACCCTCGCTCAACTGCTGTTGTCCCACCCGCAAGGCTTGCCCTGGCAGCAGGCCCACGAAGTCAGCCTGGCCCTGCTCCAAGCCCTCAGCTATGCCCACGGCGAAGGGGTGCTGCATGGCGACATCAAACCCAGCAACCTGATGCTCGGCGATGAGGGCGTGCGACTGTTCGATTTCGGCCTCGGCCAGGCCGAGGAGCAACGCCTGCCTGGTCTGCCGCGCCTGTGCCGCAGCCGCTTCGCCGCCTGGACCCCGCGCTACGCCGCGCCCGAGTTGCTGGAGGGGGCAGCGCTTAGCCCGGCCGCCGATGTCTACGCGGTGGCCTGCGTGATTTATGAGCTGTGCAGCGGCCAACACCCACTACGGCGTCTCAGTGCCAAACAAGCCAAAGCCGTAGAATTACCCCTGAGCGCCGCCGCCGGTTTGCCAAAAAACCTCTGGCCAACCCTGCGCGCCGCCCTAGCCTACGAGGCCAGTGAACGCTGCAGCCTGCCGGCATTGCTGACGGCCTTTACCGACTACCAGGCACCCAGCTCGCGATTACCGCGCTGGCTAACGCGGCAATCGGGATAAGCCAAAAACCACCCGACACGGATGTTTTAGCAGGCCTGTTAGCCGTCAACATAACAAGGAAGGTTTCGCATGTTTAACCCCGCCAATCAAACCCACTTCAGCCTGGTTATCGAGGGTTTCGAGCACGACTTGCAAGTGCTCGAATTCAGCGGCCGCGAGGCCATCAGCCAGCCCTATAGATTCGAGCTGGAGTTGGTCAGCGAGCGCGCCGATTTAGACTTTGCCAGCCTGTTGCACAAGTCCGCCTTTCTGGCGTTCAGTCCAGACGGCAGCGGCATTCACGGGCAGATTTACGCCAGCGCCCAGGGCGAGACCGGCAAGCGCCTGAACCGTTATCGCGTCTCCTTAGTGCCGCAGCTCAGCTATTTGGCCCTGCGCACTAACCAGCGGATCTTCCAGCAGCTGACGGTGCCGCAGATCATCGCCCAGGTACTTGAAGAACACGGCATTCAGGCCAACACCTATCAGTTTCAGCTCGGGCCGAGCGTCTACCCCGAGCGCGGCTACTGCGTGC
>NZ_JAUYNT010000037.1 GCF_030698175.1 Pseudomonas sp.
GGGGGGCCTCTCTACAAACGAGATCGCAATGCGTCTCTAGGGTGGGACGGCCTCCCCGGAACCTTACTGATTATCGTCAACAGCGTGTTTGAGCCTACTGTTTAACGATGACCTCAACATACAAGGGTGGGTTAGTGGCGCGAGCAGGGTTTGAAAATAAACTGTGCAATCTGTGCGCCACGTAACCCACCAAGCGGTGATCGGTCGGCCCCATCTGGTGGGTTACGGCGCAACTGACTAAGCATCAGCAGATAGCCCGTGGTCATGCGCCTAACCCACCCTACGAATTACCGCCCCCCAGGCATCACCCGACCCACACGCTTCAACCCATAACGGCTACATAGCCATGCTATTGCCCCGTCAAGCGGCGACCGGCGTTAGCCAGCGGCACTGCCAGCCACGGCGCTCGGCCTCGAACGTCAGGCGGGCATTGGGATTGGTCGGGCGCGGCTCGCTGACCCACTCCAGCAGCGGCAGGTCGTTGTGCGAATCGCTGTAGAAAAAGCTCTGCCGCACCTGTCCGCCGTGGCGCAGCAGCCAGTTTTCCAGGCAGTGCACCTTGCCCTCGGCATAGGTCAGCAGGCCTTGTGAGCGACCGCTGTAACGGCCGTCACGCAGCTCGCAGGGCACCCCGTGGATATGTTCAAAACCCAGCGCCAGCCCCATCGGCCGCACCAGAAACTCTTCGCTGGCGGACACCAGTAATAAGGTGTGACCGGCGGCGCGATGGGCGGCAATCAGCTCCAGCGCCTCGGGGTAGACCCGCGGCAATAGCTGCGAGTCGGTCAACTCGCGCACTGCCACCGCCACCTCGTCCTGATGACGGCCGACCAGCGGCGCCAGCGTCAAGTCGAGGTAGGCGTGCATATCCAAGCCGCGCTCGCCGTAATCGGCCATCAAGGCGGCATGTCGGCGACCAAAGGTCTCGCCATCGACCCAGCCCAGGCGCTGCATTTGTGCGGACCAGAGCGCCGAGCAATCTGCGTCCAGCAGGGTATGGTCGAGATCGAAGATGGCCAGGGTAAGTTCTTGCATGACAGCGCCTTTTTCACAGTGTTTAAACGCTGTGCAGTATCGGCATTACCCAGCACCCAGCCCAGACAGCAGGGCTTGCGCCGAGCGCTAGGTTTTCTTATGACCTGTCATCTGTGCGTCACATTGGCGGGCTTAACTGGGCTGAATCACTAGACCAGCCCGCGCCCACGACGCCTTCGACCTCGCCATGTCCCGACTACCGCCGCTAAATGCCCTGCGCGCCTTTGAAACCTCGGCGCGCCTGGGCAGCTTTACCCGCGCCGCCGAAGAGCTGCACGTCACCCAAGCGGCGGTCAGCCAGCAGGTCAAACAACTTGAGCAGCACCTCGGCAACCCACTGTTTATGCGCGAAGCCAAGGGCCTGCGATTGACCGAAGCCGGCCGCAGTTATCTGCCGGCCCTGACCCAGGCCTTCCATACACTGCGCAGCAGCACCGAAGAACTGTTCGGCGAACGCGGCCGCACCCAGCTCAGCGTGCGCGCCTCCAACTCCTTCGCCGAACACTTTCTGGCGCCGCGCCTGCAGCGTTTTCTGGCCGACTACCCGCGCTTTCGGGTGCGCATCAGCTCCTCGCCCTGGACCGCCTTCGCCGAGCAAACCAATGCCGACGTGGAGATTTGCAACGGCTATGGCGACTGGAGCGACCGCCAGGTGGAGCGCCTGACCAACGAACACTGGCTGACCGTCTGCAGCCCCGCCACGCTTGCGCGCCGAGGCTGGCCGGGCTCGGCACAGGCACTGCTGGAGTGGCCGCTGTACAGCGTGCTGGGCTATCGCGAGGGCTGGAACGAATGGTTGAGCCAGCAGCAGACCAACGGCCTGGCGCCGGCGCCGAGCCTGGAGTTCGACACCACCACCCTGGCCATGCAAGCGGTGCGCTATGGCGACGGCGTGCTGCTGACCCGCAGCTTTCTGGTCAGCGACGCCTTACACCGTGGCGAGCTGGTGCAGCCGCACCCCGGCGTGCTGCCGACCCGCGGTGGTCACTACCTGGTCTGTCAGCGCGGCGATCAGCGTCCCAAGGTACTGGCCTTCTGCGACTGGCTGCGCCGTGAGCTGCGCGGCCACCAAGCCGGGCTGCGCTTGCAGCTGCCTGGTCTAGCCCAAGAATGACTCGCCTGCGGCATTAGCAAATCTAGGCCATTTGCGCCCCAACCGTCACAAAGCCGCAATCCACAGGGCCTAGCATTCTGGGCACCGGGCGAGTTGCAGCCATTCGCACAGCGCGCAGACCGGCTAATCACCACCGCAGCTTATCTACGGGCCTGGCCCGATTAGGAGATTTCAGTGAAATCGCTCAAGCCTTTGCGCTCCTTGCTCGCCGTCGCCATGACCGCCATCTCGTTCTCGGCCCTGGCCAACAGCGAGCTGACCGTCTATACCGCCCTCGAACCAGAAGACCTGACCAAGTACGCCGCGCGCTTCAACCAGGATCACCCAGAAGTGAAGATCAAGTGGGTGCGTGACTCCACCGGCGTAATCACCGCGCGCCTGCTGGCCGAAAAAGCCAACCCGCAGGCTGACGCCGTTTGGGGCCTGGCCGCCACCAGCCTGAAGCTGCTGCAACAAGATGGCATGCTGCAAGGCTATGCCGCCAAGGGCGTCGACCAACTCAAGCCACTGTTTCGCGACAGCCAGAACCCACCCCAGTGGATAGGTATGGATGCCTGGATGGCCGCCATCTGCTTCAACACAGTAGAGGCCGCCAAGTACAACCTGCCGCAGCCGAAAACCTGGCAAGACCTGACCAATCCGGTGTATCGCGGCCATGTGGTGATGCCCCATCCGGCCTCCTCCGGCACCGGCTATCTGGACGTTTCGGCCTGGCTGCAGACCTTCGGCGCGGACCAGGGCTGGGCCTATATGTACGGCCTGCACCAGAACATCAAGAGCTACACCCACTCCGGCTCCAAGCCTTGCAAGATGGCCGCCACCGGTGAAGCAGCCCTAGGTATTTCCTTCGCCTATCGTGGCGCCAAAGAGAAAACCGCCGGTGCCCCACTGGAACTGGTGTTCCCCACCGAAGGCTTGGGCTGGGAAATGGAAGCCGCCGGCATCCTCAAGGGCACCGACAAACTGGCCGCCGCACAGACGCTGATGGATTGGGCCGCGAGCGAAAAAGCCAACCAGCTGTATAACGAAGGCTACGCCATCATCGCCATGCCCGGGATTGCCAAACCAGTTGCGCACTTCCCGGCCGAACCAGAAAAACTGCTGATCAAAAATGACTTCGACTGGGCCGCGAAAAACCGCGACCTGATCCTCACCGAGTGGCAGCAACGCTACGAAGGCAAGGCCGAAGCCAAGTAAGTACGGGCAACCGTAACAGGCCGTTGAAAAGGCTATGTCCCAGTTACCTGTTACCTGTTACAGGCAGACCGTAGGATGCGGTTGAGCGCAGCGATACCCATCACCGCGTGCGAAGCCCATCGGCTCACTCCGCTGCTGCATGCAGAGGGATGACTGGACTGAGTGCCACTGAATGATTGATGGGTATCGCCAAGCTCAACCCATCCTACAAAAGCTGCGACTGGCGCAATAGTTTTTCAACGGCCTGTTAAACCGAGTGTCGGCAACACCCTGTCCGCCAGACCTGACCTGTTCAGTCCAGCCAGGTCTGGCGGGAAACAGGGTTTTGTTGTTTTGGCATAAAACACCACGCATAAAACTGCGCAACATAGGTAATGACCATGACTCAGGGCTGCGGCAGTCGCCTGCAACTGCAGGGCATACACAAACACTTCGGCAGTGTTGCAGTGCTGCGCGACATTCACCTGGATATTCAACCGGGTGAATTAGTCTGCTTCCTCGGCCCCTCGGGCTGCGGCAAAACCACCCTGCTGCGGATCATTGCCGGGCTCGAAGCACAAAGCGGCGGGCGCTTGCTGCAAGGTGGCCGGGATATCTCCGCGCTGCCACCGCGCCAGCGCGACTTCGGCATAGTGTTTCAGTCTTACGCGCTGTTTCCCAATCTCAGCGTGCGCGACAACATCGCCTTCGGCCTACACAGCCAAGGCTTGCCCAAGGCCGCCATTGGCCAACGGGTAAGCGAGCTGCTGGAGCTGATCGATCTAAACGAGCACGCCGATAAATACCCGACGCAACTGTCCGGCGGCCAGCAACAGCGCGTGGCCCTAGCCCGTGCGTTGGCGCCGGCGCCCGGTTTGCTGCTGCTCGACGAGCCATTGTCGGCACTCGATGCCCGGGTGCGCGGGCATCTGCGCAAGGAAATCCGTCGCCTGCAACAGCAACTCGGGGTCACCAGTATTTTGGTCACCCACGACCAGGAAGAGGCCCTGACCATGGCCGACCGCGTGGTGGTGATGAACCACGGTGTGATCGAGCAGGTCGGCACCCCGCAAGAGATTTACCGCCAGCCGGCCAGTCCCTTTGTCGCCGAGTTTATCGGCGCGATGAACTTCGTCGACTCCAGCCGCGACGCCGCAGGCCTGGTCAAACTCGGCGGCCAGTTGCTGGACATGCCCAACCCGGCGCAGCAACCCGGCCAACGCCTGCGTCTGGCGTTTCGTCCGGAAGAAATACAGCTGCTGCCGATGCATGAAGGCGGCTTGCCGGCGCGCATCGAGCAGCTGGAATTTCTCGGCACCTTTATCCGTTTACGGGTGCGCGTCGAAGGTCTGGCCGAGCCCCTGATCGTCGATGTCGATGCCCGCCGCGCCCGCCAGCTCGGTCTCTGTGAAGGCCAGCAACTGGGCATGCGCTTGCCCGCCGATGCCCTGAGTTGCTTCGCCGCCTGAGCTTGTTATTGGCTTAGGTGTTAGCGGTTCGATTGGGCTTTTGTAGGAGCGGATTTATCCGCGAAATTCGCGGCTGAAGCCGCTCCTACAAAAGCACGCTTGCCCCGCAACAGTGAACAGCTACAGAGCCTTATTGTTATGCACGGGCGCCCGCCGGCGCCCGTCCCCGTGTGGATTACCCTCGTCATGTTCGCGACATCCCAACCACTGAGTCCCGCTCGCCTGATCGTCCATGAGCGCCTGGGCCTGGCCCTGCTGTTTGCCCTGCTGATCGGTCTGTTGATTGTCCTGCTGCCGCTGCCGCTGCTCAGCCTGTTGAGCCGCAGCCTGGAAGACCGCGACGGGCACTTCGTCGGCCTGGCGAATTTTCACGCCTACTTCGCCAGCGGCGCCTTGTTGCGCGCCTTCGGCCATTCGCTGCTGGTGGCGAGCTTGAGCACCGTGCTGGTGCTGGTGAGCGCCTTCGCCGCCGCCTGGGCGCTAACCCGCACACGCCTGCCACTGCGCGGCTGGATTCGTGGTGCCTTGCTGCTGCCGATTCTGGCGCCATCGCTGCTGCCGGCCATCAGCCTGATCTACCTGTTCGGCGAACAAGGGGTGCTCAAGGCCTGGCTCGGCGACAGCTCGATCTACGGGCCGCTGGGCATAGTGCTGGGCTCGTGTTTCTGGACCTTCCCGCATGCGCTGATGATTCTGCTCACCGCCTTGTCCCAGGCCGATGCCCGCCATTACGAAGCTGCCGAGGTGCTGCGCGCCTCGCCCTGGCGGACCTTCTTCACCGTGACCCTGCCGAATGCCCGTTATGGTTTGGTCAGCGCCGGTTTCGTGGTGTTTATTCTGGTGTTTACCGACTTTGGCGTGGCCAAGGTGATCGGCGGCCAGTACGCGATGTTGGCCACCGACGTGTACAAACAAGTGATCGGCCAGCAGCGCTTCGAGATGGGCGCAGTGGTCAGCGTGCTGCTGTTGTTGCCGGCGCTGCTGGCGTTTCTCGCCGACCGCTGGGTACAAGGCCGCCAAGCCGCCACCCTGACCGCCCGCGCTGTGCCCTTCAGCCCAAAAACCGACCGCCGCCGCGACCTCTGCGGCGCCGTTCTGCTGCTGCCCGTGCTGGCCTTTATCGGCGCGGTGATAGGCATGGCGATCTACGCCTCGCTGGTTAAATACTGGCCCTACAACCTCAGCCTGAGTCTGGCCAACTACCAGTTCGAACGACTGCTCGGCGATGGCTGGAGCAGCTACAGCAACTCCCTACAGCTCGCCGCGCTGTGCATGCTGGCCGGCACCAGTCTGGTGTTTTTCAATACCTGGCTGAGCCAGCGCACCCCGCAGCCACGCAGCCTGGTGCTGCTGTTTCAGCTGCTCAGCCTGCTGCCGCTGGCCGTGCCGGGAATGACCCTGGGGCTGGGCTATATCTTCTTCTTCAACCACCCGGACAACCCGCTCAATGGCTTGTACGGCGGCATGACGATTCTGGTGCTGTGCACCCTGGTGCACTTCTACTCGGTGCCGCACCTGAATCTGGTCACCGCCTTCAAGCAACTGGACAGCGAGTTCGAGGCGGTGGGTGAGTCGTTGCGCGCCTCGCGGCTGCAAATTCTCTGGCAGGTCACCCTGCCCATGAGCCTGCCGGCGCTGCTGGATGTAGCGCTGTACTTCTTCGTCAATGCCATGACCACGGTGTCGGCGGTGGTGTTTCTCTACGGCCCGGACAGCAACCTAGCCGCTATCAGCGTGCTTAATCTGGATGACGCCGGGCAAACCGCCGGTGCCGCAGCCATGGCCGTCAGCATCATGGCCACCTGCGCCGTCGCCAAGGTGCTGCACGGCCTGCTGCACGCAGCCCTGCAACGCCGGCAAAGCGCCTGGCGCGGCACATGAGCGGCTTTACCCTACTGCTGGTGCTGCTGTCGGCCATCACCCACGCCAGCTGGAACCTGGCGGGCAAAAAGGCCGGACCGAGCATTGGCTATTTCTGGTTGGCGAGCCTCTGGGGCTTTGTCCTCGGCCTGCCGCTGGTGCTGCCGTTTAGCTGGCCGCTGCTACTGGCCCTGACGCCGCAGATCTGGGCCTGGCTGCTGCTCTCGGGACTATTCCAGGCCCTCTATATTTGGGGACTGGCCGAGGCCTACCGGCGCGGCGAGCTGTCGGCGCTGTACCCATTGATTCGCTCGTCACCATTAATTTTGCTGCTGCTCGGCAGCTTATTGCTGGGCAGCGCCGAGCGCATCACCGGCGGCGCCATGCTCGGCATAGTACTGATCGTCGGCGGCTGTTTTTTTCTGCCGATGCAACGCTTCGCCGATCTGCGCCTGAGCCACTACCTGAATGCCGCCACCTGCTTTGCCTTGCTCGCCGCCAGCGCCACCGCCGGCTATTCGCTGATCGACGACCTGGCCACCCGCGCCATGCGCGAATTGCCCGGCATCAAACTGCACGACGCCTGGGTGGCACTCCTCTATGTGGTGCTGCAGGCGGGCAGTGCGGCGCTGTGGCTGGGCCTGGCGATGTGCTTGCCGGCGTTGCGCCGGCAATGGCGACACGCCCCGCCGCCGTTGGGCAGCAGCCTGTTCACCGGGGTGATGATGCTGCTCACCTACGCGCTGGTGGTCTGGGCCATGGCCTACGCCAGCGATGTCAGCTACGTGGTGGCGTTCCGGCAAATCAGCATCCCGATCACCGTGGCCCTGGGCATCGCCATCCTCGGCGAACGCCTGACCCCGCCGAAATTAGTTGGGGTCGGCATAGTGGTCGGCGGCCTGCTGTTGGTGGTACTCAACTGAGCGTCCTGCTGCATAAACGCCTGCCGACTTTAAAGAGAGTTGAAGACGCCTCAAGAAAACCGTGGCCTGCCCCCACCCCTCCTAAATTTGTGCTCACTAACAACACTGATCAACCCCGCTAGCTACTGGTTTGCACGCGGCAATTTGTGACGACCCTCAGGTAGTCACAAAATACAATTGAATGCGCAATGCAACCCTGCCAAAGTGCTCTGCGCTTTGAAAAAAACGCAACGGATTGCAAGTACGATGCGGCAAGGAACCATGCTCGCGCCCACCTGCAAGCTTCCTCATACCTCCGTTTATTTTGCCACCTGCGCTGTGGTTTTTTGCTGTGGCTCAAATAAGCCCAACCTTCAGTGAGTGCCCTATCACCCTCACCAGCTAGTTATGATCGATACCGTATTGAAAGATTACCCAACAAAAATCAATCAAAGGATGATGGTTCATGACCGTTTCTATAACCCGCAAGCAGCGCTTCGCGCCTTCTTCATTAATTAAATACACCGCCGCTGCATGTCTGACGTTGACCCTTGGCGGGTGTAACTCTTCGGAGTCCGATGTGCAGAAAGTAGTGATCGAGAACTTGCTGGCAAAAGATGTCCGCGAGTTTGGCGAATTCACTGAAATCAATGACATCGGTGCCTGCCAGACCGTAAACACCCTGGGCAGCAATGGTCTGGAAACCGGCGACCTGCAGGCCGCCGCAATGAAAGTGGACGACGTGTGGAAATTTATGACCATGCAGAAGATCAGCCACGAGGAATGCGTGACAGCCATGGACGAGTTGACCAAAGAAATCCTGGCAAAACAGAAAGATTGAGCCAGCAAACAAAATTTCGAAATACTTCTGGAGAAGCACGATGCGTAGTAAGTTCCTACATCTTGGGTTGATCGTAGTTATGGGTTTGATGACAGCGTGCGCTTCATCGAACAAACCCAAAGAGCAACAGATTATTGGCCAGATCCCACCGGGCAGTGCATTTTCTAAGCTCAGAATCGGTATGTCTCTGCAGCAGACACATGACCTGATCGGCCAGCCCACCGACAGCTACAACCACATGACTGGCAAGATGTTCATTCCGTTTTACTTCGGCCGAGACGCCATGCGCCTGGAAGAACTCTATAAAGGCCAAGGTCGTATCACCTATACTGGCGTAGGCGCCGGCGGAGCGACGTTCAATATCTACCAGATCACCTACGATTCGAGCGAAGACGGTTACAACAACAAGTAATCCGCTGCCGCGTCATAAAGAGCCCCGCCATGAGCGGGGCTCTTTGGTATTGGCAATACGCAAAAAATTCTTCTGGAACAATCGGGGACCACGGTTATCCGATACGTTCTCAGTAGGAAAAGGGAGGTGGTGTTCGCTTGGGTCATGCACCAGAGGGAGAGGGGCAGGTTTTGTTTTTTGCGTAGGAGCCTTGCTTGCCATTATTTGCCAGATGTAAAACGCAAGATTTGACCCCGATCTCACATGCCTGAAAAAAACCGACAATATAAATGCTTAGAGCATTTGCTGCGCCTGCTGACTACTGCATATCCAGCGGCAGATCTACGGCGATTATCGGGCTGAAGTAATAAACTTTCGGGCGCCGCGCGCGCAGCAATACCGGCGGATTTCTTTTAAGCCACCTGAAATCAAAAAATAACTACGCAACTGCAACTGAAAAGGCATCAGCTATTGCTCTAGAGGGCTAACAACTCCGTACTTTTCAAAAATAGCCCGCCGTTTACCCTCGGCAATGAATTTGGCCAATTCTACGTTGAACTGTTTGGCCAGCTTTTCGGCGCCAGGCCATTTCTTGGAGAAGCCTATATGGTAGGTGCGCACCCCACCCAGTGGCTGATCAATGTAATCAATCATATCGAACTGTGGTGCGTTGGTTTGAATAAGGTAATTGCACACTGTCACTTCGCAGACGGCAATGTCGATACGACCAAGACGGAGTTCTTGTAGCTGGCGGAGCTCTAGATTTTCTCCAGATAATTGCGAAGCACCCTTGAATTTATTATTTTTCACCGCCGCCCAGAACGGCGCTATATAGCCATAACCATTACTGTAACCGACTCGATAATCTTTCAAGTCATCCAGTGTTTGCCATGAGATGGACTTACTTTTGAGTTTAAAGAAGACATCTTCAACCGTACTGATAGGGTCGGAAAAATAATACACCTGCTCGCGCTCGGGATTTTTAGCCATGCCGTAGATGGCGGCAACTTGTCCATTCTGTGCTATCAATTGCGCACGCGCCCAGGGCAGCGCTTTAATTTCCGGTTCGTAGCCCATGCGTTTAATTACCTGGGTGATTATTTCAGTATTAAAGCCGGTAATCACTCCATCGCGCTCAAATTCAAACGGAGGGAAATTCTCCATGATGATCGGAAGTACGTTCTGGTTATCTGCCAGGGCGGCATGAGCTGCTGACAATACACAGCAGCTGATCACTACCTTTAATTTAAACAACAGCGTCTTGGTATTTTTCATATGATTTCGCCGATTCCTCATTAAACCACCATTCCCCTAGCAGCCTGTCGACAGGCTGCTAGGGCGAAGCAAGCGGCAAGCTTATCGATGGTCGCGCTTGCGTGCGTTCATGCCCGCAGAATCATCAGGATACAGCGGGCTAGCAATCCCCTAGGCGAGCACCGTGAGGATTGTCGTAGGCGGCACAGAGCCGTTTAGGCGTGATCTTTCCAAGCCGTTATCCGAAGTCTAGACATGAATTGATAACGCCACCTTTTAGCATTACGAAAGCCAGTTTTTGGCTCGCAACGCCGCCTATGACTGCCCGACATAGGCGGCAGGTCTTAGATTTCACAGGCTTGATCTTATAAAGAATAAAAATGCACTGCTTGATGTTCATTCCCAAGCATTCCGTCAGTCCGTTTCAGCGCAGCGCGCAGGCACGGGCCGCCGCTTGCTACCCTTATCAAGCGCCATCCCCGACCACCGCACTGGCACTGCCCGGCGAATATGCTTAGGCTTTGAGCATGACTCGCAACAGTGAAATTCGCCCCGATATCGACAACGGCATCGACCGCAAGGAGCTGACGCAGCTGCGTGCGCGCTTTATGCAGGTCAATAGCGGGCGCCTGGCGCGCGCCATGCAGGCACTCTCGACGCGTCAGCAGTTGGTGCTGAAGCTCTTGCCCCTGCTGTTTCATGTCAACCATCCGCTGCTGCCCGGTTATGTTTCCAGCGCCACCCCGGCCGGTCTCTGCGGTTATGAACCGGATGACGAGTTGCTCAGCGAGGCCCAGCGGCTGACTCGTTCGTTCGTCTACAAGCCGTATCGCGGCAAACCGCAGCTGCCGTTGCAGGGCCTGTTTTTGATGGGCAGCCTCGGCACCCTGGCCCAGGCCGAGCAGAGCGACATGGACCTCTGGGTCTGTCACGCGCCACAACTCACAGCCCAGGAGCTGCAAGAGCTACAGCGCAAATGCACGCTGCTGGAAAGCTGGGCCGCCACCCAGGGCGCCGAGGTGCATTGCTTTTTGGTCGATCCGCAGCGCTTTAGCCAGGAAGATCGCGAAGCCCAACTGACCTCCGACGACTGCGGCACCACCCAGCACTATTTATTGCTCGATGAGTTTTACCGCACCGCCATCTGGCTGGCCGGGCGCACGCCGCTGTGGTGGCTGGTGCCAGTGTATGAAGAGCAACGCTACGGCGAGTACACCAACACCCTGCTGAGCAAGCGTTTTATCCGCGCCGATGACGTGCTCGACCTCGGCCATTTGGCGCGGATTCCGCCGGCGGAATTTCTCGGCGCCGGCATGTGGCAGCTGTTCAAGGGCATCGAGTCACCATACAAGTCGGTGCTCAAGCTGCTGCTGACCGAGGTCTACGCCAGCCAGCATCCGCAGGTGGAATGCCTAAGCCTGCGCTTTAAACAAGCGGTGTTTGCCAACCGCCTCGACCTCGACGAGCTGGACTCCTACACAGTGGTCTATCGCCGTCTGGAGGAATATTTAACCGGCCGCGGTGAACTGGAACGCCTCGAGCTGATCCGCCGCTGCCTGTACTTGAAGGTCAATAAAAAGCTCAGCAAGCCGCCGCGCAACCGCCAGAAAAGCTGGCAGCGCCTGCTGCTGGAGCGCCTCACCGCCGACTGGGGCTGGAGCGAACGCGAGCTGCTGATGCTGGATAATCGCCAGCAGTGGAAAGTCCGCCAGGTCAGCCTGGAGCGCCGCGCCCTGGTCAATGAGCTGACCTACAGCTACCGGTTTTTATCGGACTTTGCCCGCAGCCAACAGGCCGGCAGCCTGCTCAACAGCCGCGACCTGAGCATCCTCGGCCGCCGCCTGTACGCCGCCTTTGAGCGCAAGGCCGGCAAGGTCGAATTTATCAACCCTGGGATTGCCCCCGACCTTACCGAGGAAACCCTGACCTTGGTGCACAGCCCGGCCGCCGAAGCCTCTGGCGAAGCCCAATGGGCGCTGTACAGCGGCGGCTTGAGCAGCCATGAGACGGCGGACTTTGCCCCGTTAAAACGCACCCGCCAGTTGCTTGAACTGCTCGCCTGGGGCCATCGCAACAGCGTCATCGACAGCAGCACCCGCTTGTCTTTGCAGTCGGGCGGCAGTGATCTGAATGACTTTGAACTGTCCAATCTGCTCGAAAGTTTGCAACTGGTGCTGCCCCTGCCCTTCGCCAGCGTGTCCGAACAGGCCCTACTGCAAGCCTGCGCGCCGGCCACTGTGCTGCTGCTGGTAAATGTCGGGGTCGACCCGTTAAAGCAACACAGCCTGCTCAATGTGCACCTCACCAGCGGGCGTACCGATGCACTGGGCTACTCCGGGGTACGGGAAAATCTGGTGCTGACCCTCGACCAGATCACCCTCAACAGCTGGAACGAACTGCTGGTCACTCGCTACGACGGCCCCAACGCCTTGCTCGACTGCCTGCGCGACTTTCTCAATAGCCTGCTGTTCGGCCGCGCCAAACCCAACTTGCAGATTCGCTGTTTCTGTAAGAACCGCGCCGTGACCATTGGCCAGCGGGTCGAAGAATTGTTTCGCGATGCCCTCAGCCACCTCGGCGCCCAGCATCTTGACCAGCCCCAACCCAGCCGCTATCTGCTGCAAATTCAGCAGCAATACCACGTCATTGACCTGCTGCCCGGACGCGTCAGCCACACCGCGCTGGCCGGTCTGCCGGCGCTAATCGAGCACCTTGGCGAGCAGCAAAACGGTTTCAGCGCCCTGCATTTGGACAGTCATGCCCTGGAGGGCGATGACCTGGCGCTAATCCTGCCACTCGGCCGTCCCGACTGCATTCAAGTGTTCTACCGCCTACACGGCGAACAGGCCGAACTGAGCATTCTGGATGAGCACAATGCACTGTGGCGCCAGCGCGTGCCCTTTCATGATGAACAAAACCTGCTGACCCCGGTGCAGCGCTTTTTGCAGTCGATGCTCTATCGACGCAACGCACAGCTGAGCCTCGACAATGCGCAACTGCCGATGGACCTGGAGCTGCTCTATTACCAAGTGCTACCCGCCGCGCCCCAGCGTGCCCAGCATCTAGAGCGTCGCCCGGCACCGCAAAGCCTCGGCAGCCAGCCGTTTTATCAAGTCCAGGTGATTGTCGAGCCGGCCGAGCAACGCAGCGAGCACATCACCCTGTACTGCAACCACCGCGAGTTTTCCGAGCTGGAGTATGGCCAGGATTTATTCGCCGCCGTGGCCCGGCATATCCTCAGCCAACGCCAAGACGGCGAGCGCTACCCCTGCTACATCACCGACCTCGACCTGTCACGGGTGCTCGACGCCGGGCATAGCCAAACCAGCCATTACCTGCGCTACAAAACCAAGCTGGAAGAGGCGCTCAATAGCGCTTTGCAGAACGCCTAAGAAACACCAAGGAAAGTCCCATGACATTAATGCCCCTGCTTCTGATCGGCACTGGTCTACTGATCTGCTACTGGCTGCTGCGCTTGCGCAGCAACGCTGCCAGCGATAGCTACATCGCTGGCTATGGCTTTCCCTTGCGACTCAAAGAAAGTCTCCTGCAACGCTATCCGCACCTTAACGATGCTCAATTGCAGCAAGTACTCAAAGGCCTGCGCGAATACCTACACATCAGCCGCATGGGCCGCAATCAACTGATCGCCATGCCTTCCCAGGCAGTGGATGTGGCTTGGCATGAGTTCATTTTGCACACCCGGCTGTACCAACACTTTTGCCAGAAAGCCTTTGGCCGCTTCCTCCACCACACGCCCAGCACTGCCATGCGCAGCCCGACCAGCGCACAGGAAGGCATACGCCGAGCCTGGCGTTTGGCTTGTGCGCGCGAAAAGATCAACCCTAAACAACCACAGCGCCTGCCTCTACTGTTCGCGCTGGATGCTGAACTGGGCATCGAGGATGGCTTGCGTTACAGCCTAAACTGCCGCGCCGGCAATCCTGGCGGGCAAACCGACGGTTACTGTACCAGCCATATTGGCTGCAGCAGTGATTGCGCCGGCAGCAGTGGCACCAATAGCGGCGACTTCAGTGATTCCAGTGGCGGTGATTGCGGTGGGGGTGGTGACTAACAGGCCGTTGAAAAACTACTGCGCTCGGCTATGCGGCGTTGAAATCAGCCTCACAAAAGCGCAGCACGGCCTGCCAATCCGAGTTAAATCGAAGCATTCCAGGGTTTGCGCACACGGCCTTGCGCCGCCGCGCAAATCTCACGCCGGCGAGCATTGCTGGCGCTGCCCCATTCGAGGATTTCCGCCAGTAGGCGCCCGCAACCGAGGCAGCAGTCAGCGTCATCCAGGCAGCACTGGCGCCGGCACGGCGACTCCACCGGGCCATCGACCGGGCCATCGACCGGGGCCGCGCTGTCGGGCGGCTGATCAGAGCTCTTCAAACTCAAGTTCCGCACCGCACTGCTCAAGGGTCAGGCGCGCCAGCATCTCACCCAGCAGTTCGTCGCTGGTGTCGCACATCCAACGCTCGCTGGCGGCGTCGTAGTCGAAGTGAAAACCGCCCGAGCGCGCGGCCAGCCACAGTTGCCGCAACGGCTCTTGGCGGCTGAAGATCAGCTGGCTGCCGTTGTCAAAACGTACCGTCAGTACGCCGGCGGAGTTTTCCAGGTCAAGGTCCAGCTCGCTGCTATCAAACACGTCCTCGATGGCCTCTTGCGTGGCATCGACCAGATCGTGAAAACGGGCTTCGGTCAAACTCATTACTACTACCTCAACAAATAAAAAGTGGCCATCAATCGGCTAACAAACTGCGGCGATAATCACCTGGGCTTTGCCCGGTCCAGCGGCGAAAGGCGCGAGCCAAGGAGCCGGCCTCGCTAAACCCCAACAAGAACGCAATATCGGCCAATTCCAGCGCCGGATCGCGTAGATAATGCAGCACCAGCGGCTGACGTGTCTCATCCAGCAGCTGACTAAACGATAAACCGGCCTCACCCAAACGCCGCTGCAAGGTCCGCGGACTCAGTGCCAAAGCGGCGGCCAAGGCCGGCAAACTCACGGGACCGGCGGCTAACTGTGCGGCCAATAACTCGCGGGCACGGATAAGCAGACTATCGCCTTGTTTGAGTTCGGCCAACTGCCGATCGGCATAGGCGTCGAGCATCAAGCGCATCTGCGCATCGGCCTGACCAAGCGGCGCACCCAGTAAGCGCTTGGGGTAAACCAAGGCATTATCGGCCTGGGCAAACAATACTGGGCAGCGGAAAATCCGCTGGTGCTCGCTGATGTCGGCCGGTTGTGGGTGCTGAAAACGCACCAGCGTCGGTGCCAGGTCCAGGCCGCTGATCCAGTGCCCGAAGGTGACCCAGGCCGCCAGGGTTTCCTCGCTGGTGTGGCGCTGCAACTGCGCCGATAACGGCTGCCAACTGTGCGCCACGTGCGGCTCGAGGTCGGCCTGCAACGGCTCATCATTGAGCTCCACCCGGCCCAGGCTTCCAACCAAATCGGCGTAGCGGGCTTGCCGATGCAAGGCATCGGCCAGGGTCGGGCAGCTCATAATCAAGTAACCGAGCACACCGTAATAACCGGGCCGCACTGCCTCGCCCAGATGCAGACCGAAGTCGCTATCGCCGCTGCGGGCCAGGCCCAGTTCAAACAATTGCAAATAGGTACTGGCCGCCACCCGCTGTTCGCGCTGGGCCAAAATCCCCACGGGCAACTGCACCTGCGCCAGCAAGGGCGCCGACTCAATGCCTTGGCGTGCCAGGTAATCGAGCAAGCCTTGCAGGTAGGCCACCGAGACTGAACCTGCCAGTGCCTTGGGACTGTTCATCCACCCTCCACGCGAAACGCCATAACCGTTAAAACAGGCGCTGAATAATCGAGCGCAGTAGTTTTCACGCAGCCTGAAAAGCCCCGGCAGCCGTGAAATGCCACGGCGCACCAGGCAATTGAGCAAGCTTGCGGCTATGCCCGCAAGACTGATGCTGCCAGTGTCTTGGGACTGCTCGTCCATTCTGCGCGCTAAGCGCCAATAGCCGTTAAAAGCCCCGGCAGCCGTGAATTGTGGCGCATAGGCAAGCCGCCGGGGGGCCGGTATACTCGGTCGCAATTACCGATTTTACAAGGATTGCCCCCATGAAGCGTCTGCTGCTTCCCCTCGTTGCACTCTTGGCACTGTCTGCCGCCCTAGTTGGCTGTGGACAAAAAGGCCCGCTCTATCACCCCGAAGATGAGAAAGCCGCCAAGCAGCACGACAAAGACGTTTACGAACTCTAAGGGGGCTCCATGCAAGCTTTTACCAGCCGCGACGGTCAACTGTTCGCGGAAGGCGTGGCGCTGTCCGCCATTGCCGAGCGTTTCGGCACGCCTACTTACGTTTACTCGCGCGCCCATATCGAGGCGCAATACCGCGCCTATGCCGATGCCCTCGACGGCATCGAGCACATGGTCTGCTTCGCGGTTAAAGCCAACTCCAACCTCGGCGTACTCAACGTACTGGCTCGCCTCGGTGCCGGCTTTGACATCGTCTCCCGTGGCGAGCTGGAGCGGGTCTTGGCCGCCGGTGGCGCGCCTGCAAAAATGGTCTTCTCCGGCGTCGGCAAGAGCCGCGACGACATGCGCCGCGCCCTGCAAATTGGCGTGCATTGTTTTAATGTCGAGTCCACCGACGAACTGGAGCGCCTGCAGCAAGTTGCCGCCGAACTGGACGTACAAGCGCCGGTATCGCTGCGGGTTAATCCGGACGTCGATGCCGGCACCCACCCGTATATCTCCACGGGCTTAAAAGAAAACAAGTTCGGCATTGCCATCAGCGACGCCGAGGCTGTGTATGCCCGCGCCGCCGAACTACCGAACCTGCAAGTGCTCGGTGTCGATTGTCATATCGGTTCGCAACTGACCACTTTGCCACCGTTTATCGATGCACTGGATCGGCTGCTGGTGCTGATCGACCGGCTGGCTGAGCGCGATATCCACATCCGTCATCTGGACCTCGGTGGCGGCCTTGGCGTGCAGTATCGCGACGAGCAACCGCCGTTGGCCGGCGACTATATCGCTGCCGTGCGCGAGCGTTTGGGCGATCGTAAGTTGGCCCTGGTGTTTGAACCGGGCCGCTCGATTGTCGCCAATGCCGGCGTGCTGCTGACCCGCGTCGAGTACCTCAAGCACACCGAACACAAAGACTTCGCCATCGTCGATGCGGCCATGAACGACCTGATTCGCCCGGCCCTGTATCAGGCCTGGATGGAAGTGGTGGCCGTCCAGCCACGCAGCGGCGCCAGCCGCCCCTACGACATCGTCGGGCCGATCTGCGAAACCGGCGATTTTCTCGCCAAAGATCGCCAACTGACGCTGGAAGAAGGCGACCTGTTGGCGATTCGCTCGGCCGGCGCCTACGGCTTTGTCATGAGCTCCAACTACAACACCCGTGGCCGCGCCGCCGAAGTCATGGTCGATGGAGACCGCAGCATTGAGGTGCGCCAGCGCGAGACGGTGCAAGAGTTGTTCGCCGGCGAAAGCCTGTTGCCGCCAGACTCCCAAGGATAAAGCTGATGTTATTGCGCTTTACCAAGATGCACGGCCTGGGCAACGATTTTATGGTCCTCGACCTGATCAGCCAGCACGCGCATATCCAGCCCAAGCACGCCAAGCAGTGGGGCGACCGCCACACCGGCGTCGGTTTCGACCAACTGCTGCTGGTCGAGCCGCCGAGCAATCCGGACGTCGATTTCCGCTACCGGATCTTCAACGCCGACGGCTCGGAAGTGGAGCAATGCGGTAACGGCGCGCGCTGCTTCGCCCGCTTCGTGGTGGATAAACGCCTGACCGCGAAGAAGCAGATCCGGGTCGAAACCAAAAGCGGCATCATCGAACTCGACCTGCGTCCCGACGGCCAGATCAGCGTCAATATGGGCCCGCCGCGGCTTACCCCGGCGCAGATTCCCTTTGTCGCCGAGACCGAGGCGTTGAGCTATGACGTCGAGCTGGAGGGGCAAAACTACGCCCTGGCCGCCGTGTCGATGGGCAACCCGCATGCAGTGTTGCGCGTCGATGACGCCAGCCTGGCGCCGGTGCACACGCTGGGCGCCAAGCTGGAACTGCACCCACGCTTTCCGCAGCGGGTGAATGTCGGCTTTCTGCAGGTGCTCGACCGTCAGCACGCCAAACTGCGGGTCTGGGAACGCGGCGCCGGCGAGACCCAAGCCTGCGGCACCGGCGCTTGCGCGGCGGCTGTGGCGGCGATTAATCAAGGCTGGATGGATTCACCGGTACAGATCGAACTGCCCGGCGGGCGTTTGTCCATCGAGTGGGCAGGCCCCGGTCAGCCCGTTATGATGACCGGGCCAGCAGCCCGTGTGTATGAAGGCCAGGTGCGTCTCTGACGCCGCTGACGCAACGCTAATCAGGCATAGTAAATCACCGAGCAGCGCCCATGACTGAGCAACGCCAGGATCCGCCAGACACCGTGCAAGCCGAACAGGTGGCGGCGTTTTTACGCGCCAACCCTGAGTTCTTCGTCGAGCATGAAGAGCTGCTCAGCGAGCTGCGCATCCCGCACCAGCGCGGCACCACGGTGTCGCTGGTCGAGCATCAGGTGAAACTGCTGCGCGAGCGCAATATCGAGATGCGTCATCGCCTGTCGCACCTGATGGACGTGGCCCGCGACAACGACCGGCTGTTCGACAAGACCCGCCGTCTGGTGCTCGACCTGCTGGATGCGGCGAGCATGGAAGAAGTGGTAAGCGCGGTGGAAGACAGCTTGCGCCATGAGTTCCAGGTGCCTTTTGTCAGCCTGATTCTGTTCAGCGACACGCCCATGGCGGTTGGCCGCTGGGTCAGCTCGGCCGAGGCCCATCAAGCGATTGGCGGCCTACTGACCGGCGGCAAAACCCTCTGCGGGGTATTGCGCAGCCACGAACTGGCGTTTCTGTTCGGTGAAGACGAGCGCGAGCAAGTCGGCTCAGCCGCCGTGGTGACCATCAATCATCAAGGCCTACACGGCGTACTGGCCATCGGCAGCCCCGATCCGCAGCATTACAAGAGCTCCCTCGGCACGCTGTTTCTCAGCTATATCAGCGAGGTGCTGGCGCGGGTGTTGCCACGTTTCGCCACCCAACTGCGTTCGGTGCGTTAAGCAACCGTAGGGTGGGCTTCAGCCCACCACTCGTTGACCCTTGGTGGGCTAAAGCCCACCCTACGCCGCAACCGAGGGCAACCGATGCAAGTGCAGCTCGACGCCTATTTAGAACAACTGCGCAGCGAGCGGCAGCTGTCGGCGCACACCTTAAGCGCCTATCGCAGCGACCTGCACAAGGTCCTCGAATTCTGCTTAACCGAGCAACTCGCCGACTGGAGCGCCCTCGACACGCCGCGCCTGCGTCGCCTGATCGGTCGCCTACACCTGCACGGCTTGGGCGTCAAAAGCCTGGCCCGCCTGCTCTCGGCGGTACGCGGTTTTTATCAGTACTTGAATCGCCACGGCCACTGCCAACACGACCCGGCCAGCGGCCTGACGCCGCCCAAAGGGCAGCGCCGCCTGCCAAAAACCCTGGATGCCGACCGCACGTTACAATTGCTCGACGGCGCAGTTGAAGACGACTTTCTCGCCCGTCGCGACCAAGCCTTGCTGGAGCTGTGCTACTCCTGCGGCCTGCGTTTGGCGGAAATGGTCAGCCTGAATATCGACCAGCTGGATCTGGCCGACGGCCTGGTGGAAGTCTGCGGCAAGGGCAACAAGAGTCGCGTGCTGCCCGTCGGCAGCAAAGCCCGCGAGGCGCTGGCGCACTGGTTGCCCCTGCGGGCCTTGGCCAACCCGGCCGATGGCGCGATGTTTATCAGCCAGCAAGGCCGCCGGCTCGGGTCGCGAGCGATCCAGTTGCGGGTGCAGCAAGCCGGGGTGCGTGAACTCGGCCAGCACCTGCACCCACATATGCTGCGCCACAGCTTCGCCAGCCACCTGCTGGAATCGTCGCAAGACCTGCGCGCCGTGCAAGAGCTGCTCGGCCATGCCGACATCGCCACCACACAGATTTACACCCACTTGGACTTCCAGCATTTGGCGACGGTTTACGATGGCGCTCATCCTCGAGCCAAACGACGTACAACGGACGAATAATATTCGGCCATGAAAACCGGCAGATGGCGACCGTCAACTCCCCGCGCCAAACGACGTACAGCGGACGAATAATATTCGTCCATGAAAACCGGCAGACGGCGATCTCAACGCCACGCGCCAAGCGCTGCACACCAAACGAGTAACTGCCCATGAGCATTCGCCTGATCACCTTCGACCTCGATGACACCCTGTGGGATGTCGCCCCCGTGATGCACAGCGCTGAGACGACGCTGCGCGAATGGCTCGGCGAGCATGCCGCGCAGTTAGGCCCGGTGCCGGTTGAGCATCTGTGGGCGATTCGTGCGCGGCTGCTAAATGCCGAACCGACGCTAAAACATCGCTTAAGCGAGCTGCGTCGGCGGATTTTGCACTTAGCCCTGCAAGAGGCCGGCTACTCCGAGGCTCACGCTGGGCAACTGGCCGAGGCTGGCTTTCAGGTGTTTCTGAGCGCCCGTCATCAGGTGACGCTGTTCCCCGACGTGCACGCGACACTAGAGCAGCTGGCCAACCAGTTTCAACTGGGGGTGATCACCAACGGTAACGCCGATGTGCGCAGGCTTGGCTTGGCGGACTACTTTCAGTTTGCCCTGTGCGCCGAAGAGTTGGGCGTGGGCAAACCCGACCCACTACCATTCCAGCGCGCCCTCAAGCACGCCGGGGTTGCTGCCTCGCAAGCGGTGCATATTGGCGATCACCCTGACGACGATATCGCCGGCGCCCGTGCCGCCGGGCTGCGCAGCATCTGGTTCAATCCGTTAGCGAAAGACTGGAATGGTGGCGAGCGTGCCCATGGCGAAGTCCGCCGCCTGAGTGAACTGCCGGCGCTGCTGGCGAGCTGGCGTTAAGCGCGAAGACTGCGTTTGCCCTCGTAGGCCGGACTCAGGAGCGTAGCGAACAGTCCGGCAAGCCAGCGGCAAACCGTCGATCAGTGCCGTACTGCCTTCGGCGAGTACAGCCTACGCAATGCCCGGCGCATTAATCGCCAACACAGCTGCCAACACAGCGAACAGCAATCTGTAACGACGCTAAAAAACCGATAAAAAAACCCGCGACTAGCGCGGGTTCTCTATGCCTGCAGCGCCCTTAGATAGGGCGGCTGCCGTACTTGCTGTCGGGCTTTTTGGGCGGGTCAGCAACCACGTTTACGTCAACTTCCTGAACCTTGCCACCACGTGAGAGAAACTCTTCCATGGCGCGGGCCAGGGCATCACGCTCTTTCTGCTTGGCTTCCACGCTCGGCAGCGCTTCTACGTCGATAGCGGCTTTGGCTTTGGCCTTGCTCTTCTTGGCAGCAGGAACGCCATCCTCATCACCATCATCGTCGCTGTCGTCATCACTGACGCCGTCATCGGCAGCTTCCAGCTCCTCGGTTTCTTCTTCGTCAGCGCTTTCTAACTCGTCTTGTTCTAAATCTTCGTCGCTCATGTTCCAGCCTCATGACTTGCGAAAAGCAAAGTAGTTATAGCCCAACCGCGTCAAATTTCTAACCCGGTGGAAAAATCAGGGTTAAGGGCGTCGACCTATTACACCGCCGCCGCTCTTACCGGCGCATTCTAGCGCGCTGCCAGAAAAAGCAAAGAGCCACGCGCATGCAAAGCGCAACGAACCCGCCACAGAATGCAAAACGCCCGGAAATCAGAGTGTGTGAAAACGCATTCCTGCGATCCAAAAACAAACGCCCCGACTGGTTCGGGGCGTTTGTTTTTGGAGGATGTAAGCGTTGGTTTTTTGAAAAACGGATTATCCGTCCATCAAGGCGATCATTTGGCGGGCGCCC
>NZ_JAUYNT010000002.1 GCF_030698175.1 Pseudomonas sp.
TGCGCCAAGCGGTAGCTCTTTGTAGGAGGGGCTTTAGCCGCGACCCGCATCCCACAGGGCGCGCTGGCACACTGCAAAGCATCGCGGCTAAAGCCCCTCCCACGAGTTTTGCGGCGCTCAACAGTTAATGGGCACATAGCCATTAATAACGTGCTGGTTGATCTGCAGTTTCAGGACCGGGTCAGCCAGATCACCTGCCATGTGACCGATGACATGCAGCGCCTGCAGGGGCATTTGCGCGACCCAGTGCCGCCGCAGGCCAAGCAATGGTTGCAGCAACTTGAATCCAGCTATACCACCCTAGAACAAAAACGCGTTCATTCAGGAGCCGGTGGGGGCAAGGTCGAGCAATCGTCCGTGACTTTCTTCTGAGGCAATGAACCACGTGGAGGGCGTTATTAATGAGTAAGACCGTGCTGATTGTTGACGACTCAACGAGCTTTCGTCAGGTCGTGGGGATCGCCTTGAAAGGGGCTGGTTACACCGTGGTGGAGGCGTGCGACGGACGCGATGCACTGGGCAAGTTGGATGGCCGAAAAATCAATCTGATCGTCTCTGACGTGAATATGCCGGTTATGGATGGCATCAGTTTCGTCAAGGCGGCCAAGTTGTTACCCGCTTACAAGTTCACCCCGGTGATCATGCTGACCACCGAGGCAGGCGAGGCGATGAAGAGTGCCGGCAAGGCTGCCGGTGTCCGCGCCTGGGTGGTTAAGCCGTTCCAGCCGCCGGTGTTGCTGGATGCAGTGGCCAAATTAATCCTGCCCTAGGGGTGTTGCCGATCTGTTTATCCAGTTGTGAACAGGAGTCATCGATGGCGGACATCACACAGCATGACGAGGCCGGACGGCACAGCTTGAGCATTGCCGGCGATTTGAATATCTATGCTGCCGCGTCGGCTAAGCAAGAGCTGTTGCAGGCGCTGGAGGCGGTCGATCAGTTGCAGGTCGATCTGAGCGGGGTTGAGGATTTCGACAGCAGTGGCGTGCAATTGCTGTTGCTGCTCAAACGCGAGGCGGGCCGGCAGCACAAACCGTTGCAGTTTGTCGGCCATTCATTCGTGGTCCGTGAGGTCATCGACCTGCTCAATCTGGGTGCGCAGTTAGGTGATCCGCTGGTGATCCCCAAACATGAAGAGGGAGCCAGATCGTGAGCATGGATATGGCGAGTGCGCGCGCGATCTTGGTGCAAGAAGCTCGTGAGTTACTGGCGGCCATGGAGGAGGCGCTGTTGGCGATCGAGAGCGAGGGTTATACGGCCGAACGGATCAACTCAATATTTCGCGCCGCGCATACCATCAAAGGCTCGGCGGGATTGTTTGCCCTCGACTCGCTGGTGAGCTTTACCCATGTGGTGGAAAGCCTGCTGGATAAAGTGCGCAATGGCGAGTTGCCGCTCGATGGCATCATGTTGTCGTTGCTGCTGACCTGCGGTGACTATATCGGCAGCCTGATTGATGCGGTCGAAAACGACAGCGAAGCGCAGGAGCCAAATGCCGAGCTGCGCGGTTTTTTGTTGGCGCAGTTGGCCGAGTATTTGGTCGATGCCAGCAGCCCCGCTGAGCCTGCGGCGGCCAGCAATGTGGCGTTGATAGCGGAGCCCGAGCCGCTGATAGAGGTGCTGGAAGGCGAGACGGTCAGTAGCAATATCTGGCATATATCCCTGCGCATGCCTGCAGATGCGTTGCGCAATGGTATGGATCCACTGTCATTTTTGCGCTATCTGGGCAAGTTGGGGCGGATTGTCTATGTCCATACCCTGATCGATAAACTGCCCGAGTTGTCTGAGTTCGATCCAGAAACCTGCTATTTAGGTTTCGAGTTGGAGCTTGAGTCGCAGGCCAGTAAGCAATCGATTGAGGATGTGTTTGAATTTATCCGCGACGATGCACAACTGCACATTCTGGCGCCGCACAGTCGCATCGATGAATACCTGCAGCTGATCGAAGTCTTGGCGGAAAACCCGCAACGCCTCGGCGAAATTCTCCAGCAATGCGGCGCCCTGACCCATCACGAACTTGAGCGAGTGTTGGCGCGCCAGCGTGAGCAGCGCCAACCCGGGCTACCGCTGGGTATTTTGCTGGTTGAGGAACAGATGGTGCCGCCGACCGTGATCGCGGCGGCGCTGGGTAAACAGAAGCAGCATGAGGAAAAGCGTAATCAAGAACAGACCTTTATTAAGGTCGAGGTCGGCAAGCTGGATGAGCTGATCAATCTGGTCGGCGAACTGGTGATTGCCGGCGCTACGGCCAACCTGCTGGTGCATAAAGGTGAGCCTGCCGAGATGCAAGAGGCCAGCCAGGGGGTGGCCGATCTAGTTGAACGTATCCGTGATGCCGCCTTAACCCTGCGCATGGTCGCTATTGGTGAGGTATTCCAACGCTTTCCGCGGGTGGTGCGCGACGTCTCCAAAGAGATCGGTAAAGACATCCAACTGCTTATCTCCGGCGCCGATGCCGAGTTGGACAAATCGATGGTGGAGAAACTCGCCGATCCGCTGATGCATATCGTGCGCAACTCCATGGATCATGGCATCGAGCCGGCCGGTGAGCGCATCGGCCTGGGCAAGAGCGGCACCGGCACCTTGCGACTGAACGCCTATCACGACTCCGGCAGCATCGTTATTGAGGTGATCGACGATGGTCGCGGGCTCAACCGCGAGCGAATTTTGGCCAAGGCGCTCGAGCGCGGCCTGATTGCTGCGGAACAGCAACTCAGTGACAAAGAAGTCTATCGACTGATCTTTGAACCTGGCTTCTCCACCGCCGAACAGATCACCAACCTCTCTGGTCGCGGCGTTGGTATGGATGTGGTGCGACGTAATATTGAGCAGTTGCGCGGTGAGGTCGAGGTGCTTAGTGAGTTTGGCTCTGGCACCACGGTGCGCATCCGCCTGCCGCTGACCTTGGCAATTATCGATGGCTTTCAAGTGCAGGTTGGCGCCGAGATGTTCGTGCTGCCGCTGGAACAAGTGATCGAGTGCGTTGATCAGGTGCCACAAGACAGTCGTCACTATCTGGTCAATTTACGTGGCGAGCCGTTGCCCTTTATCCGCCTGCGTGAGCTGTTTGGCATCACCGGTGAGCCGGCCGTGCGGGAAAGCCTGGTGGTGCTGCAATGTGGTTTAGGTCGTGCAGGCGTGGTGGTCGACCAGTTGGTTGGCGAGTTCCAGGCGGTGATTAAACCGCTGGGGCCGTTGTTTCAAAAAAATCGTGGGCTCAGTGGCTCGACCATTCTCGGCAATGGCAGCGTCGCCTTGATTCTCGATGTCGCCCATCTGATTCAACAGGCCGGGCGTAACGCCGCCGATCAACCGGTGCGGGCGCCGGCCAGTGTGGCCTCATGAACAGTCTAAATAAGCAGCAACCCCAGACAACAAGCAATAACTATGCAGGCTACAGCGGTCGAGGAGACAGACATGTTTGATAAAATGAAGGTGGTGACTCGGCTAGCCATATTGGCTGGTGTGTTGATCCTGTTGCTGGTGAGTATCGGGGTGCTCGGTCTCAAGGGCATGCAGGACACCAAAGCCGGCATAGACACGGTGTACAACGACCGCGTAGTGCCCTTGAAAGACCTCAAGGTGATCGCCGATATGTATGCGGTCAATGTGGTCGATACCGCCCATAAAGTGCGCAATGGCAATATTGTCTGGCAGGACGGGGTGAGCAATGTGCAGCAGGCCAGTAAGCTGATCGCCGAGAAATGGAAGGCTTACACCTCGACCTTTCTGGTCGATGACGAGAAAAAACTCATCGAAGAGTTGCGCCCATTATTAAGCGGCGCCGATGCAGCAGTGTTGAAACTTGAGCAGATCTTGCAAAAGCAAGATGGGGCTGCGCTGGATGCATTTGTGAAGCAAGAGTTGTATCAGGTGATTGATCCGGTCTCGGATCGGTTCTCCAAGCTGGTTGATGTGCAATTGGCGGTGGCCAAGCAGGAGTATGACTTGGCCCATGTCCGCTATGAGTGGCTGTTGCTTGTCAGTCTTGGGGTCATGCTCAGCAGTGTGGTGTTGGCGCTGCTGCTGGGCATGATGATTACCCGCAGCTTGATGCGCCAATTGGGCGGCGAGCCTGGCGATGCGGTGGATACCTTGCAACAAGTGGCGGCCGGTGACTTAACGGTTGAAGTTCAGCTGCGCGCAGGTGATCAGGTGAGCCTGCTCTACAGTCTGCAACAGATGGTATTGCGTTTGCGTTCGGTGATGAGTGACGTGCGCAGCAATGCCGAAGCACTGGCCTCGGCCTCGGAACAAATCTCGGCCTCGGCCCAGTCACTCAGTCAGACCACCTCTGAGCAGGCGGCTAACGTTGAGGAAACCAGTGCCTCAGTGGAGGAGATTGCCTCTACCGTTTCGCAAAATACCGAAAATGCCAAGATCACCGACAGCATGGCCAGTCAGTCGGCCAAGGATGCCGTGGAGGGCGGTGACGCAGTACGCGACATGGTCAGCGCCATGCGCAAAATTGCCGAAAAAATCGGCATCATTGACGACATCGCCTACCAAACCAATCTGCTCGCGCTGAATGCCGCGATTGAAGCCGCGCGGGCTGGCGATCATGGCAAGGGCTTTGCTGTGGTGGCGGCGGAAGTGCGCAAGTTGGCTGAGCGCAGCCAGGTGGCGTCGCAGGAAATCGGTTCGGTGGCCAGCAGTAGTGTCACTCTGGCCGAGCGCGCCGGCAATTTGCTCAATCAGATGGTGCCGTCAATTCGCAAAACCGCCGACTTGGTACAGGAGATTTCGTCGGCGTCCCGCGAGCAAAACACGGGGCTGGAGCAAATCAATCTGGCCGTTGGCCAGTTGGCCCAAACAACTCAAATCAATGCATCGGCCTCTGAGGAGCTGTCCTCCACCGCCGAAGAAATGAGTGCGCAAGCGATTGAGTTGCAAGAAATGATTCAGTTCTTTCGCATTGATGTCGTGCCCCAGCAGCGCGCTACCAGGCGTGAGCCAAACGCTCGGGTTGCACCTTCGAAGCTGGCAAGTGATGGCCGCAGTAGCAGTAAGAGTGCTGGGCGCGGGCATGGCGAACTTCCCGATGAGTCGCAATTCACTCGTTTCTAGGAGGCGCTAATGTCCTTTCCCCAACCCTATGCCGGCGCCAGTCGGGCGCCGGCGCAGACTGACACACCGCTGACTCAGCAGTTTCTGACCTTGACCCTTGGCGATGAGTTGTTTGCGTTACCGATTGAGCATATCCGCGAGATCATCGAGTTTGGCGGGCTGACCGCGATACCGATGATGCCGATCTTTCTGCGTGGAGTGATTAACCTGCGCGGCGCCGTGGTGCCGGTGCTGGATCTGGCGGTGCGTTTCGGCCGTGAGCAAACCACCATTGCCCGGCGAACCTGCATCATCATTGTCGAGGTTGAGCAGGATGGCACGACCCAGTTGCTGGGCATTATTGTCGATGCGGTGAATGCCGTACTGACTGTTGAACCGCGCCAGGTTGAACCGCGGCCAGCATTTGGTGCGCGTATTCGCGCCGATTTTATTGCCGGCATTCTTAATCAAAACGAACAGTTTATTGTCATTCTGGAAATCCAGCAGGTGCTTTCAGTCAGCGAAATTGCTGACTTGATTGGTGTCTCGGCGCAAGCAGAATAGGGCATGAACAATGGCCGATGGCGGCGTGGCTATGGCATATAACCTGACCCTCAGTGATGCCGAGTTCGAGCTGTTTCGGCAGTTTTTTGCCAAGCACATTGGTATTTACCTGGCTCCGGCCAAGAAGTCGCTGTTGTTTGGTCGGTTGGCCAAGCGCCTGACTGCGCTCGGGCTGGACAGCTATAGCGACTATTACCAATTGCTGCAGTCACCTGCCGGTAGCAAGGAGCGGGAGACGGCGATCGATCTGATCACCACCCACGAGACCTATTTCTTTCGTGAACCCAAGCATTTTGAATTTCTGCAGAACCGTATCCTGCCGGCGTTTTCCGGGGCCAGTGAACTACGGGTTTGGAGTGCGGCAAGTTCCACCGGCGAGGAGGCCTACACCCTGGCGATGTTACTGGACAGCTTTCGCAGCCCCAAACCTTGGTCTGTGGTAGGTACTGATATTAGCCAGCTGGTGCTGGAAAATGCTCGCATGGGACTGTTTCCGATGACGCGGGGCGAGGGGATTCCTGCGCCTTATTTAAAACGCTATTGCCTCAAGGGTACGGGGCGCTATCAAGGTGCGTTTTTGATTGAACGCAGCTTGCGTGAGCGGGTGGAGTTCCGCCTTGGCAATCTCACCAAGTCGCAACCGGAATTAGGTCAGTTTGACCTGATCTTGTTGCGCAATGTGCTGATCTATTTTAATGAGCCGACCAAGTTCAAGGTGCTGGGGCATGTGCTTGAGCGCCTCGTGCCAGGCGGTTGGCTGATGTTGGGACATTCGGAAACCTTGCATGGCAGTGACTTGCCGTTGGAGACGCTGGCGCCGTCGATCTACCGCAAGGTTGAGCGATGAGCTCGCGGGTATTTCTCAATCCGGGAGAGTGGTTTTTCGGTGGTGAGGGTGTACGGGTGGAAACCTTGCTCGGCTCCTGTGTCAGCGTCACTCTCTGGTCACCGCAATTACAGGTGGGTGGCATGTGCCATTTTCTGTTGCCAGGTAATCAGAAGCGCGCGGCCGCAGGTTTCCTCGATGGTCGTTATGGCGAAGATGCGTTGGCTTGGCTGGTGCAGCAGGTGCGCCAGAGTGGTATCGATATCCGCCAGTACGAAGTTAAATTATTTGGCGGTTCGCGCACGCCGCAAGCTGGCAGCGGCACCAGTTTTGCCATTGGCGAGAAGAATATTCAATTTGCCCATGCGGCTTTGGCCCGGCTCGGGCTAGTCCCCAGCAGTTGTGATGTCGGTGGGGATGTACACCGTTATTTGCGTTTTGAACTGACAACCGGCGATGTTTGGGGGCGCTACGGCGAAGCCTTGCCGGTGTCGATGGCCAAGCAGGAGTTACGCGAATGACCATCAAGGTAATGATTGTTGATGACTCGGCCGTGATGCGTGAAGTTATGCAGGGGTTACTGCAGGCGCATCAGGATATCGAGGTAATAGGTTCGGCCATGGATCCTTTGCTGGCGCTACAGAAGATGGAGCGCAACTGGCCTGATGTAATTTTGCTGGATGTTGAAATGCCGCGCATGGACGGTATTACTTTTCTGCGTCAGATCATGGCGACCCGGCCAACGCCGGTGGTGATTTGTTCAACCCTGACCCAGCGCGGCTCGGATATCGCCATCGATGCCCTGTCGGCGGGTGCCGTTGAGGTGATCGCCAAGCCGACCATTGGCTTGCGCGATTTTCTTCAGGAAAGTGGTCATGAACTGGTCAGTGCCATTCGCTCGGCGGCCCAGGCGCGCGTGCGTAAATCGGTGCCAGTGGCAGACCGCAAACCGCTGGAGAAACTCTCGGCCGATGCCTTGCTGCAAGCGCCGGTGGGCTTGAAGAACCAGAAAACCACAGAAAGAATTGTTGTTATAGGTACCTCCACGGGCGGTACCCAGGCGTTGGAACAGGTGCTTTGCCAGCTGCCGGCCAATAGTCCGGGGATTGCCATCGTCCAGCACATGCCCGAGAAATTCACCCAGAGCTTCGCACAGCGCTTGAACGGCTTGTGTGTGATTGAGGTGCGTGAGGCCTGCGACGGTGACCGAATTATTCGTGGTCTCGCGCTGATTGCGCCGGGTGGTAAGCATATGTTGGTCAAGCGCAGCGGTGCACAGTATTACGTGGAGGTGAAAGATGGCCCGTTGGTTAGCCGGCATCGACCCTCGGTGGATGTGTTGTTTCGCTCCGCGGCAGTGCATGCCGGCCCCAATGCTCTGGGGGTGATCATGACCGGCATGGGCGATGACGGTGCTCGCGGCCTTAAAGAAATGCGCGACGTCGGAGCGCGGACCTGGGCGCAAGATGAGGAGAGTTGCGTGGTCTTTGGCATGCCTAAAGAGGCGATCAAGCTGGGCGGAGTAGAGCAGATAGTCGCGCTCGACGGGATACCGGCAGTAGTCATGAGCTGGCGCTGAAATTAGGAGGTAGAAATGAGCGAGCATGGCTTGCCGAAAAACTTGCTGGTGGTTGATGACAGTCTGTTGCAGCGTGAATTTGCCATGAGCCTGTGCCAGCAAATAGGTATTTCCATAATCGCCCAGGCCGAGGACGGCCAGCAGGCAATTGCCTTTTTGCTTGAGCATCCACAGTTTGAGTTGGTCATTCTTGATCTGGAAATGCCCGGCCTGGACGGTGTGCAAGTCATGCAGGAAATGGTTCGGCTGGGTTTGACTCAGGCAGTGATAGTCGCCAGTTCGCGCGAAAACACGTTGTTGTCGGTGGTCGAGAGCATGGGCCAGAGTTTGGGTGTCAAGTTGCTGGGCGTGCTGCAAAAGCCTGTGACGTTGATCCAGTTGAGTGCCTGCCTAAGCCGTTTTGGTGATTTACAGCAGGCTGATGTGGTCAATGTGCGCGTTGATCGGGGGGCGCAATTAACCATCGAAGATATCGCCACGGCCCTGCGCGCCCGGCAGTTTGTGGCGTATTTTCAGCCCAAGGTGAGCTTGCTCGACGGCCAGTTGTGTGGGGTCGAAGCATTAATCCGTTGGCAGCATCCGCAGCACGGCTTGCTGATGCCGGGGCAGTTTATCGAGCTGATTGAGCGCAGCCCCCATATGGCTGAGGTGACCCTGGCAATGCTCGACATGTCTTTGCAGCATTGCCAGCATTGGCATGCGGAGGGCTTGCCTTTGCACGTTTCGATTAACCTGGCAGCGAGCACGTTGGCCGATTCGACGCTGGCCGATGCGATTATCGAACGGGTAAAGGCGAGTGGCATTGAGTCGAGCTTTATTATTCTGGAAATCACCGAGGGCGAGATCATGACTGACTTCGGTGTCACTCTGGGTACGCTTGCGCGCTTGCGGCTAAATGGTTTTGCTTTGTCGATCGATGACTACGGCACCGGTTTCTCAGGCATGTTGCAACTCTCAAGAGTGCCGTGCTCGGAGCTGAAGGTCGATCGGGCGTTTGTGAATGGCGCCAGTCAGAAGCTGCACCTGCGCATCATGCTTGAGAGTGCGCTGGATATCGCCCGCAAGCTCAACCTTAAAGTGGTGGCTGAGGGCGTGGAGACGCGTGAAGATTGGATGTTGTTACGCACGCTGCAATGCGATGTGGCGCAGGGTTACTTTATTGCCAAACCGATGCCGGGCGGGGCGTTGTTGGCATGGTGGCGGGCCAATCGAGTGCGCCTGCAGGGGCTGTAACTAGCCCTGCTGTAGGCGCTTATAAGTGGGGGGCTATTCCTGCGGACCTTTAACGGTTTTGCCGTCGACTTTGCCGTCTTTGAGCATGATTTGGTATTCCTTACCGTCGGTTTCGACCTGGTGCAGGCGCACCAGTAAGTAGTCCCAATCTTTGGCAAACCAGAGCACGGTCTTGCGGTTGCTCTTGGTCGGATCGCGCACCCGTTCAACTTTAATCGCATCGATCAAGCCGGCTTGAGTGCGCACGCGCTCGGGGCCGAGCACGCGAAAGTCATAGGTTTCGATCTCGTCGCCGTTAACCACCTGGTAGCTCATGCTTTGTTTGCCGGCGGCCACGTCGAACTGCAACTCCAGCTGATAGGTCGACTTGTCTTGCAGGCCGCGGTTTAACGGCAAGCGTACCGAGTCACCGCGATCACTGCCGATAACTTGTTTCTCGGTCCAGTCAAAATCCTGCTCAACCTTCTTGCTCTTGCCCAGGCCGCCACGATTAAGGCGGTAGGTCAGCGGCAGAAAGCTGTTGTTCTCGATGCGAAAGGTGCTGACTTCACTGAGGCTGGCCACCAGCATGGCGGCTTCGAAGTTGAGCTGCCAGCGGTTATCCGGCAGGCGCTCGAGGCTGCGCTCCGCCGTGCCACTGACCGGCAACTGCTTCCAGTCGGCGGTGTAACTGGCGGTGAAGGGTTTCAGCTCGAGGGCTTGGGCTGAGAGGCTGATTAGGCTAAAAGCGCTAACAAGCAACAATAAGACGCGCCGCATAAGGTCTCCTGGATTAGGTGTCGAGGGGGTGGAGTACTTTACCGCTGGCCGCTAATAACTGGCCATCAAGGCTTGCACCTTGTTCGTTAAGACGTACCCGGCCCTCGGCAAACCAGCGTACCGCCAGTGGATAGATACGGTGTTCTTGGGCATGAACGCGCTGCGCCAAGTCGTCTGGCGTATCGCCTTGGGTTATCGGGACTACCGCTTGTACGACCAGCGGTCCGCCATCAAGTTCCTCGGTGACGAAGTGCACACTGCAGCCGTGCTCATGCTCGCCGTCGGCTAGCGCCCGCTGATGGGTGTGCAGACCTTTGTACTTGGGTAATAAGGACGGGTGGATATTCAGCAGGCGGCCCTGGTAGTGACGGACAAAGTCGCCACTGAGGATGCGCATAAAGCCGGCCAGCACCACCAGTTGCGGATCGAAGCCATCGATGGCCTCGATCAGCGCCCGATCAAAACTCTCGCGGTCGCTAAAAGCTTTGTGGTCGAGCACCCGAGTGGTAATCCCGGCCGCTTGGGCGCGTTGCAAGCCGTAGGCATCGCCGCGGTTGGAGATCACCGCGGCGATGTTGGCCGGATTCTCACCGGCGGCGATATTGTCGATCAGCGCCTGCAAGTTGCTGCCGGAGCCTGAGATCAGCACCACCACCTTGCAGGCGGCTGCTGGCATCAGTGGGTTTTCAGGTTGTTCAGCACCACGCGCTCGCTGCCTTCGGCAGCGTTGGCGATAGAACCGATCACCCACGGTTGCTCGCCGGCGGCGCGCAGGCAGGCCAGTGCAGCTTCGGCATCTTCTGGGGCCACGCAGATCATCATGCCCACGCCGCAGTTGAGTACGCGGTGCATTTCGATCTCGTTGACGTTGCCTTGCGCTTGCAGCCAGTCGAATACCGCCGGGCGCTGCCAGCTGTTGATGTCGATGATCGCTTGGGTGCCTTCTGGCAGTACCCGCGGAATGTTTTCGATCAAGCCGCCACCGGTGATGTGGGCCATGGCTTTAACCGCGCCGGTTTCCTTGATCAGTTGCAGCAGCGGTTTAACGTAGATGCGGGTCGGCGCCATCAGCAGCTCGGTCAGCGGCTTGCCGTCGAGTTCGATGGTTTCGATCTTGGCGCCAGCCACTTCGATGATCTTGCGGATCAGCGAGTAACCGTTGGAGTGCGGACCGGAAGACGGCAGGGCCAACAGGGTGTCGCCGGCGGCTACTTTAGTGCCGTCGATGATCTCGGATTTTTCCACTACGCCAACGCAGAACCCGGCCAGGTCGTAATCTTCGCCTTCATACATACCTGGCATTTCGGCGGTTTCACCGCCCACCAGGGAGCAGCCGGCCAGTTCACAGCCTGCGCCGATGCCGGTAACCACCTGGGTGGCGACCTCAACATTGAGCTTGCCGGTGGCGTAGTAGTCGAGGAAGAACAACGGCTCGGCGCCGCAGACGATCAGGTCGTTGACGCACATGGCGACCAGGTCGATGCCGATGCTGTCGTGCTGATTGAGGTTTAAGGCCAGGCGCAGTTTGGTGCCGACGCCGTCGGTGCCCGAGACCAGCACCGGTTGCTTGTAGCCGGCCGGGATTTCGCACAGGGCGCCGAAGCCGCCCAGGCCGCCCATGACTTCCGGCCGTTTGGTGCGCTTGGCCACGCTCTTGATGCGTTCGACCAGGGCTTCGCCGGCATCGATATCGACGCCTGCGTCCTTGTAGCTGATGGAAGGTTGCTTGCTCATAGGTCCAGGCCTTTTGAAAGGGATGTGCGGGGCGCGACCGGGTTGGCTTGAGTGAGTAGCGTTGCACTCGAACTCGGCCAGTGCCGAAGCCGGTCTGCGAAGGCGCGCGATTTTATCAGGCTTGCACGTCAGCGGCCATCGGCGCATGCCGTTCGACCCGCAGTAGTCAGTGCGGTTGACGTCTGACCCGACGAATAACCCTGAATTGCCGGGTCTTTACCGGCGCAAGTGCGCCACCGAGGCGGCTAACGGGGCAGTTTGTCGCCTGCCGATTGGGGCGTTTAGGCGGCAATGGTTGCCGGTCTGCGGGTGGCTGTTTAAGGTAGAGGTCTATTTCTAACCTTATCCTTGCCGAGAATTCGATGCGCGTTATCGCCCGTTTGTTGGTTATGAGTCTGTCGCTGCTGTGCCTGCCGCTGGCCGCGCAAACCGTCAGTGGTCTTTATCAAGTGCGTGAGGCGGTTGCCAGCCAGCAGCCGGATGAGCGCAATGCGGCGCTTAATCGCGCCCTGGATACCTTGGTGCTGCGCCTTACCGGCGACCCGCAGGCATTGCAAAACCCAGGCTTGACCGCGCTACGTGCCGATCCGCAGCAGTTGATCAGTCGTTATGCCTACGAGGTGGGTCCTCCGCAGGTGCTGTTGGTCGAGTTTGACCCGGTCAGTACCGAGCGCAGCTTGCGCCAAGTTGGCTTGGCCTTGTGGGGCGCAAATCGGCCAGTGATTTTGGCCTGGTGGTTAAACAGTTCTAGCGATGGCAGTGCGCTGGTGGGTGATGCCCAGCCAGCCGCCGCAGTGCTGCGCAACGCCGCGACATTGCGGGGCTTGCCGCTGAGTTTGCCGTTGGCTGATCTGGATGAGCAGTTACTGGCGACCCCAGAAAATTTATCCGCCAACCAGCCCGAGGCCTTGCAGCCCGCCTCGGCGCGCTATGGCGCCGATGCTTTGCTCGCCGTGCAAGCGCGCGAGGCCGACGGCCAGTGGCAGGCGCAATGGCGACTGTGGTTGGGTGATACGCGTGAGCAGGGCAGCGTCCAGGGCGCCGATCAGCAGGCGCTGGCCGATGCCGTGTTGCTGGCGGTGAGCCAGCGTCTAGCGCCGCGCTTTGTCAGCCGGCCGGGCGCCGCGCAAGCGCTGCAGTTACAGGTGCAGGGCGCCAATCTGCAGCGTTATGCCCAATTGCAGGGGCTGCTGGCGCCCTTCGGTGCGCGGTTACTGCGGGCGACGGGCGAACAGTTGCTCTATTCGGTGAATGCCAGCCCCGAGCAGTTGCGCGCACAGTTAGCCTTGGCGCGCTTAGAAGAAGGCCCGGCGCCAGCCGATGCACTTGCCCCGGCGTTGGCTGTGCCGACTGTAGCAAACCCTGCAGTGTTGCAGTTTCACTGGTAGTGATTGCGCGCAGTGGCCGCCTTAGTTGCCTCGGTTGCTGCGCCATCTGCCTGATTTGTATAAACTTTGCAGCTGCATGGGCAACTGTCCCGTGGCCAACTCACTATTTAACGAGTGTATCGACGGCGCTATAACGCCGTTCTGCCTGCCATGACCCCGATCCAACTGCCCCTGGGTGTGCGTCTGCGTGATGACGCCACCTTTGCCAACTATTACCCCGGCGCTAACGCGGCGGCGCTCGGCTATGTCGAGCGCCTGTGCGAACCTGAGGCAGGTTGGACGGAAAGTCTGATTTACCTCTGGGGCGGCGCGGGCGTGGGTTGCAGTCATCTATTGCAAGCCGCCTGCCTGCGTTTTGAACAACGCGACGAGCCGGCGGTGTACCTGCCGCTGCGTGAGGTGGTGGATTACGGCCCGCAGTTGCTGGACAACCTTGAGCAGTTCGAGCTGGTTTGTCTGGATGATCTGGATGCGGTGGTCGGGCGCAGCGATTGGGAAGAGGCCTTGTTTCACCTGTTTAATCGCTTGCGCGACAGTGGCCGGCGCCTGCTGCTGTCGGCCGCCTGCTCGCCGCGCGAACTGCCGGTGGGTTTGCCAGATCTGCAGTCGCGCCTGACCTTGGCGCTGGTGTTTCAACTGCAGTCGTTGTCCGATGAAGACAAGCTGCGCGCCCTGCAATTGCGCGCCTCGCGCCGCGGCTTGCAACTGTCCGATGAAGTCGGCCGCTTTATCCTCACCCGCGGCACGCGCAGCATGAGCGCGCTGTTTGAACTGCTCGAACGCCTCGACCAAGCCTCCCTGCAGGCCCAGCGCAAGCTGACCATCCCCTTCCTAAAAGAAACCCTCGGCTGGTAAAAATCCGCTCGTAGGATGTGGTTGAGCGTAGCGATACCCATCTCTGCGCCGCGATGCCCTGACTATTCGCCAGCCAGCTTGCGGTCGTACTGAAAGCGCCAGCGGGTGTACATCAGCGCCGAGCAGAATAGCGCGAGGCTGAGGCATAGTAATGCCCAGTCAAAAAAGGTTGTTTTTGCTCCCGTGACCGCGAGCACCCCTGCGATGAAATACCCATTAACCACGAAGCAGAGCCACGCTGAGGCCCTTGGGTGGCCGGCCAACATCCCTGGAGTCAACAGCGCTAAAGGTGTCAAGGCGAACAGCAGAATGCCCCACGGCCGAGCACCGTTTAAATCCGCAAAGAACAAATTCCACAGCAGAATTAGCAGCGCCAGGGCAAAGAAGCTGAACAGACTAATGGCGCGGCTGATCCGCAGGCGCGGCTGTAGCCAGCTGAGCTCCGGTAAGGGTTTCGGGGTTTTAGCCACGGGGCGTCTCCAGTTGCTGGGCGGTCTTCGCCAAACGCAGGCCGAGGGCGCGGCACAGGGCGATTTCGTCGTCATCGAGGGCGCGTTTGCCGTCGGCGCCGGCATGATGGCTGGGGCCGTAAGGGGTGCCGCCGCCGCGGGTTTGCAGTAGCGCCGCCTCGCTGTAAGGCAGGCCGCAGACCAGCATGCCGTGGTGCAGCAGCGGCAAGAGCATCGATAGCAGAGTGGTTTCCTGGCCGCCGTGCAGGCTGGCGGTGCTGGTAAAGACCCCGGCCGGTTTGCCGACCAGGCCGCCGGTGAGCCACAGGTTGCTGGTGCCGTCGAGAAAGTACTTGAGTGGTGCGGCCATGTTGCCGAAACGGGTCGGGCTGCCCATGGCCAGGCCAGCGCAGTCTTTTAAATCATCCAGGCTGGCATACAAAGCGCCTTCGGCGGCGATCTCGGGTGTGACCTGTTGGCAGTCGCTGGACACCCCCGGCACGGTGCGCAGCCGTGCCTCCAGGCCACCCAGTTCCACGCCACGAGCGATGTGCCGGGCCATCTCGGCGGTCGCGCCGTGGCGGCTGTAATAGAGCACCAGGATGTAGGGCGCACTCATGCCAGCAACTCGAGAATGCGCTCCGGTGGGCGACCAATAATGGCGCGCTCACCGGCAATCAGAATCGGCCGCTCAATCAGCTTGGGCTGGGCGACCATGGCGGCAATCAATTGCGTTTCGCTAAGGCTGGCGTCGGCCAGGTTGAGGCTTTTGTACGCCTCCTCACCGGTACGCAGCAGTTGCCGGGCGGGCAGGCCGAGTTTGACCAGCAAGGCTTGCAGTTCAGCGGCGCTGGGTGGGGTGTCGAGGTAGCGCACAACCTTTGGGCTGAGGCCGCGGGCCTCGAGTATTTCCAGCGCCCCACGCGATTTGGAGCAAGACGGGTTGTGATAGAGCGTCAAATCGGTCATTTGCGGGTCGCTTCTTGGTTAGGCGGGCGGCTATTCTAACCGCGTCTGCGCAGCCAGCTGAACTCAGTGTGTAAAGTCAGGGCGGCGGGGCATCAATCGATCACCTACCAAGGAGCAGGAATGCGCCAACGTCTTCACGATGCGATGGATTTTTGGCGATTTTTATTTCGACGTTTCCATGCCGATCGCGGTATCAGCAGTGCCGCAGCACTGACCTACACCAGCCTGTTTGCGGTAGTGCCGATGATGACGGTGACCTTCGCCATGCTGTCGGCCGTACCGGTGTTTCAGGGGGTTGGCGAACAGATTCAGAGCTTTGTGTTTCGTAACTTCGTGCCCTCGACCGGGGAGGCCGTGCAGGAGTATCTCAAGGCGTTTACCGTGCAGGCGCGGCAACTGACCTGGGTGGGCGTGTTGGCGTTGGCTGTCACCGCTTTTATGATGCTGGTGAATATCGAACAGGCCTTTAATACCATCTGGCGAGTGCGCCAGAGCCGGCATGGGGTTGCCAGCTTTTTGCTGTATTGGGCGATTCTCAGCCTCGGCCCGCTGTTGCTGGGCAGCGGCTTTGCGGTCAGCACCTATCTGACCTCCACCTCATTGTTGTCGGGCCCGCACGCACTGGTGGGGGCGAAAACCCTGCTCGGTTTTACCCCGCTAATTTTTAGCGTGGCGGCCTTTACGCTGATCTACGCCACTGTCCCCAATGCCCGCGTGCCGCTTAAGCATGCCTTGATCGGTGGGGTATTTACCGCCGTATTGTTTGAGGTGGCCAAGGCCTTATTTGGCCTGTACGTGAGCTTCTTTCCGGGTTATCAGCTGATCTACGGCGCCTTTGCCACTGTGCCGCTGTTTTTGCTGTGGTTGTATCTGTCCTGGTTGATCGTGCTGTTTGGCGCCGAATTGGTGTGTAATTTGTCGGCTCCGCATCACTGGCGCCGTCGCGCCTTGCCAAGGCTGCTGGTGTTGCTGGGGATTCTGCGGGTGTTTCATGAACGTCAGCAGCGCGGTTTGGCGGTGCGCCACAGCAGTGTGCAGCGCGCCGGCTGGCTGTTGCCGGGCGATGAATGGCTGGAAATGATTGATTTTCTCGAAAGTGAGCAGCTGATTTGCGCCACCGGTGGCGATGCCTGGGTGCTGTGTCGCGACCTGTCGAATTACCCGCTACAGCAATTAATCAGCCACAGCCCTTGGCCATTGCCACGCCATGCGCAGTTGCCGACGCAGTTGGACGAGCCTTGGTATCCGGCGCTGCGTGGTGCTTTGGAAGGGCTTTATCAGCAACAGGCCGAACTGTTTGATGGCAGCTTGGCGCAATGGCTGCAACCGCCGGCACAGTGACGCAAATGGTCAGTTTGCGGCGCGCTGCAGACCAGGGCTTGGTTTGTTTGGGCGGTTAGGGCCCTGTAATTGTTTGGATTGGAGGCTGGCACGCTTCTGGCAATCACTGGATTAGAGTGTTGTTTAATTGCCAGCAAGTCATGGATTGACTAGGAAGTAGTCGCTTATGAGTAGCAAGGCCAAGGTTATCTATCTGCATCAGCTCGATCCACAGGCGGCACTGGAGCGGCTTAATCGGCTTACCGGTTTGCAGTTCACCAGCTGGCCGAAAAGTTTAAAGCCTGCGCAGCAAGAGCGGGTGTCGGCGGCGTGTGGGCTGGCAGAAGGTGTGGCGATTAGCCAGGGGGTAGGCGAGGGCTTAGCGGCCGCTGAGTCGCTTGATTTTGTTGCTCTGGATGCATCGGCGCTGCTTTAGACCAGCGCTTGACGCTTGTCGCTATTGACCTGCTCGACGGCCTGCACAAACAACTCCTCGACCAGCAGGCTTTGCGCTGGTACTGCACTGCGCAGAAATACCTCGGCTTGCTGGATTTTTTGTTTGACCGTCAAACGGGCAATGCCCGACAGCAATACCTTGCCGTGGGCACCAACGTTACCGTGGTCGACGGCCACCTCTCGGCGTTGCTCACCATCCAGGTAGCGAATCATCAGCGACACCGGTAAGCGTTCCAGTCCCGACAGTTGTAGCCAGGCGGCAATATTGAACTCGGCAACGCGGCCGTCATAGGCGGTTACGAGGGGGCGGGCGAGGTTAATAATTTGCGCGGGAACTGGGCCAATCAGACGGTCGTTGGCAGTAGGCATGGCGGTGTTCGCTCGAATAGGTAACTGACCGGCGAATTTTAAACTGACTGCCCAGTTAAAAACTGTGCAGTCAGGCGTGCATCTATGTGACTGCCTTTGCAGAAACAGTCAGGCTCAGGCCAAGCGCAGGGGGTAACGCGATACCGACGAGGTGAACAGGTTGCAGGCCGGTAACTGCACCACGGTTTGATTGGGCATATTGCTCAGTTGCAGCCAGAGGCTTTCACCCTCCACAAACTGTCCATTGGGCAGCCATAAGCCGTGATGCCAACCGTTGCCGGGCTCTGGTGTGCTTTGCAATACCCCTGGGTGGGTCTGTGAGCTGGGCGAGCGGCGCAGCCAAACCGGCCGTGGCAGCCCTTTTAGATAACGCAGTCCCAAGTGCAGGCCTTCGTTGTTTTGGTGGCGCCAACGCACCAGCGCCAGGCTTGGTGTGCCGCTGTCAGCCAGGAGCAGCACCAGTTGACCTACGGGTAAGTGCGCGCCTTGGTCGCTGTTGCACAGCAGTCGTGCGCCGCCGGCGCTGCCGTCGAGCATCTGGGTGGCGCAGTGGCTGGGGCGTTTTTCCAGCAGCTGGGCGTGAATATCGGCAAGGCCGATGATCAGGTTGCATGGGCCTTCGTATTCACTGCGCGCGTGTCGGCGCTGCTGGCGGCCTAGCCAGTTAATCCGTACCCGTTCGAGTAGTTGCCGCTCAGCCGGGGTTTGCAGGGGCGCCGGCTCATGCAAACCAATCAGCAAGGCGCCTAACTCGAAACGGCGCAAGTCACTCGGTTGCCCTTGTGGTGCTTCATCAAAGGCCAGGCAGGGTTGTGATGCGGTCAGGTCGACGGTTTGGCCGTCAGCTTCTTCTTCATCGTCCCACGGCAGTAAGCGGGCGAGGCTGGCCAGGGGCGCCAGCGCGGCAAATAACTGGGTGCATTCGCCTTGAGCCAGGTGAAAGGGATTGCTCAGCGCCAGCAGCAAGGCCTGTTGATAGAGGCCGCGCAAGGTGCTGGCTGGCGCGGGCATAAAAGCGGCGGCGATGTGCTCGTCAAGGCAGTCCTGGTGTTCGCCGATCCAGTACAGCAAGTGGCTGTCACGCCATAGGCTCGGTGGCGGCTCTTGGTAGACTTGATAGTGGCGCAGCAAGCTTTGCGCAAGGTAATACTGGGCCTTATACAGGCACCAAGCCAGGTGCGGGCGTGACGGCTGGCGGCCTTGCAGAATTTGCAGCAGCAAACGTTTAAAGCCGGCGGCCATCTCGCTGCACAGGTGTAAAAACAGCGGCGGTGGCGCGGCTTGCCCGGCGTAAGCTTGGGCGTAATAACGATAAGCATCGCTGAAGCTTTGCAGGCTGCGCTGTCTTTCAAGTAAGGTCATGGCGCTGCGGTTACAGCGAAACAACAGGCTCAGCACTTCTTGTAGGGCATTTTCAGGCAGCAACAGGCGCGCTGCGACGAGTTGCTCGGTCAGCTCGGTCAGCGTCAGAGCCTGCTCATTGAGAATGTCCGGAACTTCCAGGCGCAAGGCATCCAGCGTCATAACAATCCTGCAAATACGAGGCTCGACGGCATGGCAATGCAACACCACTGGTATGGGTTCAGGGGGCGGGTGCTCATGGTGATCCTTGTTAGCCTGGTGCTGGGCGGCTGTAGTGAAGACTACGGGGTTGATCAGTATGGACGAAAGGTAACGGCTGAGCAGCTAGAAGGCCAGTGGTTGCTGATTAATTACTGGGCGCAATGGTGCGGCCCTTGCCGTGGCGAAATCGTCGAGCTGAATAAGCTGGCGCAGCAATCCAGTGATCAGTCGGTGACGGTGCTGGGGGTTAATTTTGACCAGTTGCAGGGCGCCGATTTAACTAAAGCCAGCATGGAGCTGGGGATTAATTACCGGGTCTTGGCGCAAGACCCAGCTGCGCGTTGGCAGTTGCCGCGCAGTGAAGTGCTGCCGGTGACTTATATTATTGATGCCCGCGGCAAGCTGCGTGAGCGTTTGCTCGGTGAGCAAACCGCCGCCGGTTTAACCGCGCGCTTGGCGCAGTTACAAAAAGGAGCGCAGTAATGCCACGTATTTGTTTGCATGCCATCGTCAGCGGCCGGGTGCAGGGCGTCGGCTTTCGCCAGCACACCGATGAGCAGGCGCAGCGCTTAGAGCTTGATGGTTGGGTGCGTAACCTGGCTGATGGTCGAGTTGAGGTGCTGATTGAAGGCGAGGAGGCGGCTGTGCGTGAGCTGGCGGACTGGCTAGCGCAAGGTCCGCAGGTGGCGCAGGTGACTGGCGTGGCATTGAGCGAGCAGCCGCTGCAAGGCGTGGTCGGTTTTATTGTACGGAGTTGATTAAGACTATGTGCCCGTTAACTGTTGCAGCGTGGTGGCCCTTTGTAGGATGGGTATCGCTTCGCTCCACCACATCCTACGGCCGTCTTTTCAGCGGTTAAGGGGTATCAACACATAACGGGTACATAGCCTGATTAAGCCAGCTGCCGCGCGTAGGCGGCAGCTGAGCACTTAGTCGTTGGCGCCAGGGTCGGCCGCCAGACGGCCGGCATGCTTTTGCAGCGATTGCAGAAACTCCTGCTGCAGCTCTGGGTCGTTGCGGGTGAGTTCGATCAGGCTTTGCTCCAGCTCGCTGGCTTCTTCTTCCAGGCCTAAATCGGCCAAGCGCTTAACCCTATGCACCCATTGGGCGACGTCATCGCCTTCTAAATCGTCAAATATCAACCTATGGGCTTCCACCAGCTTGCCGCGCAGTGAGCGACTAACCAGCAAGGTCGCTTGGGCCTGGGTGTCGTCTTGTGGGTCGATAACGCTGAGCTGCAATTTGCCGATACGGCTGATATTGGCTTGTTCGGCGAACGGGCTGTCGAGCAGGTTCAGGCGCAGTATGCCCTTGCTGTCGGTGCTGAGTTCGTGGTGCTGCTTGCCGGCAATGACGCTGACCGGACGATCCGCCCAGGGCAGGCTGGAATACTCTTTGCGCGTAGCCAGTTGGTTTTCATCGGTGCCGGCCAGGTTTTGCTGTGAGCGACCGTGGGACTCGACGTTTATGGCTGGGTTGAGCCCAGCGAAACCGTAGTCAAACCAGCCCTTGGTGGCGCTGTCTGGCACGCTGCCAAAGGTCACGATGTTGGCCACGTTGGCGCCCACGCCGGCCACTACCGCGCCGGCGCCCAGCGGCACCTCATACAGCTCGCGCCAGCCTTGGTAAGGGGTATAGCGGTCGTAATGACGGCTCACCTCGAATTCGGTGACCTCGAAGGTTTTTTGTTCGAGGATGCGCACCCGGCGTTGCGGCAGCTCCAGCAGTGGCGGCTCGCCCACGTCAATCTGCAGACTGTGCTCGAGTAATTTGCGCTCGATGCGTTGCTCGTGCTCGCTGCGCTGCCCCAGTTGGTTGGCGCAGCCGCTCAGCAGTAGTGCGCCACACAGGGCGGCGACGGTTTGAACTGCATTTGGGCGGAACATGTAGCCTCGCTTAGCCGCGGATGCGCGCTTGCAAAAACGCCAAAACGTCAGCGGCAGGAAGCGCCTGGGGCTCAGTCTCACGACGGCTCTTGTACTCCAGGTTGCCGTCGGCCAAGCCGCGATCACTGATGACGATGCGGTGCGGAATGCCGATCAGCTCCATGTCGGCAAACTTGATGCCGGGACTGGTCTTCTTGTCGCGGTCGTCCAGCAACACTTCGAAACCAGCGGCGGTCAGTTCGGCGTACAGCTTGTCGGTAGCCTCGCGTACCACTTCAGTCTCGTAGCGCAGCGGCACCAGGGCGATCTGGAACGGCGCCAAGGTGTCATTCCAGAGAATGCCGCGCTCGTCAAAATTCTGCTCGATGGCGGCGGCCACCACACGCGAGACGCCGATGCCGTAGCAGCCCATGGTCAGAATCACCGGTTTGCCGTTTTCGCCCAACACCTGACAGTTCAGCGCGGTGCTGTACTTGGTGCCCAATTGGAAGATATGCCCGACTTCGATGCCGCGCTTGATCACCAGGGTGCCTTGACCGTCCGGGCTTGGGTCGCCGGCGACCACGTTGCGCAGGTCGGCAACCGCAGGCAGCGGCAAGTCGCGCTCCCAGTTGACGCCAAAGTAGTGCTTGTCATCGATGTTGGCGCCGATGCCAAAGTCGCTCATCAGGGCTACGGAGCGGTCAACAATGCACGGCAGCGATAGGTTCAATGGGCCCAGGGAGCCGGCGCCGGCGCCAATGGCGTCGCGCAGTTCGGCCTCGGAGGCGAACACCAGCGGGCTGGCAACCTGTTCGAGGTTGGCGGCTTTGATTTCGTTCAGTTCGTGGTCGCCACGAATAATCAAGGCGATCAGCTTGCCGGCTTCGCTGCTGTGCACGACCAGGGTCTTAACGGTTTTCTCGATGGCCAGACCAAATTGGTTGACCAAGTCGTCGATGGTTTTGGTGTTCGGCGTATCGACCAGGCGCAATTTTTCAGTGGCCGCGCCGCGCGCCGTTTCCCGTGGGATGGCCTCGGCTTTTTCGATGTTGGCGGCGTAGTCTGAGCTGTCGCTGAAGGCGATGTCGTCTTCACCAGACTCGGCCAGCACATGAAACTCATGGGAGCCGGTGCCGCCGATTGAGCCGGTGTCCGCTTCTACCGGGCGGAAATTCAGCCCTAGGCGAGTAAACACGTTGCAGTAGGCTTGGTGCATGCGGTCGTAGGTCTGTTGCAGGGACGCTTGATCCTGGTGGAAGGAGTAGGCGTCTTTCATGATGAACTCGCGGCCGCGCATCAGGCCAAAGCGCGGGCGGATTTCGTCGCGAAACTTGGTCTGGATCTGGTACAGGTTGAGCGGCAACTGCTTGTAGCTGTTGAGCTCGTTGCGGGCCAGATCGGTGATCACTTCTTCGTGGGTCGGGCCTGCGCAAAACTCGCGGCCGTGGCGGTCTTTCACGCGCAGCAGTTCCGGGCCGTACTCTTCCCAACGGCCGGATTCTTGCCAGAGTTCAGCCGGTTGAAACAGCGGCATCAGCACTTCCAGGGAGCCGGCGGCGTTCATCTCCTCGCGCACTATCGCCTCGACCTTGCGCAATACCCGCAGTCCCATCGGCAGCCAGGTGTACAGCCCCGATGCCAGGCGGCGGATCATGCCGGCGCGCAGCAGCAACTTGTGACTGATGACGACTGCGTCAGAGGGGGTTTCTTTAAGGGTCGAGAGCAGATACTGGCTGGTGCGCATGATTGGCCGTTTTGTCAGTTGCGAAGGCTTGGAATCTGTTCAATATCGGCGCCAGTGCGGGTATTGCAGCCCCGCGCGTAACGATATTGAGCAGCTGCTTGGAATAGCTGGCCATTGTACGGTGCCTGTACAGTCGCGTACAGGCGGCCAGCCTGATAGCGAGGGGGAATGCCGGTGAGTGTGTTAACCGCAGAACAGGTGCAAAGTTTGATTCGTCTGGGCGTGCCCATGGCGGACGATATCGACCTGAAAATTGATCATCTGGATATGGATAAGGCCGTGGCGCGGGTGCCGTTTCACGGCAAATTGGTGCGCCCGGGCGGCACGCTGTCGGGGCCGGTCATTATGTCGCTGGCCGATGCGGCCATGTATGCGGTGGTGTTGGGGCGCTTGGGGCGGGTCGAGATGGCGGTCACCGCCAACTTGAATATCAATTTCTTGACCAGGCCTAAGCCGATTGATCTGGTCGCCGAGGCGCGCATCTTGCGGCTGTCGCGCCGGCAAGCGGTGTGCGAGGTGTCTCTGTATTCGCAGGGTGAAGATGAGTTGGTCGCCCATGTGACCGGTACTTACGCCTTACCGCTGTAGTGTTTGCTGCAAGGTTTTGCAGGCAAAGAAAAGCCCGGCGAACCGGGCTTTTTTATGCTGCTACGAATTACCGCTGAGTTACAGAATGCTTAGCGGGTATTCGGCGATCAGACGTACTTCGTTTACGTCGGGGCCGTAAACGCCGTTGGCTTGCTCGTTGCCACGGTACACAGCTTCACGCAGACGCAGGGACAGGTCTTTGGCTACGCCGTCTTGAACCACATACTTGGCTTCGAAGTTCTGCTCCCACTCCTTGCCACCTTTGGAACTGCCTGGAGTGCCGGTGTAGACGCCGCTGTTGTCGTGGCTGTTGTCCATTTCCGAGCCGCGAACATAACGGGTCATGAAGCTCAGGCCAGGAACGCCGAAGCTGGTCATGTCGATGTCGTAACGAGCTTGGTAGGATTTCTCGCCAGCGGCGTTGAAGTCGCCGTACTGAACCGAGTTGGCCACGAAGATCGAGTCGCCACCAACGTAGTCAAACGGAGTGTCGCCACGTACTTGCTGGTAAGCCACGGTGAACTTGTGTGCGCCGAGGGTATAGGACGGAGCCAGGGAGAAAGTGGTGTTGCCGATTTCGCCAGAGCGCGCATCACCGTACTCGTTGGTGCGGTAGATGTTGAAGTCCACTGCAAGCTTTTGGTCGTCTGCCAACTCAACGGCGTAGTTGACGTTGGCGTAGTACTGGCGCCAGTTATCTTCAACTTCCGAGGCGTAGAAACTGGTGCTCAGCTCGTCGGTTACGCCGTAAGTGGCGCCGAAGTAGGAGATAGAGTCAGCGGTGGCGCCTGAGTAGTTAGTCGCCAGATCGTCGTCGAAGTTGGTTTCATTGCGATTGCTATAGGCGGTGAAGTGGCCGGCTTCGGCAACCAGGCCGCTGATTTCTTCGCTCATCACGTTGAAACCGGTAGCGGTTTCTGGCAGCAGGCGCGAGTCAGAGGTGGCGAATACTGGAGCAGCGGTGCGCTGATCGCCGTACTTCAGTACGGTTTCAGATACGCGCAGTTTTACCGCGCCGCTGGCTTTGGCGTATTCGTCGTGAGCACGGCCATCATCATCGTCCAGAGACAGCAGGCCAGTACCGCTGGTGCCTTTGCCGCTGTTCAGTTTCAAGCCAAGGTAGCCAAAAGCGTCAACGCCAAAACCAACGGTGCCTTGGGTAAAGCCCGAGGAGTAGGTGAGCATTTCGCCCTGAGCCCACTCATTGGTCATATTTTTGCCAGGAGCGTTGTTTTTGAAGTCGCGTTGAAATGCGAAGTTACGGCTCAGCAGGTCAAGGGTGCTGTCTTCAACGAAGCCCTTGGAATCGGATTGGCTAGATGCCACGGCCAGTTGGGTCGTTGCCGCGGCGATTGCCAGGGCCATTACGCTCCACTTCATCATTTGCATTGGGTTTGCTCCTTTGGTTTTAAAATTTTCAGTCCAGCTTATGTGTACGTGTGGACGGGTGTTCTTGTTGTGTCGGCGTCGAATTTATAACACGCAGGCACTTGTGGCGATAGTTGCGGTCTTAGTGCCCGACATTTTTCGGCGGGGTGTCGCATTTGTATAAGTTGAGTGTCGCAAGAGTCTTGGTTTAACTGCCGATCTGTGCTTTTGCCCGTGTTGCTTAAACCTTGGTTAAGGTTGATTGCTGAAAATCCATCCCAGGCAGTCATAACGGCTAGGGCTGGATGGTATGCAGTTGCCTTGGGAACATCATGCAGGGGTGTTGTCCCGGATCGGGCACGACCCCGCATTGTCGCTGCATTTACTTAAGCATAATCCGTGCACAAAGCGTCGAAGCGAGATAGAAAACTTTATTCGTGTGCGTTTTGCTGAACACTGCGGGGCGAAAATTGAGCACTGCATGCCCTGTCTGCTGGGGCTGGAGAATGCGGCCGGGCAATTACAGGCGGCCGTGGGCATTTGTGGTGCGGATGTTGGGGAGCGGTTTTTAGAGCGTTACCTCGCCCGCCCCATCGCGCAAGAGATTACCGCCGGTAACGGTCGTTACCTTCGTAGGCACGAAATCGTTGCGGTGGGCAGCCTGGCCGCAGTGGGCGTGGGGCATGCACGCCTATTAATAGTGGCGCTGGCTGACGTGCTGCTAGGGTTTCGATGGGTGACGTTTATACCGGCACTACGACCTTGCCTCCGGCCAGTCCAAAGCTGTGTGTCTGGATGCGGCGCTGCAGTTGCGAGTGGCGCAGAGTCTTTGACCGGTCAGCGCGCCCGATGAGGTCGAGCACCGGCCTCGGTTTGTCGATTGTGCAGCGGGTGGTTGAGCTGCATGCGGGTTCGATTGAGCTGCGGACTCACCCTTTGCTGGCCTTGGGGTGCTGGTGGCTTTGCCGCAGCAGCTCTGAGCGGGCGCTGGGCGGCACAAGCGGGTATCCTGAGCGGCATTTTCGCGGTGGCGGCGCTTGGCCCGCTACGCTGCAATTACTTGACGTTAATGGGGAGCCGTCGGCATGTTTAGTCTCGATCCACGCTTGCAACAGGACACCTTGGTGGTCGGCGATTTTGCCCTGTGCCGCTTATTGCTGATGAACGATGCGCAGTTTCCCTGGTTTATTTTGGTGCCGCGCCGCGAGGAAATCAGCGAGCTGTTTCAACTGGATGCCGATGATCAGCGGCTGCTGTGGCAAGAAACCACGGCGCTGGCAGAAACCCTCAAAGACACCTTTGCCGCCGACAAGATGAATGTTGCGACCCTGGGCAATATGGTCAGCCAGCTGCACATGCATGTGATAGTGCGCCGCCGTGAGGATGCCGCCTGGCCGGCACCGGTCTGGGGTAAATTGCCGGCACAACCCTACAACGCCGAGCAACTGGCGCCAGTCTTGGCCAAGTTGCGGATGGTGTTGACCGATGATTTTAATTTTCTGCCGGGTGAGCTATGAGTGTGGAGGCGCGGATCAACGAGCTGGAATGCCGTTTGACCTTTCAAGACGACACCCTTCAAAGCCTCAACGATGTGGTGGTGAGTCAGCAGCGACAAATCGATCACCTGCAACAGCAAATAGCCGCTCTGATTAAGCGCCAGGAAGAGCAGCAAAGCCAATTTGGCCTGGAAGACAACCACACACCGCCGCCGCATTACTAGGCGGGCATAAAAAAGCCCGCATCCATGGATGCGGGCTTTTTCGTTTTAGCTGGCTAAATCAGCATGCGTTACTCAGCGGCGGCTGGGCAGTGCGGCGATCACGTCTTCAGCTTGCAGGCCTTTGTCGCGTTGCATCACGGCGAACTCGACGCGCTGGCCTTCAACCAAGACCCGGTGACCTTCGCCACGGATAGCGCGAAAGTGCACGAAAATATCGTCGCCGGAATCGCGCGAGATAAAGCCAAAACCCTTGGAGGTGTTGAACCACTTCACGGTGCCGGTTTCGCGGTCGCCCAAGTCTTGCGGCGCTGGCTGACTGTAAGCACGATTTTGCCGCAGGTTAAGGGTTAGATTTAAAGCAACGGCGGCGGTGATGGCCAAAAATGCAAAGAGCGCTGCTGGTTGGGTGCCGATCAATGGCATTGGGGCTAGCAGAATCATGGTTTGCAGGGCGACGGCAAATACCAGCAGTACCGACACCAGGTTTTGCAGACGCTCGCGGCTTTGCGTGACTTCTGGGGCGTAGAGCAGGTTAAACAGGCCGAATAGGCCTAGATAGAGCGCGTCAGGTTGTTGCAAGTAGGGTAGGGCTTCATTGCGCAGGCTGGGGATAAAGGACAGCAGCAACGCAGCTGCGCCGGTTAACAGGTGGACAATTTTCAACATGTTTAATTAGCTCACTTCAAGATGGATAACGAGGAAGAGCAGAGCTTGCGTGGTTCGCCATGTAGGCAAAAATGGCGTTGGACAGGCACACAGCATCGGCCTATGCGCAAATGGCGAAGAGCTCGCCGTTTGCAGCACGGGGCGTATTTAACAGCAAAGTGCGAGGGTACTCAAATCAAGCGCTTAAAGCCGCTGGAGGGGAGGTGGGTTGCACCTGATTGCGACCACTGTGCTTGGCCTTGTAAAGCTGGTCATCGGCGCGGGTGATCAGGCCTTCAGGGTCATCACCAGCTTGGGCGAGGGCCAGGCCAAAGGAGGCGGTAATGCTGTCGATGACCTTGTCGGTGCTGCGTATTTTGACCCGTAGTGCTTGGATTTTTAGGCGCAAGCTCTCGGCAAAGGCATAGGCGGTTTGCAGGTCGTTACAGTCGCGCATGATCACGCAAAACTCTTCGCCACCGTAGCGTGCCGCCATGGCTCTGGCGGGGAGAAGGTCGCGCAGCAGTTGACCGACATGCTGCAGTACTCGGTCGCCGAGCGGATGGCCATATTGGTCGTTGAAGTTTTTGAAGTGATCAATGTCCATCATTACCAGTGCCAGACCGCGATAATCGCTTTTCAAGGCTTTGCTCAGTAGATGAGTAAAGGCGTTGCGATTGAATATTTGCGTCAGGTGGTCGAGGGTGGCAGCCATGTGCGCGCGGTCTAGCTGGGTGCGCAAATGCTGAATTTCAGTTTGCGCGGTACGCAGGCGATAGAGGAATTTCTCTTGCTGTGCCTGCATTTGTTGGGTGCTTTCGTGTAACTCGCTAAGCACGTTCGGCAGGTTTTCATCCTGTGGATCGCGCAACGCTTGCAGACCAAAGATCAGGCTTTCGTTGTAGGCAGCACTGCCCTCGACGTTACGGGCGACATCGCCTTCGATATCATCGACCAGTTCAACCACTTGCTGTTGGTTGATCCGCGCGTCGTCTAACTCATTGCAGATGATGTATTCGCGAAACAGCTTAAGCGCGGTTTCTGGCGGGAATACGTCAAAATCACCGACGATTTTCTCCAGCCGCTTGTTTAGGTCGGGATTTTTCCCTTGGCTGTAGGTGTACCAGAGTGCGTAGTGCACCGGATTCGGCGCAATTTGATGGCGCATCATCAGCGGAACGGCCTGCTTGAGCAGGTCGGCTGACTCGCGCGACTCCTCTGGATACTGGTCGAGGACCGAGGGTGTTTTAGGTGGTTGGCTCATGCTGTCACTGCGGTCAAAGATCTGTATTGGCACAGAATAGAGTAGTCAGACGGCCAGTGACTAGCTGAGGCCACAGATTGACTTGAGTTATTGCACCGGCGCCGATCATGGGTGGGCCAAATTTGGGCTGGTTTGCAGGGCGCGATTAAACACGTCAACCCAATGGCTACTGAATTGACTGCCAGCGAGGTCGTTGATCTCCAAGATGGCGCGCATTAACGGGCGTTTACTTAAGGTTTGGTGGGCGCGCTCATGGGTGCGGGCGTCGAAGGTGTCGACGATATTGAGAATTAATGCGCCGGGGCAGATTTCGGCTTCGGTCAGCCCTTTCGGGTAACCCGAGCCGTCGGCGTGCTCCTGGTGTTGCAAGATGATTTCACTGGCGGCGGCCCAGCTGGGCATTTTGCGCAGCAGGTCAAAGCCCATGCGTGGATGCGACTGCATTTGCCGGCGCTCTTCGCGACTTAGACGTTGTTCTTTATGCAGCAGGTCCAGCGGTAGAAATGCCATGCCCAGATCGTGCAGGCACACCGCGGCGGCCAGTTGTGCCGGTGCCACTGGGCTGCCGCCAAGCGCATTGATTGTCAGGGTCAGGCTTAGCAGGCGCTGGCCGCGCCCCGCCCAGAAGTGTGAGCGTTGTTCACTGGCCTGCATCAGCTCGGCAAAAAACAGCAGGTCGGCATCGCCACCGATACCATGCTGATTGAGCAAGTGCTGCACGTGCGACTGCTCGCGCTCCGGCGGTAATTGCAGCTGGGTGCTGGGGTCGAGTTGCTGCAGCAGGTTACGCCGCTGCTCGGTTTGCCGGGCGGGCGGGCTGTGGGCGAGGGCATGCAGGGCTTGGCAAAGATCCTGTAACTGGCCGGCATTCAGTCGCGCTTCGGCGCCGCCCAAGGCTTCGCGAATCAACTCGCGCAAGTGGTCGAAGCTCAGTAGCAGCACGTCGCCGAGCAAGCTGTCGAAACTCAGGCGGCTCTCCCGCAGGCCGTCGAGGATGTCTTCAATGGCCTGGGGTAGCGGCGCCAAAGCGTCGAGGCCAACAAAACTGAGGTTGCCCTTGAGGGTGTGCACCACGCGAAACAACTCATGCAGGCGCTGCTCATCGGTGGGGAAGTGCTCAAGTTCAATCAGCAATTGCTCGCAGCGCGGGAATTGCTCGGCGGCGTCTAAGCGGAAGTCTTCGACCAGATCATTGGACAGGTCGGCGGGGCAGGGGATGGTCATGGCGGCTCTCCGCAAGGTAACAAACCAAGGCAGCTGAAACAGTATAGATGGCCCTGAGCAGGTGAATGGGTCAGGCGGCTGCGCGGGGTCGATTAACCATATATAATCGCGCCCCTTGCCTTTGGACGCGGTCTTGCGCTGCTGTTTTTTTGCTTATTGAGAAGAGCCAATGCCGATTTACGATTACCAATGCACAAGCTGTAATCACCAGCTGGAAGCCATTCAGAAATTTAGCGATGCGCCGCTGCTCGAGTGCCCGAGCTGTAAGGCGCCTGAGTTGAAAAAGCTGTTGTCCATGCCCGGTTTTCGCCTGAAAGGCAGCGGCTGGTATGAAACTGACTTTAAAACCGGCGCGAAAAAGAACCTGGCTGGTGGCGATAAATCCGAGTAGAGCCCGCTCAAAATGGTCGCAAACGCAGCATGATCAAGTGCAGCAGATATTGAAGCGGCTCTTAAGCAAAACCCCGAATTCTAGAATGACGAGAACCTAAAATCATGATGCGCAGCCATTATTGCGGCCAGTTGAACGAAGCCCTGGACGGCCAGGAAATCACCCTTTGCGGTTGGGTCCACCGTCGTCGTGACCATGGTGGGGTGATTTTTCTCGATATTCGCGACCGTGAAGGTTTGGCCCAGGTGGTGTTCGACCCTGATCGCGCCGAAACCTTTGCCATCGCGGACCGCGTGCGCAGTGAATATGTGGTCAAAATCACCGGCAAGGTGCGCTTGCGCCCAGCCGGTGCCGGCAACGCCAACATGGCTTCCGGCGCGATTGAAGTGCTGGGCTATGAGCTGGAAGTGCTGAACGAGTCGGAAACTCCGCCGTTCCCACTGAATGAATACACCGACGTTGGCGAAGAGACCCGCCTGCGTTATCGCTTTATCGACCTGCGCCGCCCGGAAATGGCCGCCAAGTTGAAGCTGCGCTCCAGAGTCACCACCAGCATTCGTCGCTACCTGGACGAAAATGGCTTCCTCGATGTGGAAACGCCGATCCTCACCCGCGCCACCCCAGAAGGCGCGCGTGACTATCTAGTACCGAGCCGCACCCACGCCGGCAGCTTCTTCGCCCTGCCGCAGTCGCCACAACTGTTTAAGCAGTTGTTGATGGTGGCCGGTTTCGACCGTTACTACCAGATTGCCAAGTGCTTCCGCGATGAAGACCTGCGCGCCGACCGCCAGCCGGAATTCACCCAGATCGACATCGAAACCAGCTTCCTCGATGAAGCCGAGATCATGGCGATCACCGAAAAAATGATCCGCCAGCTGTTCAAGGAAGTGCTAAACGTCGAGTTCGGCGAGCTGCCGCACATGACCCTGGCCGAAGCCATGCGCCGCTACGGTTCGGACAAGCCAGACCTGCGTAATCCGCTGGAATTGGTGGATGTTGCCGATCAGCTGCAAGAAGTCGACTTCAAGGTCTTCAGTGGCCCGGCCAACGACCCTAAGTGCCGCGTAACGGCCCTGCGCGTACCGGGCGGCGCCAGCATGCCGCGCAAGCAGATCGACGATTACACCAAGTTTGTCGGCATCTACGGCGCTCGCGGCTTGGCTTACATCAAGGTCAACGAGCGCGCCAAAGGCGTCGAAGGCCTGCAGTCGCCAATCGTAAAAAACATCCCGCTGGATAATCTCAACGTGATCCTTGATCGGGTTGGCGCGGTAGACGGCGATATCGTGTTCTTTGGCGCCGACAAATTCAAAGTGGTCAGCGAAGCGCTGGGCGCACTGCGGATCAAACTCGGTCACGACCTGAATCTGCTGACCTGCGAATGGGCGCCGCTGTGGGTCGTAGATTTTCCGATGTTCGAGGAAAGCGACGACGGCAGCCTGACCGCCATGCACCACCCGTTCACCGCGCCGAGCTGCAGCCCAGAAGAGCTGGAGGCCAATCCGGCGGCCGCCCTGTCGCGCGCCTACGACATGGTGCTGAACGGCACCGAGTTGGGTGGCGGTTCGATTCGTATCCACGACAAGTGCATGCAGCAGACCGTGTTCCGCGTGCTGGGCATCAGCGAAGAAGAGCAGCAAGAGAAGTTCGGCTTCCTGCTCGATGCGTTGAAGTACGGCGCACCGCCCCACGGTGGCCTGGCCTTTGGTCTGGACCGTCTGGTGATGCTGATGACCGGCGCCCAGTCGATTCGTGAAGTGATCGCCTTCCCGAAAACCCAGAGCGCCGCCTGCGTCATGACCCAGGCACCGGGTGCGGTGGATAACAAGGCGTTGCGTGAGTTGCACATCCGCTTGCGCGAGCAGCCGAAAGCCGAGTAACGGCTTGGCGGTGTTGCGTCGAACCCGCTTGCTAGATGCTGTCTACAAGCGGGTTCCTTGTATCTGCATGAGTTGATATTTAATCGTTAAGAATGGGGTGAGTTATGGCTGGTCATTCCAAATGGGCCAACATCAAGCACCGCAAAGGGCGCCAAGACGCCAAGCGCGGCAAGATTTTCACCAAGCTGATTCGTGAGCTGACGGTCGCGGCCAAGGGCGGTGCGCTGGTGGCGGAAAATCCGCGCCTGCGATTGGCGGTGGATAAAGCCCTGACCGCCAACATGACCCGCGACACCATCGACCGTGCCGTCGCCCGTGGCGCCGGCAACACCGATGGCGATAACGTCGAAGAGCTCAGTTACGAGGGTTACGCGCCCAATGGCGTCGCGGTGTTTGTCGAAACCATGACCGACAACCGCAATCGCACCGCAGCCGCGGTGCGGCATGCCTTTGTTAAGTGTGGCGGTAATCTGGGTACCGACGGTTCGGTGGCCTATATGTTCGACCGTAAAGGCCAGATCAGCTTCGCCCCGGGCGTGAATGAAGATGCCTTGCTGGAAGCGGCGTTGGAGGCGGGTGCCGATGACGTGGTGGTGGCCGATGATGGCTCGGCAGAGGTGTACACCTCCTTTAGCGACTTTCACTCGGTCAACGAGGCGCTGGCAGCGGCGGGTTTCAAAGGTGATGAGGCCGAAATGGCGATGATTCCATCGATCATGACCCCGATTACCGAGCTTGAGGTCGCCCAAAAGGTGCTCAGGCTGATTGACATGCTGGAAGACCTGGATGACGTGCAGAGCGTCTACCACAACGCCGAAATTGCCGATGAGCTGATAGATCAGTTGGACTGATACTGCTGGCGGTGCACAAACCGGAAGTTGCCTTAGGCGCTTCCGGTTTTTTTATGCTTGCTGCGAGTGACGCCGTCGCCGGGACTCCCTATACTCGCAAGCTGGATATATAAACAGTATGGCGCTTTAAGTGAGTGAACGGGCATGACGCTGATTTTGGGTATAGACCCTGGCTCGCGGATCACCGGTTACGGCGTGGTCCGGGATCTTGGGCGTGGTTGCGAATACGTGGCTTCTGGCTGCATTCGCACGGGCAGCGGGCCGCTGCCGGAGCGCTTGCAGATCGTCTTTCGCGGCGTGCGCGAGGTGATTCAAAGCTTTGAGCCGATCACCATGGGCATTGAGCAGGTGTTTATGGCCAAGAACGCCGACTCGGCGCTCAAGCTCGGTCAGGCCCGTGGCGCGGCCATAGTGGCGGCGGCCGAAGCTGGTCTGGAGATTGCCGAATACACTGCCACCCAGGTGAAGCAGGCAGTCACCGGCAGCGGCGGGGCGGCCAAGGAACAGGTGCAGTTAATGGTCATGCACCTGCTAAAGCTCACGCAAAAGCCGCAAATCGATGCCTCCGACGCCTTGGCGATTGCCCTTTGTCATGCCCATAGCCGGCAAAGTCTGCTGGCCCATGGCCTGCTCGGCGCGCGCAGCCGAGGCGGGCGCCTGCGTTTATAAACCCCGCATTCAAGTTATGGCTGTCTTTAAGTTAAGGAAATCTCTGTGATTGGACGCTTGCGTGGCACCCTGGTGGAGAAACAGCCACCGCACCTGATACTGGATGTAAACGGCGTTGGCTATGAGCTGGAAGTGCCGATGACCACCCTATATCGCTTGCCGGCGGTCGGCGAGGCGTTGATTTTGCATACCCATCTGGTGGTGCGCGAAGATGCCCAGCTGCTCTATGGCTTCGCCGATAAACGTGATCGGCAGCTGTTTCGTGAGCTGATTCGGCTCAATGGCGTCGGTCCGAAGCTGGCGCTGGCGCTGATGTCCAGCCTTACGGTGGATGAGTTGGTGCGTTGCGTGCAGGCGCAAGACACCTCGGTGCTGGTGAAAATCCCTGGGGTCGGCAAGAAAACCGCCGAGCGCCTGCTGGTCGAACTTAAGGACCGCTTCAATGCCTGGGAGACTTTGCCCGGCATGGGCGATCTGGGGATTGAACCTAGTGCTGGCGCGCCAGTCTCAAATGCGGAGAATGATGCCCTGAGTGCGTTACTCTCGCTGGGCTACAAGCCGCAGGAAGCCAGTCGCGCCGTGGCTGCAGTCAAGGAAGATGGCCTGTCCAGTGAAGACTTAATCCGCCGTGCTCTTAAAGGTATGGGCTAGCCCCTCATCTATGACTCTTTATATGTGCCTTTTATGTGTAAGCAGCCATGCTAGACGCTGATCGTCTGATTACCGCGACCGCCAACCCGCGCGAGCGCGAAGAGCAGCAAGACCGCGCTATTCGCCCGCTCAAGCTGGCCGAATACATTGGTCAGCCGGCTGTGCGCGAACAAATGGAGTTGTTTATCCAAGCGGCGCGCGGACGTAACGAGGCGCTCGATCACACCCTGATTTTCGGCCCGCCTGGGCTGGGTAAGACCACTCTGGCCAATATCATTGCCCAGGAGCTGGGCGTGTCGATCAAAAGCACCTCGGGCCCGGTGCTGGAGCGCCCCGGCGACTTGGCGGCGATGCTGACCAACCTGGAGTCGGGCGATGTGCTCTTTATCGATGAAATCCATCGCCTGTCGCCAATAGTCGAAGAAATCCTCTATCCGGCCATGGAGGATTTCCAGCTCGACATCATGATCGGTGAAGGCCCTGCGGCGCGTTCGATCAAGCTGGACCTGCCGCCCTTCACCCTGGTTGGCGCCACCACCCGCGCCGGCATGCTGACCAATCCGCTGCGTGACCGCTTCGGCATTGTGCAGCGGCTGGAGTTTTACAGCGTGGTCGACTTGACCACCATCGTCACCCGCTCGGCGCGCATTCTGGGCTTGCCGATTGATCAGGCTGGCGCCTTTGAAATTGCCCGGCGTGCCCGCGGCACGCCGCGAATCGCCAACCGCTTGTTGCGCCGCGTGCGTGATTACGCCCAGGTGCGCGCCCAAGGCGAGATTACCCAGATAATTGCCAACCTGGCGCTGAACTTGCTGGCCGTTGATGAGCACGGCTTCGACCAGCAAGATCGGCGCTTGCTGCTGACCATGATCGAGAAGTTCGATGGTGGCCCGGTCGGCATCGATAGCTTGGCAGCGGCGATTAGCGAGGAACGCCACACCATTGAAGATGTGTTGGAACCCTATTTGATCCAGCAGGGGTATATCATGCGCACCCCGCGCGGTCGGGTGGTCACCCGTCATGCGTATTTGCACTTTGGCTTGAATATTCCAGCGCGATTGGGCGATTTGCCGTCCGTCGAGCTGGCCGCGGATGAGCAGTAACGGGACACAATCAGTTGCAGATGCCGATTGGCAAGCCGGGGAGTAAGCACTAGAGTATGCGCGCGCAAAACCAAGGGCAGCCATTTGCCCATCGCTGTCGGGTGTATTTCGAAGATACCGATGCCGGTGGCATCGTTTACTACGTCAATTACCTCAAGTTTATGGAGCGGGCGCGCACCGAATTGCTGCGCGCCAGTGGTTTTGCTCAGTCGCAATTGGCCGATCAAGGTATTTTGTTTGTGGTGCATTCGTGCGAGGCGCGTTATTTCGTGCCGGCGCGTTTGGATGATGAGCTGTTAGTCAGTGCCGATGTAATCGAATTAAACCGTGCCAGCCTGCGCTTTCGTCAACAGGTAAGGCGGGCTGCGGATAACGTACTGCTCTGCGAAGGGCAGTTTCTGGTGGCCTGTGTGCGCGCCGATAGTTTCAAACCCCGGGCCATTCCGGCGACGCTGAATGCGGCATTTGCCAGCAACAGCGGCGCCGGTCAGCCCAGTGCAGGAGAGTAAGCGTGGAAGCCAACGCCGTAGACCATTCCTCCATGTGGAGCCTGATCAGCAACGCCAGTGTGGTGGTGCAATTGGTCATGCTGATTCTGGTGGCTGCATCGGTCACCTCATGGGTGATGATTTTTCAGCGCAGCAATATGCTGCGCGCCGCCAAGCGTGCGCTGGACAACTTCGACGAGCGCTTCTGGTCGGGTATCGATCTGTCCAAACTGTATCGCCAGGCAGGCAGCAATCCAGACCCGGATTCGGGCGTTGAGCAGATTTTTCGCGCCGGCTTTAAAGAGTTCTCCCGTCTGCGTCAGCAGGCGGGTGTTGATCCTGCGGCGGTGATGGAGGGTGTGGCGCGGGCCATGCGCGTGGCCATCTCGCGCGAAGAAGAAAAGCTCGATCAAGGTTTGCCATTTTTGGCCACGGTAGGTTCCACCAGTCCCTATATCGGCCTGTTTGGTACCGTGTGGGGGATCATGAATTCCTTCCGTGGTTTAGCCACAGCCCAGCAAGCTACCTTGGCCACTGTCGCGCCGGGTATTGCCGAGGCCTTGATTGCTACGGCAATCGGTCTGTTTGCGGCCATTCCGGCGGTAATCGCCTACAACCGCTTCGCCGCCCAAAGCGAAATGCTGATCGGTCGTTATTACACCTTTGCCGACGAATTCCAGGCGATTCTGCATCGCAAGGTTCACACCAGTGATGAGTAGGTGCGTTGTGGCGGGCGATGAGTTCCAGGGCAATATGTTCCGCACGGCAAGGTTCACACCAGCGATGAATAACAACGCTGCTGTTTCTATCGGCCTGCAACCTATGGGTAAGTGCTAAGTCATGGCCAGAGTTCGCCAGAAACGTAAACCCCACGCGGAAATGAACGTGGTGCCTTACATCGACGTGATGTTGGTGCTGCTGGTTATTTTCATGGTGACTGCGCCGATGATGAACCAAGGCGTGAAAGTCGATCTGCCCAAGGTCGGTAGCGAGGCTTTGCAGCAGGATAACAACGCGCAAGTGCTGACGATCTCGATCAAGGCCGACAAAACTTTTTACTGGAATTTCGGTAAGGAAGTCGACACTGACGCCAAGAGCGCGCTGGATAAGGCGCTGACGCTACCGCAAATGACCGCTGCGGTTAAAGGGATCATGGGCGAGAACAGCCGCCAAGGTAAACCGGTGCAGGTCATGCTGCGTGGCGATAAAACCCTCGCCTACGAAACGGTGATGGCGGCCATGGGTGGCTTGCAACAGGCTGGCGTCGGCAACGTCGGGCTGATTACCGAGGCTCCTTGATGCGTTGGCAGCCCGAACGGTCACCCGCAGAGAACTATTTTTGGCCGATTATCTGGGCCGTAGCTTTTCATGTGCTGATGTTTGCCATGTTGTTTGTCAGTTTTGCCATGACCCCTGATCTGCCGCCCGCGCGGCCAGTGGTGCAGGCGACCCTGTATAAACTCAAGTCGCAGAGCAAGGCGACGGTGCAAACCAATCAGAAAATTGCTGGTGAGGCGGTCAAGACCAAAGCGCCGACCAATCAAACCGAGCAACTTGAACAAAAGAAAAACGAACAAGAAAAACTCGAAGTGGCCAAGGCTGCAGAAGAGGCTAAAGCCGACGCCAAGGCTGAGGCGGTGAAAGAGGCTGCGGCCGCCAAGCAAGAAGCGGCCGAGACGAAGAAGGTCGAAGAAGCTGCCAAGGCGGCCGAAGTCAAAGAATTAGCCGACGTCGCCAAGAAAAAGACCGAAGAAGAAAAGAAAAAAGCCGAAGCCGAAGCGCAGAAGAAAAAAGCCGCCGACGACGCCAAGAAGAAAAAGACCGAAGACGACGCCAAAAAGAAGGCCGCAGAAGAGGCCAAGAAGAAATCCACCGAGGCCGACAAAAAGAAAGCTGCCGACGCCGCGAAGAAGAAAACCGCCGCCGAGGCGGCCAAGCGCAAGGCTGCAGAAGACAAGAAGGCCCAGGCCTTGGCCGAGTTGCTTTCCGAAAGTACCGATTACCAGCAGGCCATCGCCGACACACAAGGAGATGAAGTTGCCGGCAGTTTGGATGACTTGATTGTTAAACTGGTTAGCGATAACTGGACCCGTCCGCCTTCTGCCCGTAATGGTATGAGCGTAGAAGTACAGATAGAGATGCTCCCCGATGGCACCATTACCGGTGCCAGCGTGACCCGCTCCAGCGGTGATGCGGCTTTCGATGGCTCGGCCGTGTCGGCCGTGCGTAAAGTGGGTCGTGTCCCTGAAATGCAGCAATTAGACCGTGCAACTTTTGATCAGCTGTATCGCCAACGGCGTGCGGTCTTTAAACCGGAGGATTTGAGCCTGTGACTACCCTGATTCGTATCGCCTTGCTGGGCCTGCTGTTGCTGGCGAGCGCCGTGCAAGCGGCAGACCCGCTGGTTATTTCCGGCGGTAATGACCGCGCCATCCCGATCGCGGTAGTGCCCTTCGGCTGGCAAGGCGGCACCGTGTTGCCAGAAAACATGGCCGAGATCATCGGCAATGACCTGCGCAACTCCGGCACTTTCGAGCCGATTCCCGCGCAAAACATGATCAGCTTGCCGACCCAAGCCTCCGAGGTGATTTTCCGCGACTGGAAGGCTTTGGGTGCGCAGTTCGTTATGGTCGGCAGCATAGTGCCGGATGGTGGGCGTTTGCAGGTGCAATTTGCGCTGTTTAACGTGGCTACCGAGCAGCAAGTGATGGCCGGCAATGTCAGCGGCAGCGTCGAGCAATTGCGCGATATGGCGCACTTTGTCTCCGATCAGGCGTTTGAGAAGCTGACCGGCATTAAAGGCGCGTTCTCAACTCGTTTGCTGTTCGTTACTGCCGAGCGTTTCTCGGTGGATAACACTCGTTACAGCTTGCAACGCGCCGACTACGACGGTGCCCGTGCAGTCACCCTGCTGCAATCGCGTGAGCCCATCTTGTCGCCGAGTTTTGCTGCCGACGGTAAGCGCATTGCCTATGTGTCTTTCGAGCAGAAGCGCCCGCGGATCTTTATTCAGTACATCGATACCGGTCGGCGCGAGCAGATTACCAACTTTGAAGGCTTGAACGGCGCCCCCGCCTGGTCGCCGGATGGTTCGCGCCTGGCGTTCGTGCTGTCCAAAGACGGTAACCCGGAGATTTACGTGATGAATCTGGCCAGCCGCCAGTTGCAGCGCGTGACCAATCACTTTGGTATCGATACCGAACCTTTTTGGGGTAAAGATGGCCAGACCATCTACTTCACCTCGGATCGCGCCGGCAAGCCGCAAATCTACAAGATGAATATCGCCAGCGGCGCAGTTGAACGGGTGACCTTTATCGGTAACTACAACGCCAATCCAAAGCTGTCGGCCGATGAGAAAACCCTGGTAATGGTGCACCGCCAAGAGGGTTATGCAGTATTCCGCGTGGCTGCGCAGGATCTGACCCGTGGCACGGTGAAGATTCTGACTCAGACCAGTCTGGATGAGTCGCCCACTGTCGCCCCTAATGGCACCATGGTAATCTACGCCACCCGCCAAGAAGGCCGCGGCGTAGTGGTTCTAGCGTCGATCAATGGCCGCGTGAAAATACCGCTGCCAATTGCCGCCCAAGGTGAAATCCGCGAACCTTCGTGGTCCCCCTATCTCAAATGAAACAACCAGCCTTTGGGCTTATTAACTAAAACTCACAAGGAGTTAAACGATGGAAATGCTGAAATTTGGCAAACTTGCTGCACTGGCTTTGACTCTGGCAGTAGCTGCTGGTTGCTCGTCGAAAGGCGCTGAAAACACTGGCGAAGGTACCAATCCTAACAATGGCTACGACGCCAGCACACAAGGTTCGGGCACCGACGGCATGCTGGCTGATGAAGCTGCTCTGCGCGCTATCACCACTTTCTATTTTGCTTATGACAGCTCGGATCTGCTGCCAGAAGCCATGCGCGCCCTTGATGTGCACGCTAAAGACTTGAAAGGCGACGGTTCGCGCGTTGTTCTGCAAGGCAACACCGATGAGCGCGGCACCCGTGAATACAACATGGCTCTGGGCGAGCGTCGTGGTATGGCCGTACAGCGCTACCTAGTGCTGCAAGGCGTTTCGCCAGCTCAGCTGGAAGTGGTTTCTTACGGTGAAGAGCGTCCAGCTGCCACCGGTAGCGACGAAGAAAGCATGGCGCAAAACCGCCGTGTAAACCTGGTTAAGTAATTAGCCATGTTTAAGTGTCAGCGTGCTTTAGCTGTTTTGGTCCTTAGCTTGCCGCTTGCGGCATTGGCTGAGATCCCCGTGGGCGATAACTCTGCAGCCTCTGGCAGCAGTGGTTATCCGCCCGCAGGTTATGGCACGTCTGGCGCCTATGCAGAGGGCGGGGCAGCAGCCCCGGCCTCAGCGCAAGGCCAGCTGTTTCTGCAGTTGCAACAGATGCAGCAAGAACTCGGTCAGCTGCGTGGCATGCTGGAAGAGCAGCAAAACGAGATTCAACGTTTAAAACAAGAAGGTCTGGAGCGTTATCAGTCTCTCGATCAGCGGTTGTCCGGCGGTGCTATAGGCGCCCCAGCAACGCAAAATTCCCCGGCTGCTGGCGCGATTAACGCCGCTGGCAGCCCCGCTGCACCGGTGGCTAATGCACCTGCTAGCAACGAACCTGGCGATCCAGCCAAAGAAAAGCTCTATTACGACGCCTCCTTTGAGCTGATCAAAACCAAGGACTTCGACAAAGCCAGTCAGGCCTTTGAGGCCTTCCTGCGCAAATACCCAAGCAGTCAGTACGCCGGTAATGCCCAGTATTGGTTGGGTGAGGTGAATGTCGCTCAGGGCCGTTTGCAGGCCGCCGGGCAAGCCTTTGCCAAGGTCAGCCAGAACTATCCAAGCCACACCAAAGTGCCGGACTCGTTATACAAACTGGGCGATGTCGAACTGCGCTTGGGCAACCTGGATAAAGCCAAGGGGATATTCCAGCAAGTGATTGCGCAGTATCCAACCAGTTCGGCGGCGCAGTTGGCGCAGCGTGAGTTGAAGCGTTTGTAATCAAGACGCCTTACGGGGCTGGCCAGATGATCAAGAAAGCCCGCGCCTGTCAGACTGTGTGAAAACTACTGCGCTCGGTTATGCCGCGTTAAAAACAGGCTCGGACTGCTCATTTACAACTCGTAAACTCCGCGTCCTCGCCTGTTTTTGCCTTGCCTAACCTTCGCTCGCTACGTTTTCACACGGTCTGCTGTCGCGGGTTTTTTATGGCCCGCCATCTCTGGCGGCCACCCTGCGGGCCGTCGCTGCGCGACGTGAAAAATCTCTCCTGGAGATTTTTTCGTATACAATCCACGCCCCCCATTTTTCCTCTCAAGAGGCGCAACGGAGGCGGATGGCCTGTGTCGCTGTCACGCCCGTGGCTGATATGCAAGAAACCCTGCGCATTACCGAAATTTTTTATTCGCTGCAGGGCGAAACGCGCACCGCCGGTTTACCGACTGTGTTCGTTCGCCTGACCGGCTGCCCGCTGCGTTGCCAGTACTGCGACACCGCCTACGCCTTCAGCGGTGGCGAGTTGCAATCGTTGGACGCCATCCTCGAACAAGTTGCCGGCTATAAGCCGCGCTACGTTTGTGTGACCGGCGGCGAGCCACTGGCTCAGCCCAATTGCATTCCTTTACTCAAGCAACTGTGCGACGCAGGTTACGAGGTCTCGCTGGAAACCAGCGGCGCGCTGGATATCGCGGCGGTCGATCCGCGGGTCAGTCGCGTGGTCGATCTGAAAACTCCAGGTTCGGCCGAGGTTGGTCGTAATCGCTACGACAACATTGGCCACTTAACCGTGAATGATCAGGTCAAGTTTGTCATCTGCTCCCGTGAAGACTACGACTGGGCGGTTTCCAAGCTGATCGAATATCGCCTCGAGCAGCGTGCCGGCGAGGTGTTGTTCTCGCCGAGCCATCATCAGGTTGCCGCACGCACCTTGGCCGAGTGGATCATTGCCGACAACTTGCCGGTACGCCTGCAAATGCAGCTGCACAAAATTCTTTGGGATGACGCGCCGGGACACTGAGGCGGGAGACGAATATGACAGATAAAAAAGCGGTAATTCTGCTCTCCGGCGGCCTCGATTCCGCCACCGTAGTGGCCATGGCGCGCGCCGACGGTTATGCCTGCTACACCATGAGTTTCGACTATGGCCAACGCCATCGCTCTGAACTGCAGGCCGCCGAGTTGGTGGCCAAGCAGTTGGGGGTGGTCGAGCACAAAGTCATCGGCATGAACCTCAATGGTATCGGCGGCTCGGCGCTGACCGATGCCTCGATTGCGGTGCCCGAGCACCTGGCCGAAGGGATTCCGGTCACCTATGTGCCGGCGCGCAATACCTTGTTTCTGTCCTTGGCCCTGGGTTGGGCCGAGGTGCTGGGCGCCCGCGACATCTTTATCGGGGTCAATGCGGTGGATTACTCCGGCTATCCGGATTGCCGTCCGGAATTTATTGCCGCCTTTGAAACCCTGGCCAATCTGGCCACCAAGGCTGGGGTCGAAGGCCAAGGCTTTCGGATTCAGGCGCCACTGCAGGCCATGAGCAAGGGTGAGATCGTTCAGGCTGGGTTGCGTCTGGGCGTTGATTACGCCTTGACGGTGTCTTGTTATCAGGCCGATCAGCAGGGCCGTGCCTGTGGTAAGTGCGACAGTTGCCGGCTGCGCGCGGCAGGTTTTAGCCAGGCGGGCGTAGTAGATCCAACCCGTTATTTCTAAAAGGTTACTTGCTTGTTATTGATTTTGTTCAATAAATCAGTATTATACGCCCCCGATGGGTCGTTAGCTCAGTTGGTAGAGCAGTTGGCTTTTAACCAATTGGTCGTAGGTTCGAATCCCACACGACCCACCATCATTTTCAATATGTAATCGTCTAGCGATTAGTTACACGCCATACGATTGCAGCATGCGCCGGCTTGCCGTTGCATAAATCGGGGTATAGCGCAGTCCGGTAGCGCGCCTGCTTTGGGAGCAGGATGTCAGGAGTTCGAATCCCCTTACCCCGACCATATATCAAGTCAAAGGCGCCCTAGGGCGCTTTTTTCGTTTCTGGCTCGACAGAACGCTTTTCTCATCCTGGGTGGCTCTGGTTGTATCGCACAGACGCTAGTGGAAGTGTTTAGCCGGTGCGGTTGCACGGCTCGCGGCTGGTATACTTGGCAGTCGCGCCCCACGCTTACAGGTCCAAAGAACATGACGCAGATTGCCGAACGCCTGCTTGTTCAAGCTCATCTCGATGCCCAGCAACCCAAGCCTTTGACTGCTGCTGAAGAAGCGCATTATCGCGCCGCCATTGCGGCCGAGCTGAAGGCCCAGAATGCCGTGCTGGTGGCGCATTATTATTGCGATCCGGTGATTCAGGCCTTGGCCGAAGAAACCGGTGGTTGCGTGTCCGACTCGCTGGAGATGGCTCGCTTTGGTAGCCAAAGCTCAGCGCAGACTGTGCTGGTGGCCGGCGTTAAGTTTATGGGCGAGACGGCGAAGATCCTTAACCCGGAAAAACGCATCCTGATGCCGACTCTGGAGGCGACCTGCTCCCTGGACCTGGGTTGCCCGGTCGAGGAATTCGCGGCTTTTTGCGATCAGCATCCTGAGCGCACCGTGGTGGTCTACGCCAACACCTCGGCGGCGGTCAAAGCTCGCGCCGATTGGGTGGTGACCTCCAGCTGCGCGCTGGAAATCGTCGAAAGCCTGATGGATAACGGCGAGAAAATCATCTGGGCGCCAGACAAGCATCTGGGTCGCTATATCCAAAAGCAAACCGGCGCCGACATGCTGCTCTGGGACGGTGCCTGCATCGTCCACGAAGAGTTCAAGGCCAAGCAGCTGCAAGACATGAAGGCGCTGTACCCGGAGGCGGCGATTCTGGTGCACCCGGAGTCGCCCGAGGCGGTGATTGATCTGGCTGATGCGGTGGGTTCCACCAGTCAGCTGATCAAGGCGGCGCAAACCCTGCCGAATAAGACCTTTATCGTCGCCACCGACCGCGGCATCTTCTACAAGATGCAGCAGTTGTGTCCGGACAAGGTCTTTATCGAGGCACCTACCGCCGGTAATGGCGCGGCGTGCCGCAGTTGCGCGCACTGCCCTTGGATGGCGATGAACACCCTGGAGCGCACCCTGCAGTGCCTGCGCGAGGGCAGTAACGAGATTCTGGTTGACCCGGCCTTGATACCGCGGGCGGTGCAGCCGCTCAAGCGGATGTTGGATTTCACCCAGGCCGCGCGGTTGCAGTCGTTGGGTAACGCTTAGGGTCATCTCGCTCAGGCAATAAAAAACCGGTTTTTTGGCCGGTTTTTTATTGCGCGTCTAATGCTCGATAGAGCTTCAGCGCAGCATTTGCTTAACCATTTGCTGCTCTTGGATAAAAATCTGCTGGCGGGCGTCAATTCGCGAGGCCAGCTGGAAGTTGTTGCTGGCGCGGCGCTTGGCCAACTCTAACTGCTGGATGGCCTGGTCGAAGTCGCCGACCAATGCAAAGTACTCGCCGCGCGCCTGGTGCAAGCCAATGATATTGCCGGACAGGCCACGGGTTTCCGCCACCTGATACCAGATGTCCGGATCGTAGGGGCGCTCCTTCACCAGCATGTCGAGAATTTTCTCGGCTTCGGCTGCGCGGTTTTGCTTGAGCAGCAGATCAACCTGGCTTTGATTGAGCGGGTAATCCTTGGGGTAGAGCTTGAGCAGCCGTTGGACTCGCTCTTGGGCTTCTTTGAGGCGATTGGCGGTGGTGTCCAGCTCAATCAGTACCAGATTGTAGACCAGCTCATTCGGCGCTTTGTCTAGCAGGGGTTTTAGGCTCTCCCGGGCTTCATCCAGCAGGCCGCCTTTAAGCTGCGCCAAGGTCAGGCCGTAACGGGCGATATCCTGCTTGGGGCTTTCATCGAGAATGCTGCGATAACGCTTGGCGGCCAGCCCTGGGGTTTCTTCGAAAGCAATTTGCACCCGCACGCGCATCATTTGATAGCGCAGGCTGTCTTCGATGCCGGCGGCTGGGAACTGTTCGGCGCGGTTGCGGGTGTCGGCAATGCGCGACTCGCTCACCGGGTGACTGAGCAGAAATTCCGGTGGCTTGCGGTCGTAGCGGTACTGGCGCATCAGGCGCTCGAACATGCTGGGCATGGCGCGCGGGTCGTAACCGGCTTTTTCCAGGTTAAGAATGCCGATGCGGTCGGCTTCTTGCTCGTTTTGCCGGGAGAAGCGTTGCCGCTCTTGCATGGCCGCCGCTTGGGTGCCGATTATTGCGGCCATGCCGGCATCGCCAGCGCCGGCAGCGGCGGCGATGATGCCACCCAGCAGGGCGGCCATCATTGGCAGCTGCATGCGTTGCTGGGCTTCTTGGCCGCGGGCAAAGTGGCGTTGGGATAAGTGGGCTAATTCGTGAGCCATTACCGAGGCGTATTCGGCTTCGGTTTGCGCATACAGAAACAGGCCGCCGTTGACCCCGATAATGCCGCCTGGTGCGGCGAAGGCGTTCAGCTGTGAGCTTTTGATCAGCACAAACTCTAAGCGTCGGTCTTGGACTTGGCTGGTTTCAACCAGTCGATACACGCTGTTTTCGACAAAGCTCTTGAGCTGCGGATCGTTAAGCTGTGCCACCTGGCCGCGCAATAAACTTAACCAGGCGCGGCCGAGCAGGTGCTCTTGCTGGGGGGAGACCACCGAGGAGCTGGAGTCGCCGAGCGAGGGCAGATCGCTGGCAATCCCTGGAGTGGCGAGCAGGCAGGCCAGTGTCAGCAGCGTGGGGCGCAAAAAATTCATGCACAGAGCTCTTGGCGATAAAGACGCTACTGTAGCCGTCTGCTTGGGTGGCTGGCCAGAGCTGCGCGGCATCGCTATCCTGCGGGCCCATGAAAAGGTGCTGGTATGACTGACGAATTTGATGAGTTAACGGCCTGCGCGGGCGAAGTGGATGCCAGCGGCTTGAGCTGCCCATTGCCGCTGCTGAAGGCCAAACTGGCCCTGAATGGCTTGGCCAGCGGTGAGCTACTGAAAGTGACGGCCACCGATGCCGGCTCGCAACGAGACTTTCGCGCCTTCGCCCGCCTAGCCGGACATGAGTTGCTGCACGAAGATGAAGCGGACGGGGTGTATCGCTACTGGCTGCGCAAAGCCTGAGGGATAATTGCCCGCTGGTTGGTTGGACTTGTAGGGTGGGCTTCAGCCCACCGCCGCAGAACGTCGCAATTTTGGTGGGCTAAAAGCCCACCCTACGCCCAGATCCTCTCCCGGCAATCCAGTCGGCCCTTAGCGCTGCTGCAGCGCCTGCGCCGCCGCCAGCACGGCGTCGACATGCCCTGGCACTTTAACGCCACGCCATTCTTGGCGCAGTACGCCGTGCTGATCGAGCAAAAAAGTGCTGCGCTCGATGCCGAGGTATTCCTTGCCGTAGAGCTTTTTCAGCTTGATCACCTCAAACAGCTGGCATAAGGCTTCGTCGCCATCGCTGATCAGCTCGAAGGGGAACTGCTGCTTGCCCTTGAAGTTTTCGTGGGCCTTTAAGCTGTCGCGTGACACGCCAAAAATCTGCGTATTGGCCGCCTGAAATTCGGCATAACGGTCGCGAAAGCCTTGGCCTTCGGTGGTGCAGCCCGGTGTGCTGTCTTTGGGGTAGAAGTAAATCACCACCTGCTGACCCTGCAGCGCGCTCAGCGAAATCTGCTGGCCGCTGGTGGCTTGGGCCTGGAAGTCAGTAATCGGCTGGTCGAGTGCAACGGCCATCTGGAGCTCCGTAGAATCTGTTCAACGCCGCATGAGCAAGCGCAGTAAGTATTGAGCGGGTTCTTATGGATTTTGCGGGCGCCAAGGCTCGATCAGCGAATCCAGATTCAACGCATCGGAGAAATCCAGGAACTGATCGCGCAGCCAGCTGATCTGCGTGCCGGCTGGCAGCGTCACGGTCAGGGTGGCGTTGAGCATGGTGCCGCCGGTTTGTGGCGCCAGGTAGGTTTCGCAGGTCATCGATTCGAGCTCAACCTTATGGTCGATAAAGAACTGGCACAGCTCGTTGAGGATGTCCGGGCGATACACCGAACTGACGTAAGCCACGTAGGGCAGCGCTTGCGGGCGCACCTCTTGGGCGGCGCTACGGGTCACGCTGATAATAAAGTCGTGCTTCTTGGCAAGGCCCGGCAAGCTGGTTTCTAGCCGTGCCAGAGCGTCCCAGCTACCGGCTAGTTGCAATACCAAGGCGCTGTATTCGCCGTGTCGGCTTAGGCGGGTGCTGACCACGGAACAACGGTTTTCATGGCTGGCGCGGCTGAGAATGTTGGTCAACTCCATGGAGTTGGTGCCAAGGGCGCTAATGACAAGAAATTGTTCGCGAGCGGTAGGGGTGGACATGCAGCATTCCTAAGACAAGTGAAGATTTGGCCGATGCCGGCAAACTGGCCTGCAGGTTAGCGAAAAGCAGCGGCGAGGGGAATGCTTGACTGCCGCTCGGTTGCGCTAAGTTGGGCTGGCGGCTGGATCGATTAAGCCGTGCTTGGCGCAAGACAGCCGAGTCCTTCGCTTGTGCAAGGAGGGTGGCGACAGTACCATTGCGCCTCTCTTTTTACGGCAGGAGCGGTGGCATGATTGCGGGCAGTATGGTGGCATTGGTCACGCCAATGGATGCGCAGGGCGGCCTGGACTGGGACAGCCTGAGCAAACTGGTGGACTTCCACCTGCAAGAAGGCACCAACGCCATCGTTGCCGTCGGTACCACTGGTGAGTCGGCGACCCTCGATGTGCATGAGCATGTTGAAGTCATTCGTCGGGTAGTTGCCCAGGTAAACGGCCGCATTCCGGTCATCGCCGGCACCGGTGGTAACTCCACTCGTGAGTCGGTCGAACTGACCCGCGCCGCCAAAGAAGTCGGCGCCGACGCCTGCCTGCTGGTGACCCCGTACTACAACAAGCCGACCCAGGAAGGCTTGTACCTGCATTTTCGGCATATCGCCGAATCCGTGGCCATACCGCAGATTCTTTACAACGTACCGGGCCGCACCGTCTGCGACATGCTGCCGGAAACCGTTGAGCGGCTATCGACGGTGCCGAACATTATCGGCATCAAAGAAGCCACCGGTGATCTGCAGCGCGCTCGGGAAGTGCTCGACCGCGTCAGCAAGGACTTCTTGGTCTATTCCGGTGACGACGCCACCGCCGTTGAGCTGATGCTGATGGGCGGCAAGGGCAATATCTCGGTTACCGCCAACGTCGCGCCACGCCTGATGAGTGAGCTGTGCGCCGCCGCCATGCGCGGTGATGCCGAGGTGGCCCGGGCCATTAACGACCGCCTGATGCCGCTGCACAAGGCGCTGTTTATTGAGTCCAACCCGATTCCGGTGAAGTGGGCTTTGCATGAAATGGGCATGATGCCAGAGGGCATTCGCTTGCCGCTGACGTGGCTCACCCCACGCTGTCAAGAACCGCTGCGTCTGGCTCTGCGCCAGACCGGCGTATTGGTTTAATCGAGGAATTGCTTTTGTTTGAGGAATCGTTGCGCATGAAGCGACTGGCCGGACTCTCCGTACTAGCTCTGATGATCTCCAGCACCAGCGGTTGTGGCTGGCTTTGGGGCGAGGACGGCTACTTCCGTGATCGTGGCAATGATTACCTGGAAGCGCGGGAAACCGCGCCCATGCAATTGCCGGCCGGGGTTAAGGCCAAGCGTCTCGACCCGCTGCTGCCGATTCCGGGCAATGTGGCCGGGGTGCGGGTCGCCGAAGGCGCTGCCGAGTTTGAAGTGCCGCGTCCGCCAGTGCTGAAAGATACCTTGGTCGCCAGCGACTTTAGCCTGCAAAAAAGTGGCGATTCGCGCTGGATAGTGGCTCAGCGCCCGCCCGCTGAAGTGTGGCCGGTGGCCCGCCAGTTCTTCGAAGATAACGGTTTTAAGGTGGTTGACGAGCGCCCGCAAACGGGCGAATTCAGCACCGCCTGGCAGCCGATTGAACAAATATCATCGACTTTGGCACGGCGCCTGAGCAGTCGTGTGGCCTTCTCCGAAGCCGGCGGCGAAACCCGCGTGCGGGTGCGGGTCGAACCTGGCGTGCAGCGCAATACCAGCGAAGTCTTTGTCGTGAGCGCTGAGCGCGCGGCAGGCAGCACCGCAGATCTGCCATGGCCGAGCACGACCGGTAATCCGGGTTTGGAAGCGGCGTTGCTGGATGAAATGCTGGCTAATCTGTCGCGCAGTGCCGAGCAGGGTGGTTCGGTGTCGTTGCTGGCCGGTCAATCCTTCGATACGCCAAGCCGCATCAGCATGATCGCCGACGGTAATGGCAACCCAATCCTTAGCCTTGGTGCCGACCTTGACCGCTCCTGGTCCAGTGTTGGCCGCTCGTTGGACTTGGCGCAAATCCATATCGACGACCTTAACCGCAGCCTCGGTGTGTACTACATCAACCTCGATCCAAGAGCGGGTGCGGATAAAAAACCTGGAATGTTCTCCTGGTTGCCCTTCGTCGGCGGCGCGGCTGATCCGGCTGAAATTGAAGCCAGCGCCGAGCGTTACCAGGTGCGTTTGACCAAGGTGGGCGACAGCGTGCAAGTCTCGGTTGAGAAAGACGCCAACACCATCGCACCTGCCGATGTGGCGCGCAGCATCCTCGGCCGGATTCAAGAAAACCTCGGTTAACCAGCCTGGCGCGGCGCAGTTGTCGCGCCCAGTGAAGGTTTAATTGAGTCAGCAAGCAATAGGCGAAACCCTCGGGTTTCGCCTGTTTCGTTAGATAGCAGCGGAATTTGACCCATGACCAGCCCGACCTCCCTAAGTCTGAAGAAAATCTACTCCGGCAAGGTGCGCGATCTGTACGAAATCGACGCCCAGCGCATGCTGATTGTGGCCACCGACAGATTGTCGGCTTTCGATGTGATCCTCAACGAGCCGATTCCGGAGAAGGGCAAAATCCTCACCGCCATCTCCAATTTCTGGTTCGCCAAGCTGGCCGATCTGGTGCCTAACCACTTCACCGGCGACAAGGTTGAAGACGTGGTCAGCGCCGCCGAGTTGCCCCTAGTCGAAGGTCGCGCCGTGGTCGCCAAGCGTTTGCAGCCAGTGGCCGTCGAGGCGATTGTGCGCGGCTACATCGTCGGTTCGGGCTGGAAGGAATACCAAAAAAGCGGCACCGTCTGCGGCATCCAATTGCCGGCGGGCTTGAAAGAAGCGGCCAAGTTGCCGCAGCCGATCTTTACCCCCTCGACCAAGGCCGCAGTCGGTGATCACGACGAGAACATCTCCTTTGCCCAGTGCGAGGCGATCATCGGTAGCGAGCTGGCCGCCAAGGTCCGTGATACCTCGATTGCCCTGTACAGCGCTGCCGTCGAGTACGCGGCCACGCGCGGCATCATTATCGCCGACACCAAGTTCGAATTCGGTCTGGATGAGCACGGCACCCTGACCCTGATGGACGAGGCACTGACTCCGGATTCCAGCCGCTTCTGGCCGGCCGACAGCTACGCCGAAGGCAGCAACCCGCCGAGCTTCGACAAGCAGTTCGTGCGCGACTGGCTGGAGTCCACCGGCTGGAACAAAGAGCCGCCGGCGCCCGCCGTACCCGCCGATGTCGCGCAGAAAACCGCCGACAAATACCGCGAGGCCCTGACCCGCTTAATGGGTTAACCGCCAACAGCGGTACACAACAAAGGGCAGCTGCGGCTGCCCTTTGGCGTTTTAAGCGGGCGAGTTGACCCGCAACAATTCAGGTTGTTTTCGCCAAGCAATTGATATCAGAAGAAAACTCCGGCAAAAGGGCTTTCGTCTGCACCCTGCGAGCTGTTATCATGCGCGCCGCTGGAGAGATGCCGGAGTGGCCGAACGGGACGGATTCGAAATCCGTTGTACTGGCGACAGTACCTAGGGTTCAAATCCCTATCTCTCCGCCACTAATCATACAAAAACCCCTGAAGCTTTCGAGCTTCAGGGGTTTTTGCGTTATGGGGCCTTCGGGCGGTTGCGTGTTCGGGGCGGAGCCGGGCGAGCTAAAGCGCGGCCTTTAGTGACTGGCTGCTGGTAGCATGAGCGACTGCAGCTATTTCACGCTTTGAGGGATTGAGATGAACCAACCGTTGAATTTCAATCGCGCGCTAGTCGAGAAGTATGATCGTCCGGGGCCGCGCTACACCTCCTATCCGACTGCGCCGCAGTTCCATCAGGCGTTTGCGGTGGACGATTATCACGCGGCCGCCCTGGCCAGTAATCAGGCCGTCGAACCCAAAGCGCTGTCGCTGTATATCCATATCCCGTTCTGCAAGAGCCTTTGCTACTACTGCGCTTGCAATAAGATCATTACCCAGAAGACCCATCGTGCAGTCGAGTACCTGAACTACCTCAAGCGTGAGATCGCCATGCAGGCGGCGCTGTTCGACCCCAGCCGCAAGCTCAGACAATTGCATCTGGGTGGCGGCACGCCGACCTACCTGACTCGCGAGCAGCTGGCCGAGTTGATGGACTGCCTGCATCAGGCGTTCAACCTGGATGACAGCGACGAACACGAGTTCTCCATCGAGGTCGACCCGCGCACCATCAACACCGAGCAGATCGAGCACCTGCGCGAGCTGGGCTTCAATCGCCTGAGTTTCGGCGTGCAGGACTTCGACCCGGATGTGCAGGCCGCGGTTAATCGCCTGCAGAGCGAAGAGCAGATCTACGCCCTGGTGGCCGCTGCCCGTGGGGCCAAATTCAAGTCGGTGAGTGTCGATCTGATCTACGGCTTGCCGCTGCAAACCGTGGCCAGTTTCGACGTGACCCTGAGCAAGATCATCGCCCTGCGTCCGGACCGAATCGCCGCTTATAGCTATGCGCATTTACCGGAACTGGTGCGGGCCCAACGGCTGATCCGCCGCGAGGACATGCCGCCGCCCGAGCGCAAGCTGGAGTTGCTGGAGCTGACCATCAGCCGCCTGACCGCCGCCGGTTATGTGTATATCGGCATGGACCACTTCGCCTTGCCGGATGACGAGCTGGCCCTGGCCCGCGCCAACGGCACCCTGCAGCGCAATTTTCAGGGCTATTCGACCTTCGCCGAGTGCGACCTGATTGGCCTTGGCGTGTCGGCCATCGGCAAGGTTGGCGACACCTACAGTCAGAGCGTCAAGGAGCTTTCGCAGTACTACGCGCGCCTCGATCAGGGCCTGTTGCCGGTGCATCGCGGCTATCGCCTGAATGCCGACGACCAGCTGCGCCGCGAGGTGATCAGCGACCTGATGTGCCATGGCCGGATCGACTTTTCCAGCATCGAGGCGCGCCACAACATTCGCTTCAAAGACTACTTTGCCGAGGCCTTGGGCAAGCTTGATGAGCAGGTGGCCGACCAGTTGTTGGAAATTCACGACGACGCGCTGGTGCTGTTGCCCCAGGGGCATTTGCTGATGCGCAGCGTGGCCATGGCCTTCGATGCCTATATCGGCGGCGAGCAAAAAGGCCGCTTCTCACGCACGGTTTGAGGAGGTTTGGGTGAGCAGTTACGCACTGTTGCACATGCTGCATTTGCTGGGCGCCATCGGCTTTATCGGCACGCTGTTCTACGAGGTGCTGATCCTCGCCAAGGTCAAGCCGCAGCTCGATCCTGCGCAGCTGGGCACTCTGGAACGTGCGCTCGGTGCCCGTACCCGCACGGTGCTGCATTGGCTGGTGCTGCTGGTGTATGGCGCCGGCTTTGGCTTGGCTTGGCAGCATCGGCAGGCGCTCAGTGCGCCTTTCGCCAGCAGTTTTGCCACCTTGCTGACGCTGAAAATCACCCTGGCGCTGAGCGTGTTTATCAGCTTCGGCGCGGTGGCCATGCTGCTGCGCAGCGGGCGCATGACGCCGGCACTGTATCGCCAACTGCACTGGGCCGTGCTGGCGCAGATGCTGGCCATAGTGCTGCTGGCCAAGGCGATGTTCTATCTGCACTGGTAGGCATGCTGGTGGCGGGGGCTTTGCCTTGGGGATGTCCCCGTTATGTGTTGCAAAGCGCAAGCCCCTAGCCTCTGGTTTCTGACCCATATGACGTGGGGGGAAATAACGATTGTGGCCCAGTCGAATTGCAGGTGTCACGCCTGCTTCGCGGTGCCCTTTGTTACCAAAAACCGCTCCTACACAAGCCCGGCACCTGCAATAATTTCATCGGCTGTCTCCCTGTAGGAGCGGATTTATCCGCGATTGGTCAGTGCTGACAGCACAAGTATCAAGGCTGATCCCCCCAAGAGAAAGGTTCGGCCCCTCGCAACGCATAACTGGTACATAGCCTTTATGGCCGGATTGGCGATGACCTGGGTCAAGTTTCAGCGTGTTTGCGTGCGCCGTGATAGGCGCTGATTCAGCCCCTCGAACATCCTCGGTTTTACCTGCGGAGCTGGCTATGGTGATGCTTCAGTCATCGCCCAGACCGACCCGAGGTTCGCCATGCATTTTGCCTACAGTCCCCGCACCGAAGCACTGCGTCAGCAAGTACGGAGCTTTCTCGATACCCATATAGTGCCGCGCATCGGCGCCTGGCAGGCGGAGGTGGCGGCTGGGCATTTCCCGGTGTCGTTTATGGCCGATTTGAAGGCCCTGGCCCGCAGCGAGGGACTGTGGAATCTGTTTCTGCCGGCGCTGCAGGCGGATGAGCCGGGCACCGCCTTGAGCAATCTGGAATACGCGCCCCTGGCGGAAATCATGGGGCGGGTGTCCTGGGCCTCCGAGGTGTTCAACTGCAGCGCGCCGGACACCGGCAATATGGAGCTGCTGCACCTGTTTGCCACGCCCGAGCAACGCCAGCGCTGGTTGTTGCCGTTGCTGGACGGCGCGATGCGTTCGGCCTTTGCCATGACCGAGCCGGACGTCGCGTCCTCCGATGCCAGCAATATCCAGACCCTGATCCGCCGTGACGGTGACCAGTATGTGATCAACGGCCGCAAATGGTTTATCACCAACGCCGCGCACCCCGATTGCAAGTTGCTGATAGTGATGGGCAAGACCGCCCCGGACGCCGAGGCCCACCAGCAACAGAGCATGCTGCTGGTGCCGTTCGACACGCCGGGGGTGGAGCTGCTGCGCAATATCCCGGTGCTCAATCACCTGGCGCCCGAAGGCCACAGTGAGTTGCTGCTGCGCAATGTGCGGGTGCCGCTGGCCAATCTGCTGGGCGCCGAGGGCGAGGGTTTTATGATGGCCCAGGCGCGCCTTGGACCTGGGCGCATCCACCACTGCATGCGCTCGATCGGCATGGCCGAGCTGGCGCTGGAACTGATGGTCGAGCGCTGTCAGGAGCGCAAGGCGTTCGGCAAATACCTGCACCAGTACGCCAATATCGGCGATTGGATCGCCGAGTCGCGCATCGAGATCGAGCAGGCGCGGCTGCTGGTGCTGAAGGCCGCCTGGATGATAGACGCAGTCGGCGCCAAGGCCGCGCGCAAGGAAATCGCCATGATCAAGGCGCTGGTGCCGGCCATGCACTGCCGGGTGGTCGACCGCGCGATCCAAGTGTACGGCGCCATGGGCCTGACCCCGGATACGCCGCTGGCCGATATGTGGACCGCTGGCCGCGCCTTGCGCTTTGCCGATGGTCCGGACCAGGTGCACCTGCGCGGCATTGCCCACCTGGAGCTCAAAGCCAGTGCCGCGCAACGCGGTGCTACTGCGGCTTATCTGACTCCACCCGGTCGAGATTAACCTCGCGCCGCGTGCGCCGGCGCGCCTCTGGTTTTTGCATTACTTGATTCGTATCAAGGGGAGGGCGAATGGGTATCCCCTAGCATGCCCATACGTTCTAGCCGCCTAAGGCGGATATTCCATATGCAAACCTGTCAGCTGCAGAATGAAATCCCCTGTCGTTCACCTGCCAGCACTACGGTGCCCATTCGATCCAGCCGCCAAAGCCGCTCAATCATGAACAACCCGCCCTCCCTGCACAGTGCCTGGCGCTCATGGGGGCTGGCGGTCGCGGTGTTGTTCGCGCTCCTGTTCGCAACCTTCCAGGGGGCACAGGCCAAGCCTTACGGTGACATCGAACAGCAACGCATCGACTCGATCTTCCCAGGTGCCGATGCGCCTTCCGAGCCGCAAGGCGAATTCAAGGTGCGCACCCTGTCCAGTGGCGGCAAGGTGCTCGGCTATGTATTCCAGAGCCTGGATGTGGTCGATATTCCGGCCTACTCCGGCAAGCCGATCAATATGCAGGTGATCCTCGACACCGCCGGCGTGATTCAGGACGCCTATGTGCTTGAGCACCACGAGCCGATTCTGCTGATCGGCATCCCCGAAGCCAAGTTGCACGCCTTCAACGCCAAGTACCGAGGGATCAAGGTCAACCAGCGGGTGGTGGTCGGCCGTTCCAGTGACCCGGATGCGGTGACTGTCGATGCGGTCACCGGCGCCACTGTGACGGTGATGGTGGTCAACGAGGTGGTGATGCGCGCTGCGCACAAGGTGGCGGTGTCGCTCGGTTTGATCGAAGACGCTGCGAGCCTGGCGCAGAAACCCGCCAGCGTGCGCCTGGATAACTACCAGAGCGCCGATTGGGCTCAGCTCACCGGCAGCGGCGCGATCCGCCGCCTGCACCTGACCCGTGGCCAGGTCGATACGGCCTTCAAGGGCACCGAGGCCGAAGGGGTGGACGTGGCCGCGCCCGAGCAGGTGGATGAGACCTTTATCGATCTCTACAGCGCGCACCTGAATGCGCCGACCATCGGCCGCAATCTGCTCGGCGACAACCAGTACCGTCTGCTTATGGCGGCGCTCAAGCCCGGCGAGCAGGCGATTGCCGTGCTGGGCAGCGGCAGCTATTCGTTCAAAGGTTCGGGCTATGTGCGCGGTGGCATTTTCGACCGGGTGCAGCTGCGCCAGTTTGGCGAAACCATCAGTTTTCGTGACCGCGATTTCGAGCGGCTGAGCGATGTGTATGCCAAGGGCATGCCGGACTTCAGCGAGATGGCGATCTTTATCGTGCGTGCGCCGGCCGGTTTCGATCCGGGCTCGCCCTGGGTTCTGGAGCTGTTGGTGAAGCGGCAGACCGGGCCGACCAGCGGCATGTTCAGCAGTTTCGAACTTGCTTACCAGCTGCCCGAGGAATACCTCGATCGGCCGCTGCCCAGCGCCGCCGAGCTCGCCGCCATCGACGAAGCCAATCGCCCGTTGTGGCTGAATATCTGGTACCAGAAGAGCTTCCAGATCGGCGTGATACTGGTCGCCTTGTTGCTGCTCACGCTGATCCTGTTCCTGCAGGACAAGTTCACCCGGCGCCCGCACTTCCTGCATTGGTTGCGCCGTGGTTACCTGATTTTTACCGTGGTGTTTATCGGTTGGTACGCCCTGGGCCAGTTGTCGGTGGTCAATGTGCTGACCTTCGTGCATGCGCTGGTGCAGGATTTTCGCTGGGAGCTGTTTCTCACCGATCCGGTGATCTTCATTCTCTGGACCTTCACCGCCGCCAGCATCCTGCTCTGGGGGCGCGGCGTGTTCTGTGGCTGGCTGTGCCCGTTCGGCGCCCTGCAGGAGCTGATCAACGAGGCTGCGCGCAAGCTCAAGGTGCCGCAGTACGAACTGCCCTTCGCGGTGCATGAGCGGCTGTGGGCGATTAAATACATCATCCTCTTGCTGCTGTTCGGCCTGTCGCTGGAGTCGCTGTCCAGCGCCGAGCGCTTCGCCGAAGTAGAGCCGTTCAAGACTGCCATCACCCTCAAGTTCGACCGCCAATGGTGGTTCGTGCTCTACGCGGTGATCTTGCTGGTGATCAATATTTTCACCCGCAAGGTCTACTGCCGTTACGTCTGCCCGCTGGGCGCGGCGCTGGCCATTCCAAGCAAGTTTCGCCTGTTCGACTGGCTCAAGCGCCGTAAGGAATGTGGCAACCCTTGCCAGCTATGCGCCAAGGAATGCGAGATCCAGGCGATCCACCCGGACGGCCATATCAATCACAACGAGTGCCATTACTGCCTCGATTGCCAGATGACCTACCACAACGACGACAAGTGCCCGCCGCTGCTTCTCAAGCAGAAGAAACGCAACAAGCTGGCGCCCCTGCAACCCGGTTCGACAGCCCCAGATTTGATTCCAGTAGTGCAAGTGGTTGTGCCCTGAACCAGCCCTGTAGGGCTTGCGTGGTTCGCTCGACAACCGACTTTTCCCATCCAAGGAGCAGAACCTATGAGCGATAAAGAGTCGAAGAACAGCCCGCAACTCGATGCCCAGCAGCAAGCCGAATTGCTGGAGAAATCCGGCTTTAGCCGGCGCGGCTTCCTCGGTGTCGGCGCGGTGACCGGCGCTGCCCTGGTTGGCGCCACTGCGCTGGGTAGCGCGGTAATGACCCGCGAGTCCTGGGCGGCGGCGGTCAAGGAGTCGAAGTCGAAGATTCATGTCGGCCCTGGCGAGCTGGATGAGTACTACGGCTTCTGGAGCGGCGGCCATCAGGGCGAAGTACGGGTGATGGGCGTGCCCTCGATGCGTGAATTAATGCGCATCCCGGTATTCAACGTGGATTCGGCCACCGGTTGGGGGCTGACCAACGAAAGCAAACACATCATGGGCGAGAGCGCCAAGTTCCAGAACGGCGATTGCCACCACCCGCATATCTCCATGACTGACGGCCAGTACGACGGCAAATACCTGTTCATCAACGACAAGGCCAATAGCCGGGTCGCGCGCATCCGTCTGGACATCATGAAGTGCGACAAGATGCTCACCGTGCCCAACGTGCAGGCCATCCACGGCCTGCGCCTGCAGAAGGTGCCGCATACCAAGTACGTGTTCGCCAACGCCGAGTTCGTCATTCCACACCCTAACGATGGCATCAATTTCGATCTGCAGGACAAGAACGCCTACACCATGTTCAACGCCATCGATGCCGAGAAGATGGAGATGGCCTTTCAGGTCATAGTCGACGGCAACCTGGACAACACCGACGCCGACTACACCGGCAAGTACGCCGCCTCCACCTGTTACAACTCCGAGAAGGCCTACGACCTCGGCGGCATGATGCGCAACGAGCGTGATTGGGTGGTGGTGTTCAACATCAAGCGCATCGAAGCGGCGATCAAGGCCGGCAAGTTCACCACCCTCGGCGACTCCAAGACCCCGGTGGTCGACGGCCGTGCTGGCTCGCAACTGACCCGCTATATCCCGGTGCCGAAGAACCCCCACGGCTGCAACACCTCGTCGGATGGCAAGTACTTTATCGCCAACGGCAAGCTGTCGCCGACCTGCTCGATGATTGAAATCGCCAAGCTCGACGACCTGTTCGACGACAAACTCAAGGACCCGCGCGACACCATCGTCGGTGAGCCCGAACTGGGCCTGGGGCCGCTGCACACCACCTTCGACGGTCGCGGCAACGCCTACACCACCCTGTTTATCGACAGCCAGGTGGTCAAGTGGAACATGGACGAGGCCGTGCGCGCCTACAAGGGCGAGAAGGTCAACTACATCAAGCAGAAGCTCGATGTGCACTACAACCCAGGGCATAACCACGCGTCGCTCTGCGAAACCCGCGACGCCGACGGCAAGTGGCTGATAGTGCTGAGCAAGTTCTCCAAGGACCGCTTCCTGCCGACCGGCCCGCTGCACCCGGAAAACGATCAGTTGATCGACATCTCCGGCGACGAAATGAAGCTGGTACACGATGGCCCGGCCTTCGCCGAACCCCACGATTGCATCCTGGCGCGCCGCGACCAGATCAAAACCAAGAAGATCTGGGATCGCAACGATGCCTTCTTCGCGCCGACCGTCGAACGGGCGAAAAAGGATGGCATCAAGCTGGAGGCCGATAACAAGGTTATCCGCGAGGGCAACAAGGTCCGCGTGTACATGACCTCGATGGCGCCAGCCTTCGGCCTGACCGAGTTTAAGGTCAAGCAGGGCGATGAAGTCACAGTGACCATCACCAACATCGATCAGATCGAGGACGTGTCTCACGGTTTCGTCATGACCAATCACGGCGCCAGCATGGAGATCAGCCCGCAGCAGACCTCGTCGATCACCTTTATCGCCGACAAGCCCGGCCTGCATTGGTACTACTGCAGCTGGTTCTGCCATGCCCTGCACATGGAAATGGTCGGCCGCATGCTGGTCGAACCGGCGTAAGGGCACAGCCCCGTAGCCCGGATTGCATCCGGGTTACGGGCTAACCGCTAAATGGCTCAAGGTAAACCGCAGTGTTAAACACCCAGGCAATAGCATGGCTGCACGCCAGCACACTGTTGCTGCTGATTTTCTGTGGCGCTGCCCAGGCGGCGCCGCAACCCATCACCACGCTGCCGCTGCAGGCCGAGGGTGACAATCGCTGGCGGCTGCCCGCCGGCGAATACCGAGGCTCGTTCAGCGTCGATCAGCCGATGCACATTTTTTGCGAACCCGGCGCCGTGTTGCAGGGCCAGGGGCAGGGCAACGGCCTGATCATCAGTGCGCCCGAGGTGACCGTCGAAGGCTGCACGCTGCTCGACTGGGGCCGCGACATGACCGCCATGAACGCCGCCGTGTTTATCCAGCCCAAGGCGCGTGGCGCGGTGATCAAGGGCAACCGCCTGCAGGGTCCGGGCTTTGGCATCTGGGTCGATGGCACGGCGGATGTCAGCCTGATCGGCAACAGCATTCAGGGCGATGCCAGCATCCGCTCCCAGGATCGCGGCAACGGCATTCACCTGTATGGGGTGCGCGGCGCCAAGGTCATCGGCAACCAGGTGCGCGATGCCCGCGACGGCATCTATATCGACACCTCCAACGGCAACCTGCTTGAAGGCAACACCCTGGAAGACCTGCGCTACGGCGTGCACTACATGTTCGCCAACGACAACCAGCTGCTCGGCAACACCACCCGCCGCACCCGCACCGGCTATGCGCTGATGCAGAGCCGCAAGCTGACGGTGATCGGCAATCGCTCCGAGCAGGACGAGAACTACGGCATCCTGATGAACTACATCACCTATTCGACCATTCGCGACAACGTCGTCAGTGATGTGCGCAGCGGCAGTGGCTCGACCGGTGACAGCATGATTGCCGGCGCCGAGGGCAAGGCGCTGTTTATCTACAACTCGCTGTTCAACAGTATCGAGCACAACCATTTTCAAGGCAGCGCCCTGGGCATTCACCTGACCGCCGGCTCCGAGGACAACCGCATCGTCGGCAATGCTTTTGTCGATAACCAGCAGCAGGTCAAGTACGTCGCGGTGCGCACCCAGGAGTGGTCGGTGGCGGGGCGCGGCAACTACTGGAGCGATTACCTGGGCTGGGATCGCAACGACGATGGCCTGGGCGATATTGCCTACGAACCCAACGACAACGTCGACCGCCTGCTGTGGCTGTACCCGCAGGTGCGCCTGTTGATGAACAGTCCGGGCATCGAGTTGCTGCGTTGGGTGCAGCGCGCCTTCCCGGTACTGAAATCCCCAGGCGTGCAGGACAGCCATCCGCTGATGCGCTTGCCGACCACCGATCTGCTGCCAGCCAGCCAGGAGCCAACGCCATGAATGCCGTCGAAATCGAAGGCGTCAGCCAGCACTACGGCAACCTGACCGTGCTGCACGACTTGCACCTGAACCTGGGCGAAGGCGAAGTGCTCGGTCTGTTCGGCCACAACGGCGCCGGCAAGACCACCAGCATGAAGCTGATTCTCGGCCTGTTGCAGGCCAGCAGCGGTCGGGTGCAGGTGCTCGGGCGCAGCCCGAATGATTCGCTGGTACGCCAGCAACTCGGCTATCTGCCGGAGAACGTGACCTTCTACGCCCAGCTCAGCGGCCGCGAGACCTTGCGCCATTTCGCCCGCCTCAAGGGCGCCGCGCTGGCGCAGGTGGACGAGTTGCTGGAGCAAGTCGGTCTGGCCGCTGCCATGGATCGGCGGGTCAAGACCTATTCCAAGGGCATGCGTCAGCGCTTGGGTTTGGCCCAGGCGCTGCTCGGCGCGCCGCGCCTGTTATTGCTTGATGAACCCACGGTGGGCCTCGACCCAATCGCCACCCAGGATCTCTACCAGTTGGTTGATCGCCTGCGTCAGCAGGGCACCAGCATCATCCTCTGCTCCCATGTGTTGCCGGGAGTCGAGGCGCATATCAACCGCGCGGCGATTCTCGCCCATGGTCGTCTGCAGGCGGTCGGCAGCTTGGCCTGCCTGCGCGAAGATGCTGGCTTGCCGGCGGTGATCCGCGCCAGTGGGCTGCAACACCGCGCGCAGTTGCTGCAACGCTGGCACGCCGACGGGCATCAGGCCCGCTCGCTGGGCGTCGACGGCATCGAAGTGGTGGCGATCAACGGCGACAAACTCGACCTGCTCCGCGAACTGCTCGGCGCAGGCGGCGCCCAGGACATCGACATTCATCAACCGTCGCTGGAGGACCTCTACCGGCACTACATGGATCACGCCCAAGCGGCTCAGCCAGGGGAGGGCGCACGATGAACACGGTCTGGAATATTGCCCGCAAGGAACTCAGCGACGGCCTGCGCAACCGCTGGTTGCTGGCCATCAGCCTGCTGTTCGCGGTGTTGGCGGTGGGCATCGCCTGGCTTGGCGCGGCGGCGTCCGGGCAACTGGGCTTCACCTCGATCCCGGCGACCATCGCCAGCCTGGCCAGCCTGGCGACTTTTCTGGTGCCGCTGATCGCCTTGCTGCTGGCCTACGACGCCATAGTCGGCGAGGACGAGGGCGGCACCCTGATGCTGTTGCTGACCTATCCCCTGGGGCGCGGCCAGCTGCTGTTGGGCAAGTTCGTCGGCCACGGCCTGATCCTGGCGCTGGCCACCTTGATCGGCTTCGGCTGCGCGGCCCTGGCCATCGGCGTGCTGGTCGAGGATGTCGAGCTGGGCCTGCTGGCCTGGGCCTTCGGCCGCTTTATGTTGTCTTCGACCTTGCTCGGTTGGGTATTCCTGGCCATGGCTTATGTGCTGAGCAGCGCCGTCAGTGAAAAATCCAGCGCCGCCGGGCTGGCCCTGGGCGTGTGGTTCCTCTTCGTGCTGGTGTTCGATCTGGCCTTGCTGGCGCTGCTGGTGCTGAGCGAAGGCAAGTTCAACCCCGAGCTGCTGCCCTGGTTGCTGTTGCTCAACCCGACGGATGTCTACCGCTTGATCAACCTGTCCGGTTTCGAAGGCGGCGGCAGCGCCGTCGGTGTCATGGCCCTGGGCGGCGACCTGCCGGTGGACGGCCGGCTGCTGTGGCTGTGCCTGCTGTTATGGGTCGGCGCACCGCTGCTGTTGGCCTATGGGGTGTTTCTGCGCCGGCCGACGTGATGTTTAAGGCTCTGTCCCCATTACCTGTTGCAGGCAAAACGTAGGGTGGGTTAGTGGCGCGGGACAGGGATTGAAAATCAACTGCGCAATGTGTGCGCCACGTAACCCACCATGGCGCTCGACCGGCAAACCGCATGGTGGGTTACGCGGCGCCTTGCTTGCGCGGTGATGCAAACAACCACCGCCCGCGCCGCTAACCCACCCTACGAATTACCGCGCACCAGGCATCGCCTAACCGACCCACACACCTCAACACTTAACGGGTACATAGCCATTTTTAACCTATCGAGGAGAGCCAATGAAACGCTTGTTAAAAAGCGCTGAGCTATGCCTGCTGGCGCTGCTGCTTGGGCTTGGGTTGCTGGCCTGTAGCAAACCCGAGGAGGCGCAACTGAGCTTTATTCCGCAGGCCTTCCACGCCACTGACGAGTGCCATGTGTGCGGCATGATTATCGGCGACTTTGCCGGCCCCAAAGGCCAGGCGGTGAGCAAGGCGGGGGTGAAGAAATTCTGTTCCGCCGCCGAGATGCTCGGCTGGTGGTTGCAGCCGGAAAACCGTATCGGCGCTGCCAAGCTCTATGTCCACGACATGGGCCGTAGCGATTGGGCCAAGCCCGCTGACAGCCACCTGATCGACGCCACCCAGGCGTTCTACGTGGTCGATCTGGCCGACAGTGGGCTCAGCGGCGCCATGGGCGCGGTGTTGGCCTCGTTCGCCGACGAACAGGCCGCGCGCAAACTCGCCGCCACCCATCACGCTCGGGTGCTGCGGTTCGCCGAAATCGACCAGACGGTCTTGCAACAGGCGGCCGCCATGCAACATGGCCAGGCCCATTAGCGCCAAGGCCGCGCCTCGATAATCCTCGCTCCACACCACGCGCGGCAAAGCTGATTGCGATCAAGTCGCCAACCCTCTCCCTCGCTGTAAAAAGGCCTTATCGGGGGCAGCGTCCGCTGCTCTGGATCGGAAACCGGTCGCCCATGATTGTCTCTCTGGGTGACCCTGCCGCTCGGCGTTGCCGGGCATCGGAGAGCATCGATGAAAAACGAATTCCAGGACCGCCTGGCCGTGGTCACCGGCGCCAGTTCGGGAATCGGTTTGGCGCTGTGTGCGGCCTTGTTGCAACGCGGCGCCCAGGTGGTGGCCATGTCCCGCACGCTCGGCGAGTTGCCGGTGCTGCTGGAGACTTACGGCGAGCGTTTGCACTGGCAGGCCGGCGACGTCACCTGCCAGGCCGACCTCGACAGCCTGGCCGAGCGGGCTGCCCGTCTGGGGCCGGTGGATTATCTGGTGCCCAACGCCGGCATTGCCGAACTGGCCGATTGCCTGGATCTCGGCGCCTTCGACCGGCAATGGGCGGTCAATGGTGCGGGGGCTTTGAACACCTTGGCGGCGCTGCTCGACACCCTGGCCAAGCCGGCCTCCGTGGTGTTCGTCAGCACCTTTCTGAGCCATTTGACCTTTCCCGGCCTGGCCGCCTATATCGCCAGCAAAGCGGCCTTGGCCGCCCAGGTGAAAACCATCGCCGTGGAGCTAGCGGCCTTGGATCTGCGCATCAACCTGGTCTCGCCAGGCCCTACCGCGACGGCGATCTGGGGCACCCTGGGGTTGACCGACGAGCAGTTGGGCGACGTCGCCGATACGGTGGCCAAACGGCTGTTGCCCGGTCATTTTCTCGAAGCGGCGGCGGTGGCTAACGTCATCTTGTTCCAGCTGTCCCAGGGCGCCCGCGGCGTCTATGGCCAGGATTGGGTGGTCGACAACGGCTATACGCTGGGCTGAAAACTCTCGCCTGCGGCGGTGGAGGCACCCGTTTGTGACTGTACGGTTTGCGCTGATTCTGATGATCTTTCCTGCAAAGCGCTCGGCGCAAATCGTGCAATCCATAGCTGGGACACCGGCAAAAAAAGGCTCTATCCAGTTACGTGTTGCACACAGCTTTTGTAGGGTGGGTTAGGCGCGAACCATGGCTTGCCAACAACGCAAAACCCGACCGCGCCGTAACCCACCATGGCGCTCGACCGGCAAACCGCATGGTGGGTTACGCGGCGCCCGGCTTGCGCGGCGATGCAAGCAACCACCGCCCGCGCCGCTAACCCACCCTACGAATTACCGCGCACTAGGCATCGACTAACCGACCCGCACGCTGCAACTCATGGCTGGGAAACAGGCAAAAAAAAGCCGCTCACTTGGTTTGCGTGAACGGCATCTGCAACCTGCTTGGTTACTTGAGGCTCAACACCCATTCGGCGAGGATCTTGGCTTCTGCGTCGGTGACTGGGTTGGCCGGCATCGGCATCGGCCCCCAAGCGCCCTGGGTGCCATTCTTGATACGTCCGGCCAACAGCTCGGCGGCGCCTTCGGTGCCGGCGTATTTGGCCGCCACGTCCTTCAACGCCGGGCCGACCAGCTTCATGTCGACGTTGTGGCAGGCGGCGCAGGGCTTGCTCTTGAACAGTGCTTCAGCGGCTGCGGGGTCGGCGGCCAGGGCAGTTTGCAGGCTCAGTGCTGCACCTAGGGCTAACAGCGGAGTCAGAAACTTCTTCATGGTATTTCCTCAAGGCGAGTGGCGCGGGCGCTATGCAACCCACGTCGTTATGGCAAAGGTTGTACCGGGCCCCGTGTTGGTGAGGCGTTCAGTGACAGTCTGCTCCAAAGGATTCCAACATAGCCAGGTAGAACTTTTTACGGCTTGATCTCAATCAACTGCTGGGTCAGTGCAAGGTGCGCCCAGGCGCCGCAGGGGTTAATGCGGCTGATCTTTTGCTGCCTGGCGTGCGGCTCATCGTCGATCGGCTTGACCGCAATCAAGTGCGGCGGCTGGATCGCTTGAGCGCGACGTCTCGCCACGGGTAGCGTACAGGCATGATTAATCCGCTGAGGTATCTGCCGTGAATGCGCCTGCCAAACTCGTCGTCGAAACCCTTGCCGCCCGGGCTGCGCCGTTTTATCAGGCGCAGGGCAACGAAGAAGTGCTGTTCCAGCAGGCCTGGCAGCATGGCATGCCGGTGCTGATCAAGGGCCCGACCGGCTGCGGCAAGACCCGTTTCGTCCAGCACATGGCTCACCGTCTGAATCTGCCGCTGTTTACCGTGGCCTGCCATGACGACTTGAGCGCCGCCGACCTGGTCGGTCGTCACCTGATCGGCGCCCAGGGCACCTGGTGGCAGGACGGCCCGCTGACCCGCGCGGTGCGCGAAGGCGGTATCTGCTACCTGGATGAAGTGGTCGAGGCGCGCCAGGACACCGCCGTGGTGCTGCACCCGCTGGCCGATGACCGCCGCGAGCTGTACCTCGAACGCACCGGTGAAGTGCTGCGCGCACCACCGGGTTTTATGCTGGTGGTGTCTTACAACCCCGGTTACCAGAACCTGCTCAAGGGCATGAAGCCCAGCACCCGCCAGCGCTTCGTGGCCTTGCGTTTCGGCTACCCGCCGGTGGCCGAGGAGGAGCGCATCGTCGCCAATGAGGCTCAGGTGGATGCGGCGCTCGCGGCCCAGGTGGTAAAGCTCGGCCAGGCGTTGCGCCGCCTGGAACAGCACGATCTGGAAGAAGTGGCCTCGACTCGGCTGCTGATTTTCGCCGCACGGATGATCCGCTCCGGCATGAGCCCGCGCGAGGCCTGTCTGGCCTGCCTGGCCGAACCGCTGTCGGATGACCCGCAAACGGTGGCGGCGTTGATGGACGTGGTTGATGTGCACTTCGCCTGACGCGCTGGCAACGCACGACTGCATGGATGCAGGAGGTAGGGCGACGCAGGAAGTCAAAGCCGAGGTAGTTTTTCAGCGGCCTGCAAAGCGTCTGCCGGGCGACTTGGCCATGTGGTTTTTCATCCTCGCCGAGCTGACGGTATTTGCTCTGCTGATTGTCACCTTTGCGGTGACCCAGGCCTTGCAGCCGGCCTTGTTTCACGCCAGCCGCGCGGCGCTGGACAGCTCCATCGGTCTGGCGCTGACCCTGAGTTTGCTGACCGCCGGTTTGTTCGCCGCCCTGGCGCAAGAGCAGGTGCGTCGGGGCCGCTCGCGGCGGGGTGGCTGGTTGTTGCTGGCGGCGTTGTTGGCGGCCAGCCTGTATGTGGGCTTGAAACTCAGCGAATACCAGCATCTGGCCGGGCTGGGCCTGGGCATGGAGCACAACAACTTCTTCACCCTGTATTGGATTCTTACCGGCTTTCACTTCCTGCATGTGCTGCTGGGCATGCTGATTCTGGCCTGGCTGGCGCTGCGCTGCTGGCGCCGCAGCCAGGCCGCCGATGACGCGGCGCTGGAGTCGGGCGTGCTCTATTGGCACATGGTCGATCTGATCTGGGTGCTGCTGTTTCCCCTGGTGTACGTGCTCAATTGATGAGGTTGCCGTGGTCACTTCACGCGTACTGATACTTTGCTGGCTGGGCCTGGTGGCGTTGTCGGTCAGCAGCGTGCAGCTGGGCAATGCCGGGGCTGGTTTGCTGTTGGCGGCGGCGGTCTTATTGGCGGCCCTGGGCAAGGCCTGGCTGATTGCCGATGGCTTTATGCACCTGCGCCACGCCCCGCCGCTGTGGCGTGGGTTGCTGCTGGGCTGGCCGCTGGTGGTGGGCGGGGTGGTGCTGGGGACGCTGTGCGCGATCTAGGCTAATGATGCTCGACCGCCGCAGTTGTGTTGTCTGAAGGATTGGTTGACTCGCTACGCTCGCCCTTCGGGCCAGCCTGCGGCTGTTACTGCGCTTCGCTGCGTTGCGCCCTTACGGCGGCTCACTTTTGGCAGTCGCCCCAAAAGTAAGCAAAAAGTCTTGCCCCATGCATCCGGCCCGCCTGCGGCGACTTGATTCGCTGCGCTCACCCTTCGGGCCAGCCGGAGGCTGTTACTCCGCTACGCTGCGTTTCCTCACTCCATCATTGCTCCAGGGGCCCGCCGCGAAGGGCCATCCCTGGCCCATCGTGGCTTTCGCGGCATCCATGCCGCTCAACCCCTTACGCAACGATTCCACTCGGCCTCCTGAAAGGGGCGTTTGTCCCGGCTCGGATGGATGGGTTCGACGTGGGAGTTTGTCGGCGCATAAGGCTGATGCAGCGAACCAAGCGATTACACGACACCGCTGTAGCACCGGTTTTTCCTGGGTTGGCCGCAGTTGTGTTGGTTGGGCTATCGGTTGATCCGCTCCACTCGTCTTACGGGCCTACCTGCGCCGCCATGTCGAACCCATCCATTCGCACCAGGACAAACGCCCCTTTTCAGCAGGCCGAAGCCAATTGTTGTGCAGTGGGTTGAGCGGCAGGATGCCGCGAGAGCTGCGTTGGGCCATGGATGGCCCGTCGCAGCGTGCCCACGGAGCAATGATTGGCTGAGGGCAGTCGAGCGCAGCGAGACCCGGATGGCAGGGGCAAGCCCTCTTGGTTACTTCTGGGGCGACTGCCAGAAGTGACTCGCCGTAAGGGCGAAACCGTTAGGTCAGGCGATACAACTGCGGCGGTCGAACATTAATTTCAAAGCCCAGCCCCCACCTCAATACCCGAGCCTAACCATCAAGCTTTCTTGATTGCCATCAAGCGGTTTTGCGCGGGGCGGTTCCTACAATGGGCTCGCCAAGTAAAGAGGAAACGGCCATGTCAGAGACATTCACGAAGAGCATGGCCAGGAATATTTACTTTGGGGGGAGCGTGTTCTTCTTCCTGGTATTCCTGGCTTTGACTTATCACACCGAGCAGACCTTCCCCGAGCGGACCAATGCCTCACAGCTGACCGAGGCGGTGGTACGCGGCAAGTTGGTCTGGGAGCAAAACAACTGCATCGGCTGCCACACCCTGCTGGGCGAGGGTGCGTATTTCGCTCCCGAGCTGGGCAATGTGTTTGTCCGCCGCGGTGAGGACGCCGGCTTTAAGCCGTTCCTGCAGGCCTGGATGAAGCTTCAGCCGCTGGGCGTGCCCGGTCGCCGGGCGATGCCGCAGTTCCATCTGAGCACCCAGGAAGTGGACGACATCGCCGAGTTCCTCAAGTGGACCTCGAAGATCAATACCAACAAATGGCCGCCAAACAAGGAGGGCTGATAGATGAACATTGCAAATCCACATCTGAAATTCGCCTCGCAAGCCGTGGCTAAACCCTACTTCGTGTTTGCCCTGATCTTGTTTCTCGGCCAGGTGCTGTTCGGTTTGATCATGGGCCTGCAATACGTGGTGGGAGATTTTCTGTTCCCACTGATCCCCTTCAACGTGGCGCGGATGGTGCACACCAACCTGCTGATCGTCTGGCTGCTGTTCGGCTTTATGGGCGCGGCTTATTACCTGATCCCCGAGGAGGCCGACCGCGAACTGCACAGCCCGAAACTGGCGATGATCCTGTTTTGGGTATTCGCCGCCGCCGGTGTGCTGACCATTCTCGGCTACCTGTTGGTGCCCTATGCGGGCCTGGCCAAGTTGACCGGCAATGACCTACTGCCGACCATGGGCCGGGAGTTCCTTGAGCAGCCGACCATCACCAAGATGGGCATTGTGGTGGTGGCCCTGGGCTTTCTCTACAACATCGGCATGACCCTGCTTAAGGGCCGCAAGACCACCATCAGCCTGGTGATGATGACCGGCCTGATTGGCTTGGCGGTGTTCTTCTTGTTCTCCTTCTACAACCCGGAAAACCTGGCGCGCGACAAGTACTACTGGTGGTTTGTGGTGCACCTGTGGGTGGAAGGCGTGTGGGAACTGATTATGGGCGCGATGCTGGCCTTCGTGCTGGTCAAGATCACCGGCGTGGACCGCGAAGTGGTCGAGAAGTGGCTGTACGTGATCATCGCCATGGCGCTGATTACCGGCATCATCGGCACTGGTCACCATTTCTTCTGGATCGGTGCGCCCGAGGTGTGGCTGTGGGTCGGTTCGATCTTCTCCGCCCTGGAGCCGGTGCCGTTCTTTGCCATGGTGTTGTTCGCCTTCAGCATGGTCAGCAAACGTCGGCGGCAACACCCGAACCGGGCCGCCACCTTGTGGGCCAAGGGCACTACGGTCACCGCGTTCTTCGGTGCCGGCGTGTGGGGCTTCTTGCACACCCTGGCGCCGGTGAACTACTACACCCACGGCTCGCAGCTCACCGCCGCTCACGGTCACCTGGCTTTCTACGGTGCCTACGCGATGATCGTGATGACCCTGATCAGCTACGCCATGCCGCGTTTGCGGGGCATCGGCGAGGCGAACGATGAGCGCTCGCAGACGATGGAGGTCTGGGGCTTCTGGCTGATGACGCTGTCGATGGTGCTGATCACCCTGTTCCTCACCGCCGCTGGGGTGATGCAGGTGATGTTGCAGCGCATGCCGACCGATGGCACGGCCCTGTCGTTTATGACCACGGTCGACCAGTTGCAAGTGTTCTTCTGGCTGCGACTCGGCGCCGGGGTGGGCTTCTTCATCGGTCTGGGTTGCTATCTGTTCAGCTTCAAACGCCGTGGTCAGGATGTGCTGGTGGGTGTGGCAGCCGCCAGCGCTTAAGGCGCCTGCGTTAACCAAGGCTCGGCCCGGCTGGTACAGCGGGCCGTTGTTGTTTGTGGACCACCACGAGGGCAACCCCATGGCCTTTACCGTCGAACTGGAAGAATGGGTCGGCAGTGTCTGGCACCGCTTTATCACCCGTCGTGCCAGCCCGGATTTCCCTGAGGCGCGGGTCGAGCTGGCCAGTCTGCAACGCCCGCTGGCGCTGTTGTTTCGCGCCATGGGCGGCGCCAGCGGGATCGGCGTGGAAGCCGCCAGCCCGCGCCAGTTACTGCTACGGCGTAACCTGCTGCAGCAAGTGGCCGGCACCTGCAAACAGCTGCCGGTGGCCTGGTGCGATGCCAGCAATCTACGCCTGCCGCCGAGCCTGGCGGTGTACCCGGATGTTGGTTTGAACCAGGAGCTGTATCGCTGGTTGGCCTTGCTGGCCGCGCAAGCGAGTGACATGCGTCACTGGGCGCGGGACAACCAACGCTGGACGCAAACCCTGCTGCAAGGTTATCCGGCCCTGCGCCCGCGCTACCAACGCCTGGTCGAGGCCCATCTGCAGTTACGTCCCGATCCGCGCCAGCTCGGCGCGGACGAGGCGGCGCTGGAGCGGGCGCTGTGTCAGGCGCTGCGCGAACCTGGCAGCGTCAGCGATTTCCCGCGCAGCGAACGGGCGCCCTGGCCTTTGCCGCTGTGGCTGTACCCGGCGCAAAACCTCGGCGAGCCCCAGGCCTGTGAGCTGGGCGAGGACAGCGATGGCTACCTGCTGACCGCCCCCGAGCAACAGCAACTGGTGCGCAAGCAGGCCAAGCGGGTCGAGGAAAGCACCAGCAAGGGCGGCCTGTTGATCTTCCGCCTGGAGAACCTGTTCAGCTGGTCCGAGCATGTCGAGCTGGACCGTTGCAGCGATGACAGCGAAGACCTGGACGCCGCCCGGGTGGCGGAAGATCTCGACGAACTGGCGCTGTCCAAACAACGGCTGCGCAAAGGCGGTGGCCTGAAGCTGGACCTGGACCTGCCGCCGGCGGATGTCGACGACATTCCCCTCGGGGATGGCATCAAGTTGCCGGAGTGGGATTACCGCAAGCAGTGCCTGCACAAGGATTTCGTCAACTTGCAGATGTATCTGCCGCGCGGCAGCGAGTCGCAGCCTTTGCCGCTGCGTCTGGCGCCACTGGCCCAGCGCCTGCGTCGCCAGTTCGAGCACCTGCGCAATGACCGTCAGTGGCTACGCCAGCAACCCCAGGGCAGCGAACTGGACCTGCAGGCCTGGGTGGATTTTCACGTCGAGCGCCAGCACGGCCAATGCGCCGAGCGCGGCCTGTTTATGCAGCAGCGCACCACCCGCCGCGACCTGGCTTGCCTGCTGCTGGCCGACCTGTCGATGTCCACCGATGCGCACCTGGACGACGAGCATCGGGTGATCGAGGTGATCATCGACAGCCTGCTGCTGTTCGGCGAAACCCTCTCGACCCTGGGCGATCAGTTCGCCCTGTACGGCTTCTCGTCCCTGCGCCGGCAACAGGTGCGCATGCAGGAGCTGAAATCCTTCAGCCAGCGTTATGACGACCAGACCCGCGGGCGCATTCAAGCCCTCAAACCCGGCTACTACACCCGCATGGGCGCGGCCATCCGCCAAGCCACCCAGCTGATGGGCCAGTGCAAGCAAAAGCGCAAATTGTTGTTACTGGTCACCGATGGCAAGCCCAACGACCTGGATCTGTACGAGGGCCGATACGGCGTCGAAGACACCCGCGAGGCGGTGCTGGAAGCCCGCCGCGCCGGCCTGCTGCCGTTCTGCATCACCATCGACCAGCAGGGCGGCGATTACCTGCCCTATATGTTCGGCGCCAACGGCTACACCCTGATCCGCCAGCCACAGCAATTGCCACTGCGTTTGCCGCAGCTGTATCGGCAGCTGACTCAGGCGTGAGGGGGCGTAGCCCGGATGCAATCCGGGGCAATCGAGCACGCCAAGCCGTGCCCGGCTGATTGGCTAGGGCTTGGCTGGTGAGGGGGTATGTGGCTATGTCCCAGTTATGTGTTGCAAAGCGCAACTCCCATAGCCTCTGGTTTGTGACCCAGATGAATATGGGAAAAAGAACGGTTGTGGCCCTGCAGGATTGTCGGCGTACTCATGCTTGCTTCGCGGTGCCCTTTGTTACCAAAAGCCGCTCCTACACAAACCCGGCACCTGCAATAATTTCATCGGCTAGCCAACCCTGTAGGAGCGGATTCATCCGCGATTGGCCGGTGCAGACAGAACAAATATTAAGGTTAACTCCCTCTCTAGAAAGGTTAGGTCCTTTGCAACACATAACGGGTACATAGCCAAACAGGCAGCGCGGCGCTGGGACGCGCCGGCTCAAACCAAACTGCGCGGCAGCCAGACGCTCATCACCGCGCAGAATACGGTCAGGCCAATGCAGAACCACATAAAGCGTTGCTGGCTGCGCTCATTGAGGGTGTCGGTCTGGGTCGGCAGCGGCATGCCGCAGTGGCAACATTCGACTTCTGCGCTTGGGTTTTCACGTTGGCAGTACAGGCATTTTGGCATGGCAAAGGCTCACGAGTTACGTCAACAGAGGGGCGGGCGACGATGACGGCCTATCACTCAAAATGTTGCAACCGCAGGCGGTCGTGAACGCTGATCAGCCGGCCTTCCTGGCTGATGATATGTTCGTCGGTTAGGCGCCGGATGATCCGCGAGAAGGTCTCCGGCTGGATCGATAAATGGCCGGCAATCAGCTGCTTGGCCATCGGCAGTTCGAAGCTGCTGACCGCATTTTGCAGCGGCGCCAACTGGGTCAGGAGATAGCGCACTACCCGGTGGGTGGCGTTTTTCAGCGACAGGGTTTCGATCTCATTGAGGCGCTGATGCAGGCGCACCGACAGCCGGCCGAGCAGGGCGAAGGCCAGGCGGTTATTGCTCTGCAGCAGGCGCATATAGGTGCTGCTGGACAGCCGATACAGCTGGCTGGGGCCAATCGCCTCGGCCGAGGCGACATAGTTGGGCGTGTCCATCAGCATCATGGCTTCGGCAAAGCACTGGCGCTCACCGATCACGTCGAAGACTTTCTCCTGGCCGTCTGGGGTCAGCCGGTAGATTTTCACCGAGCCGCAAATCACAAAGTAAAACGCGCTGGCCGGTTCGCCCTGGCGAAACAAGGGGGTGCCCTTGTCGACATTGAGCAGTTGGCTGGTGCTCATCAGTTCGTCCATCTGCTCTTCGTTCAATGGCTCGAACAGGTGATGGCTGCGAAGGATCTGTTGATGTACACGATGCAGCGCCATAAGGGTCATCCTGAGAGTGGGGTGTTAGCCGGGCGCTGAAGTCATTGCCCGGCGTCTTAACAGTGGTGAGCGATTTAGCTGGCGGCGCTCAAGGCAAAACCGCTGGCCAGGGCCAGGGTCGAGGTCAGCAGCAGAAACCAGGTGAGGACGTGCAGGGCGTTTTTCATCTTGCTGGCTCCTGGGTGGGTTTGCCGCGCTTGGCGGTTCACTGCTGATTCAGCGGTTGGGCGCGCAGGGCATTGGCGAACAGCACGTTGTTCTCCAGATGGATGTGCTGCATCAGGTCGCTGCGCAACTCGTCCAACCCGCGATAGAGGGCGCGCCAGGTGTTGCAGGCATCCCGTGGCGGGGTGATCTGATCGGTCAGTTCAAGCAGCCGCTGCAGGGCTCTGTTGTGCTGGTCGTGCTCCATGCGCAGCACCGAGATCGGAGCCGCAGCCTGCTTGCCCAGGCCTTCCAGCAGCGCCGGGAAGAGTATTTGCTCCTCCTTGCGCATGTGGCTTTCCAGCTCCTGCTGCATGTCACGCAGGTGATCGGTCAGCCCGTTGGGGCAGTCGTCACGGTCGCCATGCACCTGTTCAACCCGTTTGGCCAGGCGGATCAGCTCCGGAAATTGTTCGCGGTGGCGGGCGTGGTAACGGCTGAGAATATGGGCGATCAGCAGCTCATTGGGCGCCACGCGCCAATCCTCGACCGCGTCCTCTGGCGCTTGCAGCGCCAGCAGTGCGTCGGCCACGGTTTGCGCCGCGATGCCCCGCCCGCTGCTCGCCTCGCGCAGGCTTTGCTGGCCGCCACAGCAGAAATCCAGATTGAAGGCATGGAAAATCCGCGTGGCACCGGGAATCTCGCAGGCCAGGGTGGCGAGGGATTGCTCCAGCAGGGTTTGGCTCATGACGGTTTCCTCGGGCATTGATCAGTAATGGTTAAGCGTTACTGATCAATTGCACGCCCCGTGCCATGTATAAACTGTTGAAAATAAAGGATTAAATATAACTGATGGTTAATTTAACCCTTGGCTATTAGGGTTCTATTAACCATTTAGGGTGAATATAACCATGCTCGAAGCCAGCCTACTCGCCGACCTGATAGTCGAGCTGCCCAATGCCGTGCGTTTGCAGCGCTTGGTGCATACCTTGCGCGAGCATTTTCGCTGCGGCGCGGTGGGCCTGTTGCGCCTGGATGGCGACAGCCTGCGCCCACTGGCGGCGGTGGGCCTGGTGCATGAGGCGCTCGGCCGGCGTTTTGTGATTGCCCAGCACCCGCGCTTGGCGGCGATCATGGCGGCGCGCGAGCCCACCTGGTTCGAGCCCGACAGCCGCCTGCCGGACCCGTATGACGGCTTGCTTGAGCAGCATGTGGGCGAGCCTTTGCCGGTGCATGACTGCATGGGTGTGAGCCTGTTTGTGGATGGCCAGTTGTGGGGCGCCCTGACCCTGGATGCGCTGCACACTGGCACTTTCGACAGCGATGCCCGGCGTGATTTGCAACGCTACCGCCTGCTGATCGAGACGGCGGTGCGGGTCACCCGGCTGGAGCAGGAAAACCGCAGCCTGCGCTTGTCTCGTTGCGACGCCCAAAGCCCGCAGTTGCTGGCGGATGAGGGCGAGATTCTCGGTCAGAGCCAGGCCATCCGCCAATTGCTGACGGAGCTTGAGGTGGTCGCCGACTCGGAATTGCCGGTGCTCTTGCTCGGTGAAACCGGGGTCGGCAAGGAGTTGTTCGCCCGCCGTTTGCACGGGCTGTCGCGGCGGCGCAACAAGCCGTTGATCCAGGTGAACTGCGCCGCGCTGCCCGAGTCGCTGGCCGAGAGCGAACTGTTTGGTCACGTCAAAGGGGCATTTTCCGGCGCCACCAGCGATCGGCCCGGACGTTTCGATGCGGCCAATGGCGGCACCTTGCTGCTCGATGAGGTGGGTGAGTTGCCCCTCAGCGTGCAGGCCAAATTATTGCGGGTGCTGCAAAACGGTGAGATCCAGCGCCTGGGCGCCGACAAGCCGCTGCACGTGGATGTGCGCATTATCGCCGCCACCAACCGGCACTTGCCCGACAGCATCCGCGACGGGCTGTTTCGCGCCGACCTGTATCACCGGCTGTCGGTGTACCCGGTGCCGATCCCGCCGTTGCGCGAGCGTGGCAACGATGTGCTGATGCTGGCCGGGCATTTTCTCGAACTCAACCGGGGACGCCTGGGCTTGCGCAGCATGCGTCTGTCGCCGGCGGCGGAGCGGGCCATGCTCGCTTACGCCTGGCCGGGCAATGTGCGCGAGTTGGAGCATGTGATCAGCCGCGCCGCGATCAAGCTGCTCAGCCGTGGCGCCAGTCGCACGCAGATTCTCACCCTGGAGCCGGAGTTGCTCGATCTGGAACGGGCTAATGGACAGCTCGCCGCGCTGGCGCCGCTGCCTGCGGACGGCGGTGTTGCGGGCGGCGTTGCGGGCCCGGCCTGTTCACTGCGCGAGGCGGTGGAGGCGTGCCAGCGCCAGAGTATTTTGCAGGCGCTGGCGCGCGGCGGGGAAAACTGGGCGAATGCCGCCCGCGACCTCGATCTCGACCCGAGCAACCTGCATAAACTGGCGCGGCGTTTGGGTTTGAAATAACCCCAAAGCCAAGTTGTTGACCCTGGTCAAGCGCCTTTGACGGCGATCCCCGGACACTGTGGTTTGCAGTCGCGGGGGAGAGTCATATGTGTGCAGCCATCGAATGGAACAGTCAGCTGATCAGCCGCTACGGTCACGGGGCGAGTTGCGGTAGCTATCCGCATATCAGTCAGTTTCATCGTGGGATTACCTCTCTCGACCTGCTGCGGGCCTTGCGCACCAGTCGCCGGGCCGGGCGCCCGCTGGCGCTGGCGGTGCAGCTGCCGATGGCCAGCCGCAATGGCGGCGCTATCAGCGGCTATCTGGACGGCCTGGAGCGGGAGGTCGACCTGCTCAGTTGTCACCTCGGCGCTCAGCAGCGCGTCGAGCAGTTTCACTTGAGTGGCGGCACCCCTAGCGCTGCCGGGCTGAACCGGCTGATGGGCCATTTGCACCAACGGTTTAATTTTCAGCTGCACCCACTCGGCGATTACAGCATCGAGATTGAGTTGCCCCATGCCGATTGGGCGACCATGGGTTTGCTGCGTGAACTGGGCTTCAACCATGTCAGCATCGGGGTGCCGGATATCAACCCGTTGCACGGCGGCGCCCTGCTGGATTTTCAGAATCCGCAGCAAGTCCGCTCGCTGCTCGACGCCACGCGCGCGTTGCATTTTCGCTCGGTGAATATCGATCTGGGTTATGGTCGGGCGTGGCAAACCACGGCCAGTTTTGCCCGCAAGGCGGCGGCCATTATCGAGCTGCAACCGAGCCGGGTGCAGCTGTTCGACTATGCCCATCCGCCGCGGCGTTACCGTGGCCTCAAGCGTTTTGTCGCCAGTGGTTTTGCCGCGCAAAGCGACAAGCGGGCCATGCACCGGCACGCGGTTGCGCAACTGCTCGGCGCCGGTTACAGCTACATCGGCCTGGGCCAGTTCGCGCTGGCCGATGATGCGCTGGCCAGCGCTCAGGAAGACGCATGCCTGCAGCACAACTGGCAGGGTTATAGCCGCCAGGGCCACTGTGATCACCTGGGCCTGGGGGTGGCGGCCATCAGCCAGATCGGCGATCTGTACCTGCAGAACATCGGCGATGTGCAGCGTTATCAGGAGCAACTGGCGATGGGCCAGCTGGCGGTTTTTCACGGCTTGCGCTGCAGCCCCGACGAGCAACTGCGTAGTGTCGTGATCGAGACCTTGCTGTGTGATTTTTACTTGGATCTGCGTGGGATCGAGGCGCGCTTCGGTGTGCTGTTGCGTGACTACTTTGCGCCGGTCTGGGCGCAGCTGGAGCAGATGGCCGATGACGGTTTGATCGCCCTCAGTGCGACCAGCCTGAGCGTGCCGCCCGCGGGACGTTTACTGGTCGGCGCGGTCTGCAAGGTCTTGGAGAGCAGCCGCTGCGCCCTGGCGGACAATCCGCAGCAGCGCTTTCGGCGCTAGCGTTTAGATGTTTAAAGGCGATGTGCCCGTTGAGTGTTAGGTGCCGCAAACCTCCTACAAAGTGTTACCGCCTAGTCGCACCAGTAACGGGCCCATAGCTTTTAAAGCCCGCTGCCCCGGCCCCCCAATGGCGCTGCCGGACGCCTGCGCCTGCCCGCTGATAAACCCGTCTGGCACGGTGCTTTCAGCCTTTTTCAAGCGGTTGATTTTGGTCAAGCCGTTCTGGCTCAAGGCGTGTGAATAATCCGCCCAGCGATAGTTTTATGAATGTTTCAACCAGTAAAGGATGAGGGCTGGGCTATGAAAGAGTTCAATTACAAACGTGCGACAACGCTGTTGGCGGCAGTTTCGTGCGCCTGGGCATTCGGCTCGACGGCTGCGGCCGAACCGGCGCTGCCGGTGATCGTTCAGGAGCTGGTGGCGCCCCCGGGTCTGCCGGCGCCTATCACCCGTAAAAGCGCGGCGCGGGTGGTGGTCAACCTGACGGTGGAAGAGGTGGAGAAAGAGATCGCCCCCGGCACCCGCTATATGTTCTGGACCTTTGGCGGCACGGTGCCGGGCAAGATGATCCGCGTGCGCGAAGGCGATACCGTGGAGCTGCACCTGCAGAATCTGGCCAGCAACAAGCTGCCGCATAACATCGATTTGCACGCCGTGACCGGGCCGGGTGGCGGTGCGGCGCAGACCCTGATTGCGCCGGGCAATGAGGCGACCTTTACCTTCAAGGCCCTGGCGCCGGGGTTGTATGTGTACCACTGCGCCACCGCGCCGGTCGGCATGCACGTGGCCAATGGCATGTACGGGATGATCCTGGTCGAACCCAAGGAGGGCATGGCCAAGGTCGACCGTGAATACTATGTGATGCAGGGCGATTTCTACACCAACGGTGGTTACCGCGCCGAGGGTCTGCAGAACTTCGACATGCAAAAAGCCGTCGATGAAAAACCCACCTATGTGTTGTTCAACGGTGCCGACGGCGCCCTCACTGGCAAGGGTTCGTTGACCGCCAATACCGGCGAGAAAGTGCGCATGTACTTCGGGGTCGGTGGCCCCAATCTGATCTCCAGTTTTCACGTGATTGGCGCTATCTTCGACCGCGTGTATGGCGATGGCGGCAGCCGCTATCAGGAAAATGTGCAGACCACCCTGGTGCCGCCCGGCGGCTCAACCATCGTCGAGTTCGTGCCCAAGGTGCCGGGCAATCTGACCATCGTCGATCACTCCCTGACCCGCGCCTTCAACAAGGGCGCAGTCGGGCTGATGGCCATTAGCGGCGCCGCGCGACCAGAGATTTACAGCAAGGGCATCAAGACCCCGCTGCCGGCCGTGGCCGGTGCGCCGGCCAAACTGGTCGCGCCTGCAGTCGCGGTGGCAGATTCACCACTGGCGCGCGGCAAAGGGGTGTACGAGCGGGTTTGCGCGGCCTGTCACTTGCCCGATGGTTCGGGGGTTGCCGGGGTATTTCCACCCTTGCTCAACTCCGATTTCTTCCAAGAACGACCCTATGAAATGGCCCACATAGTGCTGCACGGTCGCAGTGGCGAACTGGTGGTCAACGGTCAGCATTACAACGGCGTGATGCCGGCGCAGGACCTGAATGACGAGGATGTGGCCGCGGTGATCAACTACATCAACGTGGCCATGAACGATGGCAAACCGGTGCTGTCTGCGGCGCAAGTCAAGGACATGCGCCAGATTAAGAAACAGTGAAAGCCTGGCTGAAACCGGCCTGGACCGGCGCAGTGCTGTGCTGCTGCGCCGGTCTGCTCGGCAGTGCTGTGGCCGCCGAGTACCGGCGGTTGCCGGGCGGCGAGTTTCGCAGTGTGTTGCCCGCCGATGGTAAAAGCTCAGCGGCCAGCATCCAGCCGTTCTGGCTGCGCCGCCAGCCGGTGAGCAATGCCGAGTACCAGGCGTTTGTGCTCAGCCAGCCACAATGGCGGCGGGGCGCGGTGCCTGGGGTATTGGCCGGCGCGGATTACCTGGCGTTGTGGAACGGGCCGCTGGACTTTGCGCCCTTGCAGGCGCAAGCGCCGGTTACCCAGGTCAGTTGGCATGCTGCCCAAGCCTATTGCGGCAGTGAGCAGGCGCGTTTGCCGCGCTGGTACGAGTGGGAGTTTGCGGCGGCGGCGGATGAGCAACATGCCGATGCCCGCCAGGACTCGCAGTGGCTGGCGCGGATTCTCGGCTGGTATTCGCGCCCGGCCAATCTGCCGCCGCAGGCGATTGGTTTGGAGCCGGCCAACTACTACGGCATTCAGGATCTGCACGGCCTGACCTGGGAATGGGTTGAGGACTTCAATGGCCTGTTCGTCAGCTCCGACAGCCGTACTCAGGATGAGCAAAAGCAGTTGGAGTTTTGCGGCGGGGCGGCCCTGTCGCTGGGCGATAAAACTAACTACGCGGTGTTGATTCGTCTGGCCCTGCTGGCGGCCATGGAGGCCAATCAGGGCGGCAATTATCTGGGCTTTCGCTGTGTTCGCGAAGAGCCCGCCCATCTATCTGGAGTGACCCAATGAAAAGTCTTAACAGGCCGTTGAAAAATGTAGGCGAGGCAGCCGAGGCAAGGCAAAAACAGGCGAAAAAGCGGAGTTTGCATGCTGTAAATGAGCATTTTGAGCCTGTTTTTAACGCCGTATCGGCAACGCAGGTAGTTTTTCAGCGGCCTGTTAATCGTTTTAGCCTGGCGCTGCGCCTGACGCTGTTAGCCAGCGCCTTGCTGCTGACGCCGGGTGTTGTTACCTGGGCCCAGGAGGCGCCGGTCAGCACGAGCTTGGTGAGCATTCCGGCCGACTCGCTGTACGGCTTGCCGGTGGCGCTGACCGATGCCTCGGGCGTGGCCTTTGACTGGCGGGAAATGGCCGGTAAACCTTTGCTGGTGACCATGTTCTATGGCGACTGCGCATCGGCCTGCCCGGTGTTGATGGAAAGCCTGCAGCGCACCATCGCCGAGCTGAAGCCTAAGCCTGGGACACTCAAGGTGTTGATGGTCAGCCTTAATCCGCAACACGACACCCCGACCTCACTGATGCACCTGATGCACATGCACAAGATCGACGCCGGCGTGTTCCGCTTGGCGGTGGCCGCCGATGAAGGACAAACCCGGGCCATGGCGGCGGCGTTGCAGATCAAGTACCGGCAGCTGGATAACGGCGAAATCACCCACAACACCCGGGTCAGCTTGCTGAATGCCGAGGGTCAGCTGATCGCCAGTAGCACCCTGCTTAAATCCCGCGCCGACCCGGCGCTGTTGGCCGAACTGCGCAAGGCGCTGTAATTGTCTCGGCGTCGAGCCGCAGTAACAGTTGCCCATTGAACGACCGAAATACCGCCCGCTAACTTGGCCGTTAGCGGGTGTTTTTTTGGTTATGTACCAGTCAGATGTTGAAGACCGATTCGTAGGGTGGGTTAGCGGCGCAAAGCACACCCGTGCGGACAACGAAGGATTGCGAGCGCCGCGTAACCCACCAAGCGATGATCGACTGGCAACCTCTGGTGGGTTACTGCGCAACTGATTCCGTAGCGGTAGATAGTCTGTGGTCATGCGCCCCACCCTACGATTCATCGCCATGAATCACCTCGGTAGCACTTACCAACCCCAAAACTGCAGCCACCAGCCATAGCCCGGCAGGCTGCAGGCCAGGGCCATGCTCAGCAGTAACAAGAGTTTGCGGGCGGCGGGCAGGGGGTTGCAGACCCTCCAGCTTAGCCACAGGCACCAGCCGATGGCCGCAATCAGCAGGGCGGCGCGGGTTGGTTGTACCCAGAGCAGGGCCAGGCCTTCGTAGCGCAGCAGTTTTACCGTGGTGGCCGACAGGCCGAGAAACAACCCGGCCGCGCCCAGGGGGATCAGGCACAGCATCAGCTGGCGGGCGAAGGCCGGCGTCTGTCCGGCCAGGCGGCTGGCGAAGTGGATCAGCAGTTGCAGGCCGCCGCCCAGCAGCGCACTGGCGGCCAGCAGGTAGAGGCTGATCGCCAGGCCGTCCAGCCAGGTGAAGGCATCGTTCAATTGCGGGTAGTGGGTCAGCAGCCACCAGGGGGCGTTGGCCTCCAGTGGCCAGAAGATATCGCGGGCCACCAGCCATTCGGCCATGGCCTGCTTGAGGCTGATAAACCAGGGGCTGAGGGTCCATTGAAAGGCGCCCATGGCCAGGCCGATCACGCCATAGAGCAACAGGCGCACCTCCCATTGGCTGTCGGGGCGGTTGCCGTAGCGGACGATTTCTTCGTTGCTGGAGCGGGCGATCAGTTGCACCGCATCGCGCTGGCCGCTGCACCGGCCACAGGCGTGACAGGCCGAGGCGCCGCGCATGCGGCGGATGTCCAGCAGCGGCGCGCAGTTGGGCGGTGGCAAGCGGGGCGGGGCGTTGTCGCGCCAGCGTTGTTCATCGACATAAAAATGCAGCGGCGCGAGCTTAGCCAGCAGCCCGAACACGCCGCTGACCGGGCACAGGTAACGGCACCACACCCGCTTGCCGCGGCCATAGAGGAAACCCACCAGCATCGCCGTCAGGGTCGAGCCGCCGAGAATCAGCAGGGCGGCCTGGGCGTAGTCGTAAACGCTGATCAGCTGGCCGTACAGGGTGGTGAGCAGGAAGGCCAGGGTTGGCCAGCCGCCCCAGCGCATCCAGCGCGGAGTGCCGCGCCCCAAGCCACGCTGGCTGACCCATTCGCTGAGCGACCCTTCCGGGCAGAGCACGCCGCACCAGAGGCGGCCGAACAGCACCACCGACAGCAGCACGAAGGGCCACCACAGGCCCCAGAACAGAAACTGCGCCAGCAGGGTCAGGTTGTTCAGCACCCCGGCTTCGGCCGGCGGTAACGGCAGGAACGTGGGGATGACCAGCAGCACGGCGTAAAACAGCACCACCGTCCATTGCAGGCAGTGGATTACCCCGGCGTGGCGGCGCATGGCGTGCCCCGCCTGGGTCAGCCAGGTATTAATGGCGGTGTTCACGCCAGGCTGCTCCGCAGCACCGGGCCGGGCTTGCGCAGCAGGCGCCAGGCCAGCAGCCAGTAACCGCCCAGTAGCAGCGCCTGCAGGCTGGAGGGCATGGCCCGGTAGCCGGTCAGGCTGGCCAGTAGGGTGCCAGCGCGGCTGCCGTCATCCAGCAGGGCCGAGCTGTCCCACAGCGGCGTGCCGATCAGGTTGTACAGTTGCTCGGGCAACTCCAGGGCCATCCACTGTGCGCTGGCCCGGTCCAGGGCGCTGATCAACAGGGCGCCGCCGAGCAGAATTAGCAGCCATTCGCTGAGTAAAAAGAACTGCCGCCAGGCGATAAAGCGGCTGCCGGCCTGCAGCAGGGCAAAGCAGGCCAGCCCCAGCAGCAAGCCGAGCAGGGCGCCCAGGGCCAGGCTGGATGGGTCGGCCGAGGCGCTGGCGCCATAGAGAAAGATCACCGTTTCGCTACCCTCGCGGGCCACGGCCAGCGCCACCAGTAGAGTCAGGCTGAGCAAGCGGCCTTGCTGCAAGGCGGTGTCGGCGTCGCGCTGTAGTTGCTGGCGCAGTTGCCCGCCGTGGCGCGCCATCCAGCAGGCCATTTGCAAGATCAGCAGGCTGGCGATCAGGCTCAGGCCGGCCTGGAACCATTCCCCGGCTGGGCCATTCATCCAGTTGCCCGCCAGCGCCATCAAGCCGGCCAGCAGCCCGGCCAACAGCAGACCCAGCCCCACGCCGCCCCACAGATAGGCCATGGCGTGGCGCCGGCCGGGTTGCTGGCGCAGCCAGGCGAATAAAATCCCGATCACCAACAGGGCTTCGACGCTTTCGCGCCAGACGATCAATAGGGCTTGTTCCATGGGTAAACCTCGAAACTAACGGCTCAACGAGCCTCGATCACACCAGGCGGCAGCTCTGGGTGGAACTCGTCGAAGAAGCCATAACTGCCGGGCTTGAGCGGGTGGATGACGACAAAGGAGCTGATCCCAGGGCTTAGCACTTTCTCGATGCGCAGCGGGGTGCTTTCGAACTCCACCGGGCCTTGGCCGAGGTTTTGGACGATGATCTTGAACCGTTGCCCGGCGGCCACTTGCAGGCTGGCGGGAGTGAAATGCCCGTCGCGGATCTGCAGTTCATAGCTGGGCAAGGGTGCGGTCAAGGCGATACCGCTCAGGGCGACACTGGACAGCGCGGCAAGCAGCAAGGCGTACAGTTTCATCAGGGCTTCTCCAGCAAAGGGCGCGCAGCCAGGGGCTCAGTAACCGCCTTTTTTGCCGATACCGGCGAAGGTGAAGCTGTAGTTCAGCTCGCACGGGGCGAACCACGGCGCCACGCCGGTTTCTTTGTCGGTGTGCCGCCCAAAGTGCGCGCCATGGCCGCCGGGAGCGCTGACCCAGTAGGTGAGCTGGTATTTGCCTGGGCCCATGAGTTTGAGGTTGTCGCCGTAGTGGGGGCCGTCGTTGGCCACCATGGCGTGGAAGTTGCCCTCAAGCACCTGCTCGCTGCCGACCTTTTGCAGGCGGTAGCTGACGCCCAGATAGGGCACGAAACTGCCTTCCTGGAAGCCGTGGGCATTGTTTTCCAGGGCGCTGATGTCGGCCTCCATATGCACATCCGACTCGGCCGCCGGGCGCATCATGCCCGGCGGGTCCATGGTGATGGGTTGCAGGTACACCGCACCCACCTCCATGCCGGCGCAGGTCTGCGGCTCGCCGATCGGGTATTCCTTGGCGTAGCTACTGGTGGCCGCCAACAGGGCGGTGAGGGTAAACAGGAGACGGGGGCTCATGGTGAGCTTCCTCTGACAGTGAAGGGTGGGCAGAGGTTAAAGGTAGCGAATCTAATTAATAATGATTCGCGTCAATTTTTTGGCCAGATTCTTCGCCTGCTGAAGAGGTACCTTCCCAGAGGTATGGCGCGCGGCAACAAGGTGGAGGAAGTTGGCAAGGACTGACGCGGAGTCGAGCATGAGCAAGAAATTCCCCTTAAACCCCAAACATCCCGAGCGCATTTGCTGGGGCTGTGATCGCTACTGCCCGGTCACTTCGCTGGACTGTGGCAATGGCTCAGAACGCACCATGCACCCGGTCGAAACATTCGGCGAAGACTGGTATCTGGTTGGCGATTGGGGGCTGGTGCTGGAAACCGAAGCCGAAGCCGAGCCGGGCAAAGCAGCGGATAAGTCGGACTGAGGTCGCGTTCGGTCAACATAGCCAATGGCCTTACCGCCTATGTCCAGCGCTAAAAAAATGCCGATGTAGTACCCAGTTATTACCCGCAGTGCCACTTGCCGTCGCACAATCAAGCCACTGAATACATCCACGGGAGAGCGAGCATGGCGGCGAAGAAGATTTTGATGTTGGTGGGCGACTACGTTGAAGACTACGAGGTGATGGTGCCGTTTCAGGCTTTGCTAATGGTTGGTCATAGCGTGCACGCGGTGTGCCCGGACAAGATTGCCGGGCAAACAGTACGCACCGCCATCCACGATTTCGAAGGCGAGCAGACCTACAGCGAAAAGCCCGGACACAACTTTGCCCTGAACTTCGACTTCGCCCTGGTCAAGGCCGAGGATTACGATGCGCTGTTGATTCCCGGTGGCCGGGCGCCTGAGTACCTGCGCCTGAACGCCGATGTATTGAAGCTGGTGCAGGCCTTCGATAAGGCCGGTAAACCGATTGCGGCGGTCTGCCATGGTGCCCAGCTGTTGGCGGCGGCCGGCGTGCTCAAAGGCCGTGAGTGC
>NZ_JAUYNT010000011.1 GCF_030698175.1 Pseudomonas sp.
ATTCTACGCAGATTTCGCTGCTTTGCAACCCCTCATTTAAAGCTAACTTCTTGTTTTACAAGGAGTTTTACGAGAGGTCTACGCCGTAAGAGGTGCGCATTATAGGCCCTCAGATTGACACGTCAAGGCTTAATTTTGAACTGCATCCAACTTAAGCGTAATGCGCGCAAATGCCTTCTTGCCCGCCTGGCAGACATGCGTCGCACCACAAGCAAAGACGAACTCACGATCAACCACCGCACCATCTATACGCACGGCGCCAGAAGCTAACAAATCGCGAGCGGCCGCGGCATTCTTAACCATCCCCGCTTTATTAAGCAGCGACGAGATAGGCAGGTCTTCCGCAGAGAACAATTCAATCTCCGGCAAATCCTGCGGCAGCTCACCTTCTTTCATGCGATTGCCCGCAGCGCGGTGTGCGCTGGCAGCCGCCTCGTCACCATGAAAACGAGCCACAATTTCTTCGGCCAGCAGGATTTTGATGTCGCGTGGATTAGCGCCACGCTCAACATCCTGCTTAAAGGCGGCAATCTCATCCATCGAGCGAAAGCTCAACAGCTCAAAATAGCGCCACATCAACGCATCAGGAATGGACACCAGCTTGCTGTACATAACCCCCGGCGCCTCCTGGATCCCGACATAGTTACCGAGCGACTTGGACATCTTCTTGACGCCATCCAAGCCCTCTAGCAATGGCATGGTCAGGATCACTTGCGGCTCCTGCCCATAGGCGCGCTGCAACTCGCGCCCCATCAGCAGGTTGAATTTCTGATCGGTGCCACCCAGCTCGATATCCGCACGCAGCGCCACCGAGTCATAACCCTGAACCAGCGGATAGAGGAACTCATGGATAGCAATCGGCTGATTGGTGGAATAGCGCTTGCTGAAGTCGTCACGCTCAAGCATGCGTGCCACCGTGTACTGCGAGGTCAGACGAATGAAATCAGCCGGGCTAAGCTGATCCATCCAGGAGGAGTTGAACGCCACCTCGGTTTTTGCCGGATCCAGAATCTTGAACACCTGACTCTTATAGGTCTCGGCATTCTCCAGCACCTGCTCACGGGTCAGCGGTGGCCGCGTGGCGCTTTTACCGCTCGGATCACCAATCATTCCGGTGAAGTCACCGATCAGAAACACCACCTGATGCCCAAGCTCTTGAAACTGACGCAGCTTATTAATAAGCACCGTGTGGCCGAGATGCAGATCGGGGGCAGTTGGATCGAACCCGGCCTTGATCCGTAGCGGCTGACCGCGCTTAAGCTTCGCGACCAGTTCCGACTCGACCAACACCTCTTCCGCGCCGCGCTTGATTAGCGCCAACTGCTCTTCAACCGACTTCATCACAGACTCACAACCACTCGAAAATAAAAGGGAACCAACCATACAAGATCGCGGACTAATTACAAGTTTTGCGCCACACGGCCACCCCCAGGTGACACAAAGGTTGCTTCACCCACTCTTTGATTATATTTTAAGCAGTTAGTAGGACTTTTTACCTTTCGTTTCTTACATCTTCATTTTCGTTTTCATTATTTTAAGAATCCTGCCCACTTATGACTGATAAAGCCAAGAAACCACCTTTGTACCCAAAAAACCACCTGCTAGCCGCCAGCGGCGTAGCAGCGATGCTGAGTTTGGGACTCCTAATTTTTCCGTCCAGCCAAGTTGAAGCGATGCGCACATCGCTCAGTCTCGATCTAGGCGCCAGCACACAAGCAAACACTGAAGACCAAGACGCTACACCTGCAATCGCAGTCACCACCAGTAACGCCGCCTCACCTTTCGCCCAGATTGATGGCTCCGGCACTGAAAAACCCGCAACCAACCTCGCTAACGCAACCGTCACTCCAGCCAGCGACCCCAGCCGAAAAAGCATTACCGTTAGCAACGGCGATACCCTGTCGACCGTTTTCAGCAAGGTCGGGCTAACGAGTAACGACCTGCACGAAGCCGTAAATAGCAGCAAAGACGCCAAGAGCTTCAGTAAGCTGAACGTCGGCCAAGTGCTGGAGTTTGACCTCTCGGCCAGCGGTCAACTAAAGCGCTTACAGAGCAAACTCAGCGACCTTGAAAGCATCAGCCTGGACAAAACCGTCCAGGGTTATGCCTTCAAGCGCGAACTAATCAAGCCTGACTTACGCGCCACCTATACCCGCGGAGTGATTAACAGCTCACTCTCGCAATCGGCCCAGCGCGCCGGGCTTTCCCACAGTTTGACGATGGACATGGCCAGCGTGTTTGGCTACGACATCGATTTCTCTGAGGATATTCGTGAGGGCGATGAGTTCGAGCTGGTCTACGAGCAAAAAGTCATCAAGGACAAAGCCGTCGGCACTGGCAACATCCTCTCCGCACGCTTCACGAACCGCGGCAAGACCTTCACTGCGGTGCGTTACACCAACAAACAGGGCAGCACCAGCTATTACACGGCCGAGGGCAACAGCATGCGCAAAGCCTTTATCCGCTCGCCGGTGGATTTTGCCCGCATCAGTTCCGGCTTTTCCATGGGCCGTCGGCACCCAATCCTGAACAAAATTCGCGCCCACAAAGGCATCGATTACGCAGCAGCACGCGGCACACCGATCAAGGCGGCCGGTGATGGCCGAGTGATGCTTGCAGGTCGCCATGGCGGCTATGGCAACGCGGTGATTATTCAGCACGGCAATAGCTACAAGACCCTCTACGGCCACATGCAGGGCTTTGCCAAAAACGTCCGCACCGGCAGCAGCGTAAAACAGGGCCAGGTTATTGGTTACATTGGCACCACCGGCCTCTCCACCGGCCCACACCTGCATTACGAGTTCCAGGTCAACGGTCGCCACGTCAACCCACTCAGCATCAAAACCGCAATGGCCGACCCCATTGCCAAAGCCGAAAAACAACGCTTCTTGCAGCAAAGCCAGCCCCTAGTGGCCCGCATGGACCAGGAAAAGTCCAGCATGCTGGCCCTGAACAAGCGCTAAGTTGCATGCCTCTCTATCTTGGGGTTATGTCAGGAACCAGTCTCGATGGCTTCGACATCGCCCTGATTGAGCAAAACGATCACTGCCAGCTGATCGCCAGCCACTACCTGCCCATGCCGGACGACTTGCGCCAAGAGCTGCTCGCGCTTTGCAGCAGCGGCCCGGATGAACTGGCGCGCGCCGCCATGGCCGAACAACGCTGGGTGCAACTGGCGGCTCAGGGCATTCAAACCCTGCTACGCGAGCAAAACCTATCCGCCAGCGCTATTCGCGCAATCGGCAGCCACGGTCAGACGATTCGGCATGAACCGGCGCGCGGCTTTAGCATCCAAATCGGCAATCCTGCACTACTCGCTGAACTTACCGGCATCTGCGTGGTGAGTGATTTTCGCCGCCGCGACATCGCCGCCGGCGGCCAGGGTGCGCCACTGGTGCCGGCGTTCCACCAAGCACTGTTTGCCACCGACAAACGCTGTGCGGTGCTCAATATCGGCGGCTTTAGCAATCTCAGCTTGCTCGAGCCGGATCGAGAAGTGCACGGCTTTGACTGTGGGCCAGGGAACGTCTTGCTGGATGCCTGGATTGAGCAGCAGCAGGGCGAGCAGTTCGACCGCGACGGCGCCTGGGCGGCCAGCGGCCAAATGCAACCGCAACTGCTGCAAGCTCTGCTCGGCGATGGGTTCTTTCAAGCGCAGGGACCGAAAAGCACCGGTCGCGAGTTGTTTAACCTCAGCTGGCTGGAACAACATTTAGCTCGCCTACCGAGCTATGACGCCGCCGATGTGCAAGCCACGCTGCTGGAACTCACCGCCCACAGCATCATCGCCGCGCTCACCACTGCGCAACAACAGACCGACACGCTACTGGTCTGCGGCGGCGGCGCCCGCAACGGCACTCTGATGCGGCGCTTGCAGTCTCTGCTGCCCACCGCCCAAGTAAGCAGCACCGACAGCCACGGCGTACCGGCCGACTGGGTTGAGGCGATGGCCTTTGCCTGGCTCGCTCATTGCTGCCTGGAAGCTATTCCCGCCAACCGCCCGAGCGTCACCGGCGCGCGCGGCTTGCGGGTGCTAGGCGCCATCTACCCAGCCTGAAGCGAATTATCTCCACCGCAGAAACAACAATGCCGCGCATCAGCGCGGCATTCTGGGAGTAACGCCCGGATCAGATCGTAAACGACTGCCCACAGCCACAGGTGCTTGAGGCGTTCGGATTTTTGATCACGAAACGTGAGCCTTCCAAGCCTTCTTGATAGTCCACCTCAGAGCCGGCCAGGTACTGGAAGCTCATCGGATCGACCACCAAACTGACGCCTTCGCGCTCAACGATGGTGTCATCGTCGGCCAGTTCATCGTCGAAGGTAAAGCCGTACTGGAAACCCGAGCAGCCGCCGCCGGTAACAAACACACGTAATTTCAAACGCGGATTGCCCTCTTCCTCGACCAGGCTCTTTACCTTGTTGGCCGCACCCGGGGTGAACTGCAAGGGGCTGGGTGTGAAGGTTTCGACGCTCATGCTGCTCTCCTGACGCTATGCGCCCTACTGCTTTAGGCAGGCATTATCCGCTTACCCGACCAAACTGGTCAACTATTCTCCGCTGCCCGCCATTGCTGGCGACCAATGGTGCGGTTAAGGCAACAGCGCCGCATGCCCCAGGCCCAGGCGCTCATTCAGGCCCAAACGAATATTCATGCACTGTATGGCCTGGCCTGAGGCGCCTTTGACCAGGTTATCAATCACCGATAAAACCACCACTAAATCGCCGCCTTGCGGGCGATGCACGGCTAAACGGCAGACGTTGGCGCCACGCACGCTACGGGTTTCCGGATGGCTGCCGGCCGGCATCACATCAACAAACGGTTCGTTGGCGTAACGCTGCTCGAACAGCGCTTGCAGATCAATCGAGTGGTCCGCCACTGTCGCGTACAGCGTGGCGTGAATGCCACGAATCATCGGTGTCAGGTGCGGCACGAAAGTCAGGCCAATCTCGCCACCGGCCGCCCGGCGCAAGCCTTGGCTGATTTCCGGCAGATGCCGATGGCCTTTCACCGCGTAAGCTTTCATGCTTTCGCCGGCCTCACTAAACAGCGAGCCGACGCTGGCACCACGGCCGGCGCCACTGACGCCGGATTTGCAGTCGGCAATCAGCCGGCTGTTATCGGCGATACCGGCCTCCAGCAACGGCAGAAAACCCAACTGAGTGGCCGTCGGATAGCAACCCGCCACGGCAATCAAGCGCGCTTGCTGGATCTTGGCGCGGTTAACTTCTGGCAGGCCGTAAACGGCCTCGGCCAACAACTCCGGCGCGCCGTGGGGCTGACCGTACCACTGCGCCCATTCGTCCGCGTCTTGCAGGCGAAAATCTGCCGACAGGTCGATCACCTGGGTGCCCGCGGCCAGCAGTTCACCGGCCAGCGCATGGGCAACTCCATGCGGGGTGGCGAAGAACACCACATCACAGGCGCCCAGCGCCGCGCTATCGGGCACGCTAAAGGCCAGCGCATCGTAGTGACCGCGCAGGTTCGGGTACATGTCCGCGACCTTCACGCCGGCTTCCGAGCGCGAGGTAATCACTGCCACTTCTGCCTCCGGGTGCTGCGCCAGCAAACGCAGTAATTCAACCCCGGTGTAGCCCGTGCCGCCGACGATACCAACCTTGACCATGACCCGCCCCTCAAACAAACCCTGTAGAAAGGCGCGATGATACGGCCGCGCGCCTTGCCAGCCAACTGTTAGGGTGACGCACCGACCCACCAGCCACTACTATTCGCGGACTTTATTACGGGAAAGACCGCATGTTGTATCTCTGGGTGAAAGCCTTTCACATTATTGCCGTGGTGACTTGGTTCGCCGGACTGTTCTATCTGCCGCGCTTATTCGTTTACCACGCCATGAGCAGCGACAGCCTCAGCCATGAGCGTTTCTGCATCATGGAGCGCAAGCTCTATCGCGGCATTATGCAGCCCTCGATGGTCGCCACCCTGCTGCTCGGCGGCTGGCTGCTATACCTCAACCCGAGTTGGTTGAGCATGGGTTGGCTGCACGTCAAGCTGACCTTGGTGTTGCTTCTGCTCGGTTACCACCACCTGTGTGGCGCCCAACTGAAAGCCTTTGCCCGTGGCGAAAACGCTCGCGGCCATGTGTTCTATCGCTGGTTCAATGAAGTGCCGGTGCTGTTTTTGCTGGCGATTGTGTTGCTGGTGGTAATCAAACCCTTCTGACCCGCGCCCAACCTGACAAGAGGAAATGCCATGTCCCTGCCTGACCTGCTCGCCCAACGCTTGCGCCTGCCCCTGGTGGCCGCACCAATGTTTCTGGTCTCCAACCCGCAACTGGTATTGGCCTGCTGCAATAACGGCGTGGTCGGCAGTTTCCCGGCGCTGAACCTGCGCGAGAGCAGCGAGTTTCGCGCCTGGCTGGACGAAATCGAAGCGGGGCTGACGGCCGATGCCGCGCCCTATGCGGTCAACCTGATCGTTCACCAGACCAATCCACGACTGCAGGCGGACCTGGCCATTTGCGTGGAGAAACGCGTGCCCATCGTCATCACCAGCCTGGGCGCGGTGAAGGAAGTGGTCGATGCGGTGCACAGTTATGGCGGCTTGGTGTTTCACGACGTGACCACCCGCCGGCATGCGGAAAAAGCCGCACAAGCCGGGGTCGATGGCCTGATCGCCGTAGCCGCCGGCGCGGGCGGGCATGCCGGCACCTGGAGTCCCTTTGCGCTGATTGCCGAGATTCGTCAGTTCTTCGACAAGACCCTGTTGCTGGCCGGTTGCCTCAACCAAGGTCACGAGATTCTTGCCGCGCAATTACTCGGGGCGGACCTGGCTTACTTCGGCACCCGCTTTATCGCCACCCAAGAGAGCCATGCCGGCGAGGCCTACAAACAAATGCTGTTGGACGCCCAAGCCGCCGACATCATTCACACCCCGGCGGTGTCCGGCATCCCGGCCAGCTTTATGCGCCAGAGCCTGCAAGCCGCCGGTTACGACCTGCAGGCCTTGCAAAACAAAGGCGAAGTTAATTATGGCGAAAAGCTCAAACCAATGAACGAAGAAGCCAAGGCCTGGAAAACCGTGTGGTCGGCCGGCCAAGGGGCCGGCAGCATCACCGATCTGCCAACGGTTGCCGAGCTGATCGCCCGTCTGGACGCCGAATACCGCGCAGCCAACCAACGTAGCGCGCAACTGGCGCAGCACTGGGCAAAATAATCCACGCCAAGACCTGAACTACGCCGCCTTTTATTGCCGCTCGCCCTTGTATCCAAGGCCGCGCGGCTATTAGGCTGTGCGCACACCCACCCCTACTGCTGACAGGGACGCCCGCATGCCACAAGCCAAATTTAAAATCGTCTTCAATGGCGAGCTAATGCCCGATGCCCTGCTAGATGAGGTCAAAGACAAGCTCGCGCAACTGTTTAAAAGCGATCGCAGCAAGATCAACGGTCTGTTCGACGGCGGCCCCATTGCTCTGAAGCGCGACCTGTCGGAAGACGAAGCCGACAAATACCTGGCCGCGCTACAGCGCACCGGCGCCAAGGTGCGCAAAGAAGCCGATCTGGCCGCCAGCCTGAGCCTGGTCGAGACCGAGGATCACATCAATCCCAATATGATCAGCACAGCCACAAGCGCCAGCAACGACCTGCGTATGAGCTGCCCCAAGTGTGGCCATGAGCAAGCCAAGGCCGTGGAGTGCGAAGCCTGCGGCATCATCATCGACAAGTTTCTCGCCCGCCAAGCCGAACTCGGCGACAGCGCACCAGCTCCGCTCGCCAGCCAAACAGCAGTCGCGGCCCCAGCCAGCGCGCCGCTAAGTGCAACTCCCTACGCGCCGCCCACGGCCAATGTCGCCGAGGCGCTGCCAGAGTTTGCCGAGCTAAAACCCTTTGGCATTGAAGGCCGCATAGGTCGCCTGCGCTATCTGGCCTGGTCACTGGTTATGATGGCTGTCGCCTTAGTGCTTCTCGGTATCGGCGCGTCGGTCATCTTCATTCTTGATAGCAGCACTTCCTTGCTATCCGTTGCTGCAACCATAGTTGGCCTATTGGCAGTAGTTGCCATGGTAGTTGTCAGCATCCAGATTGGCGTCAAACGTTTGCACGATATCGGCTGGTCCGGCTGGCTGCTGCTGGTCAGCTTGATCCCGGCGGTTGGCAGTGTGTTCTCCATCATCATGCTGGTGGTGCCCGGCAGCACCGGCGCCAACCGCTTCGGTCCACCGCCACCGCCCAATAGCCGTGCCGTGAAGATACTCGCCGGCCTGTGGTTGCTGGTACCGGTGCTCGGCATTCTCGCGGCCATCGCCATCCCGCAATATCAGGACTATACCGAGCGCGCCCGTGACGCACAGGCCAGCGGCTACGAAGAAACCGACAGCGCCGCCTACCCAGATGAAGCGGCGGATGCCGCCGATGCCGCGGTCCCAGTCGAGCCGGCAGCTGCCTTTGACGACGCTGAAACCACTGACGACGCCAACACCAGCGAAAACCAGTAATAGCTTAATACCGCGGCCGCCCGGCCGCGGCTTGATGGAGAACATGCATGTCCCGTTACGCCCTGATTACCGGCGCCTCTAGCGGGATCGGCTTAGCCCTCGCCGAAGCCCTGGCCCGCCGTGGCCGTAACCTGATCCTAGTGGCCCGCCAGCGCGACGCACTGGAAAGCATTGCCTGCGAACTGACTCAGCGCTTCGGCGTTGAGGTGCTGTTCAGCGCCTGCGATTTAAGCGAGCCGTTGCAGGTATCCGGGTTGTTGCAAGAACTGGAGCAAGCTGATCGGCAGATCGAACTGCTGGTCAACAATGCCGGTATCGGCACGGCCGGCGCCTTTCTCAAGCAGGACTGGAGCCGCGAGCAACAACTGATCGAGGTCAACATCCTCGCCCTCACCCGCCTCTGCCATGCGGTGAGCCAGCGCATGCTGCAACAAGGTGGCGGACAGATTCTTAACGTCGCCTCGGTGGCCAGCTTTCAGCCAGGGCCATGGATGAGCAACTACTACGCCAGCAAAGCCTTTGTGCTGAGTTTTTCCGAGGGCCTGCGTGAAGAGCTTAAAGAACATGGCATTCAGGTTTCGGTGCTGTGCCCAGGCCCAACCCGCAGCGCGTTCTTTCGCAACGCGCAGATGAAAAGCACCAAGCTGGAGAGCAGCTCGCTGATGATGAGCTGCGAAGAAGTGGCGCTGCTGACGGTACAGGCGCTGGAGAAAAACCGCGCCATCATCATCCCCGGCTGGCACAACAAACTCATGGCCTACTGGCCGCGACTGGTTCCACGCGCCCTGGTGCGGCGCCTGGTCGGCAAGGTCAACCGCTCAAGTTCAGGGCGTAAAGCCGACTAGCCAATGGTTATGGCGCTGTACTAGTTATGTGTTGCGCCAGTCGCAGCCTCTGTAGGATGGGTTGAGCTTGGCGATACCCATCGATCATCCTGCGGCAATCACTCCTGCAATCCCCCGCACGCAGCAGCGGACGTGAGCTGATGGACTTCGCACGCGGTGATGGGTATCGCTGCGCTCAACCGCATCCTACGGTCTGTCTGCACAGCTAACGGGCACATAGCCCGTCGCCCGATTGAAGCTGGCTCCTACAAAAGCGCCGAGTACCGGCCGCACTCAGCGGCTGCACACCGGCTGATCAATCCGCACTCACAGTGCGGCCATCGGCCCAGGCACGCAGCTGCGCCAAATCTTCGGCCATCACCACCGACAGCGGCGAGCTGCCCTGGATCATCTGCACCAACAAGGCCTGGTCGACCGCTTGCTGACGGGCCTGGGCGGCATACAGGGCGCTGACCACCGCCTGCTCGATCTCCGCACCGGCAAAACCCTCACTGACGGCAGCCAGTTGCGCCAGATCAAACAGGCCCGGCTCCTGCTCGCGACGCAGCAGGTGAATGCGGAAAATCTCGGCGCGCACCTCGGCATCCGGTAAGTCGACAAAAAACAGCTCATCGAAGCGACCCTTGCGGACTAACTCCGGCGGCAGCCGCTCGATGGCATTGGCGGTCGCCACCATAAATACCGGCGCCTTGCGCTCGGCCATCCAGGTCAGCAAGGTGCCGAGCACCCGCTGACTGACGCCGCCGTCCTGCTCACCACTGGCCAGACCTTTTTCGATCTCATCCATCCACAGCACGCAGGGCGCCATCTGCTCGGCCAGTTGCAAGGCTTCGCGCAAGTTGCGCTCGGTTTCGCCGAAGAATTTGTTGTACAGACAGGCAAAATCCAGGCGCAACAACGGCAACCCCCAGAGCCCGGCAATCGCCTTGGCCGCCAGGCTCTTGCCGCCGCCCTGCACCCCGACCAGCAGCACGCCCTTGGGTAAATCGTCGGCTTTGCCGGCCAGAAACACCTGCTCGCGATCACCCAGCCAGCGCTTGAGATTACGCAGCCCACCGACCTCGGCAAACCGTGCCGTGTCGTACTCAAAACTCAGCACGCCATCCAGGTCGAGCAACTGGAACTTGCTCTTATTCAGCTTGGGCAGGTCGTCCTGGGTGATGGCGCCGTCATCGCAAATCACCCGCCGCGCCAAGGCCCGCGCCTGAGCATGGCCCATGCCACGCAGATTCTTCACCACCTGCTGCAGGGTACGGTTGTCGGTGCGCACCCGCGCACCGCGATTGCGCTCACTCCAGCGCGTCGCCTCATCGCGCACTATCGCCAGCAACTCGTCCTCGGTCGGCAAGGCCAGACTGAAACGGGCAGCGTAGCGCTGCACTTCGGCCGGTAATTTCAACGCATGGGAGACCAGCACCAGGGTCGGCCGATGCTGGCCTTCCGCCTGGGCGATCTCTTTCAGCAAGCGCACCAGCTTGGGGTTGTCGGTCAGGAACGGATGCAAATCGCAGAGCACATAGAGATTGGGCTGCGGGTCGTGCTTGATCAGCTTGAGCGCCGCCTCCGGCTCCAGACTTTCGCTCTGCTCTCCCGGCTCGCCGGCAAAACCGAGCCGCTGCAAGCCCTCGGTAATCGCCCAGGTGTAGAGCCCCAGGCCGCGCTTGATCGCCAAACTGGTGAGGGTTTCCAGCACCCGCGGCTCATCCCAGGACTCGATCACCACCAACTTAACCCGCGAGTCGAGCACCAGCCCCAAATCATGAATATCGTTAATCACTGCCACTCCTTGTGCGTCGCCTAGCGGGCTGCTGAACAGGTTAGGAGGAGACACAGCCGCTGAACGCTGGTCGCCCCGAGCGCGCATGGTTACACTCTGGCGCTCAAATAACGAGCCGGGAGACCGTCCATGGACTGTCTATTCTGCAAAATCGTCGCCGGGGACATTCCCGCGCGCAAGCTGTATGAAGATGAACATGTGCTCGCCTTTCACGACATCAGCCCGGCCGCGCCGGTGCATTTTCTGGTGATCCCGAAAAAACACATCAACACCCTCAACGACCTCACCGAAGACGACAAAGCCCTGGCCGGCCACATCCTCTTCACCGCCCAACGCCTGGCGCTTGAGCAAGGCTGTGAAGCCGGTTTCCGGGTGGCGATGAACTGCAACCCGCAAGGCGGCCAAACCGTTTACCACATCCATATGCACGTGCTCGGCCAGCGCCAAATGCACTGGCCGCCGGGTTGATGCGAGCACTGATCGGCGTCGCCCTGACGCTGCTGCTACCCCTGCCGGCCCTCGCCATCGAGACCGGCAGCGTGTTTCGTGACGCACTGAGCAACGACCAGCAAGGCCCGGAGTTAGTCGCTTTGCCGGCCGGCAGCTTGGTGCTGGGCGACAGTCTTAATCGCGGTAACGACAACGAACGGCCGCCGCGCCCGACCCAGATCCAGCAGGCCTTCGCCCTCGGCCGCTTCGAGGTGACCTTCGCCGACTGGCAGCTGTACGCCGACGCCACCGGCAAACCCATGCCCGACAACGAAGGCTGGGGCTTGTCGGCGCAGCGCCCGGTAATCAACGTCAGCTGGTTTGCCGCCCAGGGCTATTGCCAATGGCTGAGTAAAGTCAGCGGCCAGCGTTATCGCCTGCCAACCGAGGCCGAGTGGGAATATGCCGCCCGCGCCGGTAGCCAAAGCTACTACTGGTGGGGAGCGCAACTCGACAGCGACGAACAACAACCGCGCGCCCATTGCCGTGGCTGCGGCACCGCCAGGCAAATCGCCAGCAAAACCGCACTGGTCGGCCAGTTCGCGCCGAATGCCTTTGGTCTCTACGACACCGCAGGCAATGTCTGGGAATGGACCGCCTCGACCTTTGCCGCCCCCTATGACGGCCACGAACAAGGCCGCGCCGGCCTGCTCGATAACAGCCCACGAGTCACCCGCGGTGGCGCCTGGAACAGCGGCCCGGTGTATCTGCGCAGCAGCCTGCGCGACATGAAGCAGCCGCAAGTCAAAGACTATGCCCAGGGTTTGCGGGTGCTGCGCGAGCTGCCCTGACCCGGATCAAGACCCACAGCAACGCTTGGAGTAAACTTGGCCGATGAACTACCCCGGAGCTGCCATGGCTAACCAACGTCATTACTCGCCAATTGATCGCCTGTTGCTGCAAGCCGACACCGCGTTGCGCACCTTGCTGCCGTTCAGCGGTCAGCCCTATCGGCCGTCACCGGCCATAGTCCAGCAAGAGGCCCAGCTCGACGCCAATACCACACGTCATGTGGCCGGGCTGATGCGCATCAACCATACCGGCGAGGTGTGCGCCCAAGGCCTGTATCAAGGCCAGGCCCTGACCGCCAAGTTGCCCCAGGTGCGCAGCGCCATGGAGCATGCCGCCGAGGAAGAAATCGACCATCTGGCCTGGTGCGAACAACGCATCCGCCAGCTGGGCAGCCATCCCAGCGTATTGAATCCGCTGTTCTACGGCTTGTCCTTTGGGGTGGGCGCGGTGGCCGGGATGATCAGCGACAAGGTCAGCCTGGGTTTTGTCGCGGCCACCGAAGATCAGGTCTGCAAGCACCTGGATGAACACCTGCAGCAGCTGCCGGCAGAAGACGGAAAGTCCCGGGCGATTCTCGAGCAGATGCGCAGCGACGAAGCCGAACACGCCGCCGGCGCCATCGAAGCCGGCGGTTTTCGCTTCCCGGCGCCGGTCAAGTTTGGCATGAGCCTGCTGGCCAAGGTGATGACCAAGAGCACCTACCGGATCTGAATTCGCTAACTCGCAGACAGAAAAAAGGGCGCTTGAGAGAGCGCCCTTTTTTCATGCCAGCAGACTTACTCGGGCATATTGCGCGCGTAGAAAATCTCCAGCATTTCGTGCTTAACCCGCGCCGTTACCTGCTCACGCTGCTCGCTGGACAGATTCTGGGTGGCGTCGCCAAACAGATAGTTATCCAGCTCAAATTCCTTGAGCAGCATCTTGGTGTGGAACAGGTTCTCCTGATAGACGTTGACGTCGGTCATTTGATAGGCCGCACGGGTGTCTTCCGACAGGTACTTCTGGATCGAGTTAATTTCGTGGTCGATAAAGTGCTTCTTGCCTTCCACGTCACGGGTAAAACCGCGCACCCGATAGTCGACCGTGACTATGTCCGAGTCGAACTGGTGAATCAGGTAGTTCAGCGCTTTGAGCGGAGAAATCACCCCACAGGTGGACACGTCGATATCCACCCGGAACGTGGCAATACCGTCCACCGGATGAATTTCCGGGTAGGTGTGCACGGTGATATGGCTCTTATCCAGGTGCGCCAGAATGGTTTCTGGTAAGGGCCCCGGCGACTCCTCGATCTGGCTATCGGTCGGGGTGACCGGCTGCTCGGAAATCAGGATGGTCACGCTGGCGCCTTGAGGATCGTAATCCTGGCGGGCGATGTTAAGAATATTGGCGCCGATAATGTCGACAACATCGGTGAGAATCTGCGTCAGCCGCTCGGCGTCGTACTCAGTATTGATGTACTGAACGTAGGCCTGCTGGTCTTCCGGCGTTTCCGCGTAGCAGATGTCATAGATGTTGAAGCTCAAGGTCTTGGTCAGGTTATTGAACCCGTGGAGCTTGAGTTTGCTTTTCACCGTAGGTAACTCTCTATATGAATGCGGCTCTGCCACATGATTGAGCATGCCCGTCAGAGGCGCGGTGCGCTTCTGCGTAGGACGGTTTACACCTCTTCGCAATGGCGATTATGGTTGTCTTGCTTGGGCTCAAAGCCTTGAAAAGCGGGCGCATTATGCAGAGCCAGGCAGCCCTGCGCCAGCCCATGCGCCCAACTGCGGCGAAACCTTAAGCCAGCTCGATGATTTCGTAGTCGTGAGTGATGACCACGCCGGCGCGACCGAGCATGATCGACGCCGAGCAGTACTTCTCGGCCGACAGCTCCACCGCCCGTTTAACCTGAGCTTCTTTCAAACCGCGACCTTTGACCACAAAGTGCAGATGAATCTTGGTGAAGACTTTTGGGTCTTCATCGGCGCGCTCGGCCTCAACAAAAGCCTCACAGCTCTCCACCGCCTGGCGCGATTTTTTCAAGATGCTGACCACATCAAAATTGCTGCAGCCGCCCAAGCCGATCAGCAGCATCTCCATCGGCCGCACGCCGAGGTTACGACCACCGGCCTCGGGTGGACCGTCCATGACCACGACATGGCCACTGCCCGACTCGCCAAGAAACAGAGCCTCACCGGCCCATTGAATGCGTGCTTTCATTGCCAAGTCTCCGGTAAAAAAATCCGCGGCAAGCTTAACACAGGGTATTCCCCCCCCCATTGCGACGCATTTGACGAAATCAATTACTCTTAGCTGTTAGCTCCGTCGCAAAATCACCGCCAACTATTAAGGCTCTGTTAAGCTGGCGCCGGATAACTGGCACACTTGCCGCATGACTAATAAGAAAATGTCTGTTTAACAGAGACTTATCTGTTCTTTTCGAGATTCGTGCATGGTCGCTATCACTCTTACACCGAAAATAAAGAATTTCGACAAGCTGCTCGCGCATGCCCACCGTCGTCGTTACACCGCCAAAAGCACCATCATCTATGCCGGTGATCGGTGCGAGACGCTGTTCTTCATTATTAAAGGTTCGGTCACCATCCTGATTGAGGATGATGACGGTCGTGAGATGATCATCGCCTACCTCAATGCCGGCGATTTCTTCGGTGAGATGGGCCTGTTCGAAAAAGAAGGCAGCGAGAAAGAACGCAGCGCTTGGGTGCGGGCCAAAACCGAGTGCGAAGTGGCAGAACTGAGTTACACCAAGTTCCGCGAACTCACCGTGCAAGACCCGGAAATGCTGATTGCCCTCGGCAGCCAGATGGCCGAGCGCCTGCGCAACACCACTCGTAAAGTTGGCGACCTGGCCTTTCTGGATGTCACCGGCCGCGTTGCCCGCACCCTGCTCGACCTGTGCAAGCAGCCAGATGCCATGACCCACCCAGACGGCATGCAGATCAAAATTACCCGCCAGGAAATCGGCCGTATCGTTGGCTGCTCGCGGGAGATGGTTGGCCGCGTGCTCAAGGTTCTGCAAGAGCAGGGCCTGGTCAACGTCAAAGGCAAAACCATGGTGGTATTCGGCACCCGCTGAATGCACCAGATCTAAAAAAACCGGCGCGAGCCGGTTTTTTTATGCGCAGCATTTACTCAGTCCGGATCGGCACCCAGTTGCACCGGCGCAGTACCGGGGAAAAACAAACGCTGCAACTCGGCGCCCGGATCTTGTGCGCGCATAAACGCCTCGCCGACCAGGAAGGCATGCACCTCGCTGATCTGCATCAGTTCGACATCGGCGCGATTGAGGATGCCGCTCTCGGTGATCACCAGGCGATCACGGGGGATTTTCGGCAGTAAATCGAGGGTGACATCCAGGCTGACTTCGAAGTTATGCAAGTTGCGGTTATTGATGCCAATCAGCGGCGTATCCAGGGTCTGCAGCGCCCGCTCCAGCTCATCGCCATCGTGCACTTCAACCAACACATCGAGGCCGACGTCTTTGGCCACGCTGGCCAGCTCGGCCATTTGCGTGTCCGCCAAGGCCGAGACAATCAGCAGCACGCAGTCGGCGCCCAGGGCACGGGCCTCGACTATCTGGTAAGGGTCGATCATAAAGTCTTTGCGAATCACCGGCAGGCTGCAGGCCGCACGGGCTTGCTGCAGGTAGGCGTCGGCACCCTGAAAGAAGTCGATATCGGTCAGCACCGACAAACAAGCGGCGCCGCCACGCTGGTAACTGGCGGCCAGTTCGGCCGGATTGAAATCCTCGCGCAGCACGCCTTTGCTCGGCGAGGCTTTTTTAATTTCGGCGATCACCGCCGCTTCCTTACGCTTTACCCGTTCCTGCAAGGCATTGGCAAAACCGCGCGGTGCATCCGCGTCACGGGCCAATTGCTCCAGCGCAGACATGCTGACCAAGGCGCGACGCGCGGCCACCTCCTCGACTTTGCGGGCGAGGATTTGTTCCAAAATAGTGGGCAGGCTCACGCTTGATTCTCCAGCCGGAATACCGCAGTAAAGGATGCCAACTCGTCGATTTTCTCCAACGCCAGGCCGGTGTGCAGCGCGTCATGGGCCAGCGCTACGCCAGCGGCCAGGCTATCGGCCAGGTCGGCGGCGTAGAGTGCGGCGCCGGCATTCAGCACTATCAGGTCGCCGGCTTTGCGGCCAATGTCGGTTTTGCGCCGCCCCAGGGCATCGCGAATCAACGCCAGGGAGGCTTGCGGGCCGTCGACTTCCAGCCCCAGCAGGGTTTGACTGCTGAGGCCGAAGTCTTCCGGGCGCACCTCGTACTCGGTGATCTCACCGTCTTTCAATTCGGCCACATGGGTGGCGGCGGCCAGGCTGAACTCGTCCAGGCCATCGCGCGAATGCACCACCAACACATGCTTGCTGCCCAGCCGCTTGAGCACCTCGGCCAGCGGCCGGCACAGGGCCTGGCTGAATACGCCGACCACCTGATGACGCACGCCGGCCGGATTGGTCAGCGGCCCGAGCATATTGAAAATGGTCCGCAGGCCCAAATCACGCCGTGGCCCGGCGGCGTATTTCATCGCCTGGTGGTGCACCTGGGCGAACATAAAACCGACCCCGACTGTGTCGATGCAACGCGCCACCTGCACCGGAGTCAGCTGCAGATAAATCCCGGCGGCCTCGAGCAAGTCGGCGCTGCCGCTATTGCCCGATACCGCCCGGTTGCCATGTTTGGCCACCTTGCCGCCGGCCGCCGCCACCACAAAAGCGGCGGCGGTGGAGACGTTAAAGATATTGGCGCCATCGCCGCCGGTGCCGACCACATCGACCACGTTATCCAGGCTGGGCAACTCGACCTGGCTGGCCAGCTCGCGCATCACCGAGACGGCACCGACTATCTCGTCGATGCTCTCGCTCTTCATGCGCATGCCCATCAGAAAGGCGCCGATCTGCGCCTCGCTGCATTGGCCGGTCATGATTTCGCGCATCACGTCCTGCATCTCTTCGGTGGACAGGTCGAGCTGGGCGACGATTCGATTGAGGGCTTGTTTGATATTCATCCGCGCACACCGCCGCTCTGCTTGAGGAAATTGGCAAACAGCTCATGGCCCTGCTCAGTCAAAATCGATTCTGGGTGAAACTGCACGCCTTCGACATTCAGGGTCTTGTGCCGCAGGCCCATGATCTCATCGACCGAGCCGTCTTCCAGTTGGGTCCAGCCGGTCACTTCCAGGCAATCGGGCAAGGTCTCGCGCTTGACCACCAAGGAGTGATAGCGGGTGACCGTCAGCGGCTGATTGAGGCCGGCGAACACGCCCAGGCCCGCGTGGAATACCGGACTGATCTTGCCGTGCATCACCTGGCGGGCGCGTACCACCTCGCCGCCAAAGGCCTGGCCGATGCTCTGATGGCCCAGGCACACGCCGAGAATCGGCAGCTTGCCGGCAAAGTGGCCGATCACCGCCAGGGATACGCCGGCTTCGGTGGGTGTGCAGGGGCCAGGGGAGACCACGATGCGTTCGGGGTTGAGTGCTTCGATCTCGGCCAGAGTCAGCTCATCGTTGCGGATGACTTTGACCTCGGCGCCCAATTCGGCCAGGTACTGCACCACGTTGTAGGTAAAGGAGTCGTAGTTATCGATCATTAGCAGCATGTTAAAAACCAACCTTGTGCGCCTAGTGCGCGTGTAGTTAAAGCCTGCGGCTGACACCTGGCGAAATGGCCCTGTTTGAGCGGGCCTTTGGCGAGCAGGAACAGCTGTAACTTGTCGCGGGCGACGCCGTGGTCGCTCGCACAAAGATCAAGTCCGCCAACGCCAGCAGGCGTGGCCTTTGATCAGGCGCATGAGGAGGGTGCTGCTGGTTTTCACTGGAATTTTCTCGTCTAGCAATCCGCTCACAGTAGCCCAGGCGCGGGCTGCGGCGCAATCTTGATCGCCCCGCAGCCAGGCCAGTGCGGCGCCATTCTCCGCACACCACACGCGGCGGCGAATCACTCGGCATCCTCTTGGTAGTCGCCCTTGAGCAGGTTCAGCAACGCATCGGCGTCCAGCTTGGCGCTGAGTTCACCGCCATCCAGCAGGCTGTCGGCCAGGGCGCGTTTTTTCGCGTGCAGGGCAACAATCTGCTCCTCGATGGTGTGTTCGGTCACCAGCCGGTAAATGGTCACCGGACGCAGCTGGCCCATGCGATGGGCACGGTCGCTGGCTTGGTCTTCCACCGCCGGGTTCCACCAGGGGTCGAGGTGGATCACATAGTCGGCGGCGGTCAGGTTCAGTCCGGTGCCGCCGGCTTTCAGGCTGATCAGGAAAATATCACCAGTACCGGCCTGAAAGGCATCCATCCGCGTCTTGCGGTCTTTTGGCGAGGTGGCGCCGTCCAGATACTGATAGTGGATGCCCTGCTCATCCAACCACTTACGCACGATGCTCAGGTGGTCAACGAACTGACTGAACACCAGCGCCTTGTGGCGGTTCTCCAGCAGCTCCGCGACTATTTCGGCGAAGGCCGCCAGCTTGCTACCGGCCAGCCCGGCGCCGGGCATGACCAGATTGGGGTGACAGCAAAAGCGCCGCAACCGGGTAATTTCCGCCAGCACCTGCAAGGATTTGTTCTGCCCTTGCGGGGCATTTACCAACGACTGCAAGGCTTGTTGGCGCAGCGCCTCGTAGTAGTGCGCCTCTTCGGCAGACAGCGGCACCTTGTAGGTAATCTCGGTGCGCGGTGGCAACTCATCGAGCACCTGGCTCTTCAGCCGGCGCAAAATAAACGGCTGGATCAGCGCCTTCAGGGCCTTGCGGGCCGACTGCTCGCCGCGTTCGATCGGCGTGCTGAAGCGTTCGGCAAAACGCTCCTGGCTGCCGAGCAAGCCCGGATTGATAAAGCGAAACAGATTCCACAGCTCACCCAGGTGATTCTCCAGCGGCGTGCCGGTGGCGATCAGCTTGAAGTCCGCCTGCAAGCACATCGCCGCTTGCGAGCGTTTGCTGCTGGCGTTCTTGATCGCCTGGGCCTCATCCAGCACCACGCTGGTCCAGTGCTGGGCGGCAAAGGCCTGATCGTCTTGCTGCAGCAGGCCGTAGCTGGCCACCACCAAATCCAGCGGGCCAAGCCCTTCCAGGCTGCGGGTCTGCTGATAGTTATGCACTTTTAAGGTCGGGGCAAAACGCGCGGCCTCGGACAGCCAGTTAATCGCCACCGAGGTCGGCGCGATGACCAGTTGCGGCCCACGGGGGGCGCGCAGCAGCATCAAGGCCAAGGCCTGCACGGTTTTGCCCAGGCCCATGTCGTCCGCCAGGCAGGCGCCGACGCCCCACTCGGCCAGGCGCGCCAGCCAGTCGAAGCCTTCGCGCTGGTAGTCACGCAATTCGGCTTGCAGGGTGCTGGGCAATTGCGGTTGAAAATTCTTCAGCGACTCGAGCTTGTCCAGATGCGCCTGCCAGCTGGCGTCGGCCTGAAACTCGCCGGCCTCCTGGGCCAAGCCGGCCAGCAAGGGCGCGGTGAGCAGATTCAAACGCAGGCCGTCATCGCCGACGCGGTCGGCCAGGTGCGCCAGTTCATCCAGGTGTTTGCGCAAGCTGCTGCTGAGCGCCAGCCAGTCTTGCTCGCCCAATTTAAGGAAGCGGCCCTTGTTGGTTTTCAGCAGCTCGAGCAACTGGCGCAGGTGCAATACCCGGCCATCGTCGAGCTGCACTTCGCCGGCCAGCACAAACCAGTCACCTTGCTGCTTCAAGCCCAGCTTGAGCTGGCCCATGCCCGGCCGCGCCTTGATGCGCATCCGCTCGCCTTCCGGCCACACGCATTGCAGCCGCTCGCCATCCAGCAGTTGCAGCTCACTGAGCACCTGTAAGGCATCTTGCGGGTCTTCCAGCTGCCACTCCTGGCCGTCGCTGTCGGCCTGGGCCAGCGCCGGGCAGGCCTGCAGCACCCACTCTAGGGTGGCGGCTTCGGCGTCCAGATCGCGACTGGCTTGCAGGGCCTTGCCGTCTTGCTCGCCGAGCACATTAGCCAGGCCAACGCCCGGTTTAAACCAGCTGCTGTGGGCCAGCGGGCGCACCAGCAACTGCAAGCGCAGGCCGCCCTGCAACGGCAATAAATGCGCATACAGCATGGGGTCGGCCACCACGCAATCGAGGTGACTGGCTAATTCGGGCAGGTCGGAATGAATCGGCAACAGCGGCGCTATGGCGCTGATTGCCTCGATCAGCTGCGCCTTGCCGGCCTGGGGCACGCTCAGGCCGTGGCCGATGATGTCGATAATCTGCCGCAGCTCGCGACTGATCGGATAGGCCAGCAGCCGTGTCGGGGTTTCTTTATAGAGCAGCAGCGTGCTGTGATTGTGCAGCTCGCGGGGTTCGAGCTTGATATGGATCTGCTCGGCCTCGGATTTCAGCTGCAAGCTGGCGTGGCCCAGAGCCAGATCAATCCGCACCTCGGGCGCATCGGCCCAAAACAGCGCCGGATGGCCGATCAGGCGCGGCAAGGCCAGCTCCGCCGGCAGCTCGTAACGCACGCCGCCGTAATGATCGGCGCTGGACTGAATCATGCGGATGGCTTGCTGATCTTGCTCGAGCAAGAAGTCCAGGCTGTCGCCCTCCTCCAGCAAGCGCTTGAGTGCCACCACCCGGCCCTTGCTCCACTGGCCCTTGACGCTGAGCTTTTGCTCGCGCGGCTCGACATGGGTGGAATAGCCATTGGCGCTGACCAGCCACGCCAGGCGACTGCTGTTTGGCGTGGCGCTGGCAGTGGCTGCGCGCTTGCCCGGCTTCAGCAGGGTCAGCGCAGCCAGTGCATGTTGCCAAGCTTCTTGGCGCTGGTAGAGACTGACCAAAGGCTGTAGGCCCTTGTCGCGGTACCAGGCCGGCGGCTGCCACGCCAGGCCGAACTGCTGGGCCAGCAAGGCCTCCACCTCGACGGCCAACCACTGATAACCGTCGCTCTCCAATTGCCCGGCAAAGGCCTCTAACTGCAGTCGCCAAACGGGACGACGCACCACCTCGGCATCCGCCCAGTACAGCGCTAGCGCCAGCAGCAGACCATCGAAACCATTGAAGGCGATATGGCCGACAAAGTCCTGGGTCAGCCCTTTGCTGCTGCCGAGCAATTGCTCGACCAGCAGCAGCAAGGCCGGATAGCCACGACCATAGTGCTCACGAACACCAAGGCTCACCGCTTGTTTAAGGGTCGGGTAAGACTGCGGGTCGGCACTGGCCAGCAGGGCCAAACAGTAGAAGCCATTGAGCACCGGCGGCAGGTCCAGCTTGCGTTTCTTACTCTGCCGTTTGATCGACGCCGTCCACTCATGCAGCGCCGCCAGGGCCGGCGCGTAACTGCCGCCGAGCACCGCCGCGATAAACTGCTGCATGGTGGCCAGGGCACTGTTACCCAGCGCGGCAAACTGCGGCCAGTCGCCCCGCCAGAGTGCTTGCTGCAACAGTTGCAGGGCCAGATCGGTATGCTCAGGATTACGCGCCAGCAGTACCAGGCCGAGCCGATAGGCCTCATCGGCCGGCTGCAAGTGCTGGTTCAGTTGCTGTAGATAGTCTTCCAGTAGCAAGCATTGCACCGCCGGGAACAGGCTGGCAAACACTTGTTTACCGGCCTCATCGGCGAGCAATTGCTCGGCGGGCGATTCAACCTGCCAGTCTTCCAGGCGGTCCAGGCACTGCTGCAAATCAAAGGCCTGCCCCTGCAGCAGCGCCAGCCACAGGCTCTGCAACTGGAACTCTTTGGTCGGCGCATCCCAGGCGGTGCGCGGCGCGACCAGACTGCCACGCAGAATCTCCAGCCACTGGCTCTTGCTGGCGTCGCTACTGAGTTGCTGCAGCACCAGATTGCGTCGCCCTGGCAGCAGGCAAATCGGCTGACCAGTACCGCCGCTATGGCTAAGCCACTCGAGGCGCTGCAAAGGCTCGAGAATCTCGCTCAAGGCGGCGGCGTCAAAGGCGCGGGTGGCCGAAACGCGGGCGCCCATGTCGCGCAGCTGGCGGACCAAGGCGGTTTTGCTCTGCCCTGGGAAAGACAGCGCCAGCACATACAGCAGCGCTTTGTAGTTCTCCGGCAACACCGCCAAGGCAGAAGGAGTTATGGCAGCAGGCATACAGAGGTTCCAACAACAGAGACAGCGAAAATTAAAGCGCTAAACCCATGCCCGCGAGCATCGGTCTGAGCAAATACCTAAGCGGGTTGGCGCCACACCGGCGCGAACCCGTTGGGGTGACTAGCCACGGTTCTTGTGGGTTTGCTCGGCCAAGGCGACCGCGCGAAACATCGCCCGACGCTTGTTCAGGGTTTCTTCCCACTCCAGCGCCGGCACCGAGTCGGCGACTATGCCGCCACCGGCCTGCACGTGCAGCTCACCGTTTTTGATCACTGCGGTGCGAATCGCGATGGCGGTGTCCATATTGCCGTTCCAGGCCAGGTAACCGACCGCGCCGCCGTAGATGCCGCGCTTGACCGGCTCCAGCTCGTCGATGATTTGCATGGCGCGAATCTTCGGCGCGCCCGACAAGGTGCCGGCCGGCAAAATGGCGCGTAACGCATCCATGGCGTTGAGGCCTTTCTTCAGCTGGCCGTTGACGTTGGAGACGATGTGCATGACGTTGGAATAGCGCTCTATCACCATTTTTTCGGTGACTTTCACCGAGCCGGTCTCCGACACCCGGCCGGCATCGTTGCGACCCAGGTCGATCAGCATCAGGTGCTCGGCGATCTCCTTGGCATCCGAGAGCAGGTCTTGCTCCAGCGCCAGATCGGCCTCCTCGGTGGCGCCGCGCGGGCGGGTGCCGGCAATCGGCCGTACCGTCACCAGACCATCTTCGACCCGCACCAGCACCTCGGGGGAGGAGCCGACCACATGGAAGTCGCCGAAGTTGAAAAAATACATATAGGGCGTTGGATTAAAGCAACGCAGCGCCCGGTACAGATCGATAGGCGCTGCGGCAAAGTCGATGCTCATGCGCTGCGATGGCACCACCTGCATGCAGTCGCCGGCTAGGATGTACTCCTTCACGGTATCGACCGCACGCTCGTAATCTTCGCGGCTAAAGCTGGAGCGAAACAGCGGCTCCGGGGCATCGGTCAAGGCCGACAAATCCAGACCCTGGCGCGGGGTGATTGGCTGGCGCAGTTGTTCCAGCAACTCATTCAGACGTGCCTGGGCCGACTCATAGGCATCTGCCTCGCGGGGGTCGGCCAGGACGATGGCGTGCAGCTTGCCGGCGAGGTTGTCGAACACCACCACGGCGTCCGAGACCATCAACAGAATGTCCGGATTACCCAGCGGGTCGGGATTGGGGCACTTGGCCAATTTCTTCTCGACGTAACGCACGCAGTCGTAGCCGAAGTAGCCGACCAGGCCGCCATTGAAGCGCGGTAAACCGGCAACCGGCGCCACCTGATAACGCTCTTTGAAGGCTTCGACAAAGGCCAGCGGGTCTTCACATTCATGGGACTCCACCACCACATCATCAATGCTGACCGTCACGCTGTGCTCGTAGGCGCGCAGCACGGTGCGGCACGGCAGGCCGATGATCGAATAACGGCCCCATTTCTCGCCGCCCTGTACCGACTCCAATAAGTAGGTGTAGGGCGCGTCGGCCAGCTTTAAATACAGCGACAGCGGAGTATCGAAATCGGCCAGGGTTTCCAAGGCCACAGGTATGCGGTTATAGCCGCCAGCGGCTAACTGCAGGAATTCTTCGCGGGTCATAATTCAGCCTCGTGGCTTGAGGTAAAAACCTATCTAATATCTGCTGCGCTTGGTTATGCGGCGTTGAAACCAGGCTCGGACTGCTCATTTACAACTCGTAAACTCCGCGTCCTCGCCTGATTTCGCCTTGCCTAACCTGCGCTCGCAACGATATTAAATTAGGTTTTGAGCAAATGAGTAAACGTGGTCAGACTTAAATCAGGCGCGCCAACGCCAGCGGGCCAAAGCCTTGAGGATGTGCATCCCAGACTTGACTAACCCTGATTTTATAAAGCCCTGTTTACTGGTAACCACCACGATCTGATCTCTTCGGCGGGGGGATGGACTAACGCCCGGCAACGGTAGCGCAGCGGCTGAGGCGGCGCAACCCGAGGCATCCGCCGGCAGCAGGTGACGTAAGTCGTCGAGCACCAGCGCTGGCGACTCCTCGCAAATCGGCCGGCCGTGGTTATAGCCATAGCTCATGGCCACGCAGAGTATTCCGGCGGCCTTGGCGGCTTGCACATCGCTGCATGAGTCGCCGACAAACAGCGCTTCGCTGGCCGGTACTTCGGCCAGTTGCAGCACTTGCAGCAGGGCCGCCGGATCGGGTTTCTGCTGCGGCAAGGTATCGCCGCCAATGATCCAGCGAAAGTAGCGGCCGATGCGCAACTGATCCAGCAAGGGGGCGACAAAGCGCTCCGGCTTGTTGGTGATCAGCGCCATCTCGACGCCTTGCTGCTTGAGCCACTTGAGGGTTTCGCGTACGCCGGGGTAGAGCACCGTCAGGCTGTGGTTATCGGCATACAGCTGTAAAAACAGTTCCAGCGCAGGCTCGGCATCCGCCTCGCTGACCGCCGCATGCTGCAGGTCACCGGCCAGGGCGCGGCGCACCAAGACCCGCGCGCCGTTGCCGACCCAGTTGCGCACCCGCTCGCTACCAGCAGCCGGCAAGCCACGCGCCAGCAGCATTTGGTCAACAGCGGCGGCCAGGTCCGGCACCGAGTCGATCAGTGTGCCATCCAGATCAAACATCACCAGGCTGGGTAAACGTCCGGGCAACAGCTGGGCAAAACCGCCCTGCATGCTACTCATCCGCGGGCGAGCGCTAGTTCGCTGCGCATCTGCGCAATCACCGCGTGGTAGTCCGGGCTATTGAAGATCGCCGAACCGGCGACAAAGGTGTCGGCGCCGGCGGCGGCGATTTCGCGAATATTCTGCACCGTCACCCCGCCATCCACTTCCAGGCGAATCTCGCGCCCCGAGGCCTCGATCAAGGCGCGGGCTTCACGCAATTTATCCAAGGTACCGGGGATAAATTTCTGTCCGCCAAAGCCTGGGTTAACGCTCATTAACAAGATCATGTCGACCTTGTCCATCACGTACTTGAGGCTCGAAAGCGAGGTGGCCGGATTGAACACCAAGCCGGCCTTGCAGCCGCCATCGCGGATCAGTTGCAAGGAGCGGTCGATATGCCCGGACGCTTCTGGGTGGAAGGTGATGTACGTGGCGCCGGCTTCGATAAAGTCGCCGATGATGCGATCGACCGGCGAGACCATCAGGTGCACGTCGATAGGTGCGGTGATGCCGTATTTGCGCAGCGCCGTGCAGACCATCGGGCCGATGGTCAGGTTGGGCACGTAGTGGTTATCCATCACATCGAAGTGCACGATGTCGGCGCCAGCCGCCAGCACGTTGTCGACTTCGGCGCCGAGGCGGGCGAAGTCTGCGGAAAGAATCGACGGAGCAATGGCGAACGGCTGCATGGCGCACCTAGATGACAAAATCACGATGGTGCGCATTGTAGCCTGAGTCACCCGCCCGCGCGGTTGTCTTGTGTCAGTGCCGGGTAGACCCGTGTGATCTACCCGCCGGCAAACTCAGCCCTGATTGGCCGCGGTACGCAGTTTCTCGCTGCGCCCGCGCAACCATTCCAGGGTCAGCAGCAGGACGATGGAGAAGCCGATCAGCAGGGTCGCGGCGGCGGCGATGGTCGGGCTGAGGTTCTCGCGGATGCCGCTGAACATCTGCCGGGGCAAGGTGGTTTGCTCAGGGCCGGCGAGAAACAGGGTCACCACCACTTCATCGAAGGAGGTGGCAAAGGCGAACAAGGCACCACTGATTACACCAGGCGCAATCAACGGCAGGGTGATCCGAAAGAACGCCGTCAGTGGCGAGGCACCGAGGCTGGCGGCGGCGCGCACCAGGTTCTGGTTAAAGCCCTGCAAGGTCGCCGACACCGTGATGATCACAAACGGCACGCCGAGCACCGCGTGCACCAGAATCAGCGACAGGTAGCTATTGCCCAAGCCCAACGGGGCGAAGAACAGGTAGCTGGCCACCCCGACAATCACCACCGGCACCACCATCGGCGAGATCACCAGACTCATCACCAACGCCTTGCCGCGAAACTCGCCGCGGGTCAGGCCAATCGCCGCCAGGGTGCCAAACACCATGGCCAGCACCGTGGCCGCCGGGGCGACGATCAGGCTGTTTTTCAGCGAGCGCATCCAGTCGGCGGAGCCGAACAGATCCTGGTACCACTGCAGGGAAAAGCCTTGCAGCGGATAGACCAGAAAACTGCCGGAATTGAACGACAAGGGAATGATCACCAACACCGGCAAGATCAGAAACAGCAGCACCAGACCGCAGAGGCCACGCAATGTGTAGAACCAGAGTTTCTCTACCGGCGACATATAGGGACTTAGCATCAGTATTTGCTCCTTAGCTCAGACGCAGGCGGTTGGCGCCCACCAGCCAGCTGTAAACCACATAGAGCACCAGCGTGGCGAACAGCAGCAGGCCGCCAAGCGCCGTGGCCATACCCCAGTTGATGCTGGTGTTGGTGTAGAAGGCGACGAAGTAGCTGACCATCTGATCGCTCGGGCTGCCGAGCAGCGCCGGGGTGATGTAGTAACCAATCGCCAGGATAAACACCAGCAAGCAACCGGCGCCGACACCGGCCATGGTCTGCGGAAAGTACACCCGCCAGAAACTGGCGAACGGATGGCAACCGAGGGAAATTGCCGCGCGCATATAGGTCGGCGAGATGCCTTTCATCACGCTGTAGATCGGCAAAATCATAAAGGGCAGCATGATGTGCACCATCGAGATGTACACCCCGGTGCGGTTGAACACCAACTCCAGCGGCTGGTCGATCAGCCCCAGTTTGAGCAGCGCGCCGTTGATCAAACCACCCGATTGCAACAGCACTATCCAGGCCGCCACCCGCACCAGAATCGAGGTCCAGAACGGCAACAGCACCAGAATCATCAGCAGGTTGCTCTGCCGCGACGGCAGGTTGGCCAGCAGATAAGCCAGCGGATAGGCCAGCACCAGACAGATGGCGGTAATCACCAGGCCCATCCAGAAGGTGCGGGCGAAGATGTCGATATAGATCGCCTGATCCGGGGTAGCCGACGCCAACTCACCGAGGTCGTCGATTCTATGGTCGAGGGCCGCCAGCAGGTAAAACGGTGTGACGCTGTTGGTGTTGCGGCGGATCACCTGCCAGTAAGCCGGGTCGCCCCAGCGCTCATCCAGGCCTTCTAGGGCCGTTTTGTAAGACCCCGGCTCGCTCTTGAGCGGCAGCGCCCGCGAGGTTTTCATTAGCAAGCTGCGATAACCGGCCAGCTCCATATTCAGCCGCTTGGACAGATCACCCAGGCTCTGATTTTTACGGGCATCAACCAGGTCCAGGCTCAGCGCCTGGTACACCGGCTCACCGGGCAGCGCCTTGCCATCCCAGCTGGCAATCGCCTCGACGGTGCGCGGCATGGAGCCGAGTACTTCCGGGTTGCCGACGCTTTTGAACAGCAGGGCGACAATCGGCAGCAGGAAAATCAGTAATAAAAACAGCACCAGCGGCAGAATCAGCGCCTGGGCTTTCCAGCGATTCATCCGCTCGGCTCGCGCCAGTCGTTGTTTCAGACTGGGACCGGCGGGCACGCTCAAGGACTCTGCGTAGGCCATCATAAACTCCAGAAAAAAGACCGCGCGGACGCGGCCAAAAAAGCACCGTAGGATGGGTTGAGCTTGCGATACCCAGCAACCGACCAGCATGGGTATCGCTGCGCTCAGCCCTTCCTACTTGGCGGCCCAGGCGTTGAAACGCTGCTCCAGCTGCTCGCCATAATCGGCCCAGAAGGTCACGTCCATGGCCACTTGATTGGCGATGTTTTCCGGGGTGGTCGGCATGTCTTTCAGCACCTCTTTATTCAGCAGCGGCACCGCCAGTTTGTTGGCCGGGCCGTAGGCGATGTTTTCCGAGTAGCCCTTTTGCTGCTGCGGCTGCACCGAGAAGGCGATGAATTTCTGCGCCGCTGCCAGATCCTTGGCGCCCTTAGGGATGGCCCAAGAGTCGAAGTCGTAGATGCCGCCGTTCCACACCACTTTCAAATTGCTTTCTTTCTGCACGGCGGCGATCCGGCCGTTGTACGCCGAGCTCATCACCACATCACCGGAGACCAGATACTGCGGCGGCTGCGCGCCGGCTTCCCACCACTGGATGCTCGGTTTCAACTGATCGAGTTTCTTGAAGGCGCGATCGACCCCGGCCGGGGTCGCCAGCACCTTGTAGACCTCTTTGGGTGCCACGCCATCGGCCATCAGGGCAAATTCCAGGGTGTACTTAGCGCCTTTGCGCAGGCCACGTTTGCCGGGGAATTTCTCGGTATCCCAGAAATCCGCCCAGCCGGCGGGTGCGCTTTTCAGCTTGTCGGCGTTGTACGCCAGTACCGTCGACCAGACGAAGAAACCCACACCACAGGGCTGGATAGCGCCGGGAATAAAGTCATCGGGATTACCGAACTGGGCCGGATCGAGGCTTTCAAACAGACCCTCATCGCAGCCACGGGACAGCTCTGGCGACTCCACTTCCACCAGGTTCCAGGACACACTCTGGGTGTCGACCATGGCTTTGACCTTGGCCATCTCGCCGTTGTATTCGCCGGCCAGGATCTTGCCGTTGCCGGCGGCTTCCCAAGGCGCATAAAAGCCTTTGACCTGGGCGTTCTTGTTGGCACCACCAAAGGACACCACGGTTAGATCGGCGGCCAAGCTGGGCAGCGCAAAGGCGAGTCCGAGGGCCATGGCGCTGAGTTTGAGAGAGTTATTCATTGTTGTTGTCTCCACAGTGCAGGTTGATAGAAATGCGATCAAACAGCTTCCAGTAAGGGGTCCAGCGCGCGTACGTGTTCGACCTGCCAGCCGAGCGGCACCACGTCACCCACCGCGAGGGCCGGGTCGAGCTCGGCGATCGGTTGTTTGACGAAGAAGTCGGCCTTGCCACACACCTCTAGACGCACACGTACGTGGTCGCCTAGATAGATAAATTCCTCGACGCGGCCGCTGAAGCGGTTGGCGCAGGTTTCGCTGGCAGCGTTCAAGCGGATGCGCTCGGGGCGAATCGACAGGGTCACCGGCTCGCCGAGTTGACCGACATTCACCGCCAGCGCCTCGACTTTTTCGCCACGCCCCAGCTCGACCACGCAACGCTCGCCATCACGGCTGTGCAGGCGGCCATTGATGCGGTTGTTTTCGCCGATAAAGTTGGCCACGAAGGTGTTTTTCGGTTCTTCATAGAGGGTGCGCGGCGGGGCGATTTGCTGGATTTCACCCTGGTGAAACACCGCCACCCGATCCGACATGGTCAGGGCTTCACCCTGATCGTGAGTCACGTAAACCACGGTCACGCCGAGGCGCTTGTGCAGGTGCTTGATCTCCATCTGCATATGCTCGCGCAGCTGTTTGTCCAGGGCGCCGAGGGGCTCATCCATCAGCACCAACTGCGGCTCGAACACCAGCGCTCGGGCCAGGGCCACCCGCTGTTGCTGGCCACCGGACAGTTGGCCGGGGTAGCGGTTGCGGAATTTATCCAGCTGCACCATCGACAGCGCGCGTTTGACCCGCTCGCTGCAGTCGGTCTTGTTCATGCCGCGCACGGTCAGCGGAAACGCCAGGTTTTCCGAGACGGTCATGTGCGGGAACAGCGCGTAGTTCTGAAATACCATGCCGATGTCGCGCTCGTGCGGCGGCACGTTATTAATCGAGCGGCCGGCCAGCAGAATCTCGCCAGCGGTAGGGGTTTCGAAGCCGGCCAGCATCATCAGGCTGGTGGTTTTGCCCGAGCCGGACGGCCCCAACAGGGTGAGAAATTCGCCTTTGCGAATCTCCACGTTGAGGTCTTTGACGATCAAGTTCTCGCCGTCGTAGCTCTTTTGTACGCCACGAAAGCTGACCAGCACATCGTTCGCTTGCGTCTCGAGCATCACCGCACCTTTTATGTTGTTGTCTGTCGTGGAGTAAGACTAGAACGACAGACCCGCAGGGCAAATCGGCGGTGAGGAGAGATTGTTATAAGCACAACGGACGACTGCCTGTAGGGATTGCCCTACAAGATCGATGGAGCGAGAGCAGCGCCGGACGGCATACTCGGGGGAACCGTAGGATGGGTTGAGCGCAGCGATACCCATCCTACCCAGCGGCGCACAGGGGTGCAGTTGCTGCAACGCAGATCAAAGCAGCTTGTGCTCCATGGCGTAGCGCATCAGATCGGCCATCGAGTTGGCATTCATCTTCTGCATCAGTCGCGCCTTGTGGGTGCTGATGGTTTTGTTGCTGAGGGCCAATTGCTGGGCAATCTCATTGACGCTGGCGCCTTGCACCAGCCGCTCGAACACCGAGAACTCGCGCTCCGACAGCAGGGCATGGGCGGGCCGCGAATCGGTCAGGCCGACCTCGAAGACCATCCGGTCGGCCAGGTCCGGGTCGATATAACGGCCACCGCCGGCGACCTTGCGAATCGCCGTCAACAGCAGGGCCGGATCGCTGTCTTTGGTGGCGTAACCGGCGGCGCCAATCTTCAGGGCGCGGGCGGCCATTTGCGCCTCGTCGTGCATGGACAACACCAGAATCGCCGGAGGATTGCTCAGGGCGCGAATCCGTGGAATCGCCTCCAAGCCATTTACTCCGGGCATCGAGATGTCCAACAACACCACATCGCAGGGCACTTGGCGCAAGGTCTCCAGCAACTGCTCGCCATTACTGGCCTCACCGACCACTTGCAGGTCTTTGGCCAGGCCGATCAGTTGCTTGATGCCCTCGCGGACGATGGTGTGATCTTCTGCCACCAATACTCGAATCACGCCGCTGCCTCCTCAGGCCAAAGTCTTATTCCAAGCTTATTGCAGGGGGATGTGCACACTCAGGCTGGTGCCCTCGCCCAGTCGGCTGTCCAGTTGCAAACTGCCGCCGAGCATCAGCACCCGCTCACGCATGCCGACCAAACCGAAGGAGCTGGGTCGCCCGCTGGGCGCGACAAAACCGCAACCATCATCAACGATGCTCAGGCACAGCATGCCGGCCTCCAGCGTCAGCCGTACCTCGACAGTATGCGCCTGGGCATGGCGGATGACGTTGGTCAGCGCCTCCTGCAGGATGCGAAACAAACCGATGGCCTTGGCGTCCGCCAGTGTCGGCAGGTTGTCGGGCACCTGCACCAGACAAGGAATCTGCGTGCGCGCCTCAAAGCGTTGCGCCTGCCATTCAATCGCCGAACTGATGCCGGCATCGAGGATCGGCGGACGCAAGGCGGTGGCCACATCGCGGACCAGTTGGAACAGGCTGGCGATCAGCCGTTTCATGCTGTTCAGCCGCTCCTGCAAGCCCACATCCAGCTCGCCATAGGCGAGCTCACACATGGCGGTTTCCAGTTTGAGCACGGTCAGCACCTGGCCCAGCTCGTCGTGTACTTCACGGGCGATGCGGGCTTTTTCTTCTTCGCGCACGCTCTCCAAGTGCGCCGACAGCTCGCGCAATTGCCCGCGCGACTCGCTCAGCGCCAGCTCGATGCGCTTGCTCTCACTGATGTCCCAGACGATGCCGTCCCAGACCACCAGACCATCTTCGAGGCGGCGGGCAATCGCCTTGATATCGGCCCAGCGCTGCTCGCCTTCGCGGGTCAAGATGCGCCCCTGCCAGTGCCAGTCGCGATCCGCCTCCAGCGCCGCTAGCTGGCTTTGATGGTAATCGGCAAGGTCATCGCCATGCACCAGGCTGCGAATCCCGCGCCCAGGTTGCAGCAAGGTGGCCGCCGGATAGCCGACCAATTTCTCACTGCCATCGCTGATAAAGGCAAAGTCCACCGGCGCTTCCGGCTGCGGCCGTTCGAGGCGAAACACCAGGCCCGGCACATTGGCGGCGATGCCCTGCAGCTGCGCCTGACTTTCCTGCAGGGCGGCCAGGGCGCGGCGCCGCTCGGTCACATCGGTGATATACACGACCAAATACTCGGCCTGGCGAAAACGCAGAAAACTCAGCGACACATCGGTCGGCAGCGCGCTGCCATCGGCGCGCAAGCAGTTGCTCTCGAAGCTCAAGGGCTCGCCATCACTGGCGCGAGCGCGTTTCCACAGCGCCAGCCAGCGATCCATCTGCAGGCTCGGCTCCAGCTCGATCAGCGGCCGTTCCAGCAAGCCGCCCAGGGGATAACCGAGCATCTGCTCGACCGCCCGATTGGCATAGCGCACGTGACTGTCCCAGTTGACCCAAAGAATGCCGACGGTGCTTTGGTCGATGGAAAACTGCGACAACCGCAGCGCCTCCTCGCTGGCCGCCTGCAACTCAAGCTCCTGGCGCGCCTCCAGCACGCGCCGCTCCAGGCCATGCCGCTGGCGGCGCAGGGAAAACACGATGGCCAGCGCGGCCAATAGCAAGACGGCCAGCAGCCCACTGAGGTTCTGCCAGAAGCCCGGCGAGTCGCCCAGGCGTGGGTATTTGAGCTGCAACCAGCGCTCGCGCAACTGATCCAACTGCTTGGCCGGGATCGAGCGTAGCGCGCTGTCCAGCAAGGCCGACAGCTCGGGCCAATCGCGCCGCGAGGCGACCCGCAATAGCTGCGGCAAACCGATATCGCCGACCACCGCCAACTCGGCAAATTCGCTCTCGCGGGCCAGGCGACTGAACTGCGCCGCGTCGATCACCGCATAGCGCACCCGCTGGCTGAGCAGCTGCTGCAAGGCCTCGCGGTCGCTGCCGACGGTCTGCAAATTGAGGCTCACATAGGTGCCGCGCAGGTAGTCGGCCACCACGCTGGGCATCCGCACGGCCACCGGTTCAGTGGCGCCGAGCTGCTCCAGATCGACCGCCGCGCCGCCATTGCGCGCGCCCACCAACAAGTGCGGCACGCGCATATAGGGGTCGGAAAACAGCCACAGGCGCAGCCCGGCCGGGGTTTGACTGAGGCCCGGAGCCACATCGACCTTGCCGCCGCGCAGGGCCGCCTCCAGCGCAGCTTGGTCGGCATATTGCTGCCAGAGCAACTCCACCTGCAGCGCCGCCGCCAACCACTGCATCAGCTCCACATTGAGCCCGGAGAGTTGCTGCAAGCGCCGATCATATTGCGCATAGGGCGCCTGCAAGACCACGCCGACCCGCAGTTGCCGGTGCTCGGCCAGCCAGGCGTGCTGCGCCGCATCTAGGGGCAGCGCCTCGACTCCAGCCGCCTGGGCCAGCACCGGCCAGCCGCCGCAGCCGAGCAGGGCCACCAGCATCAGTAAGCGCAAAACACCCAGCACAGTCAGCACCTCAGATAGGTAAAACCAAGCAGTCCAGACCGCGGCATAACCGAGCGCAGTAGTTTTCACACAGTCTGAGTCCTGCCACCTTACTCCAGCCCGCCACGCTTTGAGTGCCGCGCAAACCAAACACAAGCACGGCCTGACAAACCACGGCAGAGCTATTAGGCTTCCAATACCTTCCCCGGCCGGACTGCTCTGATGCCACGCACCCTCGCGACGACACTTTCATGCTGTTGCCTAGCGCTGTTACTGCCTTACGCCGCCACGTTGCCGGCCGAGACCGCCGCACCCGATGCTGCGGCCACAACACCTGATGCCGCCGCAGCACCGGCGCCTGCCGCCGACACGCAGCGGCCGGAGGTGGCCGAACGCAGCCAGGACGAAGCCCTGGCCCTGCAAGAACAGCTACCGGCCGGCGAGCAACAGCAGCTCAAAGCCGGCGAGGAAAGCTTTCTGGCACTCTGGCAACCGGCCAATAAAGGCGATGCCCAAGGCCTGGTGATTTTACTGCCGGGCGCCGGAGAAAGCGCCGATTGGCCCCAGGCGATTGGCCCGCTACGGAGCAAATTACCCGATGCCGGCTGGCACACTCTGAGCCTGACGCTGCCCGATCCACAGCCGGTGGCCACTGCTGCAGCCAATACCGAGCCCGGCAGCGCCGAAGCGTCCGCACTCGCAGAGCCCACCGCGACACCAGAAGCCAGCGCTGCGGTCGCCAGCCCTGCCAACAGTGCGCCAGCCAGCGATAGCAGCGCAGCTGCGGCAACGCCTGGGCAAACCCCGGAGCAGCACGCCGAGCGCGTCTTGGCGCGGATTCAAGCCGGCATCGAGTTTGCCCAACAGCAAAAACCCAAGAGTATTGTCCTGCTGGGTCACGGCACTGGCGGCTATTGGGCGGCCCGCTACCTGAGCGAGCATAAAACCGCGCCGATCCAGAATTTACTGCTGGTGGCGCCACTGTTGCCCGAGCAGTTCAGCCCGCCTCTGGACGAGCTGGTGCCGAAGCTGCAACTGGCGGTGGGCGATTTTTACTACAAGAACCAACAGCTCGAACGCACCGCAGCGCTCAAGCGCATGCAAGCCAGCAAGCGGCAAAAAAGCCCGGCCTATATTCAGGTTGCCATGTCGGCGCTGCCGGGCAATCCCACCACCGAGCAGGAGCAACTGTACCGGCGCATTCGTGGCTGGCTGAGCCTGCATCTGCAAGCCCAGGCCGCCGCGCCCGCCCCTTAGTTAGGGAAAATCGCGGCGGTTGCGCAACAGCTCAAACGCCCGATGCAACTCGCAGGTTTTGTCGGTGGCGGCACGCACCTGCGCAGGGCTGGCGCCAGCACCGGCGACTTTGTCGGGATGGTGGCGACTGAGCAGCCGCCGATAGGCTTGTTTGATCTGCGCCGGCGCGGCCTCGGCGCTTAAGCCCAGCACGCGCAAGGCCTCTTGTTCGGCGGCGGCACTGGCCATCAGCGGCACATTACTGCGCGCATAGGCCGCGCCCAGCGCCAGCACGGCGTCGCGCTGCAGGCCCAGATGCTCACCGCAATCCAAAATCAGCTGATATTGCGCCGGCGCCACCTGACCGCCGGCCCAGGCCATGCGCCAACAGGCACGCAGCAGCTCCTCAGCCAAGGCACGATTGGCCCGCCGCTGCCGCAATGGCCGGCGCAAACTCTGCTCGGCACTCTTGCCACGGGTGAAGGCGGCAATCGCCAGCTGCTCGGCCGCCTCATCCAACTGCAAACGGCGCATCTCATTGCGGGCTTGCTGGATATGCGCAGCCGTCACTGCCCCGGCGCTTTTGGCCAAGCGCCCGAGCAGGCCAAACAGCAACTGCTGCTCCCGCGGCCCAGTCGCCCCCTGCATGCGCCGGCGTAAATCGGCCCAGGACCGTAAATCCAGGCGCCGATCCAGCACCTGCCCGAGCAAGCCGCCCAGCAGCGCACCGGGAATACTGGCCAGCAACATGCCGGCCAAGGCGCCCAGGGCGGTAATCGGCCAATACACGCTAGGCACTCGCGACCAGCAACTCGGCCTCAGCCAAGCGCTCATAGCTGCCCACATCCACCCAGCGGCCCGCGTAACACTCGCCACTGACTAAGCCCTGGGCCATGGCTTGGCGCAGCAACGGCGCCAACTTGAAGGCCCCAGGCTCGCAGCCGGCAAACAACTGCGGGCTGAGCACGGCAATGCCGCTGTAGGTCAGGCTCGGTTGCCCCTCCTCGGCATCAACCAGGCGGCCATCGGCCAGCAAGCTGAAATCTCCGTGCGGGTGGTGAGCAGGATTATCCAGCAGCACCAGATGCGCCAAGCCAGACAACGGCTGGCACAAATGGGCGAAGGGATAGTCGGTAAAAATATCGCCATTGACCAGAACAAAGGGCTCGCCACCCAGCAGCGGCAAGGCGCGCAATATTCCGCCGCCGGTCTCCAACGGCTCGCCCTCTGGGGAGTAAACGATGCTCAGCCCGAAGCGCGCGCCGTCGCCTAAATGCGCCTCGATTTGCGCCCCCAGCCAAGCGTGATTGATCACCACCTCGCGAATACCGGCGGCCGCCAAGGCGCGCAGGTGATATTCGATCAAAGGCACGCCGGCTACCGGCACCAAAGGCTTGGGCGTGTGCAGGGTCAGCGGGCGCAAGCGCTCGCCTTTACCAGCGGCGAGAATCATCGCCTTCATGCGGGCAAATCCACGGCTGGCAAGCTCGCCAGCAGCTCACGCAACTCGGCTAACTGTGGCCGGCGGGCCAGCACCGCATCTATATAGGCAAAGAAACGCGGCACATCGCCGAGGTATTTAGGCTTGCCGTCGCGATAGCAGATGCGCGCGAAAATCCCGATCACCTTCAGATGGCGCTGCACGCCCATCAGATCGCTGGCGCACAAAAAATCCTCCAACAGCGGCTGCAGCGGAACCTGCGTATCCAGCGCTTGACGCCAGTAACCTTCCAGCCAATCGCGCACCTGGTCCTCTGGCCAGCTCAAGAAGGCATCTTTAAACAGGCAGGTGACGTCATAGGTGACCGGACCGTAGACCGCATCCTGAAAATCCAGCACGCCAGGATTGGGGCTGCTGTCCATCAGGTTGCGCGGCATAAAGTCGCGATGCACCAACACCTGCGGCTGTGCCAGCGCGCTATCCACCAGCAATGTACAGATACGCTGCCAGGCAGCCAGCTGCTGGTCGCTCAGGGTCAGCTTCAGGTGCTCGCGCAGATACCAATCGGGGAACAGCTGCAGTTCACGCTGCAATAACGCCGCGTCATACACCGGCAAACCATCGGTCAGCGGCAATTGCTGAAATTTCAGCAGCGCCTGCACCGCATCGGCAAATAAAGCCTCGGCATTGCCGGGGTTAATTACCTCCAGATAGGTTTGCCGGCCCAGATCGGGCAGCAGCAAGAAGCCGCGTTCGAGGTCGGCCGCCAGGATCTGCGGCACATGCACGCCAGCGCTGGCCAGCAACTCGGCAACTTTTACAAAGGGCCGGCAATCCTCTTGGGGTGGCGGCGCGTCCATCACTATTAACGTGCGTCCGGCGCCCTCCCAGCGGAAATAACGACGGAAACTGGCATCGCTGCTGGCCGCAGTCAGACTGGCTACAGGCACCGCGCCCCAGTCCTCGCGGGCAAACAAGGGCGGCAATTGTTGCTCAAGCCAGTGGCACAGCTGTTCTAAACGTAGATCTTCAACAGGCATTACAAGGGTCTCCGACGGCGCTAGCCGTTATGCGGGTCATGCTTTATTATCCAGCATCTTTTTCAACCCATCGAGAGGCATGCGGCCCCCGCAGCCCGATGGCGTGCAGGAAGCCCGGATAACAAGATGGCAGTAAAGTCCCCAGTATTCCGCAAAAAATTTCCCCTGTTAATGACCGGCAGCTTGCTGGTCGTGCAGCCTTTGGTCTTGCAACCGGTGTTGGCTGGCGAGCAATTTGACTGCCAGGCCTCGGCCTCCGGCGGTTGGGCCTGCGCGCCGAAAGCCAGCCAGGCGGTCTTGCCGCCACGGCCGGTGCATAGCGATACGGCGATTAGCGCCGTGGCGCCGGGCACCGCGGTCAGTGCCGAAGGTGCCGCGAGCAGCGCGCAGCCGACAGCCAAGCTGGTGACCGAGAGCAATGGCAAAGGCCTGAGTTCACGCAGCGCCGACTATAGCCATCTCGACTGGGTACCGCGCGACAAGCTCACCGCCGCCCAGCTGGCTGAAGCCGGCCCGTACTGCGCCGGCGCTTACATTGAGCCGTTGCGTCCGGGCATCAACGACGAAACGCCACTCAACGACGCACCTATGTTCGTCTCGGCCAAAGCCTCGCGCTATGAGCAAGAGCAACAGGTCGCCACTTTGGCTGGCAACGTGGTGCTACGCCAAGCCGGCCTGCAAATCGAAGCCGACGAAGCCAGTTTGCATCAGGCAGAAAACCGCGGTGAATTGGTCGGCAATGTTCGTTTGCGCGACAAAGGTGCCCTGGTGGTCGGCGACCGCGCCGAACTGCAACTGGACAACGGCGAAGCGAAAATCGATAACGCCGAATACGTCCTGCATAAAGGCCACATCCGCGGCAGTGCCTTGCATGCCAAGCGTCAAGAAGACGCGGTGATCCGCCTGAAAGACGGCACCTATACCCGCTGCGAACCGGGCAGCAATGCTTGGCAGCTGAAGGGCAATAACGTCAAGCTCGACCCCAATACCGGTTTCGGCAGCGCCACTAACGCTACCTTGCGGATCAAAGACATACCGGTGTTCTACACCCCGTATATCTACTTCCCCATCGACGATCGCCGCCAGTCAGGCTTCCTCGCGCCGAGCATCAGCTCGTCCAGCGATAACGGCATGACCCTGCTAACGCCGTACTACTTCAACTTGGCGCCCAACTACGACGCCACGCTCTATCCGACCTATATGGCCGATCGCGGCTTGCTGATGGAAGGCGAAGGTCGCTACCTGACCAAGAGCAGCGAAGGTCAGATCGGCGCCGCCTACCTCAACGATGAAAACGACGACCGCAAACTGCAGTCCGAGTACAAAGAACAACGCTGGCTGTACAGCTGGCAACACAAGGGCGGGCTGGATTCGCGCCTGCTGGCTGAGGTCGATTACACCGACATCAGCGACCCGTACTACTTCCAGGACCTCAGCACCGGCTTGGGGATTAACACCCCAAGCTTCGTCAACCAACAGGGTGCACTGACCTGGCGCGGCGACGACTTCACCGCACGCCTGAACGCCCAGACTTACGCCCTGGCGACCATTACCGACATCACCCCCTACAGCCGTCTGCCGCAGATCAGCCTGGATGGCATCGTACCGGTCGAGGCTGGCGGCCTGCAGCTGACCTATGCCACTGAGCTCGCGCGCTTTGATCGCGACCTGCGCAAAGGCAACTACACCGACGAGAATGGCGTTTCAACCACGCCTTGGCCGGACCAAAACATCAGTGGCATTGCCCGCGCCAATGGCGACCGGACTTATCTACAACCGGGCGTCAGCCTGCCAATGGATTGGACCCAAGGCTTTATCAAGCCGTCCGTCAAGTACAGCTACACCGATTACGACCTGAGTCTGGACAGCATTGGCAAGAGCCAGGTGGCCTCATTCAATGACGCACCGGATCGCGCTGTACCTATTTACAGCGTCGACAGCGGCCTGTATTTCGACCGCGACACCCAGCTGTTCGGCAAAGACTATCGCCAGACCCTGGAGCCACGGCTGTACTACCTTTATGTACCAGAGAAAGACCAGACCGACATCCCGATCTTCGACAGTGGCGAGAGTCGCTTCAATTACTCCTCGCTGTTTCGCGACAACCGCTTCAGCGGCCGTGATCGCATCGGCGACGAAAATAAACTGTCCCTAGGCGTAACCAACCGCTGGATAGAGCCGAACGGCTTCGAGCGGCAAACCTTTAGCGCCGGCAAAGCCGCTTACTTTGCCGACCGCAAAGTGCAGATGCCAGGCATCGACTACCAGACCCGTGAAGACGCGCAGTCATCGACCTCACCCTATGCACTGGAATACCTCTATCGCTTTAACCGCGACTGGCGCCTGTCGTCTGACCTCAACTACGACGACAACACCCACAGCACCCGCTCCGGCAGCGCCATGTTCCACTACCAGCCAGAAAACAACCCCAACAAGGTGGTTAACCTCGGCTACCGCTACAGCAATGACACCGTGGTCTACAACTCCGACACTGGCCAATGGCAGCAGGGCGGCAACTACACCGACCCGGTGACCGGCGAGGTAATCAAGGATTACTACAAGATCAGTCAACATGATTTTTCCACCATCTGGCCGCTGGTGCCGCAGTGGAATGCCATTGCCCGCTGGCAGTTCGACTACAACCAGAACCGCACCCTCGAAGCCTTCGGTGGCTTTGAATACGACAGTTGCTGCTGGAAGTTGCGCCTGATCAACCGTTACTGGGTCGCCAATGACGAGGTCAGCCTCTCGCCAAGCCAGAACGAACAAGCCGATCACGGGATCTTCCTGCAAATAATCCTCAAAGGTCTTGGCGGCGTTGTCGGCAACAAGACAGAGTCTTTCCTCGACCAAGGCATTCAAGGTTATCGTGAACGTGAAGATCAAGCTTTCTGATTGTCTGCGCCCACTACTGCTGGGCGCAGTGTTTCTCGGCACTACGGCGCAGGCCGAAGTACAGCAAATCAACCGCGTAGTGGCGATCGTCGATACTGACGTGGTGATGCAAAGCCAGCTCGATCAGCGCGTGCGCGAGGTTCAGCAAACTATCGCTAAACGTGGCGACACCCTGCCGCCTGAGCATGTGCTCGATCAACAGGTGCTGGAGCGCCTGATCATCGAGAACATCCAGCTGCAAATGGGTGATCGCTCGGGCATCCGCATCACCGACGAAGAACTCAACCAAGCCGTCGGCACCATTGCCCAGCGCAACAATATGACCCTCGAGCAGTTCCGTACCGCCCTTGAGCGCGACGGCCTGTCCTATGAGGACGCGCGCGAACAGATCCGCCGCGAGATGGTCATCAGCCGGGTGCGCCAACGCCGCGTGGCCGAACGCATCCAGGTCAGCGATCAGGAAATCGCCAACTTTCTCACCTCTGAAAACGGCAAGTTGCAGCTGTCGGTCGAGTATCACCTGGCCAATATTCAGGTGCGCGTAACCGATGGCGCCTCGTCCAGCGAGATTCAGGCCGCCGAGCGTCGCGCCAAAGAGCTTTACCAACAACTGCAACAAGGCGCCGATTTTGCCCAGCTGGCGATTGCCAGCTCGGCCAGTGACACCGCCCTCGAAGGTGGCGACATGGGCTGGCGTAAAGCCGCACAATTGCCTGCCCCCTTCGACGCCATGATTGGCGCCATGACAGCCGGCGAAGTCAGCCAGCCGATCCGCACCCCCGGCGGTTTTGTACTGGTTAAGTTGCTAGCAAAACGCGGCGGCGACAATCAGGTGCGCGACGAAGTCCATGTGCGGCACATCCTGATCAAACCCAGCGAAATTCGCAGCGAAGAAGAAACCAAGCGCCTGGCCGAACGCATTTATGATCGCGTAATTGCCAGTGAAGACTTCAGCGAATTGGCGAAAGACTTCTCCGAAGATCCAGGCACCGCACTGAATGGCGGCGACCTCAACTGGATCGATCCGAGCGCCTTGGTGCCGGAGTTCCGCGCGGTGATGGCCAAGACCGAAAGCGGCGAGACTTCCAAACCGTTCAAAACCAGCTACGGCTGGCACGTACTGCAGGTGATCGGCCGCCGTGCCACTGACGGCAGTGAGGAGTTTCGCAAACAGCAGGCCCTCAACGTACTGCGCAACCGCAAGTACGAAGAGGAGCTGCAAAGCTGGTTACGGCAAATCCGTGACGAGGCTTACGTAGAAACCAAGCTGTGAAGCCAGTGCTTTTCGCCCTGACTCCAGGCGAGCCCGCCGGTATAGGTCCAGACCTGTGCCTGCTGCTCGCCGCACAGCCACAACCGCAACCGCAACCCCTGATTGCCATTGCCAGCCTCGAACTACTGGCAGCCCGCGCCAGCCAGCTCAAGCTTAGCGTGCAGTTATTACCGGTCAGCCCGGACGCTTGGCCCACCCTGCCAGCGCCCGCCGGCAGCCTGTATGTCTGGGATACGCCGTTGCAGGCACCGGTAACCGCCGGCCAACTCGATCCAGCCAACGCTGCCTACGTGCTCGAAACCCTGGAGCGCGCCGCCCACGGCTGCGTCAACGGCGACTTTGCCGCCATGATCACCGCTCCGGTACACAAGGGCGTGATCAATCAAGCCGGTATTGCCTTCTCTGGACACACCGAGTTTCTGGCCGACCTGACCCACACCGAGCAAGTGGTAATGATGCTCGCCACCCACGGCCTGCGTGTGGCCTTGGTGACTACACACCTGCCGCTGCGTGCAGTGGCGGATGCCATCACGGATGAGCGCCTGGCGCGGGTTAGCCGGATTCTGCATGCAGATCTGATCAACAAATTCGGCATAGCCCAGCCACGCATTTTGGTTTGCGGCCTTAATCCCCACGCCGGTGAAGGCGGTCATATGGGCCGCGAAGAACTGGATATCATCGAGCCCTGCCTGGCCCGCCTGCGCAGCGAAGGCCTCAATCTGATCGGCCCGCTGCCGGCCGACACCCTGTTCACCCCCAAATACCTCGAACACTGCGATGCGGTGCTGGCGATGTACCACGACCAAGGTCTGCCAGTCCTTAAATACAAGGGTTTCGGCGCGGCGGTGAACATCACCCTGGGTCTGCCAATCATCCGCACCTCGGTCGACCACGGCACAGCGCTGGACTTGGCCGGCTCCGGCAAGATCGACACCGGCAGCCTGCGCGTCGCCCTCGAAACGGCCTATCAGATGGCCAGCAGCCGCGCGTAACGCGCACAAGCGACAGCAATTGCGCGGACAAATTTAGCCGCGCCGGCTTTCGCTGTTAAACTCCCCGGTCTTTGCATTGCGCTTTAAGCTGGTCGCTTGAAGCTTGGAGCTGTTGTCATGTCCGAGAACAACCAACACCGGGCGCGCAAGCGTTTCGGCCAGAATTTCCTGCATGACGCCGGCGTGATTCATCGCATCATGCGCGCCATCCACGCCCTGCCCGGCGAGCGTTTGCTGGAGATCGGTCCAGGCCAAGGCGCGCTCACCGGCGACTTGCTCAGCAGCGGCGCGCAACTGGATGTGATCGAGATCGACCGCGATCTGGTGGCAATGTTGAACCATCAGTTTGCCAGCAACCCGGCGTTTCACATGAATCAGGGTGATGCGCTGAAGTTCGACTTCAACAGCCTCAACCCAGCGCCACGCAGTCTGCGGGTGGTCGGCAACCTGCCGTACAACATCTCCACCCCGCTGATTTTTCACCTGCTGGCCAACGCCGGTGTAATCCGCGACATGCACTTTATGCTGCAAAAAGAAGTGGTCGAACGCCTGGCTGCCACCCCAGGTGGCGGCGATTGGGGGCGCCTATCGATCATGGTGCAGTACCACTGCCGGGTGGAGCACTTGTTCAATGTCGGCCCAGGCTCGTTTAACCCGCCGCCGAAAGTCGATTCGGCCATAGTGCGGTTAACCCCGCATGACGTACTGCCCTGCCCGGCCAAGGATCATCGCCTGCTTGAGCGCGTGGTGCGCGAGGCCTTTAACCAACGCCGAAAAACCCTGCGCAATACCCTCAAAGCCCTGCTCAGCAGCACCGAGATTGAAGCCTGCGGCGTCGACGGCAGCCTGCGCCCGGAGCAGCTCGACCTGGCCGCCTTCGTGCGCCTGGCCGACCAGCTGAGCCAACAAGCCAGTCAGCAGACAAGCGCCAGCTAAGCCCCTAGACTGAAACACTGGCCACCGCCAAATCGCAGCAAACCAGTCAGCTTAAGTGCTGGCTGAGTTGCGCCGGTAATGGCGCGGCGCGCTGTCGGTTACGGCCAACCCCAGAAGAGCGATTGCCCATGTCCGACCCTCGTTATCAAGTAGATGTCAGTGTCACTACCCAGTTTCTGGCCGAGCAATCGTTACCAGAGCAAAACCGCTTTGCCTTTTCCTACACAGTCACCATCCGCAATAACGGCCAATTGCCGGCCAAGTTAGTCAGTCGGCACTGGGTGATTACCGATGGTGATGGACGCGTGCAAGAGGTGCGCGGGCCGGGGGTAATAGGTCAACAGCCACTGATCGCCGCTGGCCAACAGCACACTTACAGCAGCGGCACCGTGCTGACCACCCGAGTCGGTAATATGCAGGGCAGCTTTCAAATGCTGGCCGATGACGGCAAACGCTTCGACGCCATGATCGCGCCCTTTCGCCTGGCCATGCCGGGCGCGTTGCACTAATGACTGCTTATGCCGTCGGCGACCTGCAAGGTTGCCTGCAGCCGCTGCAATGCCTGCTGCAAGAAGTCGCGTTTGACCCCGCTAAAGATCAGCTGTGGCTGGTCGGTGATCTGGTCAACCGTGGCCCACAGTCACTGGAAACCCTGCGTTTTCTGTATGCCATGCGCGACTCGCTGGTCTGTGTCTTGGGCAATCACGACCTGCATCTGCTGGCCGTGGCGCAGAACATCGAGCGGCTGAAAAAAGCCGACACCCTGCAAGAAATCCTCGACGCTCCTGATCGCGACGATTTGCTCGATTGGCTACGCCGGCAAAAGTTGCTGCACTACGACGCCGAGCGCGACTGCGTACTGGTGCATGCCGGCATCCCGCCGCAATGGACATTGGCCAAAGCCCTCAAGCGCGCCGCCGAAGTCGAGGCCGCCCTGCAAGATGATCTGCGCCTGCCACTGTTTCTCGACGGTATGTATGGCAATCAGCCGACCCTCTGGGATAAAGACCTGCAGGGGGTTACGCGCCTGCGGGTGATCACCAACTATTTCACCCGCATGCGCTTTTGCACCGCCGAGGGCGACCTTGACCTGAAAAGCAAAGAAGGGCTCGGCAGCGCCCCGCCGGGTTTTGCCCCCTGGTTTAGCTATGGCGCGCGCAAAACCCGGCAGCATAAAATCGTCTTTGGTCATTGGGCTGCGCTCGAAGGCCAGTGCAGCGAGCCAAACTTATTTGCCCTCGACACCGGCTGCGTCTGGGGCGGCAGCATGACCCTGCTCAACCTCGACAGCGGCGCGAAGCATCAGTGCCAGTGCGCCGCCGCACTGCCAATCGAGGCCGCATTTACACCCATTGCAGCGCCCGCAGACAACGCCCGCCCAGATTAAGAGGACCCGCCATGAGCGAATTCAAACGTATTGCCGCCGCCCAAGCGCAAACCTTGCGCGAACAGGGCGCGGCCGTGGTCGACATCCGTGACCCCGACAGTTTTGCCCGCGTGCACATCAGCGGCTCGCAGCACCTGGACAACCACTCACTGCACGATTTTATCCGCGCCGCCGATCTCGATCAGCCCTTGCTGGTGGTCTGTTACCACGGCAACTCCAGCCAGAGCGCCGCCGCTTACCTGGTCAGCCAGGGATTTGCCGAGGTGTACAGCCTCGATGGCGGCATCGAAGCCTGGCAAGCCAGCTTCCCGGCTGAAGTCAGTCAAAACCTGCCGACATAAAAAAACTTATTCGCCTTAACCCGCGCCAGCCCTAGGCTGGCGCGGCCGCTTGTGGCTTGCCGAGCCCAGCGCAGCCATCCGCGACCTTGACCTTGCCGATTCCGAACTATCCTTAAGCACAAGCCGTGCGCAACTTGCTTGCAGCGCCATTCGCTGCGCGGCCATTGCTAAGAATCTTTTGGTGTCTCGGGGGATTTTCGTCAGGTGCGTGCCTGTCACTGCACGACTGATCCCATGCCGACTCCGAGCAACAGCGAGGTGACGTCATGACAATTTTCAGCCACTTTCAACAACGCTTCGAAGCGACCCGCCAAGAAGAGTATTCGCTGCAAGAGTATCTCGAGCTGTGCAAGCAGGATCGCAGCACCTATGCCACCGCCGCCGAGCGCTTATTGCTGGCAATTGGCGAGCCGCAACTGGTGGACACCTCGCACAACTCGCGACTGTCGCGGATCTTCTCCAACCGAGTGATTCGCCGCTACCCAGCCTTTGTTGATTTCCATGGCATGGAGGAGTGCATCGACCAGATCGTCTCCTACTTTCGCCATGCGGCCCAAGGTCTAGAAGAAAAGAAACAAATTCTCTACCTCCTCGGCCCGGTCGGCGGCGGCAAGTCATCGCTGGCAGAAAAACTCAAACAACTGATGGAGAAGGTGCCCTTCTACGCCATCAAGGGCTCGCCAGTATTCGAGTCGCCGTTAGGGCTGTTCAACCCCACCGAAGACGGCGCCATTTTAGAAGAAGACTTCGGCATCCCGCGGCGCTACCTGAGCACGGTGATCTCACCTTGGGCCACCAAGCGTCTGAGCGAATTCGGCGGCGACATCAGTCAGTTCCGGGTGGTCAAACTCTACCCCTCGATCCTCAATCAAATCGCCATCGCCAAGACCGAGCCAGGCGATGAGAACAATCAAGACATCTCGGCGCTGGTCGGCAAGGTCGATATTCGCAAGCTCGAAGAGTTTCCGCAAAACGACGCCGATGCCTACAGTTACTCTGGCGCTCTGTGCCGGGCCAACCAAGGATTGATGGAATTTGTTGAGATGTTCAAGGCACCGATCAAGGTGCTGCATCCGCTACTGACCGCCACCCAGGAAGGCAACTACAACAGCACCGAGGGCTTGGGCGGCTTGCCCTTTAGCGGCATCCTGCTGGCCCACTCCAACGAGTCGGAGTGGCACACCTTTCGTAACAACAAGAACAACGAAGCCTTTATCGACCGTATCTACATCGTCAAGGTGCCCTACTGCCTGCGCGTCAGCGACGAGATCAAAATCTACGACAAACTGCTGGTTAACAGCTCCCTGGCCAAGGCCCACTGCGCGCCCGACACCTTAAAAATGCTCGCCCAGTTCACCGTCTTGTCACGGCTGAAAGAGCCAGAAAACTCCAACGTATTCTCGAAAATGCGCGTCTACGACGGCGAAAACCTGAAAGACACCGACCCCAAAGCCAAGTCGATGCAGGAGTACCGCGATAGCGCCGGCGTCGATGAAGGCATGAACGGCCTGTCGACTCGCTTCGCCTTCAAGATTTTGTCGAAAGTGTTCAACTTCGACCCCCAAGAGATCGCCGCCAACCCGGTGCACCTGCTCTACGTGCTGGAGCAGCAGATCGAGCAAGAACAGTTCCCCGCCGAAACCCGCGAACGTTACCTGCGCTACCTGAAGGAATATCTGGCGCCGCGCTATATCGAGTTTATTGGCAAGGAAATCCAGACTGCGTACCTCGAGTCCTACAGCGAGTACGGCCAGAACATCTTTGATCGCTACGTGCTGTACGCCGACTTCTGGATTCAGGACCAGGAATACCGAGACCCGGAAACCGGCGAAATCCTCAACCGGGTAGCCCTTAACGAGGAGCTGGAAAAGATCGAGAAACCGGCCGGCATCAGCAACCCAAAAGATTTCCGCAACGAGATCGTCAACTTCGTGCTGCGCGCCCGTTCCAACAACAACGGCAAGAATCCAACCTGGCTGAGCTACGAAAAACTGCGGGTGGTGATCGAGAAGAAAATGTTCTCCAACACCGAAGACCTGCTACCGGTCATCAGCTTCAACGCCAAAGCCAGCAAAGAGGACCAACAGAAACACAACGACTTTGTCACCCGCATGGTCGAGCGTGGTTATACCGACAAGCAGGTGCGGCTGCTGTCTGAGTGGTATTTGCGGGTCAGAAAATCGCAGTAAGCCGCGCCCCGTGCGCAGCTTACTGCGCGTGTCGCATGGCCTTGGCCGCAGCCTGTAGCCATGCCCACTGACTCGAGGCCGTTGCGCAGCTGTTGCAGCGGTTCTAAGGAGCGCCCATGAGCCAAGTGATCGACCGCCGTTTAAACGGCAAGAACAAGAGCACGGTGAACCGCCAGCGATTTTTGCGGCGCTACCGTGAGCACATCAAAAAAGCCGTGGAAGACGCCGTCAGTCGCCGCTCCATTACCGATATGGAGCACGGCGAACAAATCAGTATTCCCGGTCGCGACATCGGCGAACCGACCCTGCATCACGGCTCCGGTGGGCGGCAGAGCACCGTACATCCGGGTAACAAACAGTTCACCACTGGCGAACATATCCCCCGGCCCAGTGGTGGCGGCGCCGGCAAAGGCGCCGGCAAGGCCAGTAACACCGGCGAAGGCATGGATGAGTTCGTGTTTCAGATCACTCAAGAGGAATTCCTTAACTTTATGTTTGAGGACCTCGAGCTGCCCAACCTGGTCAAGCGCCACCTGACCGGCAGTGAAACCTTCAAAGTGGTGCGCGCCGGCATCAGCAACGATGGCAATCCGTCACGCATTAATATCGTCCGCACCCTGCGCTCCGCCCACGCCCGGCGCATCGCCCTGTCGGGCAGCAGCCGCGCCAAGCTACGCGAGGCCCAAACCGAACTGGAGCGGCTGTTACGGGAAGAGCCAGACAATTTCACTGATATTAAAGCCGCTGAAATCGCCATCGCCGCGCTACAGGCGCGAATCAAACGCGTGCCCTTCCTGGACACCTTCGACCTCAAATACAACCTGCTGACCAAGCAGCCCAATCCCAGCTCAAAAGCGGTGATGTTCTGCCTGATGGACGTGTCCGGCTCCATGACCCAGGCCACCAAGGACATCGCCAAACGCTTCTTCATCCTCCTGTACCTGTTTCTCAAGCGCAATTACGACAAGATCGAGGTGGTGTTTATCCGCCATCACACCAGCGCCCGCGAGGTCGACGAGGAGGAGTTTTTCTATTCCCGCGAAACTGGCGGCACCATTGTGTCCAGCGCCCTCAAGCTGATGCAGGAAATCATGGCCGCGCGCTACGCGGTCAACGAATGGAATATTTACGCCGCCCAGGCCTCGGATGGTGATAACTGGAACGACGATTCGCCGCTGTGTCGCGAGATTCTGCTCAAGCAGATCATGCCGTTTATGCAGTACTTCACCTACGTCGAGATCACCCCGCGCGAGCATCAAGCCCTGTGGGTTGAATACGAGCAGGTGCGTGAGGCCTTTGCCGACTCCTTTGCGCAACAACAGCTGGGTTCGGCCGGCGATATTTACCCGGTATTTCGTGAACTGTTTCAACGCAGGCTAAGCACATGAGCACACACCCTCGCGCCCACGGCGACAAAAAACGCCAGCCCCTGTCCACCAGCTCCGAATGGACCTTTGAGCTGATCCGCAGCTATGACCACGAGATTGCCCGCCTCGCCGCACGCTATGCGCTAGACACCTACCCCAACCAGATCGAGGTGATTACCGCCGAACAAATGATGGACGCCTACGCCTCGGTGGGCATGCCGCTGAACTACCAGCACTGGTCCTATGGCAAGCACTTCCTCAGCACCGAGCGCTCGTACAGCCGCGGTCAAATGGGCCTGGCCTACGAAATAGTGATCAACTCCGACCCCTGCATCGCCTATTTGATGGAGGAAAACACCATGTGCATGCAGGCCCTGGTGATTGCCCATGCCTGCTATGGCCACAACAGTTTTTTTAAGGGCAACTACCTGTTTCGCACCTGGACCGACGCCAGTTCGATCATCGACTACCTGCTATTCGCCAAGCAGTACATCAGCCAATGCGAGGAGCGCCACGGCATCGATGCTGTCGAGGAGCTGCTCGACTCCTGCCACGCGCTGATGAACTACGGCGTTGACCGCTACAAGCGCCCCAGCCCGATTTCCGCCGAAGAGGAGCGGCGCCGGCAAACCGAGCGCGAAGACCATCTGCAAAAGCAGATCAATGACCTGTGGCGCACCATTCCCAAAGGCACCGGCAAAGGCGACGACAAAAACAGCGGGCGCTTCCCCAGCGAACCGCAGGAAAACATCCTGTACTTTCTGGAAAAACACGCACCGCTGTTGGAGCCGTGGCAGCGCGAGGTGGTGCGCATCGTGCGCAAAGTCTCGCAATATTTCTATCCGCAGCGCCAAACCCAAGTGATGAACGAGGGCTGGGCCTGTTTCTGGCACTACACCCTAATGAACGACCTGTATGACGAGGGGCTGGTCACCGATGGTTTTATGATCGAATTCCTGCAATACCACACCAGCGTGATTTTTCAGCCAAGCTTTGACAGCCCGCACTACAGCGGCATCAACCCCTACACCCTGGGCTTTGCCATGTACCGCGACATCCGCCGCATCTGCGAGGCACCGACCGAGGAGGACAAACACTGGTTCCCGGATATCGCCGGCAGTGATTGGCTGGCCACCTTAAAATTCGCCATGCAAAGCTTTAAAGATGAAAGTTTTATCCTGCAGTACCTGTCGCCCAAGCTGATCCGCGATCTACGGCTGTTCAGCATCCTCGATGACGACCAACAGGACAGCCTGCTGGTGCCTTCGATTCACGACGAACCAGGTTATCGCCAGATCCGCGAGACCCTGGCCGCGCAGTACAACCTCGGTGATCGTGAGCCGAACATCCAGATCTGGAGCGTTGACCGCCGTGGCGACCGCTCCATGACCCTGCGCCACCAGCAGCACCAGCGCAAACCCTTGGGCGACTCCACCGAGGAGGTGCTCAAACACCTGCACCGGCTCTGGGGTTTTGACCTGCACCTGGAAAGCCGCCAAGGCGAGCTGCTGGTCAGCACCTTGCATATCCCGGCGCACAGCGACGATGACAGCGAGCAGTCGCGGCTTGAGCTAAGCATGCCGCCCATTTGATCGGTAGACCACTGAGCGTGGCGCGACGAGCATAAGCGCAGCCACCGAGAGTTTTATGTGTATGCGCGTGTTTCCCGTATTACTGATTTGCCTGGCACTGGCGACCTGCTCAAGCAACATCCTGCGACCTGAAATTACCACCCTGGCCTCAGCCGAGCTGCAAGGCCACCGGCGCGTGCAGTTGCACCCATTGCCGGCGCCAAGCCCTGATGAATCAGGGGCCGTGCCAAATATCGCCAGGCTCACCCCCATGCTGCGCGAGGGCCTGAGCCTGCGCGGCTACAGCGAGGACGCCAGTGCCGAGTTACGCGCTTACTACTGGCTCGACCTGCATGTCATCCCGATTGACGTCGAGGTCGACCAAGCCCCACCCGCGCCGCTTGGCCCCTATCAAAGCGTGCACCGCCTGCGCGATGAAAACGCCACCCTGCACCTGCGCCTGAGCAATGCCCAGAGCCGTGTGCTCTGGGAAGGCCAGATCGACAGCAGCCTAAGCCCCTCCTGGGACAGCGACCAGCAACTGCAAAAAGCCTGGGACGCGCTACTGCAACAACTGCCCATGGCCCACTAACTAGGCCACAGGCGTTATGCTGTGGCCTAGTTAGTGGAGGGTTTTGCATGCAAATTTATAAAGTAGGCGGCGCGGTGCGTGACCGCCTGCTCGGCCGCCCGGTGAGCGATATTGACTGGCTAGTGGTCGGCGCCACGGTAGAGCAAATGCTCGAACTGGGCTATCGCCCGGTCGGCGATGACTTTCCGGTGTTTCTGCATCCACACACCGGCGAGGAATACGCCCTCGCCCGCACCGAACGCAAATCCGGGCAGGGCTATGGCGGCTTTACCTTCCATGCCAGCCCAGAGGTCAGCATTGAGGAGGATCTCATCCGCCGTGACCTGACCATCAACGCCATGGCCGAAGACACCCTGGGACAGCTGTTTGACCCCTACGGCGGACAACACGACCTGGCCGCCCGGCTGCTTCGACATATATCCCCAGCCTTTGCCGAAGATCCGCTGCGGGTCTTGCGCGTCGCCCGTTTCGCCGCCCGCTATGCACCGTTGGGCTTTAGCGTCGCCGCCGAAACCCTGGCATTGATGCGCCAACTGAGCGATTCCGGCGAGCTGCAGGCACTCACCGCCGAACGCAGCTGGAAGGAAATCTCCCGCGCCTTGCTCGAGCCGCGCCCCGACATTTTTATCCAGGTGCTGCGCGACTGCGGCGCCTTGGCCAGTTTGCTGCCCGAGGTCAACGCACTGTTCGGCGTGCCGCAAACCGCCACTCACCACCCCGAAATCGACACCGGCGTACACCTGCTGATGGTGCTGCAACAGTGCGCCCTGCATGACCAACCCTTAACCGTGCGCTGGGCCTGCTTGCTGCATGATCTGGGCAAGGGCACCACCTTGGCCTGCGAATGGCCACGGCATATTGCCCATGAAGTACGCGGTTTAAAGCTGATTCGCGCGGTCAACGCCCGCTGCAAAGCGCCGAAAGATTGCCAAGAACTGGCGCTACTGGTCGGCGAGTACCACACCCACGGCCACCGCGCCCTCGAACTCAAAGCCAGCACCCTGTTTGAGTTGCTGCAGCGTTTTGACGTCTACCGCCGGCCACAACGTTTCGAAGAGTTCCTCCAGGCCTGCGAGATGGACGCCCGTGGCCGCCTCGGGTTCGAACAGCGCGACTACCCGCAAGCCGCCTACCTGCGGGCCGCCATGCACGCAGCCCGCGCGGTGGCCGTACAGCCACTGCTGGAGCAGGGGCTAACCGGCGCAGAGTTGGGCGAGGCGCTGAATCGAGCGCGCTTGCAAGCACTCACGCAGTTCCGTCAGAGTCAACGTCAGGCCCAAGCTAACGCCACCCACTAGGGTCTGTTGCCATTTCATTCACGGCCGCGCCGGAGCCTGCTTTTGCGCGAGGCAAGGCACGAGGAGCGCGATTTGGTTGTTCCAAATGAGCGACGAGAAACGCCGCCTCGCGCAAAAACAGGCCCGGCCCTTCGGGTTGCGCGAGAAATGGCCCCCGCTGTTGTTGCAGGACTTGGCAAGGGAATACCATTACCTACGTCCTGCGCCTAACCGGGGGCCATTTCTCGCGGCAACGCGGCTCGCGATGAAACGGCAACAGACCCTAATACACACGGACTCTTGATGACTGCCGAGACGCGCATCCCTAATCGCCCACTGCTGACCGAGCTTGAGGGGCTAACCCCGAGTCTGGTGCTCAAGCTCACCCCGCCGCGCCTGCGCAAGAGCCTGCTAACCCGGGAGCGTTTGAGCAAGCTGCGCGCCAGCGCCGAGGATGCGGCCGTGATCTTGCTCGAAGCCCCGGCCGGCTACGGCAAGACCTCGCTATTGGCGCAGTGGCGACTCGACTGGTTGCACGCCGGCGCCGTGGTCACCTGGTTTGATCTGGACAGCAACGACAGCATCACCAGCCTTGGCAGCGGCATAGTCGAGGGACTGCGCCGCGCCAGCGGCCAAGCCAACTTCGGTCACGATGCCCGCGAGGCACTGCTGCGCGGCAGTGGTTTGGCGCAGGCGGCGACCACTTTGCTGGCCGAGATTGCCGAAACCGCCCACCCGACAGTGATCATCCTCGACAACGGTGAACGCATCAACGATCCCGCCCTGATCGAACTGTGCGACTACCTGCTGCACAATCTGCCGGCCAATTTGCAGATCGTGATCGGCTCGCGCAGTCGTCTGCCACTGGCCATTAACGATTTAGTCGCGCACGGCAATTTACGCCGGGTCAGCGCCAAACAACTGCAGTTCGACCTCAACGAAACCCACAGTTTGCTCAACCAGCGGTTCGCCGAAAAAGCCAGCCTCGGCCTGGCGGCGCGCCTGCATGAACTCACCGAGGGCTGGCCGCTGGGCCTGCAACTGGCGGTGACAGCCATGGAGCAGGCCAGCGACCCCGAGCAGGCCTTGCAACATTTCTCGCACTCCGGCGATGAAACCACCCAGCAATTGCTGGCCGGCTTCCTCGCTCATTTAGCCCCTGGCCTGGCCGATTTCCTGCTGCGCTGCGCCCTGCTCGATGCGCTTCACCCCGAGCTGTGCGCGGCCATCAGCGAGCAGCCCAATGCGGCCGCGCTACTCGAACAACTGCGCAGCGAAAGCGCCCTGCTCAGCAGCGTCGACAACAGCCAATGGCTACGCCTGCACCCGCTGATTCGCGAATACCTGCGCAGCCAGGCGGCCCAGCAATTACCAGTCGCCGAGCAGCAGGCCATTCACCGCCGCGCCTGGCAGTGGCTGGCGGCCCACGACAATCCCGAAGAAGCCGCCCGCCATGCGCTGGCAGCGGGCCACAAACACGAAGCCTTCGCGCTGATTGCCGACAACCTCTACGACAGCTGCATGAAAGAGGGCCACTACGGCACAGTAGCGGACTGGCTGGCACGCCTGCCGGCCGCAGAGATCTTCCAGCACCCGGCGCTGCGTCTAACCGCCGGTTGGCAAGCGGCACTGAGCGGCGACTGGCAGCGCGCCGAGCACTTTGTCGGCAGCCTGGTCGAACCACCGTGCACGCCCCCTGAGTTGTATTGCGAGGCGCTGGCGATTCTGGCCGTGGCCAACTCCCGCGCCGAACGCCTCGACGCCGCGCGGCGCTATAGCGAGGCCTTCCCCGGCGACGCGCCAGACTCCCTGGCCGCCCGCAGCATGGTGCATATCAAGGCGTTTACCGCGCTATTTCGCGGCGCCAGCGAAGAGGCCCGACACTTGCTGCTGAGCATCCAGGGCGAGCACGGTTACTTCGCCCAAAGCGTTTTCCATGACCGCAGCCTCGGTCATATCTACCTCTGGGAAGGCCGCCCAGTGCTGGCCGAAGCCGCCGTGCGGCGCCGCTATAGCGAATGTGAAGCCCGCGCCGGACGGCGCAACGAGCTGACCATGACCCTCGCGGCGGTGCTCGCCAGTGCCTGCTGGGAACGTGACCAGCGCAGCGAGGCGCGCACCTTACTGGCCGCGCGCTTTGACCTGAGCGGGCGCAGCGGCGAGCTGATGTGGAGCGAGCGCAGTTACCTGACCCAAGCCCGCATCGCCGCCGCCGACGGTTGCGAGCCGCGGGCCTTTGCCCTGCTGGAAGCCTTGACCGCTGTCGGCGCCAGCCAAGGGATTCTCAGCACCCATTTACTCGGCCTGCTGGAGCGCATTCGCCTGCATGCCACCCGCCAACGCAGCGGCCAATGTGCGGCCCTGCTCGCCGACCTGGAAGCGCTGTTCGACCAGGCCGCGCCGCTCACCGCGCAGAGCCTGCATCCGCTGCTGCAGCTGTACCGCGCCCTGGCCCACAGCTACACGGCGCTGAGCGCCGAGCAGAACCCCGAGGCCAGTCGCTGGCTGAGCGAGGCCTGGCCGTTGGCGCAGCAGCTTAATCGCGGGCGGGAGATGGTGCAGATCCTGGCCTTGCAGGCACTGGTCAGTGAACGGGCGGGCGAGTCGCCCAACTCCTTATTGAATACCGCTCTCGGCCACGCCGAATCCGGTGGTCAGGTGCGGGTATTTGCCGACACCCTGCCGGCCATTGTCGAACTGATCGCCCGCAGCGCCGCTGCCGGCGGGCTTAACGCCAGCATCAGCCCAGGCTTTGTGCAGCGGGTGCTCGCGGCGGCTCAAACCTCCTTGGCCGAACCCGCCAACCCCGCCAGCCTTGCACCCGCAACGGCAGCCAGCGCGTTTCTGACCCCCAAAGAAACTGAGGTCTTGCAACTGCTGGCCGCCGGGCTACCGAACAAGCGAATAGCCTCAACTCTGGGACTCAGCAACGAAACCATCAAATGGCACATGAAAAAGCTGTTTACCAAGCTGAATGCCGGTAACCGCCAGCATGCGGTCGATCGCGCCCGACTGCTCGGCCTGCTCAATTGAACAGCAACCCCACACCCCACCCACCCCTGCCCACCCCTTGCGGGTGATGGCCGCCGGCAGCGCCAGCCCATAACCTTCTCCCATCGCCTCGACACTCCAAGAGGCAAGGAGAAATATCATGCGTGCACCCCGTAACTTACACATTCTGGCCATCTCTTCCGGCCTCACCGACCACCAGGTCGTAGAGCTTTGGGCGCAAGCCCGCGAGCAAGCCGGCAACCGCAGCCACCCACGCTACGACCGCCAGACACACAAAGTGATGATGCAGCTGATCGAAGCCAAGGCCACCGAGGACGTGCCTTTCAACTTAGTGCCCTGGGTGTTGTTTGATCTGCATGTGGGCCTATTGATTGTCCGCGCCCGCCTGGCGATTGAAAGCATCGGCGAGCAGGTACGGCATTTTGCGACCGAGTTGCGCAGCAAGCACACGGCCTGAGCCGAAACTGAGCGGCCAACTCGTCGCATGATTTAACTTGCTGGCGTAAAGGCGTCCAGCAGCGGCGCGGGGGTCAGTTGCTGACCCCGCCAGACAAATGCCACCGGCCACAACTGCTGCGCAATCTGCGCCGTCTGCCAGAGTTCGGCGAAACTGCGCTGCACGCCGGGATGCAACAGTTGCGGCGCGTGCAGCGCCAGCGGCCAGAGCACGAAGGCGTTTTTAAGGATCTCGCCGCGCGGCAAGATCAACCCATCAAAGTTACCGACTTGCTGGCCATACAGCAGCACATCGATATCCAGCGGCAAGCCTTGGCGATTCGGCGCATAGCGGCCATTGTCGGCCTCGATACACTTCAAGCGGTGATCCAGCTCGGCCAGAGGCAGGCCGGTATAGGCCGACACCACCAGATTGAAAAACCGGCCGCTTTTGATCCCCACCGGCAGGCTCTCAAACACCGGCGAGCACTCCAGCGGCCCGAGCAACTCGGCCAGCGCGTCGAGCCCCGCGCACAGGTGCGCCTCGCGCTCGATATTGCTACCGAGGCCTAGAAACACCTGGGTCAGAGACATCCGCGCTCAATCTCCACGCCCACACCGGTGGCCGCAGACACGGCGCCGGGCTTGGTCAATTTCAGTCGCAGCCAGGGGATTTGGAACTCACTCATCAACAGCGCGGCGAGGCGCTCGGCAAAGGTCTCAACCAAGATGAACGTCGACGCGCTGGCAAACGCCTGAATCCGCGCCGACACCTGTGCGTAGTCCAGTGCCTTGGTCAAATCATCGGTGGCGGCGGCCGGGCGATTATCCCAACCAAAACTCAGGTCGAGCCGCAGGCATTGGCGAATTTCCCGCTCCCAGTCATAGGCACCGATCACCGTATCGACCTCTAAGCCTTCAATAAACACTCTGTCCAAACTCGCTTCTCCAGCGCGACCCACAGTCAGCGCAACAGTTTGCCTGTGCACCTGCGCCACTGCACAGGACAAGGACGCAATGCGCCGTTAGAATCGAGGCTCAACCGCCCCGGAATGGAAACCATGTTTTGGCTACTGGCGATCCTCGCCTACCTGCTTGGCTCATTGTCCTTCGCCATCCTGCTCAGCCGTTCGGCCGGAGGTCCAGACCCGCGTGCCAGCGGCTCCGGCAACCCCGGCGCGACTAACATGCTGCGCGTCGCCGGGAAAAAACTCGCCATCCTCACCCTGCTCGGCGACCTGCTCAAAGGCCTGCTGCCGGTACTGGTGGCGGCTGCCTGGCAGTTCAACATCCAACAACAAGCCTGGATAGGTTTAGCCGCGGTGATCGGGCATATGTACCCACTGTACTTTCGTTTTCACGGCGGTAAAGGCGTAGCCACTGCCGCCGGCATGTTACTCGGGCTCTATCCGCCCGCCGCCTTACTGGCTGTCGCCGCCTGGCTGCTCAGTTTCAAATTGACCCGTATCAGTTCGCTCGCCGCCCTGATCGCCACGCCGCTGACGCTACCCTTGCTGGCTTGGCAACAACCCGGCGCCTTACTGCCCATGAGCGCCCTGTGCGGCCTGGTGGTGTGGCGCCACAGAAGCAATTTACGCGACCTGTTCGCCGGGCGCGAACGGCAATTTTAACCGGCCGTTGAAAAACTACTGCGCTCGGCCAGGCGACACGCTACCCATCCAATTTGAATCCGCTTCACAGCGGCAATAATTGCTCCATCGGCCAGCGTGCCTGCACACCTATTGCCGGGCCATCATGCTGCCCAGCCAACAGCCGCTGACAGCCGGCATAGGCAATCATGGCGCCGTTATCGGTGCAAAAGCGTGGCCGCGCATAGAACACCTGACCATTAAATTCGCCGAGCATTTTCTCCAAGCCTTGGCGCAGCGCCGTGTTGGCGCTCACCCCGCCGGCAATCACCAAGTTCTTTAAGCCGGTTAATTTCAGCGCCCGCCGACACTTGATGGTCAGCGTATCCACCACCGCCTGCTGAAAGGCCAGGCAGATATCGCGGCGGGTCTGCTCATCGCTGGCATCGCCTTTTTGCTCCTGCTGCCAGGTATTCAAGGCAAAGGTTTTCAGCCCGCTAAAGCTAAATTCCAAACCCGGCCGGGTGGTCATCGGCCGCGGGAACACAAAGCGGTTCGGCTGGCCATGCTCGGCCAAACGGGCGATCTCCGGGCCACCGGGATAGACCAAACCGAGCATTTTCGCGGTCTTATCGAAGGCTTCGCCGGCGGCGTCATCCAGCGACTCGCCAAGCAACTGGTAACGGCCGATGCCATCGACACGCACCAACTGGGTATGGCCACCGGAAACCAGCAAGGCCACGAACGGAAACTGCGGCGGCTGCTCTTCCAGCATCGGCGCCAACAGATGGCCTTCCATGTGGTGCACGCCGAGCGCCGGGATATCCCAGGCAAACGCCAGTGCCTGGGCACAGGAGGCGCCAACCAGCAAGGCACCGACCAAGCCGGGGCCTGCGGTATAGGCGATGGCATCGATCTGCTTAGCGGTGCACTGCGCCTCGCTCAGCACCTCGCGGATCAACGGCAGCATGCGCTTAACGTGATCACGCGAGGCCAACTCGGGCACCACGCCACCGTAAGCACGGTGTAAATCGATCTGGCTAAATAACGCATCCGCCAGCAAGCCACGCTCGCTGTCGTACAGGGCTACGCCGGTTTCATCGCAGGAAGTCTCTAAGCCCAGCACGAGCATGGGTTTGCGCCTTATCAGATGGGCAAATTTGCAGGCGCGCATAATAAGCGCCGTCTGGGAGCCTGTCGAACTTAGAGCGCCAGGCACCTGCGCACCGACCAGCGCTTTTCGATCAGAGGCTTTGCATTCCTAACGCCGAGGGGTTACCATCCGCAGCCCTTAAAAACCGCGTTCTTCAGTGCTTACTGCCAGGAGAGCGTTCACCACCGGTAAATAGTGAAGGTAAGCCCTCGATGCCAGCCGTCAAAGTTAAAGAGAATGAACCCTTCGACGTAGCTCTGCGTCGTTTCAAGCGTACCTGCGAAAAAGCCGGCGTTATGGCCGAAGTTCGTAGCCGTGAGTTCTACGAGAAACCAACTTCCGAGCGCAAGCGTAAAGCTGCCGCGGCAGTTAAGCGTCACGCGAAGAAAGTGCAGCGCGAACAGCGCCGTCACGAACGTCTGTACTGAGTTCACTGCTACGCCGCTAACGCTACTGCGGTAATGCCCAGCCTCGGCTGAGCACTACCGCAGTGTCACACCACACTCCGCTTCGCGACTCAGCGAATGGCCGGAGTTTTTTTGTTTTTGACGGCCCAAACCGCCTCACGCAGTAACCTGAATCCTATGGCCGGCCTGATTCCACAATCTTTTATCGACGACCTCCTGAACCGCACCGACATCGTCGACGTGGTGAGTTCGCGCATCAGCTTAAAAAAATCCGGCAAGAACCACAGCGCCTGCTGCCCCTTCCATAAAGAGAAGACCCCATCTTTTAGCGTCAGCCCAGACAAGCAGTTCTACTACTGCTTCGGCTGCGGCGCCGGCGGCAACGCCCTGGGCTTTATCATGGACCACGACCACCTGGACTTTATCCAGGCCGTGGAAGAGCTGGCCAAACGCGCCGGCATGGAAGTGCCCCGCGAGGAAGGCGGCCGCCTGCAAGCGCCGCGCCAACCCAGCGATTCGCCGATTTACGCACTGCTAACTGCCGCCAGCGAGTTTTATCGCCAAGCCCTGAAAAGCCATCCAACCCGCAAAGCCGCCGTCGACTACCTCAAGGGCCGCGGCCTGTCGGGCGAGATCGCCCGCGACTTCAGCTTAGGCTTCGCCCCGCCCGGCTGGGACAATCTGGCCAAACACCTGGGCGGCGACACGCTGGCGCAAAAGAACCTGATCGACGCCGGCCTGCTGGTGGAAAACGCCGACAACCCCGAGAAAGTTAAGCGCTACGACCGCTTCCGCGACCGGGTGATCTTCCCGATTCGCGATAGCCGCGGCCGCGTCATCGCCTTTGGTGGTCGCGTACTGGGCGACGACAAACCGAAATACCTGAACTCGCCGGAGACTTCGGTATTTCATAAAGGCCAAGAGCTTTATGGCCTTTATGAAGCACGCCAAAGCAATCGCCATCTCGACGAGATCATGGTGGTCGAAGGCTATATGGACGTCATTGCCCTGGCCCAACAAGGCCTGCGCAACGCCGTGGCCACGCTCGGCACCGCCACCAGCGAAGAACACCTCAAGCGCCTGTTTCGTATAGTGCCCAGCGTACTGTTTTGCTTCGACGGCGACCAAGCCGGGCGCAAAGCCGCCTGGCGCGCCCTGGAAGCCACCCTGTCGAGCCTGCAAGATGGCCGCCGCGCGCGCTTTTTGTTTTTGCCCGAAGGCGAAGACCCCGACACCCTGGTCCGCAGCGAGGGCACCGAGGCGTTTCGCGCGCGCATCAACCAGCAAGCCCAGCCACTGGCCGATTATTTTTTCCAGCAGCTTTGCCAAGAAGCCGACCCGCGCTCCATGGAAGGCAAGGCGCACCTCGCCACCCTCGCCGCCCCGCTGATCGACAAGGTCCCCGGCGCCAATCTGCGCACCCTGATGCGCCAACGCCTGAGCGAAATCACCGGCCTCAACAGCAATAACAGCGACCCGATCAGCCACAACCCAGCACCGCCTGCACCCGCCGACTATCCGCCACAGATCAATTACGACGCACCGCCCGACTACGGCGACATGGCCGATATTGCCGACTACGCCGACTACATCGAAATGCCGGCCGCCATCGGCTACGGCCAGCAAAACAGCTGGAAGAAGACTGAAGGCAAGGCCTGGAACAAAGACAAAAACTGGAAAAAAGGCGGCAATGACGACGCCCCACGCGGACCGCGCAAAGCCGTCAACGTCGAATCACCGACCCTGACCGCCCTGCGCACCTTGCTGCATCACCCACAATTGGCGCAGAAAGTCGAAGACGCCAGCCACTTCGCCGCCGAAGACGACACCTACGCCCAGTTGCTGGTCGCCCTACTGGAAGCGCTGCAAAAGAATCCAAAGCTGCGCAGCCTGCAGTTGATTGCCCGCTGGCACGGCACCGACCAGGGCCGCCTGCTGCGCGCACTGGCGGAAAAGGAATGGCTGATTTCAGCCGACAACCTTGAACAACAGTTTTTCGACACTATAACTAGTCTTGCAGCCCGTCAGCGCGAACACAGCCTTGAGCGCCTGCTGCGCAAAGCGCGCGAAGGCGAACTCAGCACTGAAGATAAAGAGCAGTTACGCGACCTACTAAGCCGCAATACGCCAGTAATAGCCCCAACTACAACTGGCGCATAAGGCCGTTTCACGGGTATAATCCGCGGCTTGTTTTTTGCCCGCCAAGACCTTCAATGGATAGGGTGTTATGTCCGGAAAAGCGCAACAACAGTCCCGCCTAAAAGATTTGATCAGTCGTGGTCGTGAGCAGGGTTACCTGACTTACGCGGACGTCAACGACCACCTGCCGGAAGAAATTTCCGATCCAGAGCAGGTCGAAGACATCATCCGCATGATCAACGACATGGGGATCAAGGTTTTCGAAACCGCTCCTGATGCAGATGCCCTGCTATTAGCCGAAGCCGATACCGATGAAGCCGCCGCCGAAGAAGCCGCCGCTGCGCTGGCATCGGTCGAAAGCGACATTGGCCGCACTACCGATCCCGTGCGCATGTATATGCGCGAAATGGGCACGGTAGAGCTCCTCACCCGCGAAGGCGAAATTGTAATCGCCAAACGCATCGAGGAAGGCATCCGCGAAGTCATGGGCGCTATCGCCCACTTCCCTGGCACCGTCGCCGGCGTACTCGCCGAATACGACCGTGTCAGCGTCGAAGGCGGCAAGCTCACCGACCTCTTTATCGGCTATATCGATCCCGATGACGGCAGCGTTCCCGCCGAAGTCGCGCCCGTAGTGCCAGTCGTCCCAGAAGAAAAGGCTGAAGACGAAGAAGACGACGGCAAAGAAAAAGCCGCCGAGGAAGAAGAGGAAGAAGTCGAGACCGGCCCCGATCCAGAAGTTGCCCGTCAACGTTTCGGCGCCGTACTGGAGCAGTTGGAAAAGTCCAAAAAGGTCCTGAAGAAGCACGGTCGCAGCAGCAAGCAAGGCATTGCCGAGCTGGCTCTACTGGCCGAGCTGTTTATGCCGATCAAGCTGATCCCTAAACAGTTCGAAGTGTTGGTGGTGCGGGTTCGCGGCGCTCTGGAAGCCATACGCGCCCAAGAACGCGCCATCATGCAGCTCTGCGTGCGTGATGCGCGGATGCCGCGCGCCGATTTTCTGCGCCTGTTCCCCGGCCATGAAATCGACGAAAGCTGGAGCGACGCGCTGGCCAAAGGCAAAAGCAAATACGCTGAAGCCATCGGCCGCCTGCAACCAGACATCCAACGCTGCCAGCAAAAGCTGATCGCATTGGAAGCCGACTGCAGCCTGACCATCGCCGAAATCAAAGACATCAACCGCCGCATGTCGATCGGTGAGGCCAAGGCCCGCCGCGCGAAGAAGGAAATGGTTGAGGCAAACTTGCGTCTGGTGATCTCGATCGCCAAGAAGTACACCAACCGCGGCCTGCAGTTCCTCGATCTGATTCAGGAAGGCAACATCGGCCTGATGAAGGCGGTGGACAAGTTCGAATACCGTCGCGGCTACAAGTTCTCCACCTACGCCACCTGGTGGATTCGCCAGGCGATCACTCGCTCCATTGCCGACCAGGCGCGGACCATCCGCATCCCGGTGCATATGATCGAGACGATCAACAAGCTCAACCGTATCTCGCGGCAAATGCTGCAAGAGATGGGTCGCGAACCGACCCCGGAAGAGCTCGGCGAGCGCATGGAAATGCCCGAGGACAAAATCCGCAAGGTATTGAAGATCGCCAAAGAGCCGATCTCCATGGAAACCCCAATCGGCGACGACGAAGACTCGCACCTGGGCGACTTCATTGAAGACTCCACCATGCAATCGCCGATCGACTTGGCGACTGTAGAGAGCCTCAAAGAAGCCACCCGCGACGTACTCGGCGGCCTTACCGCCCGCGAAGCCAAAGTGCTGCGCATGCGTTTCGGCATCGACATGAATACCGACCACACCCTTGAGGAAGTCGGTAAACAGTTCGACGTGACCCGCGAGCGGATCCGCCAGATCGAAGCCAAGGCACTGCGCAAGCTACGCCACCCGTCACGAAGCGAGCATCTACGCTCCTTCCTCGACGAGTAACAACAAAACCCCAGCCCCGGCTGGGGTTTTTGTTTTAGCTCCCGCACCGCACCGGCTAAAACAAAAACCTGCGCAACTACCCGATCATTTCGCCGCCAACGCACCGTTAAGTTGGCGCTAACCGCACCACCTCGTTATAATCCGCCGGCTTTCTGGGGCCCATAGCTCAGTTGGTTAGAGCAGAGGACTCATAATCCTTTGGTCCACGGTTCGAGTCCGTGTGGGCCCACCAGCTTCAAAGCCCCGCAATGCGGGGCTTTTTTATGCACGCTAGAAAAGCAGCTAGAGCAGTCCTATAGTCCAAAGGTACAAATTCAGTACAGTGCCGGTACAGCAGCACACCTTTGGAGCAGAAAAAAGATGGCCACCATCGTCAAAACGGAAGCCGGCACATGGAAAGCCCTAGTGCGCAAAACAGGCTGGCCGACCAATACCAAAACCTTCCGCACCAAGCGCGACGCCGAAGACTGGGCACGCCGCACCGAGGACGAAATGGTCAGGGGCGTGTACATCCAGCGCAGCGGCTCCGAACGCTTGACCTTGGAAATGGCCCTGAAGCGCTACCTCAGCGAGGTCAGCCCAACCAAGAAGCCGACCACCCAGCGCGCAGAAGCCACCAAAGCCCAGCAGCTGATCAGCCACCTGGGCAAATACTCCATGGCCGCCCTCTCCGCTGAAATCATCGCCGGCTACCGCGATGCCCGCCTGGCCTCGATCACCAATCGCGACAAACCCACCAGCAACAACACCGTGCGCCTAGAGCTGGCCCTACTCAGCCACCTGTTCACCGTAGCCATTCAGGAATGGGGCCTGGGCCTCAGCTTCAACCCAGTGCTAAACATACGCAAACCAAGCCCCGGCGAAGGCCGTGACCGCCGTTTATCCGCAGAAGAAGAACGCCGCCTGCTGACAGCCGTAAACAATCACAGCAACCCCATGCTCGGCTGGATCGTCCGCATCGCGCTGGAAACAGGCATGCGCTCATCCGAAATCACATCCCTGCGCAGACATCAGGTTGATATGAAAAAGCGCGTGGTGCGCCTCTCAGACACCAAGAACGATAGCGCACGCACCGTCCCACTCAGCAAGTGGGCCACAGAAACATTCCAGACAGCGCTGAACAACCCGATACGGCCGACTGACTGTGACCTGGTGTTCTTTGGCGAGCCAGGCAAAAACGGCAAGCGCAGCCCCTACGCCTTCACCAAGACATGGGGACTACTGAAAACCAAACTCGGCATGCCGGATCTGCGCTTCCACGACCTGCGGCATGAGGCGGTAAGCCGATTGGTCGAAGGCGGCCTATCCGACCAGGAGGTGTCCGCCATCAGCGGGCACAAGTCGATGCAGATGCTGAAGCGCTACACGCACCTGCGGGCAGAGGACTTGGTAGGGAAACTAGATAGAATTACGAGCAGCGGGCTAGCCGATTGACTGAAATCTCGTTGGTCTGTGCTGCAACTGAAAGCCCTCAGGTGTTTGCTCATCAGTACTGCTCCCCCAAAAAGGATGGACAAGTCCGTACTTTTTGGGGGAGCCCAGCTTAAATCTTTCAAGCTCAAGACAGCCCATATAGCTGCTGCTTCAGCAGACTCGTTGAGATTTCATCAGCATCACGACGAACCAGTACTGCAACCTCGCGCTCCAGCAACCCCATGTGCTGTGCAATTTCCGGGATTGGCATGCCCTGCGCGTACAGTGATTTCAGCTCAGTAAATACAGCATCACTCACTGGCGACTCGCCGGTCGTAGGGTCGATACATGCTCTTGCCCGACGCAGCCTGACTAAATCATCAAGCCCCTTCCAAGCCTTAGATACTGCCTGGCGAGAAATCCCAAGCCGCCTGGCAATTTCCGCCTGATGAAGCCCTTCCTTATGAAGAACCCAAATCTTTTCACGAAGGCCTGGATTGGTTGCCGGCGATGCCGTCACGGGACGTAACTTGGAGTGCACTTGGTCATAAGCAGTCTTGCGCAGCTCCTGTGTATCGGCACCATTAGGCAACGGAAACCGAAACAAAAAGCCGGAACGCCCTCGCCCCCTCAAAGCCTCTAGCTCACGTCGGAAAGCCTGCTTGTATGGAAGATCACGGCGGTATCGTGATTTGGGCTCACCAGGATCGTGGACTTCACAATATCGGTTACTCAGCTTTCTCCACTTAGCTTCTGGCGAATACTTGCTAGGGCCTTCCTCTGTGCAAACCAACGAACTCCACCTCTTCGTCATACGCCAGCAGAGCTCACAATACGAGGCCGCCTGCGGCCGAGTGCGATCATCACTCAACCAATTGCCGAAGTAGATGGAGCGACCTGGACGCAGCGCAGCAAGAACCGAGAGCAGCCGCATTGCAGTATCCAACGTACTGCAAAAGTGGTGACAGGCAGGCTCATATGGATCGCTCACAGCGTCCTGAGCACTTCGAATCACATACCGTAGATTTGTATACCAAAGCCGAAGATTAGAAACCTGCCAGTCCACATCCATGGTGTCTGGTGGCTTCATCTCAAACTGATCTATCTTGCTGATTCTTAGCTCTGTCCGGTCATACCCACTCGGGCACTCAATTATCACGGGATCAGCTCGCCATTCAGGTGGACTCTTCCCCATGCCAGATAGCTTCATGTTGCCCAACAGCTGATTGGGCCAGCCCCCTGAATAACTTTCGACAGCATGCGTAAAGGCTTCATCTAGAATCGACCTGACCCCTGCCCAAACAGAATACCTACGGGATGTCAGGCTATACGAAGAGGTCAGTTTTGCCGAAAACAATGCAATGCACTCAGCAAAGCCCGGATCACACTGATCAAATGCTGTGAGCTGCTGCAAGTGGACAGCGAAGTTTTCAGCTCGTCTCATGTCAACCTAAAACCATAACTCTATGTCTCCATCCTAGGCGTATTCATGCGTAACGTTCAACCTACATTCCACATGTAGGCGTAACCACCAATGACCACCGAAGAACTAATCTTGAGCAGCAACGGCGGCTCGCCCCTGCTATCCCTCGGGCAGGTTGCTGAAATTCTCCATCGCAGCCCGGAAGGGCTCCGCATAACGCTCTCCGGGGACAATGAGATTGCCCGGAAGCTAAAGCCCGCACGGATAAAGATCGGTCGGCGCGTCTACTTTCGAGTGGGTTCTATCGCTCAATTCATTGATGAGGCCTGAGCGAGTCCCGATGTACCTGACTGACAAAATTGCTCGGATGCAACAGGTCGCATTAGAGCGCCCAAAACCGTGCGTAGAGCCTGCGCTGTCAGTCGCAGCAATGCCTGTTTATCAGATGCCATTTTGGCCTGAAGAGACCCGCGGCGTGCCCAATGCGCTGCTCCGCTCAGCCTTATTTTCCGCAACGACTAAAAGTACACGCCGCTACGTAGACCGAGAGCTGCTGCACGCTCAGGGAGACATGCGAATTCGTTATAGCGGCCCCGGCTTGGGACAGGGTGATTTAGACGTTTGGGAAACAGTGCTGCACCTTGCCCGCTCTTACACCCAGAGCTTCGAGATACGAACGACCAGTTACCAACTCCTGAAGCTACAGAGCAAAGCCGATGCCGGTACAAATCGTAAAGCGCTGCACAGCTGCATCGTCCGCCTAAAGGCTTCCGCTGTGGAGATCGAACACGGCCCCTACAGTTATGTGGGTAGCCTGATTGACGAAGCTTTCCGAGATATGGCCACGAATGAATACGTCATACGTTTGAACCCAAGGCTCTGCGGCCTCTTCGTGCATGGCTCATTCACACGAGTAGACTGGGATGTCAGGCGCTCGCTTTCTGGTAAACCACTGGCGCAATGGCTGCATGGCTATTTCTCCAGCCACGCCAAGCCATTCCCGATCGGTATCGAAACACTTTTGCGCCTCTCAGGCAGTAACGATCAATCAGTACATAGCGGCGTGCAAAATGTGCGCAGAGCACTGGATGCGCTGGCCCGCTCCAGTAATGAGCATGCTCAACTCTTCAGTTACACGATCCACAATAAAACGGTGCATGTCGTTCGGCAGCCAACCAAAGCGCAGCGTAAACACCTGGGAAACCGGTCGCTGCGCAGTCAAAAAAAGCAATAGAAGATACCGTAGCAGTGGCTAGAAAATACCGAAGCGCTGGCTAGGACATACCGAAGCACTGGCTAGAGAACCCCGAAGCATTGGCTAATTTTATGGCCGGCAAACTGCCCTGCGGCCCCCGAAACCATTGGCCTCCGTCACCAAAGGCAGAAGCCTCTAATCCTTTCTAATCTATTTAGAATCAAGAACATCTACCGCACATCACCACCGGCAGGAACAGGGTAAACAGCTCTGCAACAGCGTGGACGGGGTATCACCCGTCGCCATAGCCATTACCATCTAGAGCCCCCCGAGAACATTCGCCATGCTTCCTATGCACAATCCACCACACTCAGGCGAAGCCCTACGTGCAGACGTGCTCCCAGCGCTGGGGCTAACAGCTGTGAGCCTGACTAAGCGCCTAGGCTGCCGCCCAGCCTACTTTCAGCAGTCATGCTATGCGTTACCCCCATAAGCCACGAACTCGCTATACAGCTCGAATTTGCAGGCTTGGGCAGAGCCGGCCATTGGCTAGCCCAGCAAGCCGCCTATGACCGCTGGCAAGCGCAACAAAAAGCCCTCATAAATGAGGGCTTTCCGAATAGATCACGGTCAGCGCTGTTCGTAGTCAGATCGGCGTAGCCTCCTGGGAACGTCGAAGCTTGTTAAACAAGAGTGCTGCCAACCCGGCATAAAATACAACGACACTAAAAAATCCGCTCAGGGACGTCCCTTTAGCCACGTCAACACAATCCTGTAAAACAACTATCCAAGTTACAAGCAAGCACAAATTCAGCAGAGTACAATTTGCCGTTTGTGCAGCTATGTTTTCAACGTTCAAAGCAGCACGAACACATCTAACATTCTTTTGCGTCAGAGTAGCCACTATGAAAGTTGCTACCACAGCAATAGAGCCCACCAATAATAATAGATACAGATTCATTTTAACCTCGCGAAACATTATTAAAGCGCGATGCAGTTAGCTGCCTATACGCCGCCATAGGAATACCAGCCACTCTTGCTGTACTACCTGGATTCTGGCTAGCCCATCTTGCATTACTATCTTTTTGGCGACGAGCCGCACGCATATCAGACAGCGTTTTACCTGTAGCAATGTTTTTTGCTCCAACCACTCCACCTTTCGCCTTGTTGTATACCGCCCCTGCAGCGCCCAACGTGCTGATCGCGACTCCACCACCTAATGCAGACGCGACAGAGTTAACCTGCGCAAGCAGTAGCGAACCGATAACACAAATAGCCGCAGCGGGAACAATATCACTCACTTGCGGATCAAGCTTTATGCCTGCACCACTCTCCGTGAGATACATTTCAAGAACCGCCATCACCAATTTTATACATGCGCCGGCAAGTACAACGGTAAAACCATAGTTTAGAGCCTGACCTAACCAGCCCTCAAAAAAACGCTTTGTCGAATCGAACATCAGCAACACTATAAATATCGGTCCAAGGGCAAGCAGAATAGCCAGCATGAATTTAGAAAGGCATAGAAGAAACGCGGCATAAGCCGTCAAAGCCAAACCAACAGTCCAAACGGCAACAGCGCAAAGAATCAATCCAATGTGCGGAATAGTCGATGCGGTGCCCTTGACCCAAAAAGATGCGCCTAGCGAATACATCTGTGACATCAGACCATCGAGATATGCTGCCGAACCTGAGCCGGGCGCACCTTGCACAACAAGCGCCGCCAGCGCCTCTGGAAAACGCCAAATAAAATCGACTACAGAATCATTGTAATAACCAACGTTCAGGGCTAACCCCGCGATCAGGGAGAGTCGCATCACACGCCACGCAAAATCCGTAATAAGCTCATCAATCACACCTCGCATCATCATCAATCCGTGAATGATGAAATACAGCACTAAAAGTTGTGAGGTGACCGGTCCGATTGAATCCATTACCCTGACCACTACATCATTCACATAAATATTTAGCGCAGCATCCAACTCAGAAAAAATGCGACTAAAAAAACCGAACTCAGCAACGTCCATTTATCTACCACCCCTTACGCTTAACGAACTCAACAGCATCCCGACTCAGGGCAGCCGATACTTTCAGGCACTCGGGGTCATTCGGAGTTTCCGTACAGAAACTCTCCAGATACTCATGCTGGGTATATCCTTTACCGTCCAAAATTATTCTGGACGGATTTTCAACAAACGGAGCGCCCTCTTTGCAACCCGCGAGCAGGAGCACAAGCGCAGCCAATATAATCCCCCTCATGCTCACCACCCCTCACGCTTAACGAATTCGCCAGCCTTAATCGCAACCTCTCTGGACTGCTGATCCAATATCTCTCTCTGGCCAGACTGCAGCTGCGCCAATAGAGCGATTTTGTTCTGTTCGTTCTGAAGCAACATTTGCTCACCCTGAATCCTAGCTTGCAGGTCCTGAATATCCTTTAGCTCAGTTGCCCCGTTCACCTTATTCAGCAAATCATTCAGGGAATTAAATCGAGAGCTAACCTGGTTGTACCCTTGTTCGCTTATCGACAGGCTTAATGCGTTCTGATTCTGCGAGCGTTGATACACATGCATGGCATCACTATCTATGGACAACCCCATTTGGTTCGCCTCCATAATTTTGGACGCCTCAAGTACCGAGCTATAGTCGGCCTCTGCCATTACAGACTGCCAGTCGCCCGCTAAATACCCGTAGTCACTTCTTGCCAAGCCACCCATGCCGCGACTGCCATTCATGCTTCCATGCGTTTCCTGCATCTGCTGATACTGCTGAACCAATTGCTCATATTGGGCCTGCATCTCGGCAATCTCCTTACCCCACTGCACAACGGTTTGAGCGAACTCCGCAACTCGCATGCTGTTGGACACGCCATCTATAACAGGTATCCCAGCGTGAGCTACCTGATGACTTATCAATACAGTCGAGACCAATACCGACACCAAGCATCTGGATAGTAAATTCGCGTAACTATTCATATTTATTCAATCCATTACTAAATCTACCGAGACAACAATCATTTAGGCCAAAAACTTCAAACGCCAAAATAATTGCACCAAACCTAACCTTACCCCACACATGAAAATTCGCGAACAAAGACTTTTGCATCTGGAATGCATCTGGAATGCATCTGGAATAATATCAAATGCATACGAACTGCCTCCTAGATACCTATGGGATGCTCTAATAACGTTCTAAATTTGTATTACTTTTGCTCTAATAGTGCTCTAACCCTGTATCACTTCTGCTCTAATCTTGCTTCACAAATGCTCACAAACTGCTCACAAACTGCTCACGAGAAAAAATAATAAGAAGCGGAAAAATAATCTAGTGCAGGATAGGTCGGCGAGCGGCAATCCTGACATAACGACCAGGGTTACTCCCGCCATCCACTCACAAGCGGGGCAACCTATACGGGTTGATCAAATTTTCGCGTCCGCGAAAATGTTGGGTATATTCATGATTTTCGCGGACGCGAAAAACTACACTAGGCAGATAAACTAGCCTCAGGCATACGCCTGCTCTTCAACACTCAAGGAGGAGACCCAATGACCCAGGAAGAGAACGATCATCTCTTTACCCGGCAGCTAGCCGAGTACCGAGAGCTGTTTGCAGACATGGACGAGTTGAACCGAACGCTCTGGTTTGCAGTCAACGAAGAGAATGAGCTGATGTCATTCATCGTCGGGGCCGGTGAGACACCAGATCAAGCCATACCGCGATTCAAGGTAAAACTGCTGGCCATTGCTGCCGCCTTGGAGTCCCTGCCATGTGCCGCCACCGAGCAGCGCAATATTGCCGAGCTTCGCCACATGGCAGCTCATATGAGCACTGCATGCCCCGCTGAGAAAGTTACTCCCGAAGGCGAAGACTATCTTTCTGGGCTTGCCCGCATGAGCCCAGGTGAGTTTTCACAGCACATCGACGAGCTATACAAGCAAACCCTAGAAGACCTGCGCTCGGAAGGTGCGATCTGAAACAGCACGATCGGTCTTGACTCAAAACATGGGCATGATGCATCTGTGATTTTCGCGGACGCGAAAAATTATGACTGATAAGTCACCGAGTTATTTTCGCGGACGCGAAAATCTCAGCGCAGAGAAACGAACCGACATCATCGGCGACCTGGAGCGGTTAATACTTAGTACAACCGTGGCATCGGCTCTGATGTACCTCCGCCTACACAAGGTCAACTGCCCCTAAGCGGAGGTATGATCGGGCACAAACTGCATGCTACTTATCAAGGACGACTCTGATGGAAAGCACTCTCCCCGCTCTACTGGAAAACAACCTAGGCTTTGCCCTTGCTACCGGATTTATCACGCTGCTGGGATTCTCGATCAAAATCCTTAAAGGGGCTTTTGACTTTCACTACGAGTACTTCACCCGGCGGCACTTGCGCCGCATGACAGATCTTCTTCCCCAAGTAGATCCAGACAGCCTGCTGCATCATTTCCTCAAGCAGGCCATCAGCATTGAAGTGTTCAAAATTGCTTCCGGGCTGAAAACCACAAGTCTCTATGCCGCAGCCCTGATGCACCTGTGCAAGTTCAAGCGCATATCACCTAACCGGGTAAAACACTTCGTGCGTCACATAGAGATTCGCCCTGACGGCCATGTGAGTCTCTCGATCAACACCATGGACAAGGTGGCCGCTTACTATTCCGTCACAGCAGCAGCCGTTATTTTCATTTTCGGGGGGTATGCGTTCGTAACCAGCTTTGCCATAAATGAGAAATATGGCTGGATTGCCGGTGCAGTAATGTTCCTGATTTGTAGCATTGCGGTGCGGTTTTTTCTAAAGGACTGGCGCAATTATCAGGAGGTCAAACGTATTCAAAGCGACCTGCTCGCCAACCCATTACCCATCTCTGAAGAGTGCCAAGCCGTTGCATGCCGCCCAACCACTCAGGCCGAAACAACAGACCAAGCAGAGATCCACCCAGTAAAAGGCACCGGTCATACAGATGCTTCTGTCGCTCACTCTGCTGCGCAAATACCTCAGCCAAATGCAGTACCTTCCGCTGTTGCTGATCCAGCATCTGCCTGAAGAAGTAATGCCCAAAGCCTGGGCATAGATGACCTGGTGGGCCTAATTGGACAGCGAGCCGAATAGGCTTACTAATCGGCTCACCAATGAGCAAGCCCCATGAATTACCCCTTCTGGATCTGGGAGCAACCCACCTGCCCCTACTTCAACTGGCAGGCCGAACCGCTGCCCCGTCGCCGCATGCCCGCACCCAGGCCCTGGGTGTCTATGCGCCTGGGTCGACATAGATTAGTGAACGCCAGACAGTTACATCGGTACCATGGCTTTCAGGTTGCGTAGTCGGCTGCACACGCCCTGTTTTCTCAATCAGCCCCTCCCTGTGAGCCCGACGCATCACCCCACCTAGGGCGCGCGCTTCACTTGGCTTCCGAAGTCCAGTTGTCCATATGTCGTCAGGCGTAAATTCTGACTGCATCTCAGCAACCTGACGCACTGCGGTGTATGCCAATTCGGCCCAATTGTTATCTGCCATGCAGCTGCCCTCAAATACCTTCGCAGAGAAAATGTTCGCGGTTCATCAAATAATCGACATCGGAAAGGTTGCGCAGCTTTCCCTCCCTGGAAACCACTCCGGCCCAACAACACTCTTCTTGACCGGAGCACTGAACTGATCAAGTGAATTGGATACTGATTTGAGCCTATCCAGCCGCTCCTGGGCCATGCTGGTGCTCCCTAAGGAGCCAATAGCTGGTTCAAGCTAGAAAGCGGACCGGCACCGTCACGGAGCATGAAAATTTTATCGGGCTCACTCATGAACCAGGCAAACGAGCCCCAGGCCAAGCCGGTGACGGTCTTCTTGAAACCAGCCGACTCCCGATCCGCATACGCAGTGACAAAAGCCACTTGCGAGCGTTTGAAGCCGCCTTTGTCTGTCAGCTCGAACAGGGCATCCTGGCGACGCGCGGTGATTGCGCCATCGGTGGCCACCACCTCGATAAAGACGATTAGGGGATTGCTCGGTCCGAGGTCTACTAGGATCAGATCGGGTAGGTTCTTCTGCGCCTCGATGTCGAGCCCAATAGTGGAGGCCATGCGCAGGTCCTGCATAGCGACCTTGTTACTCGACTCACTGAGCCAAAGCACAGCAGGCCTTTCTAGGAACTGCCTAGCGAACACTTCAACGACTGCTCGCGAAATCAAAGAGCTGGGGCCGTAAGACAAAGTACGCGTATCCCCGTTTGGGAACTGAACCATCACGCCTTCTTTGTCGATAGCACCAAGACGCATCAACGAAACACGAGCAAGCGCACCTTTGTTCAGATGTTCCTCTTGCCACTTGGGAATGGCAGCCCCCAAAGCGTCGCCATGGAGCTCGGGATTGAACAAGGCGGCGAGATCAGACTTGAGTGCGTAGCGCGGCTTGCCGGATGTAGTGGGAACATCTTTATCCTCCATGACAGCACCAACGGCTAATAGACCTTCGCGGAGAGTCTCGTCGCGGATGGGCTCTCGGGTGTTGTCGGCGTACCAGCGCTTGCCAGGAACCTCGAACGACTTCTTGCGCAGGTTAGACCTGTAGCTGAGGCGTTCCTCGTCGCTGTTATTCGCCGCCTGTAGGTCGGTCATACGATATACATGTACCGGTCCCAGCCGAACACTGGTGTGCTCGACAGCCCCGATATACAGCATGGCGAATACCGTGCTGGCTGCCAGTTCGCGGGTGCAGTAATTTCGATTCGGAGTTCCTTCCGGAAAGATCAGCAGGAGCCTTTCAGCGACCAGATCCCTTGGCACGTATGGCGGCAGCACTAAATATCCCCTTCAAACAATCGGCTGCACGCAGCCTCGATGATTTCGCGGGCTGCGCCGGCATCAACCAGCCTGGTTAGTTCAGTGAGGCTTTCAGGGGCAGGCAGCGGCAGCGACTCCAGCTCGTACGCCGAGACTGCAACCGATCCGCTTATGCAGCGAAATGCCCGGTCTGCGGCCGCGCTGTTGATGAACGCACCCAGCACCTCGGCGCTGACCAGGGGGAACTCGGTGATCGGCCGAACCATATTAATATGGTTCTCGACGACAACACCGCCGTGCTTCTCTATGAACTCGGCGGGCAGCGCGGTGGCAATCAGGCGGCGGCTCTGCTCCTTGGCAGTGGTTCGCTGCAGCAAGACACATGGTTTAGTGGTTACCAACCAGCTGTCCCCATCTTTCAGCTCGAAGTAGGGAGCGTGGTTCCTCTTATCTGCACGGAATATAAATCGACCGTCAGCAGTGATTGCCTCGGCCCAAATCAGTGGCAAGCGCTTGCTGCTAGGCCGGTGCGCAAGCTGGTTCTTGAAACGATTCCACACCAACGGCCCGGTGCTCACACCATAGCCCCAGTCAGCCAAACGATGGGGCATGTGCGTCAAGCATTCGACTAAGGAGCTTTGCTCAGCCGTACGAGGCAAGAGCCAGGGCAGCGATGGATCAACGGGGAGAGTAATTTCCCCCGCCTGCTGAACCTCCAAACCGTCTGTAGTAGGGGCTATTTCGGCAACGATTACCGGAGCGCTATCCGCGCCACGACGATAGGTCGCCAGAGCAGTTTCCTGCAGCACGTCATCAAAAACACCCTTACGAGCGGTGACAAAATCGATGGACAGAGGGGGCGCAGACCGTCCTAGCAAGGCCCGTAGGTTCTTGAAATAGACACCAGCGAGGAATGAGGTCGGGGTAACGTAGGCAATTACGCCGCCCAACTTAGTGTGGCGTAGAGCCAAATCAGTAAACAGTCCGTACAAATTGGCGTGACCGTACAGCGATTGCTTGTAGCGTTCGCGGGTCTCAGCATCAAGTTTAGTTCTACCGTATGGTGGATTACCTATCACAAGGTCGAAACGATCTTTCGGAAGACTACGACGCAGAGAGTCACAGACAGTAACCATGACGGGCAGCTTGCGCCCGGCCAGCCGGCTGATCGGCAGTACAACAGCATCTAGGGTGACTTGGCTAAGCCAGGCCCCAAAAGGATCGATCTCGTAACCACGCAAACGGTTGCCAATACTCTGCATCAGCAACTTTGGGCTGCAGTCTTTTTGCTCATCCATGATTCGTTGGGCGATGGGTGCCAGGAAGGCTCCCCCACCACAGGCCGGATCAAGTACGCGGCACTTCGCCCAATCAACATTGGCGGTCGTTGCCTGGTCGATCAGGCGAGCGGTCAAGGCAGGTGGCGTGTAGAAAATACCGTATTCCCCGCGATGCTCGGCCGGGAGCATGCTGGTATAGGTCATGCCGATCTGATAAGCAGCTGGCTCGGCGTCAAAACTCGCGGCAGTTCGGCCAATTGTTTCTGCCAAGGCAATGGCGGCCTCAGGCAGCAACTCGGTGTGAAATGGCTGAAGCGGCGCACGCAGCTCTTGGGGAATAGTGTGGCCGCTGTTCAGGCCATGCCACCAAGCCTCAATCAGACGAGTGCCGAACGCGCGCGCCAGCGCTAATTGATGGTCGACTGGAAAAGTACTGGCCAAGGCGCGGGCCATGACCCTTGCAGAGGCCATAACCTGGCTCGGAGTCTCCGCAACCATTTGGTATTCCAATCGTGCCTGTTTTGCCTGTGCCGTGCGAGCCATACACCCCCCCCTTTTGCGGGCCAAGATTCTACAGGATTCGGCATCCGCGCCGACCGCTATTGCGTAATACTGCGTGATAAAGTGATGCCCAACAATCGCAGGAGCGCCAAATATGCAACTGAAATACCCCCAGTTCGAGCCAGGCCAAGTGGTACGTAGCGCAGTCGGTGAGCATCTGTTGATTGCATACCAATTGGGCTGCCAAGTCTTTGTTGAGGGTAAAACTGACTGGTATCACCCAACGAAACTGATTCAATCCGACGCAAAGGCGAACAAAGCAAGATAGGCCACAACGTACACTGTGCTCACTCCCTGTGCTCGCCTGCTATGAGAGTCACCCAACACCGCAGAGCACTGTTTAAACATACAGCCAAACCAGGCTTATGTCATATCTGCTTCCAGGCACGCCTAGAAAGCACCCATCTAAAACGCACGCCGATAGATAACAAGCTAAAACGGGACAGCGGCAGTCCACCGGCATCAGCAAAGCCGTGTGCTTTACCGAAGATGTCGGCGTGATCGTCCATGTGCTCAGCTACGGAAATTGGCCACGCTTGCTCACTGAGCCAGTGCAGTTTTCGTGAGCCCAAGTGGGCGAAGACGCTCTAGAAGTGCACGTGCAAGTTCCAAGATCGCCTCATCCCGGTCTAACTCTAGGGCGTTGTTATGAGCCAAGTCACGTCAACTCATTTGTAGCCCTTATGACCAATGCGGCCATTACGTAGCCCATGGGCTACAAATCAATTCTAACGACTCTTGTGGAGATGTAGCTCAAGGGCTACATTTTTCGACGTGTACGCTTTTTTTGATGCCCGAGGGCTACAAATGACCTCTCTATACGATGTTTCCGAAATGCTAAAACAGGCGCGTGGTGACGCGAAGCTAAGCCAAGAGGCATTGGCCAACAGTGCCGGTGTATCACGCTCCACAGTGGCCCGCATGGAAACATTAGCCAAAGGCGATATGAGCGTCTCAGTGCTGGTTCGCCTGCTGGAAGCGGCAGGCTATGACTTGAAGCTGGTTAAGGCCGGTCACGTACGCACGGTTGAAGACATCCTCAATGAGCAGCGGTCCGAGAGAGGATAAGCATGAGCCGAATAACCGGAACAATCGGCTCACACAATGAGCTAAATAACGCCATGTATCGGCTCACCGCCTGAGCAACCGCATCTTCCTTTCTCACTGAGCCTTTTGTTTTGGCGTCAAATGCTCAGGCTATAAGCGCTACTGAATACTTTCGTTCATTTACGCTTACTTTCGGTACTATCCGGTTAACTCAGGATTGCTGAAGGTTAAGAAATGGACTTCACCCCCGTCATCGCGCAGGTCTGGGGCACGCTTGGCTGGTTTATCCCGCTGATGCTGCTGATCAGTCTGCTCAAGTCGCCTTGGACCAAGGGTCAGCTCGGCGAGCTTCTGGTACGCCTGTTCGCCCATTGGCAGCTGGATAAGCAGACCTACCGCCGCCTGCATAACGTCACCCTGAGCACGCCAGATGGCACCACCCAGATCGACCACGTATTCCTCTCGCCCTACGGCATCTTCGTGCTGGAAACGAAGAACATGAGCGGCTGGATCTTCGGCAGCGAGAAGCAGGCGCAGTGGACGCAGAAGCTTTACAAACGCACGTTCAAATTCCAGAACCCGCTGCGGCAGAACTACAAGCACCTTAAAGCCCTGGAAGCCACTCTTGGCGTTAATCCCGAGCACCTGCACTCGGTCCTCACCTTTGTAGGCGGCAGCACCTTCAAAACCGAAGTGCCTGCAAACGTGACCCAGGGCATCGGTTTTATCGGCTATATCAAGTCATTCCAGCAGCCGGTCTTCAGCGAGGCTGAAGTCGACGCCATGCTGCACGCCCTGCAAACCGGCCGCCGTTCACCGACACTCGCCACACACCGCGAGCATGTGCAAAACCTCAAACGCCGTAGCGGTCCGACAGCCGAGCGGCATTGCCCGAAATGCGGCAGGGCTCTGCTGATTCGTACCGTGAAATCAGGGACGAAAGCGGGCCAACAGTTTTGGGGATGCTCTGCGTTTCCAAAGTGTCGGACAAGGCAGAATCTCTGAGATGAGATATCACGCCTGGCTTCCTAGCCCGCTCAATGAAGAAGACATAGAAAATAAAGCTTTAATTTTGAGGCCAGTGAACGGAATAAAACCTCCTTCAGAAACATAAAAATAGCCGCCTCATACATTTTTCATCCATCACAAACCTATGGAAAGGTGAGCCAGAAATGAGCACAGCAGTAGCATCGCCTCATACAGCCGCCCCAACTTGGAGTGGTTTTATTTATCAGGGCCACTTGGCTCTGTACCACTCAATTGACTGCCTGATTAAAGGAATGAACTTTACTCTTCAGATCGATAGCATCGATGACTTTTCGATCATTGTTAACGGACAAGCCGTTTCTACGCACCAGGTGAAAGCGCTCAGCAACAACAAGCGGACAACTTATTTAGAGGCTCTTGAAAAAGCAGCCTGCACTTCAATGCTGTGTACTGCATCAACGAAACGCTACCTCCATACGTCTGTACCACTGGATGACACTACGAGTCATCAAGGAGCGAATGGAAATACCGTTGAATTTTACAGTTATGAAGGATCGGATTACTGCCCACTGCACGAAGTTGAAGGCGCGATAAAACGCAAAATTAATTCTTACCTCGCTCTCAGCGGCCTACCATCAAGCACCTTCCTCATAGATTTGAAATTTTATGCATTACATAGCCTTATAAGCTCACAGGTCGTTTATATTCACGCGTGCTGCCAAGATGATTTAATGACAGCAGCTGATGCCGCGTTCACCCAAACAATAAGCAGTGCGAAAATGGGAGAGCTTCTTGCTCTTAGCGCTGAACATGAAGATGACTTGATCTATCAAAGATACAAAGCCAAACTAGCTATAACTGAATCAATATATAACTATACAAATTCTATGGCCAGCAATGGCAAGAAAGAGGCGATCACTAGGATCAACTCAGTATATGACAAAATAAAGGAACTAAGTGACGAAAGCTTCACTTGGCTATGGAAGTCCCTTTGCTTGGGCTCACCTGCATATAGCGTTAGCCAAAACAGCGTTTATGACTACATAGATATAATATACGAGATAGATAGAAACCCACTCCATGACGGCCGGCCACCCTACTACAAATGCAAATCTGAAAACTTCTATTTACCCACATCTATCTCCACTGCAAATCCAAGGCGAGAAAACATATTTTCCGAAAACTTAATGGATCAAATAAAGCGAGATCCAGACCTAATTGATATTTTGTACGAGTTCCAATGGCTAATTGCAGGAAATAGTACTGACTTTTCCCCGACCGAACGTTTTTGCGCGACCACAGGATCAACACGAGCTGCTGTTGAAGACGATTTTTTTGACGCGACCCTGGATCGTAAAAAAATAACCAAGGCTCTTGATGCCATAATAATTTCAAAAGATAGCGCAAAGGCAAAAATAGATGATTAAACAAATAATTATACAAGCTGCGCAACAACATGACTTTGAACTTATCCATGCCTCGAGTGCCAACTTAGAAAATAGCGAAAGCATGGGCGAAGCAATTTCATCACTAAACGAGCCACCAACATACATGCTTCAACATAGTGGTGAAAGCAAGCGATTTCTAACCATTATAGAATGTTCACAACTCATCTCGCCTCAGCAGCTGAATAGCATTGCCCTTCAATTTGCACCAGACACATTTAAATCAGACCCCGCTTTTGACAAAAATACTGATTTAATTATACTTCACCGCTTAAAACTCAGAGCAGACTTCACAAAAATCGAGAACTCAATATTTGCCATCGAAGAAAACCCTTACTATTTTAAAAAATACTTTCTCTACTACAGCGACCAAGAACTACTACTCCTCGACAAACACAACTTTGACAGCATATCTCGCATAGTCATGGACGAAAGAGAGTTTTCTGAATATCGCGATGCCCCCTTAGAACCTACGCTATACAGTATCGCTGCCAGAATCTATATCAAGCTTCCCTTTATAAGGATTCCTATAAAAGAGAGCGCCCTCAAACCGCTTAGCGTATATGTAGAAGAAGTAGTTTCAGAGTTAAAACTCGAAAAACTATTTAACACACTTACTGACTTCGAACTTCAACCCTTAGAAAAAATTGCAGAGATTTTAATAAATGAAGAAATGGAAAATCTCCAGGCTTAAAATCGAAAATTTCAAGCCATTTGAAGACACCTTATTTGACTTCCGCAAAGCCGCCATGATTACTCTAGACGGACCCAATGGCTTCGGAAAAACCAGTATCTTTGATGCGCTGGAGCTTTTATTCACTGGCAGCATATCGCGCATAAAAAAAATAAATGAAGCGACGATAGCCAAGAATTTCAAGCAAAAACAATTTACGGAGAATATTTACTGGAATAGAAGCCAGCTAGGCGATATTGCTATTAAAGCCGAGCTTGCTGACACTGATACTGGCGAAAATATTATTCTCGCTCGCATAGCCGAGACTTCAGAGCTTGTGAATCCTGCGAACAACTCTCCTGACGACTTCCGGATATTTAAACTATATAAACTAGCCACATTAGAACCAGACTCCCCCAGAGAGGAGGTAACCGCTGACTTCTTAGAAGAAATTCTTGGGGAGAATTTTTTAAAAAATTTCGCCATCCTCAATTATTTAGAGCAGGGACAAAATCGTTACCTCTATTCAAAAAAGGCGAACGAGCGAAAAGATGGGATCAACCACCTTATTAATGTTGAAAAGCTAACCAACCAAATCTCAAGGCTTAGCGATCTAGAAAAGCACATAACCTCTAACTTCACAGGAAAAGAACATGTTCAGATTAAAAATAACCTTAAAGAGAAAGCAGAGCGCCTTAGCAAACTGATTCAGGACTCGTCTATTGATATTAGCTACAAGCGCTTAAGCACTGCATCGCCTACACCGTCCTGGGATTTGCAGAATCCAATTTTTTCCGATGGAGAAGGCGATTTTGAGCAATTGCTCAACGAGGTAGGGAAAGTCAAAAAAATTCACGCGAATTATGAAGAGGTGCTGACCAGACGAAGGAATAAATCGTTAGACTCGTTCATTTCAAAAGAAGCAGACATTAAGCTCGCACTGCAAATCGGCTCGCAGATACCAAGGCTTGAGCCCCTAAAAAATCTAAATATCTTATTACTTAACTTAAAAAATGACGTAGAGCTACTGCAAAAACCCGCTTCAAATATCGACATTAGCGATATAGCAAAATTCAAGACCCCTGTACTACTTACCAATATAGAAGGCTTATTAACCTCACGCAATGAACTCTTAAGTCTAAACTCTGACGCTGATCAAAAGTTAACCGCACTTCTAAATGCACAAGCTCACCTCTTAGAAAAGCACCAAGAGTGTGGAAGTATAGAAGACGAAAAATGTCCCTATTGCGGCTTTGACTGGGAGACTAAAGACTCTCTGCTCCAAGCGGTTGAAATTACAGCTAGTGACTTCAGGTCTAGAATAGCCGAGTCAGCAGCCAACTTAGAAAGGATCACTAATCAGCTTCAGCAAGAAGCCAATATTGAGCTCGCAAAATTAAAATCCAAGAGAGACATCGAAAGCAAAGGATTTGACGAAAATCTTTATAAAGCACTAATTGGCGCAGAAGTTAAGTTTCCTACTATCCAGGAAACCCTGAAGACACTTAGCACATATAAAATACAGCCACCCCCCGTCTATATACCTGACAGTTCAGAGGTAGACATCCTATTCAATGCCGCAAGCGATATAATTCTTTCCTCGAAAACTCCAGAGAAAGATACTCTTCCTGAAAATTGGTCAATCACTCTGAAAGTCTCATTCTCCGAGGAAAATGGCATATCGTTGCTTTCAGCCGATGATTTAGACCAGAAGGAGCATTTCTTAAAGACGGAGTATGAGAAGCGCAATAACAAAGAGTATCAAGAAACTTTAACCAAATTTCGCGCAGCAGAACAAATTCTTTCTGCCGCAGAGAAAACCAAAAATAAAGTAATAACGCTTAGAAAAGCGCTAGACAAAACTGCGCAGAGCTATGCTAAGAAAACAATCTCAGATATAGAACTACTGTTCCATATTTATAGTGGGCGCTTGATACAGAACTACCAGCGTGGATTGGGGCTTTTCATCACCAGTGGAAAGGGCGATGTTCTAAAATTCAACACTGCTGAAAAATCAGAACATGATGCAATTTTGTCCATGAGCAGTGGACAGATCGCATCGCTAGGAATGGCGTTTTTTCTGACTTTAAATAGAGTTTATGCAAGCAATTCTTTTATCCTGATTGATGACCCTGTTCAGTCAATGGACGAAATAAATGTTGCATCACTTAGCGACCTTCTGCGTGTAGAACTTCCTGATAGACAAATACTTCTGTCAAATCACGAACTAGAGGTGTCTACTTACATGCGCTACAAGTTTAAACGGGGCGGATTATCTCAAGCATCCATATCTATGCTTAAACAACAATAGCGAGAAACTTAGTACTATTGCGACAACTGCGTTACCACCGAATAATTAAGTAGGTAACGCAGACTGCCGTGGCGAACTGGCAGTCCAGCGCCCCCTAGCACTTGAGCCACTCGACTTCAAGAATCTACTCAACCACTACGGTATGAATACACGTGGTACGACTGGAGGTACACCAGCAGTACAGAGGTCAGTTACCCCCTGTTTCGCCAAATTAGCCTCAACACCAGTAACCACGCTACTTTCAGCTAACTGTACCTACGCTAAGCTACGCCCGATTTTACTGGGTTTGCAGCGTTTCCAGGCAACTCATAATCCTTTGGTCCACGGTTCGAGTCCGTGTGGGCCCACCAGTTTCAAAGCCGCGCACTGCGCGGCTTTTTTATGGGCGAAGTAAAAGCCGCCAAACCAGTCCGCGTAAACAAACAGCCCACCGCAACCATTAAAATCTGAACAGCTGGCAGCGCCCCCTCAGGAGCGCTGCCAGCGCCGAGCTAAATGCACGATTGTGCTGCTGGCCGCGTTTACACCAACAATCACGCCTTGAGGCGAATGGTTTAGCGCCTACACGCACACCCACGGCAATCGGACGCGGCGACGCCCAAACAATAAAACTCAAGCTACGCTCACCTGTGAGGTTAAGCGGCCGATACCCCGCAACGGCAGAGATGCAATTGCCTCGTCCTGTAAGCCCGTAAATAAATAGAGGCGCAGGATTTGAAGAATTCCACAGCGAAGGAGCTGTTCAATGCGATTACCACTGATTCTGCTGTCTGCCTCTGCAACGCTGGGGTTTAGCTATACGGTGCAGGCCGCGGCGCCCGCCGACCAAGTGGCCAAACTGGGGCAAAGCCTGACACAGCTAGGCGCCGAAAAAGCCGCCAACGCCGACGGTAGTATTCCCGAATACACCGGCGGCAATACCACGCTACCGGCCGGTTTCACCAGCGGCGACAGCATGCGCCCGAACCCCTATGCCGATGAAAAACCGACGCAGGTAATCGACGGCAAAAATGCCGCGCAACACCCCGAGCGCCTGACCGCGACCGTCACCGAACTGCTTAAGCGCTTCCCCGATTTCAAACTAGATGTTTACCCCACTCACCGCTCAGCCGCACTGCCGCAATGGGTGCTCGACAACAGCGTGAAGAACGCCGCCAATGCCAGCTCTACCGGTGGTGGCGTCGGCATTGCCAATGCACTGCCCGGCACCCCCTTCCCGATTCCGGCCAGCGGCAGCGAAGCCATGTGGAACCACCTGCTGCGCTACCAAGGCAGCACCGCCAACAGCAAGTTCGATAACTGGAACGTCGACAGTGCCGGCACCGCGACCCTGGCCACCACGGGCGACGCCACCATCAGCTATCCCTTCTATCAGGACCCGGCGCGCACCACCGTCAGCGATCCGAAAGAAGTCTTCTATCGGGTTAAAGTCGCCTACACCGCGCCGGCTCGCCGCGCTGGCGAAGCGGTGCTGATTCAGGATGCCCTTGACCCTCTGGCCCAACCCCGGCGCGGCTGGCAATACCTACCCGGGCAGCGCCGGGTGAAGCTGGCTCCCGATCTGTCCTATGACACACCAAACCCCGGCTCAGCCGGCGCCTCCACCTACGATGACACCTATGTCTTTTCGGGCGCACTGGATCGCTACGACTGGAAACTGGTCGGCAAAAAAGAGATGTACATCCCCTACAACAGTTACGCCATCGTCTACGACATCGACGTCGGCAAGATGACCACCCCAAACTTTGTTAACCCCGCAAAAGTACGCTGGGAGTTGCACCGCGTCTGGGTGGTCGAGGGCACTCTGAAACCTGACATGCGCCATATTTACCAAAAACGCACCTTCTTCCTCGACGAAGATACCTGGGCTGCAGTGGCGTCCGATGAATACGATGCACGCGGCGGGCTGTTTCGCGGCTCACTGGCGTTCCTGGCGCCGAGTTATGACGTGAAAGTGCCTGTGGGCCCTGCCCATATGATTTATGACCTGATTGGCGGCAGCTACAACATCACCGGCATGACCGGCCCTTACGGCGGCGTGAAATACATTCCCGACCTGACCAGCATGCAATGGTCGCCGGAGTCATTGAGCGGCAGCGGTATCCGTTAAGCCAACAAGCTCTGCGCCGCAACTAAAATGGCCTGCATCTGCAGGCCATTTTTTTAGCTAAACCCCAGCCAACGCAGTTTCAAACTCGCCACAGGCACCCTTCCTTTTATGCCGAGACTCGCTATCGATCCAACCACGGATACGTGGACGCCCTATGCCGCCGCACTTATCGTATGTTAAGCCGCGGCGCGACAGCTGCCGCTAGTGATACTTCGCGTTGATCGCGTCAATAACGCCTTCCTTGCGCATCACCTCAAGTGTCGCATTGAGTTTTAGGATCAGATCGTCCGGCGCACTTTTATTGAAGGCCAAGCTCATTTGCGTCTCCCTGAAGGTAAAAATCACCTTGGGTGGCGTGGCTTTTTCCAAGGCCGCCAGGTATGGCCCCAGGTATTCGCCGGTAGCCCAGAGTTGAATGCGTCCGGCGTCGAGTTTTTTGGCATTAGAACGGTCATTCGGTGCCAACTGCAACTTACTGAAGCCCTGAGCCGCCAAGTATTCAGCCACCGCATCCCCGTAATAGCCGCCAACGGAGTACTGCTTGGCATCGTCCAAGCTGGTGACTTTAAGCGTCGAGTCAGACTTGGCAAAGAACACCCAGTTGTTACTCACCAGCGGCCCCACCCACTTGAACAACTCTTCGCGCTCCGGTGTACGGGTGGTGGAATAGAGCACCGTATTGGGCGTGTTTAGGGTCTGCTCGTATGCGCGCTTCCAAGGCAGCAGTTTGATTTTGTACTCAACCCCGGCCCGCTTGAATAACTCCTCAACGATCTCGGTTGCTAACCCGCTAATTTTATTTCCAGCGGCCATCATATTGAATGGCGGATAGTCTTCAGTGAGCACCTCAAGCGGCTCACTGTGGGCGCTGACAGACGTCAGCCAGCCGCCAAACAGCAGCCCCTGGCAGAGTAATTTCAGGTTCATGGTCGATGCTCTTTTCGGGTGGGAACCCTATAGGTCTAGCAGTATTTCCCAGACTCACCAGCGCGACATCCTTGGCGAGCCGAGAAGAACTAACCTAGAGTTATTCACGGGCCACCCACAAGGAAAACCACCCATGCAAAGGCTACGCAATGTACGACTCGGCGCCTGCTTATTGGTCAGCCTCACCGCGCCAGCAATGGCTGAAACCTTCAATCTAGCCAGCCTCGACTGGCCACCTTACACCGGAGAAAAACTCGCCGGACAAGGCATCTCGTCACAAGTGGTTAAGGCGGTTTTCGAGAAGGCCGGCGCCAACGTCAACTTCAAGTTTTTACCTTGGCAGCGCGCCGTCGACACCGCCCGCAGCGATGCCAGCTTCGTTGGCTATTTTCCAGAGTACGCCGACCCCAGCAGCCCTTGCTTGTTCTCCGAGCCGATTGGTAATGGCCCACTGGGCTTTGCCGAGCAGAGCGCAAAGCCAATTAGCTGGAGCTCGCTGGCCGACCTCAAAAGCGTCAAAATTGGCGTAGTTGCCGGTTACGTCAATACCGCCGACTTCGACAAAATGGTGGCCGCCGGCGAACTCAAAACCGACGTCGCCACTTCCGATGAATTGAACCTGCTGAAGTTGGCAAATGGCCGTTTCGACCTCGCCGTAGTAGACCAGAACGTCATGCAGTACCTGCTGCAGACTAGCGCCAAGCTGAAACCCCTGGCCAGCAAGTTGCGGTTCAACAGCAAGCCACTCGAGGATAAGACCCTGCATGTGTGCTTCACCAACTCAACCGCTGGCAAGCAGGCGCTAGAGCAGTTCAATGCGGCGCTAAAGCAGGTGGATATCAAACAACTTAACCAGCAAGCAGCCCAGTAACCCCGACAAGGTTCGATGCCTTATCCGCCGGCAAACCTGCTGGCGGATCAATTCAAGTCGAATTGATCGGATATTATCAACACAAACAACTGTTTCGTTTGACATATTTTACAGCCAAGGCACACTGAGGCACGGTTATGCCTCTCCTCAAGCCTGCGCCAGTCGCAGCAGCAGCCATCTGACAAACGCCGCTACATAAAGCTAGAACGCTCACATTGCGGCGTTTTCAGCGGATCAGGCAGAACCGCCACAACAGTCCGGGTCACAGCAGCACTGACTCTGACTGCACAAAAACGGCAAGCGCCGGCTTGCCTCAAGGTGACATATGTCTAACAACACTGGCAACACCCAAAACCCTAAGCGAAAACCGGTTGTACTGATGTCCATGGGCGCTCAAGAGCGCAAAGGCCATGACTACCAAGTAATGACCAAAAAATACATGAGCCCGCTGGTCGAGTTTGCAGGTTGCGTGCCTCTGCTGGCACCCACTTGCTTCGGCACTGCGGACCTCGAGCAATACCTGTCCATGGTCGACGGCGTCTACGTGACCGGCGCCGGCAGCAACATAGATCCAACACTCTACGGCCAAGAAAACCTGACTCCAGACAAAGCCCAGGACCAAGACCGCGACCAGTTCGACCTGCCGCTGATTCGCGCAGCATTAGCCAAGGGCTTGCCATTGTTCGGCATTTGCCGCGGCATGCAGGAACTCAACGTGGCGCTGGGTGGCGACATGCATCAAAAGCTCTACGAAGTCGATGGCCTCAATGACCACCGCGAGGACGACAGCACGCCACCGGAGGAGCAGTACGCCGATATTCATGCCGTGCGCCTGGTGCCCAATACCTGGCTGGCTGAACTCATGGGCCAAGAAGAAATCCCGGTCAACTCACTGCACGGCCAAGGCATCAAAACCCTTGGTAAAGGGCTGCAAGCCCTGGCCCACGCCGAAGATGGCGTGATCGAAGCCATTCATCTGCCAGACCAGCCGCAGTTCACCCTCGGCGTGCAATGGCATCCGGAATGGCAGGCCGCGCAAAATCCGCATTCGATGCGCTTGTTCCAAGCCTTCGGGGCGGCGTGTCGCAAACAAGCGGCGCAGCGTAACGACTAGCTAGAACGCGATTTAGTCTGCCGCAGAAACAACAAAACCCCGCCGAGCAGAGTGTGTGAAAACGCATTCCTGCGATCCAAAAACAAACGCCCCGACTGGTTCGGGGCGTTTGTTTTTGGAGGATGTAAGCGTTGGTTTTTTGAAAAACGGATTATCCGTCCATCAAGGCGATCATTTGGCGGGCGC
>NZ_JAUYNT010000013.1 GCF_030698175.1 Pseudomonas sp.
GCAGCGATACCCATCGTCTTGCGCATTGATGGGTATCGCTGCGCTCCACCACATCCTACAAAAACGGTCTGCAGGGTGGGCCCAACAAAACCTAGAGCATGGTCTGGCTATGGTCATCCAGTAAACGCTGCAAGGGTGCCCGGCCAAATAGCCAGAACAGCAAGGGCGTCAAGAAGCTGTCCATAATGGTCGAGCTGACCAGCCCACCGAAAATCACCACCGCCACCGGGTGCAGAATCTCCTTGCCGGCGGCATCGGCGGCAAACAGCAACGGCAGCAAGGCCAGCGCGGCGGTCAGGGCGGTCATCAATACCGGGGTGAGGCGCTCCAGCGAGCCACGCACGATCATCGCCTGGCCGAAGGTCGCACCCTCGAATTTGCACAGGTTGATGTAGTGGCTGACCTTCAAAATACCGTTGCGGGTGGCGATGCCGGTCAGGGTAATAAAGCCGACCAGGGACGCCACCGACAAGGAAATGTCCGCCAGCCACATGGCGATCACGCTGCCGATCAGCGCCATGGGGATATTGCCCATGATCAGCGCCGCCAGTACCGCCGATTTATAGCGGCTGTAGAGCACCATAAAAATCAGCGCCAGGGACACCAGCGACAGCCCGGCGATCAACTGGCTGGCGGCTTCCTGGGCCTGAAACTGCCCTTCCAGGCTGACAAAGTAGCCTTCGGGCAGCGCCTGTTTGGCCAGCAACCCACGAATCTGCTCAATGATCACGGCCATGTCCGAGCCGTCGCTGTTGGCGGCAATCACGATGCGCCGACGGCTGTTCTCGCGGCCAATCTGGTTGGGGCCGTCGGACTCCTCGATGCTCGCCACTTGCGCCAAGGGCACCTTGCCATGGGGCGTATCGATCAGGATATTGCCCAGGCCTTGCGGGTCACGGGCTGAGTCCGGCAGACGCACCACCAGGTTGAAGCGTTTGTTGTTGTCGATGATCTGGGTGAGGGTGTCGCCCTCACTCAGGGTCTCCAGGGTTTGCAGCAAGGTGCCGGGGGACACGCCCAGTTGGGCGGCGCGGTCATAGTCCAGGCGCACTTTGATCTGCGGGATCAGCACCTGTTTCTCCACTTGCAAATCAGTCAGGCCGGGAACCTGCGCCAGCTGCTCTTTTAGCCCGGCGGCGATACCGCGCAAGGCGTCCAGATCGTCGCCGTAGACTTTCAAGGCGATCTGCGCCCGCACCCCGGACAGCAGATGATCCAAGCGATGGGAGATCGGCTGGCCGACCGTGACCGTGGCCGGCAACAGCGCCAGACGCTGACGGATATCGGCCATGATGGCTTCCCGCGAGCGCTCGGAATGTTTGAGGTCGACGTCGATCTCGCTGGAATGCACACCTTCGGCATGTTCATCCAGCTCGGCCCGGCCGGTGCGCCGGCCGACGCTTTTCGCCTCCGGCACTTGCAGAATCAGCACTTCCGCCAGGCTAGCGACGCGATTGGACTCACTCAACGAGGTGCCCGGATTGAGCAGCAGGCTGATGGTCAGGGTGCCTTCGTTAAAGGCCGGCAAAAACGCCTTGGGAAAATACGGCACCGTGGCCAAGGCGGCGATCAGCAGCAGCACGGCGCCGACCAGGGCCACTTTGGCGTGGGCAAAGGAGGCCAGTAACAGGCGCTGATCCCAACGCTTAAGCCAGGTCACCAGGGGCGAATCGCCGTGGCCGAGTTGCTTCATCTTCGGCAGCAAGAAGTAACAGAGCACCGGCGTGACCGTCAGTGCCACCAGCAAGCTGGCCAGAATCGAGGTGATGTAGGCCACCCCCAACGGCGCAAACAGGCGCCCTTCTATACCCGGCAAGGCAAACAGCGGCACAAACACCAGCACCACCACTAGGGTGGCGACTATCACCCCGGAGCGCACCTCATTGCAGGCGGCGGCGATCACCTTGATGGTGTCGGTGATGCTCTGGGGCTGCTGCTCCTTGAGGCGGCGCAAGACGTTTTCCACATACACCAGGGCGTCGTCCACCAGCTCGCCAATGGCAATCGCCAGCCCGCCCAGGGTCATCACATTGACCGACAGGCCCAGGGCCTTGAACACCATAAAGGTGATGGCCAGCGCCAATGGAATGGCCGTCAGGGAAATCAGCGTGGTGCGCACGTTCATCAAGAACAGCAGCAAGATGATCGCCACCATGATGGCGCCGTCGCGCAGGGCCTCTTGCACGTTGGCAATCGAGGCATCGATAAAATCGGCCTGACGAAACGACACTTGTGGCTGGCTGATCCCCGCCGGCAAGGCCTTGCCCAAACTGGCCAGGGCCGCTTCGATTTGCCCGGTGAGTTTGATCGAGTCGGCGCTGGGCTGCTTTTGCACGCTGACGATCACCGCCGGCTTGCCGGCATAACCGGCATCGCCGCGCTTGAAGGCCGCGGCAAACTTCACCTCGGCCACCTGTTTAAGCAGAATCGGCTGGCCATTGACCACCTTGACCGCCAGGTTCTGCATGTCCGCCAGTTTGGTCGTGCGGCCCATATTGCGGATCAGGTATTCGCGGGCATTCTGCTCCAGATAGCCGCCACTGGTGTTGCTGGAAAAACCCTTCAAGGTACTGGCCAGCTCGTCATAGCTGACGTTCAACTGGGCCATCATCGCCGAGTTGGGCTCGACCCGAAATTGCCGCACTTCGCCGCCAATCGGGATCACCTGGGCTACGCCGGGAATCGACAACAAGCGCGGGCGCAGGATGAAATCGACATACTCGCGCACCGCCATCGGGCTGCTGTTGTCCGGGTCGGCCGGCAAGGCAATCAGCATGATTTCGCCCATCACCGAGGAGATCGGCCCCATCGCCGGCTTGACGCCTTCGGGCAGCTGCTCTTTGACCTCGGCCAGACGTTCGGCGATCAGCTGGCGATTGCGATAGATGTCCGAACCCCATTCGAACTCGGCATACACAATCGACAAACCGATGCCCGACACCGAGCGCACCCGGGTGACGCCGGGCATGCCGTTCAAGGCGGTTTCCAGCGGGAAGCTGACCAGCTGCTCGACCTCCTCCGGCGCCATGCCACCGGCTTCGGTCATAATCGTGACCGTGGGCTTGTTCAGGTCGGGAAACACATCCACCGGCATCTGCTGCGCGGTCAGGCCGCCATAGATCAAGGTGATCAAGGCAAAGGCCAGCACGAACAGCCGATTTTGCAGACTGTTATTGACTATCCAGCTAAACATCCGCGCTCCTTAACGAATCTGATTGAGCAGGCTGGCGCCTTCGGTGACCACCCGGCTGCCGGGTTTGATCTGGGTCACCAGCACCCTCTTGCCGTCCAACGCCTGGGGTTGCACCGGCACGGCGCGAAACATCAGTGCCTGTTCGTGCAACCAGACCACCGACTCATTGGCGCTGTTTTTCACCACGCTGCTGGCCGGCAATACCACCCCGGTGAGCTGCTCGCGGGTCTGGGCGATCAGTCGGACTGTTTGCCCTAGCGCCAATGGCATGGGTTGCTGCGGGGCAAAACGCAACGGCAAGGCACCATCGCGCAGCACCAGGGCGCCGCCCAGATAGCGCAAGCTGACGCCCTGCAACGAGGCTCCGGCCAGGTTGTTGACCAGCGCCGGGTCGTAGGCCAGGGCTTCGATCTGCAGGCCTGCCGGGTCGACGATACTAAACAGCACAGCCAAGGGCTCGACCACCTGCCCGTTGAGCACATTACTGGCGGCCAGCACCCCGGCGCTCGGCGCACGCAAGGCCTCGCCCGCTTTAACTGCCGCCAGCGCCGCATGCCGGCCACGCAGGGCGGCCAGCTCGGCCGCGGCCGCTTGCAGCTCTTTACCCGGCACCGTATTGACCAGCGCCCGCAAGCGTTGCAAGTTTTGCTCGGCCAGGCTCAGTTGGCTGCGGGTGGTGGCCAGCTCGGCCTGTTGTTGCGCCTGCTCATAGGCACTCAGGGCGGGGATCACCCAGGCGAGAATTTGCCCCTGGCTGATGGCGCTGCCCAGAGCCGGGATGCCGCCGGCCGGGGCTTTAATCCGGCCACTGCTGCTGGCCTGGACCTGACCGCCGCGATTGGGGTCCATGACCACATGGCCATTCAGTTCGACCGACTTGGCGACCGTGCTTTCGCTGGCCAGCAGCGTGCGCACCGCCAGCCGATGCTGGGCCTCTTTGGGCAAGAGCACGCGGCCATCCGCCAAGCGCTGCGGGTTATTGCCGCCGCTCTGCAGCGGCGCGGTCTCGGCATGCACCTCATCGCCGTGAGCCCAGGTGGCAGGGCTATGGCTGACGGCGGCCATTGACAGCAAGGCGGCGAGAGCCACAAACAGTGCTTTTAGGCGATGGTTCATAACGGTGCCACTCCCTGCTTAGCCAAGCCCAGACGCCGTCGCCCCTTGAACAGCAGCGCGGCAACGGCGAGTAACAAGGCCGCCGCGCCCCACCACCAGAGCCGGTTGCTGGCCGCGGTCGGTGCGGTTTCGGCGGCGCTGACGCGTAGCACTGTGTCGAGCAAATCGGACTGCTCCCCGGCCACTATGGTGAACAGCAGGCTATGCTCGCCCGGATGATTCAAGGCGCTGGCGCTGACTTGATAAGTGCCTGGAGCAACCGCCGGCAAAGTGGCTTTAAAGCTGTCGCTTTCCACCTCGACGGTGGCGCCGAGCACCGGTTGGTTGTCGCTGTAATTGTCCAGATAGACCGTCAAGTGATCGCCCTGCAGCTGCGCAACCAACTCAAAATCAGGCGAGTGCGCCTCGCCGCTGGGCAGGCTGTGGGTATTGGTCGACAGCGCTGGCGCCTCGCCATGCGGCTCATCGCCGTGGGCAAAAACGCCGGTGAGCGGCAGGCTCAGCACGGCGGCCAGTAAAATCCGGTAACCCATCATGGCAAAACTCCAGCAGCCTGATTGAAGCGGGAAATGGCCCGGCCTATGGCGTACTCGGCGCGCGTCACTTGTGCCTGGGCTTCGAGCTGTTCTTGCTGGCTGCGCAGTTGAGCGGGCAAGTCGAACTGGCCCAGCCGAAACCCCTTGGCAATCCACTCGGCGCGCTGCCTGGCCAGGGTCAGTTCTTCGCCGGCCAAGGCGCGCTGCTGCTGGCTCTGAGTGAGTTCCAAACTAGCGCTGGCAAGTTCGGCACTGATGCGCTGGCTTTCCAGCTCGCGGCTGGTTTGTGCCTCAATCCAGTCGACATTGGCCGCGGTGATGCGTGGTTGATTGCGCGACTCGGAGCCGAACGGAACTGTGATGCCGAGTTTGACCCGGCCTCGATAGGGGTCGTCAAACCCATCCCGCTCCGAGGTGTAGCTGAGCGCCAGCTCCGGGGCGTCACGCGTATCCCCGGTGGCTTGCTCCAGCCGTGCCTGGGCGCTGCGGGTGGCGTCTTGCAAATTACTCAGCACCGGGTGCAGTTCCAGTGCTGGCGGCGATGCCAGCAGTTCGTTCTGCTCAGGCAAGGCGGCGCCGCGGCTAATCAGCGCAAAGCTCTGGCGGGCCCGCTGCAACTCCAGCTGGGCAATGCTTTGTTGGCGTTTAGCCTGTTGAATCCGGCTCTGGGCCAGATTGTCGTCCAACGCCGCCAGCTCGCCGGCCCGCACCCGCTGGCCAACATCCTTGGCCAGCACCTGGGCGGCCTGCAGCTGCTCGCCGGCGCTGCGCACGTCCAGTTGCGCCAAGCGCTGCGCCCACCAACTCTCGCGCAACTGACCGGCAAGCTGCCAACGACTCAAGGCGCTACGCCCGCTAAATGCGGTTTTTTCAGCATTTGCCAAGGCCTCGGCTTGCTCGCGCTGACCCGGCAACCAAATCGGTGCGCTCAGCTCGACTTCCCACTCACGGCGGCCGTAGTTATCGTTGAATTGATCGGTGGTATTGAACAGCCCAACGCTCGGTGGCGCGGGAGTCCAGGCCTGACTGGCCACCACTTGCGCGCTAAATTGCTGATCGCGGGCGCTGAGCTGATTGGCCTGCGCCGCCCAAGCGTGATCGAGGGCCTCACGCAAGGTAGCAGCCTGCACATTGCCGAGCCAGGTGGCACTGGCCAGCAGGCCAATGCGCAGTAAGTGGATGCCGACCACAGGATTTAACCTTCTGTTTTAAAAGGGTTTAAAAGTCGCACACGCGGGCTGAGGATGAACATTGCCACATCACCGGCGAGCGAGTGATTACATTTGTGTAAGGTTAGCCGTAATAAAAAACACGGCGCCTAATGGCGCCGCCAGGCCAAGGGAGCATTCAAAAAAGGCCTTCAAACCAAGCAAGTCTATTTATGGCACTCGCTCATCATCAATTTGTGCTCACGCTGCATTTGGTCCAGTGCATCGTCCATCGATTTATCGTGCGCCTCCATCCAGGCGAGGTGTTGTTCTGCGCTCATACCGGCGCTGGGATGGTCGGCGTGCAGTGCTTGCAGCATGTCGCCGAGCAGTTGCATGTGCTCACCCATTTTCAATTGGCGCTGGTCTGGCGGCGCTGTCTCGGCCACCACCAGGGCTGCTTGGGCTTTATCACGCAACTGTTGGATATGTTGATTAGCGCGGTCAGCACCGCCTTCCGCCCAGGCCGACGACGAGAGGATCAGTGCAGCAGTCAGCATGAGTGGCTTGATAAGGTTCATTGAGGTGCCTCCAAAGAGTCAGTTTTGCCGGCCGTAACGGCCAGCAATTAAGTAAGCAGATGGCTCTGCTCTGGTTTGCACCTTAGTCAGTTACAGCTGACCGCCAGCTGATCGGCAGATTACATTTATGTCAGTTGCTGGCCGCCCCGGGCTAATCGCGGCACACTCTGGGCATTCTTGTGTTGAGTGTTGCAGATGAAAATTTTGGTCGCCGAAGATGAGCCGAAAACCGGCCTTTATCTGCATCAAGGGCTAAGCGAGGCCGGCTTTGTAGTGGACCGGCTAACCAACGGCAGCGATGCCTTGCAGGCCGCCCTGGGTGAGACCTATGACCTGCTGATTCTCGACGTCATGCTGCCCGGCTTGGACGGCTGGGAAGTGCTGCGCCGCGTGCGCGCCAGCGGCCAGCAGGTGCCGGTGCTGTTTCTTACCGCCCGTGATCGGGTGGAAGACCGGGTCAAGGGCCTGGAGCTCGGTGCCGATGATTACCTGATCAAACCCTTCGCCTTTTCCGAGCTGCTGGCACGGGTCAGAACCCTGCTACGGCGGGGCAACAACAGTGCGGCACCGACCTGCCTGATGATCGCCGACTTGCAGGTGGACTTGCTCAAGCGCCGCGCCAGCCGCGCCGGGCAGCGTATCGAGCTGACCGCCAAGGAGTTTGCCTTGCTGGAGTTATTGCTGCGCCGGCGCGGCGAGGTGCTGTCCAAATCGCTGATCGCCTCCCAGGTGTGGGACATGAATTTTGACAGCGACACCAACGTCATCGAGGTGGCGATCCGCCGGCTGCGCGCCAAGATCGACGATAACTTTGCGCCCAAACTGATCCATACCATCCGCGGCATGGGCTACCTGCTCGACGCGCCTGAACCGACATGAAGCGCCTGTCATTGACCACCCGTTTAAGTCTGTTGTTTATGCTGGCAGTGACGGCGGTGTTGCTGGTGGCGGGCTTAAGTTTCAGTCAGCTCAGCCAGCATCACTTTATGCAGCTGGACCGGCAAACCCTGGAAGAAAAACGCCAGGCCAGCCAAAACATCCTCGCCGAATTCAAAGATGCCGAGCAGTTCGAGCAGTTAAAACCGCGCCTGCGGGCCTTGCTGGGCGCGCACCGGGACCTGACCGCGATCATTCTCGACAACAGCGGCAAGCTGCTGTTCGCTGAACCCGGCCCCGTCGCACTGCCGGCGCAGTTACGTGACAGCAGCAGCGGTGAGCTGTGGCAGTGGCAAGATCAAGGCCAACTGTTTCGCGGGCTGAGCACGCAAGTAAAGCCAACGGCCAGCGCATCCGGCCAACCACTGCAGGTCGTGTTGATGCTGGACATCAGCCCCCATCAGCATTTTTTCGCCACCATCACCCGCTGGTTCTGGATTGCCCTGGTGCTCAGCGCGCTGGTCAGTGCGGGCCTCGGTTGGCTGGTCGCCCGCAGTGGGCTGGTGCCCTTGCGGCAGGTGACCAAGGTCGCCGCGTCCATCTCGGCAACCTCGCTCAAGGCGCGCATTCCGCAGGCCGAGGTGCCCCATGAGCTGCAGCAGTTGGTGGCCTCATTCAACGCCATGCTGGCCAGACTGGACGACGCCTTTATGCGCCTGGCGAACTTCTCCGCCGACATCGCCCATGAGCTGCGCACCCCGCTCAGCAACCTGATGCTGCAAACCGAAGTGGTGCTCTCCAGAGCCCGCGACAGCGAGGCCTACCAGGAAACCCTGTACGCCAACCTGGACGACTTAAAACACATGGCGCGGATGATCGATGACATGCTGTTTCTGGCCAAAGCCGACAACGGCTTGATCATGCCCGAGCATCAGTCCGTCGCGCTCGACGCGGTGGTGCATAAGTTATTTGAGTACTACCGCCTGCTGGCCGATGAACGCGGCATTGAACTGCAACTGCAGGGTCACGGCAGCATTCGTGGCGATCTGTTGATGTTGCACCGCGCCATTGCCAACTTGCTGTCCAACGCCCTGCGCTATACGCCAGTCGGTCAAAGCATCAGGGTCAGCATCCGCCAAAGCCGCCTGCTCACCGAGCTGAGCGTAAGCAATCCGGGGCCGAGCATTGCCGCCGAGCACTTGGAGCAACTGTTTGACCGCTTCTACCGCGCCGACCCTGCGCGGCGGGAAGGAAGCAGCCACAACGCCGGCCTCGGCCTGGCCATCACCCGCTCGATAGTGACCGCCCACCAAGGCCAGATTCACTGCAGTTCAAGCGCTGGAGTTACCACCTTTACCCTGGCGTTTCCTGCGCTGGGGGCCGACTGAGTCGATTTACCCAAGCCCGCCCCAGGCCATAGGCCTCACTCACCGATATCTTCATTCCACAGTTGCGGCTGGCTGGCGATAAAGTTGCGCATCAGGGTGACGCAGCTTTCATCCTGAAAAACCTCAACCTGCACGCCACGCCCACGCAGCCACTTCTCCTCGCCCATAAACGTCTGGTTTTCGCCGACCACCACCCGACCAATGCCATACAACAGGATCGCCCCGCTGCACATCGCACAGGGCGACAAGGTGGTGTAGAGCACCGCTTCGCGATAGGTCTGCGCCGGCAAGCGACCGGCATTCTCCAGCGCATCCATCTCACCGTGGCGAATTGCACTGCCCTGCTGCACCCGCTGATTGTGCCCGCGGCCGATAATCCGCCCTTGGTGCACCAACACCGAACCGATGGGAATCCCGCCCTCAGCCAAGCCTTGTTGCGCCTCGGCAATTGCCGCCTGCATAAATGCGTCCATCAGCATTCCCCCTTGCTCATAATCTGTCAGCCCAAGCTTAGCCGGCTGTGCAGGCAACGCCGTTACGCCATGGGCCAAACAAATAAGCCCGCACAGCGCGGCAGAAAAACCTAAAATAGCCGCCATTCCAGACTGTGTGAAAACTACTGCGCTCGGTTATCCGGCGTTAAAAACAGGCTCAGACTGCTCATTTACAACTCGTAAACTCCGCGTCCTCGCCTGTTTTTGCCTTGCCTAACCTTCGCTCGCTACGTTTTCACACAGTCTGATTTTTCCCCGCTGCCCTCCGCGCAGCCGCTCAAGGCCATCTTTTTATGTCTGTCACGCCTGCCATCTCTGTCGACTCCCTGCCCGTCACCCCACTTGATGACCGCGAGCAGTTTCTCGCGCAACTGGAAACCAGCCTGGCGCAGAACACCTTCCTCAAACTGGTGCTGTCCAAATACCGTGGCAACGAGCCGGAGTTGCAGCGCATCGATGCGCGGCTGGTGACGGTGCGCGAGCAGCCCTGCCTGTCGTTTGTGTACAACTACAAGACCCGCGACATCACCAAGAACCTGCCCCTGAGCGAGGCCATCGAGTGCATTGCCGGGCTGTTGCCGGCGGCGTTCAAAAACGCCCATTTACTGTCGCTGACCGATGAGCTGCAACTGGTGTTTAGCAAGCGCGACAAGAGCCAGTTGTTTGTCGGCAAGTCCGTGCAGCGCGACGCACCGACCGCCGCCCACAACCGTGAAAAAAAGCGTTTCCTGGAACTCTCCCGGCCGTTTCTGGCCGACTTGGGGGTGACCAACGCCAAGCACGAACTGGTGCCGGCAATGGCGCGCAAGTGGAAGCAGATCAACAAGTTTATCGAGGTGTTTGCCCACGCCCTGAGCAGCTCGCCGCTGCGCGAGGATCAACCGATTCACGCGGTGGATTTCGGCTCCGGCAAAGGCTATTTAACCTTCGCCCTGCATGATTATCTGCGTAACAGCCTGGGGCTGGAAGCCCAGGTGCGCGGCGTGGAGTTGCGCGAAGACATGGTCAGCCTGTGCAACGCCGCAGCCGCTAACCTGGAGCAACCGGGGCTGCTGTTTCAGCACGGCGATGTGCGCACTTACGCACCCGAGCAGATCGACATCATGATCGCCCTGCACGCCTGCGACGTGGCCACCGATTACGCCCTGCACCTGGGCATCCGCTCCAACGCCTCAATCATCATGTGCTCGCCCTGCTGCCATAAACAGATCCGCCCGCAGATGCACAGCCCGGCCATGCTTAAACCCATGCTGCAATACGGCGTACACCTGGGCCAGGAAGCCGAGATGGTCACCGACAGCCTGCGCGCCCTGCTGCTGGAAGCCTGTGGCTACTCCACCCGGGTATTCGAGTTTGTCTCGCTGGAGCACACCAACAAGAACAAGATGATTCTCGCGGTCAAACGTACCGAGGCGATTAATCCGGCCGAGTTGCTGGCCAAGATCCGAGGGATCAAGGAGTTCTACGGCATCAGCGAGCATTGCCTGGAGAATTTGCTGAAAACTGATGGCCGGCTATAAAACGTTCAATCAGTTTTTAGCCGCTCGCACAATGCCCGTCAGCACTATTAGAGTGTTGACGTATCGCGGCGGGGCTTATTAATTAATCCAGTAAGTCTTGGCGGCGGCAAAAGCTGAGTATATAGCCAATAACCAGTCAATAACTTGAGGCCTGGCCCATCCTGAATAAGGCTGACATGCTCAGCCCTATTTTCAGGAGAGAGTGATGGTAATTGATGCCAAGCGCAGTCAGCGTGATTACACGCTGACTTTTAAATTAGCCGTTGTCGATCAAGTCGAAAAAGGCGGGATGAGCTACACAGAGGCTCAAACTCGCTTCGGCATCCAAGGCCGACCAATCGTCTTAGCATGGTTACGTAAGCACGGCCGACAGGACTGGAGCCAGGGGGCTTCTATTCGTTCGGCAAGGAGCGTAGCAATGCCCGAACCACCCCTGCCGTTGACGCCCGATCAACACATCAAATATGTTTGAAGAGCAGTTGACGCTGGCCAACTAGAAGGCCCAACTCTTCGAGGCTGTCATCAATGTCCTGAATTTAAGGCTTTTCCGCCGCCTGGCGAAACGCTTGCAAGGTATTGAACGGCGCATCCACCACAAAGCTGTTGGCCAACCATGAGGGCACGCTGCCGCCTGGCTCCATGTGCGCCTGATAAACCACCTCAACTTTACCTGCGGCCTTGGGTTGCAAAGTCCAAAAACCATCGACGCGCGTCACTCGCACATAGTCTTTGTCTTTCGGTAAATACTCCGGCAACGCTTGCAGCAAGCGGGTCACAGTACCGTCGGCCGCCACCGTGGTGGTGACATGCAACACCGAGTCGCGCGCGGTTACCGGCCAAGGTGCAGAGAAACGCGCATAGAGCCAGTTTTCAGCCCCGGTAGCCTTAAGCATTGTTTGCTCCTGGCACTCAAATATCCATGTGCAAGAGCCCTTTACATCGGCCTGCAGGGCCAGCAATTTCTGGATATCGGCATTCACCGAGGTCACTGCGCGATAGGCCTTATATTGCGAGCCGGGCATGCTGCTCAAATACACCTTAATACCCGCTTCATCCTTGGCCAATTGCCAGTCTTCGGCCTGCACCCCTGTCGCTATCAGGCCACACAGCGCCAGCGTTAGTTGAAGCTTATTCATGCAGCACTCCTGCAGCGGTATTTAACTGCTTTTTAGAAAGATTGCGGTGGCCTGTTCAAGCCAGTTGAGTTGCTGCAAAGCCTGCTCGTTAGTCTCGCCACACACCTCAAGATCGGCACTAAAAGCCAAACACACCGCCGGCCGTTCAGGCAAACCAAAGATACGACAACGATTATCCGGACTTAGCTGCACGCAGCGCTCACCGGCCAGCTTGCCATTGGGCATACCCGGAATCTTCGAACTAATGGATGGTGCGATACAACAAGCGCCACAACCTGCACGGCATTGCATAGATAAGTGCCATAAACCCAATCAGGCGGCGATAGTACCTGCAAGCAGCCTGACCAGGGAAAATCAGCGACGCACAGTTCAATATGCAGCAACCAGCTAGGCCGGACAGGAGCATGCTTGCTGGGTTCGGCGTTCGTTATCGTCCACACCTAGCGCCGCCTGCTGGCGATTACTTCACTGATTGCAACCGTGCCAGCAAGCTGGACGTATCCCAGCGTCCGCCACCCATGGCTTGTAGATCGGCGTAGAACTGATCAACCAGCGCTGTCACCGGCAATTGCGCGCCGTTGCCGCGGGCCTCATTGAGTAAAATCGCCAGATCTTTACGCATCAGGTCAACCGCAAAGCCATGCTCGAACTCGCCAGCCAACATGCTCGCGTGGCGATGCTCCAGCTGCCATGACTGCGCCGCACCATGGCGAATAACCTGCATGGCGGCATGCGCGTCCAAGCCTGCGCACTGGGCAAAATGCAGCGCCTCGGACAAGCCTTGCAGCAACCCGCCGACGCAAATTTGATTGACCATTTTGGTCAATTGCCCGCTGCCCGCCGGCCCCATCAGGCTGACCATCTTGGCGTAGCTTTCGATCACCGGCAGCGCGCGCTGATAAATCGCCGGTTCACCTCCGACCATCACCGTCAGCATGCCGTTCTCGGCACCAGCCTGGCCTCCCGAAACGGGCGCATCGAGAAAACCCAGCTCACGCTCGGCGGCCAACACTGCCAGCTCCCGCGCCACGGTGGCAGAGGCACTGGTGTGATCGATCAGCACAGCGCCTGGAGCCATTCCGGCAAAGGCGCCGTCTGGGCCAAGCACCACGCTGCGCAGATCCGCGTCATTGCCGACACAGGTCATGATGAATTCGGCGCCCGCTGCGGCTTCGCGCGGGGTTGACGCAAAGTCGCCGGCAAAGCTTTCTACCCAAGTTTGCGCCTTGGCCTGACTGCGGTTGTAAACGCACACCTGATGCCCTTCTGAGGCCAAGTGACCGGCCATTGGATAGCCCATTACACCGAGGCCGATAAAACTGACTTTAGCCATGTGCACGCTCCTAATAGATTGTTCTCTGAGCCTAGCATGCCGCTTGCCTGCGCAATCAACCGCAAGCCGCGTAGCCCTCGCCCGCTTGCCGACCTTAACTGGACAGCGCTTTAAGCCATAAGACTACCGACATAAGGCGCCGCAAAGCGGATGACGCACACAATCGCCTTGGGCATACTGAGCGACCTTTTTTAACCCTTCCGAGAAATAACCCATGTTCAAGGTTAACGAATACTTCGATGGCACCGTCAAATCCATTGCCTTCGGCATGACTGACGGCCCTGCGACCATTGGCGTGATGGCCGCCGGTGAATACGAGTTTGGCACCAGCCAGCTGGAAGTCATGCACGTGGTAGCCGGCGCACTGACGGTCAAGTTGCCGGGCAGCGACAGCTGGGAATCCTTCACCAGCGGCAGCCAATTCACCGTCCCGGCCAACAGCAAGTTCCAGCTGAAAGTGGCCGAAGACACCGCCTACCTCTGCGAATACCGCTAAGTTTTCACCGCCAGTCGCAGCGCTCCCCATAACCGACCGCTCCAGGTCGGTTATCCAAAGTTTTTGCAACACCGCCTGACCCCGTGCATTCAGCACGCGATGGCAGCGCCCCTCTTCAGGCTAATCGGCCTACGCTAGCAACCTGAGCACCTGACCAGCCGACGGCTGGGCAGTGACTAGCCGTTTTATTCCAATGGACAGCAGCATGCCTGGCTCGAAATCCGTCTCACATATTCTCTTGCCAGTCGCGCTATTGGTGATCGCCATGTGCTCGATTCAGGGCGGCGCGGCACTGGCCAAAAGCCTGTTTCCGCTGGTCGGCGCCGAAGGCACGACGGCGTTACGCCTGAGCCTGGCCGCCATCATTCTGTGCCTGGTCATGCGCCCATGGCGTAAACGTCTGAACAGCGCCGCATGGCGCTCGCTGGCGGCCTATGGCTCGGCCCTGGGCGCGATGAACCTGATGTTTTATATGTCGCTGAAAACCGTGCCACTGGGTATTGCCGTGGCGCTGGAATTCACCGGACCACTGGTATTGGCCCTGTTCTCGTCGCGCCGCGCGACTGATTTCATCTGGATCGCCCTCGCAGTCTTCGGCCTGCTCCTGCTATTGCCGAGCGAGCAAGCCACTGCGCAACTTGACCCGCTCGGTGCTGGCTTGGCGCTCGCGGCGGGTGTCTGCTGGGCGCTGTACATCATTTTTGGGCAGAAGGCCGGCGCCGAGCACGGCTCCCACACCGTCGCCCTCGGCGCCCTTATCGCCGCGCTGATTGTCTTTCCGATTGGTCTGGTACAAGCCGGCAGCAGCCTGTTTCACTGGGCCCTGCTACCTGTCGCCATCGCGGTGGCGATCCTCTCTTCCGCCCTGCCCTACACCTTGGAAATGTTTGCCCTGACCCGCTTGCCAGCGCGAACCTTCAGCACCCTGATGAGCCTGGAACCGGCAGTGGCGGCGCTGTCCGGCTTGATCTTCCTGCATGAACAACTGATCGCTACCCAGTGGCTGGCCGTCGGCGCGATTATTCTCGCAGCAGCGGGCACAGCCACAACGGTCAAGCCCAAGCCGAGCGTGGAAAAACCAGCGGCTTAAGCGCGCCTCAGGCCTCAGCAAAACCGCCGTTGAATTGCAGCTCAGCCAGGCGCGCATAAAGCGGATTAGTCGCCACCAATTCGGCGTGCTTGCCGATCGCCAGCAGCTTGCCGTGTTCGATCACGGCAATCCGGTCGGCGCTTTGCACCGTGGCCAAGCGGTGCGCAATCACCAGGGTGGTGCGTCCACTCATCAAGCGCGGCAAGGCTTGCTGGATCAGGTGTTCACTCTCGGCGTCGAGCGCGCTGGTGGCCTCATCCAGTAACAGAATCGGCGCATCCACCAACAAAGCGCGAGCAATCGCCAGACGCTGCCGTTGGCCACCGGAGAGCCCCAGCCCGCCATCACCGAGACGGGTTTGATAGCCCTCGGGCATCTTCATGATGAACTCATGGGCATGCGCCGCCCGCGCCGCCGCTTCTACCTCGGCATGACTGGCCAGAGGTTTGCCATAACGCAGATTGTCCTCCACCGAGCCATAGAACAGCGCCGGGTTCTGCGACACCAGGGCAAAACAGCGACGTAAATCGTGGGGGTCGAGCCGGGCAATCGGCAGGCCCTCGACCAAGATGCGCCCGGCTTGCGGGTCGAAAAAGCGCAGCAACAGATCGAACAGGGTCGACTTACCGGCACCGGATGGCCCGACCAGCGCCAGGGTTTCGCCCGGCTCGACCTGCAAATCAATGCCGTCGATGGCCCAGCTATCGGGCCGGCTTGGATAGGCGAAGCGCAGATTTTCCAAACTGATCCGGCCACTCACCCGCACCGGTAGCTGCAGCAGATTTTCGCTGGGGGCTGTGATGGCGTTAGTGGCCTGCAGCAGTTCGGCAATCCGCTCGGCCGCGCCAGCCGCCGCCTGCAGCTCACCTATCACCTCGCTGATGGCGCCAAAAGCCATGCCGACGATCAGGCTGTAAAACACAAAAGCCGCCAGCTCACCGCCGCTGATGCGCCCGGCGATCACATCCATGCCGCCGACCCAGAGCATCAAACCCACCGCGCCGAGCACCAGCACAATCACCACGGTGATCAACCAGGCACGTTGGCTGATGCGTTTGCGCGCGGTATTAAAAGCATCTTCCACAGTCGCGCTAAACCGGCTCTTGTCGTGCTCTTGGTGGTTGTAGGCCTGCACGGTCTTGATCTGTCCGAGGGTTTCGCCGACATAGCTGCCAACGTCCGCCACCCGGTCCTGGGTTTGCCGCGACAGTGCCCGCACCCGCCGGCCAAAAATTAAAATCGGCGCCACCACCAGCGGTAAGGCGATGATGACAATGGCAGTGAGCTTGGCATTGGTGAAGAACAATAAAATGATCCCGCCAATCAGCATCAGCACATTACGCAACGCCATCGACAAGGACGAGCCGATCACCGTCTGCAACAAGGTGGTATCGGCGGTCAGCCGTGACTGGATTTCACTGCTACGGTTGCTCTCGTAAAAGCCCGGATGCAGGTTGATTAAATGGTTGAACACCCGCTTGCGAATATCGGCGACAAAGCGCTCGCCAATCCAGGAAACCAGATAAAAGCGGCTAAAGGTGCCGACCGCCAAGGCCAGCACCAGCACAAAAAACAAGCCAATCGAGCGGTTCAACGCCGCCTGTGACTGGGTGGCCAAGCCTTGATCCACCAGCAACTTGATGCCTTGGCCCATGGACAAGGTGATGGCGGCGGTAAACATCAGCGCCAGCAAGGCGCCCAACACCTGCCAGCGATAGGGCGCAACAAAACGTCGCGCCATGCCCAAGGCATTGCGCTGACGGGCAGACAAAATTGACGGCATAGGAACTCGCAGCGCAGCCAACAGGCTTGGGTTAGTGAGGTGGTCAGCAACCCTCAGTAGCTGCAGCTGACCTGCATTTACAGATGGGGACGCCGGCGCGTCAGATCAAGCCGACGAGCCAGTCACAGAACAATAGATAGGTTAAAGGCCGGACTTAGAGAAAACGCTTGGCGTGATCGGCGCTGGGAATCAGGCAACTGTCGTAGCGGCCAAATAACCGATAACGGTTCAGCGCGATGCGGTCGTAGCACCAGTCGCGCAGCGGCCTTGGACACAGCCTTAGCCACGCCAGCCAGCGCCAGGGACGGGGCAGTTGCGCGAGGATACGCAGCACTGCTGTGGAGCGGACCAGCAACTGGCCGTCCTCGACATAGGCCATGGTGTCGAAATGATCGAGCGGCAGACCGAAGTATTGCAAAATCGCCTGCCCCTCAACCGACTGCACCGAGGCCAGCCGAAACAGCCCCTGGGCATCATGGCGAATCAGAAATTTAGCCCAGCCGTTACACAGCTTGCAGACCCCATCAAAGAGCACCAGCCGTTCGCCGGGTAACAGCTGCGGCGGTAGATTATTGTCGGTCATCAAAATCCCTCTTCAGCACCACCGGCAGCCCGCAGGCGCCTTATCGTCATTTGGGCGAAGCGCCCCAACCCAGCGGATAAAGTAACTCCTCCTTGTAGCCGGCCCAGACCCGCACGGCATCGGGAAAGGTCTCATCCAGCTGCGCATCGCCGCTGTCCACCAGCAGCGGGCGGCCCGCCAGCGTTGCCAGCTTGCGTTTAGTCGCCACCACTCGCAATTGCTCCAGGCCGATGGCGCGCAGCACCCGCGGGCTGATCTGCTGGTTGCCACGGCCGATGATATGCCCCTGACCGCCGATGGCGGTAACCAGCAGGCGGCTTGGATGGCCCTGCACCAAGTCAAATAGCTGCGCCTCGGTGACATCACTGGCAATCAGCACACCATTCTCGATCACATCGACGCCCAACAGCGTGGTCGACAAGCCGAGGTTGCCGGCCACCCCGTGCAGGGTCGAACCTGGGCCAAAAACGTAGCGTACATCGGCCTCCCAGCTGTCATGCAGCCAGTCGGCGATCTCCACCAGCACCAACTCTTCAGACTCCATGCCGGCCTGTTTGACCTGCTGCATAAAATGTCCTTCCACTGGCACGGTCAGCTCGCCGTACCAGCGGGCGGCGACTTTGCCATCACGCAAGGCGGCCTCATCCAGGTCGCGCACCTCGCCACTGGCCAAGCGCACCAAGCCACCCTCGACCAGACGTTTGGCCAGCTCACCGGCAGCGCGCGGGCTAATGGCATAAACCCCGGAATGAATCTTCACCCCAGCCGGAATCCCCAACACCGGCTGATCAGCCTTGGCCACGACGCACACATCGCGGGCGGTGCCATCGCCACCGGCAAACAGTATCAGTGCGACGCCGGCCTCCTGCAGCGCGCCCACCGCTAACCGGGTGTCGGCGGCGCTGCTGCTGTCGGTGCGAGTCAAGTCACCCAGCACCCGGAAGTTAAAGCCCATTTCAGCCAATAAATCGGCGCCCATGGCGCCGGCGAAAGTGGCAAATTCCAATCGATCGACCAGCGACAGCAAACACTCCAGGGCGACTCGGGTGCGCGCCGCCGCGCGCGGCTCGGCGCCCAACGCCAAGGCCTGCGCAGCCACACCGTCACTGCCCTTGAGACCGACCGTGCCGCCCAGCCCGGCCAAGGGATTAATGATCAAACCTAAGTGAAACATGCTCATAGATTTCTCACTGCCACTCGCGCATGGCGCCGAAGCAAAAGATTAAAAAGTCAAAATCACTGGGCGTTTGGCCCGGCGCCGCTGTCATAGACCCGTCACTTAAGCGGGCTAGGCTAGGCCAACAACAGATGAGGAGATCGACCATGAGCTTGCCAACCACCCGCACTGCAGCATCGCGTACCACCCTCACCCGCCAAGCCATGTTCGGTGGCGCCATCATCGACGCCCAAGGCCGCGAAATCGCCATCACCGAAAGCATGATCCAGCGCGCCTGCCATGAGCTGGCCAAAATCTACGTCGCGGCGCAGAAAAAAGCCTAAACAGCGCGCGCCACCAACAGCCCAGCCACTGCGCTGGGCTTTTTATTGGTTATGTTCCAGTGATGTGTTGCACACAGCTTTTGTAGGGTGGGTTAGGCGCGAACCACGGCCTGCCAACAACGCAAAACCCGACCGCGCCGTAACCCACCATGGCGCTCGACCGGTAAACCGCATGGTGGGTTACGCGGCGCCCGGCTTGCGCGGTGATGCAAACAACCACCGTCCGCGCCGCTAACCCACCCTTGTATGTTGAGGTCATCGTTAAACAGTAGGCTCAAACACGCTGTTGACGATAATCAGTAAGGTTCCGGGGAGGCCGTCCCACCCTAGAGACGCATTGCGATCTCGTTTGTA
>NZ_JAUYNT010000014.1 GCF_030698175.1 Pseudomonas sp.
GAAGCCGCAGATGACGAGCGACTTGGCAATTGATGCACTGCTAATGGCGGTATGGCGGCGCAAACCCAAGCAAGAAGTCATGATCCACTCAGACCAAGGCAGTCAATACAGCAGCACAGACTGGCGCAGTTTTCTGAAAGCCAACAACCTGATTGCCAGCATGAGTCGACGCGGCAACTGTCACGACAATGCCGTGGCTGAGAGCTTCTTTCAGCTGCTGAAGCGGGAGCGAATCAAGCGAAAGTTCTACGGCACACGGTAGGATGCCAGGGCCGATGTGTTCGATTACATCGAGATGTTTTACAACCCGAAACGCCGGCACGGTTTCAACAACCAGCTATCCCCGGTAGAGTTTGAAAAGCGACATTTATTGAGCTTGGAAAGTGTCTAGGGAATCCGGGGCGATTCACCTTCGCAAATTATGAGCAAGCATTAGAGTGTTCACATTGCACACCGGGAGCCGAGCCGCCTCTAGTCCTCATACGGCAACGCGAATGGATAAATGAGCCATGCAAGGGAGTTTTTATCCACGAAAGTGGTGAGCGAATAACCGAATGGTGCGTAGAGTGGCTTGGTTCTAGCGCGCGCAAACCTGGGGATATTGAGCAATTTATTGCGAGTAGAGGCAAAGCCTAACAAGGCGGCTCGCTCTCACAAGGCCGCCTAACAAGCGGTTCAAATCGTTCGCTTCGCTCTCTGGGACTGCGTGCCGCAGCCCCTTAACCTAAACGTTAGGTGCCACACTCGGTGATATCACATGGCCACAGTTAGAGAATATTTTGATACCGATCTGAAGTCGTTGTCAGATAATCAAGCAATAAACATACTCCTCTTGTGCTCCGCCGCACTTGTACTTCTGTACGCGCTGCTCAGCTTCAACGTTTCACGCATGCGGCTCAAGCGCCGCAAGTACCCAGAGGTCACCGAGGCCGAAGTAACCAAAGCAATTCGCGCACACGGAAACGCCGCGGAATACATACCGCTTTTTGTAGCATTGTTCCTGTACTTTAATTCAACGCAACCAAGCGTGTTTGTGGCTGGTATTGCGGTCCTCGCGACGCTTAGCCGGGCTGCACACGCCGCAGGCATGTTCCTCATTCCCAGCGTTACCGAGCGACATCCACTTCGGTTCTATGGAGCTCTCGGCACCTATATTTGCTTATTCGCTCTGGGTGGAGCGCTCCTAGTCCGCGCCCTCTAACGAACATCAAGCGCTGCGCATAATAGAGTCGCTCCAGCGGGCAGCCACCAGCTGTCGTGGAGTAAATCAACAGCGTCCATCTGCTGGGACCGCATAGCGCAGCCCCTTAACCGAAACGTTAGGCATCAGGATCCAATATGCGGGTCGAACACGAGTCCCCCAATCAGCCAGATGTTATCGCTCTCATCGCCAATCTCGATGCGTATCAAGACTCTCTATATCCGGCGGAGGCGCGTTATGCGCTCGACGTCGCGTCACTCTCAAAACCCAACGTACTTTTCGTCGTTGCACGGGATGAACGGCATACTGCCCTCGGCTGTGGCGCTGTCGTGCTGAATGACTCTTACGGCGAGGTCAAGCGCATGTATGTGCGGCCCGACGTCAGGGGCAAAGGTATTGCAAAGCACGTAATCGCACTCTTGGAGGCAAGCGCATACGAATCAGGCTGCCGAGAGCTCATGCTTGAAACCGGGCCGTATCAACCAGAGGCACTGAGGTTTTACACAAGCCAAGGCTATGTGCGGCGGAGCCCATTCGGCGTTTACGTCGAGCATCCGCTCAGCGTTTTCATGGGCAAGCCACTCAGTTCGCGGTGTTCTGCGTAACCTAAAGCCGCTCGCTCGGGACCGCGTACCGCGGCCCCTTAACCGAACGTTAGACGCCAAATGGAGATTACGGTGAATCCAGTGCAAACACTCACTCGCTACAAAGCCTGGGCCGACGAGTTTTTCCTGCCGGTAGTTGCTGGCCTTCCTGAATCAGAATTGGTTGCTCCACGGCCAATCATCTTCGGCAGCCTCATCCGCACGCTCAATCATTCGTACCTCATGGACTACGTTTGGCAGTCCAATCTGCTTGGCAGGCCTCATGGACTTACAACTCGCAATCCAGTCGATCACCCGCCCATTGAAGATTTTGTCGTTGCTCAGCTTACGATGGACACATGGTACGTTGACTATGCCGACTCGCTACCCCATGACCAACTTGGTGAGATGGTGAAGTTCGAGTTCATTGGCGGAGGAATCGGTGCCATGTCGCGCGGGGATATTCTGCTGCATGTGGTCAACCACAACACATATCACCGCGGACAGGTTGCAGATATGCTTTATCAGCTCAACGTCATTCCACCCACAACTGATCTTCCGGTCTTCCTGCAAGCGTCGGTTGTCGCCTAACCAGCGGTTCAAATCGTTCGTTGCACTCTCAGGGGGCGTGCCTCTTACTTGATCAGGCCGCTCTGTAACCGTGATTAGCACGCAGTAGCCCAGCAACAAGACGCGCACTTTGCCTGCGGGGCGAGTGGAAACTGTTTTTTGGCCCTGGTACGGCTATGGCGGCAAAAATAACGGCGCCCTTGGACGCCGTTATTATCAGTTGTAGTGCCGGCTCAAACCCTGCGGCACCGCGCTGCTCGGGCAGGCTTGCCAAGGGCCGGTGGGTTGTACGGCCCAGCTCCAGCCGTTATTCCAGTGGTAATAGGTACGCTCGCGGTAATACAGGGCCGGAGCGTTATCTATTACATGGACGCCCAGTTGTGGATCCCAGTGGCTTTGCCCTTGTGGGGGCGGCGCGAAGTGCGGGTGGGGTTTGCCGCTGACTTGCGGCGTCGGCTGGCTCGATTGTCTCGGCTGCAGGCTGCACGCAGCCAGTCCGAGTATCAGGCTCGCGACCAACAGGACGCGGCTGCACTTGAGCATTAGGTCGCGGCTCATTGGTCGGCACTGCTGATGACCAGTAGCTGCAACTCGCTGCTGCTACTGGACAGCGACTGGCTGCGCACCATCCACTCACCGGCCTTGGCATTGCCGGCGCGGGAGATGCGCGCCTGTAATTGCACCTGCGGGAAGTTGGACAGCTTTAACTGCGGCATCATCGCGTCGCTGTCCGACAGGCTGACCTCGGCCGGTAAATCCGCCACGGTCAGGCGTTTAACCGCCAAGGGCATTGGCGGCCCTGCGCTGGCCTTGGCGAAGATAAATACGCTGTCGCCGGGCAGCACCTTGCCTTTGAGCTCATCTGCCAAGCTCACCCGTACCTTAAGTGTTGCGCCCGTGGCAGCAGCAACCACAGGCACTGCCGGCAGGCTCTCGCCAGCGGCAGTCATTTGCTCCAGAGCGCGCGCTATGCCGCCTTCCAGCGGCGCGCGTGAGGGGTCATCGGCCGGCAACGCCGCCACCAAGCGGCGCCAGTACAGCACAGCATCCTTGAAACGCCCGGCTTCGAAGGCGGCAATACCGAGCAGACCGAGGCTGGTGGCCTCTTGCGGGTCAGCCTTCAGGGCTTCGTCGGTCAACGTTTGTAACTGCGCCGACCACTTTTTATCGGCAACAAAATACAGCGCCTGGGCCCACTGGCCGAGTAATTCGGGCTGGCGGCCGGCCAGGTTCACGGCTTTTTCAAATGCCGTGGCGGCGTCCTGCGGACGGGTTTGCGCCATGTAGGTTCGGCCGAGGAAATACCAGGCCTCGGCAGACTCAGGCTGTAGCTGCACAGCCTGCTCAAGGCGCGCGGTCATTTCCTCAACCGAGCGTGGAGCTTGGGCAAATTGCCGGGTCAACTCAACTTGCTCACTGGCGCCCCACTGCAGATACAGGCCCAAGCCCAGCAGCGGCACCATGACCGCAGCCGCTAAAGGCAACCACTTAGCCAGTGGTGCGCGCCGCTCGGTCTCGCAACCATCGGTATCGGCCAGCAGTTCACGGGCGGCTTCGGCTTGGCCCTGAGTCAACTGCTCGGCACTGAGTACGCCGACGGTCTGCTGCGCTTGTAGCTCGGCCAGACGCTCTTGGTAGAGCGCGACGTTGAGGGCGGTGCGGTCTTCTTCGGTTTGCGCCTTACGACCACGCAACAGCGGTAGCAGCAGTACAGCAAGGGCGGCCAGCAACAGCAGGCTGGCAACGATCCAGAAATCCATCATGGGGCTTATTTATCCAGCTGATTGGTATTGGGCGAGGTGCTATCAAGCAACTTGGCGAGGCGCTCACGCTCCTCGGGGCACAGATCGGTGCTGGTCGCACTGGAGCGGCGGCGACGAATGACCATCAGCAGCAATAACAGCGCGCCACCGCCCAAGGCCACCGCTGGGCCATACCAGAGGATGAGAGTGCGGGCATTGACCGGAGGCTTGTAGCGCACGAAGTCGCCGTAACGGTTCACCAGATACTCGACGATTTGCTCATCGCTCTGCCCCTCTTGCAGCATGCGATAGATTTCGCGGCGCAAGTCGGTGGCAATCGGCGCATTGGAGTCGGCGATATCCTGATTCTGACACTTGGGGCAACGCAGCTCCTTGGTCAGCGTGCTGAAGCGCTCGCGCTTGGCTTGATCGGCGAACTCGTAGGTATCGATGGCCGCAAAGGTCAACCCGCTTAGCAGCAAGCTGCCGAACAAGGCCAGTATCAACCGTTTCATGGCCGCGCCTCGTCAACCAGGCCTTGATACAGACCGGCCAATTGTTCGCGCCAGACTTGCGCATCGATCACACCGACGTACTTGTGGCGGATGATCCCGTCTTTATCGACCAGGAAAGTTTCGGGAGCGCCGTACACGCCCAAATCCAAGCCAAGGCCGCCCTTTTCATCATTAATATTGAGCTGATAAGGGTCGTGTAGATCCACCAGCCATTGTTGCGCAGCCTTGTTGTCATCCTTGTAGTTGACCCCAAGAATGCGCACGCCTTGGCCGCGTAATTCGGTGAGGAACGGATGCTCGACACGACACGACGGGCACCAGGTCGCCCAGACATTAACCAACGCCGGCTGGCCCTTGAGATCGGCCTCGGTGATCACTCGGTCGCCACTGACCGCCGGCAAGCTGAAGGCCGGGAATGGCTTGTCGATCAAGGCTGAAGGCAACTCGGCCGGGTCAAGGTAGAGGCCGCGGTACAAGAACACCGCCACCGCCAAAAACACTACCAATGGCAGTAACAACAACGCCCGCTTCATGCTGATGCTCCCGCCATGCCCAGCGCTTCACGTACGCGACTCTTAACTTTGAGCCGGTAACGTCTATCGCAGGCGGCCAACAAGCCGCCGAGACCGGTCATCAATGCGCCCAGCCAGATCCAGCGGATGTAGGGTTTCACATGCACCCGCACCGCCCACGCGCCGTCTTCCAGCGGCTCACCGAGAGCCACGTAGAGGTCACGGGTAAAGCCTGCGTCGATAGCGGCCTCGGTCATCATCGAGCCTTGTACGGTGTACAGGCGCTTCTCGGGGTACAGCAGGGTCACTTGCTGGTCGCCGACAAACACCCGAATGCTGGCCTTATCAGAGGTGAAGTTCGCGCCCTGATGATGCTCGGCGCCCTCGAAGACAAAGCGATAACCGCCCACTTCAACGGCTTCGCCCGGTGCCAGGCGCAAATCGCGCTCGCTGTTGTTTTGGCTCGACAGCACGATGCCCAAGGCGCACACGGCGATGCCTAAATGCGCCAGTTGCATGCCCCAATAACTGCCAGGCATACCAAGGCTGCCTTTGATCAAGCCCTTGTTGCGGGTTTTGTCGCGCAGATCGCGCAACCCAGCCAGCACCACCCAGGCCGCCAACACACAGACGGCCAATACCGCCCAGTGGAAATCGCCCAGCACTAACGAACCCAACACACCGAGCGCGGCGCTGCCGAGTAACACCGGCGCCAGCATGCTCAGCAGCCATTGCCCCGGGGTGCTCTTCCAGCGCACCAGCATGCCGATGGCCATCACCGCCATCAGCACCGCCATCAGCGGCAAGAACATGGCATTGAAGTACGGCGGACCGACCGACATTTTGGCCCCGGTCAGTGCGTCCAGCAGCAAGGGATAGAGGGTGCCGAGCAAGATCATCGAGGCGGCGACTATCAGCACCAGGTTATTGGCCAGCAGCAGGGTCTCGCGCGACAACAGCGCAAATCCCACCTGACTTTTGACCACCGGTGCACGGAAGGCGAACAAGGTCAGCGAGCCGCCAACCACTATCAACAGAAACGCCAGGACGAAAATCCCGCGCTCAGGGTCGGTGGCAAACGCATGTACCGAGGTCAGCACCCCGGAACGGACCAGGAAGGTGCCGAGCAGGCTCAAGGAAAACGCGGCAATCGCCAGCAATACTGTCCAGCTTTTGAATACGCCGCGCTTCTCGGTCACGGCCAGGGAGTGAATCAGCGCAGTGCCCACCAGCCACGGCATAAAGGAGGCGTTTTCCACCGGATCCCAGAACCACCAACCGCCCCAGCCAAGTTCGTAATAGGCCCACCAGGAGCCCAAGGCGATACCGATGCCGAGAAAGGCCCAGGCCACCAAGGTCCAAGGTCGCGACCAGCGCGCCCAAGCGGCGTCCAAGCGACCGCCGAGCAAGGCGGCAATGGCGAAAGCGAAGGCCACCGAAAAGCCGACATAGCCCATATAGAGCATCGGCGGATGAACGATCAGGCCGATGTCTTGCAGCAGCGGATTAAGGTCGCGGCCATCGGTTGGCATATTCGGCAACAGCCGGGTGAAGGGATTGGAGGTCAGCAGCAGGAACAACAGAAAACCAATGCTGATCATGCCCATCACCGCCAACACACGGGCCAGCATCACCTCCGGCAACTGTCGCGAGAAGATCGACACGGCGCAGGTCCAGCCGCCCAAAATCAACACCCACAGCAGCAGCGAACCCTCGTGGGCGCCCCAGACTGCGCTGAACTTGAAGTACCAGGGCAAGGCGCTGTTGGAGTTGCTGGCCACATAAGCAACCGAGAAATCATCGGTGACAAAGGCGTAGGTCAGCGCGGCAAAGGACAGCAGCAGAAAGCCAAACTGGCCACGGGCCGCCGGCACCGCCAGGCTCATCCACAGCCGATCACCGCGCCAGGCGCCAATCAGCGGCAGGCTGGCCTGTACCAGTGCCAGACACAGGGCTAGGGCTAGGGCCAGGTGACCCAGTTCCGGAATAATCAGCGCAATGTTCATGGCTTGGCGCCTTCGCTATTCATCGGTTTTAACTGACCGCTGTCGGTTAAGGCTTTGGTGACCTCGGGCGGCATGTATTTTTCGTCGTGCTTGGCCAGCACTTCATCCGCGATTAGTACGCCCTCGCTGTTGAGCTTGCCGAGAGCGACTATGCCCTGCCCTTCACGGAACAAGTCCGGCAGGATGCCGCGATAGCGAATGGTGACGTTTTTGACAAAATCGCTGACCACAAACTCAACATCCAGCGAGTCGCCAGAGCGCTTAAGCGAGCCCTTCTCGACCATCCCACCGGCGCGAATCCGGGTATCGGCCGGTGCCTCGCCATTGGCGATCTGGGTCGGCGTGTAGAACAGGTTGATGTTCTGCTGCAGGGCGCTCAGGGCCAAGCCAACCGCAATAGCCACACCGGCCAGAATGGCTAGAATAATCAACAGTCGTTTCTTGCGCAGCGGATTCACTTCAACTCCTCACGGCGCAAACGGCGCGCCTGTTCTTGCAAATAACGACGTTTAGCCAGCAGCGGCACGCCCACATTAAACGCCAGCACCAGCAGGCTAATGCCATAGGCCGACCAGACGTAAACGCCGTGGTTGCCCATGGCGGCAAAGTCGGCGAAGGATGCGAAATTCATGACAACTGCCCCGCCGCCGCTTTGATTTCCGCCTTGACCCAACTGCTGCGGGCCTCGCGTTTAAGCACCTCAAGGCGCATGCGCATTAGCAGCACACAGCCGAAGAAGCAGTAGAAACCCAACAGCATGATCAGCAGTGGCAGCCACATTTCCGCCGGCATCGCCGGTTTTTCGGTCAATTTGAAGGTGGCGCCTTGGTGCAACGAGTTCCACCAGTCCACCGAATATTTAATGATCGGGATGTTGATCACCCCGACAATCGCCAGCACCGCACAGGCCTTGGCCGAACTGTCGCGGTTGCTGATCGCCTGGCCGAGGGCGATCACGCCAAAATACAAAAACAGCAAAATCAGCATCGACGTCAGCCGCGCATCCCACACCCACCAAGCGCCCCAGGTCGGCTTGCCCCAGATGGCGCCGGTGACCAAGGCGATCACCGTCATCCAGGCTCCAATCGGCGCGGCGCATTGCAAGGCGACATCGGCCAGCTTCATCTTCCACACCAGCCCCACCACACCGGCCACCGCCAACATGATGTAGCACGACTGCGCCAGCATGGCGGCCGGCACATGTATGTAGATGATGCGAAAACTGTTGCCCTGCTGGTAATCGGCCGGGGCAAAGACCAAGCCCCAGACCAGGCCGACACCGATCAACAGGGCGGCGGCCAACGCCAGCCACGGCAACCAACGGCCACTGGTTTGGTAAAACCATTTTGGCGAGCCGAGCTTGTGAAACCAGGTCCAATTCATATCAATATAAACTCGTCATTCAGCCACGCTGATGGTCAAGCCAGCAGCAATGGCAAAAGGGCTCAGGGTTATCGTCAGCACCATCAGGCTGGCCATCCACAATAAATAGCCGCCGGTGGGCAGGCCTTGCAGCGCCGCCTGCAGCACGCCGCTGCCAAGAATCAGTACCGGGATATACAGCGGTAAAATCAACAACGCCAATAACAAACCACCGCGCTTTAGACCGACGGTTAAAGCGGCACCGACCGCGCCGAGCAAGCTCAGCACCGGCGTGCCCAGCAGCAACGACAGCAGCAAGGTGGGCACACAGCGCCCCGGCAAGCCGAGCATCAACGCCAGCAAAGGCGACAACAACACCAAGGCCAAACCGGAAAACAGCCAGTGTGCCAGCACCTTGGCCAACACTAGAAGCGCTAAGGGGTGCGGCGAAACGACCCACTGCTCCAGCGAGCCGTCCTCAAAATCACTGCGAAACAGGCCATCGAGCGACAGCAAAACCGCCAGTAAGGCGGCCACCCAGAGTAAACCTGGCGAGAGGGTTTGCAGCAGCTGGCTTTCCGGCCCGACCGCCAGCGGGAACAGCGCAATCACTATGGCAAAAAATACCAGCGGGTTGGCCAGCTCGGCCGGGCGGCGAAACAACAACCGTGCCTCACGGGCCAGCAATAAACTGAACACGTTACTCATGCGGCCCCCAGCAGCAGCTCGACGTAGCCGGCCGGCTTGACCCCGAGGTTGTGGTGGGTGGTGAGAATGACGATACCGCCCTGCTCGCAATGGCTGGCCAAATGCTGCTCCAACTGGGCGACCGCCTGTTTGTCCAGGGCGGTAAAGGGCTCATCGAGAATCCACAACGGCGGCGCATTCAGATATAAGCGCGCCAACGCCACGCGCCGCTGCTGACCTGCCGACAGGGTATGACAGGGCACATCCTCAAAGCCGCGCAAGCCGACTGCCGCCAATGCCGCCCAAATCGCCGCACGCTCGGCGGGATGCTGCAAGGCGCACAGCCAGGCGAGGTTTTCTTCCGCCGTGAGCAGACCCTTGATCCCGGCCGCATGGCCGATCCACAGCATGCTCGCGGCCAGCTGCGTCCGTTGCTGCGCCAGCGGTTGGCCGTGCAGGAGAATCTGCCCGGCAGTCGGCTGCATCAAGCCGGCCAACAACCGCAACAGACTGGTTTTACCGCTACCATTGGGGCCACTGACCTGCAGCATTTGCCCAGCCTGCAGGCTCAGCTCAAGCTGGCTAAACAAGATCCGCCAATCCCGCTCGCAGGCGAGCGCCACGGCTTGAATAAATGGACTGGTCACGGCTACCTGTCTTTTAGGTTGAAGGGGGCGTTCAAGTCGAGGCTAGGGTTGGCCGCTATACTGCTACAAGCAGTCGCAGCCGACCCGGACAGGCTGAGTGAAAACTACCGCGCTCGTTTTTCACCCAGAAGGTGAACGGGGCGGCATTATACATGCCCACCCTGTGCTCCGAAGCAGGCATTTTCGACAGGTTGTAACCCGATGACGGCCGAAATCAGCAGCCCTCGCCCGCTGCCACCGACAACTACTGCGCCGCGCCACAACGCCACTGAGCAGGCGATCAAACTGCTACAGCCCTTAGAGGGGCTGCTGGCAATTGGCGAGAGCGCCAGCGCTGAAGTCATCAACCTCAAACAGGTGGCGCAAAGCTTTCAACTGCTGCTCAAGTTGACCCTTGCCAACGGCCAGCAGAGCATGTTGCAAGCCAGCAGCAACCGGCCCCTGGCCCAAGGCACCGCGCTGGCGGTTACCGCACTGTCGCAAACTCGCCTGAGCATCGCGCTGCTGGCTCCCCAAGGCCCATTGCAGAGCCTCGATCTTGAGCAGTTACCGCTAGGCACCCTGCTACAAGCCAAGGTTATTAGCAGTGAGCAACTGCTCTCCAGCAAGGCGCAGAGCCTCTACAAAGTCATAGTCAACCTGCTCAACAGCCCCCTGGCGGGGACTAAACTCAGCCTTGAAACGCCATTAGCACTGCCGGTGGGCAGCCTGCTCAGCGCGCAGGTGAAAGGCGCCCAAGCCTTGAGTTTTCTGCCCCTGAGTGGGCGACTCGATCAGCTTGAGCTGAGCCAACAACTGCAGACCCAGCAAGGCCGTCAAGGCTCGCTGGAGAGCTTACTGAAAAACTTGCAGAACCTGACCGCCACGGGGACTGCGAGCACTTCCGGCGGCGCGCTTCCCGAGGCGCTGCGCGGCAGCATCGACAAGCTACTCGGTGCCTTGCCAGATATGCAGCAGATGAGCAGCGCCAAAGGCGTGGCGCAAGCGCTAGAGGACAGCGGCGTGTTTCTCGAGGCCAAGTTACTTGAGGGTAAATTACCGGCACTGACTCAGGATCTGAAAGCCAACCTGTTGCGCCTGGTCGCCCAACTGCTGCCGGCGTTGCCCGGCGCCGCCAACGCCGCACTACTCGCCGGCAGCAGTCAAGGTAGCCTGGCCCAGGTACTGCCGATGTTCGTGCGTAACTTACTGGGCAATCTCGGCCAGGCCGGCTCACGCCAGCAAGCCGGTAATTTTCCGCTGCCAACCCGACTGTTACAAAACCTGGAGGCCGATGGCGACCTGGAAAACCTGCTACGCCTCGCCGCCGCCGCCGTATCGCGCCTGCAAACCCATCAACTGTCGAGCCTGGCGCAAACCCAGATAGGCCCGGAAGGCAATTTACTGACCACCTGGCAACTGGAAATCCCGATGCGCAACCAGCAAGAACTGGTGCCTGTGCAAGCCAAAATACAGCGCGACGAAAGCCCTAAAAAAGGCGCCAAAGAACCCGCAGAAACCCTTTGGCGGGTTGAGCTGGCCTTTGATCTGCCGCCACTGGGCCCCTTGCAAGTGCAAGCGCAATTGGCCCGCGGCAGCGTTTCAAGCCAGCTATGGGCCGAACTGCCGAGCACCGCCAACTTAATCGCAAGCGAGCTGAACCATTTACGGGAGCGCCTGACTGACGCAGGTTTGAATGTCGGCGAACTGGCCTGCCGCCAGGGCACGCCACCACAAGGCCAACGCACTAGCCTCGAACAACGCTGGGTGGATGAAACCGCATGAAACGCCAAACCCCACGCCAGGCCATAGCCCTGAGCTACGACGGTAACAGTGCGCCAAGCCTGACCGCCAAGGGCGACGACCAATTGGCCGAGGCCATACTCGCCATCGCCCGTGAATATGAAGTGCCGATTTACGAAAATGCTGAACTGGTGCGCTTGCTCGCGCGCCTGGAACTGGGTGATGCGATACCCGACGCGCTGTACCGCAGCATTGCCGAAATCATTGCCTTTGCCTGGTATTTAAAGGGCAAATTCCCCGCCGACTTTGACCCCGCGCAAGCCGGCCAGCCGCCGTTCAGCAATCCGCAGCGCTAGCAGCCGGACAAGGCAGTTAAAACGGGAAAGGCATAATGGGTTTAGCTTAAAGAAGGGTTGCCGGCGGCAAGTATGCGGCGAGGATTATCAGGCTTTGGAGCGATGTAGTTTGCGCACCAACTCGGCCTCGGCGGTACTCAAGCCACAGGACTGGGTCAGCTCGTCGACACTGGCGCCCAACCCGGCTAACCGCGCAGCCTGGGTAAAAGACAAGCTATTAGGATCACGCTGCTCGATCTGATTAAGCTTGTCCGGCAGCGGCGCCACCACGCGGCGCAGCTCGTGCAGTTCTTCACCCATGCGGATACTGCCGGCCAGGTAGGCATCCAAGCGCCGTACTAACTCTTTGCTGCGTTGATCGCGCTGGCTATCGCGCTCGGCCTGCAGCAGTGCCTGCTGACGCTGGCTCAATATCAGCCACAAGCAGGTACCCGCCAGCAAGACGCAAAAAAACGCGAGCGCAACCACCGCCACTTCAAGCATGAGTTAGAAGTTCTCCATGTCCGACCATTCTTCTTCAGACATCATTTTGTCGAGCTCAACCAAAATCAGTAGCTCGCCATTCTTGTTGCACACGCCTTGAATAAACTTGGCCGACTCATCGTTGCCAACGTTAGGCGCAGTTTCAACTTCCGATTGGCGCAGATAAACCACCTCGGCCACGCTGTCGACCAGGATGCCGACCACTTGTTTGTCGGCCTCAATAATCACGATCCGGCTATTGTCGGTGATCGAGGCAGAATACAAACCAAAGCGCTGACGGGTGTCGATGACCGTCACCACGTTACCGCGTAAGTTAATAATGCCCAGCACATAGCTCGGTGCGCCAGGTACCGGAGCGATCTCGGTATAACGCAACACTTCCTGAACCTGCATCACGTTGATGCCATAGGTTTCATTGTCCAACCGGAAGGTTACCCATTGCAGTATGGGATCTTCGGAACCGTGTGCTGAGCTTTTATTCATGTCCAGAGCCTCATCAAAAACCGCATTCAGCGGCATACGCGGGTGCCGCGCTGTTATTACTATAGAACCTTGCACGAGCAAGGCGCCGCTATCGACTTAAGGAATCTCTGAAAAAGGTAGCGAGCGATGGTTAGGCAAGGCGAAATCAGCCGAAAAAGCGCAGTTTACGTGCTGTAAATGAGCATTTTGAGGCTGATTTCAACGCAGCATAACCGAGCGCAGTAGTTTTTCAGGGGTTCCTTAATGTAATTGTCCGTTGACCATTCGCTTAGCCGCCCCGCTGGCAATTAATTCAGCCAGAACCGCTACATCCAACAGCGCACACATATGTTCAATCACCGTACCGGCCAACCAAGGCCGTTGGGTGCGTTGACCGCGCCACTTGACTGCATTGGGATCAAGCCGAATCGAGCGACTCACCTGATGTACGGCCAAGCCCCACTCGTAGCCTTGCACCGAAATCACATACTGCAAGCCATCACGAAATTCGTCGCGATAGCGATCGGGCATAACCCAGCGCGCCGTATCGAGCACCTTAAGATTGCCGGTGGGTGCCGGTAAAATCCCCAGAAACCAGTCTGGTTGACCAAACAAGGGGGTCAGCTCCTGGCCGGCCAGTGGATAGATAGTCCCCAGGCACACCAATGGCACCGCCAACGTTAGACCCGCCACATCAAACAACAAGCACTCAAAGGGTTCTTGCGCCCAACTCGGCGGCCCACCTGCGGGCAGCAATACCGATGGCACTGCAGGCTGCAAGGCCGGTGTCGGCTCCACAGGTGTAATCAGCACGGCATCGACCGGCACCGCTATCACCTGCGGCATCACCACTCGCGGCTCAGGCTGACTGACCACCGCCGCAGGCACGGGCAACTGCACCGTTACGCGGTGCAAACGCGCATCACGCACCTGCTCTTCCAGCACTGCAGTTTCGAACTCATCCAGGCTGACACTGTCCGCCAATTCGGCGGCAGCATCCTGCAACAAGGCATCCAGATAGGACATCAAGGCCAGTTGTGGGCGAGTTGCAGTGACTACCGGGCGACTCATAGAACATTTCCGTTAAAACAGCCTTTACAGCCTATCGGCCAACCACCGGACAAACTTGAGCGCCAGCTATTGCACCCAGCCATTTCAAGCCACCTGCGTACTGGGCTGCAACGCCAGCAACTGTTTGAGCAACGCCCGATAAGCCAGCACCGCCCGACAGTTTGGGTCAAATTGCGAAGGCACAAGACCGGCGCGACTGGCATCACGCAAGCGCGTATCAACTGGAATATAAGCCGGCCAAAGGTTCTCTGGATAGCTATTGCGCAGTACCCGTAAAGTACTCATGGAGGCCTGGGTACGCCGATCAAACAAGGTAGGCACTATCAGATAAGGCAACGCCTGTTTGCGCGACCTATTGATCATCGCCAGGGTGTTGACCATTCGCTCCAAGCCTTTAACCGCGAGAAACTCGGTCTGCACCGGGATAACTAACTGCTGGCTGGCTGCCAAGGCGTTAACCATCAAAATCCCCAGCAGCGGCGGACTGTCGATCAGCGCGTAATCGAACTCACCCCACAACTGCGCCAAGCTCTTGGCAATCACCAGGCCCAAGCCACTTTGACCCGGCGACTGACGCTCCAGCGTGGCCAGCGCGGTACTGGCCGGCAGCAACGCAATGCGTTCATGGCTGGTGGGTAACAACAATTGCTTAGGCAAATCTTGTGGCACCACGCCCTGATGTAAAAACAGATCGAAACTGCTGTGCTCCAAGGCATCTGGATCATGGCCAAAATAGCTGGTCATGGAACCATGGGGATCCAGGTCGACCATCACCACACGTTTGCCGGCATCGGCCAGCAAACCGGCAAGGGCAATGGATGTGGTGGTCTTACCGACTCCACCTTTTTGATTGGCGACTGCCCAGACTCTCATTATTTTCGTCCTCCCGGCGCGACCATTTGCTTGCCGAGAACTGGCGCCTGCCTCATGGGACTGGCGACTGGGAATTGACGGCACCGGCATCCGGCAACGTGGCTGTAGGCGCCGCTGCAGGTTGCGTGCCAGCCCGTTGCAAAGCGCTATCCGGACGTGCATTGGCACTGCCAACCCCGCTCACACTGCGGCGCACCTCAAGGTTACGCGAAACCACCAACACCACCCGCCTATTCCGCGCCCGCCCCTCGGCTAAGGCATTATCGGCGACCGGCTGAAACTCGCCGTAACCGACCGCGGCTAGCCGACCCGGATTCACCCCATCCATGGCCAGCATCCGCACAATACTGGCCGCACGCGCGGTCGACAGCTCCCAGTTACTGGGAAACTGCGCAGTATTGATCGGTAAATTGTCGGTAAAGCCTTCGATATGCACGGGGTTCTCGTAAGGCGCCAGAATCTTGGCAATTTTCTCAATGATGTTAAAGGCCATATCGGTGGGCAACGCCTCACCACTGGAGAACAACAAGCTGGAGCTGAGTTCAATTTCGATCCACAACTCATTACCGCGCACAGTCATCTGATCTTTCATGATCATGTCGCCGAAAGCCTCGCGCATCCCCTTGGCAATATCCTGCAGCGGATCTGGGGCGGTTTCACTGCGCGCACTCTCGGTTACGACCGAGACATCCGGCTCGGTAATACGCGGGCGCTCCTCACCTACGGGGACAGGCTTGATCGAGCGATCAGGCTGACTGAACACCCCCTCTAAACTGTCGGAAAGGATGCGGTACTTGCCCTCGTTAATCGAAGAGATGGAGTACATCACCACAAAAAAAGCAAACAACAGAGTGATGAAATCGGCGTAGGAAACCAGCCAACGCTCATGATTTTCATGCTCTTCTTGGTGACGCCGGCGAGCCATGATTAATCCATAAAGCCTTGCAGTTTTAATTCAATCGAGCGCGGGTTCTCACCTTCAGCAATGGACAAAACGCCCTCCAAGAGCATCTCCCGATAGCGTGACTGGCGCAGCGCCACCGCTTTGATCTTGCTCGCTATCGGCAGCAACAACAGGTTGGCAAAACCGACGCCGTAGATAGTCGCCACAAAGGCCACGGCGATACCGCTGCCCAGCTTACTGGGGTCCGCCAGATTGCCCATGACGTGAATCAAGCCCATCACCGCGCCGATAATACCGATAGTCGGTGCGTAGCCGCCCATGCTTTCAAATACCTTAGCGGCCTGAATATCGCGGCCTTCTTGGTTGTACAAATCAACCTCTAAAATACTGCGAATGGCCTCAGGCTCGGCGCCGTCAACCAACAGTTGCAAGCCTTTGCGAGCGTAATCATCCTGCTCTAAATCGGCCACAGATTCGAGCCCCAGCAAGCCCTCTTTGCGGGCGGTCATGCTCCAAGCGACGACGCGGGCAATACCACCTTGCAAATCAACTTTTGGCGGCAGGAAAATCCAGCGGATTACCACCCCAGAACGTTTAAGCACATGCACCGGCGCCTGTAAAAATGCCGCACCTAAGGTCCCGCCAATCACAATCAGCGCCGCCGGACCATTAACCAAGGCGCCAACATGCCCGCCTTCTAGATAGTTACCGCCAAGAATGGCCACAAAGGCCAAAATAATCCCAATAAGGCTCAGCACATCCATCAGATACAGGCCTCAGCCAAATACCTGCCGATATCCTCAAGACTGTAAACAGCGTCCGCCAGATTAGCTTTAACCACCGCCATGGGCATGCCATAAATCACACAGCTGGCCTCATCTTGCGCCCAGATTTGGCTGCCGCATTGCTTGAGCAAACGTGCACCTTCACGGCCATCGGCGCCCATGCCGGTGAGCACCACGGCCAGCACCTTGTCATTGAACGACTTCGCCGCCGAGCCAAAGGTGATATCCACACAAGGTTTGTAATTGAGGCGCTCATCACCCGGTAAAATTTTCACTGCGCCGCGCTGATCGACCATCATTTGCTTGCCGCCTGGGGCCAGCAAAGCCAAACCTGGACGCAGCAAATCACCATCCTCGGCCTCCTTGACGGAAATTCGGCAAAGCTTATCCAGGCGTTCGGCAAAGGCCTTGGTAAAAGCGGCCGGCATATGCTGAATCAGCACGATGGGCGCCGGAAAGTTTGCCGGCAACTGGGTCAAGACCCGCTGCAGCGCCACCGGCCCACCTGTTGACGTACCGATAGCGACCAACTTATAGGCTTTGCGTTTAGGCGCCGCCGTAGCGTGAGGACTACTGGGCGCGGCCGCCGTCGGACGCGCCGAGGCACTCGCACTACTGTTAGCCTGCGAAGGCGACGCGGGGGTCACTGTGGGCGTAGGCGCAGAGCTGCCATAACGTCGATTACTGCGAGCAATGCTGTGCACTTTCTCGCAGAGCATCTGCTTAACTTTTTCTGGATTACGCGAGATATCTTCGAAATTTTTCGGCAGAAAATCCACCGCCCCAGCGTCCAAGGCATCCAAGGTAACGCGGGCGCCCTCATGGGTCAGTGAGGAAAACATTAATACCGGCGTTGGGCAGCGCTGCATGATGTTACGCACGGCCGTAATGCCATCCATCATCGGCATTTCATAGTCCATGGTAATCACATCAGGCTTGAGCGCTATGGCTTGATCAATCGCCTCACGACCATTGGTGGCCGTACCAATAACTTGAATATTGGGGTCAGCAGAAAGAATCTCCGAGACCCGGCGGCGAAAGAAACCCGAGTCATCCACCACCAAGACCTTAACCGCCATACACACTCCTAAGAACCTGCTCACTGCCTGCTGTATCTAAACATGCGGGAACGCGACTTAACCTTGCTGGCATCGGCACCAGGCAAGCTAAGTCGCGCCAATAACGATCAACCGCGACGCGCGTAACGTTTAAGCATACTTGGCACATCAAGAATTAACGCAATCCGCCCGTCACCGGTAATGGTTGCGCCAGACATACCCGGGGTGCCTTGCAGCATCTTGCCCAAGGGTTTGATCACCACCTCCTCCTGACCGACCAACTGATCAACGACAAAGCCAATCCGCTGGGTGCCAACCGACAGAATAACCACATGTCCTTCACCTTGCTCTTCGCACGCCGCGCTGCCGACCAGCCAACGCTTGAGATAGAACAGTGGCAAGGCCTTATCCCGAACAATCACCACTTCTTGACCATCGACCACATTGGTGCGTGACAGATCAAGGTGGAATATTTCATTAACATTGACCAGCGGGAAGGCAAAGGCTTGATTACCCAGCATCACCATCAGCGTCGGCATAATCGCCAAGGTTAACGGCACCTTAATAACGATTTTGGTGCCTTGGCCCTTGGTCGAGTAAATGTTAATGATGCCGTTGAGTTGCGAAATTTTGGTTTTCACCACGTCCATGCCGACACCGCGACCAGAAACGTCGGTGATCTCGGCCTTGGTTGAAAAGCCTGGGGCAAAAATCAGGTTAAAGCACTCGGTATCGCTCAAACGATCAGCAGCATCTTTATCCAGCACGCCCTTCTCGACCGCCTTGGCCCGCAGCACGTCGGGGTCCATGCCATTACCGTCGTCGGAGATCGACAGGAGAATGTGATCACCCTCTTGTTGCGCCGCCAAAATAATTTTACCGCCGCGGCTCTTGCCGCTGGCCTCGCGCTGATCAGGCGATTCAATGCCATGGTCAACCGAGTTGCGCACCAAGTGGACCAAGGGGTCAGCCAAAGCCTCAACCAAGTTTTTGTCCAGGTCGGTTTCTTCCCCGACCAACTCCAAATTGATTTCTTTTTTCAGGTTACGCGCCAGGTCGCGCACCAGCCGCGGGAAACGGCCAAAGACTTTTTTAATCGGCTGCATGCGGGTTTTCATCACCGCCGTCTGCAGATCCGCGGTTACCACATCAAGATTGGAGACCGCCTTGGCCATGGCCTCGTCATTGCTGTTGGAGCCCAGTCGTACCAGACGATTACGCACCAACACCAACTCACCGACCATGTTCATGATTTCATCCAACCGCGCAGTGTCGACCCGCACGGTGGTTTCGGCTTCGCTGGCGGCGGCTTTGTCGCCCGCGACCGGCGCTGCCGCAGCCTTTATCGGCGCGGACCTGACCGGCGCCGGTTCAGCATCAACATCCGGCTCAGGCGCTTTCTCCGCCGGCTTACTGACCGCAACCGGCTTGGCCACCACTGCCGCGGGCGGTGCGACTGCTGCTACTGGCGCTGCAACGCTGGGTTCAACGAACTTGCCCTTGCCGTGCAGCTGATCAAGCAAAGCCTCGAACTCGTCGTCAGTAATGTTTTCACCGCTGGCCGGTGTTGCTGTGCTGACTGCCGCGGGGGCAGGGCTGACAGCCGTATCCGCCGACGCCTCAAACTTACCCTTGCCATGCAACTGATCGAGCAACGCCTCGAATTCGTCATCGGTAATTTCGCCCGCAGGCGCCGCACTGACTTCCGCTACCGGCGTGGCTGGCGCTACTGGCGCAGTTGCTGACTCGGGTGCAGCAAACTGACCCTTGCCGTGCAGCTGATCAAGTAAGGACTCAAACTCATCGTCGGTAATGGCATCGGACGCCGGGGCAACTGGAACCACCAGCTTGACCTCAGCCGCCGGCGGCTGCGCCAACGCATCGAGCAACTGCTCGAACTCGCTATCGGTGATATCTGCACTCTCGCTGGCTGCGACCGGCGCAATGGTTTCAACCGCGACCGGCGCAGCAGGTGCCGGCGCAGGTGCAGCCGCTTTTGGCGCACCACCCGGTTCAGCCAAGCGCGCCAGCGCGGCCAACAGCTCAGGAGTCGCATGAGTAACTTCGCTGCGCTCGCGCACCTGGGCAAACATCGAGTTAACGGCGTCGAGGGTTTCCAGCACTACATCCATGAGCTCGGAGTCAACCCGACGCTCACCCTTACGCAGAATATCGAACACGTTTTCTGCGATATGGCAGCACTCCACCAGCGCATCCAGCTGGAGAAAACCGGCCCCGCCTTTAACCGTGTGGAAACCACGGAAAATGGCATTGAGCAAATTCATATCGTCCGGGCGATTTTCAAGCTCAACCAACTGTTCGGACAACAGTTCAAGAATCTCGCCGGCTTCTACCAGAAAATCCTGGAGAATCTCTTCATCGGCGCCGAAGCTCATTCGCGTGCTCCCTAAAAACCAAGGCTGGACAGCAGGTCGTCAACATCGACCTGACCAGATACGACGTCTTCACGCTTATCGGCATGAATCTGCGGACCTTCACCCCGGGATGGCTCTTTTTGTTGTTTTTGTTCAGCACGCAACTGTTCGTGATCGTGCTGAATGCCGGTATAGCGATCAATCTGTGACGCCATGCAGACCAATTTGAGCAGATTGCTCTCGACCTCGGTCACCATACTGGTGACCCGCTTGATCACCTGTCCGGTGAGGTCCTGGAAGTCTTGCGCCAGCAAAATATCGTTCAAATGAGCAGACAATTTGGTGCTGTCACGATCACTTTGTTCGAGGAACGATTCGATCCGTTTAGCCAACTCGCGAAACTCATCGGCGCCAACCTCACGGCGCATAAAGCGCGCCCAATCGGCACTCAAGGCCCGCGACTCCGAACCAATTTCATTGACCAGCGGCGCGCTTTCTTCGACCAGATCCATGGTGCGATTAGCCGCTTTCTCGGTCATGCGCACTACATAATTCAGGCGCTCACTCGCATCGCTGATTTCCGAAACTTCGGCGGCGTGTGAGCCACTGAGGTCAACTTGAAAATTAACGATTGAGTTATGCAGCTCGCGAGTCAGCTTGCCCACCTCGTGATAGAGGCCTTGATCGCGAGCTTTGTTTAAATCGTGAATAACTTCAATTGCGCCACTAAAATTACCGCACTCAAGGCTTTCCATTAGAGAGCGGGCGTGGGTTTTTAGACTCGACTCAAGGTCAGTCATTTGCGGCTCTTTATGCTCCATAGCGCCCTCGCGACCAACATCAGCCGTTAACCCGCTCAAAGATCTTATCGATCTTCTCTTTCAGCACTTGCGCCGTGAAGGGCTTAACCACATAGCCATTCACGCCCGCTTGCGCTGCTTCGATAATCTGATCGCGCTTGGCCTCAGCCGTCACCATCAACACCGGTAACTGCTTGAGGCGCTCGTCGGCGCGCACGGCGCGTAACAGGTCGATGCCGGTCATCCCGGGCATGTTCCAGTCCGTCACCAGAAAATCAAAGCTGCCGCTTTGCAGCATCGGCAGTGCAGTGACGCCATCATCGGCCTCAGCGGTATTGGTAAATCCCAAGTCACGCAAGAGGTTCTTGATGATTCGCCGCATCGTCGAAAAGTCATCGACGATGAGGATTTTCATGTTCTTGTCCAAATCGACCTCCGTACAGTCCTAAACATATCCAAGACCTGGACATGCCGTGAAATCGTGAAATTGACGTATTTGCTCAGTGTTCACGCCACTCTGCCAGACGTGCCCGCAACCGCGCGGCGCATTGACTGTGCAACTGGCTGACACGCGATTCGCTAACCCCAAGTACCTCGCCAATCTCTTTGAGATTCAGCCCCTCATCGTAATACAACGACAAGACCAAACGCTCACGTTCCGGCAAGTTGGCAATGGCGTCGGCCAAGGCCAGTTGGAAACGCTGATCTTCCAGATCACGGGACGGTTCAAGCTGAGCAGTACCTGTGTATTCACGCACACCGCCTGGCTCGTTTTCCTCTAACAGGTCGTCGAAGCTGAACAAGCGGCTGCCTAAAGTATCGCTGAGAATGCCGTAGTAATCTTCGAGACTCAATTGTAGTTCGGCCGCAACCTCTTGATCTTTAGCATCGCGACCGACTCGCGCCTCAATTTTTCGAATCGCATCGCTGACCATCCGGGTATTGCGATGCACCGAGCGCGGCGCCCAATCACCTTTGCGCACATCATCCAGCATAGCTCCACGAATGCGGATGCCGGCGTAAGTTTCAAAACTTGCCCCTTTGCTGGCGTCATATTTGGTTGAGGCTTCGAGCAGGCCGATCATGCCGGCCTGGATCAAGTCATCGACTTGAACGTTAGCCGGCAATCGGGCCAGCAGGTGGTACGCAATACGCTTAACCAGGGGTGCGTATTGCTCAATAAGCTGATGCCGGGAATCTTGTGCCTGCGCTTTGCTATACATGCGAAGCCCCATAGCGACTGTCATACGCCGGAGTCTGCAGTTGAACTCTGCACCAAGCGCTCGACAAAAAATTCCAGATGTCCACGCGGGTTAGCCGGTAATGGCCACGCATCGACTTTTTGTGCAATAGCTTTAAACGCCAATGCGCACTTTGAACGCGGAAACGCCTCGTACACGGCGCGTTGTTTTTGCACCGCTTTGCGCACCGACTCGTCGTACGGCACGGCGCCCAGATACTGCAGCGCCACATCGAGAAACCGATCGGTTACTTTGGTCAGCTTGGCGAACAGGTTGTGGCCTTCTTGCGGGCTGTGCGCCATGTTGGCCAGCACCCGAAAACGGCTCAGGCCGTAATCGCGATTGAGCAATTTAATCAGCGCATACGCATCGGTAATCGAGGTGGGCTCATCGCACACCACCATGATTACCTCTTGGGCGGCGCGCACGAAACTCACCACGCCATCACCGATGCCGGCCGCGGTGTCGATGATCAGCACGTCGACGTTGTCGCTGATATCACTGAAGGCTTGAATCAAACCGGCGTGCTGCATCGGCGACAGCTGCACCATACTTTGTGCGCCGGAGGCCGCAGGCACAATGCGAATGCCGCCGGGGCCGGGAATCAAGACATCGCGCAAATCGCACTCGCCAGAAATCACATCTTCCAGGGTGCGCTTGGCGGTGAGGCCGAGCAACACGTCAACGTTGGCCAAACCAAGGTCGGCATCCATCAGCAGCACGCGGCGACCGAGGTCGGCCAACGCCAATGCCAAATTTACCGACACATTAGTCTTGCCAACGCCGCCCTTGCCGCCGGTCACTGCAATCACCTGTACGGGATGCTTACTACTCATGCGCTCTAACACCTTGTGCTGCTTGGACTGGAATCGCTCCGCTGACCTTCAGCGGTAAACGATACAAGGTACTGCGGTGTAAAAATTCGTTACCTAAGGCGGCTAACCAACCCGGCGCGAAGGTTGCTGATACAAGCCAGCGAACATATCGGCCATGGCCTCTTCACTCGGATCTTCTGCTACCTGCAAGCTTACCGCCCGACTCACCAGCTGATGACTGCGCGGTAGCTGCAAATCATCAGGAATTCGTGGACCATCAGCTACATAGGCTACCGGCAGGCGCTGGCTTATGGCCAGTCCTAAAACCTCACCCAGGCTGGTGGCTTCATCCAACTTAGTCAGAATACAGCCTGCCAAACCGCAATGCTTATAACTATGGTAGGCGGCCTTGAGCACTTGGCTCTGACTGGTTGCGGCCAAAACCAAATAATTTTTCGCTTTTATCCCGCGTCCCGCCAAGGTTTCCAGCTGCATGCGCAGCGCCGGATCGCTGCCAGGCAGCCCCGCAGTGTCGATCAACACCACTTTGCGCCGCGCCAAAGGGGCCAGCGCCTGAGTCAGGGACTGCCCCGGATCGACCTGGGTGACCGACACATTGAGAATTCGCCCCAAGGTTTTTAACTGTTCCTGGGCGCCAATCCGATAGCTGTCCATGCTCACCAGAGCGATATTTTGCGCGCCGTATTTAAGCACATAGCGCGCCGCCAGCTTGGCCAGCGTGGTGGTTTTACCCATGCCGGCGGGACCTACCAGGGCAATCACGCCGCCCTCCTCCAGCGGCTCAGTGGGTACGGTCGCAATGGCGTGCGCCAAGTGCGCCAGCAACATACGCCACGCCTGGCGTGGCTCGGTGATGGTGGCCACTTTTTCCAATAAGGCGCGGGCTAGCTCAGCCGAGATGCCCATACGCTGCAAGCGCCGCCACAAACTGGCTTGCTGTGGCTTGCGGGTTTGCAGCTGCCCCCAGGCGATTGAGCCTAACTGCACCTCAATCAATTCGCGCAAGCCGTGCAACTCAAAGCGCATGGCCGCCAGCATCTGCTGATCACCCGCAGGCAACGCGGCAGCCGCCGGCTTAGGGGCTGGCCGGGCTGGCGCACTTGAGCGCTCGGCAGCGGCCTTGGCGGGCGCGGCAAACAGCTGGCCATCTTTACCAGCGTCAGCTTTAGCTCGGGTGCTCAGCTCGGTTTGTGCCGAGGTGATGCGGGCCTGGGTTTTGCGCAGTTCGCTTTCCAGCTCGGCATTCGGCTGGCGACTTGGCGCGGCCGGAATCTGATAGTCCAAGGCGGCGGTCAGCTCGACCCCACCGGCAACCCGGCGATTGGCAATGATCGAGGCGTCAGCACCCAACTCATCACGTACCAGCTTCATGGCTTGACGCATATCGGCGGCGAAAAAGCGTTTGACTTGCATGGCCTAAAACCTCAGTTCTGCCCCACCGTCGCAACGATAGTGACCTGCTTGTTATCCGGAATTTCCTGGTAGGCCAGCACGTGCATATTCGGCACTGCCAGACGCGCAAACCGCGAGAGCATCGCCCGAACCGGGCCGGCCACCAGCAGTATCGCCGGCTTGCCGAGCATCTCCTGACGCTGCGCTGCTTCCACCAAGGAACGTTGTAACTTCTCAGCCATGCCCGGTTCCAAAAGAATGCCTTCTTCGGAGCCTTGGCCGGCCTTCTGAATACTGTTGAGCAATATCTGTTCCAACCTTGGTTCAAGGGTGATCACCGGCAGCTCCGGCTCTAGTCCTACGACGCTTTGCACGATTGCCCGGGCCAGCGACACGCGCACCGCAGCCACCATAGCGGCGGGATCTTGACTCTTGGTGGCGGCATTGGCGATGGTTTCGGCGATGGTGCGAATGTCCCGTACCGGCACCTGTTCTTGCAGCAACGCCTGCAACACTTTAAGCAGGGTCGACAGCGACACGGTGCCCGGCACCAACTCTTCGGCAAGCTTCGGTGAGCTTTTAGCCAACAACTGCAACAACTGCTGAACTTCCTCGTGACCGAGCAGTTCATGGGCATGCTTGTGCAGCACCTGGTTGAGGTGAGTCGCCACCACGGTGCTGGCGTCCACCACGGTATAACCGAGCGACTGCGCTTGGTCGCGCTGATTTGGATCTATCCACACGGCCTCCAGGCCGAACGCTGGGTCCTTGGCGGCGATGCCGTTGAGCGGGCCGAACACCTGCCCCGGGTTAATCGCCAGTTCGCGGTCTGGATAGACCTCTGCCTCGGCGACACTGACCCCCATCAGAGTCAAGCGGTAGGCATTGGGCAGCAGGTCGAGGTTGTCGCGGATATGCACCGAGGGCATCAAGAAACCCATCTCTTGGGAGAGCTTCTTGCGCACGCCTTTAATCCGCGCCAGCAACTGCCCACCTTGAGCACGATCGACCAGCGGAATCAGCCGATAACCCACTTCCAGGCCAACCATATCGACCGGTGTCACATCGTCCCAGCCCAGCTCCTTGGTCTCCTGGGAGCGCGCGGCAGGCAACGCCTCTTGCTGGCGCTGCACCTCGTGCACCTCGTCCTCTTTGACCTGGCGCTGGCGATTGGCAATCCAATAGGCGCCACCCGCGGCTATCAGCCCCAAGCCAACAAAAGACACATGGGGCATGCCGGGCACCAAGCCCATGGCGATCAAAATAATCGCCGACACGGCCAGCGCCTTGGGTGAGGTAAACATCTGCCGATTAACCTGGGCGCCCATGTCTTCCGAGCTGGACACCCGCGTCACCATGATCGCCGCCGCCGTCGACAGCAACAGGGACGGAATCTGCGCCACCAAACCGTCACCGATAGTCAACAAGGCATAGACCTTGCCGGCATCGGAAAAGCCCATGTCATGCTGGAAGATGCCGATGGCCACGCCACCAATCAGGTTGATAAACAGGATCAGCAAACCGGCCACGGCATCACCGCGCACGAACTTGCTGGCACCGTCCATGGAGCCGTAAAAATCGGCTTCCTGGGAGACTTCCGAGCGACGCTTTTTGGCTTCCGCCTGCTCGATCAAGCCAGCGTTCAAGTCGGCATCAATGGCCATTTGCTTGCCGGGCATGGCATCCAAGGTAAAACGCGCGCTGACCTCAGAGATGCGCCCGGCGCCCTTGGTTACCACCACGAAGTTGATGATCATCAAGATCGCAAACACCACGATACCGACCACGTAGTTGCCGCCGATCACCACCTCGCCAAAGGCCTGAATCACCTTCCCGGCCGCCGCATGGCCATCATGCCCGTGCAGCAGCACCACCCGCGTGGAGGCGACGTTCAGCGCCAGGCGCAGCAGGGTGGCGATCAGCAGAATGGTCGGGAACACCGCAAAATCCAGCGGTCGCAGGGCGTACACGCAGACCAGCAGGACCACAATCGACAAAGCGATATTAAAGGTAAACAGCACGTCGAGCAGAAACGGCGGGATCGGCAGCATCATCATGGCCAGCATGATGAGCAACAGCAGCGGCACGCCTAAATTGCCATGCCGCAAGCCCGCGAGGTTGCCGCGCACATTGCCCATCACTTGCGTGCGATCTACTGCCACGTTGCCACTCCAGCCGATTCAATCTTTTGACGCTCAAGGCGCCTGTGAATCTGCTAGTGCAAGAAGCCGTCCAACTCAGCCAACTGTTTGAGCAATAAAGAAAAATCGTAGGTTGGGTTAGCGGCGGGGCAGAGATTTTAAAGGCCAACCTATTACCCGAACGCCGCGTAACCCGACACCAGGCTATGACAGCTCCTGCAGAGAGACTGAAAGCGCTTGGCGGGTTACGCGGCGCACGGACTGCTCGGTGAGGTTTTGCGTCTGCGTAGCGCCGCTAACCCGCCTTACGCGTCGCGGCGCAAGTCGGGAGGAATCGGCAGATCCGGCAGTGGCGCCGGACGCTTGCCTTTGCCGGACTGGTACTGCCTAAGCTGGTAGACATAGGCCAGCACCTGCGCCACGGCCAGATACAAGCCGGCCGGGATCTGCTGATCAAGCTCGGTGGAGTAATACACCGCCCGCGCCAGCCCCGGCGACTCGAGCAGCATGACTTTATGTTCCTGGGCAATTTCACGAATTTTCAGCGCGGTAAAATCGCTGCCCTTGGCCAGCAGCACTGGGGCAGCGCCCTGGGCCGGATCGTATTTGAGCGCCACGGCAAAATGCGTCGGGTTGGTAATCACCACATCCGCTTGAGGCACCGCCGCCATCATCCGCCGCTCGGCCATTTGCCGCTGCAACTGGCGAATCCGCGACTTGACCTCGGGCTTGCCTTCACTGTCTTTGTATTCGTCGCGCACTTCCTGCTTGGTCATCATCAGTTTTTGGCGGTTATCCCAAATCTGAAAGGGTATATCGACCACAGCGATCAAAATTAGCCCGCACGCCATCCACAACATGCTCCAACCGACGATATTGATGCTGTGGATAATGGCCGAGGGCAATGGCTCATAGGCGATGGCCTGCAGGTCTTTCTGATAGCTGCGCAGCACCGCTAACGCCACCAAAACTATGACCGTAAATTTGCCCAACGCCTTGAGCAACTCCACCAAGGCATGGGTGGAAAACATCCTCTTAAGGCCTGCCAGCGGGTCCATTCGGCTGAACTTGGGCGCCATCGACTCGGCGGAAAACAACCAGCCACCCAAGGCTATCGGGCCCAGCAGCGAGGCGATTACCAGAATCAACAACAGCGGCAACATGGCCTCCAGCACCATCTTGCCGGACAGCAACAAGAACAGCGCCATGGAACCGTCATCCAGCAAAACCTCGCGCGGCAGGTCGAAGTTTTTTTCCATCAACGCCAGCAGAACGCGGCCAAAATCGGCGCCATAGACTAATAAGCCGCCAATCCCCGACAGCGTGACCGCCACCGTATTAAGCTCGCGCGAACGGGCCACCTGGCCTTTTTTACGCGACTCTTCCAAGCGTTTGCCCGTGGGCTCTTCACTCTTGTCGGCGCCACTTTCACTTTCTGCCATGACGCCTCCTTAGCGTTAGCGCGCGCGCGCCAACTCACGCAACAGCTGTAGGCCGTCGCTGGCCAGCTGCTGGTATTGGGCCAGAAAATCCCCCAGACCCAGCCAGAAAATCACCAGGCCGAGCACCATGGTCAGCGGAAAACCAATCGAGATGATGTTCAATTGCGGCGCGGCACGGGTCATCAAGCCAAACGCCAGGTTGATCACCAGCAATGCGGTGACCGCCGGCAGCACCAACAACAAACCGGCGCCGAACACCCAGCCCAGCTTGCCGGCCAACTCCCAGTAGTGGGCCGTCGACAAACCCGTGCCGATTGGCAAGGTAATAAAGCTCTCGGCCAGCACCTCAAACACCACCAGATGGCCATTCATTGCCAAAAACAGCAGGGTCACCAGCATCAGCAGCATCTGCGCTAACACCGGCACCGAGACACCATTGCCGGGATCGACCATGGAGGCAAAGCCCAAGCCGGTTTGCACCGCGATAATCTGCCCTGCCACCGAAAACAAGTGAAAGAACAGCTGCAAGGTAAAACCCAGCATCACCCCGATCAGAATCTCCTGGGCGATTAAAAAAATGGCCCGCAGGCTCACGGCATCGAATGGCGCGATCGGCGGCAGCGTGGGCGCCAGTACCAGGCAAATCGCCAGGGCCAGATACAGCCGCACGCGAGCTGGCACCAGTTTGGTACCAATGATCGGCATCACCATCAGCAAGGAGGCGATGCGAAACAACGGCAGCAGAAAACTCCCCACCCAGGCGCCGATCTGCTCGGTGGTCAGTTCCAACATGGGCTTAGCCGATGACCTGCGGAATGTTCTGAATCAACGTCTGGCTGTACTCCATCAGTTCGCGCACCAACCAGGGGCCGGCCCAGATCAGCGTCAGCAGCATGACCAGCAGGCGCGGCACGAAGCTCAAGGTTTGCTCGTTGATTTGCGTCGCGGCCTGAAACATCGCCACCAGCAAGCCCACCAGCAAACTGGGCAACACCAGCAAACCGACAATCACGGCGATCAACCATAGCGCCTCACGAATCAGGTCTACCGCCACTTCGGGAGTCATAAGCGTCGCTCCACGTGCGTATCTAAAGGGTGCCGAAACTACTGGCCAAGGTGCCAATCACCAGCGCCCAACCATCAATCAGCACAAACAGCATAATCTTGAACGGCAGCGAAATAATCAGCGGCGAGAGCATCATCATGCCCATCGCCATCAGGACACTGGCCACCACCATGTCGATGATCAGAAACGGGATAAAAATCATAAAGCCGATCTGAAACGCCGTTTTCAGCTCCGAGGTGACGAAGGCCGGTATCAGGATGGTCATCGGCGCCTGTTCAGGCGATGCAATATCAGTGCGTTTGGACAGCCGTACAAACAGCTCAAGATCGGAGGCGCGGGTCTGCGCCAGCATAAATTTCTTCAACGGCACTTCGGCCTTGGCAATCGCCTGCTGGGCCGGGAGTTGTTCCTTCAGGTAAGGCTGCACGGCATCTTTATTTATTTGGTCAAACACCGGCGCCATGATGAACAGGGTCAAAAACATCGCCAAACCGGTAAGAATCTGGTTCGACGGCGTCTGCTGCAAACCCAGCGCCTGGCGCAAAATCGAAAAGACGATGATGATCCGGGTGAAGCTGGTCATCAGCATCACAAAGGCTGGGATAAAGCTCAGCGCGGTCATGATCAGCAGAATCTGCAGATTGACCGAATACTCCTGCTGACCCTCGGCATTACTGGACAGGGTGATCGCCGAGATCGACAGTGGATCGTCGGCGCCAAAGGCCAATGGCGCGACTAAAGCCAGCAGCACGACAAACAGCATACGCAACGCGGCCATCAAAGCTTGTCCTTCTGATCCCGGCCCAACAACTCCATCAGCCGCTGGGCAAACTCGGTACTGGCAGGCTCACTGTCGGGCAGATGCACCGGCTCTTTCAGCACATGCAAAGGGGTGATGCGGCCCGCGCTTAAGCCGAGCAAAATCTGCTCGCCACCCACTTGCACCAGCACCAGCCGATCGCGCGGCCCCAGCGCCTGGCTGGCCAGCAACTTGATCACCTGCGCGCCGCGCGGACCAATACGCTGCACGCGGCGCAGCAACCAGGCCAGGACGAAAATCAGGCCGATGACCAGCAGCAACCCCAGCAGCATCTGGCTCAACTGGGCACTCAGATTGCTGTCAGCCACCACCGGCGTTGTCGCCGCGACGGGCCCGGGTTCAGCCGCCAGGGCCGTCAGCGGCAGGCTGCACAACAGCCAAAGAAAGCTGCGCATGGGTTTAGCGCAACTTCTTGATGCGTTCACTTGGACTGATGACATCAGTCAAGCGAATGCCAAATTTCTCGTTCACCACCACCACCTCGCCATGGGCGATCAAGGTGCCGTTGACCAGCACATCCAGCGGCTCGCCGGCCAGCCGATCAAGCTCGATCACCGACCCCTGATTGAGCTGCAGCAGGTTGCGAATGGTGATTTCGGTATTGCCAACTTCCATGGAAATTGACACGGGAATATCCAGAATCACATCCAGGTTCGGCCCATCCAGACTCACCGGGGCGTTCGAGCGTGGCGGCGCACTGCCGAACTCTTCCATTTTTGCCCGTGGCGCCGCCGGCTCAGCCACTGCGGCGCTGGCCATCATGGCATCGATATCGTCCTGATCGGCATCACCGGCCTCAGACAACGCAGCCGCCCACTCATCGGCCAAGGCTTGTTCTTCGGGGGAGGTTGCTTCTTCGTCTGCCATAGGTTGTCCTCGACCGGCTCTCAGAACCGGCTCAATGTCTACTGCGCTTGGTCATGGAGCACCTTACACAGCCTCTATAAATTGGAGTTAAGCGGTGAGTGTCAACGTGGGCGCTCGACCGGATTGAGTATTTGGAAGGCCAGCTTGCCTTTATGCGCCCCCAGCTTGACGGTAAAGGCCGGCACGCCATTGGCGCGCAGCAACACCTGGTCGGGTAAATCCACCGGAATCACATCACCCGGCTGCATATGCAAAATATCGCGCAACCTTAATTGGCGACTGGCCACGGTGGCGCCCAGCGGTACGCTGACATCGAGAATATCTTCGCGCAGGGCATTCACCCAGCGCTCATCCTGGTCATCGACATCGGACTGAAAACCGGCATCGAGCATGTCGCGAATCGGCTCAATCATCGAATAGGGCATGGTCACGTGCAGGTCGCCGCCACCGCCATCCAACTCGATATGAAAAGTGGAAACCACCACCACTTCGCTGGGGCTAACGATGTTGGCCAAGGCCGGATTCACTTCCGAGCTGATGTACTCAAAGTTAATATCCAGCACCGCATGCCAGGCTTCCTTGAGATCGACAAAGGCCTGGTCGATGACCATCCGTACCACCCGCAATTCGGTGGGGGTGAACTCGCGGCCTTCGATCTTGGCGTGGCGGCCATCACCGCCAAAGAAGTTATCCACCAACTTGAATACCAATTTGGCATCCAGAATAAACAAGCCGGTGCCGCGCAACGGCTTCATCTTCACCAGGTTAAGGCTGGTGGGCACGTACAAGGAGTGCACGTACTCGCCGAACTTCATCACCTGCACGCCGCCGACCGCGACATCGGCCGAACGGCGCAGCAGGTTAAACATGCTCACGCGGGTGTAACGGGCAAAACGCTCGTTAATCATTTCCAGCGTCGGCATGCGACCGCGAACGATGCGGTCCTGGCTGGACAGGTCATAGGTTTTCGCCGTGCCGGGCTCAGCAGCCTCTTCAGTCTCGACCGCGCCGTCATCGACGCCATGCAGCAGGGCATCAATTTCGTCTTGTGAGAGCAGATCTTGCACAGCCATTAATCCATGCTCCTACTGCAATACGATATTGGTAAACAGCACTTGTTCGACCGCCAACTTGCCGGTCTCCTTTTGCGCCAAGGCTTGCACGCTAGCGGTGGTTTGTTGACGGAGCATTTCCTTGCCCACCGGGGTGCTCAATGCCTCAAAATCCTGCCCAGAAAACAGCATGACCAAGTTATTGCGCAGCACCGGCATGTGCTCGTGCAAGGCATCCAGCTCGGCCTTGTCGCGGCCCATCAGCGCGACACTGACTTGCATATAACGCTGGCGGCCCTTGTAGTTGAAATTGACCACGAACGCCGGCGCTAGCACCTCGTAGACAGCCACTTGCTTGCCGGGCTTGGCCTCAGCTTCGACGGCCGCATGCTCTTCGGTCTTGGCCTCGTCCTTCTTCTCGCTCTTATGCAAAAAGAACATCGCCCCGCCCACTGACAAACCAATCACCAGCAGTAAACCCACCACGATCAAAATAATCAGTTTGAGCTTACTTTTGCCGGCAGGTTTGCCCTCGGTATCGGCCGCTGCTGGAGTTTTCTCTTCTTTCTTAGCCATGCCAATAATCCGTCACTGATCGTTTTATGTCAGCGTTCAAGGGGTTAGGAGCAAGTGTTATGCCAGTTCATCAATAATCTGGCCTAACCCTGCATTGTTCGACTCGCGCAGCGGATATACCAGTAAGCCCCCGCACTGTCACCCAAAAACGAGTTCGCCCGGTTACCCGGGCGAACTAAAGTTTAGATCAAGGTTACTGATTACCTGGCAGCCTGTCGGCGTTTAGGCATAGTAATCCACCAAGCTGCGTGAAGCTGCCAAGCTTGTGCCGCGCAACTCAGTCACCGCATTGACGTGCTCATCGTCACCGGCCGCCAACAAACCACCCGCAGAGCCGCCACGGCGCGAGCCATCACCGCCCCCCCCCTGCTGCTCCTGGCCTTGCCAGCCACGATTCATTGACTGATCGGAAACATTGACATCGAGCAAGTTCATCCCCTGGGCGGTAAACAAATCACGTAACCGCTGCATTTGCCCTTCGAGAGCATCACGCACACCCGCATGGGGGCTGGCAAAGGTCACCTGGGTTTGCTCCTTGGAGATATCAACCCGCACCTCCAGACGACCCAGCTCGGCAGGATCCAGCTGAATTTCCGCCGACTTTAGATTTTGGCTCGACAACCACATCACCTTGTCGACTACCGCCTCGCTCCAGCCACCTTGCTGCATCGCCAACGGCTGCCCAGGAATCAAACCCAGGCGCGATGTCGCCGGGGTTTGCTGACCAATGGCTTGGCTAAGTGCGCTAAGCCTGGCAGTGAGATTTTCCGTGCGCGGTTCTGGCGAAGCATCTTTGCGGCTGTCAGCCCCTTCCACACCAAGCGCCTTAAGTTCAGCCAGCGCGCCCTCACCAAGTTTAGTCTCAGCCGTCGGCTGCCCGGCCGCAAGCAGTGCGCCGGCAAAATCCTGGGTGACATCAGCCGCGCCCTGAGCAACCGCAGCACCACCCGCCTGCTGCGCCGCGGTCTGGGCCGCCAGTTGGGCCTTAACGCCAAGATCCACCACCAACTGCACGCCGGCGGCACTGGTGAGGCTGTCCAGGGTTGCATCATGACTGGCATCGGTCATGGCCGCTGTTGCGCTGCTGACCAAACCTGCCACCGCTGGGGTTAAGCCGGTGAGTGCCGGCTGCGCAGTGGCATCCTCTGCCGCTGGTTGCACCGTACCTATTGCCGCTAAAGCAGCAGGGCTCACTTCAACCGTGGGTAACTGACCGCTGATAGCCAAGAGCAACAAGGGATCGAGCTCAGTCGCAGGCTCTGCATCTTCATCCGCAGTCATGATCGTGGCCGTAGTCGCCGTGGCGTCGTCCGGCAAAGGTTTGCCGCTAGCGGCAATTTGCTCTTGCTCAGACAAGGGTTCAGTCGCACTGCTGGCGTCATCGCAGCAGCCAGAGAACCGCTCGCGAGCGCCCTTAGCCACAGGTTCAGCACGCTCGACCGGCTTGTCTTGACGCTCGCGAGCATACACCTGAGCGAAGCTGGCAGCCTTGCGCTGGCTGGGTTCGGGCGCAGGCGCCTGCGCCTTGGCGGGCACCCCACGGGGCTTGGCTTTAACCGCAGGCTGTAGCAGTAGATCGGGGACAATGGACATGGGCACTCTCCATTACGGCCATGGATGGCCGCTTGGGTGGGGTCGTGCCAGAGGTAATGCAAGGCTAAGGCCAACTCTGCGAGCGCTGGGCGTCTTATTGCGCAGCCGTCAGCGATAACGCTGCAGTTCGGTTTTAAACAGAATGCGCACTATCGCAAACTCGCGCTGAACCTGCTCGAGCACGGGCGCCACCTGATCCAAAAGTTCACGGCGGGCAAGCTCTTCCAACTCTTTACACAGACTGGCCAGCAACACGGCGCCCATGTTGCTGCAACTGCCCTTGAAACTGTGCGCCGCCAAGCGCATGGCTTGGGCGTCGGCGCTCTGGGCAGTCTCTACCAGCAGACGCAGGCGCTCCTCGGAGTCGGCCAGAAAGGTTTCCAGCAACAGCGAATATTCGTCTTCCATGACATCGCGCAAAGTCTCCAGTACGGCATTGTCGACATGTACTTCAGCCACCTATGACTCTCCTCCAAAACGCGCGCAAATCATGTCGCCGCAGGCCACGAGAACTCCACGCTAACGCTACGGCCATCGGCCGAATAAGTGCACCGATCCGCCAATTGCCGCACCAGCGCCATCCCGCGACCACTCAAGTTGACACCACCGGGCAGCGGCTCAGGGGCCGCCTGCGGATCAAAACCCGCACCGCTGTCCTCAACCCGCAACGTCAGCCGCCCACCACCGGCCTCTGGCACTAAATGCAGATGGAAACGCACATAGCCTTGATCCAGGCGGGCCAACTGCTGGTTACGTTGCGCGTAATACTCGGCAAACCCCTTGGCATCGCGCTTAAGCCGAGAGTCCAGACCCATGACCCCATGTTCCAAGGCATTGGAATACAGCTCAGCCAACACCGTGTAGAGCGCACCAGCTTGGCCGCGCAACTCTTGCACCTCAAGTAAAAACTGCAATAAAAACGGTAGCGGATTGAAATGTTGCAGGGTTTGCGCGCGGAACTCAAAGCTGGCCGACCAGTCGAGCGGACTAATCTGCCCGCCGTCAGAGAATGCCAACGCGGGGCGATTAAGCAGCGCCTCCTCGACCAGTACCACCTCGACCATGCTGACGTCGTCTTGCGCCTCGCCACGAAACTCAGCGATAGCCTGCTGAATCTCGACAAACAGCCGATCGGCTTGTTGATTTTGCGCAAACACCGCCAACAAGCGCTCGTCGCCAAACATTTGCCCGTCACTGTTGCAGCCTTCCAGCACGCCATCGGAGAGCAAAAACAGCCGATCACCTAACTCCAGCGAATAAATTTCACAGCGATCATCAAAGGTTGTCGCGTCGCGCACGCCCAAGGGCAAGTGCCGGGACACCAGCGGCACTCGCTCACCACTGGCGACCCGGTACAGGTAGCCATCCGGCAAGCCGCCATTCCAGACTTCAACCACCCGCCGATGAAAGCTCACATTCAGCAGCGTGGCGCAGCAAAACACCCCAACCGGCAAAATTCGCTTGAGCTTGCTGTTCATCTCGCGAAGGATTTCCGCCATCGAGTAACCTTTGGCGGTCAAGCCATAAAACACCTCGGCCAAGGGCATAGCGCCAATCGCCGCCGGCAAGCCATGACCGGTAAAGTCGCCGAGAAACACATGCATGCCACCGGAGGGTTTAAACGCGGCCAGCAGCAAATCGCCATTGAACAAGGCATAGGGCGACTGCATATAGCGAATATTGGCGGCGCTTAGACAGCCCGAATGGGCCACTTTGTCGAACACCGCCTTGGCCACGCGCTGCTCGGTGAGCAGGTGTTCATTGTGCTTGGCGATTAGATCCCGTTGTTGCAACACCGTTTGTTGCAGGCGTCGCAGGCGATCCATGGCATTGATCTTGGCCTCGATGATCACCCGATTGTAAGGTTTGGCGACAAAGTCATCGCCGCCAGCCTCCAGGCAACGCACCAGCGCCTCGCCTTCGGTCAGCGAGGTCAGAAAAATAATCGGCACCAGGGTCTCGCCGGCGCAGGCTTTAATCCGCCGAGCGGCCTCAAAGCCATCCATCACTGGCATCATGGCGTCCATCAACACCAGGTCCGGGCGCTCCAGCCGAAACAGCGCCAGGGCTTCCAGACCATTGCAGGCCTCCAGCACCCGATGGCCCTGACGACTGACGATAGTCGCCAGCAACATGCGATCGAGCGCACTGTCCTCGACAATCAGAATCGTTAAGCAGCGGCCCGACATCATCAGCAGCCTTAAGCGATTTTAAACAGTTGCTCAAAATTTGAGATGGCGAGAATTTTGCGTACGTCGGCATTGCAGTTAGCCAAGCGAATTTGCGCATGATCGCCACCGGCATGATCGCGCAACAGCAGCAACATCCCCAACGCCGAACTGTCCAGGTAGGTGGTGCCCTGCAAGTCCACCAGATAGCGTTTAGGCGTGCTATCGACACGCTCGTAAGCATCACGAAACTCTTGGTGAGCGCCGAAATCGAAACGTCCTTGAATGAAAATCGTCAGTTCTTGCTCATCGGCAGACATCTGCGTGGTAATGGTCATAAACAGCTCCTTATTGTTGTCAACAGCCGGCAGAACATTTAGCACTGCCCCATCCGCAGGGCAACCCCTATTCAGCGTTGCTCTGCGCCGCTTAAGCGCTGCGCCAGCTCATCGAGCATTTTTTGCTCACGTTTGTCCTCTGCCTGCCGCGCCTCTTGCTGGTAGCGCTGCACCAACTTGCGCAAAGCCTCCAAACGAGCATAGCGCTGCTGCCAAACTTCGCGCGCTTTGTTTACATTATTGAGGTGCCAGGCCGCAGCCTGTCGCTGCTGGTTAATGGCCGTCTCCAGCTGTGACAGAAAGCGTTGATAGCCCATCAGCCACTGTCCAGAAACACCCTGCCGGCCTTGCGTCAGCCATTGCTGCTGGTAATCACCAAGGTAGTGCTCCAGTTCACCGAGCTTAATCTCGGCCTGGGTCAGTAATAACTGCGTGCGGCCCAGCGCTCTGGCGGCCTCACGCTCGGCGCGTTCGGCCATGTCAACCACTGGCGCCAGCCTAGCGGCACGGCTTGGCGGCATAACTTAAGCGCCCGCCTGGGGATTAAACAGCGCAGTTAATTGCAAACCGCTCTGCTGCAGGCTTTCACTTTCATCCAGGCCTTGGCGCAGGTACATCGCCATGGCCGGTTGCAGCGCAATGGCCAGATCGGTCTGCGGATCACCACCGGGCACATAAGCGCCGACGCTGATCAGATCGCGGCTCTGCTGATAACGCGACCAGAGTTGTTTGAAGCGTTGCGACTCGCGCAGATGTTGCGGCGTAATCACCTGCGGCATCACCCGGCTGATTGAGGCTTCGATATCAATGGCCGGATAATGCCCCTCCTCGGCCAAGCGCCGCGACAGCACTATATGGCCGTCGAGCACGCCGCGGGCGGCATCGGCGATAGGGTCCTGCTGGTCATCACCCTCCGACAACACGGTGTAAAAGGCGGTAATGGAGCCGCCGCCGGCTTCGGCATTACCGGCGCGCTCAACCAACTTGGGCAATTTGGCAAACACCGAGGGCGGGTAGCCTTTGGTCGCCGGCGGCTCACCGATAGCCAGGGCAATCTCGCGCTGGGCCTGGGCGAAACGGGTCAGCGAATCCATCAGCAACAACACGTTTTTGCCCTTATCGCGAAAATATTCGGCGATTCGCGTGCAGTACATGGCCGCCCGCAGGCGCATCAAGGGCGCCTCATCGGCAGGCGAGGCCACCACCACCGAACGCTTCAGCCCCTCTTCGCCGAGGATCTGCTCGATAAATTCCTTCACCTCACGGCCCCGCTCGCCGATCAGCCCGACCACGATAATGTCGGCCTCGGTAAAGCGCGTCATCATCCCCAGCAGCACGCTCTTACCCACCCCAGTACCGGCGAACAAGCCCAGGCGCTGACCACGGCCTACGGTCAGCAAGGCATTAATACTGCGAATGCCGACATCCAGGGGTTGATTAATGGGTTCACGTTTAAGTGGGTTGATGGTCGGGCCGTCGAGGGGTACCCAATCTTCGGCCTTCATTCCGCCCTTGCCATCCAGGGCACGGCCGGCGCCGTCGAGCACCCGGCCGAGCATCGACATGCCCATTGGCAAGCGCCCGGAATCTGGCAGCGGCACCACCCGTGCGCCCGGCGCAATCCCGGCCAGATTACCCACCGGCATCAAAAATACTCGCCCGCCAGAGAAGCCCATGACTTCAGCCTCAACCTGCACCGGGTGGTAACTGTCTTGATTGATCACCATGCAGCGACTGCCCAGAGCGGCGCGCAAGCCTTCGGCTTCCAGGGTCAGGCCCACCATGCGCAGCAGTCGGCCCTCAACCACTGGCCGTTCGGGCAGATTGACGGCGGTTTGATAGCCGCTTAAGCGCTTGCTAAAACTGCTGCGTTCAAGACGCATCAGAGGGCTCCGCAGTAACGTCGACGGCAGCGCTTAAATCCAGTGACAAATCTGCCACAGGGGGATTGCTGAGCTGCTCGCGCTGCTGCTCAAACAATTGCTTAAGCGCCAGCTCCAAGCGGGTTTCGATGCTGGCATCAATTTGGCTGTGCTCGGTTTCGACCCGGCAGCCGCCGGCCAATAGCTGCTGATCTTCGAGAATCCGCCAGCTTTCTTCATGGCGCTCGCGCAGGGCTTTAACCAACTCGAAATCCTGCGGATTGATATGAATACGCAGATTGCCAGCGCCCATCGGCAGCAATTTGAGGGCCTCGCTTAACACTTGGGTAAGCTGACTGGAGCTGCACAGTAACTCGCGGCGAATCACTTGGCGGCAAACATGGTTCACCAACTTCACCAGCGCCTGTTCAATTTGCTGATCTTGCTCGGCGATCGGCGCCAACAATTGGCCCATCAACAGCTCAAGACGGGCAAGCTTGGCTTGCAAAGCGACATCCGCCTCTTGCTTGGCTTTTAATTGCCCGGCATGGAAACCGTCTTTCTCACCGACGGCAAAACCTTCGTTGTAGGCGTCCTGACGAATCGCTTCGAGCTCATCTAGCGTCAACGGTTTGACCGACTCCAGCTCCACCTCTTCGCCCTGCGCAGCGCTTGCCTCAGACGCTGCTGGTTGGCTGGCAGCCGGCGTCTCCGGCAGATAAGTCGGAGTAACCGCGTCCGCCTCGAAACTGGGCAAACTCCAGCGATCAAAGCTGCTGACATCTTTAGCGCGAATCAATTCGCTGGGAACTTCCTTAGCCGCCATCTGAGACTTCCTCGCTTAGATCATTGCTTCGCCGCCAGCACCGCCGAGCATAATCTCGCCAGCGTCAGCCATACGTCGGGCAATGGTGAGGACTTCTTTTTGCGCCGTCTCAACATCACTAACCCGCACCGGCCCGCGGGCTTCCAGGTCATCACGCAGCAACTCTGCGGCGCGCTTGGACATGTTTTTGAAGACTTTTTCTTTGATGCCCTCATCGGCGCCCTTGAGCGCGATCACCAGCACATCGGAGGACACTTCACGCAGCAAGGCTTGAATGCCCTTGTCATCAACATCGGCAAGGTTGTCGAAGACAAACATCAGGTCCTCGATCTGGGTGGACAGGTCTTCATCGACCTCACGGATCGAGTCCATCAGCTGGCCTTCGATGGTGCTGTCGAGGAAGTTCATGATGTCCGCCGCCCGCTTAACCCCGCCCATTGCTGCGCGGGTGTTGCTTGAGCTGCCGGAAAATTGTTTCTCTAAAATCTGGTTGAGTTCTTTCAGCGCCGCCGGCTGCACGGTATTCAGTGACGACACCCGCAGGACTATATCCAGACGGACTTTATGGTCGAAATGGCCCAGCACTTCACCGGCTTGGTCCGGGTCCAAGTAGGCCACCACAATAGCCTGGATTTGCGGGTGCTCGAAGCGAATCACATCGGCCACCGCCCGCGGTTCCATCCACTTCAGGCTGTCCAGGCCGCTGGTGCTGCCGCCCAGGAGAATACGGTCAATCAGGTTGCCGGCTTTGTCTTCCCCCAGGGCCTGGGTGAGCATTTTGCGGATATAGCCGTCGGCGCCCACCCCGAGACTGGTTTGATCGCCGACTGTGTCGACAAACTCTCCCATCACCCCTTCAACCTGCTCGCGCTGCACATTGCCCATATGCGACATGGCCACGCCGACCCGCTGAACTTCTTTGGGACTCAAATGGCGCAGCACTTGCGCGGCATCGGTTTCACCGAGCGAGAGCAGCAAAATGGCGGCTTTATCGACCTTGCTCAACTTGGCTGGGGTACGTGCTTCACTCATCTCGGTTAATCCACTGTCTATTCGCCATCATTGATCCACTCTTTGACCGCACTTGAGTTGCGCGACACGCTTGAGCGGCATCCCTGGCTACTCATTATTCACCATCATTGATCCATTCTTTTACAACCTGGGCCACCCGCCCGGCATCCTCAGCCACCAGCCCCTTGATGGCGTTCAATTGTGCATCATACCCCTCAGTGGGGCTGGGCAGCAGAATGCTCTGTGGCCCACCGATGCTGACCCGATCATCGGACAGCTCACCGCCATAGCCACCCATGGCGCCGAGTGTTACATCGCCACCATGACCGCCACCCCCGTGGCCTTTGCCGGCGCTGCTGATATTTTTCAGCACCGGCTTGAGCACGCCAAACACCAGCAGCAGGATAAACAGCACACCCATTACCTGCTTGATAATGTCCCAGAACCAGGGCTGGGTGTAGAACGGCACGCTGATGATCTCATCGCCCTCCTGCGCCACGAATGGCGTGTTAATCACGCTGACACTGTCACCCCGGCTGGCATCAAAACCCACCGCGTCTTGCACCAAGCGGGTAAAACGCGCGAGCTCGGCGGCCGTCCAGGGCACATGGGTGACCTCGGCGGTTTTCGCATCGACCTTGCTTTGGTCGTCCAGCACCACCGCCACCGACAGCCGGCGTAAACGACCTTGCTGCTGCTTGGTGTAGCTAACCGAGCGATCTAACTCATAGTTACGCGTCGATTGTTCACGTTTATCCGCCGGAAATGGCGCCAGCATCGGCTGGCCGGTGGCCGGATCAATCACCTGCTGACCATTGGCATCCAGCAACGGGTTACCCGCAGCAATCGCCGGCGGCGCGCCGGCGGCCGCCGCGCCGCCGGTTTGCTGGGGCGCCGAGGACGGCCCCGGTGGCTGATTGCTCAAGGCGCCGGGCACGCCTTGCGCGCCCAAGCCGGCTTGACGCTGTTCGTTAACCTTCTGCTCACTGCGCAGTGCCGGCTGATCGGGGTTGAACATCTCCGAGGTGGACTCCACCGCGCTGAAATCAACATCCGCCGAGACTTCCGCCTTGTAACGGCCGCTGCCCAGTACCGGCTGCAAAATATTGTGTACCCGCTGGGTAAACATCCCCTCCATGCGCCGGCTGTAGTCGTACTGTTTGCCGGCCATGCTGAGTTCTGAGTTCTCGCCTTGCTCGGAGAGCAACTGGCCTTTTTGATCGACCACCGTCACCTGTGACTTATCCAGTTCCGGCACGCTGGTGGCGACCAAGTTAACAATCGCCATCACCTGGCTCGACTCCAGGCTGCGCCCCGGGTACAGCTCAACCAGCACCGAGGCGGTGGGTTTACGCTCATCACGGACAAACACCGAACCCTTAGGGATGGCCAAATGCACCCGCGCCGCCTTGACGTTATTCAGGCTCGATACCGTCCGCGCCAGCTCGCCCTCGAGGCTGCGCCGATAACGGGTGGTTTCCATAAACTGACTGGTGCCTAGACCTTGGTCCTGATCGAGCATTTCAAAACCATGATTACCGTCGCTCGGCGCAACCCCGGCGGCGGCCAGTTTCAAGCGGGCGCGCGGCAGATCCTCGGCCTTGACCAGCAAAGCACCCGAGTTGGGTTCCAGGCTGTAGGCAATATCGGCCGCCGTCAGCGTCTCGATCACCTGATTGGTGTCCAAGCCCGACAGGCTGCCATACAACGGGCGATAGTCCGGTTGTTGCGACCACAGCACCACGGCAAAACCAATCGCCACGCTGGCGGCCAAGCCGACCAGCAAACCAACCTGGCGGAGCATGGTCATACCGGCCAGGTTTTCTAAAAAGGTCAGGCCAAACAGCGGCGGTTTGGACTCTGCCGAACTGGTAGTGGCAGGAAGCGTATCGAGGGCTGTGGCCATGATTTAGTCTCGCTGTTAAACCGGCATCTGCATGATGTCTTGATAAGCCTGAACCAGTTTATTACGCACCTGGGTCACGGCCTGAAACGAGACGCTGGCTTTTTGCGAAGCGATCATCACATCCGTTAGGTCAATGCCACTCTTGCCGATTTCAAAGGCAGTCGCCAATTGACTGGAAGCCTTCTGGGTATCGTTAACCTTATTGACCGCCTGCCCAAGCATGTCAGAGAAGCTTGGCGCACCGGCCTCCTGCACGCTGGCAGCAGGTTTCGGGCGCGCCATCGCCTCGGTCTGCATGGAGCGCATTTCCAACATCAGGCGATTGAATTCGATACCTTGGCTCATCACATTCCTCCACTGGCCGCGGTTTTTTGACGCTTCGCGGCGCGATGCAGAGACGATTGCAACAAGGGTGCCAGCTAGTGGCGATGGGGCGAGTTAGTTACTAAATATTCGGCCGAAAAATCCGCAAGCAGCAGACATCGGCGCCCCAACCAGGCCGCCGATGAAGTCACTCGAAAATTGCCACAGGCCTCGCACGCAGGGCGAAAGACCTACAGCCACTCAACTGGCGAACAGATAGGACTCCACATCCATACCGGCATCACGCATCTGCGCCAGCTTGTAACGCAAGGTGCGCGGGCTGATCCCCAGCCGATCAGCGGCCTCTTTGCGCCGTCCGCGCTCGGCGCGCAGGGTATCAACAATCAACTGAAACTCGCGGCGGCGCAGGTCTTCACCCAGCGCGCCATTAGAGACAGCCATGCTGCTCTCCACCAGCACCCGCTCGGCAAATGCCGGTACCGCACTCGTCGGCAAGGCAACCAACAACGGCGGTAGCACCTGCGGGCTAATCGCCTGGCCAATCTGAGTGCCCAAGCAGAGATCTTGCGGTTGAATCAAACCGCCCTGCTGCAGGATCAGCGCACGCTGAATGGCATTGTCCAGTTCGCGCACATTACCTGGCCAGGGGTGTGCGATCAGGCAGGCTTGCGCCGGCGCCGACAAGCGCACTGGCGCATGCTTCATTTTTTTGACGTGCTTGGCCAGCAACCGCTCAGCCAGCGGCAGAATATCGCCGGCGCGCTCACGCAAAGGCCGCCAAGCCAAGGGAAATACCGACAAGCGATAATACAAATCTTCACGAAAACGCCCGGCCGCCACCTCGCCAGCAAGGTCACGGTTGCTGGTGGCCAGCACCCGAATATCCAAGTTAATCGGTTTACGCGCCCCTACCCGTTCAACTTCACGCTCCTGCAAGACCCGCAACAATTTGGCCTGCAGCCCAAGCGGCATCTCGGAAATTTCATCGAGCAAAATGCTGCCACCCTCGGCCAGCTCGAACTTACCCGGCTGGGCAGCAATAGCGCCGGTGAAGGCGCCCTTCTCGTGACCAAACAGCGTGGCCTCCAACATGTTGTCGGGGATCGCCGCGCAATTAATCGCAATAAAGGGCTTATTGGCCCGTGGCGATTGCTGGTGGATATAGCGCGCCAACACCTCTTTACCGGTGCCCGACTCGCCGGTAATCAGCACCGTCGATTCGCTTTGCGCCACCCTCGAAGCCAGCTCCAGCAATTGCTGACTGGCCGGCTCGCACGCCACCGGCCCCTCGCCGTCAAAGGTCGTGACACGGCCCAAGGCATGCCGGGCGACCAGGTCGAGCAAGGTTTTCGGCTCAAAGGGCTTGACCAGATAATCCGCCGCGCCTTGGCGCATGGCATCCACGGCCCGCTCAACCGCGCCGAAGGCGGTCATCAGCAGCACCGGCAATTGCGGGTAGCGCGCCCGAATAAGGCCGAGCAATTGATGGCCATCCATGCCCGGCATATTCACATCGCTCACCACCAGACTGAACGACTCCTGCGCCAACGCCTTGAGCGCCGCCTCGGCGCTGTCCACCGCGCAATAGGCATGCCCACCGAGCATCAGGGTATCGGCCAGCGCCTCGCGCAATGCGCGGTCATCCTCAACCAACAGAACTTTAGCAAGCATGACTCTTTACTCCTGTGTCGCGATTATTGCCCGCATGAATCAGCGGCAAGGTCAGAATCGCGCAGGTACCGCGCGCCACCCTTGAACGTAACTGCAAAGTACCCTGATGGGCCCGCGCCACCGCCTGCACCACTGCCAACCCCAAACCGGTGCCGGTGGTTTTGGTGGTAAAAAACGGCTCACCCAAACGGGCCAAGATGGCACTGTCGATACCGCTACCGTTGTCACTGATGCACAGCCGCAGCGAACTGCCACGGCTGTACAGATGCACTTTCAAGCGTGATGCGGGGCCCGCCGCCTGCAGGGCGTTTTCGACCAGATTCATCAGCGCGCCGACCAAGGTGTCGCGGTTACACAGCAACTCGCCGCTATGGCTGTCGCACTGCCAACGCACCGCGCGCTCTTGCACATGCGCCTCGGCCGCCGAGCGCAAGGCGTCAAACAGGTCTCTGGGGGTTAAGCGATCCGGCAGAGGTAATTCGCCACGGGCGAACACCAGCATGTCGCGGACCTGATGCTCCAATTCATACAGCCGCTCTTTGAGTCGCCCGGCGAAGCGCTGCTGCTGTTCGGCCGGCAACACCTGCTCGGTTAGATGGCTGGCGTACAACAAGGCGGCCGATAACGGCGTGCGAATCTGATGGGCCAAAGAGGCGACCATCCGCCCCAACGCCGACAGCCGCTCATGGCGCGACAACTGCTCTTGCAAGCGCCGGGTTTCGGTCAGATCGGTAAGCAAAATCAGCTGACCCGGCTCACCATTCAGCGAGCGGGTCGCCATGGCTAGGCGGCGGCCGTCTTTGAGAGAAATTTCATGGCCGTCGTCCTCGCGCGGGGCAAAGTTGCGGGCAATCACCAAGCGCCAGAGCATACCCACCAAGGGCAAACCCAAGAAGCCGCAGGCGGCCGGATTGGCATCGCGCACCACACCCTGACCATCGAGCACTATCACGCCACCAGGGAGCAGATCGAGCAAGCTTTGCAGACGCTGGGCCAGACGCTCCTTCTCGGCTAACTCTTGAATGCGCTGCGCACTGACCTGTGCCAACTGACCATTAAGCTCAGCGACCTGGGTCTCGAGTAAGTTGTAGGAGTCACTGAGTTGCGACGACATCTGATTGAACACGGCAAACGCCTGTTCGAGGTTCGCGCGGCTAGTCGGTTCAACCGGCGCAGCAACCTGCAAATCAGTGGCGGGGGTCAGGCGGGTGACTGGCTTCATAGTTCTCTCTCGCGCAGCGAGCCGTCATAAAACGGTCTAGTGAGAGAGAACTAGCAATACTCATGCCTAAAAAAATAACGTTACTTATCAAAGATATACAAAAGCATTAAAGCCAAGCGTCAATCGCCTGGCTGGTCCTCATCGTCATCCCGACGATTCATGCCGTACTTACGCATCTTCTCTACCAGGGTGGTACGCCGAATCCGCAAGCGTTCCGCCGCCCGCGCCACCACGCCACCGGCATCATCCAGCGCCTGCTGGATCAACCCCTGCTCAAGGTTGCCCAGATAGTCCTTCAGATCCAGGCCTTCTGGCGGCAGCACTGCGGGTGAATCCAGGCCCGGCAATCCCGCGTTAATGGCGGCGCGCTCCTGCAAGTCTTCACGCACACTGACCGCCAGCTGCTCGTCTTCATCATCGACATGGCGGAATTTTTTCGGCAACTCCATCACGCCGATCACCCCATAGGGATGCATGATCGCCATGCGCTCAACCAGGTTGGCCAGCTCACGGACGTTACCCGGCCAATCATGCTGACAGAGCGACATGATCGCGGCGGAGTTAAAGCGAATCGAGCCGCGCTTTTCAAACTCCATACGCGAGATCAGCTCGTTCATCAGCAGCGGAATATCTTCGACTCGCTCGCGCATCGGGGCCATTTCGATGGGGAACACGTTCAAGCGATAAAACAGGTCCTCGCGAAAGCTGCCGTCCTCAATCATCTTTTCCAGATTCTTGTGGGTCGCGGTGATGATGCGCACATCGACGCTTTGGGTCTTGTTGCTGCCGACTCGCTCAAAGGTGCGCTCTTGCAACACTCGCAGCAGCTTGACCTGCATCGGCAAAGGCATGTCGCCAATTTCATCGAGAAACAGCGTGCCGCCATTGGCCATCTCAAAACGCCCAGCGCGGCTGGTGATGGCGCCGGTAAACGCACCCTTCTCATGGCCAAACAGCTCACTCTCGAGCAGCTCGGCGGGAATGGCGCCGCAGTTAACCGGCACAAAGGGCGCATCGCGGCGCTTGGAGTGATAGTGCAGATTGCGCGCGACGACTTCTTTGCCGGTGCCCGACTCTCCCAGAATCAACACGCTGGCATCGGTATCGACCACCTGCTGCATCATCTGCCGCACTTGTTGAATGGCGCGACTGGTACCCACCAGGCTGCGAAACAGGTTGGGTTCGCGTTGACGGCCACGCTCACGGGCCAGATCGTACATCTCGCGATAGACCTGCACCCGGTGCAAAGAATCGAGCAATTTATTGTAGCTTGGCGGCATCTCCAGGCTGACCAACACCCGCCGGCGGATCTCTTCCGGCCACTCGGGTGGCACCTGAGAATCAATCAGCACCACGGGTAAAAACTCATCCCAGGCCACCACGTGCTTAAGCAGCTCTAGCGCACCGCCCCTCGCCTCAACATCGCCGAGCAGTACGCTCAGCACATCACGGCTAGAAGCCAGCCCTGCCACGGCCTCACGCCAGTCGGCACTGCTGCAGGCAAGATGATCCTCACCCAAAAAGTTCAGAATCACCGCCATTTCATGGCGGCGTTCGCTGTTGTCGTCAATCAGAAGAAGCTTGGTTTCGCGCCACATCTTATTTTTAAAACTCGACAGCTTGGAAGGGAGGCCCGGCAACAAAAAATCTGACTACACCGGCACTTGGCCATTAGTAAAGTCAAAAGCCACGCAATAGTCAATTTTATGACGTGATTATTTTGCCTTTTCGATCAATAGCTTAGGTACGTGAGCGAATAGGCGAAAACAGAGGGGAGCTACAAAACAACGGGGGGAAAGCACAGAAAATTGACTCTTACGCCAACAAACTTAGCACTCAAACAAACAGCTGATAAACCTTGGCGCCTTGTTGAGATTGATTCAACTGAACCAACTCCTTGGCCAAGCGCTGCTGCTCCGACTGGCAAACCAACACCAGCTCACGGTACAAATCGACCAGCTCTTGCATGCGCTGACGCAACTCGGCCTCATCGCGCCCAGTTTCAACCATAGCCTCATCGACCGCTTGCCGACACTGCAAATCGAGCGCACCGATCGCACTCCAATCTTGCGTGGCCAGCGCCTCACGTAGCGCCGAGCCGGTGGTTTCGAGAAGCTGAACTGCTGGACTCATAACATCGCTCCTCTCGGTACTGGGTCAGACTTAAGCAATTGCATCCCAACCCGCTTTCACGTTGCGCAGCAGTACCGCCACTTCTTCCAGTGGTACTAGATCATTGTGCAAATTGGCTTCAAGCAGGCGCACGGCCATGTACTCGTAAAGCTTATCGAGATTGGCCGCAATTTCGCCGCCTTGCTCAAGGTTCAGGCCTTCGCGCAAGCCACCCACAATCGAGATGGCCTGGCCGATCAACTCGCCTTTTTTACCCACTTCGCCGCGTTCCATGGCACCACGAGCCTGGGCCAAGCGCGCCAAACCGCCCTCCATCAGCATCTGAATTAACCGATGCGGGCTGGCGTCTACGGCCTGAACTTGAGTATTGACCGACTTGTACTGCCGCATAGCCGTGAGCGCATTCATAAATATTCCGCCAAATGCTGAGTGGATAACTTATGTATCGGCGCTGCAACGCCTAGCTTGAGCATTTATTTGCAACCATTAGCGGGTTGCAACAGGCTCTTGCTCAGGGCCGATGGCATCCCAGGCAGTCTTGATCTGCGCCAATAAAGCAAGCACTTCATCAAGACTACTCGAGCTTTGATCCAGCGCAACGCCAGCCAGACGACGGGTCATGTAGTCGTACAAGGCATCCAGATTTTCAACTATTTCACCACCCAGCTGCCTATCAAGACTGGCTTGCAGCACACCCAGAATAGTAATGGTGGTGCCAATGGCTAAACCGCGCACCGGCACATCGCCCTCGGCTTGCGCCTGCTTGGCCAGCTGCACCCGCTCAACTGCGCCATCGAGCAACAGCTGTACCGCGCGATAAGGGCTGATCTCGTGCCCGCCCTGTACCTGCTCATAGGTATCGATGGAATTGCTAGTCATTAATTACTCTTCTTCACAAAGCCCGGCAGGCTAGCCAATTGACTGGTAAGGCTCTCGCTGGTTTTTTTCAGTCGCGCGACCAAACTGTCCATTGCGCTGTACTGAGCGACCAACCGCTCTTGCACCTTGGCAATCCGTAAATCCAGCGCCGTTCTTTGTTTATCAATGCCGCTAATGGTTGACTGCAAACCTTGTTGGCGCTGCGCCAACACACCGGCAGTACGAGTAAAGCCATCGACCAAACCGTTAAGACGGCCAATCAAGCCTTTGTCGCCAGACAGATAGCCGGCCACCTTATCGAAATTAGTCGCTATCACCGTATCAAGTTTGGCGCTGTCGAGTTTGAGAGTGCCATCTTTTTGCGTGGTAATGCCCAGGTCAGCCAAAGCGCGCAAACCACCATCACTCTGCACTGCTGAAATTTGCGTGCGAATACCAGACTGCAAACCGCGCACTGTCGCGTCACCCAGCAATGGCCCAGTAACGGGAGCCTTGCCCTCGCCAACCTGAACCACGCTAGTCAGTTGCGCAGCCGTACTGGTGAGTTTGTTGTAAGCCTCAACAAATTTTTGCAAGTTAGCTTTAACACCTGATTTGTCTTGACCAACAATAAGGCTGATGGTCTTACCAGCGTCCTGGTCGGCTTGCGACTGAGCACTGGTTAGCGTCAGGGTGACGCCATCAATAACCCCGGTAATTGCATTGGTATCGCGAACTACCTGCAAGCCATCGACTGAAATTCTCGCCGACTTGGCCTGGGTGATAACGCCGGCTGCACCGGTGGTAGAGCTCGGCGTTACATTAACGTCAGGGCTAAATCCAAGCTCAGATATAGACACACTGCCGCCAGCGGCCGTCTCGCTCGCGGCAACCTGCACATCCTTGGCATCACCAAGATTTGACGAGGTAATCACCAAGCGTGTGCCCGAAGCATCGGTCAACAGACTGGCAGAAAAACCTTTCGCCGCACCCTGCGCATTAATCGCATCGCGAATACCCGCTTGAGTGTTATTGGCTGAGGTGATGCTCACCACCAGTTTACTGTTATTGGCATCGAGCGGGTCGCCGGCCGAGAGCGTCAAGGTTCCAGTGCTGAACGACACCGGGGTAACGGCCGGACCGCCCGTCACCTGCACCGGCTCAACAAAGGACTTCAGGCCGACTTTACTGCCGACTGCCAGTTGCTTGACCTGCAAGGCATAGCTGCCATTGGCTGCAGCGGTGGTCGCAGCGGCAGTCAAATTGCCTGAGGGTGAAAGACTGGCCGTGCGCGCGGAATAAAGCTCCGACTTATTAAGCGCCGTTAAGCTGGTTTGGAACTCAGCCAACGCCGAACGCAAAGTGCCGATGGCAGAGAGCGTGCTAGTTGAGGTTTTTTCAAGCCGATCTAGCTGCGCAGTTCTGGGTGCTTTTTCAGCATTGACCAAAGCCGTAACGATACTAGTGATATCGATACCAGAGCCCACACCTAATATGCCTGCCATGTTGCACCTCGCCAAAAAAATGACTGATAACGCCTTGTGAGCGTTACCAATTCAAAAGCCGTGCCAAGGGGTATCAGGCTTCGGCTTTGAACAACAGGCTACGCACTTCAGTCAGATTCTCGGCCAGATTTAAAGCCTCTTCCGACGGAATTTGCCGGATCACATCACCAGAGTCCGCATCTGTAACTTTAACCACAACCTGGCCACTGCTTTCGTCAACGGCAAAGTTGAGGCTGCGCTGCACCGACTGAACAAAGTCTTGAATGGTGGCAACCGCCCCCTCAAGCTGTTCTTTGCTTACATTGGGTGCGGCAACCTCAGCACTGGCCACAGGCACAGGCACCGCTGTATTGGCCACAGCAGTAACGGGTGAAAGTCGCCCAGCCCCTTGTGCATCGACAAGAGGGAGCGACTTTTGGGTAGAGCTAATGTCCATACATTCCTCCTCACAAAGAGGTAACGGGAGCAAGAGCATAGCCCTCACTCCCGTAGTTTAACGCTGAGCAGCTTATTGCAGCAGGCTAAGTACAGCCTGTGGCAATTGGTTAGCTTGGCTCAGAATCGCGGTGCCGGCTTGCTGCAGGATCTGATTTTTGGTCAGTTCCGAAGTTTCCGCAGCGTAATCAGTGTCACGAATCCGGCTACGAGCAGCCGAGGCGTTTTCACCGATGTTTTGCAGGTTCGAGATGGTGTTCTCGAAACGGTTCTGCACCGCACCTAGCTGCGCACGCTGGCCATCAATGTTCGCCAAGGCGCCACTGATTACACCCAGCGCATTCTGCGCACCGATGCTGGTGCTTACATCAACAGTAGACACGGTGTTTAGCGTACTAAACTTACTAGCCGCCTGGGCGCCGCCATCAATGGTGTCAAAGTTCTGCACCTCAAAAGCATCGGCCGACTCGGCACGAACCTGCCCAGTTGCCACAAACCCTGCACCTGCGACCACCGTTGCAGCAGTGCCAATTTCATCACTGTCATCCACAGCAGTACCGTCATCGCCGGTGAACGCCAGCGTTTGCGCGCTAAAACCTGTAGCACCAGTAGCGCTAAAGTCGGCCAACAGAATATCGTCGCCGCGCTCACTGGTAAGCTCTAGCCCACCCTCACGGGTAACCTTGGCCGCAATCCCAGTAGTGCCAGTTTCCTTGTTGATCGCATCGGCCACGCTAGAGAGATCGGTGAAATCAGTCACGGTAGCCGAGATGGCCACACCATCACCTTCCAAAGCATTATTGGAACCATACAGATTGAAGCTCAAGGTCGCAGTCGTGCCAGCAGTGGTACCAATAAAGGTTTCAAGACGGACCGCAGTGCGAGCAGTAGCGCTAACACCGGTGGTGTCGGAGACATTATTGATGCCTGCCGCCACTTGCCGTGCAGACGAACCCGCAGCCAATGCCACTGAAGCCTCACCCAGTTTGCCGACGACAGTCAAACCTGCAGTAGTCGCAGGTGATGAGCTGTAACCAACAGTGGCGGCAGTACCCGCCGCGTAGTTAGCGATACCCGAGGCAGCAATACCGGCCTGGCTCGACGATACAACAGCGTTGGCTACCGCACTATTGAACCGATTGACGCCGATCCGCGAAGCTGAAGCCGCACCAATCGAGACCGCGATTGTTTCAAACGCGTTTGCGCCAACCTGAAAGTTCTGCGAACCAAAGGTGCCATCGAGAATTTTGCGACCACCGAAGCTGGTGGTTTCAGCAATACGATTCAACTCTTGGGTTAGCTGCGACACTTCACCCTGCAATGCTGCGCGCTCACTAGCACCGTTAGAGCCGTTAGCCGACTGCAAGGCCAAGTCACGTACGCGCTGCAAGATGCCGGTCGACTGCTGCAATGCGCCTTCAGCAGTTTGCGACAGCGAGATGCCGTCATTGGAGTTACGCACAGCTACGTTCAAGCCACTGATCTGACTGGTTAGGCGGTTAGAAATCTGCAGGCCGGCAGCATCATCCTTGGCGCTGTTGATCCGGAAGCCGGTCGACAAACGCTGCAAAGAGGTATCCAGACCCTTAGACGAAGTGGTTAGGTTGCGCTGAGTGTTCAGCGACGCGACGTTGGTGTTGACTGTTAGGGCCATGATGTTTGCCTCCAAAGGACCGACTTATATGCCTGAGCCTGCGCGCTTCGGGCCTGTAGCTCAGACACCCAATAAAGTTCGCATTCGATCTTTGTATCGGCGCTCGCCGGCCTAACTTTAGGGCGAGTCAAGCTGAAGTTTTAAAGTTTTTTTATTTCCTGAGCAATCAAACAGTTAGCACCACAGTCCGCAAGCCAAAGTGCTCACCCAGACTGGCCACCAGAGAAAATTTTCCACAGAAGCGCGGTGACACTTAACTTCGCGCCCCCGGTATGCACTGCAAACAACGATACGCCACAAAACTAGGCCGCGGGAGGAGCGCAAGCCCTCTCCCACAGGCCACTGCAACAAAGCTTACTGCTGCAGCAGACTGAGTACGGCCTGCGGCAGTTGATTGGCTTGCGCCAAGATGGCGGTGCCGGCCTGTTGCAAGATTTGGTTCTTGGTCAACTCCGAGGTTTCTGCGGCATAGTCGGTATCACGGATCCGGCTGCGGGCAGCAGAAGCGTTTTCACCAATGTTTTGCAAATTAGCAATGGTGTTTTCGAAGCGGTTTTGCACTGCACCCAACTGGGCTCGCTGGCTATCAATATTGGCGATCGCGCCACTGATAATACCCAGGGCATTCTGCGCACCTATGGCAGTGCCAACATCCACTTCCGAGGCACTATTAAGCGAGCTAAACACGCTGGCTGCCTGCAGACCACCATCAATAATGTCAAAGTTTTGCACCTCAAAGGTGTCCGGGGACTCCAAACGTAACTGCCCCACTGCGACAAAACTTTGGCCGTTGGTGACTACCTGCGCCAACCCTATCTCATCGCTTTCATCAACAGCGGTACCATCGTCGCCGGTGAAGGCTAACGTCTGCGCACTAAAGCCAATAGCGGCAGTTGCCGAAGTGAAGTCGGTCAGCAAGATGTCATCACCACGATCACTCGTTAGCTCAACGCCGCCCTCACGCGTAATTCTTGCCGAAACCCCGGTGGTGCCGGTTTCTTTATTGATTGCATCCGCCACACTGGACAGATCAGTCCAATCCGTAATGGTTGCGGAAATAGCCACGCCATCAGATTCCTGCGCGTTATTCACACCATACAAATTGAAGCTAACAGTTTCGGTATTGGTGGTCGTGCCGGTGAACGTCTCGAGACGCACCCCCGTCCGCGCTGTCGCCGTAACCCCGGTAGACTCAACTACGTTATTGATCCCTGCCGCTACTTGACGGGCCGAAGAGCCCGCAGCCAAAGCCACCGAAGCCTCCCCCAGCTTGCCAACAATGGTCAGACCCGCAGTGGTCGCCGGGGACGACGAATAACCGATACCTGCGGCTATACCGGCGTTATAGTCAGCCACTGTGGTGGCCGCGATGCCAGCTTGAGAGTTGGTAAGGGCTGCAGGGTTTAGCACCGCACTGCTGAATCGATTTACCCCGATACGTGAGGACGACGCCGCGCCAATTGACACGCTAATAGTCTCAAACGCATTGGCGCCAACCTGAAAGCTTTGTGAGCCAAAAGTACCGTCAAGAATCTTACGCCCACCAAAGGTGGTGGTTTCCGCAATGCGGTCGAGCTCTTGTTTTAGCTGCCCGACTTCAGTCTGCAGAGCAGCACGCTCACTGGCACCGTTAGAACCGTTGGCCGACTGCAGAGCCAAATCTCGAATGCGCTGTAAAATCCCGGTTGACTGCTGTAATGCACCTTCAGCCGTTTGGGATAATGAGATGCCATCATTGGAGTTGCGTACCGCCACGTTCAAGCCATTGATCTGACTGGTTAAACGGTTAGCTATTTGCAGACCTGCAGCATCATCTTTAGCGCTATTGATACGCAAGCCGGTTGATAGCCGCTGCAAAGAACTGTCCAAGCTTTTGGTTGCATTGGACAGATTTCGTTGAGTGTTCAGTGAAGCTACGTTGGTATTGACTGTCAGGGCCATGGTCTCTTCCTCCAGAGATTTTTACTAAGTCCGCCTGAGTCAGGCGCTCCGGGTCTGCATCCTTAGATGGGAGAGCCACGGGCACTAAATGTGCTGACAAAACTCAACATGCGACTTCCATGCCAACTACATAAATTAAATATAACCCTTATAAATCAATGAATTAAAAACGACACATAAATGCAGCGGCAAACTTTTGCCGGTTTATTGCCGCTGGCAATCGTGATGCTCACGTTAAGTACGACAAGACGCAAAGCGAATTCAATCTGCTGTAACAACCAGGGCGCAACTGAGTCGCACAAGCATCTGCGATCAGCCATTGGGGAGGATTTGCATAGACCTGAATCTAGGTGGTTTTCTGCAACTGAATAGACTTGCTAGCGCCCAAAAAATGACCGCTTTTAACCAAGAGTTTGAGCGAGACGGCAGAGGTGATGTTCATTGATAACGGGTAATTAGAGGGGGGATTTGTGCTCCGAAATACTGCGAGGAGCTCCTTATGAAGCTCCTCGACATCCAGCCATCAAGCGATGCGCTTGAGCCAAGCATTTGGCCAATGGGTAATGTTTTGACTCAAACTACTTTCGTTAAACGGCCATGCAGGTTGCTCAAGCAGAAACTGTGAATTGTCTTGAGCGAAGTCCAGCGCTGCCTGTGACGGGTTATCCGTACCCCAGCCCGGATTACCGCGCGGGACATCCGTTAAATCGCGCATCACACCATCGGTGGAAACAATATAAGAGCCCAGCGACACCAGGGGTGAATACAGCCGCAGCTCTTCACTGACGTGGGCATAGGTATGGTTGGAATCAAGAATTACCAGCACAGTTTCGCCCGGTTTGATCTGTGCCCGAACTTGCGCCACCACCTCGTCCGCAACAGCACTGCCCTCGATCAACGTCAGGTAGCTGAATAGCTCATGCTCCTCAATCGCCTTACGGTTGTGCGGACGAATTTCGATATCCACACCTACCACCCGCCCCTTGCCCATAGCCTTGAACAAGCTGGCGTAATAAATCAGCGAGCCGCCGTGGGCGATGCCGGTTTCGATGATGACGTCCGGTTTAACTTGGTAAATCACCTCCTGAATGCGCAGCATGTCTTCCGGCAACTGGATCACCGGTCGGCCCATCCATGAAAAGGTATAGGGGTATTTTTGGTTCCAGCCCAAGCGCACCCACTCTTTGGAAAGCAACTCAAACGACTCATCGGTGTAAAGCTCAAGCTCGCGAGTAACGCCGTGCTCATCCAGAATCAACTTGTTGTTGTCCGTGTCTACCGTCAGTTTCATGCTTGTGCCCCACTTTTATTGTCTTAGTTTTTAGCTTGGTTAATTGTGCTGAAGACTGTTTTGCCACCACGCCAAGGTGTCGTTTAAACCACTGTGCAGATCCACCTGTGCTTGCCAGCCAAGACTCGTCAACTTTTGTATATCGGCCACCAGCAACGGCGGATCGCCGGCCGGTGCCGCGATAGCGCCAAACCGTAGCAGCTCCTGCCGACCGAGTTGGCTGGCCAGGTATTCAACCACCGCTTGCAACCGTGTTGGTTGCCCACTGGCAATATTGAAGGCGCCGCAAGCCTGCACTTCAAGCAAGTGCAATAGCGCGCTGGCCACATCCTTAACATGAATAAAATCACGCAACTGCTGCCCGTGGCTGCAGCGCGCCTCTTGCCCACGCAACAAAGCCTGACAAGTCGCGGGCAGCAGCCGCCCCGACGGCTCGTGCGGGCCATAGACTTGAAAGATCCGCCCCCAGGCGACCGGCATTCCGTGCACCTGGGTAAAGACCTCACTCAACTCCCGCGCCGCGTTTTTGCAGCGACCGTAAACCGTCGCCGACTGCAAAGGTGTGAGCTCCTCTTGGCAGTAGCCATAGCGCCAGTCGTATTCGGCACAGGTGCCGGCAATTACCGCAGCTTCACCGCCGTTAAGCCGAAAAGCATCAAGCAACTCCAAGGTCGCGCGAACCCACAACAGATTTTCCGCCGAAGTCCAGTAACTGCCAGGCTTCGCGCACCACGCCAGGTGCACTAACTGCTGCGGACGCAGCTTGGCCAGCAGCGCACTAACCGCCACACCATCGAGCAAATCAACTCGATACCATTGCACGCGCGGATCACCAGCCGCCGAATTAAGGCCATGCACAGCATGCACCTGCAGACCTTTAGCCAGCAGCTCCTGCAGCACATATCTGCCGACAAAACCGCCGGCGCCGGTAACCAGTACGCTGCTCATCTCAACACTTGCGCAGCTGAGGGACTGCGACGACGAACTGGCCGCCCCAAGAGCGCACTTCGGCCAACTGCTGGGTGACCTCATCGAGCAGGTTCCACGGCAGCACCAGCACGTAGTCGGGTTTTTCATCGGCGATACGTTGCGGCGCCACCACGGCAATGCGGCTACCGGGCAAGTATTTACCCTGTTTATGCGGGTTAGCATCGGCGACCCAGGCCAAGAGATCGGCGCGCACCCCGGCGTAGTTGAGCAAGGTATTGCCCTTGGCCGCCGCGCCATAGCCCACTACCCGCTTACCGTCAGCCTTGGCCTGCAGCAAAAAACGCAACAGCTGATGTTTGATCTGCTCGGCAGCCGGCGCGAGGCTCGCGTAGTAAGCCGCGGTGCGCATGCCGGCACGCTCTTCCCGCGCCAGCAATGCGGCGACACTGGCGTTAGCCCCCTGCGGACCGCCGACTCGCTGCACATACACCCGCAGTGAGCCGCCATGGGTCGGTAACTCCTCGACATCGAAAATCGCCAGGCCATTACGGGCACACAGGGTCTGCACCGCCGTTAGCGACAGATAGCTGTAGTGCTCGTGATAAAGGGTGTCGAACTGGTTATCTGCCATTAGTCGCAGCAAATGGGGAAACTCAAAAGTAGCCACGCCGGCAGGCTTTAACAGGCAGGCAAATCCTTGCAGAAAATCGTTGATATCCGGCACATGGGCCAGCACGTTGTTGGCCACCATCAAGTCCGCCGAGCGGCCCTGCCCTACCAGGGTTTCAGCAGTCTGCACGCCGAAGAACAGCTCCTGAATCTCGATGCCCTTCTCCCGCGCCGCCCGCGCGGTGCTGGCGGTGGGCTCAACCCCGAAGCACGGAATTCCGCGCTGAGCCACGTATTGCAACAGATAACCGTCGTTGGCGGCGATTTCCACCACCACACTCTGGGCGCCCAAGGCAAAACGTTCGACCATCTGCGCGACGTAGCGCTCGGCATGGGCCAGCCAAGAACTGGAGTAGGAGCTGAAATAGGCATAGTCGGCATCAAACAGGCTGTCCGCAGCACGAAAATCCTCGGTCTGCACCAACCAGCAATGCTGGCAGACCATGACTCGCAGTGGCACCCATTGCTCGGCCTGATTCAGTTGCTCGGCGGCCAAGTAGGCATTTGACGGCGGCGCAGTACCCAGATCAATCAAAGACAGGGACAGCGGTGTGGCACAACCACGACAATTCATTGACGCACTCCTTGAAAACCCTCAGCCACTAGCGGGTGCAGCGCATCGCGAGCCGACAGATTAGTCACTGGCAATGGCCAGCTAATCGCCAGACGCGGATCGCTCACCCGCAAACCACCCTCATGCTCGGGGGCGTAGTCGGCACTGTGCAAATAGAGCAATTCGGCATCCGCGCTGAGCGCCTGAAAACCATGGGCAAAACCCGGCGGCAATAACAAACTGCGACCATCGCCGGCGACCAGATGCTCGGCATGCCAGTGCAGATAAGTCGGCGAATCCTGGCGAATATCCACCGCCACATCCCAAACCTCACCACGCAAGCAGCTGATCAATTTGGCCTCAGCCTGGGGGGCGCGCTGAAAATGCAAGCCGCGCACAGTGCCTTGCTCGTCGGTGCGTGAATGATTGATCTGCCGAACATGAAAAGGCTGACCGAAGGCGGCCAGACTGCCCTCGCAAAAAAGCCGGGCGAAGCGCCCGCGCGGGTCCTCATGGACCTGGTGCTGCAGGCAGAACAAGCCAGCCAGCGGCAACTCAATGAGCTTCATCTCACTCATTCCGCACTCCAATAGTCCGCCAATTGCTGCAGCGTCAGCGCCGACAAATCGTCGCCACGTTGCCACGCCAGGTGCCAGTCGAGGGTCCGTTGCAAACAGGTGTCCAGCGACCAGCGGGGGTGCCAGCCGAGTAGCTGGCGGGCGCGGCTGCTGTCCAGGCGCAGTAAACCGGCCTCATGCAAGTCACTCGCTTCAATCTGCAACCCCGGCGCTGCCGGCCAGCGCGCCGCGAGGCGCTCGACCACCGCACCGACACTGCACATATCCGCCTCGACCGGGCCGAAGTTCCACGCCCCGGCCACTGCCGAACCTTGCTGATACAGTCCTTGGGCCAGCTGCAGGTAACCGGCCAGCGGCTCCAGCGCGTGCTGCCACGGGCGCACTGCGTGCGGGTAGCGCAAGGTCACCGGCTCGCCCCGCGACCAAGACGCAAACACGTCGGGGATCAGTCGGTCGGCGGCAAAGTCGCCACCGCCCAGCACATTGCCGGCCCGCGCCGTGGCGATGGCCAAGCCATGTTCGGCGTAGCGGCCGGCTGGAAAATAGGAGCAGGCAAAAGACTGCGCCAACAACTCACAACAGGCCTTGCTGCTGCTGTAGGGGTCATGCCCGCCAAGGGCTTCATTCTCACGATAAGACCAGGCCCACTCCTGGTTGGCGTAGACCTTGTCGGTGGTCACCAGCACGCAGGCGCGCACGCAGGTCACGTGGCGAATTGCCTCCAATAGATGCAGGGTGCCCATCACATTACTGGCATAGGTACCGACCGGGTCGCGATAACCTTCGCGCACCAGCGGTTGCGCGGCCAGGTGCAGGACGATTTCCGGCTGCACCTCATTCACCAACGCCTGCAGTGCAGCCAGGTCACGCAAATCGCCGATCCGGCTGTCGATGCCCTCGCCGACCCGCGCCAACTCGAACAAACTTGGAATGGTATTGGGCGCCAAGGCGAAGCCCGTTACCTGCGCGCCCCAACTGCGCAACCACAGCGCCAGCCAGCCGCCTTTAAAGCCCGTATGGCCGGTGAGTAATACCCGTTTTCCTGCCCAGAACTGCCGATCTAAGACCACTGCTTCCACGGGGCCTCTCCACTTTGCCAGAGCTGTTCCAGGTAGTTCTTGTCCCGCAGGGTGTCCATCGGGTGCCAGAAGCCTTCGTGTTGAAAGGCCTGCAGTTGATCTTGCGCAGCCAACTGAATCAAGGGTTCGGCTTCCCAAGAGGTGTCATCGTCGGCAATCAGGGGCAGCACCTTGGGCGACAGCACAAAGAAGCCACCATTGATCCAGCCACCATCGCCACGCGGTTTTTCGGTGAAACCACGCACCGCATTACCATCACGTTCCAATGCGCCATAACGACCCGGCGGCTGCACGGCGGTAACCGTGGCCAGTTTGCCGTGCGCTTGATGAAAGGCTACCAGCGCGGCGATATTCAGGTCAGAAACGCCATCGCCATAGGTAAAGCAGAAGGCTTCTTCGTTTTCCAGATAGGCACCCGCGCGGCGTAAACGCCCGCCAGTCATGGTTTCCTCACCCGTGTCGACCAGGGTCACCCGCCACGGCTCGCTGTAGTTTTGATGCACTTCCATCTGATTGCTGCGCATATCAAAGGTGACATCGGAGGTGTGCAAAAAATAGTTGGCGAAAAAATCTTTGATCGCATAGCCCTTGTAGCCCAGGCAAATGACAAAGTCCTGAATGCCGTGGGCCGAGTACTGCTTCATTATGTGCCAGAGAATCGGCTTGCCGCCGATCTCGATCATCGGTTTAGGCTTTAAGTGCGATTCTTCGCTAATGCGCGTGCCCAGGCCACCGGCCAGAATGACTGCTTTCATTATTGTTCTCCTTGTTCACAGAAGCGCTGCCACATCTGCTGGTAGGTTTGTTCCATGCGCTGGGTAAAATCTGCTGCATTACATAACTTCGAAGCGCGCATTTCCTCACGTAACCCTTGACGAATAAGCGCCAGCTTCTCGATATCAGAAGCCAGCAGTACCAATTTATCGAGGTATTGCTCTTCGGTCTCGGCAGCCCACTCCTGACGACCCAAACCGCCGAGAATCAACGAACCGACCCGGCCCATTGACGGTCGATCACGCAGCGTGACGTAGGGCAATCCCATCCATAGACTTTCATAGAGCGTGGTGCCGGAATTATGCGGGAAACAATCTAAAGCGATGTCCATCGTCGAGAGCACATCCCACACCGGCGAGGTAAAACCAAAATGCAACCGCTCAGGCTCGATACCCTGCTCAGCAAACAGCGTCAAATAGTGCTCACGTAAACTCTGGTCATCGAAAGAGCCGCTATCGAGGGTCAAATGTGAGCCAGGCACACGCCTGAGTAACTCTGACCATACACGGATCACTCGGTGATTAAGACGCACAGGCCGAGTCAGGCTACCGAACGTAATGTAACCGTTCTGCACTGCCGGCAGCGGCGTAACCTCAGGCATCAGCGGGTTGGGCTGATACGCAATGGCCGGCCCTGGCATACGCCAAAGCTGCTCGGCGAAAGACGACTCACAGCCCTGCGGGAGCATTTCTGCATCGGCGAGGAAATAATCAACAGCCTTAAGCCCAGTGCCGAAGGCAAAACCCATCCACCAACTAACCTGCACCGGAGCCGGTTTTAGCGCGAAAATGCTGAGGCCATTGCCTGCAGTATGACCGGCCAAATCAATCAAGATATCAATTCCATCGGCTCGAATTTGCTCGGCTATCGCCAGATCACTCAACCCTACACAGTGCCGCCAATGATCGGCATAACCCACGAAACGCTCAGTAACTTGATCTTCACGGCGCACCAGTGAGTAGGCGAACACCTCAACCAGGGCGTGATCATGTTGACTCAGCAACGGCTCAATAAATAACGCACAGACATGATGACGAAAGTCTGGTGAGACATAACCAATCCGCAAACGGCGCTTAGAATCAAGCTTATTGGGGTAATCAAAATAGTGCCGCGGCGGAAAGTAACGCTGCACCACATCCTGATAAATCGCGAAGACTTGCTCGCCGCTCCAATCTGCATGGTAGTTGGCGAAAAACAAGGTATTGGTACGGGCCAGCGGACCATCGAGCACGCCACGAAGCAGTTCGATAGCACCATCCAAATTGCCTAAGTTAGCCTCAACGCCAGCCAGGTTTATTAACACCGGATTAAAGTTAGGATCTAGCTCCAGCGCCTTCTGATAAGCGACACGAGCCTCCTTCAAGCGACGTCCCGCACCTAAAATATTGCCTAAATTATTCCACAAGTTGGGCTCACTCGGATCCAATGCCAGGCCAACCTGCATGACCTTCTCAGCCTCATCGAGCAATTGAGCATCCAAATAGGTGTTAGCTAAGTTGTTCCAGGCTTTAGCCTGGTCAGGAGCAATGGCCAGCGCCCGCATAAAACAGCCCTCGGCTTCATGCTGACGACCCACGGACTGATACACACCACCGAGCATGTTCCAACCCGGCTGATAGTCCGGTTTCAGCTCCAGACCGCGCAACAGAAAGCCCAGCGCAGTCTGCGGATCTTGCTGTTTCTGGTACCACATACCCAGCCAGCAAAGTGCTTCGTGATGATTCACATTGATGCTAAGCGCATGTTCAAGTGACTGCTTTGCCTCATCGGTGGCGATATCAATCAACAACAAAGCCATACCCAGTTGTACCCAGGCATCCGCATTTTTCGGACAGGCTTGCGGCCAGGCTCGGGCCACCGCCAAAACATCCTCAACTCGCTGCGCACCGCTATAGAAACTCCAAAGCCGCTGCCAAGCCATGTCGCATTCGGGATGGCTTTGCGTCAGCTGGCGCAGAGTCGATTCCACCTCGGCGCCCTCTTGCCGGCGCGCATGGCAGGCGGCCAACACCAATGCGGCCCGCCACTGGCTGGCATCCTGCGCCAACACTTGCTGGGCCAGACGTTGTGCCAAGGTGATGTCATTGTCGAGTTCCAAGTCAGCCCGTGCGGCCAGCAGCTCCATGTCATCGGCAAAGGCCCGGCAAGCTTGTTTGAGCAACGGATACGCCGGCTTACGCTGCCCCAGGTAATAGCGCGCCAAACTTGCAGCCCGCAGCAAGGCAGGATCCAGGCTTTCAATATCGCTGGCCAGCGACAGCACATTGTTCCAGTCGGCGGCGGCAAAGGCCTCCAGCAGGCGCTGCTTCAACACCTGCTGCGAGCCTTTGGCCAAACAGCATTTTTTGTATTTAAGGCCGCTGCCACAGGGGCAGGGATCGTTGCGCCCAGGCTCCACCTCGGCAAACTGACTGATCAATTGCAAGCGCTGGTGCAACTGGGCGATCAACTCGAGGGTGTCGCGCGCCTCTGCATGCTCAGGTTCAAACTCAAGTACCTGCTGCAAGGCGGCGCGGGCGGCCGGCCAGTCTTGTAGCTGCAGATATGCCTTGGCCAATTGCATGGCGTATTCGACCTGCGCCGGCTCAAGCTCAAGCAGTTTGTCAAAGGCGCGTTTGGCGGTGGCGCTGTCATGACTGGCCAGCGCCGCCTCACCGAGCATGGCCCAAGCTTCGCGATCCTCAGGTTGATGGCGCAGCAAGCCATTACAACAGTTGCGGGTGCGGGTGTAATCGCCCTCCTCGAAGCCGAGGCGCAGTTGCCGCCGAAAAAACTCCACTAGCCATTCGGTGTCGATTTGCATGCAGTATCCCGTCAGTTTTCCAGCACTTTTTCCGCTACTGAAGAGATTAGCAATTTACACGCCAGCCACGCCGAGCAACTTAACGTAGCTGATCAAACAAATTCAGCCCGGCAATTTTCACATAACTCTGCTGGGCCGCTTCCAGCACTATGGTTTGAAACGACAGTCGCGATAAGGCCTCGGCGTAGTCCAGATCGCGCAGTTCCGACTGCACGGCTTTATTCACCAGGGTGACATCTTCGTTGTCGTTTTCGGTGGAGTCGACCAGGTTCATCCGTGCGCCAATTTCCGTTTGCACCTCCAGCACCTGACCTATGCCGTTGTCGAGGTTCTTCAAGGCGATATTGACCTCGTCACGAATCGCCAAGTTACCCACTGGCGAACTGGGGCTCGACTCCAGCGCCTGACGCAGACGCGCGATGGTATTGAGAATACCCCGCTGCTCTTGAAACTGCGGCTGCACGGTAAATTCATCACCCGTCGCAGCGGCGGCCGAAATGCTGAAATCGGCGCCGTACACACTGATGGTGTCGGGATAGGGCCCCGCCGCTACGCCACTGGCCACCGGCGTACTGGCCACACCGACCGGCTGCACATACACGTCGTAATTGCTGGCACTGGTGAACCGCAGCAAAACCCCGGAAGTCGGAAACTGCGCATCGAACACCGCCTGATTGCTGATGACGCCAGAGCCGACCGTGGCAACCGACGCATTGGCCGAGCCTCGCGTGACGGCAAAGCTGGTCGGCGCCGACTGCAGGGTAAAACTGTGGGTGTTAATTCCAGGGCTGCCGGGCGTTGCGGTATCGGCCAGCAAGCTGTCCAGATTCAAATCGTTGTCGCCCGGTTGCAACACCACATCCAACTGAAAACGCATGCCGCGAAAGTTGATTACGTTACCGCTATTGGACAATGGATCAATGGTGCCGCCATTGCTGGTTTGCGCCGTCACATCGACCCCGGCGCTGTCGTACAAACGAAACGAGGTGCCGCTCACCAAGGCCAAGGAGTAGGGTTCGCCGCTGCGAAAAGCAGTGTTGAAACTGTCGCTGTCATCCACCAAGCCAGGGGAGATAAACACCCGCTGATTGGCTGCTGGCACAGGTGCAATAGTGGTGGCTGGCAGCGGCGGCGTCGGCAAGGCCGGGTTATTGACCCCGGAAGCGTTGATGATCCGATTGGCATTAGTCACATCCTCAAACAGCCGGCGACCGTTATCGTTGATCGCCACCGTGGTCGAGCTGGCCACCTGCAAGCTGCGCTGGCCCTCATCACCGTTATAGGAATAAGTGTTATCCGGGTTGCGCACAAAGGGCTGGGTCTTGCCCAAAAAACCCGAGAACAGGTATTCACCCCGGGCGTTAGTGCTGTTCATTTGGCTGAGCAACTCGTTCTCACGCTCACCCAACTCTTTGGCAATGGCTTTACGATCCTGGCTTGAGAGGGCACCGCCACCGGCCTGCACTGTCAGCTCCCGAATCCGTTGCAGCACGTTAATAGTCGAACTTAAGGTGGTCTCTTCCTGGGTCAGACTGTTTTTCGCGGCGGTTAAATTCGCCTTGTACTGACCGAAGGTGGCCTGCTGTTGCTCTAACTGCAGCAAGCGCACCGACGCCACCGGATCATCGGCCGGGGTGAGGATGCGTTTGCCGCTGCTGATCTGCTCCTGGGTCTGGGTAACGTTGGCATAGTTGCGCTGAATGCCGCCAACTCCGTTGTTAAACGTCTGGATGGATGAGATGCGCATGACCATAGCAATTACCTCTTAATCGGTGAGCCTGAACCCCCACCCGGCCGCCCAAGGCGGCGCTGATCATCTAAACGTATTAATCAGCGTATCGAACAAGCTACGGGCAGTTTGAATGATTTGCGCCGAGGCTTGGTAGTACTGCTGAAACTGAATCAAATTGGCCGCTTCTTCGTCCAGGTTAACCGCCGACACCGAGTCACGGTTATCGGTGGCCTGCTTAAGTATCGCCCCGGTAGCCTCGCCATCGACACGCGCCTGGCTGGTCAAGGTCCCGACCCGCTCAACCAGATCGCCATAGGCGTCGGTAAAACTGGCCCCGGTGGTGGTTGGATTGAGCGGATCGACCCCCACCGTGCTTTTGGTCTGCAGGCTGGTCAGTTTCAAAGCATTGCGGTTGTCCGAGACTCCGCTGGTGTTAAAGCCCACGGTGAAATTATCGCCCTGCTCCGGCCGACCGCTGAGGGTTAGCTCGAAGGCAAAGCTGCTCGGTACACTCGGCAGGTTAATCGGCACCGTCAGCGTCAACTTGTTGTTTTGCCCAGGCACTATGCTGCCACTGGTCACGGTCGCACCATTGATGTCCAGCACGTTATAGGTCTGGGTAGCACCGCCGGTCGCGCCCATGACGATGCGCAGTGGCGGTGCGTTGCGCAGGCTGGTTTCCATGTTCGCTTTAGCAAGCGGATCATAAATATCAATCGTGGTCACCAGGCTCGGCTGGGTAACAATCCCCGAGCCAATGTTGGCGGGGCTTTTAGCCACCTTCAGAGGCGCGGCGAAGGCCAGAGCATCGGCTTTTTTCAGATCGGCGCGAATATCAGAGGCACCACCGCGGGTTGGCGTCAGCAAAAAACGGTCGCCGGCCGCATAGATACCGCTGGCGCTGTTAAGCGCGAAGCCATCCACCACCGAGGCCGCAGGTGGCGGCTGAACCGTGATGTCGATGGGGCCAAAATTGGTCCCGTCAGAGATGCGTCGAACCGTGTAGTTAGTCGCGCTGGTGAAGGTGACCTCATAATCGCTGTTGCTAAGCTGGGTGGTGTCTTCAATCAGCACATTGAGGTTGGCGGTCGGGTCACTGTTGCCAATGCGCGCAATGCTGCGCTGACCGGTGCTGATCGGGTCATTGATATCGCGGAACAATTTCTCGCCAAAATTGCCCTTTAAATCCAATCCCTGACCCAACTGGCTATTGATTTGATCGGACACCGACAAGGCCAAGCGCCCCACCGAGTTGAGCGTCACATCCAGCACATCTTCGCGATAGCGAATCAAACCACCCAGCTCGCCACCCGTGATCAGTGGGGTGATGCCTTGGCGCGAGTTGCCGCTGACAAACTGCACTTCGCTGCGCAGCGGATCGGCAGAGCCGGTCACCACCTCCAGGCGCGCGGCAGAGTTACCCACCACCAATGGCTGGCCGGAGCCGACAAAGATATTCAGGGTGTTGTCATCTTGCGGCACCACGGTAATGCCAATCGACTCCGACAGTTTGCGCACCGCCTCTTCGCGGGCATCCAGCAGATCGTTGGGTTGCAAACCATTGGAGGCGGCGATGGCAATGGCATCGTTATAACCGGCAATCGAGGTGGCCAACTGATTGACCTGCTCGCTGACCGCCGACAATTGCTTGTTGATAAAGCCATTTTGCTCATACAGGCGGTCGTACACGGTGTTAAAACGCTTGGCCACGCCCTCGGCCTCGGACAGCACCAACTGCCGTGCCGGAATATTGGCCGGATCTTCGGCCGCGGTTTGTAGCGCCGAAAACAGCCGCTGCAAACCCGGCGTAATCCCGGTGGTGGTGCCCGCCAACAAGGCGTCGAGCTGATTGATCTGACTCAGGTAACTTTCGGCATCTTTATTGAGCGCCGTACTGCTGCGCACCTGGGTGGTCAAGAAATCGCTATAGATGCGCCGCACGTCCACCAGGGTGCTGCCGGAGCCTATATAACCACCGCCACTGAACTGCGGCACATTGGTCGCCTGCACAGCTTCCTGCCGGGAAAATCCGGGGGTCTTGACGTTGCTGATGTTGTGCCCGGTAATCGCCAGCGCGGTCTTGTTGACCGACAGGCCGGACAGGCCAATATTGAGCAAGTCAGCCATGACTCACCTCCGAGCTTGGCGACTGCGAGCATGGCAGCTCTGCATTAGGTGGGAAGTTAGTCATGCTCAACCTCAGCCCTTGCTCGTCGCGACGTCTACCGACGCGACTGCTTGATAGGTTTGCATTTGTTTGGCGATCTGCGCCACTTTGTTGGCGTATTGAGGGTCGGTGGCATAGCCGGCGCGCTGCAGTTCACGGACGAAGGTTTTCGGGTTGGCGGCAGAGTCTAGCGCGTTGTCATAGCGCTCGTTGTTCTGCAAAAAGCTGACGTAGTCATTGAAGCTTTGCTCGAACGAGCCATAGGCACGAAACGAGGCGGACTCTTTAGTCGGCTTGCCGTCAACATATTCGGTGGTCAGCACCCGCGCCGACTCGCCCTGCCAACTGTTATGGGCCTTGATCCCGAACAGGTTATGACTGCTGCTGCCGTCCTGCTGGCGAATAATCGATTTGCCCCAGCCCGTTTCCAGCGCCGCCTGGGCAACCAGATAGTTCGCATCGACGCCAATTTTCTCGGCGGCGGCCTGGGCCATGGGCAACATGGTGGCGACAAATTCTTGCGGCGAGCTAAAGGCTGCCTTGCCCGGCGCCAGCGGTGGCTGGGCCAAGCGCCGGCCACTAATGGCATCGCTGCCATTAATGCTCAGGGCTTTGTCGGCTGGTGCGGCAAAGCTCTTGGCTGCCAGCCAGTCGTTCTGCGCCAATGGCTGGCCAGCTGCGGCGGCAGTCGGCGGCACAATGCCGGCCAGCAAGCGATCAGCCAAACGTGCCGGCAAGGCCAGCCGGCGTTGATTGAGCAGTTTTGAATCATCGTGCACAGCACCAGCAGATGCTGCCGCGTCGCCGGTCAAGCGGTTCGGTTGCACGCCGGAGGCGACCTGAGCAAAGGGATTAGTCCGGGCAGCACCTGGGCGCAGGGTTTTGCCCAGCTGACGCTCGAGCACATCAGCCAAACCGATACCGTTTTGCTTGGACATGGTCACAGCCAACTGCTGGTCGTACATATCCCGGTAGGCTTTGCTCTCATTACTGTTCATGAAATTGCCGTCGCCCACCACATCGCCGGCCTTACGCATGGCCTTGAGCATTTCATTCATAAACAGCGACTCAAACTCCTGCGCCACTTTGTGGATATTGGCTTCGCTGTCACGGTCTTTACCAACCTTGAGCTGATTGAGGCGGTTAAGGTCGGTAAAAGCACCGGAGTCGTGAGCGGCGCCAACGCCAGCATTGAGTCGTGAGTTCATAACAGCACCTCAAATTACTATCAGGTCGGCTTGCAGCGCGCCGGCTTGTTTAAGGGCTTCCAAGATCGCCATCAAATCGCTTGGCGATGCGCCCACCTGGTTAACCGCACGGACGATTTCATCCAGTGTGGTGCCCGGGCCAAACTTGAACATCGGCTTGAGTTCTTGCTCGGCACTGACCTTCGACTTGGGCACCACCACAGTATCGCCACCGGCCAAGGCATTCGGCTGGCTGACGATCGGCTCCTCGGTAATGGTCACCGTCAGGCTGCCATGGGTGACGGCCGCCGGCTGCACCCGCACGTTCTGACCGATAACGATGGTGCCGGTCCGGGCGTTGATGATGATCTTGGCCACCGCCTGCCCGGCCTCGATTTCGAGGTTTTCCAGAATCGACAGGTAATCGACCCGTTGACCCGGATCGAGCGGCGCACTGACCCGCACCGAGCCGGCATCCAGCGCCTGCGCCACACCCGGCCCGAGCAGTTCGTTGACCTTGTCGACGATGCGCTTGGCGGTGGTGAAGTCGGCGCGATTGAGATTAAGCGTTAACGTGTTGCCCTGATCGAAACCACTCGGCACTGGCCGCTCGACGCTGGCGCCATTGGGAATGCGTCCGGAAGACGGCACGTTGACGGTGATCTTCGAGCCGTCCGCGCCTTCGGCGTCAAAGCCGCCAACCACCAAGCTGCCCTGGGCGATGGCGTAGATGTTGCCGTCCACGCCTTTCAGTGGCGCCATCAACAGGCTGCCGCCGCGTAGGCTCTTGGCGTTACCGATCGAGTTAACCGTGACATCAATGCTTTGCCCGGGCCTGGCGAACGCAGGCAGGTCGGCATACAGGGCCACCGCAGCGACGTTTTTCAACTGGGCGTTGCCACCGACCGGCACCTTGATACCAAACTGCGCCATCATGTTATTGAAGGTCTGCAGGGTGAAAGGCGTTTGTGTGGTCTGATCGCCAGTGCCATTGAGGCCAACCACCAAACCGTAGCCGAGCAATTGGTTAGCCCGAACGCCTTGGATACTGGCCAGGTCTTTCAGGCGCTCGGCCTGCGCACCGGTGGCCAGCAACAGCAGGCCAAGCCCAACCAATAAAGTTTTCATGGTCAGCACCTTAGAACGGCCACAACGGGCTGATGAGCATGCGGTCGAGCCATCCCGGCTGACTGGCATCGGCGAAGGCGCCGGTGCCAGAATAGGTGATGCGTGAATCCGCCACCCGGGTCGAAGACACGGTGTTGTCGGTGGCGATATCGTCGGGGCGAATCAGCCCGGCAATGCGCATCAGTTCATCGCCGGTATTGAGCGTCAGCCATTTCTCGCCACGCACCGAGAGCACGCCATTGGGCAGCACTTCCGCCACGGTCACGGTGATCGAGCCGCTCAGGCTGTTGCTTTGCGCCGCCACGCTCTTGCCTTCGGTGTCGCGCGAACCGCTGTATCCCACATCCAGATTGAGGTTGGCGGCACTCAACGGATTAAGGTCGGAATCTGGGTTATCCACCGAAACGCCGCTACCAAACAACGACGTCAGGCCCATTTTCGCCGTGCTGTCCTTGGCAATTTTGGAGTTAGCGCCTTTGCTCGCCTGGGTTTTTTCATTCAGGGTGATGGTGATGATGTCGCCAACCCGATACGCCTTGCGATCGTCATACAGGTTGCTGGCAAAGCCTGGCTGAAAAATAGCGCCGTTGTTCTGCGCCGCCGGCAGGGGCGTGCGCGGCATGACCGGCGAAAAATAAGGATCATTGGGCTTTGCCACCGGCGCCACACAGCCACTCAAAGCCACAGCGCCAAGGGTGATCAGTACAGTCATTAGCCGGTTCATCGCTACTACCTCAGTTGCATGGCGACACCTTGCGATGCCAATGGTGGGTTACGCCGCGACTGGCTAACCCACCCTACGATTAAAGATTCTGACTAAGGAAACCGAGCATCTGGTCAGAGGTGGAAATGACCTTGGAATTCATCTCGTAGGCGCGCTGGGTGGTGATCATATTGACCAGCTCCTCAACCACGCTGACGTTGGAGTTCTCCAGGGTGTTCTGCAGCACCGGGCCCAAACCGGTCAGGCCGGGAGTACCGACTTGTGGCGCGCCGCTGGCACCGGTTTCCAAAAACAGGTTATTGCCGATTGCCTGCAAGCCCGCCGGGTTAACGAAGTCGGCGGTCTGAATATTGCCCACCACCTGCGGCGTCGGATTGCCGCTAACGGTCACCGATACAGTGCCATCCTCACCCACGGTCAAGGTCTGCACCTCGGCCGGCAAGACAATCGCAGGCTCAAGGGAAAAGCCCTGAGAGGTCACCATCTGACCGTTGGAATCGAGGTGAAAACTGCCGTCGCGGGTATAAGACACAGTGCCGTCAGGCTGCAAAATCTGGAAAAACCCGCGGCCATTGACCGCCATATCCAAAGGCTGCTCGGTGGTTTGCAGGCCACCCTGAGTGAACAACTTAGAGGTGCCAACAATCCGCACCCCGGTACCCAACTGCAACCCGGTCGGCAGCTGAGTGTCTTGGCTCGACTGCGCGCCAGGCTGGCGACGAATCTGATAGAGCAAGTCCTGGAACTCGGCACGATCACGCTTAAAGCCGGTGGTCGAGACGTTGGCCAAGTTGTTGGAAATAGTCGTCAGGTTCATGTCCTGAGCGGCCAATCCGGTTTTACTGACCCACAGTGCAGGCATCATAGTGATTCTCCTCGAGCGCCAGTTTCACGGCGCCTCGCGCTGGTAATTAGCCCGATTTATTAACTAATCTGCAAAACCCGCGCCATCGCCGTGTCATTGTCTTCGGCGGTGCGCATCATCTTGATATGCAGTTCAAATTGACGGGACAGCGACAGGATCGCCGTCATCTCCTCGACCGCATTAACGTTGCTGGCCTGCAAGAAGCCGGAGTCCAGCCGCACGGTAGCGTCGGCCTGCAGCTGGCCGACACCCTTGAAATGGATCATGCCGTCGGCGCCCTTCTCCATCTGTTTGAGGTCAGGCTTGACCAGCTTGAGACGGTCAACTTCGGCAATCACACTCGGCCCCTCGCCGAGGGCGCGAATGCTGATGGTGCCGTCTTGGCCGATTTCGATTTTCTGCTCAGGCGGCACCGCTATCGGCCCACCATTGCCCATCACCGGCAAACCACTGCCGGTGCGCAGCATGCCCAGAGCGTCGACCTTTAGGCTGGCGCTGCGCACATAGGCTTCGCTGCCGTCCGGGGCCTGCACGGCCAACCAGCCATCCGCCTGAACGGAAACATCCAGATCACTACCGGTTTCCTGCAGGGCGCCGGCGGTGAAGTCGGTGCCTGGCCGCTCGGTCATGGCATACACCCGAGTGGGCAGCGCCTCACCGAACAAGGGCATTGAACGGGCCTGTTCGAAATCGCGCTGAAAGCCACTGGTCGAGACGTTCGCCAAGTTATTGGCGTGGGCGCGCTGGGCCAATGTGTTCTGGCTGGCGCCGGTCATGGCGACGTACAACATTTTGTCCATGGCTTGCCTCCTCGGGTGGGCGCTGATCGCCCGCTGCTCTGTTAGCACTAACAAAGCAATCCCTATGCCATAGCAAAAATATTTCGTAAGCAATTGAAAAATATAAATTTAACAAAACAACAAAACCCCTTTCGGGGCTTATTGAGGTGAGCCGACGGCCAGTGACTGCCGCCTGCGGCAAAGTGCTTGCCGCAGGCGTGAGAGGTGTTGCAGAAGCTTAGAATCGGCTCTAGGCCGTCGCGAGCGCAGGTCAGGCAAGGCGCTACGCAGCGAAGCGGAGTAACAGCCAAAGGCTGGCCCGCAGGGCGAGTGCAGCGAGTAAAACAGGCGAGGAAGCGGAGTTTACAAGTAGTAAATGAGCGCCCGAGCCTGCTTTCAACGCTGCATGGCCAAGCCAGCAGGCCTTGAGCAGACTCTTAACGCAGATTGATAATGGTCTGAGTAATAGCGCTCTCAGTCTCGATGGTCTTGGCGTTGGCCTGGTAGTTACGCTGCGCAACGATCAGGTTCACCAGCTGGTCCGACAGCTCGACGTTGGAGTCCTCCAGCGCACCCGACTGCAGCGCCCCCAAGGTGCCGCTGCGGGGCGTCCCCACCACCGGCTCGCCGGATTCAAACGACTGAATCCAGGCGGTTTTGCCCACCGGAGTCAAACCCTGCTGATTGGCAAAGTTGGCCAATACCACCTGGCCTTGAATTTTCGACTGACCATTGGTGTAGCGGGCGAACATGATCCCGGTGTCATCCACCTCGAGCCCGGATAACTGGCCGGTGGTATAGCCATCTTGGGTCACACTGCTGACGGCGAAAGTACTGGAAAACTGGGTCGCGGTGCGTAAATCAATATTCACCCCAGTCGCACTGGCGGATGCGCCATTACTACTCCAAACCGGCGGAATCGCCGTATTCGGGGCGGCCGGCACCCAGTTAGTCATATCCAGGGTGCCATCCACCGCATTAACAGTGAAATCGGTCGAGGTTTGCGCGGTTAATAACCCCGCAGTACTGAAGGTCAAGCCCGCAGTAAAGGGCGTGGTCAGAGTCGGATCAAGCGGATTACGCCCATCAATCAAAGTATTCATCTGCCAGACATTGGGCCCGGTTTTCAGAAAATACTGAGTCAATACATGGGAGTTACCCTGTGAGTCATAAATATTGGTCGAGGTCGCCGAGTTGTAACTGGTGGGGTCGTTAGGGTCGAAGGTCAGGTTGGTCGGAATCTGATTGGTCGAGTTCAAGTTAAAACTTTGATCCATTTGAGTGGTGGCCTTCGGGGCCTGACTGGCGGTCTGAACCCGCAAATCACTGACCACACCGTTTTGCAAATTGCCATTCACGTCCACCGCATAGCCTTGCAAGTTATAACCGAAGTTATTCACCACAAAACCTTCTTTATCGGTGCCGAAATAGCCGGCACGGGTGTAGCTAACATCACCGTTGTTGCTGGTTTGAAAAAAACCATTGCCGTTAATCGCCAGATCCAAACCGTTCTGGGTGTTGTTGGTGTTGCCTTGTTTGAACAATTGCGAAACCCCCGCCAGCAGCACCCCGCTGCCGACAGGATTTGCCCCTCCCCCCACGGTTTGCGCCGCATACACGTCCGCAAACTCGGCACGCGATTGCTTGAAGCCAACGGTACCGGCGTTGGCGATGTTATTGCCGGTGACGTTCAAGTCACTGGTTGCCGCCCGCAGACCACTAAGACCGACGTTAAATGACATGAGATGACTCCTTGGCCGGTAGCGCCGGCACTGATAACGGCTAGCTTACTGACCGATGACCTGAACTTTGGACAATCCAATACTGCCAAGGCCGGCGAGATTGAGCATCAACTCACCGCCGTTCTGCCCCAGGGTGACGCTATCGACGTTAGCCGGCAACATGGTGCTAAGGCCTTTGGTCTCCGAACCGTAACTGGCTTGCGCTTGAAACTTGTAAGTGCCGGGCGGCAATAACTTGCCGCTGGCGTCTTTGCCGTCCCACATAAAGCTGACATTACCGGCCGCCTGGGCGCCCAGATTGACCCGACTCACCGAGGCGCCGGCATTGTCGTAGACGTTGACATAGACATTGCTACTGCTGACCGGCAGCGCCAGGCTCGCCTTGAAGGTTTCCTTGGTATCCACCACCGCCTTATCGGTCGGCACTATCACCTTGCGCCCCACCAAAGAGGATGCCTGTAACGCCTGCGAAGACTGATAGCCGGAGACCAGCGACTCCATGCTGGTGTTCAGCTTGCCAATCCCCTCCACTTGGCTGAACTGCGCCAACTGAGCGATAAAGGCGCCGTTGTCTTGCGGCGACAGCGGGTCCTGATTATTCAACTGGGCAACCAGCAGATTAAGAAACTCATTTTTGCCCAGCTCCTTATTCGCCGGAGCCGCGCTCTTGAGTTGATACTGGTCAAGAACCGTGCCTGTGGCATTAGTGCTATCGATGCTCATGGTCATCCCTCATTCGCGGTTTACTGGCCCAGGGTCAGTACACGCTGCATCATCTGCTTGGCGGTATTCATCATTTCAACGTTGGTCTGAAAGGCCCGGCTGGCGGAAATCATGTCGGCCATCTCCTCAACCACGTTGACGTTGGGGTAATAGACATAACCACTGGCATCGGCGGCCGGATGATTAGGCTCATAGCGCGGCGTCAGACTGCTTTGATCTTCAATCACACCCAACACCTGCACGCCGGCGCCTGCCTGATCCTGATCGGCAAACAGCGAGTCACTGCCCTGCTGCGCGCCTTGAAACATCGTGGCAAATACCGGATGCCGCGCGCGGTAAGTCTTATCCACACTTGAAGACACAGTCTCGGCGTTGGCGATATTGCTGGAGATGGTATTAAGCCGAGTGCTCTGGGCACTCATGCCGGTCCCGGCGATATTAAATACACTGGCTAGTGACATGACTGGACTCTCCGTTATTCGCCGCGTATCGCGCCGATGAGACCTTTAAACTTGCTATTGAGCAGGGTAAAACTGGCCTGAAACTGCACCGAGTTTTCCGCATAGCTCGCCTGCTCCAGCTGCAAATCGACGGTGTTCTGGTCCAGCGATGGCGCCGCCGGGGTGCGATACAGCAGGCTTGAATCGCCTACCGGAAAACCATCGACTTCGATGTGCCGGCTATTATTGCGATTGAGTTGAAACTGTCCGCCCTGGGCTTTGCCACTCTGCTCTGCAAGTACCGAGGCAAAATCCAGATCGCGCGCCTTGAAACCCGGCGTATCGGCATTGGCCATATTGTTAGCCAACACCTCAGCCCGCTGAGCGCGAAAGCTAAGGGCCTTATCGTGAATACCGAGTGCGGAAGCGAAGCTAATGTTCATGGTCTGAAGACCTTGCCTGAATGTGCCTGATCAACACAAAGCAAAGCTTATGCCATAAAATTTATTCGTTATATTTCAATAACTTAAAAAATTAATGGCATCTTCAGCCCAGCCAAGCGGCAAAGCCTTTCCGCTTCGTTCAGCCTAAGCGGCAAAGCTTCAGGGCTTTTACTGGGGCAAAAAAATGAAGGCCGAAGCCTTCATTTTTGTGCAACGCAATCGCCTTACTTGGCTTTATAAATAATCCCAGGGCTGCACTGGACCATTTGATAATGGTCCGGTAAGCCATTGAGCGCCTCTGAGGCGCCCAGGAACAGATAACCGCCAGGTTTTAACGTGCCATGAATGCGTAACAAGATGTCCTTCTTCACTTCCGCCGAGAAGTAAATCAACACGTTGCGGCAAAACACCACGTCGAACTTGCCAAGGCTTGCGTAGCTGTCGAGCAAGTTAAGCGCACGAAACTCAACCCTCGCCTTAATCGCCGGCTTAATCGCCCAACGACCCAGACCTTTGGGATCGAAGTATTTCTGCAAGCGCTCCGGCGACAAGCCGCGGCCCATTGCCAAGCTGTCGTACTCACCCGATTTACAGGCGGTCAGCATTGAACCGGACAGGTCAGTGGCAACAATTTGCATGCCAGCCTTAAGCTGGCCCAGATTGCTGCGCTCAAATTCTTCGGCCGTCATCGACAGCGAATAAGGTTCTTGCCCCGAAGAACACGCCGCCGACCAGATACGCAAGCGCTGCCCGGAGTTGGCTTTAAGCAACTCAGGCATCACACGATTTTTTAGCACTTCGAAGGGATAGGTATCACGAAACCACAGGGTTTCGTTGGTAGTCATGGCATCGACCACCTGTTCTCGCAAACCGCTGCGCGGCTGTCCCTGCATCTGCTGCACCAGCTCACCCAAGGTCTTGATGCCTTGCTGCTCCATCAGCTTATTGAGCCGACTAGACACCAGATAAAGCTTGTTGCTGCCCAGCAAAATACCACAGGCTTTTTCCAGGAAGACACGGAACTGCTCGAAATCCAGATTACCTGAAGTCACTAAGGACGCCTCACCGCTCATATGTATTACTGAGAGCCAAGCCCTCAGTCCCCATCTGCCGCATTGATCCGCGCAACCACTCGCGCCGCCAATTCGTCAGGGCGAAACTTAGCCAGAAAGTCATCGGCACCCACCTTTTTCACCATTGCCTGGTTAAACACCCCAGAAAGCGAAGTATGCAGGATGATATGCAATTTCTGCATGCGCGGGTCAGCACGAATTTCAGCGGTCAGGGTGTAACCGTCCATTTCCGGCATCTCAATATCGGAAATCAGCATCAGCAGCTCACGCTCGGGCTGCTTGCCTTCCGCGACCATGCTGCGCAGGTAATCATAAGCCGCCCGTCCATCATTGAGCGCCACCACCTCAACCCCAATGGTTTCAAGGCAACGAATAACCTGCTTACGCGCCACCGATGAGTCATCGCAAATCAGCACACGCTTGGTCACCGCCTTAGCCTGGGTCGCGACGTCTACCACGCCCTCAGAGATCACCTCAGAAGTCGGTGCCACCTCCGCGAGGATTTTCTCCACATCGATGATTTCCACCAGCTGATTATCAACCCGCGTCACTGCCGTTAAGTAGTGATCGCGCCCAGTGCCCTTGGGTGGCGGATGGATCTCTTCCCAGTTCATGTTGACGATCCGCTCAACCGAGCGCACCAGAAACCCCTGAACCTTGGTGTTGTATTCAGTAATGATCACGAAGCTGCTTTTAAGATCTTCCAGCCCCGTCCCACCCGTGGCTATAGCCAAATCAAGGATAGGGATAGTGCCACCGCGCAAACTCGCCACCCCGCGGACCACGCGACTGGATTTAGGCATGATGGTGAGTTTGGGGCACTGCAGCACCTCCTTCACCTTGAACACATTTATCCCATACAGCTGATTGCCTGCGAGGCGAAACAACAGCAACTCAAGACGGTTTTGCCCCACCAGCTGTGTTCGCTGGTTAACCGAATCCATTACACCGGCCATGCCCTGACTCCTTACATTTAAGTCTGCGGACGTACCACCCAGAGTAGCAGGCGGCACGGGCCTTGCTTTTCAATAGTGATGAAAATCAAACCGACATTTTTCCGACGTTTACTGGCAGCTTGCCAGTTATCCCTTGTTTTGCCTGCGTTACTCGGCGCGGCGTATCAGCCGGGCAGCACGACGGCAGAGGCAACGCTGCCTGAACAACTTATCGGCAGCGGCCAGCAATTTCTTGAACAAGCCGTTAGCGACTATTTGCAGCGTAGCGAAATTCAAGCGCGACATGAGATTGAAATTCATCAACTGGACCCGCGCTTGCGCCTACCCGTCTGTGACAAAGCCCTAAGCACAGCGCTGGAAAGTCCAGCGCAACCGGTAGGGCGAGTCACCATCAAGGTGCGTTGCGAAGGCACGAACCCCTGGACCATTTTTGTCCCAGGACAGGTACATATTTACCGCAGCGTATTAATCGCCAGCAGGCCACTCAAGCGCGCAACCGTACTCAGCGAGACCGACTTAAAACTGGTTGAGCGCGACGTAGGCCTACTTAACCAGGGTTACCTGACCAGCATTGAGCAGGCAGTCGACAAAAAACTGACGCGACAATTGCTGACTGACCAGGTGCTCGCCCCCGCGCACCTGCAGCAAGCCGAAGTAATTCGTAAAGGCGACCACGTAGTCATAACCGCTCGCAGCGCCGGTATCAGCGTACGCATGACGGGTGAGGCGCTTACCGATGGCGCTCTAGGTGAGCAAATCCGGGTACGTAACCAAGGCTCAGGGCGCTCAATTAGAGTCCGAGTAACGGGCCCCGGCCAGGTGGAAGCCCCCATGTAGGCATGAATCTTGTAGCGCAATCAGCCAGTGATTTCCTACACTAGATGAGTGATTGAAAATTTTTCCCTAAAGTTTTCTTCACCACCGCCGAAAAGCTAGACAAGCGTCCAAACACTGTTCGAGGTTTTGCATCATGGTTATCGACTTCAACCGCCCCAACAACGTCAGCGGCCCTAGCGGCAGCGGTCGCGCTGGCACCGCTCAGTCGAGTACCGTCAGTGATGAGTCGAGCGCCGGCAAAGCCACCCAGGCGAGCACCGCAGCGGCTCAGCCGAGCGCGGCAAAAAGTGGCGAATCGGTGCAATTGAGCAGCGAAGCGCAACACCTGCAAAAGGTCACGGACAAACTGCGCGACCTGCCATCAGTCAACAAAGAGCAGGTCGCACGTTTAAAGCAAGCAATTAGTGATGGCAGCTACCAGGTAGATAACCAGCGCGTTGCCAGCAAATTGCTCGACTTCGAATCCCAGCGCTAGTCTAAGGGCTGCGCTGGGGCCATTGGACGCCCAACTCCCCAGAGCCCAACATGCACGACACCGAATTCCTACAACAGTTGCATGACGACATCGGTATAGCTCAACAACTGCTTGAACTTATTCAGGCTGAGTTTGCCGCTCTTGGTGAGCGTGACTTAGCCCATCTCGATCAAATTCTCAGCGCCAAACTGCCACTGCTTAGCCAGCTCGATCAGCATGGTCGCCAGCGCAGCCAGCGGCTCCTCAGCTTGCAATTAACGGCCGACCTCGCGGGCCTGCAACAGCTGGCAGCACAGTCCGCGCTAGGCGCTGAATTGCTCACCCGTAGCGATGAACTCGGTACATTGCTCGAACAATGCCAGTCAGCCAACTTGCGCAATGGCCGACTCATTCGCGCCAACCAGTCAACAGTTGGCAGTGTCCTGGGGATTCTACGCGGCAACGAAACCCCAAGCCTCTATGACAGCCGCGGCAGTACCGCTAGAATCGCCCACCAGCGCCCGCTCAGTCAGGCCTAAAAACAACAGGCGCGAGGACATGCCGGCTTAATGCCAGTATGCTAGAGCCGATTATTTTTGTGCCTGGAGTGTTCCGGACCGTGTCAACCCCCTTCACCGAAAGCACCGGCGAGCAGCCGCCCAAGACGCTAAAGACCGCAGCAGAGGTTTTCGCCAACCTGCGCCAACTGCAGCAGAGCCATGATCCGTTAGTGATTAGCTTCCCCGAGCGCAGCCAACACTTCCAAAGCTACCTTGTCGAAGTTAATCGCGAGCGCGGGCTGCTGGCACTCGATGAGCTAGTGCCAAATGATGGCGAGCGCTTTATCCAGAACGGCGAAAGCTTCTATGTTGAAGGCTTCCATGAAGGCGTGCGTATTGCGTGGAAATGCGAACAAAAAGTTCAAATCGGCGAGCTGGAAGGTTCTCGCTGCTACTGGAGCGCATTGCCCGCCGAAGTGATTTATCACCAGCGCCGTAATGCCTTTCGGGCCAAGCTTAAGCAAGGCCCATCGATTGGCATCGAACTGGCCGGCAACAAGCTAAGCAAAGGCATTAAAGGCCAGTTACTGGACATGTCCGCCACGGGCTGCAAACTGCGTTTTCAAGGCGACTTGAATAACCGCCTGCAACCAGGACAGGTCTACGAACAGCTCACCCTGCAGTTACCCTTCGGTTCGATTACCACTGCGGTAGAGCTGCGCTACACAAGCTACCAAGACAAGCTCGACATCACCTTTGCCGGATTGCGGTTTTTCCGCGTGGAGGGTTTGGCTCAACGCCAGATCGAACGCTTTGTATTTCAACTCCAGCGCGATGCCCGGCAACAGGATTAACCCTCCACCGTGCCTCAACCGCTCGAGGGTCTGAATCGGCAGCCCTCACGAACTGCCGTGGATGAAGCGCACAGCCCTGATTTTGATTTATGCGATGTGCAGCGCCCTATTCGTCAACTCCGCCAAAGCGCTATCGAGGGCAAGATGGAAGCGCTCGACCAATAGATCAATCTCTTCAGGCTGGATCATCAGCGGCGGCAGGAAGCGCACCACGCCACCGTGGCGGCCGCCCAACTCCAGGATAACGCCGAGACGTAAACACTGACGTTGTATGGCCTGCGCCAACGCCGCGTTGACCGGCGGAACGCGGCTGCCGGCCGCCAGCTCGCCGACGATTTCCACCCCGACCATCAAACCGCGACCCCGCACCTGGCCGATGCATGGGTAGTCGGCTTGCAGCTGACGTAGTTGCCCCATCAGGCGTTCACCCATGGCGTCGGCGTGAGTCGGCAGATCTTCGCTGAGGATATATCGCAGAGTCGCGGCACCGGCAGCCATGGCCAGTTGATTGCCACGAAAGGTGCCGGCATGGGCACCCGGTTTCCAGGTATCCAGCTCTTCCCGGTAGAGCATTACCGACAATGGCAAACCACCGCCAATGGCTTTGGAGAGCACCAGAATGTCCGGCTCGATATCGGCATGTTCAAAGGCAAACAGCCGACCGGTGCGGCCCAGGCCAGTTTGCACCTCGTCAATAATCAGTGCCACGCCATGCTTGCGGGTCACTTGGCGCAGGCCCTGCAACCAACGCACGGGCGCAGGAATCACCCCACCCTCGCCCTGCACCACTTCCACCACCACGGCTGCCGGCGGCAACACACCGGATTCCGGGTCGCTCAGCAACTGTTCGATATAGTGCAGGCCGGCGTCTATCCCCGCCTCGCCGCCCAGGCCGAAGGGACAGCGATAATCGTAGGGATAAGGCAAGAACTGCACCTCCGCCATCGCTGCGCCCAGCGCCAGCTTAGGCCCCAGATTCCCCATCAGGCTTAGAGCCCCGTGAGTCATGCCGTGATAGCCGCCGGAGAACGACAGTATCGGTTTGCGCCCGGTGGCAGTTCTGGCCAGTTTGAGCGCCGCCTCGATGCCATCGGCCCCCGACGGGCCGCAGAACTGGATGCGCGCATGGCGGGCGAAGCGTTCGGGCAAGGCGGCGAACAGCTCTTCGACGAACCTATCCTTGACCGGCGTGGTCAGGTCCAGTGTGTGCAAGGGCAAGCCAGAGTCGAGGGTCTGGCGCATGGCGGCAATGGCCACCGGGTGATTGTGCCCCAGCGCCAGGGTGCCGGCACCGGCCAGGCAATCCATAAATAGCTGCCCTTGGGTGTCGCGCACATAGAGGCCATGGGCCTCCTGCAGCGCCAGGGGAATGCGCCGCGGATAGGAGCGCGCGTTGGATTCACGGGCAGCCTGACGCTGTAAATAGGCGTTGCTGTTCAGCTCGCGCGGGCCTTGTTGGCGAAAATGCTCGAGGGTAAAGGTGGCGCTGGACGGGTGCAGGTTCTGGATACATTCCATGCTGAGTTCTCCCTAAGGTGTGACAGAAAACGTGGGGGTAGTTGGACCAATGGCCCAACGAGTAAGCGCCGACTCGGTCAAGGATCGGAGACCAATCAGCGGATCAATAAAGGGTGTGGCTATGCAGCTAACGTAGCCGGAGGGCAATTGCAAAGGCTGCAGCCACCAGCCTTGGCCATCGTCCCAAGGTGCCTCAATGCTAGGCTGCCAGCCTTCTGCGGTGACATTCAGGCGGATGGCCGTAAGCGGCAGGCTAAGGCCTTCGCCACGGGCCTTCAGATAGGCTTCCTTGGCGGTCCACAGGCGCAGTAGGTGAGCCCGCCCTTCGCTGTCGGTCGCCGCGTGCAAGTCGGCCAGCTCGGTGGAGTGACAGCAGACCGGCGCCAGTTCACGCCAGTCGAGGTCGGCTTGCAGCCACTCCAGGTCTACGCCGACCGGTGCCTGCGAGATGGCGATCAAGGCCAGCCGGTGGCTATGGCTGACATTGAACTGCAGCGCGCCCATCCCGGCGTCGAGTCGAGGTTTACCCTGAGCGCCGTAACTCAGCACTATGGCTAAGGGCGGTAAGTCGAGGTAGCGTCCGAGCAAGCGCCGCAGGGCCGCCCGCGTCTGGATAAAGGCAGCGCGAGCCTGCGGACAGCGAAAACGCTCGGCACGCGCCTGCTCATCGGCAGTCAGTTCGGCCAGCCGCAATGCGCCCTCGTCCAACGGCACCAGCCAGAGCTGTACCTCGCGCTCAGACAGCTGCATGGCAAACCTTGTGCTGCACATGCAGCTGCCGCTGAATCAGCGCTAGCAACTGTTTTTCACGCTCAAATAAATAGAAGTGGCCGCCTGGGAAAATCCGCGTAGTGCAACCTGCGCGGGTCTCGCCGGCCCAACCCTCGAGCAGTGGCAGGGGCACACTGGCATCGTCCCGACCGGCCAGCACCTCAATCGGGCAGGTCAGCGGCAGCCCTGGTCGATAGCGATAGTTCTCGCAGAGGGCGAAATCGGCGCGAATGATCGGCAGGAACAACGCCAGCCATTCCGGGTTGTCGAGCACCTCCTGGGGCAGGCCGTTCATGCTGCGAATGTGTTCGAGAAAGGCCGCGTCCGGCAGATCGGACAGACGCTCGCGCCAGCCGTGGGCTGAGGGTGCGGTGCGGGCAGAAACCAGCAAGGCGCTCGGCGACCAGCCGCGTTTCTGCAAGGCTCGCGCCGTCTCGAACGCCAACAGGGCGCCCATGCTATGGCCGAAGAAGGCGAAGTGCTCGGGCGCCTCGTCCGCGTTTTCGATCGCTTGCGCCAGCGCGCAGGCCAACTCGTCGAGCGAAGCGGCCTGAGGTTCGCAGAACCGCGCGCCACGCCCCGGCAACTTGATCAGAGCCAGTTCGATGTCTTCGGCCAGCCAAGCCCGCCAATGCTGAAACACCGTATGCCCGGCCCCCGCATAGGGGAAGCAGTACAGGCGCAGCACGGCCGGCGCCTTGCCTGGCAGCAGCGAAAACCAGGAGCTCGGGGAAGCTGACATCAACCCTGCCCTTGCGCCTGCAGGGCCTGGCGCAAACTCAAGGGGCGCATGTCGGTCCATGTCGACTCGATATAGGCCAGGCACTCTTCTTTATTGCCCTGCTTGTCGAGCGCGCGCCAGCCCTCCGGCAGCTCCTTGTAGTCCGGCCAGATGGAGTACTGCTCTTCGTGATTAATCACCACCAGAAAACGGGTGTCAGGACTGTCCCAGCTCATTTTTGCTTCCTTAATTTGGCAGGCATAGATAGTTGACCAAGGCTTCACGCCTTGTGTTGGGTCGTATCTAAACACAACCCAATACAAGTGATAATTGCTATCATTACATTTAGCGAATAATTCCGTTAGACTCCCGCCGCAACGACCGAGGCGTTTAGCAGGGCTTTCACGGCTCTCCTGCTTCGCACGCAACGAATATCACTAAGGAAGGGGCGACTCATGGGGATGACAGCTGCGCGCGAATACGATCTCAGCGTGCAACCACTACTGGCGGATTCGTCATTGCCGCTGCTGGTACAGCCGGGAGCGAATCACGCGGCCAGCCTTGCCGCTTTGCCTGAACTCGCCAGAACCCGACTGCATAAGGTCGGCGGGCTATTGCTGCGTGGCTTCGATGTGCTGGGCGAGCAAGCGTTCCAGCAGCTGGTGCGCAGTTTCGGCCATGAACTGTTGAGTTACGAATTCGGCTCAACCCCGCGCAAGGCGGTCGAGCAAGGCGTCTACACCTCCACCGAATACCCGGCGCACCAAGTCATACCGCTGCACAACGAGCAGTCCTACACCCTGCAGTGGCCGCTGAAAATCTGGTTCCACTGCGTTCAGCCCAGCAGCGAAGGCGGCGAAACGCCGATAGCCGACAGCCGCTTGATCCACGATCGTATCGACCCCGCCCTGCGCCAGCGCTTCACCGACAAGCGCCTGATGTACGTGCGCAACTACGGCAACGGCCTCGACCTGCCGTGGGAGCAAGCCTTTAACAGCGAAGACCGCCACGTGGTGGAGGCTTTCTGCCGCGCCAAGCGCATCGACTTCGAATGGAAGGACGATGGCGAGCTGCGCACCCGCCAGGTCTGCCAAGCGGTGGCCCGCCATCCTCACACCGCTGAGAACGTCTGGTTTAACCAGGCGCACCTGTTCCACGTCTCCAACCTCGCCCCCGCCGTGCGCGAGGGCCTGCTGGCGGTGGTCGAGGACCCGCTCGACCTGCCGCGCAACGTCTATTACGGCGACGGCTCGCCGCTGGAGGACAGCGCCCTGGCGGAAATCCGCGGCGTGCTGGACGACTGCACCCTGCGCTTCCCCTGGCAGCAGGGCGACGTGCTGATGCTCGACAACATGCTGGTGGCCCACGGCCGCGCCAGCTTCAAGGGCGCGCGCAAGGTCATAGTCGCCATGGCCGAGCCGGCGCAGGAGCAGGTGCTATGACCACTCTCCAACGCCACCTCGCCAGCCCAGGCCAACAGGCCCTGTGGACCTTCCACCGGCTCAATCCAACGAGCCCGGCCTACAACATGGTGCTGGCCCGCGAGCTGCGCGCCGAGCTGGACCCGGAGCACCTGTGCGCCGCCTTCGCCCTGGTGCTGGCCCATTGCGAGGCCCTGCACTGCGGCTATGAGGAGGAAGACGGCCAGTTGTGGATGGTCCAGCCGGCGCGTATCGAAGCGGATGTTGCGACCCAACAGGTCGAGAATCTGAACCAGGCTGATGTGCGTGCCTGGCTGGAACACCAAGCCGATCTGCCCTTCGAGCTGGAGCGGGGTCAGGTCTGCCGCCTGCGCCTGTTGCACAACCAGACCGCCAGCGGTCCGCAGCTGCATATGTGCGCGGTGTTCCACCACATCAGCGGCGACTTCTTCAGCGTGGAGTGGGCGCTAGAGCTGATGTTCGCCGTCTATGAAGCGTTGGAAAACGACCAACCCCTGCCACTGCCGGAACCCGGCCGCTATTTCGACTGGCTGGCCGAACAACGCGAGATGCAGGGCGGCGAGAGCAACGACGCGCTGGCCAGCTTCTGGAAAGAGCGCCTGGCCGACGCGCCGGCGCCGCTGGAATTGACCCCGGACCTGCCGCGTCCACGCAGCCTGAGCTACACCGGCGAAGAATTCGAGCAATGGCTGAGTCACGAAGAGAGCCAGGCCCTGCGCGCGTTGGCCGAACAACTGAATATCAGCCTGTTCGCCCTGCTCGCGGGACTGTTCCAGGTGTTTATGCACCGCCAGAGCGATCAGGACGATTTCCTCATCGGTACCCCGACCATGGATCGGCATAAGGCCAAGTACAAACAGCTGATCGGCTACACCCTCAACGCCATCCCGCTGCGCGCCCGCCTCAAAGGCAATCCACGCCTGGACGACTGCCTGCAGAGCGGCGCCAAGCAGCTGCGCGAAGGATTGCGCCATCGCCGCCTGCCGCTCGCGCGCATCCAGGAAGCGGCCGCCAGCCCGACGCTGTTCCGCCATATGCTCACCTATATGCCCAACCGCCGCGAGGCCGCGCTGGCGCGCTTCAGCCTGCGCGAGCACCTCGCCACCCAGCGCGGCGCGGCCAACGAGTTGAACCTGCGCTGGCAGGATGACGGCCAACGGCTGCAAGCCCAATGGCGCTATAGCAGCGAGCTGTTCCACGGTGAGCGCATCGCCCGTATGGCGGCGCAGTTCGTTGAATTCGCCCGCGCCGCCGCGGCCCGACCCACGGCACGGCTAAGCGAGTTGCCAGTCTGCGCGCCCCAGGATCAGTCACGATTGAACGGCCCAGCGCTCGCGCCGAGCGCCGCCACCGCCGTGGCCGCCTTTGCCCAGCAGGTCGCGGCCCACCCGCAACGGCTGGCACTGATCGAGGGCGACGCCAGCCTGAGCTACGCCGAGCTGGACCAAGCCGCCAGCCGTCTGGCCGAGCGTTTTCAGGCCGCCGGCCTGGGTGCCGGCGGCGTGGTCGCACTCGCCTTGCCGCGCGGCATGGCCCTGCTTACCGCCATGCTCGCCAGTTGGAAAGCCGGCGCCGCCTACCTCTGCCTCGACCCGGCCCTGCCCGCCGCGCGCCGCCTGCATATGCTCGGCGACAGCGGCGCGGCGTTGGTGGTGGGCCAGGGCGCGGCACCGACCGAGCTGGGCGCAGTTCATTGGCTGGATCTCGACGCCCCGGACACCCTGCCCGACGCACCGCGCCGGGCGATCCGGGCGGTTCATCCCGCGCAACCGGCCTATCTGATCTACACCTCTGGCTCCACCGGCGCGCCCAAGGGCGTGGTGGTGACCCAGGGCAACCTGATCCATTACGTCGACGGCGTGCTGCGCGCCCTGCAATTGCCGGCCGACGCCAGCCTTACTGCGCTGGCCACGGTGGCGGCGGATTTGGGCTACACCGCCTGGTTCGGCGCGCTGCTTAGCGGCCGCAGCCTGCGCCTGCTCGATGAAACCCTGGCCAGCGACCCGGAAGCCCTGGCTGCGAGCCTCGCGGCGCAACCGGTGGACTGCCTGAAAATCGTGCCCTCACACCTCAAGGCGCTACTCGCGGTCGCGGAACCGGCGCGCCTGCTGCCGCGCCACTGCCTGGTGCTGGGCGGTGAAGGGCTGGATCTGGCATTGGTACAAAGCCTTAAAAAACTCGCGCCGGGCTGCCGCATCGTCAACCACTACGGCCCGACTGAGACCACGGTCGGCTGCCTCAGCCATGAGTTGGAGCACCTCGAACCGAGCCTGTCCGGCTTAGTGCCTGTGGGCGCGCCCCTGGCCAACGTGTCGGTGCAGGTGCTGGATCGCTATCTCGACCCCCTGCCCCTGGGCGCCGCCGGCGAGCTGTACGTGGGCGGCGCCGGCGTGGCCAGCGGCTATCTGGGCCAACCGCGGCTGAGCGCCGAACGCTTTATCCCGAACCCCTTCGCCGCCGACGGCAGCCGCCTGTACCGCACCGGCGACCGCGCGCGCCTGCTGCCGGGCGGGCGGGTCGAATTCCTCGGGCGCATCGACAACCAGGTGAAGATTCGCGGTTTCCGCGTCGAGCTGGGGGAAATCGAAGCCAGCCTCAAAGCCTGCGTCGAGCTGCGCGACGCCGTGGTGCTGGCCCAGCCGGCCGCCAACGGTGAAGGCCAACGGCTGGTCGCCTATCTGGTGCCGGCCAAGCCGATCCAAGCGGACGCCCTGCGTCAGCAGCTGGCTGCGCAATTACCGGACTATATGCTGCCCGCCGTCTTTATTGAGCTGGCCGAATTGCCACGCCTGGCCAACGGCAAGGTGGACCGGCAAAACCTGCCGCAGCCCGCCGCAGTGCAGCGCGAACAGGCCGCCGGCGGCGCGCCACGGGATGCCGTGGAAGCGACCCTGGTCGAGCTGTGGAGCGCTGTGCTTGCACGCGAGTCGGTGTCCATCCACGACGACTTCTTCGCCCTCGGCGGCGACTCCATCCTGGCCCTGCAACTGATCGCCAAGGCGCGTAAGGCCGGCCTCAAGTTCAGCCCCAAGCAGCTCTTCGCCCAACCGAGCATCGCCGCCCTGGCCGCGACGCTGGCCTCTCCGGCCCGCGAGTTGGAAGCACGCCTGCTGCCGCTCTGGCGCGAGGTGCTGGGCCAGCCAGAATTGGGCCGCCAGGACGACTTTTTCGCCCAGGGCGGCGACTCCATCCTCGCCCTGCAATTAATCGCCAAGGCCCGCCAGGCCGGGCTCAAGTTCAGCCCGAAAGAGTTGTTCCAGCACCCCCGCGTGGCAGCCCTGGCCGCCCTGCTGCTCACGCGTAGCGCCGCGCCGGCCGCCGAGCCAGCAGTCAAGGCGCTGGCGCCTTTCGCCCTCTCGTCGCTGCCGGCCGAACGCCTGGGCGAACTGGCCGGCGCCGAACTGGAAGACGCCTACCCGCTTTCGCCGCTGCAAAAGGGCCTGTTATTCCACAGCTTGCTGGAGGGCGACAGCGGAGCCTACGTCAATCAATTGCAGGCCGAATTGAACGGCCCGTTCGACCCGCAGCGCTTTATCGCCGCCTGGCGCGCCGCAGTCGCCGCCCACCCGTTGTTGCGCACCGGCGTGCTTTGGCAAGGCCTGGACGAGCCGCTGCAATGCGTGCACCGCAGGCTGGAACTGCCGCTGCGCCAATTGGATTGGCGCGAGCTGGACGCGGACGCGCGCCGCGAAGCGTTGGATCTGTTTTGCCGCGCCGACCGCCACCAGGGCTTCGTCCCGGATCGCCCGCCGTTGCAGCGCCTGGCGCTGATGCAGCTCGACGCGCAGCGTTGGTGGCTGATGTGGAGCCGGCATAACCTGATCGCCGACGGCTGGAGTTCCCTGGCGCTGTTGCAGGAAGTCCTCGCCCGCTACGCCGGCGAAACGCCGCCGCCGCGCCCCGCCTATCGGGAATACATCGGCTGGCTGGCCGCGCGCCCGACGCAGGGCTCCGCGCCGTTCTGGGCGCAGCAATTGAGCGGCTTCGAAGGCGCCGGCTCGCTGCCCATGCTGGCCGCGCCACGTCCAGGCCAAGCACTGGACCAACTGACCCAATCGCTACGTTTCGACAGCGACGCCAGCAGCCGCCTGAACGCCGCCGCCCGGCACCTCAACGTCACCCTCAACAGCTTGATCCAGGCCGCCTGGGGCCTGTTGCTGGCGCGCTACAACGACCAGCCAGACGTGGTTTTCGGCGCCATCAGCAGCGGCCGGCCGAGCGAGTTGCCCGGCGCCGAACGGATGCTCGGGGTGTTTATCAACACCTTGCCGCTGCGCGTCCAGGCCTTGCCGCAGCTCAGCGTGCAGGCTTACGTGCAAGCGGTGCAGAGCGCCAGCGTGGCCCTGCGCGAGCACGAACAAACGCCGCTGGCTGAGATCCTCCAGGCCAGCCCGCGCGGCGCCGCGCTCTTCGATACCTTGCTGGTGTTCCAGAACCTGCCGGAGATCGGCGAACGCCGTCTGCATGCCGGCGGTTTGAGCCTGCAAGCCCTGGATAACCTGGAACAGACCACCTACGGCCTGACCGTCAAAGCCCAGCCGGGCCGCGAGCTGGAGCTGCTGTTCAGCGCCGCTGCCCAGCGCCTGTCGGCGCCGGCGTTGCAAGCGCTGAGCGGGCATTTCCGCGAGCTGCTGCTGGCCCTCGCCGAAGACGGCAGCCGCTGCCTCGGCGAACTGCCGCTGTTGGCGGCGGCGGAACGTGACGCCCTGCTGCGGCAATGGAACCAGAGCGTGCGTCCGCTGGACCCGCATGCAGACATGCTCAGCCTGTTCGAGCGCCAAGTTCAGGCGGCGCCGCAGCGCCAAGCGTTGGTCTGTGGTGCGCAGCGGCTCAGCTACGCCGAGCTGAATGCCCAAGCCAACCGCCTGGCCCGCTGGCTGCGCCAAGCCGGGGTCGGCTGCGACCAGTTGGTGGCGGTCTGCCTGGAGCGCGAAGCCGCCACGCTGGTCACTCTGCTGGCGATCCATAAGGCCGGCGGCGCCTATCTGCCCATCGACCCCGCCCAACCGCCGGCGCGCAATGCCGACATTCTCGAGCAGGCCCAACCCAGCCTTCTGCTGACCCGCGAGGCCCTGCGCGGCGGCTTCGCGCCGCAGCTACGGCTGGTCACACTGGAAGCCCTGGAGCCCGAGCTGAGCACGCTCGCGACCGACAACTTGCGCCTGCCCGTGCAGCCGCGCCAGCTCGCCTACAGCCTGTACACCTCCGGCTCCACCGGGCGGCCCAAGGGCGTGCAGATCGAGCGACAAGCCTTCGTCAACTTCCTCCACGGTATTCAGGAATACGCTCGCCTAGGCGCCACCGACCGACTGCTGGCGGTGACCACCCTCGGCTTCGATATCGCCGGGCTGGAACTGTTCCTGCCGCTGGTTCACGGCGCCTGCGTGGTACTGGCGAGCCGTGAGCAAGTGCTACAGCCGACTGAACTGCTGCGGCTGCTGGAGCAGGAAGCGATCACCCTGATGCAAGCCACCCCGGCCAGCTGGCAAATGCTGGTGGAACACCCCAGCCCGGCGTGGCAGGGCCTGCGCGTGCTCTGTGGCGGCGAGGCCCTGGGCGCCGAGCTGGCGCAGCGGCTGCTCGACCTCGGTGTGCAATTGACCAACGTTTACGGTCCGACCGAAACCACCGTATGGTCCGCCGCCCAGCCGGTGCAGCGCGTCGAAGGCGCGGTGGTGCCGATCGGCCGGCCGCTGGCCAACAACCGTCTGTATATCCTCGATGAACGCCTGGAGCCGCAGCCAGTGGGCGTGGCGGGCGAGCTTTACATCGGCGGCGCCGGCCTGGCCCGTGGCTATGCCGACCGCCCCGAGCTGACCGCCGCGGCCTTCGTGCCCAACCCATTCGCCGAGGCCGGTGCACCGGGGGCGGAAGCCGGCAGCCGGCTGTACCGCACTGGCGACCTGGCCCGCTACCGCGCCGATGGCAGCGTGGAATTCCTCGGCCGCCGCGACTTCCAGGTGAAGCTGCGCGGCTTTCGTATCGAACTCGGTGAAATCGAAGCCTGCCTGGAGCGTCACCCAGCCGTGCAGCAGGCGCTGGTCAGCCTGCAACGCCTGGGCGCAACCGAGCTGCTGGTGGCCTACTGGCAGGGCCGCGATGACGTGAGCGACGCGGCCCTGGCCGAGCACCTGCGCGCCGAGCTGCCGGCCTATATGCTGCCGTCCGCCTGGGTACGCCTGGCGCAATGGCCGCTGAACGCCAACGGCAAGGTGGACCGCCAGGCCCTGCCCGCCCCGCAACTGGCCGAGCGGGCGGCGCTGGAGCCGCTGCACAGCGACACCGAACGGCAACTCGCGGCGCTCTGGGAAGCCCTGCTGCCGCCGCAGCCCCTGGGTCGGCAGAGCCATTTCTTCGAGGCCGGCGGCCACTCGCTGCTGGCCACCCGGCTGCTCGCGCGCCTGCGTCAAACGCTGGCCGTGGAGCTGCCGCTGCGCGTCTTACTGGAAGCGCCGCAACTGTGGCGGATGGCCGAGCGCATCGACGCCTGGCGGGCGTCCAACAGCCTGAGCGCGGCGCCAGCCCGGCAACCAGCCCTGCAATCGACGCCGCGCCACGCGCGCATGCCGCTGTCCCTCAGCCAGCAACGTTTGTGGCTGGTGAACCGCCTGCAACGCCCGTCCGCGGCTTACAGCATGGCCGCTACCCTGACCCTGCGCGGCGAGCTGGATGTGCCGGCGCTGCAAGCGACCTTCACCGCGCTGCTGGAGCGCCACGAGGTGCTGCGCACCGCCTACCCGGAGATTGACGGCGAGCCCTGGGCGGTGATCGACGACCAGGCGAATTTCACCCTGCCCTACCGCGATCTCAGCGCCCTGCCGCCCGCCGAACGCGACGCCGAAGCAACCCGCGACAGCCTGGCACACCTGCGCCAGCCCTTCGATCTGAACCACGCGCCGTTGCTGCGGGCGGGCCTGCTCAAGCTGGCGGACGACCAGCACCTGCTGCACCTGGCGCTGCACCATATGGTCGCCGATGGCTGGTCGGTGGGCGTGCTGACCAACGAGTTCAGCCAGCTCTACAGTCGCCTGCGCGCTGGTCAGCCGACCGACCTGCCGGCCCTGCCGGTGCAATACGCCGACTACGCCGTATGGCAACGCCAGTTGCTCAGCGGCGCACGCCTGGAGGCCGAGCTGGGCTTCTGGCGCACCGCGCTGGCCGGCGCGCCGCAGGTATTGCCGCTGCCCACCGACCACCCGCGCCCGGCCCAGGCCGACAGCAGCGGCGCGACCCATGATTTCCAGGTGCCGGCAGCGTTGGTGAAGCGCCTGGATGCCCTGGCCCATGCGCAAAACGCCAGCCTGTATATGGTGCTGTTGGCCGCCTTCCAACTGCTGCTGCACCGCCTGACCGGCAGCCGCGACCTGCTGCTGGGCACCGATGTGGCCGGGCGCGAGGCGGCCGAGCTGGAGGGGCTGATCGGCTTCTTCGTCAACGTGCTGCCGCTGCGCTCGCAGTGGCGCGATGGCGTGCGCTTCGTCGATCTGCTGGAGCAGACCAAGCAGACCAGCCTGGCCGCCTTCGAGCACCAAGCGCTGCCCTTCGACCGCATCGTCGAGGCGCTGGACGTGCCCCGCGAGCGCAGCCGCAACCCGCTGGTGCAGGCGTTGTTCGTGCTGCAAAACACCCCGCAAGGCCGCTTCGCCATTGCCGGGCTGGAGGTCGAACTGCTGCCCCCCGCCGAGCGCAGCAGCAAGTTCGACATGGCCCTGTTCCTCGAAGCCTGTGAACAGGGCTTGCGCGGCAACTGGGTCTACGCCAGCGCCCTGTTCAAGGCCGAACGCATCGCCGCGTTGGCCGCCGATTGGCTGGCGATTCTCGAACAAGCCGCCAGCGCGCCCGAAACCCTGCTGGAACTGCCAACCCTGCGCAAGGAACCTGCCGCCATGGGCAAAACGCCTGGCCTGAACGCCAAGCTCGACAAGCTGAAAAAACTCGCGCCGCGCGCCAGCAGCCCGCCGCGCCCGTTGATCAAGACCACCCCGCTGACGGCCGGTCGCGACTTCCCGCTGCTGATCGAACCGGCTGTGGCCGACCTCGACCCGCTGGGCTGGGCGCGCAGCTCACGCGACCTGATCGACACCCTGCTGTGCCAACACGCCGGGCTGCTATTTCGTGGCTTCGCCTTGCACAGCGCGCAGGATTTCGAAGCCTTCGCCGAGGCCATCCACCCTGGCCTGTTCGGCGGCTACGGCGACCTGCCGAAGAAGGAAGGCGGACGCAATATCTACCGCTCCACACCCTACCCCGAGCGGGAAATGATCCTCTTTCACAACGAGAGCTCGCACCTTCCGCGCGCGCCGCGCAAGCAGTGGTTCTTCTGCGAGCAACCCTCGCCAGTGGGCGGCGCCACCCCCATCGTCGACTGCCGTGAGCTGTACCGGCGCCTGCCGCCAGCCTTGGCGGAAACCTTCGAGCGCAAGGGTCTGCTCTATGTGCGCACCTTTACCAAACGCCTGGATGTGAGCTGGCAGGAGTTCTTTAAGACCGATGACCGCGCCGAGGTGGAAGCGCAGTGCCGCGCCACGAACACCGAGTTCGTCTGGCTGGCCAATGACGAATTGCAGACCCGCACCCGCTGCCCGGCGGTGATCCGCCATCCGTTGAGCGGCGAGCGCAGCTTCTTCAACCAGGTGCAGTTGCACCACGTGCATTGCCTGGAGCCGGAAGTGCGCGAAGACCTGCTGGCCATGGTTGGCCTGGAGCGCATGCCGCGCCAGGTCTACTTCGGTGACGGCAGCCCGATCAGCGCTGAGGTGATGAGTTTGCTCGGCCAGCTCTACGAGGCCTGCGCGGTGCGCTTCGACTGGCAGCGTGGCGACGTGGTGATGCTCGACAACCTTCTGGCTGCCCACGCCCGCGACCCCTACGAGGGCCCCCGCAAGATAGTGGTGGCCATGGGCGACCTGCACGAACCGGCTCAGCTGCTGGCTAGCCCCAGCGCAATGGAATTACAGGATTGAACGACATGCACGAGATCGATTCGGGATACCCCCTTAGCCCGGAACAACAGGCCGCACTCGACGCCGGCCACCCGGCAGCGCAACTGCGTATCAGCTTGAACGGCGCGCTGGACGAAACACGCCTGCGCCAAGCGCTGCTCAGCCTGGTGGCGCGCCACGACAGTCTGCGCATGGCCCTGCGCCCGTCACCGCTCTATCGCGGCCTGCGCCAGCAACCGGTGGAGGCCGATCTGGACTGGCATACGCTGGACCTGCGCACCACGGCGGACAGCCTGGAAACGCGCGTGAGCGAGCTTTGCGCCCAGCCGTTGGCCCTGGACAGCGGCCGCCTGCTGCGGGCCGTATTGGTCCGCCTGGACGAACGCGATTGGCACCTGGCGCTGAGCCTGGCGCCCAGCGCCGCTGACCGCCTGAGCCTGGAAACCCTGTTCGCCGAGCTGCCACAGCTTTACGACCAGCAGTACGCCGAGCTGGAAGAGGCCTTCCAGTACTCGCAATTTATCGAGTGGCGTACCGAGCTGGCAGCCGACCCCGAAGCCGAAACCGGCCGCGCCTACTGGGCCGAGCTGGGCCTGGCGCAACTGCCGGAATTGCATCTGGGCTACCGCCGTCAGGCCCAGGCCGACGACTCCCAGGGCTGCTTGATCCAAGCCCTGCCCGCGACGCTAGCGGCCGAACTGGAACGCCTCGCCGAAGCCCGCCAGCAATCCTTGCCGACCCTGCTGCAAGCCGCCTGGTGGGCGCTGCTGGCGCGCATCGGTGGGCAACCGGCCTTTGCCGGCGGCTGGCAGCACGACTGCCGGCGCGACTACGAGGCCCTGGCCGGCGGGATCGGCGTTTTCGACAAGGTGCTGCCGCTACCGCTGCGCCTCGACCCGACCGAATCTTTCTCGCACTGGCTGCAACGCCTGGCGGTTGTGCTGGAAGAGCATGTCGGCGCGCAAGAATACTGGTCCCTGGCCGAGCCGCAGCAGGCGCATTTCAGCGTCGGCTTCGCCCTCGCGGGTCAGCCCGGCGAGCGACAAGCCGGCGGGTTGAACTGGTGCGCCTTGGCACTGCCGGGCGCCGACCCGCGCTTCGAACTGGCCCTGCAAGTCCGGCTGGCGGACAGCGGCGTGACCCTGGCCCTGCATCACGACAACGCCCGCTATGGCCAGGACGCTGCGCGCTGCCTGCTGGAGCAATACCTCTGCCTGCTGGAACAACTGCCGGCACGCCTCGACGCGCCCTTGGCCGAACTGCATCTCAGCCCGGCCGCCCATCGCCCGCGCCAGTTGGCGCTGTGCGGGCCGACGCGAAACTTTGGTCAACTCAGCCTGCCGGCGCGTCTTGCCCACTGGGCGGCGACCACGCCCGAAGCCGAGGCCTTGCAAGCCGGCGAGCTGCAGCTGAACTACGCCGAATTGAACCAGCGTGTCGAACGCCTGGCCGCCGCGCTGCAAGCCCGTGGCATCGGTGCCGAGTGTCGCGTGGCGCTGCTGCTGCCGCGCTGCGGCGAGCTGGTGCTGGCGCTGTTGGCGGTGCTGCGCGCCGGGGCCGCCTATGTGCCGCTGGACCCGAGCTGGCCGGCCGCGCGCCTGCAGAAAATCCTCGCCGATGCCCAGCCACAACTGTTGTTGAGCGAATTGCCGAGAGACGATCTGCATGAGCAAAGCTTGCGCCTCGCCGATCTTCTAAGCGACGGCCAAGCTGAGCTGGCGCCGCTCGACAGCATTCACCTAGATCATGCTGCCTACCTGCTCTACACCTCCGGCACCAGCGGCGAGCCCAAGGGCGTGGTGATCGAGCACGGCCAACTGCTCAACTACAGCGCCGCCGTCAGCGAAGCGCTGCAGCTGAACAGCTGCCGGCGCTTCGCCCTGACCTCCTCGGTAGCCGCCGACCTGGGCAATACCAGCCTGTTCGGCGCCCTGTGGAATGGCGCCTGCCTGGTGGTGGCCAGCGACGCGGAGAGCACCGATGCCGCCGCCTTCGCCCGCTTCGTCTTTGATCAACGCATCGACTGCCTGAAGATGGTGCCCTCGCACCTGGCCGCGCTGCTCGAAGACGATACCGCGAGCCTGCCGGCAACCCTGATTCTCGGCGGCGAAGTCACCCCGCGCGCGCTGCTGGAACGTATCCGCCGCTTGGCTCCAACCTGCCGCATCCACAACCACTACGGTCCCACCGAAACCACGGTCGGTGTGCTGCTGCACAGCCCCGGGCAAAACCCTTGCGACAGCGACAGCCTGCCGCTGGACCGCGCCCTGGCCAATAACTACGCCTATGTGCTGGAAAGCTCCGCCGAGGGCCTGCGCCCCGCGCCGCTGGGCGCCGCCGGCGAGCTGTACCTGGGCGGCGCGCAGTTGAGCCGTGGTTATCTGCACCGTTCTTCCGACGCCTTCCTCGACGACCCGCTGCGCCCCGGCCAGCGTCTGTACCGCAGCGGCGACCGCGCTCGCCTGCTGCCGGACGGCCGCCTGCAGTTGCTCGGCCGGGTCGACCAGCAATTGAAGATTCGCGGTTTCCGCGTCGAACCAGGGGAGTTGGAGGCTGCGCTGTTGGCCCTGAGCGGCGTGAGCCAGGCGGCGGTTAAGGTCGCCGGCGAGCAACTGCACGCCTATGTCGTCAGCGCACGCCCCACAGAGGAACTGCTCGGCGAATTGCGCGGGCAACTGCCGGATTACCTGCAACCGACCCGCCTGCTCAAGCTCGCTGCACTGCCGCGCATGGCCAACGGCAAGATCGACCGCCAGGCGCTGCCCGACCCGGCCAGCCTCGCCGACGACAGCGCCCCGCAGGCACCCCGCGATACCCTGGAAACCCTGCTCGCCGGGCTCTACGCCGAGCTGCTGGAACGCGACGCGGTGAACATAGAGCACAGCCTGTTCGACCTCGGCGGTCATTCGCTGATGGTGATCAAGCTCTGTGCGCGGCTGCGCAAGCTGCTGCAAATCGAAGTGGCGCCGGGCCTGGTGTTCGATCACCCCAGCGTCGCGGACCTGGCCCAAGCCCTGCGCGGGTTGGAAAGCGTGCCGGGGCGGCTGGAGCAAGTCGCCGAGCTGCGCCTAAAGCTCGCCGCCATGAGCCCAGATGAACGCGTGGCCTTGCAAGCCCGGGCCGCAATGGGAGAACCAAGTTGAAGTCGCGGCCAAGCGCCGCGCCCACAGGCTCGTGGTTCCGACGCGCTTTTGTGGGAGCGGATTTATCCGCGATTGGGCCTTTCCGGCAACACAAAAGCATCGCGAATAAATTCGCTCCTACAGCCGTAGGGTGGATGCCGCCTCTTGCATCCACCGGCCCACGGTGGAAAACGCTGCGCGGTTTTCCACCCTACACAGGCTCGTGGCTTGGCCGCGCTTTTGTGGGAGCGGATTTATCCGCGATTGGGCCTCTCCGGCAACACAAAAGCATCGCGAATAAATTCGCTCCTACAGGTTTCCTGCGTGCTCTTGCAGATACGCACCAACACCGCGTGCCCCCTCTGCGGGCTTGAAGAGATCTCTCATGGAATTCGACGCTAAAACCCTGGCCGAACGTATCGCCAAACTCGCTCCGGAAAAACGCCAAGGCTTTATCCGTGCCCTGGCCGACAAAGGCATCCGCCTGAGCCGCCTGCCCATAGTCCCTGCGCCCCGTAGCAGCGCCGTGCCGCTGTCCTATGCGCAGCAACGGCTGTGGTTTCTGCAGCAGCTGGAGCCGCACAGCGCCGCCTATAACATGCCGGCCGCCCTGCGCCTGCGCGGCGAGCTGGACCTGACCGCGCTGCAGCGCAGCTTCGACCACCTGCTGCAGCGCCACGAAGCGCTGCGCACCCGTTTTTATCAGGGCGAAGGCGAAGCCGAGCAGAGAGTCCATGCCGCACTGCCCCTGGCAATAGGCGAGACCGATCTGGCCGGCTTGCCCGCGGTCGAGCGCGAAGAGCGCCTGCGGCAGATGATCGACGCCGAGGCCAACGGCCCTTTCGACCTCAGCCAAGGCCCGCTGCGTCTGCAGCTGATACGCCTGGCGCTGGACGAGCATGTGCTGCTGCTGACCGCCCACCATATAGTCGCCGACGCCTGGTCGCTGGGCATCCTAACTCGCGAGTTGTCCAGCTGCTACGCGGCACTGCGCCAAGGACAAAACCCACAACTGCCGGCGCTGCCGATCCAGTACGCCGACTACGCGCTGTGGCAGCGCAATTGCCTGGCCGGCGCGGCGCTGGAACCCGAGCTGGCTTACTGGACCACCCAACTCGGCGGCGAACAGCCGATGCTGGAGCTGCCCAGCGACCGGCCACGGCCCAAGCTTGCCAGCGGCCGTGGTGGGCGCCACAGCCTACGGCTGGACGCCGAGCTGAGCGCCGGCCTCAACCGCCTCGCCCGCGAGCGCGGCACCACGCTGTTCAGCGTGCTGCTGGCGGCCTTCGACGTGCTGCTCTACCGCCTCAGCGGGCAGACCGACCTGCGTGTCGGCGTGCCGGTGGCCAACCGCACCCGGGTGGAAACCGAGGGGCTGATCGGCTGCTTCGTCAACACCCTGGTGCTGCGCGCCGAGTTGAATGGCCAGCAGCCCTTCGTCGCTTTGCTGGATCAGCTCAAGGCCACCAGCCTTGCCGCCCAGGCCCATCAGGAGCTGCCTTTCGAGCGCCTGGTGGAAGCCCTGCAACCCGAGCGCGATCTCAGCCATCCGCCGCTGTTTCAGGTGCTGTTCAACCTATTCGAAGGCCAGCAATCGCGCCGCCTGGAACTGCCGGGCCTGACCATCGAGGAAATCCAGCGCGAGCAGAGCGCCGCGCAGTTCGACCTGAGCCTGGACATGGCCGAACGCGACGGCCAGTTAGAGGCCTGCTTCAGCTTCAACCGCGACCTGTTCGACGACGCCAGCATTGCCCGCTATGCAGGCGGCTTCGGGCGCTTGCTGCACGGCATTCTGGCCAACCCGAGTTGCCGCATCGGCCAACTGCCGCTGCTCAGTGAAGCCGAACACGCCGCGCTGCTGAGCGAATGTCAGGCGCGGATGGTTCTACCCAGCGCGGAGTTGGTGCACCTGCGCCTGGCCGCCCAGGCCGTCGCCACGCCCACAGCGTCCGCTCTGGTGTTGGACGATTGCACTTGGACCTACGCCGAACTCAACCAGCGCGCCAACCACATCGCCCACCGCCTGCTGGCCCTGGGTCTGCCGGCGGAGGCGCGCATCGGCCTGTGCCTGCCGCGCGGGCTGGAGATGGTCGCGGCGCTGTTCGGCTGCCTCAAGGCCGGGCTGGCCTTCGTGCCGCTGGACCCGGATTTCCCCGCCGAACGCCTGGCCCATATGATCGAGGACGCCGGTATTCGCCTGTTGTTGGTGGCGCCCGAGACCCTCGCCGCCACGCACGTCCATGCCCAACTGGAACGCCTCGACGTAACCGCCATCGCCTCGGGCCCAGTGTTCGACCCGGCGGTGGCCGTGCACCCTGCGCAACTGGCCTACCTGATGTACACCTCCGGCTCCACCGGCAAACCCAAGGGCGTGGCCATCGATCACCAAGCGCTGGCCGGGCACAGCGAGGTGGCGCTGGGCTTCTTCGAGCTGAGCGCGGCCGACCGGGTGCTGCAATTCTCCACCTTCAATTTCGACGGCTTCGTCGACCAGCTTTTCCCCGCTCTCTGCTGCGGCGCCTGTGTGGTGTTGCGTGGCCCAGAGCTGTGGGACAGCCAGGAATTCAAGCGTCGCGTATTGCGCCACGGCATCAGTGTGGCCGACCTGGCCACCGCCTATTGGTACCAGTTGGCTCAGGACTTCGCCGCCGAACCGCCCGCCGACCATGGCGCGCTGCGTCTGGTCAGCGCCACCGGCGAGGCGATGCCGCCCGAAGGGCTGAGCGCCTGGCGCCAAGCCGGCCTGGCGCCCATACGCCTGCTCAACACCTATGGCCCCACCGAAGCCACGGTGACCGCCAGCGTGCAGGACTGCCAAGCCTGGGCCAGCGGCGCGCAACCGCTGCCGCTGCAGATGCCAATCGGCCAAGCCCTACCCGGCCGCGCCTTCTACCTGCTGGACCGCGACGGCAACCTGGCGCCGCCCGGCGTACCGGGCGAGCTGTGTATCGGCGGCGAGCTGCTGGCCCGTGGTTACCATGGCCGCTCGGCATTGAGCGCCGAACGCTTCGCCCCCGACCCCTTCGGCCCGCCGGGCAGCCGTCTGTACCGCACCGGCGATCTGGCGCGGCGCCTGGCGGACGGCGCCATCGAATATCTGGGGCGCATCGATCAGCAGGTGAAACTGCGCGGTTTTCGCATCGAACTGGGCGAGATCGAGGCGCGCCTGCAGAGCCATCCGGCCGTGCGTCAGGCCCTGGTGCTGGTGCGCGAGGACCGCCCCGGCGACCGTCGCCTGGTCGCCTATCTGGTGGCGCATGCCGAGGCGCCTGCCATCGACGCATTGCGCGAGTATCTGGCCGAAACCCTGCCGGACTATATGCTGCCCGCCGCCTTCGTCAGCCTGCCGACGTTGCCGCTGAGCCCCAACGGCAAGCTCGACCGCAAGGCCCTGCCGCTGCCGGAATACGGCAGCGACGGCGCTGCCCTGACGCTGCCGCGCACTGCCCAGGAGCGTGCGCTGGCGCAGGTTTGGCAAGCGGTTTTGGGACTGGAGTCGCTGGGCATCCACGATAACTTCTTCGCCCTCGGGGGGCATTCGTTGCTGGCCACTCAATTGGTGGCGCGGCTGCGCCGGCAACTGGGTGTAGAGCTGCCGCTGCGGGCGGTGTTCGAAGCACCGACCATCGCGCAGATGGCCGAACGCTTGCCCGCGAGCGATGCGCCGCTGGAGCAACCGATTCCCGTCGCATCGCGCCCGGCCTCGGGTCTCGCGGCGCTGCCGCTGTCCCACGCCCAGCAGGGCATGTGGTTTATCCAGCAGCTGGAACCGAACAGCGCCGCCTACCATATCCCCAGCGCAGCGCGGTTGCGCGGCCATCTCGATTGCGCCGCCCTGCACGCGGCGTTCCAAGCCTTGGTGCGGCGCCACGAGGCCCTGCGCACCAGTTTCCGGGAACAGAACGGCGAGCCGACTCAACTGATCCACGGCGATCTCAACCTGCCGCTGCCAGTGGTCGACCTCGGCCATCTGCCGCCCGCCGAGCGCGAAGCGGCGGCCCGCCACCTGCTGATCGAGGAAGCCACCCGCCCCTTCGACCTGAGCCAGGCACCGCTGCTGCGTTTGACGTTGGTGCGACTGGCGGCCGACGAGCATCTGCTGTTGGTGGTGCTGCACCACATCATCGCCGATGGCTGGTCCATGGGCGTGCTAGTCAGCGAGCTGGCGCAGCTTTATCGCGCCGCCTTGGAAGGCCGCGAAGCCGCCTTGCCGGATCTGCCGATCCAGTACGCCGACTACGCCGTCTGGCAGCGCCAGCGCCTCGACGGTGCCGGCCTGGAACGCCAGCTCGCCTACTGGCGCAGCGCCCTGGGCGAGCCCCAGGCGCCGCTGGAGCTACCCGCCGACCGACCACGGCCAGCGGCCATAAGCGGCCGTGGCGGGCGCCAGCGCTTCAGCGTCGAACTCGCCACCGCCAGTGCCTTGCACGACCTCTGCCAGCAACACGGCGCCACGCTGTTTATGGGGCTGCTCGGTGCCTTCCAAGTCTGGCTGCACGCCCATAGCGGGCGGCTCGATCCCATTGTCGGCACCGATGTGGCCAACCGTGGCCGGGCCGAAACCGAAGGCGTGGTCGGCTTCTTCCTCAACCAACTGGCGTTGCGTGCGGACCTCACCGGCAACCCGAGCTTCGCCGAGCTGCTGGCGCGGCTGCGGGTGCAAGTGCTGGATGCCTACAGCCATCAAGAGCTGCCGTTCGACAAGCTGGTGGAAGCGCTCAACCCGGTGCGCAACCTGGCCTACAGTCCGCTGTTCCAGGTCAAGCTGGTGTTGCAGAACCAGCCGCAAGGCGCCCTCGAAATGCCTGGCCTGGAGGTACTGCCGGAGTCGGTCGAACACGGCCAGGCCCAGCTCGATTTGCACCTGACCGTGGAAGAAACGCCGCACGGGCTCGACTGCACCTTCAAATACAGCGCCGATCTGTTCGATGCCACCAGCGTCGCGGCCTTCGCCGAGGAATTCAGCGCGCTGTTGGCGCAGGTGGTTGCCACCCCAGAGGTGCACATCGCGACCCTGGCCCAGGACCTCGCCCAGCGCGCCCGCGAACGCCGCCTCACCGAACAGCGCGCCCGTAGCCAACAAGGCGTGGCGCGCCTCGGCGGCGCCCGGCGCAAATCCCTACTCACCACCGACTCCATGGAGGGCTAGTCCCATGACCACTTCCCCGACCCTTGGCGGCATGCGCCGTAAAGCCATCCGCCTGGAAGAAGACGCGCTGGTGCGCTTCACTCCACTGTTTCCCGGCCAGGCATTTCCGCTGCTGTGCGAACCGGCCACCGCCGGGGTCAGCCTGCCGGCCTGGGCCGAACGCCAGCGCGAACTGCTGGAAAGCAAGCTGCTGGAACACGGCGCCATCCTGTTTCGCGGCTTCGCCGTGGGCACCGCCGGCGAATTCGACCAGTGCATCAGCGCCCTCTCCGGCGGGGCCCTGGAGTACCGTTTCCGCGCCTCGCCGCGTACCCAGGTCGACCCGGGTCTGAACATCTACACCTCCACCGACTACCCGCAGGACCAGCGGATTTTCCCGCACAACGAGCACTCCTACTCGCCGGTGTTCCCGCTGAAGATCTTCCTCTGGTGCGACGTGGCCCCCGAGTGGCGCGGCGAGACGCCCATCGGCGATACCCGGGCCATCACCCGCGGCATAGACCCGGCGATCCGCGAGCGCTTCGCGCAGAAGGGCATCATGTACGTGCGCAACTACGGCGACGGCTTCGGCCTGCCCTGGCAGACGGTGTTCCAGACCGAGGACCGCGCCCAGGTCGAAGCTTACTGCGCCAGCGTCGGCATCGCCGTGGAGTGGAAGGCGGACAACCGCCTGCGCACCCGCCAGGTCGGTCCGGCGCTGGTGCGTCACCCACGCAGCGGCGAGACCCTGTGGTTCAACCACGCCACCTTCTTCCACGTCAGCACCTTGCCGGCCTCGGTGCGCGACGCCCTGCAGGCCGACTTCGGCGACGACGACTTACCGCAGAACACCTTCTACGGCGACGGCAGCCTGATCGAGCCCGAGGTGCTCGAACACCTGCGCGGAATCTACCTGCAGCAGATGATCGAATTCCCCTGGCAACAGGGCGACGTGCTGCTGCTGGACAACATGCTGGCGGTGCACGCGCGCAACGAGTTCAACGGCCCGCGACGCATCCTGGTGTCTATGGCCGAAGCACTAAACAGTCGCGATGTCGCCCTCAACTGCTAATCCCCATTTCCTGGGAAGGTGCTGGCGGGACAAACCCTGCCGGCACTCCCTGCCCCCGATTTAAAGGCCAACGAATATGTCCATCGAAGGTTTCCGCCCCGCTCTGCAACAAACCCGTCACTGGCGCTTGCACAGCGCCGCCCATGACGTCGCGCAACTGTGCGCCGAGCTGCCAGCCGCCGTGGATTCGCAGCGCCTGCACGCCGCCCTTGGCCAACTGCTGGCCCGCCATGAAATCCTGCGCACCCGCCTCACCGCCGTGCCCGGCATGCAACTGCCGGTGCAGGTGATAGCCGATCAGCTGGACTTCAGCTGGCAGGTGCTGGAGGTCGGCGAGCAGGACGCCCAGGCGCTGCAAGCGCGCTTGCAGGCCGAACTCGCTAGCTGCGTGCAGAGCGCCGAGCAACCGCCCCTGGCTGCCGCCCTGCTGCGCAGCGGTCCAAGTAGCCGCTTGCTGCTGGCCCTGCCGCGAGTCAATGCCGATGCCGCGACCCTGGAGCGCCTGTTACAGGAGCTGGCGGCTCTGTACCAGGGCCAGCCATTGGGCGACGAACCGGTGCAGTACGCCGACTTCGCCGAGTGGCAGCATGAGCTGGCGACAGGCACGGACGGCGATGCCGGCCGGGTCTTCTGGCAGCGGCAACAGGCCACGGAATTGCTCGGCCTCGCCCATCCCTTTCAACGGACCCGCAGTGAGTCGGCCTATCGCCCGGCGCGCGTCGTACAAAGCCTCAGCGCCACCGCCCAGGACTGCCTGCAGAGCGCGCTCGCCGGTCTGGCGGTGCAACCGGCCACGGTCTTCGGCCTGTGCTGGGCGGCGTTGTTGCAGCGCCATCTGGGCTTGCCGCGCTTGCTCTTGGGCTGGTGCCACGACGGCCGCAACGACGCCACGCAAACGGCCTTCGGCCCCTACGCCAAGGCTCTACCGCTGTTGCTGGCCATCGATGAAGGCAAATCCCTGGCGGCGCTGATCGGTGAGTTCGAGCCCGTGCTGGCCGAAGCCGAGGCCTGGCAGGAAAGCTGGCCGGGGGACGCCGTGGCGCCGAGCTGCGGCTTTCGTTATGGCGCAAGCCCTGCCGCCACCTGGCCGCTGCTAACCCTGCAGGCGGGCGGCGAAGCCTTCGCCTTGCTGCTGGATATTCAAGAGCGCAACGGCCAGTTCGCCTTCGCCCTGGATTACGACCAGACGCACTTCGACGAGCCCGCCGCCCGGCTGATCCTCGCGCAGTTCCTCGCCCTCTGCGAACAGGCCTGCGCCGCCAGCCGCCGTCCCCTGCGCGAGGCCAACGGCATAGGCGCGCAGCAGGCCGAGTGGCTGGTCGCGCTCAACCAGACGACCGTGGCGATTGCCGCGCCGGCCCTGCTGCACCAGCTGTTCGAGGCCCAGGCCGAGGCCAATCCCAGCGCCATCGCCCTTAGCCACGGCGGCCATCAGCTCAGCTATGCCGAACTGGAGCGCCAAGCCAACCGTCTGGCCCATCGCTTGCGCCATGCCGGCTTGTGTGCCGGGCAGCCGGTGGGCTTGTTTCTCGGCCGCTCGAGCGAAGCCATAATCGCCATTCTGGCCATCCTCAAGGCCGGCGGCGCCTACCTGCCGCTGGACCCGGCCTATCCCAGCGAGCGCCTGGCCGACATGCTCGCGCAAACCCAGGCGCCGCTGTTGCTGAGCGTCACAGCGCTGAGTGACAGCCTGCCCGCAGGCGACTACCGCTGTATCTGGCTGGATGCCGAAGACGATGCCGATTTGCCCGAGCAGCGCCCCGCGTCCATCGGCCATCCCGACCAGCTGGCCTACCTGATCTTCACCTCCGGCTCCACCGGCCGGCCCAAGGGCGTGATGGTTTCGCACCGCAACGCGGTGCATTCCACCAGCGCCCGCTGGCTGGGTTACGAAGAGCCGCTGGAGTCCTTTCTGCTGGTTTCCGGCCTGGCTTTCGATAGCTCGGTGGCCGGCCTGTTCTGGACCCTGAGCCAGGGCGGCACCCTGTGCCTGCCGGATAACGAGCAGGTGCAGGATGCCCTGGCCCTCGGCAGGCTGATCGCCGAGCAGCGCATCAGCCACTGCCTGATGCTGCCCTCGCTGTATGCCCAGGTGCTGGAGCAGGCGGGCGCGCAGTTGGCCAGCCTGCGCTGCGCCATAGTTGCCGGCGAAGCCTGCCAGGCGCTGGTGGCGGCGCGGCACCACGAGGTTTGTCCGGCCGCCGCGCTCTACAACGAATACGGCCCCACCGAGGGCAGCGTCTGGTGCAGCCTGTACCGCAGCACCGGCGCGGAACAGGGCGTGCTGCCGATTGGCCGCGCCATCGCCAATATGCAGGTGCGCGTGCTGGACCAGCAGCTCGAGGTGGTCGCCCCTGGCGTCGCCGGGGAAATTTACCTCGCTGGCAGCGGCATCACCCAGGGCTACCTGGGCCGCCCGGACCTCACCGCCGAACGCTTCCTGCCTGATCCTTTTGGCGCGCCGGGCAGCCGCCTGTATCGCAGTGGCGATATCGGCCGGCTGAACGCCCGGGGCGACCTGGAGTTCCTCGGCCGCACCGACCATCAGGTGAAGATTCGCGGTTTCCGCATCGAGCTGGGCGAGATCGAGGCGCGCCTGCTGCTGCACCCGGCGATCCGCGAAGCCGCGGTGCTCGCCCGCGAAAGCAGCGTAGGTGACGCCGAATTGGTGGCCTATCTGGTCTGCCGCGCTGCCTGTCCCGATGCCCAGGCGCTGCGCCAGCACCTGGCCGAGCAGTTGCCGGAGCATATGCTGCCGAGCGCCTACCTGATGCTGCCGGCGTTGCCACTGACGCCCAACGGCAAGCTCGACCGCGCCGCCCTGCCCGCCCCCCAACGCAGCAGCGAGCGCGCCTACCGTGCCCCGCGCAATGAACGGGAAATGCTGCTGGCCGAGCTCTGGGCCGAGGTGCTGGGCGTCGAGCGGATAGGTTTGGATGATCATTTCTTCGAGCTGGGCGGCCACTCGTTGACCGCCACTCGACTGATCTCGCGCCTGCGTAGCGCCTTAGGGCTAGAGGTGCCGGTGCGCGCGCTGTTCCAGCATCCGAGCTTCGCGGCCTTCGCCGAACAAGCCTTGCCTAACGCCATCGCGCCTAGCTTACCCAGCGTGGTTCCAACAGCCCGTGAAGGCACGCTGGCGCTGTCCTACTCCCAGGAACGGCTGTGGCTGTTCGACCGTCTGCATCCCGGCAAACCGACTTATAACGTCGCCGAGGCCGTGCAACTGAGCGGCGAGTTGGATCAACCGGCGCTAGAACGCAGCTTCGCTGAATTGCTGCGCCGGCATGCCAGCCTGCGGACCACCTTCGTGCTACTGGATGGCCAACCGCAGCAACGCATCGCTCCGCCGCGGCCCTTCCCGTTGCCGCTGCTGGACCTCAGCGGCCTGAGCCAGGCCGAACGCGATGAGGCGCTTCGCCACGAGCTCGATGCCCTGGCGCTGCAGCCCTTCGACCTGGCCCGCGGGCCGCTGGTCCGCGCCGGGCTGATCCGCCTGGAGGCGCAAACCCATGTGCTCTGGCTCTGCCTGCACCATATAGTCACCGACGGCTGGTCGATGCGCGTGCTGACCCGCGAACTGACGGCGCTCTACAGCGCATTCAGCACCGGGCAACCCGCGCCCCTGAGCGAGCCCGTGCTGCAATACGCCGACTTCGCCCATTGGCAGCGGCGCCAGCTCGGCGCCGACGTCCTCAAGGCGCAACTCGACTTCTGGCTCGCCCACCTGGGTAAGGAGCGGCCGCTGCTGCACCTGCCCGGTATGCGCCCGCGCCCGGCGCTGCCCAGCCATCGCGGCGCCCAACACCACTTCAGCCTCGACAGTGAGCTAACCCAGGCGCTGCACGAGCTGACCCAGCAAAAAGGTGTGACCCTGTTCAGCACCCTGCTCACCGCCTTCAAACTGCTGCTCGCCGGGCACAGCGGGCAGCACGACATCCGCGTCGGCATCCCGATTGCCAACCGCAACCAGCAAGCGCTCGAAGGGCTGATCGGCTTCTTCGTCAACACCCTGGCCCTGCGCACTGACCTGGCCGGCAATCCCTCGTTCGAGGCGCTGCTGCTTCAGCTGCACGACAATATGCTGGCGGCCCACGACAACCAGGACCTGCCGTTCGAGCAGCTGCTGCAAGCGCTACCCAATACCCAGCAGCAAAGCGTGCCGCTGCTGCAGGTGATGTTCGACCTGCACCGCGAACGTATCCTCACTAGCAGCGAGTTCGGCAATCTACAGATCAGCCCGATGGAGGAAGGCAGCAACCACAGCACATTGTTCGACCTGATGCTGGATATCGGCGAGCGCGAGCACGGCCTGGTCGCCACTTTTACCTACAGCACCGACCTGTTCGAGCCAGACCATATCGCCCTGCTGGCCGAGGACTATCGGCAATTGCTACGCAATGTGCTGCAGCAACCCCAGGCGAGTCTGCAGCAACTGAGCGACCAGCTTAGCCAGCCACCCCAAGCCAGCCAACGCAGCGCCCTGAAAGCGCAGACCCAGATCTACGCTCTGCTGGAAGAACTGTTGGAACAACCGGCCCTCGACCCCCAGGCCAGCTTCTTCGAACAGGGCGGCACCTCGCTCAAAGCCGTACTGCTCTGCGCGCGCCTGCAGCAACAATGGGGCACGGCCATTCCGCCGCAACTGGTGTTCCTGCATCCGCAGCTGACGGAACTGGTGCGGGTGCTCAAGCCCTATGCGGGCGGCATGGCGCGCTAGCGGTGTAAAACCATCAGGTTGTACAGACCCCAGGATGGCTGACAACCCATCCTACGGCGCTGGCGGGCTCCTACATAAGCTGGGCGCGGCTAGCGGCTCAGCGCGTTTCCCAGTGATCGCAACCACTGCGAGCGCCAGGCCAGGGTAAAGGCTATGGCAAAGCCTGCCGGCGGCAGGGACAGCAGCCAGATCAAGCTGCCGAAGGCCCAACCTTGGCCGCTCACGGCCAAGCTGAGGCTTAGCGTCAAGGCAGCCCAGCCCAGCAGTCGCAGGCGGCTCTGCGGGTGCCGAAGGGCGGGGCCCATTACTGTTCGCCAATGCTTGTCCTGGGCCAGGGCCAGGCCGCTCAGACCGAGCAATTGCAAGACCAGCAAGGCGCCGCCGTATGTCAGCTCAAGCATCTTCCAGCACCTCAAACGCTAACACCGCTGCCTGGGCGCGCCGCTGGCGCGTCCAGGCCCAGGTGGCCAGCAGGGCCGTGAGCAGCAGCGCGGCATCCACCCCGGCCACCGCCCCTTGTCCCTCGGTCAGAGTACGCAGCGGGTGGTCACCGCTGCTGGTCCAATTGAGCAGCGCGGCGGCCAGGGCCAGCAGGGCGATAGCCGCGCACTGGGCGCGCCAAGGTGCACGGTGCTCATCAGAGCGGTAGACGGCAAAGCAACTGTGCAAGGTCGCGCTCAGCCAAGTGCCGAAAAACAGCCAGACCTCCCAGTCCGCGCGCTGCGCCAAGCTCTCCGGCAACAGCCGGTTGGCCACCAGCATGGCCAGGGTCGCCAGTGGCAAGCCGCCGACCAGGCTGGCCGTCAGCGCCTCCATCAGGCACAGGCCGGCGCGCCCCTGGGGTAAGCGCAAGCGGCGCTTCGCGTTCCAGTAGAGCAAACCGCTGGCCAGCATCAGACAGCCGCTGACGCCGCCTAGAAAATACAGCAGGCGCAGCAGCGGCTGCTGAAAGTGCGCCACATGCAGCCCGGCCAACAGGCTAAAGGTGGCGGCCGCGGGCTTGAGCCCGGCCTGGTGCAGCAATTGTCCACTGGGGCCATCGAAGTACAGAGCCTCGGCATCCAGGCTTAGGCGCTGCGCCAGGGAGCGGCCGATTTCCACATAGGCGCGGGCATCGCCCGGGTGCCAGACACGCACAAAGGCCGGCTCACCGCCCTGCCAATGCCGCCGCGCCTGCGCCGCCATGGCGTCCAGGGACGCCAGGCTGCCGGCCTGGCCCGCCGCCGGCCGGCTAAAGGTGGCGCGCGCCTCGTGTTCAAACTCGCCGGCCTGCTCCTGATAAGCCGCCAATATCCCGGCCGGTAGATAGAGCGGAAAGCTGACGAGCAGACCGCTCAACAGCATGACCAGAAAAAACGGCAGGGCGAATACCCCGGACAGGTTGTGCAGATCCAGTAGCCGTCGTGGCGACTGGTGCGGGCGGAAACTGAAGAAATCCTTGAACAAGCGCACATGAATCAGCAGCCCGGCGCTGATCACCAGCAATCCGACCATGCTGGCCAGACCGACCAGCAGCAGGCCCAGGTTGCCCGCATTCAAGTGCAGCCTGTAGTGGAAGCGGTAGAAAAAATCGCCGCCCTGGCTACCAGCCGGGGCCAGTAGCTGGCCAGTGCCCGGGTCGATAAACCAGCTGTGCCCTTCACCCTGCAGATCCCAGGTCTGCAGGCGGAGCAACGGCACCCGACTGCTGGGCAGCTCCACATACCATTGTTCCAGCGCCCGTCCCGCAATCAGGGGTTCAACCAGCGGGCGCACCTGACGATCCAAGGACAGCTCGGCGGCAGCCTCTGGCAGCCGCGTCTGCGGCAGCATCCAGCGGTCCAGTTCGCTGTCGTACAGGGCCAGGCTGCCCATAAAGAACGCCACGAACAGCAGCCCGGCGCAGCCCAGGCCGAGCACGCTGTGCAGCCAGAGCATGGCCTGGCGCAAGCTGGTAAACATCAGCTGGCTCCCCAACTGCGGCCGAGCATCTTGAACAACACGCCAGCCACCAGCAGCGCGGCCCAAAGCCGCAGCGGGCGCGGCGCGGCAAAAGCCACTAGGGCGACCACCGGATAGAGCACTAAGCCCAGCAAACTACTGAAAATCACCGCTTCGCTGCGCGCCAACCCCAGTTGCAACAGGATGCCGGCCGCACACTCCGTAAGCGTCCAGATAAAGCCATAGCTGCCGATGAGCACGGCGAGCAGATAAGCACCACGGGCCAGGGCCGTCGGTTTTCCAAGCAGTTTGGCTGCGCTGGGCACAGGTTCCTCCAAAAAGACAAAAGGCCCGACCCTCGTGTAAGGGCCGGACCATGGGTATTGCTTAGCGCATTAGGCAAGGGTGGGCTAAAGCCCACGCTAGGACACTGCCATCGCGGATAAATCCGCTCCTACAAGGCGCGTATACAGCGTTTAGAACTTGGCGCGCAGGGTCAGGGTCGCAGCACGTGGGTCGCCCCAGATATTGCCGTCCTGCGGGTTGTTGATGCGCTGGTAGTACTTCTTGTCGGTCAGGTTGGTCGCCAGTACATCGGCCGACAGCTGCGGGGTAATTTGATAACCCACACCGGCATCGAACAATGTGTAGCCGCCCTGCTCCAGCTTGACGTCGTTGATCCCGAACGCAGCGAAATTGGTCTTGGTATAGGCCTCGCTGACCGCATTCATGCCGCCTTGCACACTCCAGCGCTGCCACTCGCCCGGCAGCTGATACTGGCTCCAGACCCGCAGGATATGCTTGGGCGTATAGAGCTCGGTGCTCTCCTCGCTGCGGTGGATCTTGTGGGTGTAGCTGTAGTTGGCGTTAAGGGTCCAGTCCTCGGCCAGTTGGCCGCTGAGCTCCGTCTCGTAACCACGGCTGCGCGCCTTACCGCCGGCGATGGCGGCACTAGAATCGGTGAGGTCCGGGGTAGCGCGGTTCTGTTCTTCTACCTGGAACAGCGCGAAAGAGGCGGTCAGCGCGCCATCCAGGTATTCGCCCTTGACCCCGGTTTCCCACTGTTCGCCTTCCAGAGGGGTGAGCATCTTGCCGTTGATGTCCCGCGTTCTGGCATTGTGCGGCTGGAACACCTCGGCATAGCTGGCGTAGAGGGAGTAAGTATCCGTCAGGTCATAGACCAGGCCGGCGAAGGGAATAAATTTCCCGTCGATGTTTTTCTCTTCATTCACGGCCGTCAAGCCTGTGACCTTGGGAGTGGTGTTATTGCTGAAGTCCCACCAGCTTAGGCGCCCGCCCAGCACCAGGGTCAGCGGATCGGCCAGGCTCAGGCGCAGGTTGCTGTAGAGACCGTGTTGACGGGTATCAGCGAAAATATCCTGCTGGGGATCGAACACAGGTTGAGCAACGTCGATTTGCGGGTCGAACAGATCCACAGACCCGCGAGGTACGAAGTCGTAATCCCCTTTATTGAAGAATTCGGAACGGCTGTAGTTGGCCCCAACCAGCAGCTTATGCTCGCGACCGAGCAGGCTGAACGGCCCGTCGACATAGGCATCCACCTCGTTCTGCTCTTCACGGTAGTCGAAGCGGATGGCGCTGATACTCACCCGATTAGTCGTCGGGTTTATACCACCGGCATTACGCGCATAGGCTTGGGTCAGGTCGAAATTATTATCGGCATGGCGCAGGGAAAGCTTGGCCTTCCAGCCAGCAGCCAGGTGCTGCTCCAGCTCGGCGAAGACGCTGTCGCTCCAGAAGTAGTCGCGGTTCCAGTCGGCGCCATAGAAATTGGAACGCGACGGATCAGCCAGGGACATTTGCCATTGGCCGCCCGCGTCCCGGGACAGATAGGCCGGCAGCGAGCGCTGGGCGCCGCGGGCATCCACTTCCTGATGGCTGGCGCCCAAGGTCAGCAGCGTGTCTGGGGTCAGATCGGCTTCCACCACGCCATAAAACAGATTGCTCTTTTCATCGCCGCCGTCGTAATAGAAATGGCGGTCACGCTGACTCATCACCGCACGGCCACGGATATTGCCGCTCTCGGTCAACGGTCCGGTCACATCGAGCATGCTCCGGTAGTCGTCCCAGGAACCGGCGCTCAACTCACCGGAAACAGCCGCCTCGGCCTGCGGGCGCTTGCGCACCAGGTTGATGCTGCCGCCGGTGCCACCGGTACCGTTGAGGATGCCGGCCGGGCCCTTGAGCACTTCCACCCGCTCGTACATCGCCAGATCCGGCGAGAGGAAGAGGCGGTTGTCCATGGTGGTGGGCGTGCCATCCAGCTGCAGCGAGTTGATCTCAAACCCGCGGGCGAAATAAGTCACGCGGTTGGCGTCGATGCGCTGCACCGTCACCCCGCCCACCTGCTTCATGGCCTGTTCCAGGGTGTAGAGGTTCTGCTCCTCGATACGCTCCTGACCGACCACATTGACCGTTTGCGGCACTTCGCGCAGCTTGACCGGGGTCTTCGAACCCACAGTCACCCGCGTCTCAGCGTGCTGTGCGCCAGTGACTGTCTGCGCGGGCAGATCCAGGGCTTCAGCCTGTTGCTCCGCCCAGGACGTACCCGAGCAGGCGATGCCTGTCAGCATAAATGGCAACAACAAACGCTTGGAAACCTGCCTAACCGGCTTTGACTGCTTACCCCGATGCCGCATTGAACTCCCTCCCCGATGACTCAAATAGAATCAATAATGATAATGATTTGCAATAGTATCTAAATGTTAACCAGCGCCACAACCCCCGCGCGGGGTTAACCCATGAATTTACTCAGGGGGCTGGGCAACTCCGCATAACAGGCCAAGGCCCTCCCCAGCTCAAGCCATGGCGGCCAAGGGTTCCTGCAGCGCACTGAAGCTGCTGTTATCCAGCAGGCTCAACCGGCCACCCTCGCACTTGATGACCCGGTCGGCCACGGCGAAATAGCGATCGTCATGGCTGATAGCGATCACCGTCTTGCCGCGCACTTTCAGCTCCGGCAACAGTTCCAGATAGAAGAAGGCGCGGAACGCCGGATCCTGATCCGCCGCCCATTCATCGAGCAGCAGGATGGGCCGCTCTTCCACCAATGCCACCAGCAAAGCCAGGCGCTTACGCTGGCCCTGCGAAAGCTGAATGGTAGAAAGCAGGCCGGCCGGGTCGATGGAGACCTTGCGCTCCATGCGCAGCCGCGCCAGCCAGGCCTGCGCCAGTTGCGCATCGAAATCGCCTTGCGGGCCGACCAAGCGCGCAAACAGATGGAAGCTGGAAAACACCGTGGCAAAGTGGCTGCGGTACCAGTCGCGCCGGTCGGCCGTGATTTCTTCCCCGTGCAGGCTTAAGCGCCCGGCGCTGGGCTGGTAGAGCCCGGTAAGCAGCTTGGCCAGGGTCGACTTGCCGCTGCCGTTGCCGCCGACGATAAACAGCGTTTCTCCCGCACGCACGCTGAGGTCGACCGGCCCCAGACGAAAGCCGTAGTCGTCGCTGGCATGCGGGTACTCGTAGACCAGCCCCTTCAGCTCAAGCAGCACACTGTCGCCAGGCGGCGCCGCCGCTAGCAGGATGGCGAACTCGGGCCTATGGGGGGCCAAGGCCAAGGACTCGATCTTGGCCATCGCCACATTGCCGGATACCAGGGTAGGCAGACTGCCGATCAGATCGTTGAGCGGCATACGCAAAAACATCAGCACCAAGACGAAAGCCGCCACAGTCGCTGCCGCTATGCCCAGGACGGCACCCGCGGCGAACAGGCCGCCGGCCAAACCGAGGATCAACGCCACCGTCCAGTTCAGACTGAGCGTCCAGTAGCGGTCGGCAAGCACCTCGTTGCCCCGCGCACGCTCGGCGACCGGTTGCAGATCCAGCTCGTAGAAGCGCTGCTTACGCCAGGCGTTCAGGGCCATCTCGTAGCGCCCCTCGATGGCAGCGGTGTAGGCGCCATAGAGCTGATCCTCGGTGTCGCGCACCACTTTCATCAGCCCGCCCATGCGCGCGAACCAGCCATAGGCCAACCAGACGCCCAACCCCAGCAGCAGCCCGCAGAGCAGCAGCAATTGCCAGGACAGCCACGCCAGATAGGCGCAGCCACCCAGCATCAGGATGCCGTTGTAGAGCAGGAATGGCAGGCGATTGAAGGCCATGCCGATGGCCTCGACATCCTTGCTCAGGGTGGCGTAGAGGCTGGACGAGCCAATCTTTTCCAACTGCTCGATAGGCGTATCCAGCAGACGCTTGACCAGTTGCAGGCGCAGCTCGTAGACCACCCGGTGCCCCAGGGCGGTGAGCAATGCTTGAGAAGCGAAACCGCAGGCAAACAGCACCAGCAGCAGGCCAATGTACAAGCCACCTTGGGTAGCGTTCATGGTCTGGACACCGGCAATCAGCCGATTGATTTCGTTGAGCAGCGCGATGCCTGCCGCCGCGCTTGCCAGGCTGCCGAGCAACGCCAGCGTGAGCAGCGCTCGATGGCGTTGCAGCAAAGACATAAAGAGCATCATGGGTATCCCTCGGTAGGGTCATTCATAGGCTTATTCATAGGCTTGCAACAGGCTGTCGATCTGCGCCCACTGATCCCCTTCAGTTGTCAGGCAGGCTCGTTCGATCAACGCGGCCATATCGCTCAAGCGCGGATGGGCGAACAGCTCGGCCAGCGCCACTTCACAGGCGAACTCGCGGCTGACCCGCGCCTGGATACGCACCAGTTGCAGTGATTGCGCACCGAGGGCGAAGAGTTCGTCCTCGCGTGAGATTGCGCTAACCCCCAGCACTTCCATCCAGATCGCCGCCAGGCGCTTTTCGCTGTCACTGGCGGGAGGCATCGTCACGTCAGCCGCCGCACTCCAGGTAGGTGCAGGCAATGCCTGGCGATCAACCTTGCCGTTGGCGTTGAGGGGGAAACTGTCCAGCCTGACGAAGGCCGCCGGCAACATATAGGCCGGCAAGCGCTCGCGCAGATAAGCGCTCAACCGCTGCGGTTCGCAAAACTCGCCGCGCAGATAAGCGACCAGCGCGTCCTGCCCACCTGGCGCCTTTCGCACTGTCACTACAGCCTGCTGCACCTCTGCATGAGCCGTTAACGCCGCTTCGATTTCGCCCAGCTCAATGCGAAAGCCGCGCAGCTTCACCTGAAAATCGCGCCGGCCGAGAAACTCGATGCTGCCATCGGCGCGATAACGGGCCAGGTCACCGGTGCGATAGAGCCGGCTGCCAGGCCCTGCTCCGGGAGCCTCGGCCACCGCAAAGGGATTGGGCACGAAAGCCGCGGCGGTCAACTCGGGGCGTCCGGCGTAACCGCGGGCTAGGCCGGCACCACCGATATAGAGTTCTCCCGCCACGCCGGGCGGCTGCGGCTGCAGGTGTTCATCGAGGATATACAGGCGGTTATTGGCCAGCGGCCGACCTATGGGGATGACCGCGGCGTCCACCCGCTCGACCGCCTGCGCCGCCGACCACACAGTGGTTTCGGTCGGCCCATAAACATTGACCAACTGCACCCCACGAGCCAGCAGCCGCTCGGCCAACTCCGCGCCCAGCGCCTCGCCGCCGCAGAGCACCCGCAGCCCTTGCCAAGCCGGGCACTCATACTCCACCAACATCTGCCAAGTGGCTGGGGTAGCCTGCATGACACTGATCCCCTGCCCCTCCAGCAAACTCAGTAAAACTACGGGTTGCAATACCTGTTCGCGGCTGGCCAGCACTACGCAGGCGCCGTGTACCAGCGGCAAAAACAGCTCCAGCCCGGCGATATCAAAACCCAGCGTGGTTACCGCCAGCAGGCGGTCGGCCACCGTCAGACGAGCATGATCTTGGATGCCGTGGAGAAAGTTGACCAACGCCTCGCGCTCGATCTGCACGCCCTTGGGCCGCCCAGTGGAGCCGGAGGTATAGAGGCTGTAGGCCAATTGTCGCGGATGCACGGCCAGACCCAGATCGTCAGCACTCAACTGGGACAAGACCGGCTCCAGCGCCTCCAGGGTGACAACAGGCATCCCGTCGGCGAGGGCGCCGAGCAGCGCCACACGGGTCAGCAACAAGCGTGGGGCGGCCTGCGCAAGAATGTCCGCGTTACGTGTCGCGGGTTGCGCAGGGTCGATTGGCAGATAGGCACCGCCGGCCTTGTGGATGGCGAGCAAGGTGACCAGCAGCATCGCCTCGCGCTCCAAGCACACGCCCACGAGCTGGTCGTGCACCACGCCCGCCCCCCGTAACCAGCGGGCCAGCCGATTGGCCTGGGCATTCAGCTCGCCGTAGCTGAGCCGCTCGCTCCCGCAGACTAGCGCGCAACGCTCTGGCGCTACGCGAACCTGACGTTCGAACAACGCCAGCATATCCTCCCCCGCCGTGAGTGCACGCTCACTGCGGTTCCATTCAAGCAGCTGCTGAGAGCGCTCGACGCTATCCAGTAGCGGCAAGCGCCCTACTGGCAGTTCGGGGCTATTCAATAATGCCGCCAGCAACTGCTGGTAGTGCAGCGCCATTCGTTCGACGGTGGCTGGCGAAAACAGCTCGAGGCAGTACTCCAACTCGCAATACACGCCATCCGGGCGCACCGCGACATCCAGGCTCAGATCGAACTTGGCACTGCTCTGCGCGGTCAGCAGCGGCTCAATCTCGATATCCGCCAGATGCAAACGTGCCGGCGCGCCACTGCTCAGGTTGAACAGTGCTTGGAACAATGGACTGCGACTTGGATCGCGCTCAATAACGAGGTGCTCCAGCAACAGTTCGAAGGGTAATTGGGCATGTTCCAGCGCCGCCAGGGATTCGCTGCGCAGCCGCCGGCACAACTCACGACCGGTCAGCTGCGGCCCAAGGCGGACGCGATAGACCAAGGTATTGACGAAGAAACCGAGCAGATGCTCCAGTTCAGTATGGCTGCGCGCCGCATGGGGCACACCGATGGCAAACTCCTGCTGACCGCTGTAGCGCCCCAGCAACAACTGCCAAGCTGCCAGCAACACCACGAACGGCGAGCAACCCTCGGCTCGACAGAAGGCCTGAACCTGACCCGCCAACGCCGCCGGCAACGTGAAGCGCAGGCGCCGGCCACGCTGACTCTGCTGAGCCAGCCGCGGACGATCAGTCGGCAGTTCCAGCACTGGCACACTGCTACCCAGATAGTCGCGCCAATAGCTCAAGTCCTTATGCAGCACCTGCCCCTGCAACTGCTCACGCTGCCAAATGGCGTAGTCGACATATTGCACGGGCAACGGCGGCAACTCCGTCACCCGCCCGGCCAGCGCCGCGGCATAAGCGGCTGCCAGATCGCGCACTAACAACGGGTTTGACCACGCATCCGAGACGATGTGATGCATGGCCAGCAGCAAGCCATGGCTATGCTCGTTGAAGCGCAGCAAGGTCACCCGTAACAGCGGTGCTTGGGTCAGATCGAAGGGCCGCAAGGCTTCGGCATGCAGGCGATCAGTCAGAACTTCGACCTGAGCATCGACAGCTAGAGGGCCGTGATCTTCACGCACCATGGCAAATGGCAGCTCGCTCAGCACGACCTGCTGCGGCTCGCCATGGAGGTCCTCGAAGCGCGTACGCAGAACCCCATGGCGGGCGATTAAGGCACTGAAGGCTCGCTCAAGCGCCGACTCGTCGATCCGGCCTTGCAAGCGAAAGCCGCGTGTCAGGTTGTAGGCGGTTGAACGCGGATCAAGCCGCTGCAGCAACCACAATCGCTGCTGGGCAAAGGACAGAGGCGCTGGACCGCCCAGATATCTCGGGCGAATGCCATCAGCCAGCGACGATTCATCCTCGAGCAACAGCGCCAGCAAGGCGTTATCGAGATCATTCATTGCAGATTAAATATCCGTATTAAGACGCCACCAAGGGTCATGCATAGGTCTAAGGGGTGGGTATCGGACGGATACTAAATGCAAATGATAATTATTGTCAAAAAGACTTTTGAATCAGATCGCCCCTAGTAACCTGCAGCTGCAACGCTGACGTTCATCCACGGCGCTGCGAGTTGTTCGCTAGCCGTTGCTCAACAGGTTATGGCAGCTATCGACTGATCAAGGCGATTTGGTCAGTTCATCCCGACCATGCTCGATGCTGGCGGCCTTCAACATATCGGGAATCAGCAGACGAGAGACTCCGTCAGAGGCAAAGAAATGGGCGACTGGGAAACGGGGATGGAACGGGGAAAGTCACACAAAAAACAACAGTATGAACTCTTAAGAAAACCCTAACCTATTGATTTATATGGTGTCCCAGAGTGGGGTCGAACCACCAACCTTCCCCTTAGGAGGGGGATGCTCTATCCAATTGAGCTACTGGGACATACGCGTATGCAGGGAGACTGCACGGGGTTATAAGCGCGGGGCATGTTAACCAGCATCGGCGCTTTTGTCATGCCATCGCGTAGCGGGCTGACGAAAAAACCAGCAGACGCGCAGCTCAAGTTTGCGCGCGGTCTGAGCCGCCCCCACGGCTGGGTGCGCGACTCAAGCTCAAGTATTGGCGTTCAATCGCCCGCACCCGCCCAGGAGGCTTACGCGCGTGTTAACGCAGGCGTTCGAGCAGTTGGTAGTACCACATGCCGACCGCCATCATCTGGTTGCCCAGCCAGGCGCCGACCGGCAGGCGGATGTGACTGACGCCGGCGAAGGTGTCGAATTTCTCCATCGAGCCGCTCACGGCATTGGCCATGATCTCGCCGACTATATGGGTGGTGGCCACGCCATGGCCCGAGTAACCCTGGGCGTACCAGACGTTCTTCGACAGCTTGCCCAATTGCGGGATTCGGTTGATGACGATGCCCATCATGCCGCTCCACTGGAACTCGATTTCCACGCCCTTGAGTTGCGGGAAGGTGTGTTCGATGGCCGGGCGCAGCTCGGCGGCGATGTCGCGTGAGTCGCGACCCGAGTAGTTGGTGCCGCCACCAAACAGCAAACGTTTGTCGGCGGTCATGCGGTAGTAGTCGAGCACGAAGCGGCAGTCGTACACCGCCAAGTCATGGGGGTTGAGGCTGGCGGCCAGTTCGGCGCCCAGTGGTTTGGTGGTGACTATGCCGCCGGAGGCCGGGAAGATCATGCCGCCCAACTTGCTCTTCTCCAGTTTGTGATAAGCATTGCCGGCCAGGATCACCGAGTTGGCGGTAATCCGGCCGTGCTCGGTGACCACCACGGGCGTGTCGCTGTGGATGATTTCGACTACCGGCGAGTTCTCGAAAATCAGCGCGCCGAGGCTGGCCGCCGCCTTGGCCTCACCAATGCACAGGTTCAACGAGTGCAGGTGCATATTGCGTTTGTTGTGCAGGGCGCCGTGGTAGATGTCGGTGGCCAGGTAGTTGGGCATGTCGGCGGCGCTGATCATCTGCACATCGTCGCCCATGCCACGCCGCACGGCTTCGTCGTAGTCGGCCTGCAACTCGTCCATATGGCTGGGTTTGTAGGCGGCGTGCAGGTGACCGTGTTTGAGGTCGCACTGGATGCCGTACTTGGCCACCCGGTTTTTGATGATTTCGTGGCCGCGCCAGCGCAGGTGCCAGATAAAGTCATCGACCTTATCGCCCAGCTTGCCGGCCATTTGTTTGCGCATATTGGCATCGCCAGACAGGCTGCCAGTCACCTGCCCGCCGTTACGACCGGTGGCGCCCCAGCCGATTTTCTTGGCCTCGACGATGGCCACTTTAAAACCGCGCTCGGCCAGTTCAACCGCCGTGGCCACGCCGGTAAAGCCGCCGCCGATAATCACCACATCGACCCGCTGCTCGCCTTCGAGGCGCGGGTAAGCGGTTTCTTCATTGAGGCTGGCGGTGTAGTACGAGTTACAGCGTTGGCTGCTCATAGTCTGAAATCCTGATGGTGCACGTAGCCGCTTGATCTGCGGCAAAGTTGCCTGGTTAGTCTTAGCTCACGGCTAATAGAGGGTCTGCCTGAGTGGCAGCTCGCCTGAGTGGCTTAAAGAATGCGGCCCGGATGCGCCTAGCGCGGGCAGCAGAGGGCGAAACGGCGCGCTGCGCCCTTCGCCAAGCGAGTCGCATCGGGTGGTCGCGCATGGCGACAATGCCACAGCGCCCAGAAGGCCAGCTCCGGCGGCAAGCAGCTGATCACGCCAGTCTCTCGGGCAAACGGCCAGCGACAGTTCGCCCGGCCACCCGGGCGACACACGGCTTGCAGGAGAAACACCAAGGCCTATTCATGGCCAGCAGAGTCACACAGTGGTTAACCCCGGTTAAATCCAGATCTACCTATGCTTAGTTATGCGCTTGCTAAACTTTAAACCTGCCGCTCAGCCCGCCCCGGTTCTCGCCCGACGGGTAAAAACCGCCCTATGTCAGAGCTGCCGCAATCCGCCGCTGGCGATTAGCGGTGGCGCTGAGCACTGGGTTTATACTTGTGCAATATCAGTCGTTGGGCTTGCCAAACCGGCGCCCAACAACCGAGCCTGCAACGGCTCGAACAGCATTGCCCGCGGGCTCACGCTCACTTGTATTGAATTCAGGATGCCGATCATGGCGACAACAAAAAAAACCGCCAAACCGACGCGCGCCTCAAGCCAAGCTAGAGCACCGCAAGCCAAACCCAGTGCTGACGCCCCGGCGCAGGCAAGCCCCAGCAACAGCTTTCCGGTGGTCGGAATTGGTGCTTCCGCCGGCGGACTGGCCGCGTTTGAAGCCTTCTTCTCCGGCATGCCGACTGACAAAGATCCGGGCATGGCCTTTGTGCTGGTGCAGCACCTGGCACCGGACCACAAAAGCCTGCTGAGCGAGTTGATCCAGCGCTATACCCGCATGCCAGTCTTCGAGGTCGAGGATGGTATGCCGGTACAAATCAACTGCATTTACATCATCCCGCCCAACCGCGACATGGCCCTGCTCAATGGCTGCCTGCAATTGCTAGAGCCCGCCGAGCCGCGCGGTCAGCGTTTGCCGGTGGATTTTTTATTTCGATCCTTGGCCCAAGAGCAGCACGAACGCGCCATCGGCATCGTCCTGTCCGGCACCGGCAGCGATGGCACCCTGGGCGTACGGGCGATCAAGGGCGAAGGCGGCATGCTGATGACGCAAAACCCCGAGTCCACCGAGTTCGACGGCATGCCACGCAGCGCTATCGCCACCGGTTTAGTTGACTATCAACTGCCGCCGGCCGAGATGCCTGCGCAACTGATCACCTATGCCGCCCATGCCTTTGGCAAGCCGATGCGCCTTGCCCATGCGGCCACCCCCAACATCGAAGACGCACTGAAAAAAATCTTCATGTTATTGCGTACGCAAACTGGCCACAGTTTTGCCCAATACAAGCCCAGCACCATTCTGCGCCGCATAGAGCGACGCATGGCCGTCCACCAGGTCGACACCATCGATAACTACGTGAAGTATTTGCAGCAGGCGCCGAGCGAGGTGGAGGCGCTGTTTCGCGATGTGTTAATCGGGGTAACCAACTTCTTTCGCGACCCCGAGGTGTTTCAGAGCCTGGAACACGAGGTTATCCCCAAGCTGTTTGCCAATAAAACCGCCGACAGCAGCATTCGGGTCTGGTCGACGGGCTGCTCCACCGGCGAAGAGGCCTATTCGCTGGCCATCTTGCTGCAGGAATACCGCGAGGCGTTTAAACCCAGCTACACCGTGCAGGTGTTCGCCACCGACATCGATAGCCGCGCCATTGCCACGGCCCGCAGCGGGGTATATCCGGCCAGCATCGCCGCGGACATTAGTGCCGAGCGACTGCAGCGGTTTTTCACCCTTGAGCCCGACGGCAACAGCTACCGCATTCACAAAAACATCCGCGACCTGCTGATTTTCTCTGAGCAGAACCTGATCAAAGACCCGCCCTTCTCCAAGCTCGACCTGATCAGTTGTCGCAACCTGCTGATTTATTTCGGTGTGGAGCTGCAACGCAAGCTCATTCCGCTGTTTCACTACGCGCTAAAACCGGGTGGCATACTGCTGCTTGGCACCTCTGAAGGCATCGGCGAATTTGACGAGCTGTTTAGTGTGCAGGACCGCAAAATCAAACTATTTCAACGCAAGGAAGACTTTCATGGCATGCGCCGCACATCCCTTGGCCACCTCTTGTCACCCATGAACAACACCGAGCTAACCAGCGCCCAACCACGCGGCGCAGCCAAAGCTGCGCTGCCACTCAAACTGCCGCTGCGGGAACTGACCGAGCAAGCCTTGCTGCAGCAATTGACGCCGGTCGGCGTACTGGTCAACAGCCTCGGCGACATCCTTTACCTGCATGGCCGCAGCGGCATGTACCTGGAGCCCGCCCAGGGCGAGGCAGGCATCAACAATATTTTTAAAATGGCCCGTGAAGGCCTGCGCCCAGCCTTGACCAGCGGCCTGCTGCACGCCACCAGCAGCAACGAAGTGGTGCATAACCTCGGGCTGCGGGTCAGAACCAACGGTCACTTCAGCTTGGTCAACCTGACCATCCGCCCGGTTAGCAACGGTCCAGCGCTCGGCACGCCCCTCTATCTGATTATTCTGGAGGAAGCCGCAAGCCTTGACCCTGAACAATTGCAGCAGGCGACCGCGCAAGTAAGCAGCAGCGTGCTGAGCCTGGAAGCCGACGTTGACGCGCGCGTCAGTGCCCTCAAACAAGAGCTCTGGAGCAAGGAAGCCTTTCTGCAAAGCACCATTGAAGAGCTGGAAAGCTCCAGTGAAGAGCTCAAATCCTCCAACGAGGAAATGCAGTCGGTTAACGAAGAGCTGCAATCCACCAATGAAGAGCTGGAAACCTCAAAAGAGGAGTTGCAGTCGGTCAACGAAGAGCTGGCCACCGTCAACACCGAGCTGCAGATCAAGGTGCTGGAACTGTCGCGGGCCAACAACGACATGAACAATCTGCTGGCCGGCACCGGCATCGGCACCGTGTTTGTCGACCACAACCTGCGCATCCTGCGCTTCACCCCGGCCGCCTCACGGATTATCAACTTGATCCACAGCGATGTCGGCCGCCCGGTCGGGCATATCGTCTCCAACCTGCTCGGCTACAACAGCCTGGTGGCGGACTTGCAGACCGTGCTGGAAACCCTCACCCCGAAAGAAATCGACGTGCAAACCGCCGAGGGGCGCTGGTTCAAGATGCGCATCCTGCCCTACCGCACCTTGGACAACGTGATCGAGGGCGCGGTGATCACCTATGTCGACATCAACGAGCATGAAACCCTGCGCCTCAATGAGGAGCGCTACCGCCTGGCCGCCAAAGCCGCCCGCGACGTGCTCTGGGACTGGGACATCATCAAGGGCGAGCAGCGCTGGAACGAAGCCGGCATCTCGGTCTTCGGCTGGTCCGAGATCGTCTCGGCAGCCCAATCGGCCAACTGGTGGGCGGAACGCGTGCACCCCGATGACCGCCAGCGGGTGGTCGATGGGCGCAATACTCTGGTGGCAAACTCCGCCCTTAGCCACTGGGAAGACGAATATCAATTTCGCAAGGCCGATGGTGGCTATGCCATGGTGCTGGATCGCGGCTTTGTGCTGCGCAACGCGCAGGGCCTAGCACTGCGCATGATCGGCGCTATGCTCAACATTACCGAACGCAAACAGGTCGAGAATGCCCTACGCGTGAATGAAGAGCGTATGCGGGTGGCCCTGAGCGCCTCGCCAGTGATGGTGTTTAACCAAGATAAGGAGCTGCGTTACACCTGGGTCTACAACCCCCAGCCCGGCTTCGTCGCCGAGCAGTACCTGGGCAAGACCGATGCCGATTTGTTACCCGCGCATGAGGCCGCCCTCCTCACGGCGATCAAGCGCGAGGTACTGGAAAGCGGCGTTGGCAGCCGGCAAAAAGTGCCCACAAGCAAAAATGACAAACCCAGCTTTACTGATTTAACCGTAGAACCATTGCGCGATACTGCGGGCAGCGTCATCGGTATCACTTGCGCCGCAATGGGCGCTAGCAGCTAGCGCTCCAGCAGTCGCGGATGAGGGGCCGCAACGATGAAAAAACGCCTTATTCACAACGACCAAGTATCCCCTGCGGCAAGCCCAAAAACGCTGCTACGCCAGCGCGCCGAAAAAATTGCGACACAGATGTCGACGTCACCCTTGCAGGGCGGCGAGGCCAGCGGGCAAACGCTGCATGAGTTGCGCGTCCATCAAATTGAACTGGAGATGCAAAACGAGGAGCTGCACCGCACTCAGGCGCAGCTCGAAACCGCTCGCGAACGCTACTTTGTGCTCTACGACCTGGCACCGGTCGGCTACTGCACCCTCAACGAGCACAGCGTGATCCTGCAAGCCAACCTCACCGCCGCTACCCTGCTGGGACTGACTCGCAGCGAACTGCTCAAGCAACCACTGTCGCGCTTTATCCTGCGCGATGACCAAGATATTTTTTACCGCCTGCGTAAACGCCTGCTTGCCACCGGCGAGCCGCAGTCGTGCGAGTTGCGCATGCTGAAATCCGCCGGCCAACTGTTTTGGGCACAACTGCACGCCGCCAGCAGCCAAGACGACAGCGGCGTACCGACACTGCGTATCGTGCTGAGCGACTGCAGCATGCGCAAACAAGCCGAAGAAAAACTCGAGCTGGCCGCCAGCGTGTTCTCCCACTCCCACGAAGGCATCATGATCATTGCGGCCGACAGCACCATCATCATCAACGTCAACGCCGCCTTCACTCGCATCACCGGCTACAGCCGTGACGAAGCCCTCGGCCAAACCCCACTTTTACTCAACTCTGGCCGTCAATCCAAAGAGTTTTATACGGCTATGTGGCGCACTCTGAAGCAAAAAGGCCACTGGTACGGCGAGGTATGGAATAAACGTAAAAACGGTGAGATCTATGTCGAGATGCAAACCATCAGCGCCGTACGCGATGCCCGCGGCAACCTCGCACAATATGTAACGCAGTTCTCCGACATCACCGAAGCCAAGCAGCACCAACGCGAGCTGGAGCACATCGCCCACTACGATGCCCTGACCACCCTGCCCAACCGCGTACTACTGGCCGACCGCCTACACCAGGCCATAGTGCAAACCCTGCGCCGCGGAAACCTGCTGGAGGTGGTGTTTCTCGACCTCGACGGCTTTAAGGTGATCAACGACAAATACGGCCATGAAGCCGGCGATCAACTGTTAATCGCCCTGGCCGCCGGCATGAAACAAGCCCTGCGCGAGTGCGATACCCTCGCCCGCATTGGCGGCGACGAGTTCGTTGCAGTACTGGTTGATTTACCCGATGTGGCCAGCAGCATGCCGATGCTCGAGCGCCTGCTTACTGCGGCTTCCCGGCCCGTACAAGTGGGCGAGTTCATGCTGCAAGTATCGGCCAGCATGGGCGTAACCTTCTGCCCGCAGGAGCAAGAGGTGGATGCCGACACACTGCTGCGCCAGGCCGACCAAGCCATGTACCAGGCCAAATTGGCCGGCAAAAACCGCTCGCACTTCTTCGACCTGGAGCAAGACCGCAACGTGCGCAGCCACCACGAAAGCCTGGCGCACATTCGCCAAGCGCTGGCGGCCCACGAGTTCGTGTTGCACTACCAGCCCAAGGTCAACCTGCGCACGGGCGCAGTCATCGGCGCCGAAGCCCTGATCCGTTGGCAACACCCGCACCGCGGCCTCTTAGCGCCGGGCGAGTTCCTGCCGGTGATCGAAAACCACCCGCTGGCAATCGAAATCGGTGAATGGGTGCTAACCAGCGCCCTGACGCAGCTCGAGCGCTGGTATGCCGACGGGCTGGATATCAGCGTGAGTGTGAATATCGGCGCCCTTCAGTTACAACAAAAAGACTTTGTCACCCGCCTGCTGAGCATTCTGGCCACGCATCCACAGGTCAATCCGAACAACCTTGAACTGGAGGTTCTGGAGACCAGTGCCCTGGAAGACATCGCCCATGTGTCACGCGTTATCCTGGCCTGTCAGGCAATCGGCGTAAGGTTTGCCCTGGATGACTTTGGTACCGGCTATTCCTCCCTGACCTACCTCAAGCGCCTGCCCATTACCCTGCTCAAAATTGACCAGAGTTTCGTCTGTAACATGCTCAATGACCCGGATGATTTATCCATTCTAAAAGGCGTAATCAGCCTAGCCAGCGCCTTCCACTTACAGGTGATCGCCGAAGGGGTCGAAACCGTGGAGCACGCTGCCATGCTGCTGCAATTGGGCTGCGAGCTGGCCCAGGGCTATGGCATCGCCCGGCCCATGCCGGCGCACCAACTGCCCAGCTGGGCCGCCGACTGGTGGTTGCGTTCTGACTGGAACAAATTACCGCAACTAAGCCAAGCGGATTTACCGCTGTTGTTTGCCGGTGTCGAGCTACGCGCCTGGACCAATGCCCTGGAAAGCCATCTCAAGGGCGAGCGCCCAAGCCCACCGCCACTCAATGCCCAGCACAGCCATTTCGGCCAGTGGCTCAAAGACGATGGCTTAACCCGCCACGGCAACCGCGCCAGCTTTGCTGGCATCAACGCCCTGCACGAACGCCTGCATGCCCTGGCAACTGAGTTGTGTGAACTGCAAAACAGCAGCCAAGCACCCGCAGCCCTTGCCCGTTTTGGCGAACTGGATGATTTGCAAGTGACACTACTCGAGCAATTGCGGCTATTGATGACGGACAACCGCCCAGCCTGACGCCAAACCTCGTCAGTGCTGCAGATGCCCGTAGAGCTTGGCGTACAGACCGCCGTCGGCGATCAGCTGATGGTGTTCGCCTTCTTCGGCGATGCGCCCACCGTCGAACACCAGCACCCGATCAGCCTGTTTCACCGCCGACAGGCGATGGGCGATGATCAGGGTGGTGCGGCCACTCAAGAAGCGCCCGAGGGCCTGATGCAGGGCGTATTCGGTGGCGGCATCCAAGGCTGAAGTAGCCTCGTCGAGAATCACCACTTTCGGCTCGGCCAGGACCATTCGGGCAATCGCCAAGCGCTGCCGCTGGCCGCCGGAGAGGCGCACGCCAGAGCGGCCGACTATGCTGTCCAGGCCTTGCGGCAAGACCCGAATGGCCGGTGCCAATTGGGCGATTTCCAGGGCGCGCCAGCAAGCCTCGTCGCTGCGCTCACGGCCCATGCACAGGTTGGCGCGCACCGTGTCGTTGAACAGCGCCGGGTGTTGCAGCACCACCGCGACGTTCTCGCGCACGGTGTCCAGGCCAATTTCCTGCTGGGTGGCACCGGCATAGCTAATGGTGCCGGCTTGCGGCGTGTAAAGGCCGAGCAGCAGTTGCACCAAGGTACTTTTGCCGCCGCCGCTGGCGCCGACTATGGCGACTTTTTCCCCGGCGGCGATGCTCAGGTTGAGGTCATCGAGCACCGGCTCGTCGTTATAGGCAAAGCGCAGGCCGCGCACCTCGATACCGACGGTGGTCTGGCCCAGAAACGGGTCGATCTGGCTCGGGTAGTGCGGCTCATCATTGCGCGCCAGCAGCTCGTTGATTCGCGTCAGCGCGCCACCGGCGGCGTAGTAGGCGTATTGCAGGCTGAGCAGTTGCTCGACCGGGCCGATCATAAACCACAGGTAGCTGAACACCGCGAGCATCTGGCCAATCGACAGGTCAGAGAACAACACGGTGAGCATCGCGGCGGCGCGAAACAGGTCGATACCAAACTGGAACAACAGACCGCTGGCGCGGCTGGAGGCATCGGTCTTCCACTGTGAGGCCACGGCGTAATCGCGCACCTGTTGCGCCCGCTGGCCGAGGCGGCCCAAGAAGAACCCCTGGCGGTTGCCGGCGCGAATTTCCTGAATGGCATCCAGGGTTTCCGCCAGCGCCTGGGTGAAACGCGCGGTGCTGTCGTTTTCCAGCTTCTTCAGGTGTTTAACCCGTTTGCCCAGCTGCACCGTGGCGTAGACCACCAGCGGATTGAACAGCAAAATCAGCAGTGCCAGCTGCCAGTGCATCCACAACAGAATCGCTGCGGTGCCGGTCAGGGTCAGAATCGCCACCAGCAAGCGGCTGAGGGTTTCGCCGACAAATTTGTCGAGGGTGTCCAGATCGGTGACCAGGTGAGTGGTTACCGTACCCGAGCCCAAGTCTTCGTATTCGCTGAGGGAGATGCGTTTGAGCCGCTCGATCAGCCGCATCCGAATGCGGTAGACGATATCTTTCGACAGCCGCGCAAACAGCCGCGCCTGCAACACGTTAAACAGCAAGGAGGCGCTGCGCAGCAGCAGCGTCAGCAGCAGCATCAGGCCGATATAACCCAGCGCCTGCTGGGCGCCGACTGGCAAAAAGCGGTTCATCACTTGCAACGCCGCGTCGCCATTGCCCAGCAACACTTCGTCGACCAACAGCGGCAGCAACAGCGGAATCGGCACGCTGCACAGGGTGGTCAACACCGCCACCAGATTGGCGATCAGCAAGGCCTTCTTGTGCTGCAACGCCAGCCGGCGGATCTCGGCCCAGCTCAGTTGGTCGAAGCGCGACGGCTCAAGCATGGGCAGCCCGCTCCAGCCAGCGGGCCAATAGCGGCTGCAGCTGTTCGAGCGGTTGATAACCATTGGTGAGCAGCGCCAGCTGGCCGTCACGCTCGGCCAGCAGGGTCGGAAAACCGGCGATGCCTAAGTCCTGCACCCAGCTGAAATCGGCCTGGGTGGCCGCCTGCATCTGCGGGCTATCGAAGGCTTCGGCAAACTCACTGCGGGGCAAGCCCGCGGCTGCAGCCAGCTCACGCAGCACGCCAGCCTGAGTGACATCGCGACCTTCGCAGTAGAAGGCTTGCTGGATCAGCTCCAGCAACGGCCAGACCCGCATCGCGTCCAGCTGCCGAGCCGTCACCAGGGCGCGGCAGGCCGGTTCTGTGTGGTACACCAAGCCTTCCGGCAAGCCTTCATTGAAATTGAACATTTGCCCGGTGCTGGCATTTACCGCCTGCCAGTGGGCCAGAATCCGCACCCGTCCGGCGGGCTCCAGGGCCGCTTGCTCCTTGCGCAAACCGCCCACCACCAACTGCATCGGCACCCCGGCAGCCGCTGCCTGCTCCGCCAATGCCGCCAACACCGGGGCAAAGCCCCAGCACCAGGAACACATTGGGTCCATCACATAGAGCAGGCGTGCGTGCATGGTTTAGGCCTCTTTTTTCAGCCGTGGATTGAAGCCCAGCGGATGCGGTTGGTTGCGGGCCTTGGCCAGCTCGATTTGCTTTTGCCGCTCACGGGCGCCGGCGCGGGTTTTCTCGCTGAGGCTGTCCCAGCAATGCGGGCAACTGACGCCGGCCACATAGTGTTGCGACTGGCAATCTTCGACCGAGATCGGCGTGCGGCACGCATGGCACTGGTCGTACTCGCCCTCGGACAAATCGTGGCGCACGGTCACGCGGTTATCAAACACGAAGCAGTCGCCCTTCCACAGGCTTTGCTCCTGCGGCACTTCTTCGAGGTATTTAAGGATGCCGCCCTTGAGGTGAAACACCTCGGCATAGCCCTGACCGAGCATATAGCTGGAGGCTTTCTCGCAGCGGATGCCGCCGGTGCAGAACATCGCGACCTTCTTGTGCTTGGCCGGGTCGAAATTGGCTTGCACGTAGTCGGGAAATTCGCGAAAGCTCTTGGTTTGCGGGTCGATGGCGCGCTCGAAAGTGCCGATCGACACTTCGTAATCGTTGCGCGTATCGATCACCAGCACCTCGGGATCGGCGATCAATGCGTTCCAATCCTGGGCCTCGACATAGGTGCCGACCTGCTGATTAGGGTCGACGCCCGGCACGCCGAGGGTGACGATTTCGGTCTTCAGCTTGACCTTGCTGCGATAGAACGGCTGCTCATCGCAATAGGATTCTTTGTGGTCGATGTCGACAAAGCGCGGGTCGCGCTTAAGCCAGGTTAGCAGGCCGTCGATGCCGGCGCGGGAGCCGGCGACCGTGCCGTTAATGCCTTCGGCGGCGATCAGCAAGGTGCCTTTGATGCCGTTATCCAGCAGGCTTTGCTGCAAGGGTTCGCGCAGTGCCACGTAGTCCGGCAGGCTGACGAATTTGTACAGCGCCGCCACGACGATGGGCGGGGTTGGGGTGTTGTTCATCGGTAATTGCTCCAGGTGGTCATCCGCGTAAAGGACGGACCGGGTCGATTGAAACAACAACGCCGGCTAAGCCGGCGTTGTTAAAATCAAGCGCAATGGTAACAGATAGCTTGGCGGCAAATCAGCCGCACCGCTATCCGCTCAACCCCTCTTGCTTGCCCCGCTGCAGGTTGGCGAAGCCGGTGCCGCGCCCTGCGCAAGCCATTCATCGGGCGTGTAGGTATGCAGCGCCAGGGCATGCACTTGGCCCATCAACTCGCCCAAGCAGGCATACACCCGCTGATGACGCTTGACCGCGCCCAGCCCGGCAAACAGCGGCGTAACCAGCACCACCTTGTAGTGCGTCTCTAGGCCACGGCTGTGCATATGGCTCTCATCCAGCACCTCGAGGTGCTCGGGTTGCAAAGCCTGCAAGGTTGTTTGCAACTGCTCACGCATGCTCATGGCCGCTATTCCTTAAGGCTTTTTCGCCGCAGGCTTAGCTGCTGCAGGCTCTAGCTGGCTCATCATCTCGGCCAACAATTTATTCACTTCTGGCACTGCGGTTTCAAGACGCTTCTGGGTGAGCTGCGCCGACTGGCCACTGAGGGCTGGCATTTTTTCCATCAGCTTCTTACCCAATGGCGACTGGTAGAACTCGATCAGTTCTTTCAGTTCGCTTTCAGTGAAGTTGCTGGTGTAGAGCGTAATCATTTCCGGTTTGATCTGTTTCCAACCGACGGCTTTTTCCAGCACGGCATTGGCTTTGGCTTGGTAGCTTTCCAGCAGGGCTTTCTTCGAGTCAGCGCCATTGGCTTGGGCAAAACGCTGGGCGAACATTTGCTGCACTTGCGCAAAGACCGGAGTGGCGAGTTTGTCCGCATGGGCTAACAGCAGGAATTTCTCGGCATCAGCCGCTTGGCTTTTGGCATCAGCCAGTACTTGGCCGCTGGCACAGACAAACAGCACAGCGGTACAGATAGCGCGAAAACGAGTCATTTTGAGTCCTTGTTTGATAAAAATTATCCGGCGGCGGCCATTCTGCGCCAAAGCGCGTTGAAGGCTCAAGCAGCTTAAAGGTTGGGTCGATGCACACATCAAGTGGCAAATCCTCCCAACAACTTTCGCATCCCAGCCCGAAAGGAACAGCTCCAGAGCCTAAACTCTAATGACAGCCATTTAGGAGTTAGCCCCATGAGTCGCATTGAAACTGACAGCCTTGGCCCTATTGAAGTTCCCACCGAGGCCTACTGGGGCGCCCAGACCCAACGCTCACTGACTTACTTCTCGATTGGCCAGGAGTCGATGCCGCTGGCCGTGGTGCATGCCTTGGCGCTGATCAAAAAAGCCGCGGCGCGGGTCAATCTGCGCAACGGCGCCCTACCGGCAGAGTTGCAGCAACTGATCGAACAAGCGGCCGACGAGGTACTGGCCGGCCAGCATGATGCCGAGTTTCCCTTGCGGGTCTGGCAGACCGGCAGCGGCACCCAGAGCAATATGAACGTCAACGAGGTGATTGCCGGGCGCGCCAATGAACTGGCCGGCCAGCCGCGCGGCGGCAAGTTGCCGGTGCACCCCAACGATCACGTCAATTGCTCGCAAAGCTCCAACGACTGCTTCCCCACCGCCATGCATATCGCCGCCCTCTTGGCAGTGCGCGAGCAACTGTTGCCGGCGCTCCACGAACTGTCGGCCGGTATCGCCGTGCACGCCGAACAGCATGGCGATTTACTGAAAAGCGGTCGCACCCATCTGATGGATGCCACGCCCATCAGCTTTGGCCAGGAACTCTCGGCCTTTGTCGCCCAACTCGGCTATGCCGAAGACGCCATCAACGCCAGCCTGCCGGCCGTTTGCCAACTGGCCCAGGGCGGCACGGCAGTGGGCACCGGCCTGAATGCGCCGGCCGATTTCGGCGCGGCCATAGCCGCAGAGCTGGCCAGCCTCAGCGGTTTGCCACTGCTCTCGGCGCCCAACAAGTTTGCCGCCCTGGCCGGCCACGAAGCCTTGGTCAGCCTCAGTGGCGCACTGAAAACCCTGGCGGTATGCCTGATGAAGCTGGCCAACGATTTACGCCTGCTCGGCTCCGGGCCACGCACCGGGTTTGCCGAAGTGCGGCTGCCGGCGAATGAACCCGGCAGTTCGATCATGCCCGGCAAGGTCAACCCGACTCAGTGCGAAGCCTTGTCGATGATTGCCTGCCAGGTGCTGGGCAACGATGTGACCATCGGCTTCGCCGCCAGTCAGGGGCAATTGCAGCTGAATGTCTTCAAACCGGTGATCATCTACAACCTGCTGCAGTCGATTGAACTGCTCAGCGCTGGCTGCCACAACTTCCAGCAACACTGCATCGCCGGCCTCGAAGCGGATGCCGCGAAAATGGCCGAACACTTGCAAAACAGCCTGATGCTGGTGACCGCACTCAACCCTCATATCGGCTACGACCAATCCGCACAGATCGCCAAACAGGCCTATCAAGAAGGCAGCACCTTGCGCAGCGCCGCCTTGGCTTTGGGCTTTGTCACAGCCGAACAATTTGATCAGTGGGTGCGCCCGGAGCTGATGCTCGGCAGCGGGCCAAACGAAGAAAAAGCCGCGAAATAGTCACTAAAATGACGTCAAACAAATGAAAAACAGTCAAAAAAACCTGTTTTCGCTGCTTTTCTGACCATTAGTCGCCAATGGCCATCAGGCAAATTTTGCTGGTTAGACTGAAGGGGAACGACTCGTAGTGGAGTAATAAGCATGTTTGGTCAACGTAGAATCGATCCAACCCCCGGCACGCACTACCGTTGCGAACGGGTCAGTGCCGTCAACGGTCAGTACTTCTTTTCCACCCGCGAGGGCAGTTTGGAAGGGCCGTACTTCACCCGTGTTGATGCTGAGCGCGAGATTTATTGCTACATCCGCCGCATGATCCAAGCCAAGGACATCATCGAAAGTCGAGCGTTTTAAACCTTAGGGCGTACAGAGCCAATAAAAAACCGCGCCTGACAGAGCGCGGTTTTTTATTGGCCGTTTTTTGCTCAACGCACCGCTTCGAACAACCCGGTAGCGCCCATGCCACCACCTACGCACATGGTGACGATGCCATAACGCAGGTTACGTCGTTGCAGCTCGCGCACCAGATGACCGACCTGGCGTGAACCGGTCATACCAAAAGGGTGGCCGATAGCGATAGCGCCGCCATTGACGTTGTATTTCTCGTTGTCGATACCGAGAAAATCACGGGCATACAGGCACTGGGAGGCGAAGGCTTCATTCAGCTCCCACAGGTCGATGTCGGCAATCTGCAGGCCACGGGCTTTGAGCAGCTTGGGCACCGAATACACCGGGCCTATGCCCATTTCATCGGGCTCACAACCGGCCGCGACAAAACCACGAAAGAACGCCCGCGGCTTGAGGCCCAATTCAAGGGCCTTGTCCAAGCTCATGACCAGGGTCATGGAGGCGCCATCGGACAGCTGCGAAGCATTGCCGGCGGTCACCGAACCGTCCTCGGCGAATACCGGCTTGAGCGACGCCAGGCTGGCCAGGGTGGTGTCGGCACGGTTGCAGTCATCGCGATCAACGATGCCCTCGACCAGGCTCTTCTCACCCGTGGCCTTGTCTTCAACCTGGTATTTCACTGCCATCGGCACTATTTCGTCGTCGAACAGACCTTCGGCCTGGGCCCGCGCGGTGCGCTGCTGGCTTTGCAGGGCGTACAGGTCCTGCTGCTCGCGGGTCACGCCATAACGCCGCGCGACTATCTCGGCGGTCTGCCCCATGGGGAAGTAAATGCCCGGCAGACTCTGCTGGATCAGCGGATTAAACAGCTGGTTGGTGTTCATGTTCTTCATGGTCATGGTGATCGACTCGACCCCACCGGCCACGATCACATCGCTGCACCCCGAAGCGATCTGGTTGGCGGCAATCGCAATGGCCTGCAACCCTGAGGAGCAATAACGGTTGAGCGTCATGCCGGCGACATCCTTGCCCAACTTGGACAACACCGCGACGTTACGGCCGATATTCATGCCCTGGGCGCCTTCGTTGGAGCCGGCGCCGACGATGCAATCGTCGACCAACGCCGGGTCCAGGCCGCTGCGCGCCAGCAAGGCATTCACGCAATGGGCTGCCATGTCATCCGGGCGGGTTTGATTGAACTTGCCACGAAAGGACTTGGCCAAGCCTGTACGCACACTGTCGACTATTACTACTTCACGCATGACGTTTCTCCGGTTCGGGTGGTCGCTAACAGTAGAATAAAAGCACAGCGGCGCTGGCGACGAGAATTATTCATTACCCGTATGCAGCGCCATCCAGGCCAGACTCAATCACGGGCATAGGCCGCCGCCAGGGCATCGTTGATGGTGCGCAGCACCTTGACCCGGGCAAAGCGTTTGTCATTGGCTTCCACCAGCGTCCAGGGGGCAATTTCGCTGCTGGTACGGTCGACCATATCACCCACGGCATCGCTGTATTGCGGCCATTTATCGCGATTACGCCAGTCGTCTTCGGTGATCTTGAAGCGCTTGAAGGGAATCTGCTCGCGCTCCTCAAAGCGTTGCAGCTGGGTGTTTTGGTCGATCGACAGCCAGAATTTCACCAGCACCACGCCGGCGCGGGTGAGCTGCTCTTCGAAGTCATTGATCTCGCCGTAGGCGCGCAGCCAGTCGGCCGGGCTGCAAAAGCCTTCGATCCTCTCAACCAACACCCGCCCATACCAGGAGCGATCAAACACGGTGAACTTGCCGCGTCCCGGAATATGTCGCCAAAAACGCCACAGATAGGGTTGCGCGCATTCCTCCTCGGTCGGTGCGGCAATCGGCACTATGCGGTACTGGCGCGGGTCCAGTGCTGCGGCCACCCGGCGAATAGCGCCGCCCTTGCCGGCTGCATCATTGCCTTCAAACACCGCCACCAGCGCATGCTTGCGAAAGCGTTTGTCGCGCATCAACCCCGACAGCCGCGCCTGCTCGGCCGCCAGTTGCTCTTCGTAGTCACTTTTCTCCAGCCGCTGGCTCATGTCCAAGCTGTCAAGCAAACCGAGGTTATCCAAGCTGGCGATTAGCGGCGCGGCATGGGGGCTGCGCTGCGGCGACTGTTGATTTTGCAGGGCGACTTGCAATCCCTCGAGCAAAATCCGCCCAACCGTCAGGCTGCGGTAGTACTGATTCGCCCCTTCGACCACATACCAAGGCGCATAGTCGCGGCTGCTACGGCGCAAGATGCGCTCACCAAAGCGGACAAACTTGTCGTAGGTTTTCGACTGCTGCCAGTCCAGCGGGCTGATCCGCCAGCAGTGCAGTGGATCATCTTTGAGGGTATTGAGACGGGCCTTCATTTGTTTTTTTGACAGATGAAACCAGAACTTAAAGATCAACGCGCCTTCATCGCAGAGCATCTGTTCCAGCCGCTGGGCGCCATCGATGGCCTGATCGAGCACCGCCGTCTTGATCCGGCCATCGACGCGACCCTGCAGCATTTGGCTGTACCAGTTGCCGAAGAAAATGCCCATCTGCCCTTTCGGTGGCAGTTGCCGCCAATAGCGCCACGCCGGCGGGCGGGCCAACTCCTCGTCGGTTTGTTGGTCAAAGGTGCTGACCTGAATCAGCCGCGGGTCCATCCACTCATTCAGTAGCTTGACGGTTTCGCCTTTGCCGGCGCCTTCAACGCCATTAATCAACACAATCACCGGGAAGCGCGACTGCTGCTTGAGTTCAAACTGCGCCTCCAACAGCGCCTCGCGCAGGGCCGGCACGGCGGCGTCATAGGCGTCTTTATCAATGGCGTGACCAATTTCGGCGGATTCAAACATAAGCATCTCCAAAGCTGAATAGGCCCAGCCTAGCGGATCATGGCCACAGTTGTCTGGCCGGCCACGCAAGCATTGCCGCAGATCAAATTGGCTGGCGCAGATCGGCTAGCAGGCCGTTGAAAAATGTAGCGAGCGACGGCTAGGCAAGGCGAAATCAGCCGAAAAAGCGCAGTGTACGAGTAGTACATGAGCATTTTGAGGCTGATTTCAACGCCGCATAGCCGAGCGCAGTAGTTTTTCACGGCCTGCTAGAATGCCCGCCTGGTTTTTAAGGTTCCGCCCATGAGCGATCACCCCACGTCCGCTTCATCCCCCTATGCGCAACTCGACTGGGATGCCCAGGGCCAGCCACGCTCGCAGCTATTTGCCGATGTGTACTTTGCCACCGACGGCGGCCTGGCCGAGACCCGCCATGTGTTTTTAGAGCAGAACGCGCTGGCCCAGCGTTTTGCCGAGCTGCCCGCCGGCGGCCAGTTGGTGATAGGGGAAACCGGCTTTGGCACCGGATTGAATTTTCTCTGTGCCTGGCAACTGTTCGAGCAAACCGCTCCCGGCGATTGCCGCCTGCACTTTGTCAGCGCCGAGAAATACCCGCTGACCCGCAGCGATCTGCAGCGCGCTTTGGCCCTCTGGCCGGAGCTGGCCCGCTATAGCGAACAGTTGCTGGCGCAATACCTGGCCGTGCATCCGGGTTTTCAGCGTTTCACCTTAAGCAGCGGGCGGGTCAGCCTGACGCTGTTGATCGGCGATGTCCTGGAGCAATTGCCCCAGCTGGACGCACCCATCGACGCCTGGTTTCTCGACGGCTTTGCCCCCCAGCGCAACCCACAAATGTGGTGCCCAGAGTTGTTTGCTGAGCTGGCCCGCTTGTCCCATCCGGGCACCACCTTGAGTACCTTTTGCAGCGCCGGTGACGTGCGCCGGGCCTTGAATGCCGCCGGTTTCAAGATGCAACGGGTGCCCGGCAGCGGCCGTAAGTGGGAAGTGCTCAAAGGTCAATTTATTGGCCAGACCACGCCCGCGGTAAAACCCTGGTTCGCCCGCCCGAGCTTTAATCCGGCCGCGCGCCAGGCTTTGGTGATAGGTGCGGGGCTGGCCGGTTGCTCCAGCGCCGCCAGCCTGGCCGCCCGCGGCTGGCAAGTCACTTTACTGGAGCGCCACGGCGCACTGGCGCAAGAAGCCTCGGGCAATCCCCAGGGGGTGCTCTACCTCAAACTGTCCGCCCACGGCACCGCCTTGTCGCGGCTGATCCTCAGTGGTTTCGGTTACACCCGGCGTTTGCTGGAGCAACTGCACAACAACGACTGGGCCGCCTGCGGCGTGCTGCAACTGGCCTTGAACGAGAAGGAACTGGCCCACCAGACCCAGTTGGCAGCGGCCTTCCCCGCCGATTTATTGCAGCCCCTGAGCCAGCCGCAAGCCGAAAGCCGCGCCGGCATCGCCCTGCCAGCAGGCGGGCTGTTTTATCCCGACGGCGGCTGGGTGCATCCGCCGGCGCTGTGCCAGTTGCTGGCCAAACACCCGCAGATTCGCCTGCTGACCCATAGTGATGTACTCGAACTTGAGCGTCATCCCGACGGCTGGCAGGCCTGCAGCCAGGGGCAGTTATTGGCCAGCGCGCCGGTGGTGGTGCTGGCGGGCGCCACCGATATTCGCAACTTTGCCCAGGCGGCTGGGTTGCCGCTCAAGCGCATTCGCGGGCAAATTACCCGCCTGCCACAAACTGCGGCCAGTGCGGCGTTGCGCACCGTGGTCTGCGCCGAAGGCTATATCGCCCCGGCCCATGCCGGCGAGCACTGCCTGGGCGCCAGCTTTGATATGCACAGCCAAGAGCTGGCAACCACCGCTGCCGAGCACCGCAGTAATTTGCGCTTGCTGGAAGAAATCTCCAGCGACTTGAGTGCACGCTTACAGGCCGCGCAACTCGATCCGAGCCAGCTGCAGGGGCGCGCCGCGTTTCGCTGCACCAGCCCGGACTACCTGCCGATTGTTGGCCCACTGGCGGATGCTTCTGCCTTTCTCCGGCAATACGCCAAGCTGGGCAAGAATGCTAACTGGCGCACCGACCTGCCCTGCCCCTGGCTGGACGGCTTGTATGTCAACAGCGGTCACGGCTCGCGGGGTTTGATCAGCGCGCCCTTGTCCGGCGAACTGCTGGCCGCCTGGCTAAATAACGAGCCATTGCCGCTGCCGCGCGCGGTCGCGGAGGCCTGTCACCCCAATCGCTTTGCCCTGCGCAATTTGATCCGCGGCAAATAGCCCAGCCAGCCAACGCGCCAGCGCACAAACGCTATGCTCTAAGAGCTGCTGCCCGAGCGCGACACAAGCGCGCCGAGATCAACCGCGACTGCGCGGTTAATGTCGGCGAAATCCCTCAGCCAGGCGCATAAAACGCCACTTGAACAACAGCCAACATGTCGGCACAGTGCGCTGCGGACATATTACAAAAAGAGGTCCTTTAATGCCTCGCATTAGTCTGTTGCTGTTATGGCTGTTGTTAAGCAATGCCGCCTGGGCGCTGTCACCCGTCAACCTGGACTCCGATGACCTGCGCCTGTCGCTCGGCCCGAACATGGGCTATTTGGAAGACCCCAACGGCACACTCAGCCTGCAACAAGTGCAAGCGCTGCCCAATGAGCGCTTTCAGGCGGTCAACGGCGACCATGCCAACCTGGGCAAAAACGCCTCGGTGTGGTGGTTTCGGGTCGACCTTACCAACCACCGCCCACACACCTTGCCGGGTTTTCTCGAGGTTAATTACCCGCTCCTCGACGACCTTAAGGTGTACCTGCAAGGCCCCGACGGCAGTCTGCAAAGCCAAGCAAGCGGCGACATCTTTGCCTTCGCCAGCCGCCCGGTGCAGGTACGCAACTTCTGGTTTCCACTGGATTTAGCCCGTGGCACCAGCCAATTAACCCTGCGCATTGAAACCACCAGCACCGTGTTCGTGCCGGTGTTCTTCAGCACCTATGCCGCCAGCGCCGCCGCCCAAGAAAACCTGATGGGCTGGAGCGGCGCCTTCTATGGCGTGCTGTTCGCGATGATTTTCTACAACCTGTTTCTGTTTGCCTCCCTGCGCGAGCCGGCGTACTTCTGGTACCTGGCTTACGGCGTCAACGTCGGACTGCTGGCGGCCTGCTTCGATGGCATGCTGTTTAAACTGCTGCCCGAACATGTGGCCTTGCAGTCGGTGAGCATCTACATCCTGATGTACGTGCAATGTTTGGCCGCCGCACAGTTCAGTCGACATTTTTTGCATACCAAACACTTTTTCCCGCGCTTGGACACTGGCCTGCGCCTGTTGATCCTGGTGATTTTCGCCTTGTTGGTTTCCGGCCTGCTGCTAGACCTGCAAACTTGGAACATCCTGGCCAGCGTGACGCTGCTCAGCACTTCCCTGGGGCTGTTTCTGGTGGGCATCTACGCCTGGCGCAAGGGCGTGCGTTACGGCTCTTACTACACCCTGGCCTGGAGCGTGCTGCTGACCGCCTTCGTGATAGTCACTGCGGCCTCGCTGGGCTTTGAACTGTTTGGCCTGTTTGGCTCCACGGTGGTCAAAATCGGCGTCACCATTGAGCTGATCACGCTGTCCATCGGCCTCGCCGACCGAATTAACGTGCTTAAAGATGAAGGTTTCAACTCACGCCAGGAAGCCCTGCAAGCCACCCTGGCCAACCAGGCCAAGGGCCGCTTCCTGGCGACCATGAGCCACGAAATCCGCACGCCCATGAACGGCGTACTAGGCATGCTGCAACTGCTAAAAGAAACCCCGCTGGATCGCAGCCAGCGTTTTTATGTCGACACCATCGCCAGCTCGGGTAAGTCGCTGTTGGCGGTGATTAACGACATTCTCGACTATGCCCGCATCGAATCCGGCAAGTTGAGCCTGGAACAGATTGAGTTTGATCTCGAACAGTTGCTGTCCGAAACCATCAGCCTGTTCACCGCCCAAGCACTGGAGAAGCGTCTGCGCCTGTATGTCAGCCTCGAAGATGGCGTGCCGCAGTACATAGTCGGTGACCCGACCCGGCTCAAGCAGGTGCTGATGAACCTGCTCAGCAACGCCTTGAAGTTCACCGCCGAAGGCCATGTGACGATCAACATCTGCCGGCGCAACAATGCCCCAGAGCAAACGCAGTTGCTGTTTAGCATCCAGGACAGCGGTATCGGCATCAGCGCCGAAGGCCAAGCGCAACTGTTCGACTCCTTCGCCCAAGGCGACTCCACCACCACCCGCCGTTATGGCGGCAGCGGCTTGGGCTTGGCCATCAGCAAAGAACTGGTCACCATGATGGGCGGTCAGATCGCAGTGCACAGCAGCCCAAGCGAAGGCACCTTGTTTACCTTTAACCTGCCGCTGCAACATAACCCACAGCAGCAGGATGCCCTGGCCACCTTACTCAACGGTCGCACTGCCCTGCTCACCTCGCTAGACGGTCAAGGCCTGGACGCCCTCGGCCTGCTGCTCAACCGTTGGGGCATGCGCACCGAACGCTGCCAGACGCCAGAGCGGCTGCTCAGTTGCCTGGCTGAATACAGCGCACCGCCACTCTTGGTCTTGATGTCGCCGTGGCCCGGCAGCGTCACCAGCTGGCTGGAGCCGCTGCGTGGGCACCTGCAACCCGACCAGCCAATTTTGCTGCTCTGCCCGCCAGCCCAAACCGCACAGTTGCCAAATATTCCCCAGCTGCGCCTGCAAAGCCTGCCACAACCGCTGACCATCACCGAGTTGCGGCAAAGTTTGCTGGAGTTGTACCAGCCAACACCTGTCGCAGCGCCCGCAGTGGTGGCTGCGCTGGTGGCTAAAACCCGCGCCAGTCCCTGCGTTTTGGTCGCCGAAGACAATCCGGTCAACCAGTTGGTGGCCCAAGGCTTGCTGAAAAAACGTGGCTATAACCCACGGGTAGTCAACAACGGCGCCGCCGCCGTGGCCGAGTACCGCCGCTCACCGAGCAGCATTGAGCTGATCTTGATGGATTGCGAAATGCCGGAGATGGATGGCTTCGAAGCCACCCGGCAAATCCGCTTGTTTGAGCAGCAACAACACCTACCTGCAGTGCCGATCATCGCCTTGACCGCCCATGTGTTTGAGCAATATCAGCAGTTGGGCGTGGCGGCCGGCATGGACGACTTCATCGGCAAACCCCTGGACAGCCAGCTGCTGTTCGAGCGCATCGAGCATTTTTTGCATAACAAGGCGGCGCTCGATAGCTGAGCCCATAGTCACGACAAACCTGGCCAGACACTCGACAGCTGCTAACATCGCCCGGCGCTGAGGAGGCGCCAACCATGTTAATCGCCCAAGAGTTGCTTGAAGCCGACACCCTGACCCGTCTGATTGAAGACTTCGTCACCCGCGAGGGCACCGACAATGGTGATGAAACCCCGCTCGAGACCCGCGTTACACGGGTTCGCTTGGCCCTCAACAAGGGCAGCGCGGTAATTGCTTTCGACCCCGACAGCCAGCAATGCATGCTGCTGCTAAAGCACGATGTACCGCGCGAATGGCTCGCGTAAGCCGGCACGCAGTAATTCGTAGGGTGGGTTAGCGGCGCGGGCGGTGGTTATTTGCATCACCGCGCGAGCCGGGCGCCGCGTAACCCACCATGCGGTGTGCAACACATACCAGGGAGATAACCCAAGTTAACCGCGCAGCCCCTCGCGCTCCCACACGCAACGCACCCGCATGTCGCTTTCTTGCGGGCTATGAAAGCCGCGTTCCGAGTCCCAGCGAAAGGTATGGCAACCGTTCAGCTCGGTCTCCAGGTGCACCACGGCGCTAGCCCAGTAGAGGTTCTTCAACAGCGCCTCGAACTGCTCGATCCACAGCCGCCATTCGTACTCCAGCGCCCTATAGCTCGCGCCAAAGTGGATGACCTGGGTTTGATACAGGCCTTCGCCCTCAGTCGCGCAATTGGAAAACATCTCGCGGCCCAGAAACGGCCAGGCCTCGCCGCTGGGCAAGCTGGCCAGCACTTGGCGATTAGTCTCGCGGCGCAAACAGCGCTGCTCTAAATGCTCAGACGGCCAGTCGCGGATGCAGCCGTAGACGATTGACTCAGACTCCACACTGTCGCTCCAGAAAATCCGTGCAGCCTTCTAACACGCTGCAGAGCGGGAGGAAAGGAACTAACCGACAAAATTTTGACCCTTGCCCGGTTTGCCCGCCCGCAAGCGCCAGGCAAACACACACAGCAGCCCCGCCATGACCGTCAGCGCCACAAAGGGCCACTGGTAATTGCCGCTTAAATCACGGCCCCACCCGGTCAATACCGGCGTCAGGCTGGCCAGGCTGTAGCCGGCGCAGAGCATCATCGAGGTCCAGCGACTGACCGCCAAGGGTGAGTCCACCTCGTACAGCGGCAGCACCATCGACAAGGCGAACGAGCCGCTCAGGCTCATGCCCAACAACACCGCCCAAAGCTGCGGCAACAGCAACGGCTGGAAGGTAATCATAGCCAAACACAGCAGGCTGATCAGGCCACAGCCGAGTAGCAGCTCGTAGCGATTATCGCGGCGCTGGGCGATCCAGGGCAGTAGAAAAGAACTCGGCAAACCCACCAGCATCAACAAACTGAACAGGTTGTTGCTGTCCAGCAAGCTCAAGCCCGCCTGGTGATAGCGCGCCACCAGCCAAGTGGCCAAGGTGTAGAACAACCCGGCCTGAATCGCAAAGAACGCGGTAATCAGCCAGGCTCGCGGCTCACGCCACGGCAGCCCAGTTGCCTGTGACTCACCGATTGGCGCCACCGACTGATTCGGCAAGCACGCCCACAACAACAGCGCCAACAACGCCGGCACGCTCCACACCGCCAATCCCCAGGTCCAGCCGTGGGCCAACCAGGTTTCCGCCGGCGCCGTCAGCACCACGCCCGAGGCGCCACCGATGGTCATGCTCAGCGAATACCAGGCCACCACCCGGCCAATATGGCCATGGAAATGCTGGCGAATAAAGCCCGACAACAAGGGCCCGGCAATCGCGATACCGGCGCCGAGCAGGGCGGCGCTACTGATCAGCACCACGCTGCGCTGGCCTTCAAAGCGCACCAACAAGGCCAACAGAATCAGCCCAAGGCAAACGCTAATGGTCCGTTCCAGGCCAAAACGCAGCGCCACACGCGGCGCAAAAGGCGCCAGCAAACCCATGCACAGCACCGGCAAGGCAGTGACCAGGCTGACCAAGCCACGGCTCAGCGACAGGTCAGTGGCGATACGTTCAATCAGGGGGGCAAAGGAGGTGATGCCGGGGCGAAGATTAATCGCCGCCAGCACCAGAGCCAGCAGATACAGGGCTCGGGGAGCAACTTTCACGGGACTCTCAGTGTTTGGCGTCAGGACAGGAGCGCCACCCTACCCCTGCCCCGCGCCCGCCAGCAACCCCAGCCGGACATTTTCTGTCCGAGCAGACAGAAAACAATCCAAGTTTACAGGCGCAGAGGGATCAGACCGCGGCGGCCTTTTTGCGCATCTTGCCGGCCATGCTGACCATCTCGTTGTACAACAATTGCGGGGTCTTCTGCTTCAAGGCCCAGGCCATACGGCCCTGCTCGTGGGGCAAAATCATAAACTCGCCACGCTCGATGGCCTGGTAGATGTAGTCGGCAATTTCGGCCGCGCTGATCGGCGAGCTTTCCAGTAACTTGCCGACCTGCTGCTTCATCGCCGGCGTCGGGCCGCGGAAGGAGTCCATCAGATTGGTCTGGAAGAACGACGGACAGACCACATGCACGCCGACTTCTTGCTCTTTCAGTTCAATCAGCAAACTTTCCGAGAGCGCCACCACACCGGCTTTGGCGACGTTGTAGTTGCTCATGGCCGGGCCCTGCATCAGCGCGGCCATGGAGGCAATATTGACGATCTTGCCGTGACTGCTGGTCAGCAATGGCAAGAAGGCCTTGCAGCCTTTAACTACGCCCATCAGGTTGATGGAAATCTGCCAGTCCCAATCTTCCAGTGACAGCTCATCGAAAAAGCCACCCGAGGCCACCCCGGCGTTATTGACGATCACGTCGATGCCGCCGAGCTTCTCTTCGCACGCCTGGGCCAAGGCGGTGAGCTGGCTGTAATCGCGCACATCGCAGCGCTGGGTAAAGCCATCGCCACCGGCGGCGCGCACCAACTGCAGCGTCTCGGCCAAGCCGGCATCATTGACATCCGAGAGCGCCAGCTGCCAGCCCTCACGGGCCCAACGCAAGGCAATTTCGCGGCCAAGACCTGAACCTGCACCGGTAATCATCATGCGCTTTTGCATCTTTAGGCCTATTTGCTGGGGGGAGTAGAGAGTAGTCAGCAGTGTAACCAGGGCCTGGCGCCGCCTGGAGCGTTATAAAGCGGCTGAATACTTCGCCCCAGACCCCCAAGATGCGCGGCCAATCCAGATGCCGCTGCGGCGGGCTTGAGCGCTGCAGCGCCTTATTCGGCCAGCCTTGGGCGCTGGGCGAAGGCGGCAAATTCGGCGGCTGGTAACGGTCGCGAGAACCAATAACCCTGGCCTTGATCGCAACCCAGGCTGGCCAGTAATTGCCGGGTCGGCTCATCCTCGATGCCTTCGGCGGTGGTGATTAACTGCAGGCTCTTGGCCATTTGAATAATCGCCGTGACTATCGCCTGATCCTGCACATTACCCTGCAGCTTGCGCACAAAGGACTGATCGATTTTCAACTTATCCACCTGAAAACGCTGCAGGTAAGACAGGTTCGAGTAGCCGGTGCCGAAGTCATCAATCGACAACTTGACCCCCAGCGTTTTCAGGTGCTGCAGCATGCCCATAAAGGCCTCGGAGTCGTGCAGCAACATCGACTCAGTCAGTTCCAACTCCAGGCAGGCCGCATCCAGCCCGAAGCGCTGCAAGGCGCTGGCAACCAAGGCTTCCAGATTGCCACGGCGAAACTGCACCGAAGAAATATTCACCGACAACACCAGGCGCGGCAAACCTGCGGCCTGCCAGACCATCAGCTGCCGGCAGGCTTCGTTCAGCACCCACTCACCGATCTCGACAATCAGGCCCGAGCGCTCGGCGACCGCGATGAAGGTGTCGGGCGCCATCAAGCCGTGCTCGGGATGCTGCCAACGAATCAAGGCTTCGGCGGCCAGCAACTGGCCGCTGTGAAGATCCACAATCGGCTGAAAATGCAGCACGAACTGCTGCTGGCTCAAGGCTTGGCGCAGGCCTGCTTCGAGGTTCAAATGCTCGATAATATCGACGTTCATTTGCTGATCGAAAAACCGATAGGCGTTACGCCCGGCGGCCTTGGCCTGGTACATGGCGATATCGGCATGCTTCAACAACAGGTCAAACTCATCGCCATCCTGGGGGTACAGGGCAATGCCGATGGAAATGGAGGTGACTATCTGCATGCCTTTCAACGCGAAGGGCTGCGCCAGTTGCTCCAGCACATGGGCGGCCACGGCGGAAATCGCCGCCAGGTCAGACACATCGGTCAAGACAATCAGAAACTCATCGCCGCCCTGCCGGCTAACGGTGTCCATCTCCCGCACCGCACCGCGCAGGCGATTGGCAACCTCCTTGAGCAACTCGTCACCGGCGCTATGGCCCAGGGAATCGTTGATGGTTTTGAAGTTATCCAGATCGAGAAACAGCAAGGCGGCCTTTTTCTTGTAGCGCCGGGCCTGGCCAATGGCTTGATCCATGCGATCACGCACCAATAAGCGATTGGGCAAGTTGGTCAGGGCATCATGCTGGGCCAGGTGGGTAAAGTTGGCCTCGGAGTGTTTGACCCGCAGGATCTCCTGTTGCAAGCGCTGCATGGTCTCGCGCAAATCATTGGCCAAGATCCACACCGCACAGGCACACACCAGCAGTACACAACTGATATTGACCATCCGGCCAATGCCCAGCGGCAAGGGTACAAACACCTGCCAGCCGGTTATCGATGCGTAGGTAATGCCGGCGATTGCAGCGAGCATCACCAGCAGCAGGCCGACGAACAGCTTCAGCCGCGAAACCATCCCGGCCACAATCAAAATCACCGGATAACACAGCAGCGCGCCGCTATACAGCCCCTGGTTAAACCACATGGAGGTGGTCACCAGCGCCACCATTGAACTCAGTATCAGCAAAATCGCGCGATCCGTCGCACCACGCCGATTCAGCCGGGCGCCGATCAAGACCACCGTTATCGCCGTCAAGACCAAGAACGCATTCAACCAGCTGTGCGCCACCAGCGTTTGCACGCCAATAATCACCAGCACCGCGCTCAGCACATTAGCGATCTGATTCAGTCGGCGGGCCTGCATGCGATGGTCCACGGGATCATCTTGCACGCTCGAAATTGGTGATTGCAGTGCATTCATTCGTTAAGTTCCATCTCGGCAGCAGAGGCCCTAAATCGCGGCTAAATCACCGCTTAAAGCCCCGAAAAAAACTATTACGCGCGGTTATATCGCGTTAAAAGCGGCGAACGCTAGCCAAAGCCGTGGGCAGCAGCAAGCGTTTGTTGCGCCACACCGATAAACAGCGCTATTAGAACGCTATTACACTCCTGCAAACATAAAAAAAGCGGCCCAAAGGCCGCCAAAGTCACACGCAGAGAACTGTTTTAGTGGGCAACTGCACCACTGGAGCCAAGGCCGGTTTGTGAACGTACAAACTGCGGCAGAAAGCGCGCCCGTTCCTCGGCGGCAGAAGCCGATTTGTCGGTGATGGAGAAGAACCAGATACCGGCAAAGGCAATCGCCATCGAGAATAACGCCGGGTACTCGTAAGGGAAGATGGCTTGCGCGTGGCCCAACACCTGCACCCAAACGGTTGGCCCGAGAATCATCAGGGTCACCGCAGTCACCAAGCCCAACCAGCCGCCAAGCATGGCACCGCGGGTGGTGAGGTTCTTCCAGAACATGCTCAGGAACAGCACCGGGAAGTTGCAGCTGGCCGCAATCGAGAAGGCCAAGCCAACCATAAAGGCGATGTTTTGCTTCTCAAACAGGATGCCTAAGGCAACCGCCAACACGCCGAGGGCAATGGTGGTGATTTTCGATACGCGGATCTCATCGCGATCGTTGGTCTTGCCCTTCTTGTATACGCTGGCATACAGGTCATGGGACACCGCCGTAGCGCCGGCCAGCGTCAAGCCAGCAACCACCGCCAGGATGGTGGCAAAGGCTACCGCCGAGATAAAGCCCAGGAACAAGCTGCCGCCCACGGCGTTAGCCAGGTGAATTGCCGCCATGTTGTTGCCGCCGAGCAGTGCGCCCGCCGCATCTTTGAACGCTGGATTGGTGCTTACTAGCACTATCGCACCGAAGCCGATAATGAAGGTCAGGATGTAGAAGTAGCCGATAAAGCCGGTGGCGTAGAACACGCTTTTACGCGCTTCTTTGGCATCGCTGACGGTGAAGAAGCGCATCAGAATATGCGGCAAGCCGGCAGTACCAAACATCAATGCCAAGCCAAGCGAGATCGCCGACACCGGGTCTTTGACCAGGCCGCCGGGGCTCATGATGGCCTCGCCTTTTGGATGCACTTTGATCGCTTCGGAAAACAATGCGGCGAAGTCAAAGTTGACGTGTTTCATCACCATCAAGGCCATAAAGCTGGCACCCGACAGGAGCATCACGGCCTTGATGATTTGCACCCAGGTAGTGGCCAGCATGCCGCCGAACAACACATAGAGCATCATCAGTACGCCAACCAGCACCACGGCGACGTAGTAATCCAGACCAAACAGCAGCTGGATCAACTTACCGGCACCGACCATTTGCGCGATCAAATAAAATGCCACCACCACCAGCGAACCGCTGGCCGCCACGGTGCGAATGGGCATTTGTTTAAGGCGATAAGAGGCCACGTCGGCAAAGGTGTATTTGCCCAGGTTACGCAGGCGCTCGGCCATCAAAAACAGAATCACCGGCCAGCCCACCAGAAAGCCGATCGAGTAGATCAAGCCATCGTAGCCGGAGGTGTAGACCAGTGCGGAAATCCCCAGAAACGAGGCCGCCGACATGTAGTCACCGGCAATCGCCAGGCCGTTTTGAAAACCGGTGATCTTGCCGCCGGCGGCGTAGTAGTCAGACGCCGAGTTGTTCTTTTTCGACGCCCAGTAGGTAATGCACAGGGTTGCACCGACAAACACCACAAACATCACGATGGCCGAGACGTTCATCGGTTGGCGCTGCACCTCGCCGGTTAACGCTTCACCGGCCCAGAGCAGCGGGGCAAAGGCCGACAACGCCAAGCTCACCAATAGACGCAGGATCATGGCTGCACCTCATCAAGAATGGCTTTATTCAAGCGATCGAATTCACCGTTGGCCCGATACACATAGATACCGGTGAGGACGAAGGCCGACAGGATCAAGCCAACCCCCAGCGGAATGCCCCAGGTGATCACCGAGTCAGGGCTGATGCGCATCCCAAGCAAGTGCGGGGCAAAGGCAATCAGCAGGATAAACACCAGATAGAGGCCGAGCATGGCGGCGGAAAGAAGCCATGCAAACCGCGAGCGCTTGGCCACCAGTTCATGGAATCGCGGATTTTCTAGAATCCGCTCGTAGACGCTGTCGTTCATTTTTGTTGTCCTCCGCAGCACGGGTTGCTGGTGAGTCCACTCTAAAACGACGGTACCTGCGCAACAGACGACCTTAGTCGTAGAAACCGGGCCCCTGCGACTAAGGTCGCAGGGGCCCGCAGCAAAGCGTTTGGGCTTTAGTCCATAAAAAAACCGCCAAGCCAAAGGCCGGGCGGTTATTCAATAAATGTCACGAGCTGCAGTTAAGCCAAGCTTATTGCAGCCATTCCTGCACCCGTTGCGGGTGCGCTTGCACCCATTTCTGCGCGGCGGCAGCCGGTTTGGCGCCTTCTTCGATGGCCAACATGACCTCACCGATTTCGCTTGGGGTCCAAGAGAACTTTTTCAGGAATGCATAAACCGGTGGCGCTTTGGCCGCCAAGCCTGGGTTAGCGATATTGTCGACATGCTCGGCGGCGCCATAGACGTTTTTCGGGTCTTCAAGAAAGCGCAACTGCCACTTGGCGAACATCCAGTGTGGAATCCACCCCGTCACCACCACCGGCTTATTGGCCTTGATGGCCCGGGCCAGCTCGGCAGTCATGGCACTGCCCGAACTGGCGAGCAACTTGTAGTCCAGGCCGTAGGTTTTGATCGCCTCGTCGGTCTTGCGCATCACGCCAGAACCGGCATCAATACCGACAATCCTTCCGGCAAAGGCGTCTTTCTCGGTTTGCAGATCGGCAATGCTTTTCGCCGTGACGTACTGCGGCACGATCAAGCCAATTTTCGCATCCTTAAAGTTGGCGCCGAGGTTTTCCACCTGATCTTTCAGCTTGTCGTAGTAGGCGCCGTGGGTTTCCGGCAACCAGGCCGACAACATGGCGTCCAGCTGCCCCTTGGCCACGCCCTGCCACATGATGCCGGTGGCCACCGGCAAGAGTTCAACCTCATAACCGAGCCGTTGCTTGATCACCTCGGCGGCCACATGGGTGGTCGCCACGCTGTCGGCCCAACCATCGACATAGCCAATTTTCACCGAGGGCTTGTCCGCCGCACCGGCCAAACCTGCTCCCAACGTCAACAGCACGCCGACGCCAACACCTAATAACCTTGCTACTTTCATTTTCACCACTCCGAAAGGGTTGCCCGACTCTGGCCGCGCAACTGCACTGCTGTTGTTGGTTTGGATACGCCGCCGTCACGTCCCGCAGTAGACGCTGGCCGCACGTCAGCAGGGCTGACCGCTCGATACTCGGCTGCCGCCGGCCCGGCAAGCGCTCTGAGAGCGACCCTTGAAACAATCAGAAACGACAGCAGCGACGTAAAATCTCATCTCAGTTGCCCAAGTCTGGGTTGCGCCGCCCGCGAAGCGGCGCTCACAGTTGCCGGGCGTGGTTTTTCTTGGCTGGGCCACATTGCATGGCGCAAGCCTCCTATCGGTGCGGCGAATCCGCTAAGATGCGCGCCTTTGCTCTCAGACGCGCGCCCGACCATGCCGGTATCCTCCCGTTTCGCCCTGCCCTATCTGTTTGCCAGCCTGCTGGCGTTGTTTGCCCTCGGCGGCCTTTGGTACGCCATCGGACAACCCGTGATTCTCGCCGATGCGGCGACGCCTACGCATAAATTGCAGTGCGTCTCCTACAGCCCCTTCGGTAAAGACCAGTCCCCGTTTGACCAGCCCTTTGTGCTGCGCAGCGAACAGATGGACAGCGATCTAGCCCTGCTGGCCACCCGTTTTAAGTGTGTGCGCACCTACTCGATGACCGGCCTAGAGGCGATGCCAGAGTTGGCCCGCAAGCACGGCCTAAAACTGATGCTCGGCGCCTGGGTGAGTAGCAGCCCGCTGGATACCGAGATCGAAATCAAGGCGTTAATCCAAGCCGCCAATGCCAACCCCGACGTGGTCGATGCCGTGATAGTCGGCAACGAGGCGCTGCTGCGCAAAGAAGTCACCGGCGACCAACTGGTTAAACTGATCGCCCAGGTTAAAGCCCAGGTCAAACAGCCGGTGACCTATGCCGATGTCTGGGAGTTTTGGCTGCAACACCCGCAAGTAGCCCCGGCAGTGGACTTTTTGACCATTCACCTGCTGCCCTACTGGGAAGATGACCCTGCCGGGATTGATCAGGCCCTGGCCCACGTTGGCGAAATCCGCCAGAGCTTTGGCAACCGCTTCGCCCCGAAAGACATTCTGATCGGCGAAACCGGCTGGCCGAGCGAAGGCCGCCAGCGTGAAACCGCCCTGCCAAGCCGCGTCAACGAAGCCAAATTCATACGCGGCTTCGTGCAGATGGCCGAGCAAAACGGCTGGCGCTACAACCTGATCGAAGCCTTCGATCAACCCTGGAAGCGCAGCAGCGAAGGCGCAGTCGGCGGTTACTGGGGTTTGTTTGACGCCGACCGGCAAGAAAAAGGCGTACTCGCCGGCCCCGTGTCCAACCTGCCGCACTGGCCGCTGTGGCTGGCGCTGAGCGGCACTTTGTTGGCCCTGACGCTAGTGCTGGCTGGCCGCCCGGCCTCGACCCGCGCCGCCTTGTTACTGCCGGCAGTGGCCGCCCTGGGCGCCGGCTGCATAGGCTTGTGGGCCGAATTGGCACTGATAACCAGTCGTTACCTGGCCGAATGGCTGTGGGCAGCGGCGCTGATCGGTTTGAATCTGCTGGTGCTGGCCCACGCCGCGCTGAGCCTGTCGGCCCGCACCGGTCGACGCGCTCAGCTGTACGCCTGGCTGCAGGCGCGGGCCGGCTGGTGGCTGGTAGCAACTGGTTTTGCCGGCGCGGTGATGATGTTGGCGCTGGTATTTGATGCCCGCTATCGCAGCTTTCCCAGCGCGGCACTGCTGCTGCCGACACTGTTTTACCTGTGCCGCCCGGTCGCCGGGCCACGTCGCGAGATCGCCCTGCTAGCGGCACTGATCGGCGCCGGTATAGTGCCGCAGCTGTATGAAGAAACCCTCGGCAACTGGCAAGCCATCGGCTGGGCCGCCGTCAGCCTGCTGCTGCTCGGCGCGCTGTGGCGCAGCCTGCGGTTGCCACGCAGCTAAGCAAATCGGCCGCACAAAAAAGGGATGACCACGGTCATCCCTTTTTTATGGCTATGTACCCGTTATGTGTTGAAGCGTGCGGGTCGGTTAGGCGATACCTGGTGCGCGGTAATTCGTAGGGTGGGTTAGGCCGCGCCCGCTCTCGAAAACGCTCCCGGCGTTTTTCCTACCTCCCCCATCCATGGGGTCGCCGGCGGGCTTGCGGCATTCACCCCATCCATGGGGATTGCGCGAACCACGGCCTGCCAACAACGCAAAACCCGACCGCGCCGTAACCCACCATGGCGCTCGACCGGCAAACCGCATGGTGGGTTACGCGGTGCCCGGCTTGCGCGGTGATGCAAGCAACCACCGTCCGCGCCGCTAACCCACCCTTGTATGTTGAGGTCATCGTTAAACAGTAGGCTCAAACACGCTGTTGACGATAATCAGTAAGGTTCCGGGGAGGCCGTCCCACCCTAGAGACGCATTGCGATCTCGTTTGTA
>NZ_JAUYNT010000029.1 GCF_030698175.1 Pseudomonas sp.
ACCAGAAGGACCGGAGCCGCGATCGCGTAGAAGCTGACGCCGGAGGCCTTCATCGCCAGGATCTCCCGGTCGCTCGAGAGCTTGCCGAACGCCAGCAGCGTGCCGGTCAGCACCGCCATCGGCAGCGTGTAGCTCAGCAGCGAGGGGACCAGCAGCCCGAACATCTGCCCGATCGCCAGAGGGGAGACCCCCTTGTTGATCAAAAGGTCGGTCAGCTTGACGAGGTTGCCGACCAAGAGGACGAACGTGAAGAGCACCAGCGCCATGACGGTCGGCTGGAGCAGTTCCCTGAGGATATAAGTGCGCAGAATCCGCACTAGTCGCGGGCCGCGGTCACGGCCCAGACGCTCTTCGCCCCGGCCGATTTGAGCAGTTTGGCGCAGGCCTCCGCGGTGGCGCCGGTGGTCAGCACGTCGTCGATCAGCGCCACGTGACGGCCCTTGATGGACTGCTCGTCAGTCAGGGCAAAGGCCCGGCGCAGGTTGCGTTTGCGCTCGGCGGCCGTCAGCTGTTGTTGCGCCGGGGTGTCGTGGCTGCGTACTAACAGCTCAGAGGCTTGCGGCAGTTGCAGGCTGTGGCTGAGCCAGTCGGCCAGCATCTGGGCCTGATTGAAGCCGCGTTGCCGCAACCGCTGGCGCGACAGGGGCACTGGCAGCAATAAATCGGCTTTGGCCAGCCCTTCGCTAAAGGCATGTTGCAGATGATGTGACAAAAGCTCGGCGAGCAGACGTCCCAATGGCCATTGCGCCCGATGTTTGAAGCGGGTGATCAGGCTGTCGACCGGGAAGCTGTAACGCCAGGCGGCCTCGACCCGAGTGAAACTCGGTGATCGTTTTAGGCAGGCGCCGCAAGTGAGGCCCGCGCAGGGCAGGGGCAGCGCGCAGTTTAAGCAGTGACTGCCGAGCCACGGCAGTTCAGCTTCACAGTCGCCACACAGGGCAAGCGGGCTGTCGCTGGGTTCGTCGCACAGCAGGCAGTGCTGGTTGGTTTTTAACCAGTTGTAAACCGCCTTGTTGTCTGTTGGTTGACAGCGCATAAAGCTTCCCTAACTATCTATACCCAACAACCTATGCCCAGCCATGGCCAATATCCGTGGGCTGCCATTTCACTTTAGCAGCCAGCGACTACTAATAAGGAACAACCCATGAGCGCCTCCGTCAGCAGTACCGCCCTCAGTTCGAACCTGCGTCACGATTGGTCCCTCGCCGAGGTTAAGGCGCTGTTCGAGCAGCCGTTCAATGACCTGTTGTTTCAGGCGCAAACGGTGCACCGCGGGCATTTCAACGCCAACCGGGTGCAAGTGTCGACGCTGCTGTCGATCAAAACCGGCGCCTGCCCGGAAGACTGCAAATACTGCCCGCAGTCCGGTCACTACAACACCGGCCTGGAGAAAGAGAAACTCCTCGAAGTGCAAAAAGTACTGGAGGAGGCCGCCCGCGCCAAAGCCATAGGCTCGACCCGTTTTTGCATGGGCGCGGCCTGGAAGCATCCCTCGGCGAAAGACATGCCCTATGTGCTGGAAATGGTCAAAGGCGTTAAGGCCATGGACCTGGAAACCTGCATGACCCTGGGCAAGCTCGATCAGGAGCAGACCGCCGCGCTGGCCGGCGCCGGGCTGGATTACTACAACCACAACCTCGACACCTCGCCGGAGTTCTACACCAGCATCATCACCACCCGCACTTACGGCGAGCGCCTGCAGACTCTGGGTTATGTGCGCGATGCCGGGATGAAGATTTGCTCCGGTGGCATCTTGGGCATGGGCGAGTCGCTGGACGACCGCGCAGGATTGCTGATTCAACTGGCCAACTTGCCCGAGCATCCCGAGTCGGTGCCGATCAATATGCTGGTGAAGGTTAAGGGCACGCCGCTGGAGAATGCCGACGATGTCGATCCGTTCGACTTTATCCGCATGCTGGCCGTGGCGCGCATCCTTATGCCGCAGTCCCATGTACGCCTGTCGGCGGGTCGTGAGGCGATGAACGAGCAGATGCAGGCGCTGGCGTTTTTGGCCGGGGCCAACTCGATCTTCTACGGCGACAAGCTGCTGACCACCGCCAATCCGCAAGCCGACAAGGATATGCAGCTGTTCGCCCGCCTCGGCATCAAGCCGGAAGCCCGTGAAGAGTACGCCGACGAAGTGCATCAAGCCGCCATCGAGCAAGCCTTGATTGAGCAGCGCGGTTCGCAGCAGTTCTATAACGCCGCCTCGGCCTGATCCGCTTTTGCTGAGGTGATTCCTATGTCTTTCGATCTAACCACTCGCCTCAGCGAACGCCGCACCGCCCATCTGTATCGCCAGCGCCCCCATCTGCAAAGCCCGCAGGCGCCGCTGGTGCGGGTCGATGGTCAGCCGCTGCTGGCCTTTTGTTCGAATGATTATCTGGGGTTGGCCAATCATCCCGAGGTGATCACCGCCATGCAGCAGGGCGCGGCCAAGTGGGGCGTGGGCGGCGGCGCTTCTCACCTGGTGATCGGTCACAGCAGCCCGCACCATGAGCTGGAAGAGGCGCTGGCCGAGTTCACCGGCCGCCCGCGCGCCTTGCTGTTTTCCACCGGCTATATGGCCAACTTGGCCACCGTCACGGCGCTGGTCGGGCGTGGCGATACGGTGCTGGAAGACCGGGTCAATCACGCCTCGCTGCTGGATGCCGGTCTGCTGTCCGGCGCCCGGTTCTCCCGTTATTTGCACAACGATGCGGCCAGCCTCGCCAATCGCCTGGATAAGGCCAGCGGCAATTGCCTGGTGGTGACCGACGGGGTGTTCAGCATGGACGGCGATTTGGCCGATTTGCCGGCACTCTGTGCCGAGGCCAAGAAAAAAGACGCCTGGCTGCTGGTGGATGACGCCCATGGCTTCGGCCCGCTGGGCGCCACGGGTGGCGGCATAGTCGAGCATTTCGGTTTGGGCCTGGAGGATGTGCAGGTGTTGATCGGCACCCTCGGCAAGGGCTTCGGCACCGCCGGCGCCTTCGTGGCCGGCAGCGAGGAACTGATCGAAACCCTGATCCAGTTCGCCCGGCCCTACATCTACACCACCAGCCAACCGCCGGCGGTGGCCTGTGCGACGCTGAAGAGCCTGGAGTTGCTGCGCAGCGAAGGCTGGCGCCGCGAGCACCTGAATAAATTGATTGCGCGCTTTCGCCAGGGTGCGGCCGAGATCGGCCTAAGCCTGATGGACAGCTTCACGCCGATCCAGCCGATTCTGATCGGCGACAGCGCCCGCGCCCTGCAACTGTCGGCCATGCTGCGTGAGCGTGGTTTGTTGGTCACCGCCATTCGCCCGCCGACCGTGCCGGCCGGCAGCGCCCGTCTGCGGGTGACCCTTAGCGCCGCCCATAGCGAGGCACAGTTGGAGCAATTGCTCGAGGCTCTGGCCGACTGTTGGCCGCTTTTGGCTGTGCCTGAGTCGATGGAGGCTGTGCATGCGTAATCGGCTGATTCTGTTGCCCGGCTGGGGCTTGGGAAGCGCGCCGCTGGAGCCTTTGGCGGCCGCGTTGCAAGGCTTGCAACCGAACCTACGGGTGCAGATAGAGCCGCTGCCGGCACTCGATTCGGCGGATGTGAACGAATGGCTGGATGAGCTGGATGCCAATCTACCTGAGGATGTGTGGCTTGGCGGTTGGTCGCTAGGCGGCATGCTCGCCACTGAGCTGGCGGCGCGCCGTGGCGAACGTTGTTGCGGGCTGATCACCCTGGCCAGCAACGCTTGTTTTGTCGCCCGTAGCGATTGGCCCCAGGCGATGCCGGAGGCGGTCTTCGCGGCGTTTTTGGCCAGTTGCGAGCAGAGTGCCGAGAGTTGCCTGAAGCGCTTTAGCCTGCTCTGCTCCCAAGGCGCCACCGATTCGCGCGGCCTGGCCCGCTTGCTGGCGGCCAGCGCGCCCCGCAGTTCGGCGGCTGAGCTGTTGGTTGGTTTGCAGCTGCTCGAGTGCATGGACACGCGGGCGGCGTTGCAGGCCTATCGCGGCCCGCAGTTGCATCTGTTCGCGGCCGCCGATGCTTTGCTGCCGACGGAGGTCGCCGGCGCGCTGCTGGCGCTGGTGCCGGATGTTGAGGTCGGTCTGATTGAGCAGGCCAGCCACGCCTTTGTGCTGGAGCGGCCCCACGAAGTGGCGGCGGCGCTGGCGGCCTTTATGGGTGAGGCCAAGGATGATTGAGCTGGCCAAGGTAATAAAAGGCTGCGGCGTGCTTGGGCGGATACTTATGTCTGGGCGAGGCCAAGGATGACTGATTTAGCTCACGTCCTGCCGGGCTTACCAGACAAGCGCCAGGTGGCCGCCTCGTTCTCACGTGCCGCCGACAGTTACGACAGCGTGGCCGGACTGCAGCGCAGCATTGGTCATGAGCTACTAAACCGTTTGCCGAGAGATCTGGCGGCTAACTGCTGGCTGGATCTGGGTTGCGGCACCGGCTACTTCAGTCGCGTGTTGGCGCAACGCTTTGGCACGGGTGCAGGCGTGGCCGTGGATATCGCCGAGGGCATGCTCAAGCACGCCCAACCCTTGGCGGGCGCGGCGCATTTTATTGCCGGCGATGCCGAATCGTTGCCACTGCGCAGTAGCAGCCGCGATTTGATTTTCTCCAGCCTGGCGCTGCAGTGGTGTGGCGACTTTGCCCAGGTGTTGGCCGAGGCGCGGCGGGTGCTGCAACCGGGTGGCGTGCTGGCGTTTAGCAGCCTGTGCGTCGGCACCCTGCATGAGTTGCGCGCCAGTTGGCAGGCCGTGGATGGCTTGAGCCATGTGAATCAGTTTCGCCATTTTGCCGACTACCAACGGCTCTGCGCCGCCAGCGACTTGCGGGTGCTGAGTCTGCAGACTCGGCCGCAGGTGTTGCACTACGCCGAGGTGCGCGATCTGACCGGTGAGTTAAAAGCCCTGGGTGCACACAATCTCAATCCCGGTCGTCCAGGCGGGCTGACTGGGCCGGCGCGCCTGCGCGGGTTACTGGCCGCCTATGAAGGGTTTCGCCAACCGCAAGGGTTACCCGCCACTTACCAAGTGGTGTATGCCGTGCTGCAAAAGGAGCATTGAAATGCCTGTGGCCTTCTTTATTGCCGGTACCGATACCGATGTCGGCAAAACCACGGTCGCCGCCGGGCTGCTGCGTGCCGCGCGGCTGGCCGGTATGAGCACCGCCGCAGTCAAGCCGGTGGCGGCTGGTTGCGAGCTGACGGCCGACGGCTTGCGTAACAGCGATGCGCTGGCCTTGCTGGCCGAGTGTTCAGAGCCGCTGCGTTACGCCGAGGTCAATCCCTTCGCCTTTGCCCCGGCGATTGCCCCGCATCTGGCGGCCAGTGAGGTGGGGGTAACCTTGGAGGTGGCCACCCTTACGGCTGCCGTACAGGCAGTCTTAGACCGGCGGGCGGACTTCACCTTGGTCGAAGGCGCTGGCGGTTGGCGGGTGCCACTGAATAAGTCGGCAACCTTGGCGCAGCTGCCGATAGCACTACAGCTGCCGGTGATTGTGGTGGTGGCGGTGCGCCTAGGTTGTATCAATCACGCCTTGCTGACGGTCGAGGCCATCGAGCGCGACGGCCTGCGCGTGGCTGGTTGGGTGGCGAATCTGCTTGAGCCGCAAATGCCACGCCTGGAGGAAAATATTGCCGCCCTCGAGGCGCGTCTGAATGCGCCCTGCCTGGGGCGAATCCCCTTGCTCGCTGAGCCCTCGGCGGCAAACGTGGCGCGCTACCTTGACCTCGGTCTACTTAATATCCAGCGATAAGCAGTGGTCGGCTGATTGCTCTTTGCTTGTATATTTTTTGCGCAATCTCGGTTCAAATTGAAGCTGAAGTTCTTCCCTGTAGGGAGCGTCGCCATGCAAATTTCTGCCAGTAGTGCCTTTAATTCGGGGCTGAGCAGCGTTCAGAGTGGTCAGCAACGGGTTAATCAGGCCGCTACTGATATCGCCAGCGCTAGTCTGCCCAAACCGGTGGCGGAGTCGGCCGCGCCTAGTCCGAGCAATAGCCAAGCGCAACAGGTCGATCTGGCCAGCAGCGTGGTTGATCTGCAAATAGGTGAGCAGCAGGTGCAAGCCGGCGCCAAGGTGATCAAAACGGCCGACGATGCGCTGGGTACCTTGCTGGATCTTCACGCATAAAACCATTTCTTGGCCTCCCGCCAGAGCGAGGAGGGGTTAGATGAACGTCGGTGGGTTAGGTCATTTTGCGACAGCTGCCTCGGTGGCCCTGCCCGCGCGTGCGTCGTTGCGCTCAGTAACGGCTGAGTCGCTCCTTGGGCTGGCCTCCCCATCCCCTTCAGCATCGTCTGCTGCGGTGCAGCCTGAGTCTGATAGTTCAGCAACTGTCGATGCCGCCGGTCGACCGGTCGTAACTCCCGCGCAAGAGCAACTAATCCAGCAGCAAGTTGCCCAGCTAAGCCGTCGTGATCGCGAAGTGCGTGCCCACGAACAGGCCCATGCGTCAGTCGGTGGTAATTACGCCGGCGGACCAACCTACATCTTCAAACGTGGCCCCGATGGTCGAACCTATGCGGTCGGCGGCGAGGTCAGTATCGACGCTAGCGCCATAGCCAATGACCCGGCCGCCACCCTGCGCAAAATGGAACAGGTCGCGCGTGCGGCATTGGCGCCGGCCGAACCCTCCGGGCAAGACCGGCGGGTGGCGGCGCAAGCTCAGGTGCTCGCCGCTCAGGCGCGCGTCGAGCTGGCGGTGCAACAGCGCGATGCGGCGGCCAGCGCCATTGCCGAGCGCAAAGCCCTGGCGGCGCAAGATGAGCAAGACGAGTCAGAGCAACAAACCGAGCAAGCGACAAAAACAGATCAGCAGGACGCGGATTTAGCGCCTAGTCTGCAGCTGTACCGCCGCTTAGGTCTGCCGCAGGAGCCAGCGTCGGTGCTTAATGAGGTTGCCTAAATAGCCTGCGGTCGATGCTTGACAAGGTCCTGGCGTAAACGTATGTTTCAAACGCCTGTTTGACTGCTGGCCCGCATGTAGTCTATCGGGTCGCTGGGAGTGATCCCGCCAACGACTGGCAAGCCGGTCACCCTAATTCGCAATTTACAGCAGAGGTTATTCGCTATGCCTGATTACAAGGCCCCCTTGCGTGATATTCGTTTCGTTCGTGACGAATTACTTGGCTACGAAGCGCATTATCAAAGTATGCCGGCTTGCCAGGACGCTACCCCAGACATGGTCAACGCCATCCTTGAGGAAGGCGCCAAGTTTTGTGAGCAGGTAATTGCCCCGCTGAACCGCACCGGCGACATCGAAGGTTGCACCTGGAGCGAGTCGGGCGTTAAAACCCCGTCGGGTTTCAAATTAGCCTACCAGCAGTACGTTGAAGGCGGCTGGCCAAGCCTGTCTCACGATGTCAATCACGGCGGCCAAGGCCTGCCTGAGTCGCTGGGCTTGGTGCTGAGCGAGCTGGTTGGCGAAGCTAACTGGTCGTGGGGCATGTACCCAGGTCTGTCGCACGGCGCCATGAACACCATCGCCGAGCACGGCACCGCTGATCAGAAGCACACTTACCTGACCAAACTGGTGACTGGCGAGTGGACCGGCACCATGTGCCTGACCGAATCCCATTGCGGTACTGACTTGGGCATGTTGCGCACCAAGGCTGAGCCTCAGGCTGACGGCTCGTACAAGGTTTCTGGCACCAAGATCTTTATCTCGGCTGGCGAACACGACATGGCCGAGAACATCGTCCACATCGTATTGGCACGCCTACCTGATGCCCCAGAAGGCACCAAGGGTATTTCGCTGTTTATCGTGCCTAAGTTTATGGCCAACGAAGACGGTACTGCTGGCGCACGTAACGCCGTTTCTTGTGGCTCGCTCGAGCACAAAATGGGCATCCACGGTAATGCGACTTGCGTGATGAACTTTGACGGCGCCACCGGTTACCTGATCGGCCCAGCCAACAAAGGCCTGAACTGCATGTTCACCTTTATGAACACGGCCCGTCTGGGTACTGCTCTGCAAGGTCTGGCCCACGCCGAAATCGGTTTCCAGGGTGGCCTGCAGTACGCTCGTGACCGCCTGCAAATGCGCTCGCTGACTGGCCCGAAAGCGCCGGACAAAGCCGCTGACCCGATCATCGTGCATCCTGATGTACGCCGTATGCTGTTGACCATGAAGGCTTTTGCCGAAGGCAGCCGCGCCATGGTGTACTTCACGGCCAAGCAAGTTGATATCGTTAAGTACAGCGAAAACGAAGCAGACAAAAAAGCCGCCGATGGCTTGTTGGCTTTCCTCACCCCAATTGCTAAAGCCTTTATGACTGAAGTGGGCTTTGAGTCGGCTAACCACGGCGTGCAAATCTACGGCGGCCACGGTTTTATCGCCGAGTGGGGCATGGAGCAGAACGTTCGCGACAGCCGTATTTCCATGCTGTACGAAGGCACCACCGGTATTCAGGCACTGGACCTGCTCGGCCGTAAAGTTCTGCAGACCCAAGGCGAGGCCCTCAAAAGCTTCACCAAGATCGTCCACAAGTTCTGCCAAACCAATGAAGCCAACGATGCTGTTAAAGAGTTCGTTGCACCATTGGCCGCGCTGAACAAAGAGTGGGGCGAGCTGACCATGAAAGTGGGCATGGCTGCGATGAAAGACCGCGAAGAAGTCGGCGCCGCCTCGGTGGACTTCCTGATGTATTCCGGTTACGTCTGCCTGGCTTACTTCTGGGCCGACATGGCGCGTCTGGCTGCCGAAAAACTGGCTGCCGGCACTGACGAAGAGGCGTTCTACACCGCCAAATTGCAGACTGCGCGCTTCTACTTCCAGCGTATCCTGCCGCGTACCCGTGGCTTGGTGGTCACCATGGTTTCCGGTGCCAGCAACTTGATGGATATGAAAGAAGAGAACTTCGCGCTGGGCTACTAAGTTGTAATCAGCTGAGTGGTTAGACGCCAGATTGCACTGGTGTCGAATAAAAAATGCCGCTGGCCTTCGGGTCAGCGGCATTTTTCGTTGCGGGCGATTAAATCGGCTAAAAACTCAGGTTTGCGATCTGCAACCTGTGCCTTGCGGGCCGTCTGCAGGCAAAATGGGCGCTGACATTCGTGCGGGTTAGCTGGGAGTTTTGCCGTGTTGCGCTTTACTGCTGTGCGCCTTGGGCATTTCCTGCCGTCGTTGCTGCTGCTCGTCGGCGGGCTGTTGGCCGCCAGTCTGGCGACCCTGAACGAGTTTTTTAACTCGCTGTTTAATGTCTTGCCGACCCTGCTGCTATTGCTCGGCGGCACTTTTTGCATGGTCTACAGCCGCCAGCGTGAGTTGTTTTTGTTGCTGACGGTGTACCTCGGCTACTTCTTACTCGACAGCCAAACCGACTATTTCCGCGCCAATGGCCGGGTGCGTGACGACGCGGCGCTGATCTTTCATCTGTGCAGTTTGCTGTTGCCGCTGCTCTATGGCCTGTACGCCGCCTGGCAGGAGCGCACCCAGCTGATACAAGACTTGGTCGCCCGCGCCGCCGTGTTGTTTGCCGTGGTCGGCGTGGCGGCGGCACTCGAGCAGCGTTACCCCGTAGAGGTGTTGAGCTGGCTGGCGGACATCCGCTGGCCGGCCTTGCATGCTGGTTGGATGAACCTGATTCAGCTGTCTTATCCACTGTTTGCGGTGGCGGCGCTGCTGTTGCTGGTGCAATACCTGCGCCATCCCCGGCCCTTGCATGCGGCGCAATTAGTTGGCCTGCTCGGCTTGTTGTGGATGCTGCCCAAGGTGTTTATCGAGCCGCAGGCGCTGAACATCATGAGTAGCCAGGTGATGCTGATGATCGCCGTGGCCGTGGCGCACGAGGCGTACCAAATGGCCTTTCGTGATGAGCTCACCGGCTTGCCCGGCCGTCGCGCGTTGAATGAACATTTGCAGCGGCTGGGGCGCAATTACGTGCTGGCGATGGCGGATATCGATCACTTTAAAAAATTCAACGACACCCACGGTCACGACGTCGGCGATCAGGTGTTGCGGCTGGTCGCCCAGCAACTGGGCAAGATCGGTGGTGGCGGCAAGGCCTATCGTTACGGTGGTGAGGAGTTCACTTTGGTGTTTCCGGGCAAGACCATTGAGCAGTGTCTGCCGCATCTGGAGGTGGTTCGGGCGGCGGTTGAGGCTTATCACCTGCAGTTGCGCGAATCCGCCAGGCGTCCCCATGATGATCAGCAGGGCCGGCAAAAGCGCGGGGTTAAAAGCGCCGGCAGTGTGGCCGTGACCGTCAGCATCGGCGTCGCCCAGCGCCAAGCTGCGCAGCCTAATCCCGAAGATGTACTCAAGGCGGCGGACAAGGCCCTGTATGAGGCCAAAAACGCCGGGCGCAATAAGGTCATGGCGCTCGGGCAAGTGCGCCGCGGAGCGGTGCGGGTGACAGCTGCGCAAGCCTGAATACGCAGTTAGCTGCCGGCTGTCGCTGTTATTGGCGGGCAAGGGTGGCGAGCTAAACTGACTGGAGCGTGGCTCGCGGCGTGACTTAATATTGATACGCGGTCACAAGTCGACCCTTTTGCTCATTGTTGTTGGTCGGGTACAATTGCCGCTGATTTAAATGGCGATCCTGCCAGTCTTTTTCGAGAGGTTCACATGGCTGATTACAAAGCGCCCCTGCGCGATATGCGCTTCGTCCTCAATGAAGTTTTTGAGGTGGCTAAGCTGTGGGCACAGTTGCCAGCCATTGCCGAAGTGGTGGATGAAGAAACCGCCGCCGCTATTCTCGAAGAAGCCGGCAAAGTCACTGCAGGCATTGTCGCGCCACTTAACCGTAGCGGCGACGAAGAAGGCTGTGGCTGGACCGATGGCGCGGTAAATACCCCGGCCGGCTTTCCGGCGGCCTACAAAACCTACGCCGAAGGCGGTTGGGTTGGCGTTGGCGGTGACCCGCAGTTCGGCGGAATGGGCATGCCCAAGGCAATTTCGGCGCAAGTCGAAGAGATGGTCAACTCGGCCAACCTGTCCTTCGGTCTGTACCCGATGCTGACCGCTGGCGCTTGCCTGTCGATCAACGCCCACGCCAGCGAAGAGCTGAAAGAAGCCTATCTGCCAAATATGTATTCGGGCGCTTGGGCGGGCTCCATGTGCCTGACCGAGCCGCATGCCGGCACCGACCTTGGCATCATTCGCACCAAGGCCGAGCCACAGGCTGACGGCAGCTACAGCATCAGCGGCACCAAGATTTTCATCACCGGTGGCGAGCACGACCTCAGCGACAACATCATTCACCTGGTATTGGCCAAGCTGCCGGACGCGCCAGCGGGGCCGAAAGGCATCTCGCTGTTTTTGGTGCCAAAATTCATGGTCAATGCCGATGGCTCCTTGGGCGCCAAGAACAGCCTCTCGTGCGGTTCGATCGAACACAAAATGGGCATCAAGGCCTCGGCTACCTGCGTGATGAACTTTGACGGCGCCGTCGGTTACATCATCGATGCGCCGAACAAAGGCCTGAACGCCATGTTCACCATGATGAACTACGAGCGCCTGGGTGTCGGCGTGCAAGGTTTGGCCTTGGGTGAGCGTTCGTACCAGAACGCCATCGAATACGCCCGCGACCGCATCCAGAGCCGCGCGCCGACCGGCCCCGTGGCTAAAGATAAAGTCGCCGATCCGATCATCGTGCACCCAGACGTGCGCCGCATGCTGCTGACCATGAAGGCCTTGAACGAAGGCGGCCGGGCCTTCTCCAGCTATGTGGCGATGCAGCTCGACACTGCCAAGTTCAGTGAAGACGCCACCACCCGCAAGCGCGCCGAAGAGTTGGTTGCCTTGCTAACGCCGGTGGCCAAGGCCTTCCTGACCGACATGGGGCTGGAAACCACCGTGCACGGCCAGCAGATTTTCGGCGGTCACGGCTTTATCCGTGAGTGGGGCCAGGAGCAGCTGATCCGCGATTGCCGCATCACCCAGATCTACGAAGGCACCAACGGCATTCAGTCCCTCGACCTGGTGGGCCGTAAGATCGTCGGCAATGGCGGCGTTATGTATAAGCACTTCGCCGACGAGATCAAAGCCTTTATCGGCAGCGCCGATGCCTCGCTGGCCGAGTTCGTTGAGCCGCTTAAGGCGGCCATCAACAACCTCGACGACTTGAGCGCCTGGCTGCTCAACAGCGCCAAGAGCAACCCGAATGAAATCGGCGCGGCCTCGGTTGAGTACCTGCAAGTGTTCGGCTACACCGCCTACGCCTACATGTGGGCCTTGATGGCCCGCACCGCACTGGCCAAGCAGGATCAGGACGAGTTCTACGTCAGCAAACTCGGCACCGCGCGCTTCTACTTCGCCCGCCTGCTGCCGCGCATCCACTCCCTGACCGCCTCGGTCAAGGCCGGCAGCGAGTCGCTGTATCTGCTCGACGCTGCGCAGTTCTAAGCAGTGCCAAACAGTTGGCGACACTTTTGAGTCGTTAATGCTGAGATGAGTTACGAAGAAGCCCGGCAGGCTAAAACCTGCCGGGCTTTTTCGTTTCTTGCCGATAGGTGGCGAGATGTTGCCAAGTCTGCCCTGATTGGTTACTGGGCTCGCTAGGCAATGTCGAGAAGCTGTTCGATGCGCTTGGGGTGGTGTTTTGTGTCTGTCGGGTCCATGCCGAGCCTATACCGGCGGCTACAAATGCGCAGTTATTGCGAGTCTCAACCTCGGCAAATGTCAGGTTTGAAGCTATACCTAATAATGGGTGCTTGCGGCTCGGGGCTTGGTGTTGCTGGTTAAACCAGGCGTTGGCACATGTCGTGCTTCGCCGTTCGTCCAGCTAGACATTGATGCCACAACTTGTGGGTTGACCGATGCTGTTGGCGTTTGCGTGCTTCCCGTCGGCAAGTCTGGGCTTGTGCTGGTATGGCTATGTGCCATTGCGCTAGTCTCGCAGGACGATATATTGACAGCGTTTTATTGACTATTTACCTGTAAGTAGCGCCAGCTAAATTCTGATCAGTTCTTAAAGAACTTTAGAAAGCTGCCGTTAAACCAGATCGGAATCTTTTTTTTCTGTGGTTCGGCATCAGCGTGCCGCCGCAGTCGACGCACACTGTGCAGGAACTACGACTATGAGCAGCATCTTCACTGGCTTAACCACCGACGACGTAATTGCTCTTGGCACTGCACAGATAGCGGCACTTAGCACTGAGGATATAGCGGGGATAACTACCGAGCAGTTGGCTGTACTAACCACGGTGCAGATTGCGAAATTGACGACTGTGATTATCGACGCCTTATCCACTGAGCAAGTGCCGGCGCTGACCACTGAGCAAATTGCTGCTCTAAGCACGTCTCAGGCTCGGGCTTTGGACGTTGCGGACATAGCAGTGCTCACCACTGCTCAGATTCAGGCCTTAGAAACAATAGATTTTGCTTCATTGAAAACCGAGCAAATTGTTGCCCTGACGACGCAGCAAGCGGCGGCGCTGAGCACGGCACAGATCGTGGCGCTGACCACTGCGCAGGCTCAAGCATTAGAAATCGCCGACCTGGCTGCCTTGAGCTCTGCACAAGTAGCGGCGATGCAAACAAGTGATTTCGCCGCGCTAAAAACCGAACAAATTGTGGCCTTGGGCACTGCCCAGGCTGCTGCTCTGACGACTGCACAAATTGCCGCCCTGACCACCGCGCAGACACAGGCGTTGGAGATCGCCGATCTAGCCGTGCTCAGCACCGCTCAATTGGCGGCGTTGCGCACGATTGACTTTGTTGCTCTGAAAACTGAGCAAATTGCTGCGCTCACCACGGCGCAAATTGTAGGTCTTAGCACCGCGCAAATAGCCAGTCTGACCACCGCGCAGGCCCAGGCTCTGGAGGCTGCGGATTTTGCCGTATTAACTACCGCTCAGTTGGCCGCCTTGCGTAGCGATGCTTTCGCGGCCCTGACCACCGAGCAAATTGTCGCGCTGACGACTGCACAGGCGGCGTCACTCTCGGTTGCGCAGGTTGCGGCGTTAACCACGGCGCAAGCGGCGGCCCTGCAAGCGGCGGATCTTGCTGTGATTGGTACGGCGCAGATTCGCGCCTTCGAGACGGCCGATTTGGTCGCGTTGGGCACCGCGCAAATCCAGGCACTGAGCACTTTGCAGGTTGCCGCCTTGACAGGGGCGCAGCTTGCCAAACTGACTACCGAGCAGGTTGCTGCGTTTGAAACCGCAGACATTGCCAGTTTGGCGACAGCGGTCATTGCTAGCTTCACCACGGCGCAAGTGGCCGCTTTGACTGCTGCGCAAGTAGCTGCATTGACCACCGCGCAGATCAAAGTATTGGAAACTGCGGACTTAGCCGCGCTCGATACCGCTCAAATCGTTGCCCTCGGCTCTGCCCAGCTTGCGGCCCTCAGTGCTGCACAGGTACAGGCACTCAATACCGCGCAGGTGCGCGCTATTGAAGTGGCTGATATCGCTGGCTTAAGCAGTTCGGCGATTCAGTCGCTTAGCACTGCGCAAGTTGCAGCGCTGAGCACCGCACAAATAGTTGGTCTGAGCACTGCCCAAACCGCAGCCCTGACCGCTACACAAATAGCCGCGCTCAGTACGGCGCAGGTGGCGGTGATTGAAACGGCGGACCTTGCTACGTTGAGCGCTGCGGCAATCAAGGCGTTGACCAGTGCCCAGGTAGCCAGCCTGACTAATGCACAGATTGCGGCGCTGACTAGCGCCCAGCTGGCGGCCCTCGATACTGCCGATGTGGCGGTGTTAGCTACGGCGCAGATAGCCGCATTAAGTTCAGCACAGCTTGGCGGGCTAACAGCGTTGCAAGTTGCGGCGTTAAGCACCGCTCAGGTAGCGGCAATTGAAGTGGCAGATTTGCCGGGTATGAATACCGCGGCGGTGGTCGCGCTCAACACCGCGCAGGTAGGGGCGCTGTCCGTGTTGCAAGTCGCAGCGTTGACTACCGCACAGGTGAGCAAACTATCGGCCACCCAGGTGGCGGTGCTGAGCACTGCACAGGTAGCGGCTATTGAGGTCGCAGATATTGCAGCCTTGTCAGCCGCGGCCATCGTGGGTCTTACCACTGCGCAGGTTAAAGTCCTGACCACTGCTCAAGTACAAGCCTTAACAACTGTCCAAGTTGCCAGCCTGCAGGTGGCGGATGTTCAGGTTCTTACCACGGCCCAGATTGTTGCTCTTAGTTCGAGCCAAATTGGCGCCATGACGGCGGCGCAGATCGCCGGTATGACCACCGCACAGGTGCGAGCCATTGAGGCGGCAGATGTGCCTGGCCTGACGAGTGTTGCGGTGGCGGCGTTGACCTCTGCGCAAATGAGCTCCTTGACTACCGCTCAGATTGTGGCTTTGACCACGCTGCAGGTGAGTGCGTTGTCGGCGGCGCAAGTGGCTGCAATGGGTACTGCCCAGGTTGTAGCCATTGAAGTTGCCGATGTAGCGGCACTGAGTGCTGCGGCGATAGCTGGGTTTACTACCGCACAGATCAACGCGCTGACTATTGCTCAAGTACAAGCTTTGAGTACGGCGCAAATCAGGAGCCTCGAAGCGTTGGACGCCCGGGCGCTGACGACCGCGCAGATTGTAGCCTTGAGCTCGGCTCAAGTCGGAGCGCTAACGGCGACGCAGGTTGCGGCACTGACTACTGCTCAGATTGTTGCTATCGAGGTGGTCGATCTTCCTGCGCTGTCCACCGCCGTCATTGCGGCGCTAGGTACGACGCAGGTGAGTGCGTTGAGCAATGCGCAGATAGCGGCGCTAACCACGGCTCAGATGCAGGCGCTAAGTGGCACCCAGACAGCTGCGTTGACTACGGCGCAGATTACCGCCATTGAGGTGGCTGATATTGCCGTCTTGTCAGCGTCGGCGATAGCTGGCTTGACCACCGCGCAAGTGGCGGTACTAAGCAATGCACAGGTGCAAGCACTGACCACTGCGCAAGTGCGGGCCATGGAAGTTGCCGATGTTAAGGCGCTGACGGCGGCGCACATCACTGCATTGAGTTCGGCTCAAATAGCGGTACTGACTGCCGCTCAAGTGGCAGGCATGACCTCGGCGCAAATTGTAGCTATCGATGTGGGCGACATTGCTGCATTGGCCACAGCGACTATTGTCGGATTTGGCTCCATCCAGTTGCAGGCGCTGAGCAACGCTCAGGTCGCGGCGCTGACCACTGCGCAAACCAAGGCGTTTACCGCTGCTCAGCTGGGCGCACTTACCACCGCAGTTGTAACCTCTATCGAAACCGCTGATCTAGCGGCTATTAGTACTGCAGCCATCATTGGTTTGACCACGGCGCAAGTTGCAGTACTGACTGCTGGGCAGATAGCGGCGTTGACTACTGCGCAAATTCGGGCGATGGAACCGGTCGATATTGCCGCGCTGAGCGCCGCGAGTATTGCCGCGCTGAGCACGGCACAGGTTGCTGCGCTGACAGCTACACAGCTGGCCGCACTGAACACCGCGCAAATTGCAGCCATTGAGATTGCTGACATTGCAGTGCTGAGCGCTGCCACTATTAAAGGGCTGACGGCGGTTCAATTACAGGCGCTGACTAACGCTCAATTAGTCGCCTTGACTACTGAGCAGGTTGCCGCACTTAGCGCTGGTCAGTTGGCTGCGCTGAAAACTGCGCAAATAGCAGCCATGGAAGCGGCTGATATTGCCGCACTTTCTACTGCCGCTATCAGTGGGCTTACCACCGCGCAGGTCGTGGCTTTGACCGGTGCCCAGGTGTTGGCGCTCACTACGGCGCAAATCGCCAAGATGGACGCGCTGGATATTCAGGCCTTGAGTGCGGCGGATATTCAATCCTTTGATTCTGCGCAGATGGCGGCATTAACCGCCGCGCAGATTGCGGCGATGACCACCGCCCAGATTGTCGCAATTGATGTGGCAGAGCTTGCGGTCTTGTCGAGCGACGAAATCAAGGCGTTGACCACCGCACAAGTGGCCAGCCTGACCACCGCGCAATTGGTTGCGCTGAGTACGGCTCAGGTCGCGGCAATGGAGGTCGCCGATGTGGCTGCGCTGACCACCGCGCAGATCGTCGCGCTAACCACCGCTCAAGCTCAGGCATTGAGTGCAGCGCAGGTAGCTGCTCTGACTACGGCTCAGTTGCAAACGCTGGAAGTGGCCGATCTTGCGGCGCTCACCAGTGCGGCCGTCAAGGGGCTGACCCTGGCGCAAATGGCCAGCCTGAGCAGCGCGCAAATTCAAGCACTGACCACGGTGCAGGCGGCAGCGCTTTCCAGTGCTCAGGTTGCGGCGTTAAGCACGGCGCAAATCACCAAGCTCGAAGTCGCGGACTTGGCGGCGCTCGCTACCGCTGCGATTGCCGGTATGTCTACTGCGCAGATTGCCAGCTTGTTGACGACGCAAGTCGATGACCTCAGCACTGCGCAAATCCAAGCAATCGAGACGGTTGATATTCAAGTGCTAAGCACTGCTCAGATGGCAGTGCTCACTGCTTCTCAGGTAGGTGCGTTGACCATCCCGCAATTGGTTGCGTTGAGTACTGCGCAAGTAGCTGCATTGATTAATCCACTGAGTGCCGCACAAACTATTGCACGCCAAGTGGGGGCCTTAACCACGGCGCAAATTGCCGCCTTGACTACGGCGCAGATCGCCGCATGGACCACCGCTAACACTGCCGCATTGAACTCGGTACAAATTGCCGCCCTGAGCACTGCGCAAGTGCGTGCGATTGAGACCTTGGATCTACAAGCACTCACGACCTCGGCGGTTAAAAATCTGACGACTGCCCAGGTTGCGTCTTTGACTACGGCGCAAATCGTTGCCTTGACCACGAGCCAAATACAAGCGGTTGAAACTACCGACATTAAAGTTTTGAGTACCGCTCAGATTGTTGCCTTGACCACGGCCCAAGCGGCAGCCCTGACCACGGCTCAAGTAGTGAACCTGGCAACACAACAAGTGCTAGCCATGCAGACGGTTGATCTTGCGGCTTTAGCCAGTACCACCATTAGCGCGCTGTTGACCGCGCAAATTGCGGCGCTGAGCACCGCGCAAGTCGATGCGCTGACAACCCAACAAACTGCGGCGCTCACCTCTGCGCAGCTAAGGGCACTGACTACCGCCCAGATTCGCGCCCTGGATACGGCGCAGATTGCCGCCCTGAGCACGGCTCAAGTGGCTGCACTGGAAACTGCCGATGTAGCAGCGTTGACTAATGCGCAGCTAGTAGCTCTAACCACCGCTCAAGCCCAGGCGCTGACTGCTCAGCAAGTCATTGCCCTGACGAGCAGCCAGGTTGCAGTGCTGGAAACTGTTGATGTTGCCGCCTTAACCACTGCGCAGATTCAAGCACTCGCCAGTGAAGACATCAAAGCCATGACCACGGCGCAATTACGTGCGCTCAGCAGCGCACAAATTGCAGCGTTGGAAACCGCCGATGTAGTGGCGCTGACTACCGCGCAGATTCAAGCGCTGAGCACTGCCCAGATTGCGGCCCTGACTACGGTGCAAATTCGCGCCCTCGAAACAGCTGATTTGCGTCAATTGAGTACGGCGCAAATTGTCGCCTTGACCACTGCGCAGGCGGCGGCTTTGACCACCGAACAGGTCAGTAAGTTGACCACTGCGCAGATTGCCGCACTACAGACCCAGGACCTTGCCGCTCTTAGCACTGCCGCAATCGTTAGCTTGAGTAATGCACAAGTAGCGGCGTTGACCACTGGGCAGATCGCCGCACTCACCACCGGGCAGATTCGAGCGCTAGAAACTACTGACCTGCAAGCCTTGAGCACTGAGCAGATAGTTGCCCTGAGCACGGCTCAGGTTGGCGCACTGAGTACTGCGCAGATTGTTAGCTTAACGGCTGAGCAAATCGCCGTGTTTGAGACCCGTGACTTGGCGCAGTTGTCTACGGCGATGATTCTGGCGCTGACATCTGCTCAGGTAGCGGAATTAACCACTGCACAATTGGCGTCTCTTAGCACGGCGCAAGTTCGGGTCCTGGAAACGGCTGATCTGCGCGCCCTTAGCAACGAACAAATTATTGCCTTGACCACCGCTCAGGTAGCGGCCCTAACCACCGCGCAGGTGGCCAGCATCACTACCGGGCAACTGGCGGCGATGGAGACCAACGACTTGCGTGCCCTAGGCACCGCAAGCATCAATGCCTTAACTACAGCGCAACTGCGCGCCTTGAGCGAAGAGCAGATAGTTGCACTGAGTACCCTGCAGGTCGCTGCACTAAGTTCTGGCCAGGTGGCCGGTCTGTTGACGGCGCAGTTGGCAGCGCTCGAAACTGCCGATTTTGCAGTGCTTGCAACTGCCGCTATCAGCGCGCTGAGCAGCGCTCAAGTGATGGCACTGACCACTTCGCAGATTGTGGCACTGACCACTGCGCAGGCACTGGCGTTGTCCACTGCGCAAATTAGCAAGTTGTCTGTCGAGCAATTAGTGGCGCTTGAAACGGCGGATTTGCGTCTGCTGTCTACTGCCAGTATCGGCGCACTAACCTCGCAACAAGTTGCGGCTTTAAGTTCTAATCAAGTCGCGGCGTTGAGCACGGCGCAACTCGCGGCGCTCGACACCATTGATGTCGCGGCGCTTAGTCAAGAGCAAATAGCGGCGCTCAGTACTTTACAACTTCGCGCGCTAAGCACGGCCCAAGTCGTAGCCTTGGGCACGGCCCAGGTGGCGGCGCTGAGCACCGAGCAAGTTGAGGCGCTGACCAGCGCCCAAATAAAAGCGCTAGAAACCGCTGATCTGACGGCACTCACTGGCGAGCAAATAGTGGCCTTGACGACTGCGCAGGTGGCGGCCTTGAGCACCACTCAGATCGCGGCACTGACCAGTAGCCAAATAGCGGCCATAGAAACCCAAGATCTGAATGCATTGTCGACGGCTAGCATCGCCGCGCTGACCACGGCTCAAGTGGTGGCGCTGACCACCGAGCAGATTGCGGCGTTAACCACGCTCCAATTCCGTTCCCTGGAAACGCAAGACGTGCGCGCACTCACCACGGCCCAGTTTGCAGCCTTGACTGATGCCCAGGTTATCGCGCTAAGCAGTGCGCAAATCGCGGCGCTAACCACTGCGCAGGTTGCCGCGATCGAAACAGCCGATCTGCAGTCACTTTCGACTGCACAGATTCGCAGTCTAAGTACGCTGCAAGTGGTGGCCTTAACTACTGAACAGATCCAGGCGTTGAGTGCGCCGCAGATTGCTGCTTTGAGCACTGCTCAGCTCAGCAATATGACCACTGCACAGGTCGCGGCAATTGAGCCGGAAGACATACTCGTGCTTACCAGTGCGCAAATCATTGCCCTGAGCTCGGCCCAAGTCCGGGCGCTAACAACAGAGCAATTTACCAGTCTTAACACGGCGCAAGTGGCAGCACTGGAAACCGCAGACATTCGTGCGCTGACTACGGCTCAAGTGGCTGCACTGACCGAAGCGCAGGCGGTAGCTTTGAGCTCGGCGCAGCTTGGCGCCTTGAGTACTGACCAAATTCCTGCCTTGGAAACCCATGATCTGGCCGCGTTATCGAGCTCGGCTATTCGCGGCTTGACCACCGCTCAAACCTCGGTGCTGAGCACTGCGCAGATTTTTGCGCTGACTGAGGAGCAGGCCGGGGCTCTTACCAGCGCTCAGATTGCCGTGCTTAGTACGGCGCAGATCGCCGCTCTCGAGCCATCCGATCTGGCGGCCTTGACCCCGGCAACCATTACCGGGCTGACTACCGCGCAAGTGGCTGCGCTGAATACTGCACAAATTGCAGCGCTCACCTCTGATCAGGTGGCGGCCATGGAAACCCGTGACCTGGCGGTGCTTAGCACCGATCAGATCGTCGCCTTAACTCAGGCGCAAGTGCGCGCGCTTAGTTCGGCGCAGCTTGCTGCGTTGACGCCGACACAATTGGCGGCCATGGAAACCGCCGATATTGCCAAGCTTTCAACTGCCAGTATTCCGGGGCTGACGACTGCTCAAGTAAGCGTGCTGAGTGTTGAACAGGTTACGGCTCTTACCGCGGCGCAAGTGGCTGCCCTGGAAGTCGCTGACTTGCAGGCTTTTAGCACGGCGCAAATAGCTGCTTTGTCTTCGGTGCAGGTGTCAGCGCTGACATCTGGGCAGATTGCCGCACTGAGCACTGTGCAGCTGGTAGCGTTGGATGCTGTGGACGTTGGGGCTCTGACCAATGAGCAAATTGCAGCCCTGACTACCGCGCAGATTCGCGCACTGACTTTTGGCCAGCTTGCGGCGCTGAGCACCACACAACTACGCGCGCTAGAAACTCAGGATGTTGAGGCGCTGACCACTGCACAGCTCACTGGGCTGAGCTTGGCGCAGACCGCCTCGCTGGGGACTGCGCAAGTGGCCGCCTTGGGTACAGCGCAAGTGAGGGCTCTGTCGATTGAGCAAATCGAGGCGTTAACTGCTGCGCAAGTGGCAGCGTTTGAGACCATTGACCTGGCTGCGCTAACGGTTGAGCAGATTACCGCGCTCAGCTCTGTGCAGGTCGCCGCATTGAAAACAGCGCAAATTGCGGCATTAACTACGGCGCAACTGGTGTCGCTCGACTCGATCGATATAGCCGCCCTGAGTGCTGCGCAAATTGCTGCGCTGACCACCGCGCAAGCGGTAGCTCTGACTATTGAGCAAGTAACGGCGCTCAGCACTGCGCAAGTTAATGCGCTGGAAACGGCGGACTTGGCAGTCCTGGCTATTGACCGTATAGCGACTTTGAGCAGCGCTCAGATACAAGCACTGAGCACGGCGCAAATGGTTGCGCTAACTACGGCCCAGGTACAGGCCTTGACCGTTGAGCAGTTGACGGCACTGTCGACCGCACAAGTTCGCGCTCTGGCCACCGATGATTTGGCCGTGCTGACTGCCGATCAGATCGCGGCACTGACAGAAACCCAGCTGGTGGCTTTAAGTACAGCCCAAATCGTCGCGCTAACCAGCGCGCAAGTAGCGGCCATTGAAGTCGCCGATTTGGCTGGGTTGACTAACGCGCAAATACAAGCATTGGAGACCGCCGACATTGCTGCGCTGACGCAAGCGCAAGTGATTGGCCTGACCCAGAGCCAGTTTGCGGCGTTGGGCACCGCGCAAGTTGTGGCGCTGACCAGTGCTCAAGTGGCAGTGATACAAACGCAAGATCTGGCGGCACTATTAACCGCCCAAATTCGCGCGCTCGATAGCATTGATGTGGCAGCGCTAAGCACTGCTCAGATCGTCGCCCTGACCACCGAGCAGGTGGCCGCATTGAGTACCGCACAAATTGTGGCGCTGACCACCGCGCAGGTACAGGCGCTGGAAATTCTCGATGTACAGGCGCTAAGCAGCGCCCAAATCGTTGCGCTGAGCACCGCGCAAGTGATGGCCTTGAGCACTGCGCAGATAGCCGCGTTGTCGCTTGAGCAAGTTGCAGCGCTGGAGACGACAGACCTTGTCGTATTGTCTGTAGAACAGATACAGAGCTTTGATACCGCGCAAGTGGCCGCTCTAACCACGGCACAGATCGCGAGCCTAACCACGGCGCAGATCATCGCCTTGGAAAGTGCTGAGCTGCAGGCGCTAAGCACGGCGCAAATCGTCGCGCTGACCAGTGTCCAGGTGCAAGCGCTGACCACCGAGCAAATTTCGCTACTCAGTGTTAATCAACTGAATGTGCTTGAAATCGTCGATTTTGCGTTGCTGTCCAGCGCGCAAATAGAAGCTTTGACCACCGAACAGGCGGCCGCGTTGAGCACCGCGCAAATAGTTGCCTTGACCACTGCGCAGGCTCTCGCTTTGGAGGTTGAAGACCTGGCGGCGCTGTCTACTGCGCAAATTCGGGCGCTGGAAACCGTTGATTTGGCAGCCCTCAATGTCGCACAGATTGTGGCTCTAAGCTCCGATCAAGTGGCCGCACTGAGCACTCAACAGGTTGCTAACCTGACCACCGCGCAAATTGCAGCGCTGCAAACGCTCGATCTGCGAGCGCTAACCAGCGCCCAAATAGTGGCGCTCACTAGCGCTCAGGTTTTGGCCTTAACTACCGTACAAGTTACCGCGCTCACTACCGCTCAAGTGGCAGCCTTGGTAACGGCCGACCTGGCCGCATTGAGTACCGCACAAATTGTTGCCCTTACTACCGCACAGATAGGGGCGTTGAGTACCGCGCAGGTTGCTGCGCTGACAACGGCCCAGGTGGGCGCACTGGAAGTGGCTGATATCCAGGTGCTCAGCACGGCGCAACTACAGGCACTGGAAACGGCCGACTTGGCGCTACTAAACAGCGATCAGATCGCCGCATTGACGACAGAGCAGGCCGCAGCGCTGACCAGCGCTCAGCTTAAGGCGCTGACTACGGCGCAAATACTCGCGCTGGAAACCGCCGATCTTGCCGCCCTTAGCACTGCGCAAATACGCCAGTTAGAAACCCTTGCAGTGGCTGCATTGAGCAGCGAGCAGATCGTTGCACTGACCACCGAGCAAGCCGCAGCCTTGACCACTGCACAAATTGTTGCACTGACCAGTGCTCAGGTGGCGGCACTGCAAACGGATGATTTGCAGGCGCTAACCGCAACACAAATAAAAGCGCTCGAAACGGTCGACCTCGTTGCACTTAGCACCCAGCAGATCGTCGCGTTGACCAGTGCACAGGTTGCTGCCTTGACCACGGCACAGATAAATAAACTGACCACCGCTCAGACCCGTGCGCTGGAAACCGCAGATGTCGCTGCGCTGACCACCGCGCAGGTTGTAGCGCTGACTTCGGCGCAAGTGGTGGCGCTGAGCACTGCTCAGATTGTGGCCCTTAGTACGGCACAGCTACGGGCGCTGGAAGTTGCTGATCTAGCGCTGCTCAGCACCGCTCAAATAGTGACCTTGAGCACTGCGCAGACCGCCGCATTGACCACCGCGCAAATTGCCAGCCTGACGCAAACGCAAGTGGCGGCGCTGGAAGTTGTCGATCTACAAGCGCTGACCACCGCGCAAATTGTGGCGCTCAGCTCAGTCCAGGTACAGGCGCTAACGACTCAGCAAATAGCCTCGCTGACCAGTAATCAAATTGCCGCCCTTGAAACGGCCGACTTAGCAGCCTTGAGTCCAGAGCAGGTCATCGCGCTTAGCGCCGCTCAGCCAACGGCGCTGACCACCGCGCAGATCGCCAGCCTGCCAACCGCACAGATTGCGTCAATTCAGACCGCTGATTTGGCGCAATTAACGACGGCGCAAATTGTCGCGTTGACCACCGCGCAGGTGCAGGCACTGACCCTTGAGCAGATTCCGGCGCTGACCACTGCGCAAATCCGCGCGATGGAGACCGCTGATGTGGCCGTGCTGTCTGCCGAACAAATAGTCAACTTGACCACCGCTCAGGTGGCGGCGCTGAGTACCGAGCAGATTGTCGCTTTGACCACTGAGCAGGCCGTCGCGCTTGAACTCGTTGACCTTGCGGTCTTGAGTACTGCACAAATCCGGGCTCTGGAAACGGTTGACTTGGTGGCCCTGACGGCCGAGCAAGTAGGCGCCCTGACCACCGTGCAAGTGGCCGCGCTCACTACAACGCAAATCAGCAAACTTACTGCTAGCCAAGTTGCTGCCTTGGAAGTGGCCGATTTGATCGTGCTGAGCAACGCGCAGATTGCCGCGCTAACCACCTTGCAGACCCAGGCGCTAACCCTTGCTCAAGTCGCTGCGCTGACCACTGGCCAGTTGCGGGCAATGGTTACTGCGGATATCGCGGTATTGACCGCCGAGCAGATAGACGCCCTCACCACTGCGCAAGTCGCCGCATTGACTAGCGCGCAGGTGGTCGCCTTGACCACGGCTCAGATGACCGCGCTGGCACTGGTCGATTTACAAGCACTCGACACCGTACAGATTCAAGCGCTGGAAGTGGCTGATGTGGCGGCGTTGCGCAGCGATCAGATTGTTGCCTTGACCACTGCACAAGTTGCAGTCCTAAGCACTGCACAACTGGTTGGGCTGACTACTGAGCAGGTCGCAGCATTGGAAACCGTCGACGTTGCAGCTTTGACTGCCAGTCAGGTCGCGGCGCTGGAAAACGCCGACATCGCCGCCATGTTGGCCGCACAAATTGTCGCCTTGACCACTGAGCAAGCGAGTGCTTTGACCACCGCGCAAATTGTCGCCTTGACCACTGAACAAGTAGCCGCCCTGGAAACCGCTGACCTGCAAGCACTCAGCAGCACGCAAATTCGCGCGCTGGAAGTTGCGGATATCGCGGTGCTTACCAGCGCTCAGGTAGTCGCGCTGAGTACCGCTCAGGTTGCCGCGTTAACCACCCAGCAAATTGCCGCAATGACCCCTGCGCAAATCGCCGCGATGGAAACGGCTGATGTGCGCGTGTTGACCAGTGCGCAAATTGTGGCGCTGCGCACCGCCCAAGTAGTGGCACTGACTAGCGCGCAACTGCAGGCGCTGACCAGTGCCCAGATCAAAGCTATAGAAGTTGCTGATCTGGTCGCGCTAACGGCCGCGCAACTGAACAAGTTCACCACCGCGCAGGTGCAGGCGTTTAGCACTGACCAAATCGTGGCGCTGACCACCTTGCAGATGGAGGCATTTACCACGGCACAGCTCGCGGCCCTTACTACCGCTCAGTTCGCCGCAATAGAGGCGGCAGATGTGGCGGCCCTAACGGTTGCTCAGATAGTGGCGCTCACCACTGCGCAGGCTGCTGCGCTCACCTCGGATCAGCTTGCCAGCCTCAGCATTGACCAGCTTGCAGTGCTGCAAGCGGCTGACCTAGCAGCTATTAGTGCGGCAGTTATCCCAGGTTTAACCACGGCCCAAGCTGCAGCCTTAAGCAATGCCCAAATTGCCGCGCTGACAACCGAGCAGATAGCGGCATTGGAGACTGATGATCTTGTCGCGCTGACGGCAGAGCAGATTGTCGCCATGAGTTCTGAGCAAGTCGCCGCGCTGAGCACCTTGCAACTGTCCAAACTGACTTCTGATCAAGTCGCAGCGCTGGAAACTGCCGATCTGCTGGCCTTGAGCAGCACCCAGCTGAATGCATTGACCACCTTGCAGTTCAAAGCCTTGACTCAGCAGCAAATCGCAGCGCTGAGCACTGCGCAGATTCGAGCCCTAGAGACTGCTGATTTAGCGGTCCTAACCAGTGATCAGATTGCCGCACTGACTACTGCGCAAGCGGTGGCGTTGAGTACTGCGCAGATTGTCGCGCTGACCACGGCGCAAGTCGTAGCCTTGGAAGCGGCGGATCTTACCGTGCTGACCACGGCGCAGTTAGCGGCCATGGAAACGCTCGACTTGATGGTCTTGAGCGTTGAGCAAATAGCCGCGTTGACCAGTACGCAGCTAAGCAAACTAAGTACCGTGCAGATTGCCAGCCTGAAAACAGAGCAGATCGCCGCATTGGAAACTGTGGATATTCCAGGTTTAACCAATGCCCAGATGATTGCGCTGTCAACCGCACAGGTTCGTGCCCTTACAGTTGAACAAATAGCGGCCTTGAGTACTGCCCAGGTTCGCGCGCTCGAAACCTTGGATCTCCAGGCCCTAAGCACTGTCCAGGTGGTGGCGTTAACTACCGCGCAAGTCAGTGCCCTGACCACCGATCAACTGGTTAGCCTTACTACGGCGCAAGTTGCCGCGCTGCAGAGCGCTGATTTTGCCGCGCTGACTACGGCCCAGATCCGTGCCTTGGAGCTTGTCGATGTGGCGGTGCTGACGGTTCAGCAGATCGCTGCACTGACCACTGCACAGACAGCAGCCCTGACCACGGCGCAAATTACCGCGCTGACTACCGTTCAGGTGCCAGCCCTGAGTAATGCTGATCTGGCGGTATTGACCACGGCGCAGATCGTGGCGCTGAGCACTGCGCAAGTACAAGCGCTGAGCGCGGGTCAAATTGCCGCGCTGACCACGGCGCAAATTCAGGCACTTGATCTTGCTGATGTTGCCATCCTCAGCGTCGACCAGATTGCGGCCTTGAGCACGGCGCAAGCGAGCGCGCTGAATACCGCGCAGATCGTTGCTCTAACGACTGACCAGGTGGTCGCCATCGAGGTGGCTGATCTTGCCGCCCTGACTACCGCTCAGGTTCGCGCGCTCGAAGCCGCCGACATTGCGGCGCTCAGCGTTGCGCAAGTCGCAGTGCTGAGTACCGCGCAGATCGCCGCATTAACCACCGCTCAGGTAGTTGCGCTCACCACGGCGCAGGTGCAACTACTATCGGTAGCGCAGATTGTGGCCTTGACTACCGGCCAGATTGCCGCCATGCAGGCTGCGGATATCGCGGCGTTGTCTGATGTGCAGCTTACGGCGCTGACCACGGCCCAGGCTGGCGCAATCACCGGCGCGCAGCTTGCGGCCTTGAGTGCCGAGCAGGTTGCAGGTCTTGAAACGGCAGATTTCGCCGCATTATCGACGGCTGCCATACCCAGTCTGACCACTAATCAAATGGCGAACCTGACGGCCGCTCAAGTCGCAGCACTGACCACCGAGCAGATTGTGGTGTTGGAGGTCGCTGATTTCGCCGCGTTAACGGTTGAGCAGTTGGCTGTACTGACGACCAATCAGGTTGCGGCCCTCAGTACGGCGCAATTTAGCGCCCTAAGCTCAATCCAGCAGGCGGCGCTCGATCCGGCTGCAGTGTCGGCCGCGGAAGTGAACTTTATCAACTCCATGACGACAGACAGTGTGCCGGGCCTGACCACGGCGCAAATCGCCGGGTTAAGCACAGGTGCGATTCGTCTCATGGACACCGAGGACGTCGCCGCGCTCACCACCGCTCAAGTGCAAGCGCTGACCACGGCGCAAGTGCAAGCCTTGACCACGGCGCAATTTACCGGCATGACTACGGCGCAAATCGGCGCCTTGGAAACGCAGGACGTTGCAGTGCTGAGTAATGCGCAGATCGTTGCCTTAACGACCGCGCAAGTAAAAGCCCTGACCGCCGCACAATTGTTGGCGCTGAGCACCACACAGGTTCGCTCTTTTGAAACTGCCGATATTGCGGCCCTGACTGTCAGCCAGATCTCGGCCCTAAGCACTGTACAAACGGCGGCGTTAACCGGCGGCCAGATTCAAGGCTTGACCACGGCACAAGCCGCCGCACTAACGGCTGAACAGATCACTGGTCTAACCACTGCGCAGTTCCATGTTATGGAAATCGCTGATCTAGCTGCGCTCACAGTTGATCAGATTGCGGCGATTGAAACCGATGATCTGCGCGCGCTGACCACCGAGCAAATTGCGGCCCTGACTACCCAGCAAGTCGTATCGCTGAGTAATGCTCAACTGGCGGCGCTCACCACCGTACAGATAAAAGCCTTGGAAGTGGCCGATGTGGCTGTGCTTACGGTCGATCAGGTCGCCGCGTTAACGACGGCACAGATCGTGGCGCTTACGACGGCACAGATCGTAGCGCTGACGCCTGATCGGATTGCCAGCTTGACCGTGCAGCAACTGGTTAAGCTGTCGACTAGTCAGGTCGTGGCCTTGGGTACCGACGATATTGTGGCTTTGACCGAAGAACAGGTCGGTGCGCTGACCACTACTCAGACTGCAGTGTTGAGTACGGCACAATTTGCCAACTTGTCAGCAGTCCAGATTGCGGCATTGGGTACTGCAAATATCCAGGGCCTCAATGCGGCGCAGCTGGTTGCACTAACTACAGGGCAAACGGCAGCCTTGATTTTCGAGCAGCTGGCGGCACTCACCACCGACCAAATTGTGGTCATGGAAACTGCTGATATTGCCGCTCTGACGGTTGACCAGATCCAGCTGCTGTCTACTGCTCAGGCGGCGGCGTTAACGACAGCGCAGGTAGCTAATTTAACCACGGCGCAGGTCGCTGCTCTGGAAGCTGAAGACTTAGCAGCGTTGTCGACTGCGGCTATTGTGCAGCTGACCTCAGCGCAGATTGTGGCTATCACGGCTGACCAAATCGGCTCGCTGACGTCTGCGCAGATCCGGGCTATTGAAGTCAGTGATTTGGCACTGCTCAGCACCGCCCAAATAGCCGGTCTGCAACTTGCCCAAGTGGCGGTGTTGACCACCGCACAGATTGTCGCGCTGACCACTGCGCAAATCGTTGCCTTGAGCGTTGATCAATTGCAGGCCCTAACGCAAACCCAGGTGGCAGTGCTGGAGTTAGCCGATATCCAGGCGCTTACAACTGTTCAACTGGCAGGTATGGAGGCGGTTGATATTGCCGCTTTAACCACTGCGCAGATCGTCGCGTTGACTACTGCGCAGGTAAAAGTGTTGACTGCCGAGCAGATCCAGGCCCTCAGCAAAACTCAGTTAGCGGCAATGGAGGTTGCCGATGTCGCCGAGCTGAGCACTGCGCAAATTCGTGCTATCGAAACCGCTGACCTTGCCGGCATGACCACCGATCAGGTTGTTGGGCTGACTACCGCCCAGGCAGCGGCCCTAACTACCGCGCAGATTGTTGCACTCACCACTGCTCAAGTGGCGGCGCTCGAAGTGGCTGATTTTGTTGCCTTGCAGACTGCGCAAATAGTGGCCATGGAGACTCGCGATATTGCGGTCTTGACCACTGCGCAGATCGCCGGATTGACGAGTGTTCAGGTGGTGGCGTTGACTTCTGCGCAAATCGTCGCGCTCAGCACTGACCAAGTACCTGCTCTCACTGCGGCGAATGTAGCCTTGTTCAGTAGTGCGCAGATAGCTGCGTTGCAAACCCGGGACGTGGCCAGTTTGACCACGGCACAAGTTGTGGCGCTGACCACCGCGCAAGTGGCAACTCTCAGCTCTGCGCAGCTGGCGGCATTAACCACTGCGCAGTTGGTGGAGATGCAGACAGAGGATCTGGTGGCACTGACCACAGCAACTCTGCAGGGGCTCACGGTAGCCCAGGCCGCCGCGCTGACCACTGCTCAGGTCACCGCCTTGCTTACCGGGCAGATCGTGGCGCTGGCTACTGCGGATCTTGCCGCATTAACCCCCGCGCAGATCGTAGCCCTAACCAGTGATCAGGTGACGGTACTGACAACGGCGCAGATAGCCGCGTTGACCACTGCGCAAGTGGCCGCATTGGAGGCGGCAGACTTTGCCTTGCTGAATACCGCGCAGATATCTGCCCTCTCAACAGAGGATATAGCCAGTCTGACAACCGATCAGGTCGTGGCGTTGGCTACTGTGCAGGCCAATGCTCTGAGCTCTGCGCAGTTGGCGGCGTTGACCGTCGCGCAAATTGTTGAGCTGGAAGTTGCTGATTTAACTGCGCTGTCAACAGTCGCTATCAGCGGGCTGACCACCGCCCAGGTCGATGCTCTTAGTGCTGCACAGGTTCAAGGCCTGAGCACCGCGCAGCTGGCCGCCATGGAGACTCGCGATGTAGCGGCAATGACCACTGTGCAAATCCAGGCATTGGATACCGTACAGATACGGGCGCTGACCACGGCGCAAATCGAAGGGCTGACCAGCGCTCAAGTTGTGGCCTTGGAAACTGCCGACTTTGCCGCGCTGAAAACTGAGCAAATTGCGGCGTTGGATGCCACTGACCTGGCGCTAATTAGCACCTTCCAGTTGGCGGCTCTAAACACCGCGCAGATACAAACGCTGACCACTGAGCAGGTGGTCAAGTTGACTACCGAGCAAGTGGCCTCAATCAGCACTGTGCAGTTGCAGGCGCTTTCGACCCAGCAAATTGCAGCTATGCAAGGCGCCGATGTTGCGGCGTTAACCACGGCACAGGTGGTCGCACTCACCACTGATCAAGTCAAGGCGCTGACCACGGCGCAGATTGTCGCCCTCACCACTGCACAGTTTGTTGCGCTGGAGACTGAGGATGTCGCCGTGCTCAGCGCGGCTCAGATTGCGGCCATCCAGGCTTCAGACCTGGCCGCTCTAGGCTCCGACCAAATTGTTGCGCTAACAACCGCCCAAGTCGTCGCACTGACTACCTCGCAAATTGTTGCGTTGACAACTGCACAGGTGGCCGCACTCGAGCTTGTCGATGTTGCGGCGCTGCTGACGGCGCAGATTGCGGCCATGCAGATATCCGATCTGGCAGCCCTGACCACGGCACAAATTGTGGCGCTCGGGACGCATCAGGTGCGCGCCCTGACCACTTCGCAGGTTTCCGGGCTGACCACTGAGCAGGTCGCAGCAATAGCACTCGATGATCTTGCGGCGCTGACTACCACGCAGATTCAATCCATGCAGAACACGGACTTGGCGGTGTTGAGCGCTGCGCAGGTCGCGGCGCTGACCACCGACCAGGTGGTTGCCTTGACCACCTCGCAGGTCAAAGTCTTGACCACCGATCAGATCGTAGCCTTGACTACTGCGCAGGTGCAGGCTCTAGAAACCGCGGACATAGCGGCACTGACCTCTGCGCAAATAGGTGCCTTGCAAGTAGTCGACTTTGCAGTCTTGGGCACTGCGCAACTGGTGGCGATCGATGTGGCGGATATCGCTGCCCTGACCACTGACCAGTTGACTGTGCTGAACATGACTCAAGCGGATGCCTTTACTGCTGCGCAGATCGCCGCTATGAGTGCCGAACAGTTGGCCGTACTCAGCACATCGCCGTTGATCCTGGATTTGAATGGCGATGGCGTGCAGACCCTGCACTGGGCGGCGAATGTGCACTTTGATATAGGCGCAACCGGTGAGCAGGTGAATACCGGCTGGGTCGGTCAAGGCGACGGTTTGCTGGCGCTGGATCGCAATGGCGACGGCACCATCAATGACGGTGGCGAGCTGTTTGGTAACGCTGCACTGCTGGCCGATGGTAGTCGTGCAAGGGATGGTTTTGCCGCTCTGGCCGAGTTGGACAGCAATCACGATGGCCGCATCAGTGCTGATGACGCTGGTTTTGCAGCGCTACGCGTGTGGATGGATGGCAATCAGGATGGCGTGAGCCAAGCGGGTGAGCTGTACAACCTGTCGTCCTTGGGGATTGCCACTATCAATCTGGGTGCTGCACAGACCTCGGTGCTCAATAACGGCAACTGGATTGGTCAGAGCTCCAGCTACGAGACCGTCGATGGTCAGGTGCACAGCATTGTCGATGCCTGGTTCCGCACCGGTGGCAGTGATGGTCAGTCGATTGACTTGACCACGCTTAATCCGCAGGTGGTCAGTGAGCACAGTCTCAGTCAGATCAATCTGGGCGCCGATGGTGGCTTGGTGACGAGCCTGACGCTGGATGCCGAAAGCATTAGCCACTTCGGCCAAGTGGGTCTGGCTGATACCGGGCTGGGGGCCTCGTCACCTGTGCAGATGATCGTCAATGGTGAAGCCGGAGATACTGTGCAGGTCCATGCCGCTGCCAATGAGTGGCAGGACGCTGGCACGGCGCAGGTCGACGGTACTCTGTACAACGTTTATAACGATGGAGACATACAACTATTGGTTGCAACCAGCGTACATACCAGCTTCTATTCGTAGCAGCGCAGTAGCGGCGGCCAGTACTGTTCATTCAGTGCTGGCCGCCGCTACTTTTATGCAGCTGGATCTTCTTCGTTAAGGCTTGTGCATGTCTGAACCGCTGATTGAAAGTCCGAATCTCGATGTTACTTTAGTTAACGCTTTGCAGCTTGCTGAGCAGGCCTTACTCGAACCCATGCAGTTAATTGCCGTTGCTGATCGTCTCGGTCAGGCGCTGCGGCATAACGATGTGGTGCGCCTGTATCAAACCTGGTTGGCGCGCTGCAGTTCCAGTGCCGACTACATAGTGCAGTTCAATCTTGGCGTGACCTTGTCGCAGCTTGAGCAGTTGCCCGCCGCCGAAAGCGCCTATCGCGCAGCCATTATGCGCAAGCCCGATTTTGCCCAGGCTTGGTTTAATCTAGGTGCGGTGATTGAGCGCCAGGGCCGCCCGGATAATGCGCTGATCATCTGGCAGTCGATGCTTGATCACCCGCTGGTGGGGCCAGCGCAAAGTCACGAGCTGTACATCATGGTGCTCAATAGCATGGGCCGCCTGATGGAAGAGGTTCGTCAGCTCAATACGGCCGAGGCCAAGCTGCTGGCCAGCCTGCAAACCGATCCGCAACAACCCAAAGTGATTCAGCACTGGGTGCATCTGCGCCAGAAGCAGTGCGAGTGGCCGGTGTATACGCCGCTGGAAGGCCTGCCTTATGGCGATATGCTGAAGGCCACTTCACCCCTGGCCATGCTTTCGGCCACCGATGATCCAGGCCTGCAACTGGCCACGGCGCTGCGCTTTGTCAGTGAGCGGGTCAATCAGCGGGTTCCCGAACTCGCGCCTAAGCAGGGCTATCAGCACCAGCGGTTGCGCATCGGCTTTCTCTCTTCTGATTTCTGCTTGCATGCGGTTTCGCTGCTGATGGTCGAGCTGTTTGAGTTGCTCGATAAGCAGCGCTTTGAAGTCTATGGTTTCTGCTGGAGTCGTGAGGATAACTCGGCGTTGCGAGCCCGAGTCAAGACGGCCATGGACCACTTTATCCAGATTGGCAAACTCGATGACACCGCCGCAGCGCAAGCTATTCGCGAACAAGAGATCGATATTCTGGTCGATCTACAGGGTTTAACCTCGGGAGCTCGACCCAATATTTTGGCCTTTCGTCCGGCACCCTTGCAGATCACCTATCTGGGTTTTCCTGGGCCAACCGGCTTGCCCTGTGTCGACTATGTGATCGCCGACCGCTACCTGATCCCGGATGCCGAAAAACCCTTTTACAGCGAAAAACCGCTGTATTTGCCGGTGTTTCAATGCAGTGATCGGCAGCGCCCAGTGGCGGCATTACCGAGCCGCGCCGAGTGCGGCTTGCCAGCAGATTGCTTCGTATTCTGCTGCTTCAACAATAACTACAAATTCAACGAAGAGATGTTCAGCAGTTGGATGCGGATTTTGGCCCAGGTGCCCGGCAGCGTGTTTTGGTTGCTGGCCGATAATCAGTGGTCGCAAGCAAACTTACTCGAGTGGGCCGCCCGTCATGGTGTGGCCGCCGAGCGGCTAATCTTCGCCCCGCGGGTTTCCCCAGAACTGTACTTGGCCCGCTATACAGTTGCGGACCTATTCCTTGATGCCTATCCCTTTAATGGCGGCACCACGGTTAACGATGCCCTGTGGATGGGCCTGCCGGTACTCACGCGTTCGGGGCGTACCTTTGCTTCGCGAATGGCCGGTAGTTTATTAACGGCGCTGGAGTTGCCGGAGTTGATTACTGTTACGCAGGAGCAATACGAACAACGTGCAATTGAACTGGCCATTGATCCGGTGCAGTTGCCGGAGTTGCGCGCGCGCTTGCTGCGCGAGCGTGAGCAATCGTTGCTGTTTGATATGCCGCGCTTTGTCCGTAGCTTCGAGTCCGGTGTGTTAGCCGCATTCGAAAACAAAGTACAAGTCTGAATAATTGCTCAATGGATGGTTTTTACTCATTTGCTCGTCGAGGGAAATAATGCCTGCTTGCCTGCCCGATAATCTGTTTTACGCCTGCCTTACCCATGTGCCATTGCAGGTTGAATATCCAGCGTATGTGACACCGATTTATATGGGTGAGGCGCAAGGCGAGGGCAAGTTAAATTTGCGGGATTTGGCGCCGGAGTGGGAGCAGTACCATCCGGTTCTTGGCGCGACTGCCGGGGCCTTCGCAATGAAGAATTACTTACTGACGCTGCCACAAGAGATTAAACATGTGGGTATTTGTCAGTACCGGAAATTTCTTTCCACTGACAGAATCGGCGTGCCGGCAAGCAACTATACGGTTATGGATGTGATCTCGGCGCCGCAGATACTGCAGTTCGATATCGCTCAATTAATGCTGCCGCAAAAATCGGATTACCTGATCGGCCGACCGGGTGGGTTCACTGTCAATGGTGAAAATTTCGGTTATCTTTACCAGTATAAAGATGTCCATCATGTCGAAGATTTTTTGCGTTTTACCGCCGTGGCGGTTGAGTTAGGCGTATTGGGTAAACGCGAAGTTTGTCCGTTGTTCGATGAGAAAATATTCTTCCCCGGTGGCATCGAACTAGGAGTGTTACCCGCTGATTTTTGGATCAGGCATATCACGGCCATCGAGTCTGTGATCCGGGCGTGCGTAGAGATGCATCCCGTGCGTCGTCCCGATGGACAGGCGCGGGTATGGGCGTTTTGTGCTGAACGTCTGGGCAGTTACTTTCTGCTTAGGCAACTGCGTGCGCAGGCGGCTGCAGGTATGGATTGGTTGAGCCCGCATACGGGTCAGTTGAATCTGTTGGTTGAGCCCGGCGAGCAGGGCTATATCCCGGGCGTTTAGAACAGGCTTTGTACTTTCTCGAGCACACCCCTATGCATTTGCCCTGTCTGTACATGCAAACTCACATAGCTCTGCAGCATAAATAGCTTGCTGTTGAGCAGGTCGCGTTTCGCCGCGTACAAGACTTGTTGGGCATTGAGGATGTCGACGGTGGAGCGTACCCCCGCTTGATAGCCTTTTTCGGCCGAGTCTAGCGCCCGCTGGTTAGACTTGACTGCCGTCTGCAGGGCTTTGCATTTATCGTAGCCACTGACCACGCCGAGGTAATCGCGCTCGATGTCTTCGCTGATCTGTTGCGCGCCGCTGTCGTATTGCGCCATGGCGCCGGACAGGGCGTATTGGGATTTGTTGATCGAGGCGGTGACGCCGCCACCCGAATAGATTGGCAGCTCCATCGACAGGCCGACGTAATAGCTCGATTGGTGCTGTACGTTTGGGTCTTGGCTGTCTTGTGCGAGGGTGGATATCTCGCTTACGAATGACAGTGTTGGGTAGTTACCGGCTTTTTGTAGTTTGAGTTCTGCTTCGGCGACCTCAATCGACGCTCTGCGTTCGCCTAGTTTTGGTGCTGCTTGCAGCGCTTTTTGTTGCCAGTAAAGAAGATTCTCCGGGGCCTGCAGCATCGCCGCTGTGGGTAGGTTGTCTTGTAGTGACGATATTTGCTCGACTACGAGGCCCGCTCGGCCAGAAAGCTTGTGCAAGGCTGCGCGCATTTTGGCTTGAAATTCAATTTCTTGCGCCTTGACTAAGTCCAGGCGTGCCAGCGCCTCTTCAGTGTCGGTGATGGTGCCGTCGCCGGCTTCAAGCAGGCGTCTGGTTTGCTTAACTAAGCCTTCAATCGCAGCCTTTTGTTGGGTGGCGAGCTTGAGCTCATTGTCTTGCCGTGCCACATCAAAATAGGCCTCTGCAACGCGGGCGAAAAGCTCTTGCGAGGCGTCGTCGTACAGTGCCGAGCCCGCTTTTTCACGGGCTTTTGACTGCTCATAAAAGGCCATTTTGGCTTTATCAAATAGCGCTTGACGGGCGGTAAGAGCCACTGAGCCATTCGCAGCACTGGCATCTCCAGTGTTGTTAAACGTGCTTCTGACTTGCTCTCTAAGCTGTTTGGTTTCGCCGACGCGCGAGCTCGCACTTATTTGCGGTAAAAGGCCGGCAATGCCTATGCCCGCTTCTTGTTGTGACGAGCGGTAATCAAAGGTCGCAGCTTGGTAGGCCGGATCGTTGAGCAGCGAGCTGTCGTAGGCATTGAGCAGTGACACGGGCGCCACCTGCGCCTGCGCGCTCAGTGCGCTCAACGCCACTATCAATAGGGCTATGGCACGCATGCTTACTCTTCCTTCAGGGCGCTGCGAAACCGTGCCGTCATAGGTTTAAGCAGGTAGTTGATAAACGTGCGCTCACCGGTCTGCACCAATACGGATGCTTGCATCCCTGGCTTAACATCAAGGCCGTTTTCCAGCAGGGTGGCCACTGCGTCGGCGCCAACTTCGACCTCAACGGAAAAATACGGTAGCCGGGATTGCTCATCAAGCAGTTGGTCACCAGAAACGTTGATCACTTTGCCCGTGACCATGGGTAGCGTGGCACTGGTTACTGACGCGAACCGCAAATTTACCGGTAGACCAGGTAGTAGTCGGTCGGCAACCAGGGGTTCAAATTTTGCCTTGATAATCCAAGCGGAACCCTTGGGCACGATATCCATCAAGCGCTGAGCGGCAGGTATTACCCCCCCTTCTGTGTGCACTATTAGATTGATCACTTGACCCGCTACGGGGGCGCGAATTGCGGCGTTGCGTACTTCAAACTCCAGAGCTTTAATCCGCTCGGTCAGGCTTGAGGCTTCGCTAGAAATAGCGGTTAGCTGGGACTCGGCTTCGATACGAAAAGCTTGACGCACTTGCAGCGCTTGCAGTTTGCTCTCGTTGATGGCCTGACGGGTTTTGCCTATGTCGGCAATGCCAGCCGTTAGCTGGGCGCTAATCTGCGCCGAGTTACGTTCGGCTTCGAACAGTCGGTTACGCGGCACATAGCCTTCAGCGGCTAGCGCGCGCAATCCGTCGAGTTCTTGGCGTTGAAAGCTAAGCTGGGTTTCAAGGTGGGTTTTGATCTGTTTGTAGGAGGTCAATTGCTCCTCAAGTGACTCGGTCGCGCTGTGCATGATTTGTAAGCGGCTATCGAGCTCGGCTCGACGGGTTTCAAACATATTGCTCTGTAACTGCATGTCTATGCGCGCGCGCGGGTCGGAGCTTCTGGTGAGGAGATCGTCCGGCCAGTGAATGCTGTCGTGAATCTGACTTTCGGCGATCAGCCGCGCTTCGACACTGCGAGCACTGAGCCATTGACCGAGTGCTACGTCTAATTGTGACTGTGCTTGGACGGTATTGAGTTGCAGTAATAACTGATCTTTTTGTACATGATCGCCTTCGCGCACCAAAATTGCCTCAACACTGCCTCCCGATAGTGATTGCACTGTTTTACGCTCGCCAGCCACGACCACTGTACCGTTACCCTCTACACCTTGGGCTAATAGTGCAAAATTAGCCCAGAGTAAAAAGCCGCCAAGACCTATGGCAATAATCCACAGCCCTAGTTTTGCACTGCCTGCTGCGTCACGTACAGATGCGCTACGCGCTAGTTCGGTAGCGTTTTGTTGTTCTGTGGACATCGTTGCTTTAACTCTTTGGGCTATTGGCTTGAGCGGTTACTGCGTTGGTCTGCGCGGCCGGCATCAGGGCTTTAAGCACTTGGTCGCGCGGTCCAAAGAGTTTTTGCGTGCCGTCTTGCAGTACTAGTAGTTTGTCGACTACGGCGAGAACGCTCGGTCGATGAGTGATCAGTATTACCGTAGTGCCGTTGCTGCGCATCTCGCCAATGGCCGTAACCAGCGCGGCTTCGCCGGCATCATCCAGGTTTGAGTTTGGCTCATCCAGCACCACCAGGGCGGGCATGCCATAGAGCGCACGGGCCAGGCCAATGCGTTGCCGCTGCCCGCCAGAAAGTCCAATACCTCCCGGGCCGAGTTGGGTGTCATAGCCATTGGCAAAGCGCAAAATCATCTGGTGAATGCCTGCCTGAGTGGCGGCGGTGATAACTTGCTCGGAGTTCACCTCGCCAAAGCGGGCGATGTTTTCCGCCACGCTGCCGGCGAATAGCTCAATGTCTTGCGGCAGATAACCAATGTGTGGGCCTATAGCCTCGCGTGCCCACTGACTTGCTTCTGCGCCATCCAGACGCACCGAACCATGCGCGGCCGGCCATACGCCAACTATGGCACGGGCCAGCGATGATTTGCCGGATGCGCTAGGGCCGATCACGGCCAATACTTCGCCCTTGCTTAGCGCTAGATCGACACCGTTCAGCACGGGTTGCTTGCTGCCGGGTGGGGTGACTATCAGTCGTTCAATGCGGATGGCGCCTGTTGGCGCGGGTAGGGCCATGCGTTCGGCCTGCTTGGGGAACTCATCGAGCAGTGTGCATAGGCGTTGATAACTGGCTTTGGCGTTGTCCAGTTGTTTCCAGGAGCTGATGGCTTGCTCCGCCGGTTGCATGGCTTTGCTGATCAGAAAGCCCACCGCCATCATCACCCCGCCGGTAATTTGATCGTCAAGGATCAGCAGCATCGCCAGTCCCATCGCCAATGACTGCCACGCTGTGCGCACTAATCGGGTAATGGCTGAGATTGCAGAGCTTTTATCGCTGGCGGTGGATTGCGCGGTTATTAACCGTTTTTGTTGTGTAGACCAGCGTTGCTGCATATTGCCGAGCATGCCCATGGCCTGAATAACTTCGGAGTTTTGCAGGGTGCTGTTGACGTATTTAGCCGACATCATCGAGATTTGGTTGGCCTCGGACAGGCCTTTACGGGTGGCGTGCTCGTTCCAGATCGCCAGGCTGAACATGATGACCGCGCCCAGCAGTGTAAACATGCCCAAGTACGGGTGTAACAGCCAAGTGGCGATCAAGAAGATTGGCATCCAGGGCAGGTCAAGGATGGCAATCAGCGCAGAGCCGGTGACGAACTGGCGTAAAGCGGTTAGATCACTCAGCACCTGCGCGGGGTTGGCGTTTTGCTCCTTGAGGCTTTTTTGAAAGGCGACACCAAACAGTCTTCCGCCCAGATCAAGATCGATGCCCGCACTCATCTTGATCATCACCTGGCCACGCACCCATTCGATCAAGGAACTCAGCATAAATAGGCCGAGAACCAGGATGGTCAGCACTAATAAAGTGGTTTCATTGCGGCTACTCATAACCCGATCAAAAACCTGCATTGCGTAAATCGCGGGGACGATGGTTAGCAGGTTGATTACTCCGCTAAAGAGTGTGATCACCCAGAAAAGATTGCGATAGCGGAGTAGTGCTGCGTCAATGTCGCGGGCGGGATCAAGGCGTAAACGCATAGGTAGTTGAGCGTCTCAAAAAGGCAGCGCTGCTGCGCTAAATTCTAATTACTGGGTGGCTGGCGCCTTGGCTGAGTGTAAGTCATTCGGCATACCGGAACAGCCCGGTGGCGCCTATCGTGGCCCATTTTTCTGATTTTTTTTTGCATTAACCTCGGCCAGTGCGTGACTGCCTGGTTTACCCAGTGATTGGCGCGGCGGCTGAGCTGTTTGTGGCTGAGTGTTAACCCGATTCAGCCAGGCGAGAAACACGCTGGTCGGCGTGTTGGCCTGCAGTTCGAGGGCCGGCAAGTTGGCTTGATCTTCCAGCAGCAGGCCCTGGCCGGGGCTGAGTGCTTGTTGCTGGCCGTCGGCGAGCTGGCAGTTGAGTGGGCCGCCGCTGTGGCAGTAGATAAACAGTGCATCTGCAGTGTTGTTCAGGCGCTGACGGCCGAGCAGGTGTAACTGCTGCAGGCTGTGGGTCCAGTCGGCGCGACGGGTCATGATATTGAGGTCGGTGATCGGGCCGGCGAGCAATTCGGCGCTGATCGCCTGCTCGCCGGTAAACACCGCGACCGGCGCCTGGACCGTCACCAGTAGCGGCGCAGTCTGGGCCCCCTGCAGGCGCAGCCCGGCGCCGGCCAGCAGTGCCAGGCTGCGGTCGATACCGGCAAAGCGCGAGAACTCTCCACTGTCGGCTACCTGGGCGCTGCTGATGCGCCACTGGAAGTTACTCAGGTCGGCATCGGCCGGTGCTATGGCCAGCTCAATGGTCAGGCCGGCGCCGTTCTTCCAGGGCATCTGGCGCGCCGTGGCACGGTCAATCAGGCGGATAGCCATGCATCACTCCGGTAGTCGTGGTTTTTACTCTTTATCTGTATATACAAATACGCTTGCGGCCAATCTAGGCTCTGGCCGTCGGCCTGAAGGCGCGTAATTACTGGTTTAACGCCACAAAATTGACCTAAAAGGCAATTTTTGTGGGTTCCTGGCGCGGGCCTAGATTCCTTGTAAGTGCGCTTCAAGTCGATTTTTAGCCTTGACGAGTCGATTTTGCCAGCCTAATGTATATACAAGATAGCTTGAGGAGTCGCCCTTGTCCAAGTCCAATCCACCACGCCAGCTGTGGCGCGCTGTATGTGTCTTCGATGGCCTGAACACCTTGCCAGAACCCATGGCGGTGCTGGTCGAGGGCGGCGTGGTGGCCGGCCTGTGGCCGGAATCCACATTCGACCCGTGGCAGGCTCTGGGCGCGGTCGAGGTTGGGCGTGGCGGGGTGATGACACCGGGGCTAGTCGATTGTCACAGCCATTTGGTGTATGCCGGTAATCGCGCCGGCGAGTTCGAGCAACGGTTGGAGGGCGCCAGCTACGCCGACATCGCCCGTGCCGGCGGCGGCATTCTCAGTACGGTGCGCGCCACCCGCGCGGCCAGTGAGGATGAGTTGCTAGCCCAGGCCTTGCCACGGCTGCAGGCCTTGCTGGCCGATGGCGTGACCACAGTGGAGATCAAATCCGGCTATGGCCTGACCCTGGCCGATGAGCTGAAGATGCTGCGGGTCGCCCGCCGCCTCGGGGAACTGTTGCCGGTGCGGGTGTTGACCACGCTGCTCGGTGCCCACGCCCTGCCGCCGGAGTTCGCTGCCGACAGCGACGGTTATATCGAGCTGGTCTGCGAGCAGATGATTCCGGCGGCGGCCGCCGAAGGGCTGGTCGATGCGGTGGATGTGTTCTGTGAATCCATCGCCTTCAGCCCGGCGCAAACCGCGCGGGTATTCCAGGCCGCCCAGCGCCATGGCTTACGCGTCAAGGTGCATGCCGAGCAATTGTCCAATCAGAGCGCCAGTGCCCTGGCCGCCAGTTATGGCGCGCTGTCGGCCGATCATCTGGAGTTTCTTGATGAGGCTGGCGTGCAAGCCATGGCCGAGGCCGGCACGGTTGCCACGCTGCTGCCCGGTGCCTTTCATTGCTTGCGCGAGACCCAGTTGCCGCCGATTGAACTGTTGCGCCGCTATGGCGTGCCGATGGCGCTGGCCAGCGATGCTAACCCCGGCACCTCGCCGATTTGTTTCCCGACCCTGCTGCTTAACCTGGCCTGCACCCTGTTCCGCCTGACGCCCCGCGAGGCGCTGGCCGGCATGACCGCCCATGGCGCACAGGCGCTGGGCTTGCCCGAGCTAGGGCGGATCGCCGTCGGCGCACCGGCCGATCTGTGTCTATGGGACATCCAACAACCGGCCGAACTGGCCTACGCGGTGCAGCCCGGTCGCTTACGTCAGCGTATCTATCAAGGCCGCATCAGCTACCACAAAGAGGACGCGCCCCATGGCTGCTGACCGTTATTCCATGGACTGCTGGCAGGGGCGAGTCGACCCCGAGCCGGACAGCTTGCGCTGGCACCAATCCATTCAACCTTTGGGGTTGGACAGCCCGCCAGGCGTGGCTCTGCTGGGTTTTGCCAGCGATGAAGGGGTGCGCCGCAACCACGGCCGGGTCGGTGCCGCAGCGGCGCCGCTGGCACTGCGCAAGGCCTTGGCCAATCTGGCCTGGCATCGTCAAGGGCCGGCGTTCGATGCCGGTGATGTGGTCTGTGTCGATGGCGATCTGGAGGCGGCGCAAGCGCGGCTGGGGCAAAACGTTTGCGCCTTGCTGGATGCCGGCCACCTGCCGATCGTCCTCGGTGGCGGTCATGAGGTGGCGTTTGGTAGCTGGCTGGGCCTGGCCGAACACCTGACTAACGGCGCCGTGCCGCGTATCGGCATCGTCAATTTCGATGCGCATTTTGACCTGCGCGATCCGGCCCAGGTGCATTCCTCCGGCACGCCCTTCGCGCAGATCGCCGAACAGTGCGCCGCCCGTGGTTGGCCGTTTCGCTATGCCTGCCTGGGAGTCAGCCGGGCCAGCAATACCCGCGCCCTGTTCCAGCGGGCGGCCGCGCTAGGGGTGCTGGTACGCGAAGACCACGAGATTCGCGAGGGCAGCTTGGTGGCCATCGGCGCCGATTTGCAGCGCTTTATCGAAGATTGCGATGTGCTGCACCTGAGTATCGACATCGACGTACTGCCCGCCTGCGAAGCCCCCGGCGTGAGTGCTCCGGCCGCCCGTGGAGTGCCGCTGGCGCTGCTCGAACCGCTGCTGGCGCAGTTGCGCGACAGCGGCAAGTTGCGCCTGGCTGAACTGGCCGAATTGAACCCCAGCCACGATCTGGACAGCCGCACCGCGCGGCTGGCGGCGCGGCTGGTGCACCTGCTGACCTTAAGTGGCTGAGCCAATCAGTGCTAGCAGCCTGTCGGACTTGACCGTTCGTAGCGAGGGAAAGACCGGGCTGAGGCAGTTTTTGCGCTCTTTTGAGGCGAATAGTCACTCTCTTTAACGAAAAAGAGCGTGAAAAATGACCAGCTCCGGCTTTTCCGCAGTAGGACAGTGTTAAGTCCGACAGGCTGCTAGGCAATCCCCAACAATAATCACTTGAAGATGAACTGCCATGACCCGATTCCGTGACATCGAAATCCGCGCCCCGCGCGGCACCAAACTGACCGCCAAGAACTGGCTGACCGAAGCGCCGCTGCGCATGCTGATGAATAACCTCGACCCGGAAGTGGCCGAGAACCCCAAGGAGCTGGTGGTGTATGGCGGCATCGGCCGCGCCGCGCGCAACTGGGAATGCTATGACAAGATCGTCGAAAGCCTGATCAATCTGAATGACGACGAGACCCTGTTGGTGCAATCCGGCAAACCGGTCGGCGTGTTCAAAACCCACAGCAATGCGCCACGGGTGCTGATCGCCAACTCCAATTTGGTGCCGCACTGGGCGACCTGGGAGCATTTCAACGAGCTGGATGCCAAGGGCCTGGCCATGTACGGCCAGATGACCGCCGGCAGCTGGATTTATATCGGCAGCCAGGGCATCGTCCAGGGCACTTACGAAACCTTCGTCGAAGCCGGCCGCCAGCATTACGCCGGTAGCCTCAAGGGCCGTTGGGTACTCACCGCAGGCCTGGGCGGCATGGGCGGCGCCCAGCCTTTGGCCGCCACCCTGGCCGGTGCCTGCTCGCTGAACATCGAATGCCAACAGTCGCGCATCGATTTCCGCCTGCAGACCCGCTATGTCGATGAGCAGGCATCGGGCCTCGACGATGCCCTGGCGAGGCTGAGCAAATACTGCGCCGAAGGCCAGGCCATCTCCATTGCCCTGTGTGGCAATGCGGCGGAAATTCTGCCGGAGCTGGTGCGTCGTGGCGTGCGCCCGGACATGGTCACCGACCAGACCAGCGCCCACGACCCGCTCAACGGTTACCTGCCGGCCGGCTGGACCTGGGACGAATACCGCGCCCGCGCCAAGACCGAGCCGGCGGCCGTGGTCAAAGCCGCCAAGCAATCGATGGCCGTGCACGTACAGGCCATGCTGGATTTTCAGCAGATGGGCGTGCCGACTTTCGACTACGGCAACAACATCCGCCAGATGGCGCTGGAGGAGGGCGTCGCCAAGGCGTTCGACTTCCCCGGTTTCGTCCCGGCCTATATCCGTCCGCTGTTTTGCCGGGGCATTGGCCCATTCCGCTGGGTCGCCTTGTCGGGTGATCCGCAAGATATCTACAAGACCGACGCCAAGGTCAAAGAGCTGATCGACGACCCTCATCTGCACCACTGGCTGGACATGGCCCGCGAGCGCATCAGCTTCCAGGGCTTGCCGGCACGCATCTGCTGGGTCGGTTTGGGCCTGCGCGCCAAGCTCGGCCTGGCCTTCAACGAGATGGTCCGCAGCGGCGAGTTGTCGGCGCCGATCGTCATCGGCCGCGACCATTTGGACAGCGGCTCGGTGGCCAGCCCCAACCGCGAAACCGAAGCCATGCAAGACGGCTCCGATGCGGTCTCCGATTGGCCGCTGCTCAACGCCTTGCTGAACACCGCCAGCGGCGCCACCTGGGTCTCGTTGCATCACGGCGGCGGGGTCGGCATGGGTTTCTCCCAGCATGCGGGGATGGTCATAGTCGCCGACGGCACTGATGAAGCCGCGGCGCGTATCGCCCGGGTGCTGCACAACGACCCGGCCACCGGGGTGATGCGTCACGCCGATGCCGGCTACCCCATCGCCATCGAGTGCGCCAAGGAGCAGGGCCTTAACCTGCCGATGCTGAAGTAAAGATTTTCCGCTGCACCCAACAACAATAAAAAAGCATCATGCCCCCAGAGGAGCACACAGCAATGAGTAAACCGAGTGAGAGTTCACCGCGTCAGTCGTTGATCGAGCAGCGCTCGATTGACTTTATCCCCGAGGCCGAGCGCCATGGCAGCCTCTACAGCCAGTTCACCCTGTGGCTGGGCGCCAACCTGCAGATCACCGCGATAGTCACCGGGGCCCTGGCGGTGGTGCTGGGCGGCGATGTGTTCTGGTCGCTGATTGGTTTGCTGATCGGCCAGCTGTTCGGTGGCGTGGTGGTGGCCCTGCATGCCGCCCAAGGGCCCAAGCTCGGCTTGCCGCAGATGATCTCCAGCCGCGTGCAGTTCGGGGTCTACGGCGCGGCCATTCCGATTGTGCTGGTGTGCCTGATGTACCTGGGTTTTAGCGCCACCGGCGCGGTGCTGTCGGGGCAGGCCATCGCCCAGCTGATCGATGTCAGCGACAACACTGGCATCTTGATTTTCGCCGCCTGCATCACGCTGCTGACGGCCTTCGGTTATAAGGTGATCCACCTGGTTGGCCGGATTGCCAGCGTCATCGGCATCATCGCCTTCGCTTATCTGTTTAGCCGCTTGCTGATGCTCAACGACATTGGTTTGTTGCTGGAAAATCGCCACTTCAGCTGGAGCACCTTCCTGCTGGCGGTGTCGCTCTCCGCCTCTTGGCAGATCGCCTTCGGCCCTTACGTGGCGGACTATTCGCGCTACCTGCCGAGCAAGACTTCCAGCTGGAAAACCTTCACTGCCGTCGGCCTGGGCACCGTGCTCGGCGCTCAGGCCTCGATGGTGCTGGGGGTGTTCGCGGGGGCCTTGGCTGGCGACAATTTCCGTGGTCATGAGGTGGCGACTATCGTCGGCCTGGGCAGTACCGGGGTGATAGCGGCGCTGCTGTATTTGAGCGTGGTGCTGGGCAAGGTGACGGTCTCGACCCTGAATGCCTATGGCAGTTTCATGTGCGTGGCCACCGTGATCAGCGGTTTTCGCGGGCGCCTGCAGATCTCGGCGCTGCAGCGCATGCTGTTTGTGCTGGCCATTGTTGCTGCCTCCACCACCTTGGCGTTGCTCGGCCAGCACTCGTTTCTCAGTGCCTTCAAGTTCTTCATCCTGTTTCTGCTGACCTTCTTCACGCCCTGGAGTGCGATCAACTTGGTTGATTATTACTTCATCAACAAAGGGCATTATGACGTGCCGGCGTTGTCCGACCCGGATGGCCGCTACGGGCGCTGGAACCTGATGGGTATCAGCGTGTATGTCACCGGGGTGCTGATTCAATTGCCCTTCGTCGATACCCATTTCTACTCCGGACCCATGGTCGCGGCGCTGGGCGGTATCGATATTTCCTGGATAGTCGGCCTGCTGGTGCCGGGCCTGCATTACTACTTACTGGCCCGCAGCACGGCCCAGGTACGGGCCCAAGAGCAGGCCGCTTAGACTGGCAGTATGCTGCTAAATCTTGCCTGCGCAGCCTGCCAGGCAAGGCCGCGAACCAAGGAGCCGAATTATGAGCATCCTCACACTGCGACCCGGACAACTGACGCTGGCGCAATTGCGCCGCGTCTATCAGCAACCGCAGCAACTGCGCCTGGATGAGAGCGCCGATGCGGCTATCGACGCCAGCGTCGCCTGTGTGCAACGCATCCTCGACGAGGGCCGCACGGCCTACGGGATCAACACCGGCTTCGGCCTGTTGGCCCAGACCCGCATCGCCAGTGCCGACTTGCAGCAACTGCAACGCTCCTTGGTGTTGTCCCATGCGGCGGGCATCGGCGCGCCGCTGGACGATAATCTGGTGCGGTTGATCATGCTGCTCAAGGTCAACAGTCTGGCGCGCGGCTTTTCCGGCGTACGTCGGCTGCTGATCGAGGCGCTGATTGCCCTGATCAATGCCGAGGTCTATCCCCATATTCCGCTCAAGGGCTCGGTGGGCGCCTCCGGTGATCTGGCGCCGCTGGCCCATCTGTCGCTGGTGTTGCTCGGCGAAAGCCAGGCGCGCCATCGCGGCGAATGGCTGCCGGCCCGCGAAGCCCTGGCAATCGCCGGCTTGCAGCCGCTGACGCTGGTGGCCAAGGAAGGCCTGGCGCTGCTCAACGGCACCCAGGTGTCTACGGCCTATGCCTTGCGCGGTTTGTTTGAGGCCGAAGATCTGTTCGCCGCCGCCACAGTATGCGGCAGCCTGACCGTCGAGGCCGCGCTCGGTTCGCGGGTGCCCTTCGATGCACGCATCCATGCCGCCCGTGGTCAGCCGGGGCAAATCGATGCTGCTGCGGCGTATCGGCATCTGCTTGGCGTCAGCAGCGAGATCGGCCGCTCCCACGCCGCCTGCGACAAGGTTCAGGACCCTTATTCGCTGCGCTGCCAGCCGCAGGTGATGGGCGCCTGCCTGACCCAGCTGCGCCAGGCCGCCGAGGTGTTGGCGCTGGAAGCCAATGCGGTGTCGGACAACCCGCTGGTCTTCGCCGCCGACAATCAGGTGATTTCCGGAGGCAACTTTCACGCCGAACCGGTGGCCATGGCGGCGGATAACCTGGCGCTGGCCATCGCCGAAATCGGTGCGCTGAGCGAACGGCGCACCTCGCTGATGATGGATCAGCATATGTCGCAGTTGCCGCCGTTTTTGGTGGCCAATGGCGGGGTCAACTCCGGCTTTATGATCGCCCAGGTGACGGCGGCGGCGCTGGCCAGCGAAAACAAGGCGTTGGCCCACCCGCACAGCGTCGACAGCCTGCCGACCTCGGCCAATCAGGAAGACCATGTGTCCATGGCCCCGGCCGCCGGCAAGCGTCTGTGGGAGATGGCGGCTAACGTCCGTGGGGTGCTCGCCATCGAATGGCTGGGGGCCTGTCAGGGCCTGGATTTTCGCGCCGGGCGCAAAAGCTCGCCGTTGCTGGAGCAGGCCCGTGGGTTGCTGCGCGCGCAGGTGCCGTTTTATCTCGAGGATAGATTTTTCGCCCCGGATATCGCCGCCGCCGAGGCGCTGTTGGCGACGCGGGTGCTCAATACGCTAGCGCCCAATAGCTTGCTGCCGTCGTTTGACTGAACGGCGGCTGGGGGATTTCTGCTGCGTCAGTCTGCCCGTGGTGAGCGCTGGGCGGTATCATCCAGGGCAGCGTCATCACTCAGGGAGCCCATGTGGCCAGCACCGTACCCCGCTACCAGGCAATCAAGGACTATCTGCTCGAACGCATGCAAAATGGCGTCTATCCGGTGCATCAGCAGATACCGCCGGAGGAGCAGTTGGCGCGCGATTTTGGCGTCAGTCGTATGACCGCCAACAAGGCCATTCGTGATCTGGTGCAGGAAGGGTATCTGATTCGTCAGGCCGGCTTGGGCACCTTCGTAACCGACCGCAAGGCCGAGTCGTCCCTGCATGAGGTGTTGAATATCGCCAGCGAAGTGCGCGCCCGCGGCCATGCCTATAGCAACCAGGTGCTGCGCTGCGAGGCTATCGCCGCCGATGATGAAGTGGCGCTACAGCTCGGCGTGCGCCTGGGCAGTCAGGTGTTTCATACCCTGCTGGTGCACCGAGAGAACAACATTCCGATCCAGCTGGAGCAGCGCTTCGTCAATCCGCGCTGGGTGCCCGAGTATCTGCAAACCGATTTTTCCCTGCACACGCCTAACGAGGTGCTGGTCGCCAACTGCCCGATCTCCGATGTCGAGCACGTGGTCGAGGCGGTGCTGGTCGACGAGCAAAGCGCGCGCTGGCTGGAGATAGACCCGGCCGCGGCCTGCCTGAGCATGATCCGCCGCACCTGGTCGGATGAGCATCTGATCAGCTACGCCCGCCTGACCCATCCGGGTGACAGGTACAAGCTGCGCTCAAGCCTGAATCGGCGCGGCCGTTAGCAGGCCTTTTTGTTGTCGCTTGGAGTCTGCCGGATCAGCCCTTAATCAATAACTCGACCTGGCTTGGGTCATCGATAAAGCGATTACGGGTGCCTTGCAGGCTGAAGATTTTTTCGTTGCGGGCCTTCTCGTCGGCGTCTGGCGGGTCCATCTGGTGCCACTGTTTGAACATTTGCAGCTGGCCGACAATCGGCAGACCGTACTCGATGTGCATGTAAAAAATCGCCCGGGCGACATTGCCCTTGGCCTCGTCACGCGGCTCGATGAGCTGGTAGCTGGCCTTGAGGTTGCAGCCGCTGTTGTCGAGTTCACTGGGCACCTCGGCGCCTAGGTTGCCGAACTGGGCGCCGCGCCGAGCCAGCTCGATACGGGTCAACTCCGGGTAGAGGTTATGCAGATCGGAAAGCATATAGGGGTATTGCGGATTGCTCTGCAGACACTGTTGGTCGGAGGTGCAGCGCAGCGCACTCTTGATGTGTTTGCTGCTGTAAACCGGGCTGGCCATCAGCGAGTTGTGGCTGGCGGTAAAAGGCTGGCCGCAATACAGCGAGGTACCGCCTGCCGGATAAAGTTCGCCCCAGAACAGTTGCCCGGCGCTGGCCTTGGGGCTCTCCAACTGGTTTTGGCCGCCCGCCTGGGCGGGAATTGCGGTGATGTAAACGGCCAGGCAGCTAAGGGCAATAACAACTGCACGCATGGTTCTAACCCCGTGGTCGTGTGGTCGCGACCGATTGTTTTGTAGGACAAATCGAGTCTAACAAGACGCAGGTCACAAAATAAACCAGAGCGGACGTTGGGTTGGCGATTTTGTAGGCTTTAGCTTACACGAGCTGCTGTTGATCGGCGCTTACCGCATGGGGCCCGCTTGGCTATTCTGTTGTTCAGGACGCAAGGATGCTGCGCAGGACGCGCAAGTAAGTCACAGGGATATGTAGGAGTTCCGCCAGGATGGCGGCTAGATCACGGATGTCAGGATGTAAAACAAAACCCCGCCTCGCAGACTGTGTGAAAACCTGGCGGTCTGAGCTGGAGATGTAGAAAATGCCCATATCGTGAGATATGGGCATTTTTGGTTATGCATTACATCCAAGGCGAGGCGCGCAATCAGGACAGTTTGTTTCCGGTATCACTGGACGACTTGGTTCCCGACGATCATTTGGTGCGCGTGATAGAGGCCTACGTGGCTCGTTTGGACTTACGCGAAATGGGTTTCAGCAAGACCCAGCCCAAGCAGACGGGGCGCCCCTCCTATGACCCAGCAGATCTGCTCAAGCTGTATCTATACGGCTACTTTCAACGCATTCGCTCGTCTCGACGCTTGGAGGCGGAATGTCAGCGTAACGTCGAGGTGATGTGGCTACTCGGTCGCTTGGCGCCGGACTTCAAGACCATTGCTGATTTTCGCAAAGACAACGGCACTGCGTTCAGCGCGACCTGCCGGGCATTTGTACAGTTCTGTCGCAAAGTCGGTCTGATTACCGGGCAGCTCGTTGCCATCGACGGCAGTAAATTTCAGGCCGTGGCGGCGGCACGCAAGCACCTAAGTCTTAAGCAACTCAAACGCCAGCAGGAGAAACTGGAAAAGCACATCGCCACCTACCTGGCGCAGTTGGACGAGGCCGATCAGACCGAGTCCGCCGAGGTGATTGATCGCACAGCCATCAAAGCCACCTTGCTGCGACTGCAAGGCAAACATGCCGACAACATCACCTGCCAAGAGTTGATGGAGGCGCAGCAACTCGAGCAGTTTGTGATTGGCGAGGCGGATGCTCGCATGATGCGCACCCACCTCGGTCCGCGGGTGGCTTACAACATTCAGAGCGCGGTAGATGCCGAGCACTGCCTGATCCTGAACCACGAAGTCACCCAGGACGGCGCCGACAATAAGCAGCTGGCGCCGATGTCCAAGGCAGCCAAAGCCCTGCTGGAACAAGATGAACTGTGTGTCACCGCCGATGCCGGCTATTCCAATGGCGAGCAGTTTCAAGCCTGCGAAGACGCGGGCATCACGGCCTATGTGCCGCCCAATCGGGCGATCAACAACCAGGGCGACGGCCAGCAATTTGATCGCAGTGCTTTTATCTACGCCCCTGAAACCGACAGCTATCGCTGCCCGAATGGGCAAATCCTGGAGTTGAAAAATCTCAATAAGGGTCAGCGGGTCTATGCGTCCAGCGCCGACCAGTGCGCGCTGTGTCCGCTAAAGGCGCAATGCACCAAGGCCAAGCGCCGCTACCTCACCCGGCATGCGCACGAGGACGCCTTCGAACGCATGGAGCATCGACTGAAGGCGCACCCGGAGATGATGATCCGGCGGCGCTCCATCGTTGAGCACCCGTTTGGCAACCTCAAGCAATGGCTGTTCGGCAACGGCCGCTTCCTCCTGCGCCAATTGAGTGGGGCGCGTGCGGAAATGGCCCTAGCGGTACAGGCCTACAACCTCAAACGAGCGATTAACGTGCTGGGCGCCCGCCAAATGATCGCCTTGATGGACGGATAATCCGTTTTTCAAAAAACCAACGCTTACATCCTCCAAAAACAAACGCCCCGAACCAGTCGGGGCGTTTGTTTTTGGATCGCAGAAATGCGTTTTCACACACTCTGTGAGGGTGGCTTTTTTGTGACCGCTTACATAATGACCATAGGCTCAGAACCCGGCCCCAAAGGTTGACCGTAACTGAACTCAACATAGTTACCAGCCGGATCGCGCAATCCGCAGTAATAACCCACTGGATAAGGCTCGTCACGCGGCGGCCAGATCAGGCAGCCAGCAGCCTGGGCGCGAACGGCGAGGGCATCGACAGCCGCGCGGCTGCCCAAGGCAAAGCCAAAATGGCTGTAATCATTACTGGCCAATTGCCGAGACTGTCCACCCGGCATCAGCACGAAAATAAACTCATGCTCCTTGCCGGCTTCAGCCATCCAGACTATTCGCGAACCTTTACCTGCACGCTGATGAATCACCTGCATAGCGCAGTAGTCCTGGTAAAACTCAATACAGGCGTCAAGGTCGGGCACATGCAAAGCTATATGGGTCAGGGTAGGGCGCATCACTAAAACTCCAATCAGCACCTGTTCAGTTTAGGTATGCAGATTGCTGTTTGCGTTATTCTGGGCGGCATACTTGAGGATAACTAATGACTTACGATTTTGATCTGTTCGTGATTGGGGCCGGTTCCGGCGGCGTGCGCGCGGCGCGGTTTGCCGCCGGCTTTGGCGCCAAGGTGGCCGTGGCCGAGAGCCGCTATCTGGGCGGTACCTGCGTTAATGTTGGCTGTGTGCCCAAAAAGCTACTGGTTTACAGCGCTCATTTTGCCGATGAATTCGCCCAGGCCAAGGGTTTTGGCTGGGCGATGGAGGAGGCAAGCTTCGACTGGCCAACCTTAATAGCCAATAAAAATCGCGAAATTTTGCGCCTGAATGGCATCTACCGAAACTTATTGATCAGTAGCGGCGTGACCTTGCTAGAGCACCACGCGCGCGTGCTTGACGCCCATCACGTGGAGGTTAATGGTCAGCGCTACAGCGCCAAAACCATCCTGCTGGCTACTGGCGGCTGGCCGCAGAAGCCCGACATTCCGGGGATCGAACACGCTATCACCTCCAATGAAGCATTCTTCTTGGCGCAGTTGCCCAAGCGAGTGTTAGTGGTCGGCGGTGGTTATATCGCGGTTGAGTTTGCTTCGATCTTCCACGGCATGGGTGCTCAAACTTCGTTGCTGTATCGCGGTGAGTTGTTCTTGCGCGGTTTCGACGGGGCAGTGCGTCAACATCTAAAGGAAGAACTGGAAAAGAGCGGTATCGATCTGCAGTTCAACACCGACATCAGCAAAATTGATCGGCAAGCCGATGGCAGTCTGCTGGCAACCTTGCAAGATGGTCGGCAACTGGTCACTGATGCGGTGTTTTATGCCACTGGCCGGCGACCGATGCTCGACAACTTAGGCTTGGAAAACACCGCTGTCGAGCTAGATGAGCGCGGCTATGTCCAGGTGAATGAGCATTACCAAAGCACTGAACCGTCGATTCTGGCCATCGGCGACATGATCGGCCGCGTGCAATTAACCCCTGTGGCGTTGGCCGAAGGCATGGCCGTGGCGCGACGCTTGTTTAAACCGGAGCAGTATCGTCCGGTCGATTACCAGTTGATTCCCACGGCGGTATTTAGCCTGCCCAATATCGGCACCGTCGGTTTAAGCGAAGAGCAGGCAAAGGCCGCCGGCCATAACATCAAAATCTTCGAAAGCCGTTTCCGGCCGATGCAATTGAGTTTTAGCGACAGCCAGCAAAAGACTCTGATGAAGTTAGTGGTCGATGCGGATAATGATCGCATGCTCGGTTGCCACATGGTCGGCCCGGACGCGGGTGAGATTATTCAAGGTATCGCCGTGGCGCTGAAGGCGGGCGCAACTAAACAAGACTTCGACGACACCATGGGCATCCACCCAACGGCCGCCGAAGAGTTTGTCACCATGCGCGCGCCGGTGGAGCGCTAACAGCAGCAACTAGATGCACTCGTTCGTGCTGCAGAGCCGCAACAGATTGTGGCTCTGCAGCACGTTAAGCTGACTCTGCGTGTCGCAGCTTTTCAATAAAACGCTCAACTTCTCGCACTCGTGCAACAGCCATAAAGCCCTGCGCGCGCGTTTGCCGGTCGCCATCAGAGTCGCGATAGTGCTCCGTGCGCAGGACCAAGTCGCCAGAACCATCGGGATGTTCAGTACGAACAACTTCGGCAATATCCTTGGCATGATAGGACTTAACCGTGAATGAGTTGGCGCCCTCAATAGTCATTGCGCGCAGGTTACTGATGGCATAAATCATCGTGCGAGCCCTGCGGCGCAGCCAAAATGGCGTGCTTAGCCCCGCAAGGCCGATCAGCAAAAAGGGCAGACCGCCCAATGGAAAAAAATCCCAGCCGCTATTAAATGCGGGCCATTGGTAGTCTGCTGCCGAGGCAATCCAAAATGCCGCAAATGCCGTCCAAGGCACGAAGAAATACCAAGCCTTAAAACCGCTGTTCATATACCTGGCAGGTACAGGTTGGCCGCTCCAGACGAACCGTTCGCCGGGTTTGAGTTCGCCGTTAAGTCGCTGCTGCAGGGGCAGGGGCAGGGTAGCTAAGTCGTTCACTTAAGCACTCTATAAGCAGGTAAGAAGCGCAGAACCTTGGTTTCTAATAACAGCACCAACGCGGGGTCCATAAACGTGTAGTTGTCGGCAATGTTCAAGCAGATAACGCGAGCACTGGTCAGCTGTGCTCGATACTTGGCACGTAGCTTCACTGTGTGTTTAGGCTCCATCACAAAAATCAAATTTGCCCACGCCACTAATTCAGCTGTTAACGGATTTTGTGCGTCGTGACTTAGCCCTGCAGAGGTGCACTCTATAGTCGGATAATCGGCAAAAATTTGCTCGGCCGTCGGGCTACGCCATTGGTTCTTGCTGCAGACAAATAAAACCTTCAGCGTCATGGCACTTAGTGGCCCGCGTGTGGGTCGGGTTCGGCGGTCTCAATCAGCACTTCGACCTCAACCTTGCCGGCTTTTTCAAACAGCAACGTAAGCGGGAAGCGCTCGCCAGCGACTAATGGCTTTTGCAGGCCAAACAACATTAGGTGCGTGCCGCCGGGTGCCAGTTTAGTGTCGCCCCCCGCGGGAATTCCCACCGAGTCGAGCTTCTGCATTTTCATCACTTCACCAAGTTGCAGCATGGTGTGGATCTCGGTCTTAGTCGCACGCGGTGTTTGTGCGCCGAGCAGACGATCCACAGTTTTGCCTTGGTTATGCACGTCAAGGTAAGCCGCACCAGTTACGGCATTCGGTGGCAAGGCTCGCGACCAAGGATGCGCGATCTGTAACTCGCCAGCGCTGTAGTCGTGAGCAAAGCTGCTGCTGCATGCAAACGCCAAAAGCGAATAACCGAATAACCGAATAAGCATGTTTACTCCAGTGGCAACGCGGGTGATGGGGGAACCTTAGCATGGCCAAAAGGTTGATGCTAAGGAGTTGCAGTGGCTGTTAGAGGGCTCATCCATGACATTGATTTAACATAATATACATTATGCGAAGTTATTGACGCCCAACTGAACGCGCTTTTACGCGCTGCGTAATTTCAAGCCCTCGGACACTTCGCATAATGTACGTTATGACAAATTGCTCGCTGTTTGCCTATGGTCGCGAGCCTTGCCTCTTGCGCTGATCCTGCTGCTGGTGTGTCTCAAGCTGGCTGCTTCGCCAACCACCACCCAGTGCAGCGATCAGCTGCACGCTGGCAGTCAGACGGTTGCCGAGTAATGTCAGGGCCGTGCGTTCGTTGCCCAGGGTGCTGGTTTGCACGCTGACCACGCTGTTGTAATCGATGGTGCCGGCTTGATATTGGTTGCTCAGCAGTTGCAGCGATTCGCGGGCTGAGTTGACGGCGTGTTGCTGAACCTGGGCTTCTTGCGCTAAGACTTGCAGCTGTCCCAGGGCGTCTTCGACTTCGCGAAAGCTGTCGAGCACGGTTTGTCGGTACTGGGCGACGGTCTGCTGATAGCCGGCCTCGGCGCTTTCGACTTGGGCGCTGCGGGCGCCGCCGTCGAACAGGGTCAGTGCCAGTTGCGGGCCAATCGACCAGACCCGGTTCGGCACGCTGATCCAGTCGGCATAGCTGCTGTTGTTGTAGCCACCGCTGGCAGACAGGCTCAGGTCTGGATACCAGGCGGCTTCGGCGACGCCAATCTCGGCGTTGGCGGCGATCATTTTGCGCTCGGCGCTGGCGATATCCGGGCGACGTTCCAGTAACTGTGACGGCAAGCCCAGCGGAATATCCGGCAGGCTTGGCAGCTCTTTACGGGCGGCAATGCTGAACTCGCTGGGCGCCACGCCAACCAATACGGCGATGGCGTTTTCGAACTGGGCACGCTGCCATTGCAGGTCGATGGCTTGCGCTTGGGTGCTGTACAGCTGGGTGCGCGCCTGGCTGACATCGGACTTGGCGACGATACCTGCCTGGTACTGATTTTCGCTCAACTTCAACGCTCGGGCGTAAGCGGCGACCGTGGCATCCAGTAGCCGGTTTTGCTCATCCAGCACACGCAATTGCAGATAACTTTGCGCCAGCTCTGACTGCAGGCTCAGCTGCAGGGCGGCTAAATCGGCGGCGCTGGCTTGAAAGCTGGCATCGCTGGACTCCAGGCTGCGGCGCAGTTTGCCCCAGACATCCAACTCCCAGGCGGCGTCCAGGCTCAGGTCATAGCTTTTCGAAACGCGCGCGGCATTGGCTCCGCTGACGTTGATGCCATCGCTGGTGCTCGGGGTGCTGTTCCCTCCTCCCTGCCCCGCACGCTTAACCCCGGCGCTGCCGGACAGGGTTGGATAGAAGCCGGCGCGGGCTTTGCCCACCAGTGCCCGGGCTTGCTCATATTGGGCTTGGGCCGCCGCCAGGTTTTGGTTGGAGAGATTCAGCCGGCCAATCAACTGATTTAACTCGGCATCGCCATACAACTGCCACCAGGCGCCGCGCAGCACAGCGTCGGCCGGTGCGGCGGTTTTCCAGCCGGCGGCCTGTTTAAACTGCGTCGATTGCGCGGATTCTGGCCGTTGATAGTCCGGCCCGACCGCACAGCCGCCGAGCAATAACACGGCAAGCGCCAAACGAGCCATGTGCAGGCGGCGCAGCGGATACGGGTTCATAGCTGATTCTCCAACGGCAACGGCCTGGCGCGACCATGCCAGCGGCGCAAGGCCCAATGCCTGCGGCGGTCGTGGATGTTAAGGAGTAGGTAAACCTTCGGCGTGGCAAGGCACAGACTCTGCATAGTTATGGCAGCTCCAGCGGCAATGGTTTGGCGCGGCCATGCCAGCGGCGTAAGGCCCAATGCCTGAGGCGGTCGAGATAGAGGTAAACCACCGGCGTGGTGTACAGGGTCAGCAGTTGGCTGCCGATCAGGCCACCGACGATGGTGATGCCCAGTGGCCGGCGCAGTTCGGCGTCGCCGTCGGTGCCAAACAGCAAGGGCAAGGCGCCGAGCAGCGCGGCCAGGCTGGTCATCATGATGGGGCGAAAGCGCTTCACGCAGGCCTCCAGAATCGCCTCGCGCGGGCTCATGCCCAGGCGCCGCTCGGCATCCAGGGCAAAGTCGATCATCAGGATGGCGTTTTTCTTGACGATGCCGATCAACAAGATGATGCCAATCAACGCAATCAGCGACAGCTCGGTGCGGCACAGCAGCAAGGCCAGCAAGGCGCCAACCCCGGCCGACGGCAAGGTGGAGATGATGGTCAGCGGGTGCACATAGCTCTCATAGAGCATGCCCAGCACTATATACACCGCCAGCAAGGCGGCCAGAATCATCACCGGCATATCGCTTTGAGTGTCTTGGGCAGCCCCTGCGGTGCCGGCAAAACTGGCTTGCACGGCAACCGGCAGATGCAGCGGCTGCAAGGCCTTGAGGATGGCGGCCTGAGCGGTTTCCAGCGGTATGTCGGTGGCCAGATTAAAGCTGAAAGTGGTGGCGGCAAACTGGCCCAGGTGATTGACCGCCAGCGGCGCGTTACTCGGCTCAATCCGAGCAAAGGTCGAGACCGGCACCCGCGCGCCGTCGCTGCTGATTACATACACCTGCTCAAGAATATCCGGGCTGCTTTGGTAGGCCTGGCCGACTTCCATCACCACCCGGTATTGATTCAGCGGGTTGTAGATGGTCGAGACCTGGCGCTGGCCAAAGGAGTTATTCAGCAGCGCGCTGATCATCTCGATGTCGACGCCATAGCGGGCGGCGGTAGTGCGATCAATCACCAGGCGGGTTTGCAGGCCTTTGTTTTGCTCATCGCCGCTGACATCGACCAACTCTGGCAGCTGGCGCATGGCCGCTTCGACTCGCGGGGTGGCGGCACGCAGCTGGTCAAGGTCATCACTTTTCAGGCTGAACTGGTACTGCGCATTACCCTCGCGACCGCCGATGCGCAGGTCTTGCCCTGGGTTCAAATACAGAGTCGCCCCCGCTACCTTGGCCAATTCTTTACGCAAGCGGCTGGCCACCACTGGCATGGGTTCGCGTTGGTCGATGGGTTTCAGGGTGATAAAGAACGAGCCGGTGTTGGCGCCGCCGCCACCCGAGCCGCGCCCGCCGCCGCCACTGAAACCGGCCACGTTAGCCACCGCCGGATCGGCGGCCAGAATCTGCCGAAACTGCCCGAGTTTTTCTTGCAGGGCCTGAAACGAAATACTCTGATCGGCCACCGCCTGGCCGCGTAAACGACCGCTGTCCTGCTGGGGAAACAGGGTCTTGGGCACTATGGCGAACAGGTAAAAATTCAACACTATGGTCGATAGCAAAATCACCAGCATCAACCGCGAATGGTCCAGCGCCCACACGAGGCTCGCGCGATAGTGCTGCGCCAGTTGCGCAAACAGCCGGGCAAAACGCCCCTCGCTTTGCACCTCGGCCGCCGCTGGCTCGCTCTGCAGCACTTTGCCCTGCAGCAGTTTGGCGCAGAGCATCGGCGTCAGGGTCAGCGACACCAGCAGGGAGATCAGCACCGCCGCCGACAGGGTCACGGCAAATTCGCGAAACAACCGGCCGGGAATGCCGCCCATCAACAGCAACGGAATAAACACCGCCACCAGCGACAGGCTCATCGACAACACGGTAAAGCCCACTTCACTGGCGCCCTTGAGCGCTGCCGCCAGTGGAGACTCGCCCTCCTCGATGCGCCGGGCAATGTTTTCCAGCATGACGATGGCATCGTCCACCACAAAGCCGGTGGCAATAATCAGCGCCATCAACGACAGGTTGTTCAGGCTGAAATTGCACAGGTACATGACCACGAAGGTGCCAATCAGCGAGACCGGCACCGCCACGCTGGGGATCAAGGTGGCGCGGGCATTACGCAAAAAGGCGAAGACCACCAAAATGACCAAGGCCACCGAGACCATCAGGGTGAACTCGGCCTCGTGCAGGGAGGCGCGGATATTCGGGCTGCGATCATCCATGACCTTGAGTTTGACCGCCGGCCCGAGGGTCTCGCGCAGCGCCGGCAACAAGGCATGAATGGCATCGGTGGCGGCGATGATATTGGCCGCCGGCTGGCGGGTAATAATCAGCAAGACTGCCGGCAAGCCGCCGGAAAACCCGGCGTTGCGCACGTTCTCCACCGAGTCGCTGACCTCGGCCACATCGCCCAACCGCAGCACCTGGCCGCCATTCAAGCTGTTGTGGCGAATGATCAGCGGGATAAATTCGGCGGCGCTGCGCAGCTGATCATTGCCATCGATTTGCCAGTGCTGGCTGCCCTGCTCCACCGCGCCCTTGGGGCCGTCGCTGTTGGCATCGCTGATGGCTTGGCGCACGTCATCCAACGCCAGGCCATGTTGATTGAGGGCATCCGGATTGAGGTCAACCCGCACCGCCGGCAGCGAGCTACCGCCGACGCTGACTTGGCCAACGCCTTCGGCCTGGGCGATTTTTTGCGCCAACACGGTGGAGGCCAGGTCATACAGCTGGCCGCGACTCAAAGTATCGGAGGTCAGCGACAGAATCATGATCGGCATGTCGGCCGGGTTGGCCTTGCGGTAACTGGGGTTACGCGGCATGCCGGTCGGCAGCAGGCTCATGGCGGTATTGATGGCGGCCTGCACCTCGCGGGCGGCGCCGTCGATATTGCGCTCTAGGTCAAACTGCAGCACCACCTGGGTGTTGCCCAGGGTGCTCGACGAGGTCATCTCGACTATCCCAGAGATCCGTCCCAGCGCCCGCTCCAAGGGTGTGGCCACGGAGCTGGCCATGGTCTCGGGGCTGGCGCCGGGCATGGCGGCGTTGACCACTATGTAGGGGAAGTCGACCTGCGGCAGCGGCGCTACGGGGAGCAAACTAAACGACAAACCGCCCGCCAGCAGCAGCGCCACAGTCAGCAGCAAGGTGGCGACCGGGCGCCGGATAAACACCGTGGAAAAGCTCATGGCGCTCCGTCCACCGCTATCGCATTACCCCCGTAGGGTGGGTTAGCCGCGAAGCGGCGTAACCCATCATGCCGCGCGCTGGGGTGCGCGATGCAGTGATGGGTATCGCTGCGCTCAACCCATCCTACGAGGCGCCATCCTACCGGGCCGCTCACGCTTGCACCTGCGCCGCATCAGGCTGGCTAAAGCGCCGCGCCAAACGGTCGAAGGCCAGGTAAATCACCGGGGTGGTAAACAGCGTCAGCAGCTGACTGAGCAGCAAGCCGCCGACCAGGGTAATCCCCAGCGGTTGACGCAATTCGGCGCCGGAACCAGTGGCCAGCATTAGCGGCAAAGCGCCGAGCAAGGCCGCCATAGTGGTCATCAAAATCGGCCGAAAACGCAGCAAACAGGCCTGGTAAATCGCCTCCTGCGGGCTTTTGCCGGCGTTACGTTCGGCCTCTAGGGCAAAATCGATGATCAAGATGGCGTTTTTCTTGACGATGCCGATCAGCAAGATGATGCCAATAATCGCCACCATGCCCAGCTCCTCGCCGGCCAGCATTAACGCCAGCAACGCACCAACACCGGCCGACGGCAAGGTGGAGAGAATGGTGATGGGGTGAATAAAACTCTCGTAGAGAATCCCCAGCACTATGTACATGGTCACAATCGCCGCCAGAATCAGCAGCAAGGTGTTGCCCAAAGAGGCCTCAAAGGCCAGGGCGGCGCCGCGAAAACGGCTGTTGGTGCTTGGCGGCAATTGCAGCTCGGCCTGCACCCCACGAATCGCCGCGACCGCAGCCCCCAGCGAGGTGTCCGGCGCCAGGTTGAACGACAGGGTGGCGGCCGGGAACTGGTCGCTGTGATTGATCGCCAGCAGGGTCGAACGCTGCTCGGCCTTGGCCAAACTGGACAAGCGCACCTGGGTGCCGTCGCTGCTAGGCACATAGAGTTGCTCCAGCGCCTGCGGCCCTAATTGGAAGGGCGCGGCCACTTCCAGTACCACCCGGTATTGGCTGGACTGGGTAAAGATGGTCGAAATCAGCCGCTGACCAAAGGCGTTGTACAGCGCGTTATCGATTGAGGCCAAGCTCACCCCCAAGCGTGCGGCCTGATCGCGGTCGATCTGCAAATAGGCTTGCAGGCCTTGATCCTGCAAGTCGCTGGCAACATCGGCCAGCTCCGGCAATTGCTGCAAACGCTCAACCAGTTTCGGCACCCAGTAGCGCAAATTCTCTTGATTGGGGTCTTCCAGGCTGAACTGGTATTGGGTGCGCGTAATGCGGTCTTCGATGCTCAAATCCTGCACTGGCTGCAGGTACAGCTTGGTCCCCGGCAGCTGCGCCAGTTGCGGCTGCAAGCGACGGATCACCTGTTGCACGCTGACATCGCGCTCAGCAAAGGGCTTGAGGTTGATCAGCAAACGGCCGGTATTCAAGGTGGCGTTGCTGCCGTCCACGCCGATATAGGACGACAAACTGGCCACCGCCGGATCGCGCAAAATCAGCTCAGCCAATTGTTGTTGGCGCACCGCCATGGCCTGAAACGACACCGACTGCGGCCCCTCGCTGATGCCCTGAATCACCCCGGTGTCTTGCTCGGGGAAAAACCCTTTAGGGCTGAGCATATAGAGCAGCACGGTCAAGCCCAGGGTGCCGACAGCCACCACTAAGGTCAGGGTTTGATGGCGCAGCACCACCTGCAAGGCTCGCGCGTAGTGGTCGATCATCCGCTCGATAAACTGCCCGCTGGCGCGGGCAAAACGGCCCTGCTCGGCCTCGGGTTTGTGCCGTAGCAACTTGGCGCAGAGCATTGGCGTCAGGGTTAAGGAAACCACCGCCGAGATCAAAATCGCCACCGCCAGGGTGATGGCAAATTCGCGAAACAGCCGCCCCGCCACATCGCTCATAAATAGCAGCGGAATCAACACGGCGATCAGCGACAAGGTCAGGGAAATAATGGTGAAGCCAATCTGCCGCGAGCCTTTCAGCGCGGCGGTCAGGGGCGAGTCACCCTCCTCCAGGTAACGGCTGATGTTCTCCAGCATGACGATGGCGTCATCGACCACAAAACCGGTGGCAATGGTCAGGGCCATCAGCGTCAGGTTGTTGATGGAAAACCCAGCCAGGTACATCACCCCGAAGGTGCCAATCAGCGACAGCGGCACCGCTAAGCTGGGGATCAAGGTGGCCGAGGCATTGCGTAAAAACAAGAAGCAGACCATCACCACCAGGGCAATCGACAGCATCAGCTCGAATTTCACACTGGCAATTGCCGCGCTGATGCTGGTGGTGCGATCGGTCAGCACCTGCACCTCCACGGTGGCCGGCAGGCTTGCCTGCAATTGCGGCAGCAAGGCATTGATGCGCTCGACCACGGCCAGCACATTGGCGCCGGGCTGACGTTGGATATTTAAAATCACCGCTGGGGTCAGATTGGCCCAGGCGGCCAGGCGCAGGTTCTCGGCATCGTTGTCGACGCTGGCCACATCTTGCAGGCGCACGGGGGCGGCGTTTTTGTAGGCGATCACCAGCTGGCGATAGTCTTCGGGTTTCTCCAGCTGGTCATTGGCGTCCAGGCTGGAGGCGCGGTTGGGGCCGTCGAAGCTGCCTTTGGGGCCATTCAGGTTGTTGCGGGTGACGGCGCTGCGCAGGTCTTCCAGGCTCAGGCCGTAAGACGCCAAGGCATTCGGGTTAGCGCGGATGCGTACCGCCGGGCGCTGACCGCCGCCAATACTGACCAGGCCGACGCCGGATATTTGCGATATTTTCTGCGCCAGGCGGGTGTCCACCAGGTCCTGAATCTGCGCCAGCGGCAGGCTGTCGGAGACGATTGCCAGGCTCATGATGGGTGCATCGGCCGGGTTAACCTTGCTGAACACCGGTGGAGTCGGCAGGTCTTTCGGTAGCAGGCTGGCGGCCACGTTAATCGCCGCCTGCACGTCTTGCTCGGCCACATCCAGATTGGTCGCCAGGCTAAAACGCAGGGTCAGCAGCGAGGCGCCACCGGAGCTGCTGGAGCTCATTTCAGTTAAGCCGGCGATCTGCCCAAACTGGCTTTCCAGCGGCGCGGTGACCGTCGAGGTGATGATTTCCGGGCTGGCGCCGGGATACAGGGTGACCACCTGAATGGTTGGGTAGTCGACCTCGGGCAAGGCCGCCACCGGCAAAATCCGGTAGGCAATCAAACCCGCCAGCAGAATGGCCACCATCAATAAAGTGGTGGCCACCGGCCGTAAGATAAACAGCCGTGACGGGTTCATGGTTTAGTGGCAGTGGGGAGTTGGGAGTGGGCAGTAGGGGCTGGGGATGCGACCTTGACCTGCATATCTTCGCGCAAACGGTCGACGCCTTCGGTTACCACCCGCTCACCAAAGCTCAGGCCGCTGAGCACTTGTAACTGTTCACCACTGGTGGCGCCGGCGCTGATATTGCGCAGGTGCACCTTGTCGCTGTCATCCAGCACATAGACGAAACTGCCCTGGGTGCCGCGCTGCACCGCGTTCGCCGGTATCACTAGGGCATCGTGCAGGGTTTGCGCCAGCAAGCGCACATTGACGAACTGATTGGGAAACAGCGCTTTATCGCCGTTATCGAAACGCGCCTTGAGTTTCAGGGTGCCGGTGCTGATGTCGATCTGGTTGTCGAGGGTGGCCAGCACGCCCTCGGCCAATTGCAGGCTTTGGTTACGATCCAGGGCCACCGCCGGCAAGGGCTTGCCAGTGGCCATTTGCTGGCGAATCAACGGCAGCTGCTGCTCGGGCAGGCTAAACACCACTGCGATGGGTTTAACCTGGGTAATCACCACTATGCCGGTGGTATCGCCGGTGCTGATCAGGTTGCCGACATCGACTTTACGCAAGCCCAAGCGGCCGCTGATCGGTGCGCGAACCTCGGTGAATTGCAGGTTGAGCTTGGCCTGATTGACCGCCGCCTGATTGGCTTTGAGGGTACCCTGGTATTGATTGACCAGCGCCAATTGGGTGTCGAGGGTCTGTTTGGCGATGGAGTCCTGGGCAAACAGTCCGCGGTAGCGTTCTAGGTCGATCTGAGCATTCATCAGCTGCGCCTGATCACGCTGCTGCGCCCCTTCGGCCTGCTCCAGGGCGACGCGAAAGCTACGTGGATCAATCAGCGCCAACAGGTCGCCGGCCTTGACCTCCTGGCCTTCTTCAAACAGCACCTTGAGCAACTCGCCATCGACCCGGCTGCGCACTATCACGGTGTTATAGGCCGTCACCGTGCCCAAACCATTGAAGTACACCGGCAAGTCGGTGCGTTGCACGGTGGCGGCGCTGACCAAAAAATCGCCGCCCACAGCAGCTTTTTTGCCTTCGCGCTCAACGGCGTTGGGCTTGGCCAATTGCTGTACCAATAGCAGCAAGCCAACCAGCACCAAGGCGCTGATCAGCCACGGCCGCAGAGTCAGAAATAGGCTGTGTTGCTTCGAGGTCGCGGGCATGGGTTTCACAGTGCGGGAATGTGCGCGCAACCTTAGGCATTTAGCGCCGCGAAGCAAAGCCTCTTTACCGGCTTTTTACTTACCGGGCATTTCAGGCCGGCAACAGCCGCCGACCGCCCCGCTCAGCCGCTGCCAAGCAAGTCAGCTGATATAGAGCTTGCTGGAGCCGGGCAATTGCTCAACCAACTGCCAGCCAAGCATCTGCGCCGGGGTGTAATAACCGCCAGCCGGCGGGTTAGCCAGTACGCACTGCACCACATGCACGGCGCTGTGAGCGGTCAACTCATAACCGTTATTGGTTTCAATTCGCGCCGTTTTAATCTGACCTTGGGCGTTGCGTACCTCGCCCCACACGGCAGTGCGCAGGGTTGCCCGTTGCGCAGCCGTGGGGCCCTTAACCCAACGGCCGATGACCGCGTTGAGCAGGCGCTGTAGCCAGGGCCAAGCGAATGCCGGGCGCAGCCCATCGAGGGCGCGCAGCAACTGAATCATGGGTTTTGGCGTTGGCACATACACGCTGATGGTGGCGATGCCGGTGCTGTAGAACGCCGTGACCACATCGCCCCAAGGAATGCTCATGGCCCATTTGGGGCCATAGCCAAAATCACAAATACGTTTCTTGTAGGCCGTTGGCACGCTGCGCAGCACGCCCTGCTCGCGCACTTTGCCGCCAGCGGCGAGATTTTCCAGCAGGGTTTTACTGGTGCCCGGGCTTAGGCCGCTGGCGGTATCAAAGCCCAGGCTCAACTCGATGGCATCCGGCATGGCCGCTTTAAGGGCCACGGCCAAGCAATCGGTGGGCACCACGTCAAAGCCGACTCCTGGGCAAATCACTATGCCGGCGGTTTGGGCCGTCTCATGCAGGCTGTGAGCGTGCTCAAAAACGCTGTATTCGCCGGTGATATCCAAATAGTGCGCACCTGCCGCCAAGCAAGCCTGCAACATGGGCGCGGCAGTGGCGGAAAACGGCCCGGCGCAATTAAGTACCAATTGCACATCGGCCAAGGCTTTGGCGCAGGCGATTGAATTGGATAAATCAAACTGGCGCACCGGCAAGCCGGTTTCCTCGCCCATGCGCCGAATATCGGCGCTGCGCCCAGCCAGGATCGGCTGCAGGCCAAGGCTCTTGGCGTGCAATGCAATCAAGCGCCCGGTGTAGCCGTTGGCGCCATAAATAAGCCAGTTTTTCATTGGGCGGTACTCACTGAGTGTTGGCGGGTTTGCCTTACGCAGGCGGCAATTAAATAGCCGAACTTAAAACACCAACGGCCCGCCAAGGCGAGCCGCTGGACTAGCTATGCGGAGTTACAGCAATACGGCAGTAGCGGCGGCATAGTCGGGTTCATTACCGATTTCGGCGACTAACTCGCTGTGCAGCACCTGGTCGTTTTCGTCCAGGACTACCACGGCACGGGCAGCAACGCCGGCCAGTGGACCGCTGGCGATGGCTACGCCGTAGTCTTGCAGAAAGGCGGCGCCGCGCATGGTCGACAGATTGACTACATTGGTCAGACCTTCGGCGCCGCAAAAGCGTGACTGGGCAAAGGGCAGATCAGCCGAAATACACAGCACCACGGTGTTGGCCAGCTTGCTGGTTTCAGCATTGAATTTGCGCACCGAGGTGGCGCAGGTTGGCGTATCAACACTTGGGAAAATGTTCAGCACTTTGCGTTTGCCGGCAAACTTGCTCAACGAAACATCGGCCAAATCGTTGCCAACCAAGGTAAAGGCCGGGGCGGTTTTGCCCGTCTGAGGAAGCGCGCCGGAGACTTGAACCGGATTGCCGTGCAGGGTTACTTGAGACATGGGAGTTCCTTTAAAGGGTCAATGGGAGGCCTAGTAAAACACGCCCGGATTAAAAATTGCCGCCAAAGTCAGATTTTATGCTGGGCAAAATATTGCCTCAATAACACCTTGAATAATGCGAGTTAAGCGCTGGCTTTAGCCAACATCTGTGGGCTTGGGTGAAACAATACGTGCTCAACGATAGGCCCGACGGCCACCTCGCCGATCTTGCTGTAGCCCTGGCGCTGGTAGAACTCCAGATAACGGCTATTGCCAGTGTCGAGTACTACGCCTTGCGAATGTGGGTCTTGCGCGCACCAGTCGTGCAGCACCGCCAGCAGTTGCTCACCCAGATGCTTGCCCTGAAATTCGGGATGCACGCCCATCAGTGGCAACAAGTGATGGGGGCCATCGGGTAAACAGGCGGTCACCGCCGCGTGATAGTCCAGATAGCGCCGCGTGCCGCGAAACCCTGCCGTCAGCAACATGCGCAGGCGCCAGCTCCAGCTTTCGGTAATTTCCAGGCGGCGCATGGGCGGTGCCACTAGCACTATCGCCGCCAGGCGGTCATCTATCAGCAAACCAATCGCCGGCAGCTCCTCGGCAAAGTGCCGCTGCACCAATTCGCGCACAGTGGCGCGCACGCGCTGGTCGTAGCCGGCGCGCTGGGCTTCAAATAAGTAGGCAAAAGTCGGTTCGTGGCGGTACGCGTGATACAGCAGGGAACGCGCCTCGCGGGCGTAACCGCTATCGAGCATTCGAACTTCAACGGGCGATGTGGGCATGGGACCTCTTATATGTTTTAGGTTATGGGTCTGTTCTGGCACGTTAGCACCGCAGCTCTGTGGCTGCCAGATAACTGGTCGGCCGCAGAGCAGATCGGCTAGCATCGCTACCACTAAAACCGAATCCCCAGGACCGCCCCCATGAAGATTGTTTCGTTCAATATCAACGGCCTGCGCGCCCGCCCCGATCAGTTAGCGGCGCTGATCGACAAGCACAAACCCGATGTAATAGGCCTGCAGGAAACCAAAGTCAGCGACGAGCAATTCCCCCTGGAGATGGTCGAAACGCTTGGCTATCAGGTGCATTATCACGGCCAAAAAGGTCATTACGGTGTGGCCTTACTGTCGCGTCAAGCGCCCCTCAGCCTGCATAAAGGCTTTGCCGGTGATGCCGAAGACGCCCAGCGGCGCTTTATCTGGGGCACCTTCGCCGATGCTGATGGCCAGCCCATTACCATCATGAATGGCTACTTTCCCCAGGGCGAAAGCCGTGACCACCCCACCAAATTCCCGGCCAAGACGCAGTTTTACGCCGACCTGCAAGCGCTGCTCGAAAGCCAGTTCCAGCCAACCCAGCCGCTGATAGTGATGGGCGACATCAATATCTCCCCCGAAGATTGCGATATCGGTATCGGCGAAGAGAACCGTAAACGCTGGCTGCGCACTGGCAAGTGCAGCTTCCTGCCCGAGGAGCGCGAGTGGCTGCAACGCCTTAAGGATTGGGGCCTGCACGACAGCTACCGGCAGCTCTACCCCGAGGTGAATGATTGCTTTAGCTGGTTTGATTACCGCAGCCGTGGCTTCGAGGACCAACCCAAGCGCGGCCTGCGCATCGACGTGATCATGGCCAGCACGGCGCTGCAAAACCGCATCCAGGCGGCCGGCATCGACTATGAACTGCGCGGTATGGAGAAGCCCTCGGACCACGCCCCGATCTGGCTGCAGTTGAGCTAGCCACGCGCGGGTAACGCCCGCACTAGAGCCATAACCGGCCAGTCGCTGTCATCTTTCGGTAACTTATCTGACTTAATCTGCGCAGCACGTTCCTCCCTAACCTAAGGTGCATGCCCGCATGCTGCGCAACCCGTCTACCACTGAACACGATACCTGGGGCCGCACCAGCGGCTGGTTGATTCTTGGCTTTCTCTGCTACGCCCTGCCTTGGCGGGTGTTCGCCGCCCTGCCCTTACCGCCCGAGGGACAACCGGCATTGCAGATCCAGGGTTCCAACACCATAGGCGCCAAGCTTGGCCCAGCCTTGGTTAAGGGTTTGCTGGAGGAACAAGGCTTTCAGGATGTGCGCATTGAGGCCGACAAGCTCGCCAATGAACAGCGCGTGTCCGGCGTTAACGCCGCCAAGCAGCGGGTATTTATCGAGGTGGCGGCCCACGGTTCAGGCACCGCTTTTGTGGCCTTGAAAGATGCCAGCGCGCAGTTAGGCGCCAGCTCTCGACCGATTAAAGCCGCCGAGGCCCAAGCCTTGTCGAGCCTGGGCGACTTTCACAGCGCCGCCGCCGAACACATCATCGCCATCGACGGTTTGGCCGTGATTCTTAACCAGCAAAACCCACTGGCCAGCCTCACCACCAGCCAGATAGCCCAAGTGTTTAGCGGCGAGATTAAAACCTGGGAGGAACTCGGCGGCAGCGGCGGACCTATTCATCTATATGCCCGCGACGACAAATCCGGCACCTTCGATACCTTCAAGGAACTGGTGCTGACGGCTAACGGTAAAACCTTGGCGACCAGCAGCCAGCGCTTCGAGTCCAGCGAGCAGTTGTCCGATGCCGTCAGCCACGACCCGCAAGGCATCGGCTTTATCGGGCTGCCCTATATTCGCCAAGCCAAGGCCCTGGCGGTGACCGATGGCGAATCGCGGCCCATGTTGCCAACCGCCACCCTGGTGGCGACTGAAGACTATCCGCTGTCGCGCCGCTTGTTTTTTTACAATCCGCCCAGCGCCAACAACCCCTGGGTGCAAGCCCTGGTGCAGTTCGCCCACAGCGACAAAGGCCAGGCGCTGGTCGAGAAAGTCGGCTTCGTGCCGCAGACGGTCAGCGCCGTTAGGGTTAATGCCAGCTCCAGCATGCCGCCGATCTACCGCGAACTGGCCCATCAGGCTCAGCGCCTGACCGTCAATTTTCGCTTCCAGCAAGGCAGCGCCAACCTAGACAACAAGGCCCTACGCGATGTTGAACGGGTGCTTGAATACCTGGATAAACAGCAGAAAACCCAGCACAAGGTGGTGCTGGTTGGCTTTGGCGACCCTAAGGTGGATGAGGCCCATGCGCTGATTCTGTCTAAATGGCGTGCCCAAGTGGTCCGTCGCGAGCTGACTAAGGGGCGGGTGATCATCGATAAAATCATCGGCTTTGGCGCCCAATTGCCGGTCGCCAATAACCAGGGCGACGAAGGCCGCAGCAAAAACCGCCGGGTTGAGGTGTGGGTTTACTAGGCCAAGCGCCGCGCACCGGCATAAAAAAGCCGAGGCCCGCTAGATGCGGGCCTCGGCTTTTCTACCTGTGGGTTTGGATTAGCGCCACCGGAGATTTAACGCGCCATATATTTTCCGATCTCAAACTTGCCAATCGCCCTGCGCTCGCAGCACTACCTGATGGCCTCATTGGTGATGCAGCAAACCGATATGGCCATGACCGTCACCTAAAGCTTTGCCCGCCGGCACGACCTGCATACGGTGGAGTTGCCGGTCAGCGCCGTGCCCGCGTAAGAAACCCACCTGTAGTGGCACGAAAGCACCGACCAAGATCCCGCCAACCGCTGGATGCGCGAACAACTGATCGAACTGGCGCAACTGCTGAGCAGCCAAGAGAAAACCGTGGCAACGCCTAAGGGTTAAAAGCTTGCTTCGCGGGTCTTTTTTAGAAAATCCGCTCCACACCAGCCCGGCACCCGCGGCAATTTCCCTGTAGGAGGGAATTTATCCGCGACTGGCCGGTGCAGACAACACCAGCACCAAGGCTAACGCCCTTTACTACGCCCCTTTAACGCTTGAGTGGTGCACCATTTTAGGTACACTTCAGGCATGACAGACATTCCTCCCATTCTTAGCGTTCGCTTTTTCCGCACCGATGCAGGCAACGAGCCGGTGCGCGAATGGCTGACCGACCTCCCGAGGGAGGCAAGAAGGCTGATCGGCACGGACATCAAGACCGTTCAGTTTGGCTGGCCCATCGGGATGCCGGTGGTGCGCAAACTCGACAGCGGCCTCTGGGAGGTTCGCACCAGCCTTGGCGACACCATCGCCCGCGTCATCTTTACGGTTGTAGGTACCGACATGGTGTTGCTCCACGGCTTCATCAAGAAAAGCCAGAAAACCCCGGCGGTTGACTTAAATACCGCCAAACAGCGCAAGGCAAGACTATGAGGTACAGCGTATGAACAAGCACATCGGTTCCAATTTCGACGACTTCCTTGCAGAGCAAGGCCTGGTAGAGGAAGTTTCCGCAGCCGCCCTTAAGCGCGTTATTGCGTGGCAGATTGCCGAAGCTATGAAAACGCAACACGTCAGCAAGAAGGCCCTCGCCGAGCGCATGCACACCAGCCGTACCGCCGTGGATCGGGCGCTCGACCAGAACGACGCAGGCATGACGCTAGCCACCTTGGCCAGCGCCGCCCGCGCCTTGGGCCGGCGCGTGGAAGTACGACTAATCCCTGAAGGCGACGCCGCTCACGCCTAAGGCAATCGATGGTTAAAGGGGGGGGGCGTAGTGATTTATGCCTAAAAATCGCTACGACCCCCTTTAAGACGCTACCTGGGTATCCGCAGGATTGTTAGCGAACTCACGCTTGCTTCGCGGATAAATCCGCTCCTACACAAGCCCGGCACCTGCAGAAGCTTTATTGGCTAGCCCCTGTAGGAGATCCCCCGTCGTCCAGACGCCGCGCTGTCGCGCAGCAAACTGGGGTTTGGGCTAGCGTTGAAGTGCGCGCGGGGCAGAGACCGTAAGCCGCACTGGTGTGACTGCACCCGCGTAGGAGAGTGGTCTGCACGGTATCGGCGTGGAGTCATTGTCGGCACAGCAAGCTGTGACCACGTATGGGAGAGTGAATCCTTTTTGCCGCCGTGTTCCCCGCATGTCTTGATCCTGAGAGTAGTAGTCGCACACACAACGGAAAGGTCTCCCGACCTTGCCATGCAATACTGCGCGAGACAGGTCGGGAATACAGGGCCAACAAATAATTTTATAAGAAAAAACAAGACCTTATATCTAGTTTGATGGGAGCGGATTTATCCGCGATTGGTCGGTGCAGACATGTCCCGCGTGGTTATTGGTTGGCAGTTCGGGCACCGCTGATGAGAGATGCGGGTTTCACCCATATATGGACTCCTCCCGTTTTGCCAGTGAAATGCGCATCTAACAAACCTAAGTACGATTGCTTCCGTATATCCGGCTTCTGATGAGGCATTTGTGGCCTCGAGCCCTGATGAATATCCGCTCATGTGCGCCTGATCGCCCTAACGGCCTTGCTTCGCAGGGGGCCTACGGGTACCGCTGGTTTTTACACATGCCGGCTCGACCGGTTCGTCATCAATGCATGTCACTGTGCAATCGTGGTGGATGCTCCTGTACGGTTCAACCTGCGTTTACTGCGGTGCCATTTGCTATCGGTGCTGCTGATCAACAAGGCTGATAGCTTTCGCCCTTGCTGAGGATCGCCCAGATGATCCGGGCATTCTTGTTTGCCAAGGCGACCGTGGCAATGTTGGTGTTGCGTCGACACTGCACTTGCTGCACCCAGAGGCTGCGTCGGTCAGTCTTGTTTTTACAGGCCCTGAGTGCCGAACGGGCGCCGTGGATCAGTATGGTGCGCAGGTAGGTATCGCCCTTCTTGCTGATCGACCCCAGCTGATTTTTGCCACCACTGGAGTGCTGGCTGGGGACCAAACCGAGCCAGGCCGCGAACTTCCGCGCAGTGCTAAATTGCTTCGCATCGCCCACCGCCGCCACGATCGCTGTGGCGCTGATCGGGCCGATGCCCTCACTTTCAGCAGCCGCTTGCAGCGCTCATCGCTGCGGGCCTGGTGCTGCAGCACTTTGTCGAACCCGGACAGGTGCTCATCAAACCCGTGCAGCTCGTCTTGCAACCCTCTGAGTAACTCGCGCATCTCGCCCGGAAAACCGTTGTCGGGCGTTTCCAGGGACTGCTGCAGTAACCGATGCGCGGCCGCAGCACCACGTTGGGCGATCACCAAACCAAACTCGCCGAGCAGCCCGCGAATCTCATTGACCAGCGCCGTACGCGCCCTGATCACCCGGCTTCTAATTCGGTGCAGCGACTGAGCGGCCTGTTGCTCAGCCGTTTTAACCGGCACGAAACGCATGGTTGGCCGGCTGGCCGCCTCACAAATCGCCTCGGCATCGTTGGCGTCGTTTTTACCGCTCTTGACGTACGGCTTGACGAACTGCGGTGCAATTTCGCTTAAGTTTCATTTGGACTTCTCCCTCTGGGATTGAGTGCTACACCTTCAGCCTGGCGCACTGACGCCGTAGGAGGGAGGAGTCCATTTCATTCTACGACTTCACGTTCATCGCTTTTTTTCGCTGCGCCCCAAGCCCTTGGTGCCGGCCTATTGCCATGGGTGAGGCGCTGGCGGCGCGCCCTGCGGGGACATTTAACCGCGGCTGAAAATGTTCGAATACGAACAGTCAGATTCAAGAACGAACGGTCACCAGCCTTTAGTTAGGCATGCACCTGATCGCTTAGCGCTGATACTTTAGGTAACAATTAGCAGCATGAATGTAGCGCAATAAGTTGCCGCCGGCTCAGCAAGGCCGCGCTCACGAAGCACTTCTCGCCGCCCCCTATTCTTCTACCAATACCCTGGTCATGCGCCAGAAGGAATCGCCATGCGCCTGTCTGCGCTGCTGTTGCCCCTGGTTTTTGCCTTACCCTTGATCGCCCAGGCGCAAACGGCTGAGCAGGTGGCCATTCGTGCGGACGACAATCTGCGCGGCTATGGCGATGTGCAGATGCAGCTGGAGATGACCCTGATCAGCCCCAGCGGCGAAACCGCTAACCGCAGCTTGCGGGTGCGCAGCCGTGAGGCCGACGCCGGCACCGATCAAACCCTGATGACCTTCGACACCCCGCGCGATCTGGCCGGCTCCGGGCTGCTCTCGCATAACCGGGCCAGTGGTGAAGACGAGCAGTGGCTGTACCTGCCGGCGGTGAAGCGGATCAAGCAGATCGGCGCCCGTAACAAGTCCGGGCCGTTCATGGGTTCTGAATTCGCTTTCGAAGATATTGTCACGCCCTTCTGGCAAAAGTTTCACTATCAGTCGCTGACTGAAGAGAGCCTGGACGGCCTGCCCTGTTTCACCCTGGAGCGGATTCCCAACGACAGTTACTCGGGCTATACCCGCCAGCGCCTGTGGATCGACAAGGAGCAGTACCTGATCCGCCGCATCGAGTATTTCGACCGCAAAAATGCCTTGCTGAAAACCTACAACGCCACGGATTTCCAGCAATACGCCGGTCAATACTGGCGGCCGGGGCAGATGCTGATGGTCAACCAGCAGACCGGCAAACAGACTCGCCTGCAGTGGCGCGACTTCAGCTTTCACGGCGGCCTGAGCGAGCGTGACTTCAGCCAGAACGCGCTGCTCCGTGTTCGCTAACAGGGCCAGTCGCCTCGCCGTCGCCCTGCTCGCTTTACTGCCCAGCCTGGCGGCCCAGGCACTGGAGCAGCGCTACGAGTTGAGTCTGGAACTCTGGGGTTTCGCTGACGAGGGCGCTCAGGGTCAGGCCCAGAGCGATACCTCGCTGAGCCTGCTGGGTGAGTTCTGGCACGACCTCGACAACGGTAGCGATCGCTTCGTCCTCAGTCCCTTCGTGCGGGGCGACAGCCGCGACGCCGAGCGCAGCCATTTCGATCTGCGCGAGGCCAGCTGGAACCATCTGGGCGATGGCTATGAGCTGCGCAGCGGGATTCGTCAGGTGTTTTGGGGCGTCACCGAAGGCGTGCATCTGGTCGACATCATCAACCAGACCGACCAGCTGGAAAGCCTCGACGGCGAGCAGAAGCTCGGCCAGCCGATGATCAACCTGGCGTTTGAGCGCGATCAGCAGATGCTCGATCTGTTTCTGCTCACCGGCGCCCGTGAACGACGCTTCCCCGATGCCGGCGGCCGGCTGCGTTTGCCGCTGTTGGTGGATGAGGACCTGGCCAGCTATGAGTCTGCGCGCGGCAACCACCGCCTGGATTTGGCCGCGCGCTGGCAGCTCAACCTGCCGGCCCTGCGCCTGGGCCTCAGCGGTTACTCCGGCACCGCCCGTGAGCCGGAACTGCTGCCGGTGGTTGACTACAGCCAGCTGCTGTTCAGTGACGGCCAGCTCAGCGGCTTCGCCCCCGGCTATGAACCGGTGCTGGCGCCCTACTACCCGCTGATTAATCAGCTGGGGCTGGACCTGCAGGTTACCCAGGGCGATCTGCTCTGGAAGCTGGAGGCGATCCAGCGCAATGGCGGTCTGGAGAATTACCAGGCCGCCGATGCCGGGCTGGAATACACCCAGGTCGGCGCCTTCGACAGCCAACTGGATCTGGGTTGGCTGGCGGAATACCTCTACGACAGCCGTGATGAGCGGGCCACCGGGCCGTTCGAGCACGACATTCTGCTGGGCTGGCGCTTGGCCTTTAACGATGCGGCCAGCAGCAGTCTGCTGACCAGCGTGATTGTTGATCGCGACAGCGGCGAGCGGCTGTTCAGCGTCGAGGCCGAGCGGCGGCTCAGCGATGAGCTGTTGCTGGCGCTGGAGCTGCGGGTGTTCGCCAATGGCAGCCAGCAGCCGCAGAGCGCCGTCGAGTTCCTGCGCAGCGCGGACCCGCAAAACAAGTTGCGGCCCTTGCTGCAGGACGATTTTTTACGCCTGGAGTTGAGTTGGTTTTTGTAGGGCTTTAGCTCGCCACGGGGCCTGAGGGTTGTGCTGTCTGCACCGGCCAATCGCGGATAAATCCGCTCCTACGGGACGTGGTCAGCCGGGGGAATAGGCCAGGTGTAGGAGCGGCCTTGGCCGCGAGAGTTGTGGTGCTGGATAGATCCAATCGCGGATAAATCCGCTCCTACGGGGCGTGGTCAGCCGGGGGAATAGTTGCAGCTGCGCAGCCAGATGTAGGAGCGGCTTTAGCCGCGAAGCGAACCAAAGGGCGCTGCAGATTCGGCAGAGATAACGCCGGTCGCGGCTAAAGCCCCTCCTACAAGGGGTGTGAGTCGCTGGAGGATTTTTGCAAGCAACACCAAAACGACCGGGCGTGCTTTGACGCTGCCGGTTCTGCCACCGCCCACCCATGCCAAGGGCCGCCCAGACGCTGCCTTAGTCACCTGAACCGCAAGAGGCTTTGAGATGAACCCTGATATCGACGCTAGCCTGGCAAAGCCGCGCCCTGCGGGCAGTTGGAGTGAACGGCAGATCGACAAGCTGTCGCGCTGGATAGTCGGCCATCCGCTGCTCTCCATGCTGTTCGGTTTGTTGCTGGTGGTTGCCGGTGCCGGCGGCTTGGGTGGTTATCACTATTCGCTGGATCATCGGGTGTTTTTCAGCGCGGAAAATCCGCAGCTGCAGGCCTTCGAGAAGCTGCACCAGGACTACGCGAAAACCGATGCGGTGATCATCGCCCTGGCGCCGCAAGCCGGTTCGGTATTCACCCGCGAGTTTCTCGGCGTGCTGCGGGACCTGACCGAAAAAAGCTGGCAGCTGCCCTACTCCCAGCGGGTCGAATCGCTGACCAACTTCCAGCATGTGCAGGTGGCGGGCGACAGCATCGAGACCGCCGATCTGGTGGCCGAGCCGGCCAAGCTGGACGCCGCCGCCCTGGCCGAGATCCGCCGCGCCGCCCTGGCCGAGCCATTCCTGGTCAATGCCCTGGTCAACCCCGAAGGCACTGTTGCCGGGGTGCGGGTGACCTTGAATATGCCGGGTATCGATCAGATCAAGGAAGTGCCCGAGGTGGTATTCGCCATCCGCGCCCTGGTCGCCGAGCTGCAAAAAGCCCATCCGGATATCGAGGTGCACCTGGCCGGGCAGACCATCGCCAACCAGGCCTTCCCGGAGGAATCCCAGGCCGATGCGGTGCGCGTCTGGCCCTGGTTTATGCTGACCATGATGCTGCTGTTGGTGTATTTCTTTCGCAGCGTCAAAGCCATGCTGGTGACCTTTGTCGCCTGCCTGCTGGCGGTGTTCGGCGGCGCCGGGGTGATCGGTTTCTTCGCCCCGACCATCAACGATTCGGTGATAGTGGCGCCGATCATGATTCTGTCCATGGCCTTCGCCGACGGCATTCATCTGGTGGTCAACTGGATTCAGGGCATGCACGGCGGGCGCGACAAACGCACGGCCATGGTCGACAGCCTGCGCGCCAATATCGGCGCCATGAGCGTGACCTCGCTGATGACTGCGGTGGGTTTTTTGACCCTGCATTTCAACGACTCGCCGCCGTTTCGGGTGATGGGCTATATAGTCGCCGCCGGGGTGATCTTCGCCCTGCTGATCACCCTGTTTATCACCGCGCCGCTGCTGGCCATATTGCCGGGCCAGGCACCGAAAAAAATCTCCCCGTTGATGAGCGCAGACTCGCCACAGATGGGCCGCCTGGCCGATTTTGTGATCAAGCGTCGCTACCCGATTTTCGCCACCCTGTTGCTGCTGGCGGGCCTGCTGATCAGCTGTGTGCCGCGCAATCAAATCAACGACGACATAGTCAAGTACTACACCCCCAACACCACCTTTCGCCAGGACATGGAGTTCGTCAATCAGCACCTGACCGGCATCGCCGAACTCAACTATTCGTTGCCGGCCGGCGGCCCCGAGCAAATCAGCGATCCGGCCTACCTGAAGACCGTCGATGCCTTCCAGCAGTGGCTGAAGACCCAGGGCGAGGTGACCCAGGTCAACTCCCTGGTGGACATCATCAAACGGATGAATCAGGTGATGCATGGCGACGATCCGGCGTTTTATCGCATCCCCGATTCCCGCGAGGAGATTGCCCAGTACCTGCTGCAATACGAGCTGTCGATGCCTTTTGGCATGGACCTCAATTACCTGATCCGCTTCGACCGCTCCGAGTCGCGGGTACGGGTCGCGGTCGGCACCTCCAGCGGGCAGCGGATCATCGCCGTGGATGCCGCCGCCAAGGCCTGGCTGCAACAACATGCGCCGGCGGCCATGCAGGTTGAAGGTGCCTCGCTGTCGCTGATGTTCGCCCATATCGGCGAGCGCTCGATCACCGGCATGTTCGGCGGCATGCTCGGCTCGCTGCTGATGGAATCGCTGTTCGTCATGCTGGTGTTCGGCGCCTGGCGTCTGGGGCTGGCCAGCTTTATCGGCAACCTGATCCCGATCGGCATGGCCTTCGGCGCCTGGGCCTTGCTCAACGGCAATATCGACCTGGGCCTGACCGTGGTGTTGGGGATTTCCTTCAGCGTGGTGGTGGACGACACCATCCACTTCATCAGCAAATACGAGCACGCCCGCAAGACCGGACTGGGGCCGGAAGACGCCATCCGCGCGGCCTTTCGCAACGTCGGCTTCGCCCTGCTGACCACCACTCTGGTACTCGGCCTGGGCTTCGCCTGGCTGGCCAACTCGGCGATCCAGATCACCGTGAACACCGCCGTGGTCATCGTCATCACCATCGCCTTCGCCATGCTGGTGGACCTGTTTCTGCTGCCGATCATCTTTCTGTTTATCGATAAGCGCGACATGTCTCTGGCGGTCGCCGCTGACAGCGCTGTACCGCCGGTAGCTCCGGCAGCCACTCCCTCAATTCCCTCCGTTTCCTGACAAGGACCGTTATGCACACTCTTGCCCTAACTAACGCCTCACCCTTCGCCAGCCGCTTCCTGGCTTGGCTCAAGGAACGTTTCCCCTTCGCCAACGCCCTGCTGTTTTTCATCCTCTACCTGGCCACCGCCGCCGTGGCCCGCGCCAGCCAGACCGGCAGCATCGACCTGAGCCTGCAGGACCTGCTGAGTTGCCTGATCACCTGGTCGTTCTTTCTGCTGCTGCGGGTGCTGGATGAGCACAAGGATTATCAGCTGGACTGCCAGAACCATCCGCAACGGGTGCTGCAAAGCGGGCTGATCAACCTCGGTCATCTGAAACTCGCAGGGGTGCTGGCGGTGGCCGCGCAATTGCTCTGGTCGCTGTGGCTGGATCGCGGCATCGGCCAGGTGACCCTAGCCTGGGTCGCGCTGCTGGTCTGGACCGGGCTGATGGCCAAGGAGTTCTTTATTCCCGCATGGCTCACCCGCCACCTGACCTGGTACGCGGTGTCGCACATGCTGGTCATGCCGCTGATCGTCTGGTGGCTGGCCAACCTGGCGCAGCCCGGCTGCAGTTTGACCCCGCAACTGCAGGTGATGATGGCCCTGGCCTTCGTCAGCGGCTTTTGTTTTGAGATCACCCGTAAGACCAAGGGCCCGGAAGAAGAGCGCGACAGCATCGAGTCTTACTCGCGGATTTTCGGCACTCGCGGCTCGGCCCTGGTGGTGCTGCTCTTGGTCAGCGCCATGACACTGAACCAGTTGTGGCTGATCCAGCTGCTGCTCGGCCAGTTGCCGATCTGGGCCTTGCTGGTACTGCTGGCCTTCTACGCCTTGTCCGTGCGCCAACTGCTGGCTTTTATCCGCGCGCCCTCGGCGGCCTTGCGTGGCAAAAACGAAGCCTGCGTCGCCCTGACCATGCTGGCCGGTTACGCCGTGTTGATCGCCGTGGTGGTGATCGAGCATGGCCTGTCTACTTATCTGATCTGAGGAAGCGAGCATGCGTATCAATACCCAAGAAGACCCGCAGCCGTTGTCCTTCGGCGCCGGTGAAAATCAACAACAACCGCAGTCAGCGTCCCTTCTTAACCCAGGCAACGACAGTCGCCAGCAGCACTGGCAGCTCAGCTACCAGAGCCGGATGCAGCCGCAGAGCGGCGCCGAGCTGGTCTATGACGACCAGACCCTGCCCAAGGTGCCGGCCCGTGGCCTGTATACCGAGCAGGCCCGCCAGGAGCGGCTGGCCTTCGCCCGTGCGCAGACCGGCGCGAGCCTGCGCGAGGTCGAGCAGACTCGCCTCGACCCGCGCACCCTGGTGAGCAATATCGAAGCCTTTATCGGCAGCGTGGAAATCCCCGTGGGCCTGGCCGGCCCGCTGCATATCAAGGGCGAGCATGCCGACGGCCTGTATTACGCACCCATGGCCACCTCCGAAGGCGCCTTGCTGGCCTCGGCCACCCGTGGCGCCACCGCCCTGTCGCGGGCCGGCGGGGTGACCGCGCGGGTGATCGGCCAGCGCATGATGCGGGTGCCGCTGTTCGGTTTTGCCAGCATGCAGCAGGCGTTGTTTTTCGCCGACTGGGTGCAGGACCAGCGCCAGGCCCTGGCCATCGAGGTGCGCAAATACTCCAACTTCGCCAAGCTGGTGGAAATCCAGGCCCAGGTGCTGGGGCGCAATGTGCATGTGCATTTCGTCTATGAAACCGGCGACGCCGCCGGCCAGAACATGACCACCACCTGTACCTGGCAGGCCTGCCAATGGATCTTCAAGCAACTGCAGCAGTTCGACGGGCTGACGGTGCTGAACTTCATGGTCGAGTCCAACCTGTCCAACGATAAGAAGGTCACCTACCAGACCTTTATCAAGGGCCGTGGCGTGCGGGTGATGGCCGAGGCCGTGCTGAGCGACGCGATCTGTCAGCGGGTGCTCAAGGTCACCGCCAAGCAGCTGGTCAGCGCCTACCAAAACTTCATCACCGGCTCCCTGGCGGCCGGCATGATCGGCTTCAACATCAACGTCGCCAACGTGGTGGCGGCGATGTTCACCGCCCTCGGGCAAGACATCGCCTGCGTGCATGAGTCGGCCCTGGCCCAGTTGCACCTGGAGCTGAACGAGGACGGCGACGTCTACTGCATCATGACCATGCCGTCCTTGGTGATAGGCACAGTCGGCGGCGGCACCAACCTGCCGCAGCAGCGCGAATGCCTGGAACTGATCGACTGCGCCGGCCCCGGCAAGGCGCACAAGCTGGCCGAGGTGATCGCCAGTTATTGCCTGGCCCTGGACCTCTCGACCTTGGCGGCCATCGCCGCCGACCAGTTTGCCCGCGCCCATGAGCGGCTCGGCCGCAACCGGCCGGTGGACTACCTGAAATTCGCCGACCTGGACACCCCGTTCTTCGCCGAGGCCCTGCACAACAGCGGCCTGAGCGAGCTGCGCCCCTATGCCGTGGAGCCGTTGCAGGTGGAGAGCAAGGGTTCGAGCATCATCACCGAGCTGACCGCCCACAAGGTCAGCAAGTTGCTAGGGCACTTCCCCTTTAGCCTCAAGACCAACAGCGGCGATGTGCGGGTCATGGCCAAGGTCAAACCGCTGGATGGCGAAGTCATCCTGATGCTCAACAGCATGGCCAGCATGTGCGATGCGCGGCTGGCCCAGAGCTTTAACCAGTACCGCGAGCAGCTTGGCTTCAAGGGTTGTCATGTGCGCGAACTGGCGGTGATGAGCCAGCAAGACCCGCGCTTCACCCGCCACGCCCCGCAGGTTTACGGCGTGGTCGAGGACCCGCAGCGCGAGGCCTATGTGATCATCGAGGAACTGCTCGAAGACCTGGTACTGATGGACAGCGCCGACGACACCCAGGCCTGGACCCAGCCCCATCTGGAGGCGGCCATCCGTGGCATCGCCCAGGTGCACAGCATCTGGTACGGCCGCGAGGAGGAACTCAAGCAGCAGCCTTGGCTGGTGGACTACCCGACGGCCGCCGGCATGCTGGAAAAACGCCGGCTGTGGGAGCTGCTCGGCGCCCATGCTCGCGAGGAATTCCCCGAGTGGTTCAGCGAGGAGGACCTGGAGGTGTTTCGCCGCATCGTCAGCGGCATCGGCAACTGGTGGGCAGACATCGAACGGATGCCGCGCACCCTGATCCACAACGACTTCAATCCGCGCAATATCGCCCTGCGCAACACCGAGGAAGGCTTGCGCCTGTGCGCCTACGACTGGGAACTGGCGACCCTGCAGCTGCCCCAGCACGACTTGGCCGAGCTGCTCGGTTTCACCCTGGTAGCCCCCGTGGATGCGGCCACGGTCGAGCACTACCTGGAGCTGCATCGCCTGGAGCTGGAGCAACACAGCGGCCAGGCCATCGACCCCGAGCAGTGGCGCTACGGCTACAAGTTGGCGCTGCGCGACCTGCTGGTCAACCGCCTGCCGATGTACATGATGGCCCACACCTTCCGCCATTACCCCTTTATGGAAAGGGTTTACCGGACCTTCCGCCATCTGCTGGAAATTGAAGGGGTTCGCCTGTGATCACTCAGTACTTTTATAGCCAAGAACAAGCCTTATTCCTGCCGCCCGAGCAGCTCGGTGGCAAAGCCGCCAACCTCGCTCGCCTGAGCCGCGAGGGTCTGCCGGTTCCACGCTGGTGGGTGCTGAGTACCGAGGCATTCGCCCTGTTGCTGGACAGCAACCAGCTCAGCGCCTCGATCGAGGCGCGGTTGGCCCAGGTCGGCACCGACAGCGCCGGCATAGACGCCCTGGCCGTGCAGATTCAGCAGCAGGTGCTGGCCGCGCAACTGCCGGCGGTGCTGCGTGAGCAAATCGCCCAGGCCTTGGTCGGTCAAGATGAAGTCTATTTTGCCGTGCGCTCCTCGGTGCTCGGCGAAGATGCCCAGGGCGCCTCGTTCGCCGGACAGATGGACAGCTACCTGTTTCAGCGTGGCCTCGCCGCCATCGAGCAGAGTCTGTTGCAGGTGGCGGCCTCGGCCTTCAATGCGCGCGCCCTGCACTACCGCCTGAGCAAGGGCATCGCCCTCACGGATATCCGCGCCGCGGTGATCATCCAGGAAATGGTCGAGGGTGAAGTCTCCGGGGTGATGTTCACCGCTCACCCGATCACCGGCAGCCGCCGCCATGCATTGATCTCGGCGGCCTGGGGGGTTGGCGAGGGCATAGTCGGCGGCCTGTGCAACACCGACGAATACAGCGTCGGCCTGTTCGACGAGCAGATTGAATTGCAGCTGGCCGACAAGGACATCGCCGTGCGCTTCGACCGCGCCGGCGGCCGTGGCACCCTGGAGTGCGAAGTGGATGAGGCCCAGCGCCAGGCCCGCGCCTTGACCGACAGTCAGGTGCTGCAACTGCGCGATCAGGGCCAGCGCATCGCCACCCTGCTGCGCTTCCCGCAAGACATCGAGTGGACCCTGCGCGGTGAGCAGTTTTATATTCTGCAGACCCGGCCCATCACCCGCCTGCCGGCGCCGAGCCAGCCGACCGGGCAACGCCTGGTGTTCGATAACTCCAATATCCAGGAGTCTTACTGCGGGGTGACCACGCCGCTGACCTTCTCCTTCGCCAACCGCGCCTACGCCACCGTGTATGAGCAGACCATGCGCGTGATCGGCGTGTCCGAGGGGCAGATCCAGGCCCACCGCGACATGCTCGACAACATGCTCGGGCTGATCCACGGGCGGGTCTACTACAACATCAATAACTGGTACCGCGGCCTGTTGCTGCTGCCCTCGTTCAAGACCAACAAGGCCGACCTGGAACGCATGATGGGCCTGACCGATCCGGTCGACCTGATCCAGGACCAGCAGCTGAGCCTGAGCGCCAAGCTGGCCAAGTTGCCCCAGGTGCTGCGCGCGCTCTATCAGCTGAGCCGGGGCTTTCGGCGCATGAATGCGCTGGTCGGCGAGTTCCGCCAGATGTTCGCCGAGGCCTACCGCAGCGTGCCCCGCGAGCAGCTGCATTGCCTGAGCGTCGGCGAGCTGATCGATGAAGCGCGGCGCCTGGACCGCGAGCTGCTGCAGCGCTGGACCTCGCCGATCATCAACGACTTCTACGTGATGATGATGAATGGCCGGGTGCACCGTTGCCTGGTGGCCGCCGGGTGCGAGCAAGCCGAGGTGCTGCAAAACAACCTGCTGTCCGGTGAGGACGGCATCGAGAGCACCGAGCCGACCAAGCTGCTGCTGCGCATGTGCGCCTATGTGCGCACCCAGCCGGCGCTGCAGGCGCTGATCGAGCAGGCCGACAACGCCAGCCTGCTGGGCCGCATCCAGGTTTTGGATCAGAATTTCTATGCCCAGTGCCAGGACTATATCGAGCAGTACGGCGACCGCACCATGGGCGAGCTCAAGCTCGAATCCATCACCTTGCGCCAGGACCCGAGTTTTCTCTTCGCGATTTTGAAGAACTACCTGAGCCGCCCCGACCTGACTCCGCAAACCCTCGCAGCCAACGAGGCGCGCTACCGTCAGCAGGCCGAAGAGCAAGCCTTTGCCGCCATCGCTCAGCGCCTCGGCGGCCGTGCGCTGCGCACCTTTAAAAAGCACCTGGGCAAGCTGCGCGACGCCATCCGCAACCGCGAAAACATGCGCCTGGCCCGCACCCGCATGTTCGGCCTGTACCGCGAGCTGTTCCTGGAGATCGGCCAGCAGCTGGCCATGGACGAGGTGCTGGCGCAGCCGCGCGACATCTTCTACCTGAGCATCGACGAGCTGTATGCCCTCAACGACGGCCGCGCGGTGCAGACCGAGCTGCAAAGCCTGGTCAGCGCCCGCCAAGCCGAGTTCGCCGGCTATCAGGCGCAAGACCTGCCGCACCACTTCTGCACCTGGGGCATGGTCTATCGGCACAACGCCTACCAGTACCCGCACGCACCGGTGGTGCAGGTCGAGGGCGACATCCGTGGCATCGGCTGCTACCCCGGCATAGTCGAGGAGAAAGTCCGGCTGATCTTCTCGCCCGAGGACGAACTGTCCCTCAATGGCCAGATCCTCTGCACCATGCGCACCGATCCGGGCTGGGCGCCGCTGTTTCCCACCGCCGGCGGCATTCTGGTGGAGCGCGGTTCGACCCTCTCGCACTCGGCCGTGGTCGCTCGCGAGTTGGGCATCCCGGCGATAGTCGGCATCCCCGGCATCACCGCGCTGCTGCAGAACGGCGAGCGCGTGCGCATGGACGGCGCCGCCGGCACCATAGAACGGCTGGATCAGCCAGCCGCCAGCCAGAGCCCCGTCAGCGAGCCTGAGCCGGAGGTCGCCCATGGCTGATGCCTGGATGGGCGCTTGGCAGCCGGAGATGCCGCTGCCCGCGGCCTTTATCGAGCTGCCCCAGCAGCTGTATGCCGATGACCCGCACTGGCTGGGCGAAGATGCCCAGGCCCTGGCTCGGCAGTTTGCCGCCGACAACCCCTGGTTCGCCACGGGCCGGGCCTGGCTCGGGGTGATTCCCGGCCAGGCGCGGCTGGCCGGCTTTGTCAGTGAGCAATTGGTGGAGGGCGAAAGCGCGGCGTTTTTTGGTTTCTGGGAAAGCATCGACGACCCGGCGCCGAACAAGCTGCTGTTCCAGGGCCTGACGGACTGGGCCCGTGACCAGGGCGCCAAACGCCTGTACGGGCCGATCAACTTCAGCACCTTCGGCAGCTATCGCCTGCGCCTGGATGGCTTCGACGTCGGCTGTTTTCCCGGCGAACCCTGGAACCTGCCCTATTACCCGGCGCTGCTGGAGTCGCTGGGACTTGAACTGCGTCACCGTTACCTGTCGACCTTCAACGACACGGCTCAGGTGGCCGACTCGGTGCGCCAGGACTACCTGCGGGTCAAGCCGCAGCTGGAGCAAGTGGTCAGCCTAGAGGCCTTGACCGGCGAATTCTGGCTGGCCCATCTGGACGAGCTGTATGGTTTCGTTGGCGACGTTTTCGGCGCCAATTTTGCCTATACGCCCTTGTCGCGGGAAGCCTTCGCCCAGCACTGCGGCACGTCCTTGGCCGAGCGTCTGTGTCCCCACAGTTCGGTGCTGGCGCGGGCCCATGACGGCCGTATCGCCGGCTTCTTTCTGGTCTACCCGGATTACAGCCCGCTGCTGCGCCAGGGCAACCCGCAGCGGCTGCCGGCCGCCAGCATCAACCAGGCCGAGCATTTTGCCCAACTGCCCACGCCTCGGCGGGCGCTGGCCAAGACCGGCGGCGTGCACCCGGACTTTCGCCAGCATGGGCTGTTCACGGCCATGGGCTGCGAGCTGTCGCTGCGCGCCGAAGGGCACTACCAGCAAATTGCCGCCACCCTGGTGCGCGCCGACAACAACTCCCGCCAGTTCGCCCTGCGCCACGGCGGCGACGCCCATCACTACGGCCTGTACCAGAGCACCCTATGACCAGCGCCCATTTCAACCGCCCCGCCGCCGGCCAAACGCTCGCAGAACCAGAGCCAGAGCAACCGCTGCCCTGCGCGAATTTTTGCAGCGCCATAGTCGCCGCCGCCGCCCGTCATCCCCAGCGCTTGGCGCTGAGCGTGCCGCGCGCCGCCGATGGCTACCGCACTGCCGAGCAGCTCAGCTATGAGCAATTGCTGGCCCGCGCCGCGCAGTTGCAGCAGGGTTTGCTGCAGGCCGGGCTGCGCCAGGGCGACCGGGTGTTGCTGATTGCCCAGCCGAATCTGGACCTCTACGCGGTGATTCTCGCGTTGCTGGGCTTGGCCATGGTGCCGGTGCTGCTGGACCGGGGCATGAGCCGCGCCCGCCTGCTGGCCTCAATGCGCCTGAGCGGCGCCCAGGCCCTGCTCGGCGAGCGCGGACTGATCAAGCGTTGGTGGTTGCTGCCGAGCCTCTGGCGACTAAAACGCCTGGGGTTGGATGGCGGCTGTTTCGGCGTGCAGGCCCTGCCCCGCGACTCGCAGCCCACGGCGCAAGGCTTTCGCAGCGTGCCGGTGAACGTTGCGAGCCACGGCCTGATCAGCTTCACCTCCGGCAGCACCGGCCTGCCCAAGGGCGCCGACCGCACCCACGCCAGCCTGACGGCCCAGCATCTGGCCATTCGCCAACACTGGCCGGACCAGGACGACGACATCGACCTGCCTTGCTTCCCGGTGCTGGTGTTGCACAACCTCTGCTGCGGCATCAGCACCGTGCTGCCGGCCACCAACCTGGCCCTGCCCGGCCAGGTTGCCCCGGCGGCGGTGCTGCGCCAGCTGCAGCTCGATGGCATCACCCGCATCGCCGGCGCCCCGGCCTATCTGCAACGGCTGGTGAGCCATGCCCAGAGCAAGGGCCAGCGCTATCCGGGGGTGCGTTCCCTGGTGGTCGGCGGCTCGACCCTCAGCGAACAACTGCTGCGCGATTGCCTGAGCGTGTTTCCCAACGCCCAGGCGCTGGCGGTCTATGGCTCGACCGAAGCCGAGCCGATCGCCGAGGTGTCAATGCCTGAGCTGCTGCGCGACTGGCACCAGCAACCCGGGCATCTGCTCGGGCGCCCGGCCGAGATGGCCGAGGTCTGCATAGCCGATCCCGCGCAGCCGCTGAGCGATGCGGCCTCGGTGACCCGCGCCAGCCTACCAGCCGGGCAACTGGGGGAAATCCTGGTGGCCGGCGCCCATGTGCTGCAGCGCTATGTGGACAACCCCAGCGCCACCGCCGAGAGCAAGATCCCCCGCGCCGATGGCCTGGTCTGGCACCGCACTGGCGATGTCGGGCTGTTCGACGCCCAGGGCCGGCTCTGGCTCAGCGGCCGGCTCAAGGATGCGCTACGGGTGGACGGTCAATTGCACTACAGCTTCCCCGTGGAGAAAGCCCTGGACGCCCTGCCCGGCGTGCGCCGCAGCGCCCTGATCAGCCGCGACGAGGAGGTTAAAAACGCAGCCGCCGACAGCGAACTGTTGCTGGTCATCGAAGGGGAGCTTTCCACGGGTTTGCCGGCGCTGCTGGCTGAGTACGGTTTCGCCCAGGTGCGCCTGGCGCAGATCGACAGCATGCCGGTGGACGGCCGGCATAACAGCAAGATCGACCGCCCGGCCCTGCGCGAGCTAGCGCGCAAAGGCCGCCTCGAACTGAAGGCCATTTGCCCATGAACAGCAGCAATCCAGCGCCGCCAGCGCGCTATATCATCCGCCTGAACCCGGTCGATCTGCTGACCCTGTCCGGGCTGCTGACCTCCGGCTTGGCCATCCTCAGCGCCCTGCATGGCCTCTACCCGCTGGCCGGCGCCTGGCTGTTTCTGGCCATGCTCGGCGATGCCCTGGACGGCATGCTGGCGCGCCGCTTCAAGCTGGAGCGGCCCTTCGGCCGTTATCTGGATGGCTTCATGGACATGCAGATCTACTTACTGGCGCCGGCGCTGATCTTCTACCTGCAGGGCTTCGATGGTTTCTGGCTGCCGTTCTTGTTGCTATTGCTCGGCTGCGGCTGCACCCGCCTGGCGGTGTTCAACGACATCGGCAATATCAGCGAAGGTGACCACCTGGCCTACCTGGGCATGCCGGTGTTCTGGAGCGTATTTATCCTCGGTGGTTATCAATGGCTGGTGTTGTGGCTGCCGCCGTTCTGGCTGCACCTGCTGCTGGCCCTGAGCCTGAGTGTCTTCGGCCATGCCATGTTGCTGCGCCGGCCGTTCTTCAAGTTCAAGCGCCTGGCGCACATCATCGGCCTGTGTCTCGGCGGTTTTGCTCTGCTGTTGTTGCTGCAATGGCTGCTGGGGAATGGCTATGTTTGATGCCCTGCTGATGGCCTGGTACCTGCAAGTGCCGGTGGTGATCGGCGGCGTGCTGCATATGCTGGCCGTGACCCGCGACTATTTGCCGGCGCTGCGACTGCCGATCCATGCCGGCCTGTTCGGCGCCAATAAGACCTGGCGCGGCGTGCTGTTGGTACCGCTGCTGACCGCCTTCGGCGCCCTGTGCCTGTGGCCAGCCGAACAGTGGCTGGGGCCGCAGGCGCTATTGGGCCAACCCCTCTGGCTCGCCGGCCTGATCGCCGGCTTCGGCTATGTGCTGGCCGAACTGCCCAACTCCTGGCTCAAACGTCGCTTAGGCATAGCCCCCGGCGTTACCCCATCGCGCTGGACAGTGCTGGGCGACCAACTGGATTCCGGCCTGGGCGTAGCCCTGGCCTACTGGCTGTACCTGGACCTACCGACCACGGTCGGCCTGCTCTATATGCTGACCTTTCCGTTGACTGCGCTCGGGGTCAAACGATTGCTGTACTGGGGGCGACTGAAGCAGTCGGCAGTTTGAGCGATCAAGATGAGATTGCCGAGAACACCGCGGGCCTTATCCGCGTCACGCCTTGCGCCAGACGCTGGCCAGCCAGGGCTGTTGCGCGCGCGGTAAACCCGCCGGCCGGTAGTAGTGTTCGAGCTCCTGGAAGCCTGCGGCCGTCAGCAGACGCCGCCAGCTCGAGAGGTCGTGGTAGGCGCCATAGCGCGCGCCATGCCAGCCTTCCTGATTGTCGCCGTGGGGGTTGGAGCTGAACAGCACGCCGCCCGGTTTTAGCGTGGCATGCAGTTGGCCTAACACCCGTGGCAGCTCCTGGCTCGGCACATGAAATAGCGCGGCATTGGCGAACACGCCGTCGAAGCGCTCGCGCGGCAGATCGAGCTCAAGAAAGCCCTGCTGCCAGACTTCGCAGCCACTGTCGGCCCGCGCCATTGCGGCCAAGCACGCAGAACCATCCAGGCCGATTGCCAGATGGCCCAAGGCGCTGAAGACCTTCAGGTCGCGGCCCGGGCCACAGCCGAAATCGAGAAGGGTGAATGGCGGCTCGCCTTCGATATGCCGCAACAAGGCGGCGATATTCTGGCTCACATCATGATCGCGGGTGCCCGCGCGGAAGTCCTCGGCGCACTGGTTGTAGTGTTCAAGGGTTAGGGCGGCAATTTGGGCTAGGTCGTCGGCAGAGAGGTTCATGGCGGGGGAACTTGGCGGGATTTCCTAGCATTGAGCGCGCTATCCTGGCCGGTTGCAAGCAGACGCAAATCCGGCCAATAGGCGGTCGGGGGAAACCTAGCGAGTGCTGCTCGGCAAAGAAAATCCGCTATAAAAAAGCCGAGGTCCGCATATGGCGGGCCTCGGCTTTTTAACTGTGGGCTTAGGTGCGGATTAACGCGCCATGTATTTACCGATTTCAAACTTGCCAATCGCCATCCGGTGCACTTCGTCTGGGCCGTCGGCCAGGCGCAGGGTGCGTTGCATGGCGTACATATAAGCCAGCGGGAAGTCGTTGGAGACCCCGGCGCCGCCGTGGATCTGGATCGCCCTATCGATCACCTGCAAGGCCACGTTAGGCGCCACCACCTTGATCTGGGCAATTTCGCTGGCGGCGATCTTGTTGCCGACCGTGTCCATCATATAAGCGGCATTCAGGGTCAGCAGTCGCGCCATATTGATCTCGGTACGCGAGTCGGCAATCTTGTCGATATTGCCGCCCAGGCGCGCCAGCGGTTTACCAAACGCGGTACGGCTGATGGCGCGTTTGCACATCAACTCCAGTGCCCGCTCGGCCATGCCGATGGAGCGCATGCAGTGGTGAATCCGCCCTGGGCCGAGGCGACCCTGGGCAATTTCAAAGCCGCGGCCCTCGCCCAGCAACACACTTTCGTAAGGTACACGGACGTTCTCGAACAACACTTCGGCGTGGCCGTGGGGCGCGTCGTCGTAGCCGAACACCGGCAGCGGGCGAACAATCTTCACCCCCGGCGCATCGGTTGGCACCAGAATCATCGAGTGCTGCTGGTGGCGCGGTGCGTCCGGGTTGGTCAGGCCCATAAATATCATGATCTTGCAGCGCGGATCGCAGGCGCCGGAGGTCCACCACTTGCTGCCGTTGATCACCCACTCATCGCCCTCACGCACGGCGCGGGCTTGCATATTGGTGGCATCCGATGAGGCCACGCCTGGTTCGGTCATGGCAAAAGCCGAACGGATTTCACCGCGCAGCAGCGGCTCCAGCCATTGTTTCTTCTGTTCTTCATTGGCGTAACGGACCAGCACTTCCATATTGCCGGTGTCCGGCGCCGAGCAGTTGAACGGCTCGGGGCCCAGCAAGGAGCGGCCCATGATCTCGGCCAGCGGCGCGTATTCCAGATTGGTCAAACCAAAGCCCTGCTCCGAATCCGGCAAGAACAGGTTCCACAGCCCTTCGGCTTTAGCGCGGGCTTTCAGCTCTTCCATGATCGCGGTCGGCTGCCAGCGGTCACCGGTGGCGACCTGCTGCTCGAACACCGCCTCGGCTGGATAGACATAAGCGTCCATAAACGCGGTAACACGTTCACGCAATTGCTGAACCTTGGGGGAGTAGGCGAAATCCATGGGAGCACCTTTGGCTGAGGGAAATAATTGAGCTGGTAAGAATGCTAGAACAGCGTTTAAGATTTATCTAACCTATTTTCACTGTGTATGAACATTCATAAGCCATATGCAGTTAGGGGTGAGCCCGCCCACAGTCGCGCACTTCAGGAGTTGCCTGGCCATGAATCTGAGCAAAGTCGATTTGAATCTGTTTATCGTCTTCGATGCCATCTACACCGAGGCCAATCTGACCCGCGCCGGGCAGATCGTCGGCATCACTCAGCCGGCGGTGTCCAACGCCCTGTCGCGGCTGCGCGAGACCTTCAACGACCCGCTGTTTGTGCGCACCGCCCAAGGCATGGTGCCGACGCCCATGGCGCAGAACATCATCGGCTCGGTGCGTAACGCCCTGCAATTGCTGCGGGTCTCGGTGCAGGAAAGCCGGATTTTTAATCCGCTGGAAGCCAACAAAACATTTCGCATCAGCATGACCGACCTGGTCGAAGCCGTGCTGCTGCCGCCGCTGTTTCAACGCCTGCGCAGGCAAGCGCCGGCGGTGCAGATCGAGAGTTTCTTGGCCAAACGCCGGGAAACCACCAAGGAGCTAGCGGCCGGGCGCATCGACTTTGCCGTCGACGCGCCGCTGAATACCGACTTGCAGGTACGCCACGTCAAGCTGTTCGAAGACCGCTATGTGTGCACCATGCGCCGCGGCCATCCGCTGGCCAAAGACAAACTCAGCCTGGACGAATACCTGTCGCTGACCCATATCCATATTTCCAGCCGCCGCAGTGGCCTGGGGTTGGTGGATTTGGCGTTGGGCAAGATGGGCATCCAGCGCAAGATCGCCCTGCGCTCGCAGCACTACCTGATGGCCTCGATGGTGATGCAACAGACCGACATGGCCATGACCGTCACCGAAAGCTTCGCCCGCCGCCACGACCTGCACGCCGTCGAGCTGCCGGTCAACGCCGTACCCGCGCAAGAAACCCATCTGTACTGGCACGAAAGCACCGACCAAGACCCTGCCAACCGCTGGATGCGCGAACAACTGATCGAACTCAGCCAACAAATCACCAGCCGTGAACTGGCTAAATAAGCGCTGTTTAGCCGTTATGCGTTGATACCGATTAACCATTGGCAAGCCTTCCGTGGATGCGCTGGAGCGCAGCGCTACCCATCACAGGCATAATCGACGTATGGGTAGCGCAAGCTCAACCCATCCTACAAAGGCCACGCCGCTCCAACGCTGATCGGTAACCACCAAGTGCGCCCTCTTCTGCTCGCCATCCGCGCGACGACAATGCTCTCCACTACCCGCCGCAGACTTCGAAAAGCTTGAATCCAGCCGCCTCTACGCATTAATCCGCGGGTTGATTTGCTGCGTCTTAGCTAGCCTAATTAGCTGACTGATAAGTCAAATAATGAATAATGTATACAAATTACTAGCCAATTAACTAATTAATTGTCTACATTACTCGCACAACAAAAAACCAGAGACTTTCGCCATGCAAACGTCCACTGCTAAAACTTCGTCTGTGCAACGCCCTGAAGATGAAAATCTGGGCCTCTTCGCCAACCTGGCCTACGGCCTGCAACATGTGCTGACCATGTACGGCGGCATAGTTGCGGTGCCATTGATCATCGGCCAGGCGGCCGGGATGTCACCCGCCGAGATCGGCATGCTGATCACCGCATCCTTGTTCGTCGGTGGTTTGGCAACCTTACTGCAAACCCTCGGGCTGCCCTTCTTCGGTTGTCAGTTGCCCTTGGTCCAAGGCGTGTCCTTCGCCGGTGTGGCGACCATGATCGCCATCGTTACCACCGGCGGCGGGCTGCCGGCGGTGCTGGGCTCGGTGATAGTCGCATCGCTGATCGGCTTTTTAGTGACGCCGATTTTTTCCAGAATCATCAAATACTTCCCCAACCTGGTGACCGGCATTGTGATCACCACCATTGGACTGACGCTGATGCCGGTTGCGGCATTCTGGGCCATGGGCGGCAACCCCAAAGCCGAAAACTTCGGCAGCATGGGCAATATTGGCCTGGCCGCGTTTACCCTGCTGGTGGTATTGCTGCTGAGCAAGCTGGGCAGTGCGAGCATTTCGCGCCTGTCGATCCTCCTGGCGATGGTCATCGGCACCCTGACTGCGCTGGTCTTGGGCATGACCGATTTCTCCCAGGTCAGCTCCGGGCCGATGCTGGCCCTGCCGAGCCCCTTTCATTTCGGCATGCCAACGTTTCAAGTGGCGGGCATCGTCTCAATGCTGATCGTGATCATGGTGACCATGGTCGAAACCTCGGCCGACATCCTTGCGGTCGGCGACATCATTGACACCAAGGTGGACTCCAAGCGTCTTGGCAACGGCCTGCGCGCCGACATGATTTCCAGCATGATCGCGCCGGTCTTCGGCTCCTTCACCCAAAGCGCTTTTGCCCAGAACGTCGGTTTGGTTGCCGTTACCGGGGTTAAAAGCCGTTACGTGGTGGCCTTTGCCGGGCTGATTCTGATGACTCTTGGCCTCTTGCCGGTGATGGGCCGCATAGTCGCGGCCGTACCGGCCTCGGTACTCGGCGGTGCCGGTATTGTGCTATTTGGCACAGTGGCCGCCAGCGGCATCCGCACCTTGTCCAAGGTCGACTATCGCAACAACATGAACCTGATCATCGTCGCGACTTCCCTCGGCTTCGGCATGATCCCGATAGCCGCACCGCACTTCTATGAGCATTTCCCTAGCTGGTTTGCCACCATCTTCCACTCTGGGATCAGCTCGGCGGCGATCATGGCCATCGCCTTGAACCTGTTGTTCAACCACATCAAAACCGGCAACTCCGAGAACCAATCGGTGTTTGTCGCCGGCACCGAACGCAGTCTGCGCTACCAGGATATTGCCGCGCTGAACGAAGGCGATCACTTCGTTGATGGCAAGCTCTACGATGCCGAAGGTCTGGAAGTACCGCTGCTGGTTGACGATGAACACACAGCCAAACCCCAGGCGACAAGCGCTCCAGCCCGACAACCAACCTGTGCGCATTAGTCCTCATAGTGCCTGCTGGGTTGCCGGTAATGCGCAAACAGCCTGACCTCAGCGCCATTGGTCAGCAGTAGGCGAAACGCCGGCGACGAGCCAGCTAACCAGCCAGCCAGATACCGATGGCCTATCGGCGGATGTTCCGGCAGTAGCTGTCGAGCGTGAACGGGCCATCCTGGCAGGTGCTTGGATGGCTCAACGTCTGCGGCCCGAGCACGACGTAATAAAGCCCGAAGCCCAGCCTGGATCGCGAGATAGCAGAACGAATCTTGCGGACGCATATCGATGGCATCACGCATATAGCCGACGAAGGCCAGATCAAAAAACCATCTTCGCCACTGCGCAGCACTGGCTTAACGATGCCGAAGTAACGCTCAGTTTTCGCGCAATAACTAAAACCTCCACGAACTATGCCCTGCCTTAGCCACCGCCAAGCGTGGCTATGTCGACCTCGGCAAGCTTGGGCCTACTCCCGGCGTCGATGCCCAGCACGCGCAGGGCGGCGATCTGCACCGAGCGGGCGCCGAGTTTAAGAACGCTAGAGAAAAACCCTCGCGGCGCTTGCATGTACGTCAGTCACTTGCTTAAATCTGACCCTCAAGTCATCTTGAGACCATACGGTCACATTATTTCAGAGCGTTCCCGCTGTCCGCTTAAGTCAATTTAGACAAGGAAGATAATCACGTGAAGCCGGAAGCTGCCATCGTCGAGATTCGCCACAAATACAAGGTTTATACCGAGCACTATCGCAACGTCAGTGCCGAGAAAACCATCATTCTGGTTAACGGCTCGCTGGCCACCACCGCCTCCTTCGCGCAGACCGTGCGTTACCTGCGACCGCGCTTCAACGTAGTGCTTTACGATCAGCCTTACGCCGGCCAGTCACGGCTGCATAACCACCACGACCAACCGATCCGCAAGGAGGACGAGGCCGAGATACTGCTGGCGTTGATCGAGCATTTTTGCGCCGAGCATCTGCTGTCTTTTTCCTGGGGCGGCGCTGCAACCCTGCTAGCACTGGCTCAGCGGCCGCGCCAGATCGAGAAAGCGGTGATCTACTCCTTCGCCGCGCGGATCAATCAGCCGATGCGTGACTACCTGGAGACTGGCCTGGATTTCCTACAAGACTGCGACCGCAACAACCTTGCGCAGTTGCTCAACAACAGCATCGGCAAACATCTGCCGTCATTGTTCAAGCGCTTCAACTATCGCCATGTCAGTAACCTGAGCGAGCACGAATACCGACAGATGCACTTTCATATTCACCAGGTGCTGACCCAGGACACCCAGTGCTATGTCGCCTGCGCCGCCGCTATTGAGATCCCGCTGTTATTCGTCAATGGCGAGTGGGATGAGTACACCAGCACGGACGACGCCCGGCTGTTTGCCGAGCATGCCCAGCAGTGCCAATTTTGCACCATCAAGAGCACCGGACATTTCCTCGACCTGGAACACAAGGCGGCGTGGCACGCCACTCAGCAGGCCTTACTGGGTTTTCTGCAGCCAGTTAGCAGCCTGACCAAGGCGAATAAGCAGCAGTCGCTGGCCAAACAATATGGCTATGGCGCCAGAGAGCGTGCCGTTGTTTGACCATTAGCGATGGCCCGTCTACGGCTTAATTCTTCGCGCGGCGCTTTGGCTGCAATTGCGGCGCAGCTATTTCCTGCTCGGCGCTATGACGATATGACCACGGAGTGTTACTCATGCGAGAGAAACCAACGGTGGGCGACTTGCCCGTAACCGCAGTAGCAAGCAACGCCCACAACGCCAAGGTCACCTTACGCGGCCGCAACCTGTTTTCCACTCTGCGCACCCTGGCCTTGCAGGGCCTGCGTCAACCGGTGCACAGTAGTCGCCATGCGCTGGCTTTGGGCAGCCAACTAGGGCGCGTGCTGCTAGGTGACACACCGCATCAGCCCAGCCCCCAGGACCCCCGTTTCAGCGATCCCTCCTGGCAAACCAACCCCTTTTATCGGCGCAGTCTGCAGGCCTATCTGGCCTGGCAACAGCAGCTCGGCGTGTGGATCGATGAGAGCAATCTGCCGGCCGACGACCAGGCCCGCAGCCGCTTTATCCTGGGCATGCTCGGCGATGCGCTGGCGCCGTCCAACAGCCCGCTCAACCCGCTGGCGCTCAAGGAGCTGTTAAACAGCGGTGGTCTCAACCTGGTCAATGGCGCGCGGCATTTGCTCGACGATCTGCGCAACAACGGCGGCATGCCCAGTCAGGTGTGCAAAGAGTCCTTCGAGGTCGGCGGCAATCTCGCCACCAGTGCCGGCGTGGTGGTGTTTCGCAACGAGTTGCTGGAGTTGATCCAGTATCAGCCGCAGAGCGCCAAGCAGTACGCGCGGCCACTGCTGATAGTGCCGCCGCAGATCAACAAGTACTACATCTTCGACCTCAGCCCGCAGAAGAGCTTCGTCCAGCACGCGCTGCAGAACGGCATGCAAGTGTTCATCATCAGTTGGCGCAATCCGAATGCCCGCCATCGCGATTGGAACCTGTCGACCTATGTGCAGGCCATCGAAACCGCCCTGGATGTCACCCGCGCCATCAGCGGTAGTCATGATGCCCATCTGATGGGCGCCTGCGCCGGTGGCCTGAGCATTGCCGCTCTGCAAGGCCATTTGCAAGCCCGCGGTCAGCTCGACAAAGTCGGCAGCGCCAGTTATCTGGTCAGCCTGCTGGACAGTCAGATCGACAGCCCGGCCATGCTGTTTGCCAATGAGCAAACCCTCGAAGCCGCCAAGCGCCGCTCCTACCAGAAAGGCGTGCTGAATGGCCGCGACATGGCCAAGGTGTTCGCCTGGATGCGCCCCAATGACCTGATCTGGAACTACTGGGTCAATAACTACCTGCTCGGTAAGCGGCCGCCGGCCTTCGATATCCTTTACTGGAACAACGACAACACCCATCTGCCGGGTGCGCTGCACGGCGATCTGCTCAATCTGCTGCTGCACAATCCGCTGACCCGACCTGGGGGCTTGAAAGTGTGCGGTACGCCGATCGACCTGAGCCAGGTTACGGTGGACAGTTTCAGCGTGGCCGGCATCAACGACCACATCACGCCCTGGGATGCCGTCTACCGTTCGGCCATGCTGCTTGGCGGCGAGCGGCGCTTCGTGTTGTCCAACAGCGGACATATCCAGAGCATTCTTAATCCGCCGGGCAACCCCAAGGCCAACTACCTGGAACACAGCACGCTCAGCAGCGATCCACACGCCTGGCATCAGGCTGCGCAAAAAAACGCCGGCAGCTGGTGGCCAACCTGGCTGGAGTGGATTCAGGCCCGCTCAGGTGAGCAACGCAAGAGCCGGACGGTCCTGGGCAGTAAGGACTACCCGGCCATGGAGGCCGCGCCCGGCACCTATGTGCATGGCCGTTAACCCCTGACTGCAACCTTCGCCGCGCGAATCAATTTGCGCGGCAAACACCAGTAACCTGGCTGAAAACCCCACAAAACTCCTCGCATCAACCCGGCCCTCGCCCCCCTCGAAAGCATTCAAACCGCGTCGAGCGCTTTGGTTAGGCGCCGCCTTAAGGATTGACAGTTCGGCTTACCCTGCTTTACGTTAACGTAAAGGTAAGCATAGTCAGAGCGCCCAGCATGTCCACGACCTACAGTATTTCCGACCTGGCCCGCGAGCTGGATATCACCACCCGGGCCATTCGCTTCTATGAGGAACAAGGCCTGCTGATTCCCGAGCGCCGTGGTCAGGAACGCATTTACTCGGCGCGCGACAAGGTGTCGCTGAAGCTGATTCTGCGTGGCAAGCGCATCGGTTTTTCGTTGGCGGAATGCAAAGAGCTGATCGAGCTGTACGACCCAGCCAGCGGCAACCACAAGCAGCTGGAAACCTTTATGCAGAAGATCGTCGAGCGCCGCGCTCAGCTGGAGCAGCAGTTACTGGACATCCAGCAGATGCAGCTGGAACTCGATACGGCCGAAGAACGCTGCCATATCGCAATGAGCGAAACCCTTAAACAACAAGATCTTAGCGTCTAAACCTAAAATAATTATCACAGGTGAAACCATGAGCTATCCATCCCTGAACTTCGCCCTCGGCGAGACCCTCGACATGCTGCGCGACCAGGTGCGGGCCTTCGCCAACGCCGAAATTGCTCCGCGTGCGGCCGCCATCGACAGCGACAACCAGTTCCCGGCGGACCTGTGGAAGAAGTTCGGCGACATGGGCCTGCTCGGCGTCACCGTGAGTGAAGAGTACGGCGGTGCCGGCCTCGGCTATCTGGCCCATGTGCTGGCGATTGAAGAAATCAGCCGCGCCTCGGCCTCGGTTGGCCTGTCCTACGGCGCCCACTCCAACCTCTGCGTGAACCAGATCAACCGCAACGGCACGGCCGAGCAAAAAGCCAAGTACCTGCCCAAGCTGATCAGCGGCGAGCACATCGGCGCACTGGCCATGAGCGAGCCGAATGCCGGCTCCGACGTGGTGTCGATGAAGCTGCGCGCCGACCTGCATGGCGACCATTACGTGCTCAACGGCAACAAGATGTGGATCACCAACGGCCCGGACGCCCACACCTACGTGATCTACGCCAAGACCGATCTGGCCAAGGGCGCCCACGGCATGACCGCCTTTATCGTCGAGCGCGACAGCCAAGGTTTCTCCCGCAGCCCGAAACTGGACAAGCTCGGCATGCGCGGCTCCAACACCTGCGAGCTAGTATTCCAGGACGTTGAAGTGCCGGTAGAGAACATCCTCGGCGCGCTGAATGGCGGTGTGAAGGTGCTGATGAGTGGCCTGGACTACGAGCGCGTGGTGCTCAGCGGCGGGCCGATCGGCATCATGCAGGCCTGCATGGACGTGGTGGTGCCCTATATCCACGACCGCAAGCAGTTCGGCCAGAGCATCGGCGAGTTCCAGCTGATCCAGGGCAAGGTCGCCGACATGTACACCCAGTTGAATGCCAGTCGCGCCTATTTGTATGCCGTGGCCCAGGCCTGTGACCGTGGCGAAACCACCCGTAAAGACGCCGCTGGGGTGATTCTTTACACCGCCGAGCGCGCCACCCAGATGGCCCTGGATGCGATCCAAATTCTTGGCGGCAACGGCTATATCAACGACTTCCCCACCGGCCGCCTGCTGCGCGACGCCAAGCTCTATGAGATCGGTGCCGGCACCAGCGAAATCCGCCGCATGCTGATCGGCCGCGAGTTGTTTAACGAAACCAAGTAACACGGCGAAAACGTAGGGTGGGCTTCAGCCCACCAATACCTTGATTGTGAATTGCGGTGGGCTGAAGCCCACCCTACCCCGCAACCCTACGGGAACCGTATATGGCCATCCTGCACACCCAACTCAACCTCCGCTCGCCCGAGTTCGCCGCCAACACCGCGGCCATGCTTGAGCAAGTGCTCAAGCTGCGCACCTTGCTCGCCCATGTGCAGGCCGGTGGCGGCACCAAGGCCCAGCAACGCCACACCTCACGGGGCAAACTACTGCCGCGTGAGCGCATTAATGTGCTGCTGGACGCCGGCTCGCCGTTTCTGGAGATCGCACCCTTGGCGGCTTATGAGGTGTACGGCGAAGAGGTGCCGGCGGCCGGCATAGTCGCGGGTATTGGCCGGGTCGAAGGCATCGAGTGCATGATTGTCGCCAACGACGCCACGGTGAAAGGCGGCAGTTACTACCCGCTGACGGTAAAAAAACACCTGCGCGCCCAGACCATCGCCCAGGAAAACCGCCTGCCGTGCATCTACCTGGTGGACTCCGGTGGCGCCAACTTACCGCGCCAAGATGAGGTGTTCCCGGATCGCGAGCACTTCGGGCGGATCTTCTTCAACCAGGCCAATATGAGCGCCATGGGCATCCCGCAGATCGCCGTGGTCATGGGTTCCTGCACCGCCGGCGGCGCCTATGTGCCGGCCATGGCGGACGAGGCCATTATGGTGCGTAACCAGGCCACCATCTTCCTTGCCGGCCCGCCGTTGGTGCGCGCCGCCACCGGTGAAGTGGTCAGTGCCGAGGATCTCGGTGGTGCCGACGTGCACTGCAAGACCTCCGGCGTCGCCGATCACTACGCCGAAGACGACGAGCACGCCCTGGCCCTGGCGCGGCGCTGCATCAGTAACCTCAACTGGCGCAAACAGGGCCAACTCAACAGCCGCGCCCCGCTACCTTCGCGCTACGCCGGCGATGAGCTGTATGGGGTGATACCGGCTGACAGCAAGCAGCCCTTCGATGTGCGCGAGGTGATCGCGCGGATCGTCGACGACTCGCAGTTTGACGAGTTCAAGGCGCTGTTCGGCCAGACCCTGGTGTGTGGCTTCGCCCACTTGCACGGCTACCCGGTGGCGGTGCTGGCCAACAACGGCATCCTGTTTGCCGAGTCCGCCCAGAAAGGCGCGCACTTTATCGAGCTGGCCTGCCAGCGCGGCATTCCGCTGCTGTTTTTGCAGAACATCACCGGCTTTATGGTTGGGCAAAAATACGAGGCCGGCGGCATCGCCAAACACGGCGCCAAGCTGGTTAACGCCGTGGCCTGTGCCAAAGTGCCGAAATTCACCGTGATCATCGGCGGCAGCTTCGGCGCCGGTAACTACGGCATGTGTGGCCGCGCCTACGACCCGCGCTTTCTGTGGATGTGGCCCAACGCGCGGATCGGCGTGATGGGCGCCGAACAGGCTGCCGGCGTGCTGGTGCAGGTCAAACGCGAGCAGGCCGAACGGGCCGGTCACGGCTTCTCGGCAGACGAAGAAGCGCAGATCAAGCAGCCGATACTCGAACAATACGAGCGCCAGGGCCACCCCTACTACTCCAGCGCCCGCTTGTGGGATGACGGAGTGATTGACCCGGCCCAGACCCGCGAGGTGCTGGCCTTGGCGCTGTCGGCCAGCCTGAATGCGCCGATTGAACCGAGTCGTTTCGGCATTTTCCGCATGTGATCGCGGACTGTAGGGCGGGTGCAACCCGCCAAATCCAGCGCGGGTTGCACCCGCCCTACACAGCCACATCGCTTTTAGAGCCTGACACCATGACCGACTACCAAAACATCCAGCTGGAAATCGACCCACGCGGCATCGCCACCCTGTGGCTGAACCGCCCGGAAAAGAACAACGCCTTCGACAGCGCCACCATCGGCGAATTGCTCTTGGCCCTGGACGAAGTCGGTGGCAACCCGGATGTGCGCCTGCTGGTCTTGCGCGGTCGCGGCAAGCACTTCTGCGCCGGCGGTGATCTGGCCTGGATGCAGCAAGCCGCAGAGCTGGACTTCAACGGCAACCTCAACGACGCCCGCGCCTTGGCAGAACTGTTGTACAACCTCTATCAGCTGAAAAAACCCACCCTGGCGGTGGTGCACGGTGCAGTGTTTGGCGGCGGCGTCGGTCTGGTCAGTTGCTGCGACATGGCCATAGGTGCCGACAACGCCCAGTTCAGCCTGTCCGAGGTACGCATCGGCCTGATGCCCGCGACCATCAGTCCCTTCGTGGTCAAGGCCATGGGCGCCCGTGCGGCGCGGCGCTATTCACTGACTGCCGAACGTTTCGACGGCCAAAAAGCGGCGCAGTTGGGCTTGCTCAGCGAAGCCTATGCCGCCGAAAATCTCGAAACCCAAGCCGAACGTTGGATCGCTAATTTGCTGCTCAACGGCCCGCAAGCCTTGGTGGCCTGCAAGGCGCTGTTCAACGAAGTTGGCGCTGGCGAGCTGACCCCAGCCCTGCGTCGTCACACCGAAACCGCCATCGCCCGCATCCGCATCAGTGCCGAGGGCCAGGAAGGCCTGCGGGCTTTTCTGGATAAGCGCAAAGCCGCCTGGCAGGAGCACGAATAATGACTGCGCCCACCGAATTTAAAAGCATCAGCACCTTGCTGATCGCCAACCGCGGCGAAATCGCCTGCCGGGTGATGCGCACCGCCAAAGAGCTGGGCATCAAGACCGTGGCCGTGCACAGCGGCATCGACCGCCAGGCCCGGCATGTGCGCGAAGCCGATATGGCCATCGACCTGGGTGGCGCCAAGCCGGCCGACAGCTACCTGTTGGGTGACAAAATTATCGCCGCGGCCAAAGCCAGCGGCGCCCAGGCAATTCACCCAGGCTACGGTTTTCTCTCGGAAAACGCCGCCTTCGCCCGCGCCGTTGAGGCCGCCGGCCTGCTGTTTCTCGGCCCGCCGGCCAGCGCCATGGATGCCATGGCCAGCAAGTCCGCCGCTAAGGCACTGATGGAACTGGCGGCGGTGCCGCTGGTGCCCGGCTACCACGGCGAGGCCCAGGACCTGGAAACCTTCCGCGCCGCCTCTGCCGTGATCGGTTATCCGGTGCTGCTGAAAGCCGCGGCCGGTGGCGGCGGCAAGGGCATGAAGGTGGTCGAGGCCGAAGCGCAACTGAGTGAGGCCCTCGAGTCGGCCCAGCGCGAAGCCCAATCGGCGTTCGGTGACTCACGCATGCTGGTGGAAAAATACGTGCTGCAGCCGCGCCATGTCGAGATCCAGGTATTCGCCGACCAGCACGGCAATTGCCTGTACCTGCATGAGCGCGACTGCTCGATCCAACGCCGCCATCAGAAGGTGGTCGAAGAAGCCCCGGCACCAGGTTTGAGTCCTGAACTACGGCGGGCCATGGGCGAAGCCGCAGTCAAGGCCGCCCAGGCCATCGGCTATGTCGGTGCCGGCACCGTCGAGTTTCTGCTGGATGCCCGTGGCCAGTTCTTCTTTATGGAGATGAACACCCGCCTGCAGGTCGAGCACCCGGTCACCGAGGCGATTACCGGCCTTGATCTGGTCGCCTGGCAAATCCGCGTGGCCCGTGGCGAGCCGCTGCCGATCACGCAGGCGCAGGTGCCGCTGATGGGCCATGCCATCGAAGTGCGGCTGTATGCCGAAGACACCGAGCAAGACTTTATGCCGGCCAGCGGCATCCTGCATCTCTATCAGGAACCGGCGGCCGGACCGGGGCGGCGGGTCGACAGCGGCATAGTCGAAGGCGACAGCGTCTCGCCCTTCTACGATCCGATGCTGGCCAAGCTGATTGCCTGGGGCGAGACCCGTGAAGAAGCGCGCCTGCGCCTGCTGGCCATGCTGGAAGAAACCGCAGTGGGTGGTTTCAAGACCAATCTGGGCTTTCTCAAGCGCGTGTTGGCCCATCCGAGCTTCGCCGCCGGCGAGCTGGACACCGGTTTTATCCCGCGCCATCAGGCCCAGTTGCTGCCATCGGTGAGTCCATTGCCGGCCGAGTTTTGGCAACTGGCCGGCGAGGCCATGGTGCAGAGCGAAGCGGCCCACACCCGTAGCGATGACGCCCATTCGCCCTGGAGCAACAACTCTGGCTGGCGTTCAGTGACGGCCCAGCAAGTCAGCCTGCACCTGAGCTGTCAGGGCCAACGCCACTGGCTGCGACTGCAGCGCGAGGGTGGCGAGTCTAGCTACCGGCTCAAGGGTGAGCGCATCTATCACCAGCAGGCTGAACAGCTGACCAGCCATCCGGCCCTGCGCCGGGGCAACGCGCTGTTTATCGAATGGGCCGGCGAACTGCGTGAAGTGCGCCGGGTCGACCCGATTGCCGAGGTCGAGGCCAGCCACAGCCATCAAGGCGGCCTGACCGCCCCCATGAATGGCAGCATAGTGCGGGTGCTGGTCGAAGTGGGTCAGGCCGTCGAGGCCGGCAACCCGTTGGTGGTGCTGGAGGCGATGAAGATGGAGCACAGCATCCGCGCGCCCCATGCAGGTATCGTCAAGGCGCTGTACTGTGGCGAAGGCGAGTTGGTCAGCGAAGGCACGACGTTGGTGGAGTTGGAAGAGGCCCTTTGATGGGTATCGCTCTGCTCAACCCATCCTACCCGTGTCTGCCGTAGGATGGGTTGAGCGCAGCGATACCCATGCTGCTGAGCATAAGGCTCCATCGCCAAGACCGAACAACCAAGGAACAAACATGAACCTACCCCAACAGGTGCGCCTGGTCGAAGTCGGCCCGCGTGATGGCTTACAAAACGAGAAACAACCGATCAGCGTCGCCGACAAGGTGCGGCTGGTCGACGACCTGACTGCCGCCGGCCTCGGTTATATAGAAGTCGGCAGCTTCGTTTCGCCCAAGTGGGTGCCGCAGATGGCGGGATCGAGCGAGGTGTTTGCACAGATCCAGCAGCGCGCCGGCGTCACCTATGCCGCATTAACACCGAACCTGCAGGGCTTCGAAGCCGCACTGACCGCCGGAGTCAAAGAGGTCGCGGTGTTTGCCGCAGCAAGCGAGGCCTTCTCGCAGAAGAACCTCAACTGCTCGATCAGCGACAGCCTGGCCCGTTTCGTACCGGTCATGGCCGCCGCCCAGCAGCACGGCGTGCGGGTGCGCGGTTACGTCTCCTGCGTGCTCGGCTGCCCTTATCAGGGCGAAGTGCCGGCCGCGCAAGTGGCGGCGGTGGCCAAGGAGCTGTTCGCCATGGGCTGCTATGAGGTCTCGCTGGGCGACACCATCGGCACCGGCACCGCCGGCAACACCCGCAACCTGTTCGAAGTGGTCGGCCGCGACATCCCGCGTCCACAACTGGCCGGGCACTTTCACGACACCTACGGCCAGGCCCTGGCGAATATCTACGCCAGCTTGCTGGAGGGCATCAGCGTGTTCGACAGTTCGGTCGCCGGCCTCGGTGGCTGCCCCTACGCCAAGGGCGCCAGCGGTAATGTGGCCAGCGAAGACGTGCTCTATTTGCTCAATGGTTTGGGCATTCACACCGGCATCGATCTGGATCTATTGGTGAGCGCCGGACAAGGTATCTGCCGAGTGCTAGGCCGCGAAAATGGCTCACGGGTGGCCAGGGCCCGTCTGGCTTAATCGCCAAGCAGGATTGCGCCGAGTTACCAATCAGGAACCGCTATGAACGACGTCGAAAGCCTCAAGGATTACCAGCGCGTGCGCCTGCTGGCGATCCGTTCGCTGTTCGAGATCGTCGAGCAATCCAGTGAAGGCACGATCATCGTCGACCGCGAGGCGCGGATCGTCTGGATGAACGAACGCTATGCCCGGCGGTTCGGCCTACCGAATGCCGAGGCGGCTATCGGCCAGCCCTGTGAGAGCGTAATTCCTGGCAGCCTGTTGCGCGAAGTGGTCAGCAGCGGCCAACCGATTCTGCTGGATATGCTCGACACGCCGAATGACCCGCTGGTGGTGATGCGACTACCGATTCACGACGCTGCCGGTGAAGTTATCGGCGCCATAGGTTTTGCCCTGTTCGACGAACTCCGCTCGCTCTCACCGCTGCTGACCCGCTACCTGAGCATGCAGGAGGAGCTGGCCGCGACCCGCTCGATTTTGCAGGCACGCCAGGCCAAATACAGCTTCGCCAACTTTATCGGCACCAGCGCGCCAAGCCTGGAGGTCAAGCGCCGGGCGCGGCGCAGCGCCAGCACCGACTCGCCGATCCTCCTGCTGGGCGAAACCGGCACCGGCAAAGAACTGCTGGCCCACGCCATCCACAGCGCCTCGCCACGGGCGCACAAGGCCTTCGTCAGCGTTAATTGCGCGGCGATTCCCGAGGCGCTGCTGGAGGCCGAATTCTTCGGCACCGCCCCCGGCGCGTTCACCGGCGCCGATCCCAAGGGCCGCCCCGGCAAGCTGCAAATTGCCCAAGGCGGCAGCTTGTTTCTGGATGAAATCGGCGACATGCCGCTGCCACTGCAAAGCAAGCTGCTGCGGGTCTTGCAGGAAAAAGAATTCGAACCGGTTGGCTCCAATCAGGTGATCCGCAGCGACGTGCGTTTGCTCGCCGCCACCTCGACCGATCTGGCCGCTGCCGTGCAGCGCGGCAGCTTTCGCGCCGACTTATTCTATCGGTTGAATGTCTTGCCGATTCAGGTGCCGCCATTGCGCGAGCGACTCGCCGACTTGCCGGCACTCTGTGAGGCGATTCTCGATGAGTTGCAGCTCAGTACCGGCCACACACCCCACGAACTGGATGCCAGCGCCTTGGCCCTGCTCGCCCGGCACAGCTGGCCGGGCAATATCCGCGAACTGCGCAACGTGCTGGAACGCGCCGCCCTGCACAGCGACGACTGCCTGATCAGCCTGGAGGCCTTGCAGACGGCGATCGGCACCCTGCAAGCGGTTCCAGAACTGCCGCAGCAGATGACGCTTGCAACGCTGGCCACTGGTGAAACCTTGCATGCGGCCCGAGAAAATTTCGAGCGCCAACTGATCAGCGCAACCCTCAGTGCGGCGGCAGGCAATGTCGGCATCGCCGCCCAACGCCTGGGTTTGGGCCGCTCGACCCTGTACAAGAAAATGACGGCGCTGGGCATAATCTCTTGAAAGCGAGACGTTATCTCTAAATAGAGACAACCAGGCAGACCCCGAAAATAGCGGCATTGGCGAATCGAATCGCACTCAGCGTCTCAAAATCGAGAAACAAAACCTAAGTCACAGCGCTGAACTTCAATAAAAGTCTTATAAATCAATGCTTTATTTTGTTGGCACAAAACTAGCTAAGTGTTCCCAGCGCTACCCGCGCCGCCGAAAACAACAACAAATGCCTGCACATGGCGATTCACCCAAGGACACCCACGGCAAAGTCCTTATTCGCCTTGAAGCAGCGTCAGGAGCCACTCTATGAGTGTAATCATCGCCTTAGCCGCCCTCGCCCTGCTGATGCTGGCCGCCTATCGCGGCTACAGCGTCATTCTGTTCGCCCCCATCGCCGCGCTTGGCGCCGTGCTGTTGACTGATCCCGCCGCAGTCGCCCCGGCTTTTACCGGGGTGTTTATGGAGAAGATGGTCGGCTTTATCAAACTCTACTTCCCGGTGTTTTTGCTCGGCGCGGTGTTTGGCAAGCTGATTGAACTGTCCGGTTTCTCCCGTTCGATAGTCGCCGCGGCGATCCGCCTGCTCGGCACCAGCCAGGCCATGCTGGTGATAGTGCTGGTCTGCGCGCTGCTCACCTACGGCGGCGTCTCGTTGTTTGTGGTGGTGTTTGCGGTCTATCCCTTTGCCGCCGAGATGTTCCGCCAGAGCGACATTCCCAAGCGTTTAATCCCGGCCACCATCGCCCTCGGCGCGTTCTCCTTCACCATGGACGCATTGCCCGGCACCCCGCAGATTCAGAACATCATTCCCACCACGTTTTTTAATACCAACGCCTGGGCCGCACCCTGGCTGGGGCTGATCGGCAGTTTGTTTGTGTTCAGCCTCGGCATGCTGTATCTGCGCCGGCAGTTGCGCAAAGCCCAGAGCGCCGGTGAAGGCTATGGCACTGACCTGCGCTGCGAGCCGGAAACCGCCGCCGACATCAAGCTGCCCAGCCCTTGGCTGGCGGTTTCACCGCTGATTCTGGTCGGCGTCGCCAACCTGCTGTTCACCCATTGGATTCCGGCGCTGTATGGCAAGACCCACAGCCTGCAACTGGCCGGCATGACCGCGCCAGTACAGCTCGAAATCAGCAAGCTGACCGGCATCTGGGCGGTGCAGGCGGCGCTGCTGCTGGGGATTTTACTGGTGCTGGTGTGTGGCTTTAGCGCGATTCGCGACAAGCTGGCCGAGGGCACTAAAACGGCGGTCAGTGGCGCGCTGTTGGCGGCAATGAACACCGCCTCGGAGTACGGCTTCGGCGCGGTGATCGCCTCCCTGCCAGGCTTTTTGGTGCTGGCCGACGGGCTTAAAAACATCCCCAATCCGCTGGTCAACGAAGCCGTCACCGTCACCCTGCTGGCCGGCATCACCGGCTCGGCCTCCGGCGGCATGAGCATCGCCCTGGCGGCCATGTCTGAAACCTTTATCAGCGCTGCCAACGCCGCCAATATCCCGCTGGAAGTGCTGCACCGCGTGGCCTCGATGGCCAGTGGCGGGATGGACACCCTGCCGCACAACGGTGCGGTGATCACCCTGCTGGCGGTTACCGGCCTGACCCACCGCGAGGCCTACAAGGATATTTTTGGCATCACTCTGATCAAGACCTTGGCGGTGTTCGTGGTGATCGGCGTTTTCTACGCCACAGGTATCGTTTAACCCTGATCGTTTTTTTGTGCGTAGCCCGGATGCGCTCCGGGCCAGACGCGAGCAAGGAGAGTTTTATGAGTCTGCAAGGCAAAACCGTACTGGTCACCGGCTCAACCAGCGGCATTGGTTTAGGCATCGCCCTGAGCCTCGCCAAGGCCGGCGCCAATCTGATCCTCAATGGCTTTGGCGATGTCAGCACAGCGCTGGCTGAGGTGGCCAAATATGGCGGCAAGGTCGGCCATCACCCGGCGGACGTTGCCGATCCTGCGCAAATCGCCGAGATGATCAGCTACGGCCGCCGCGAATTTGGTGGCATCGATATTTTGGTCAACAACGCCGGCATCCAGCATGTGGCGCCCATCGAAGAGTTTCCGCTGGAGCGTTGGGATTCGATCATCGCCATTAACCTGTCGGCGGTGTTCCATGCCAGCCGCCTGGTGCTGCCGGGCATGCGCGCCCGTGGCTGGGGGCGGATTATCAATATCGCCTCGGTGCACGGCCTGGTCGGCTCGGTGAACAAAGCCGCCTATGTCGCCGCCAAGCACGGCGTGATCGGCCTGACCAAGGTGGTGGCCCTGGAAACCGCCAGCACCAATATCACCTGCAATGCGCTCTGCCCCGGCTGGGTGCTAACGCCGCTGGTGCAGCAACAGATCGACCAGCGGGCGCTGAGCGATGGCGATCAAGAGCGCGCCCGGCGCGAACTGCTGGCCGAGAAACAACCCTCGCTGGAGTTTGTCAGCCCCGATCAGCTCGGGGAGCTGTGCCTGTTTCTCTGCAGCGAGGCCGCCAGCCAGGTGCGCGGCGCGGCCTGGAACGTCGATGGCGGCTGGCTCGCGCAGTGAGCTTCGGCAACTGAATTTACCGCTGCTCGGCCACTCATAATAATTACTCGTTTTCAGGACCCTGCCATGACCCAACCGCTCTGGACTCCCTCTGCGACCCGCATCGCCGCCACCCGTATGGATGCATTTCGGCGCTTCGTTAATCAGCGCCAACAGCTGACGCTGAGCGACTACCCGGCCCTGCATGCCTGGAGCGTGGCCGAGCGTGAATGCTTTTGGCAGGCCATAGCCGAGTTCTTCGAGATTCGTTTCAGCCAGCCAGCGCAGGCCGTGCTGCAAGAAGCCCCGGCCATGCCCAGCGCCCACTGGTTCCCCGGCGCCACGTTGAATTTTGCCGAACACTTGCTGCGTCGCCGCGATGCCCATCCGGCTCTAGTCGCCATTGGCGAAGACGGCTCACGCGAGCAGCTAAGTTACGTCGAACTCGCTGCCCATGTCGCCGGCCTGCAACAGCAACTCAAGGTTCTCGGTGTTGGCCTCGGTGACCGGGTTGCGGCCTTTATGCCCAACACCTGGCAGACAGTGGTGGGCATGCTCGCCACCGCCAGCCTCGGCGCCACCTGGTCGAGCTGCTCGCCAGATTTTGGCACCCAGGGCGTGATCGACCGCTTCGGCCAGATCGAGCCCAAGGTACTGATTGCCTGCGGCGGTTATCGCTATGCCGGCAAGAACATCGACCTGACCGGCAAACTCAATGAAATCCTCGCTCGCCTGCCGTCCCTGACCCAATTGATCGTGGTGCCTTACGCCCGCCAAGAGGCGCAGATAGGCGATTACCAAACCCAGGCCAAGGTCGCGCTGTGGGACGACTTCTACCAAGCGGGCGGTGAACCTGAGTTCGTTCAAGTGCCCTTCGAGCAGCCGCTGTATATCCTCTATTCCAGCGGCACCACCGGGGTGCCCAAGTGCATCGTCCACGGCGTTGGCGGCACCTTGCTGCAACACGTTAAGGAACTGGGCTTGCACACCGATCTGACCGCCGATGACTGCCTGTTCTACTACAGCACCTGCGGCTGGATGATGTGGAACTGGCTGGTCTCAGGCCTGGCCCTAGGCGCGAGCCTGGTGCTGTTCGACGGCTCGCCGTTCCACCCAGGCCCCGAGCGGCTGATCGACCTGATCGATGCCGAATCCATCTCCATCTTCGGCACCAGTGCCAAGTACCTGGCAGCGCTAGAGAAAGCCGGCGCCAAGCCAGGCAGCACCCACCAACTGACACGGTTGAAGGCGATTCTCTCCACCGGCTCGCCGCTGTCCCACGAGAGTTTTGATTACGTGTATCGCGAGATCAAAAGCGATCTGTGCCTGTCATCAATCTCTGGCGGCACCGACATAGTGTCCTGCTTCGCCTTGGGCAATCCCGTATTGCCGGTCTGGCGCGGTGAGTTGCAGTGCAAGGGCTTGGGGATGGATGTACAGGTGTGGAACGACGCCGGCCAGCCAGTGCTGGGCGAGAAAGGCGAACTGGTCTGCACCCGGCATTTCCCGGCGATGCCCATAGGTTTCTGGCACGACCCGCAGGGTGAGAAATTCCACGCCGCCTACTTTCAGACCTTTCCCGGCATCTGGGCCCATGGCGACTATGCAGAGATTACCGAACACGGCGGACTGCTGATTCACGGCCGCTCCGATGCGGTGCTCAATCCCGGTGGCGTGCGCATCGGCACGGCCGAAATCTATCGCCAGGTGGAAAAAATCGAAGCGGTGCTGGAGTCCATCGCCATCGGCCAGGAGTGGGACGACGACGTGCGGGTGGTGCTGTTCGTGCGCCTGCGCGAGGGCATCGAACTAAGCGAAGCGCTGCAGGCTGAAATTCGCCAAGTGATCCGCGCCAACACCACTCCTCGCCATGTGCCGGCCAAGATCATCGCGGTGACGGATATCCCGCGCACCATCAGCGGCAAGATAGTCGAACTGGCAGTGCGCAACGTGGTGCACCGCCAGCCGGTGAAGAACACCGACGCCTTGGCCAATCCCCAGGCGTTGGCGTTGTTTGGCGATTTGCCTGAACTGCAAAGCTGATTGGCAAGCTTTGTGCTGGCTTCATGAACTCGGGGCTGCCCCTGGATTCTGGAGCTGGCGATGCTGGATTATTTACGCGCACTAAAACCGGCCAGCCTGGTGCTCTGGTGTTATTTGCTGTGGTATCTGTGCACGCTGTGGCTGTACTTCGATCCGGCCCCTGCGCTATGGCTTAACTCCTTAGGGATTAGCGCGCTGATCGGCAGCGGTCTGCTGCTGAGCGTCGGCCAGCGGCCATCCAGGAGCAATGCCTGGCAAACCCTGCGGCTGTATTTGATGCCCTTCGGCGTGTCGAGTTTTGCCGCCCTGATCAAGGGCAAAGGCTTCTACCTGATAGTGCCGCCGCACCTGAGTGAGGCGTTGCTGTGCCTGGGCTGTTGCTTGGGCTTTGTCGGCCTGACCCTGCTGTTGCAAACCTTTAGCCCGCACCCAGGCACTTCAGAGGTCGCCCGCTAGATGCCGTGGCGGCCGGGGTCTTCTGGTGGCTGCTCTTTTTCGATCTCTTCCAGCTTCAGCTCAAGTCCCCAGGCCGGCGTTTCAGTGGTTTTGGCGGGGCTGGCAACTGGGGCAGACTCCGCAGTCGGCGAGGCCGCCGTTGGCGCCACTTTGGCTGCAGGGGTTTCGCGGTAGAGCTTGAGTTTTAGTCGCACATTATTCGCCGAGTCGGCGTTTTTAACCGCTTCCTCCTCGTCGATGGCCCCTTCATTGACCAGTTCGATCAGCGCCTGATCGAAGGTCTGCATGCCCAGGTTGCGGGACTTTTCCATGATTTCCTTGATCTCGGAAAGGTCGCTGCGCTTGATCAGATCGCGAATGGTCGGCGTGCCCAGCAGTACCTCTACCGCTGCTCGACGCTTGCCGTCGATGGTTTTCACCAGGCGCTGAGAAACGAAGGCCTTGAGGTTGTTGCCCAGGTCGTTGAGCAGTTGCGGACGGCGCTCCTCCGGGAAGAAGTTGATGATGCGGTCCAGGGCCTGGTTGGCGTTATTGGCGTGCAGGGTGGAAATCGCCAAGTGCCCGGTGTCGGCAAACGCCAGCGCATGCTCCATGGTCTCGCGGTCGCGGATTTCGCCGATCAAAATCACGTCCGGCGCCTGGCGCAGGGTGTTCTTCAAGGCGGCGTGAAAGCTGCGGGTATCCACCCCCACTTCGCGCTGATTGATGATGGATTTCTTGTGCCGGTGCACGTACTCGATCGGGTCTTCGATGGTGATGATATGGCCACCGCTGTTGCGGTTACGGTAATCGATCAGCGCCGCCAGGGAGGTGGACTTGCCCGAACCGGTGCCACCGACAAACAGCACCAGGCCGCGTTTCTCCATGATCGTCTTGAGTAAGACCTCTGGCAGCTTGAGGTCCTCAAAGGTGGGAATTTCCATCTTGATATTGCGCGCCACAATCGACACTTCATTGCGCTGTTTGAAGATATTGATGCGAAAGCGCCCGACGCTTGGAATGGAAATCGCCAGGTTCATTTCCAGCTCGCGCTCAAACTCCTCGCGCTGGGCCCCATCCATGATCGAATTGGCAATCTCGGTCACCTCGCCAGGCTTCAAGATCTCGGCCGACAGCGGCTTGAGCACCCCGTTAAACTTGGCACAGGGCGGCGCGCCGGTGGCCAGATACAGGTCTGAACCATCCTGACTGGCGAGGGTTTTCAGCAGTGCGGTGAGGTCCATGGACAGGTTTCCTTCAAACAGTTAGCTAACTACTTTAGGCCAAATTGACTGACCGTGACGGCCCTGAGCGTGCCACGGCGCTGGTCGCCTGACCGTGCATTGGCGCCAATTACTGGCACAATGGCGGCCATTTTCAGGAGGGCCCGAGCATGGCCAAAGCAATGGCGCGGCATATTTTGGTCAAGACCGAGGCAGAAGCCGCATCGCTAAAGGCGCGCATTGCCAAAGGCGAAGCCTTCGATGTGCTGGCAAAAAAACACTCCACCTGCCCGTCCGGCAAACGCGGCGGTGATCTTGGGGAGGTGCGCCCCGGACAAATGGTCCATGTCATTGATCAGATCATTTTCAAAAAAGCCGTGCGCGAGATTCACGGCCCGGTGAAATCGGCGTTCGGTTACCACCTGGTGCAGGTGTTTTACCGCGATTAAGGTCGTGTTACGCGGCCTTGCCGCTGTGCGTGGGAGAGCGAGCGGATTTACGCCCTGCCCTTATCCGTCAGGCAGCCGACGTACCTGGCCTAACCCTGCAGTTGGGCTACCGCGCTGATACGCACGCCATGAGTTCAGCAAGCCTGGTCCATAGCTGAGGCCTTAATACACATTGGTAACCTAGATGTAACCGGCAGCCCGGATAATTCCGACGACATGGTCTAGTCCACACGCCTTTCGATCATTATCGAGCCAACCCGCCGTTGGGCAGACTGCTACTCCCAATCATTGGAGGCTTGCCCGTGCGTCGTCCACTTATTCCACTTCTCAGCCTGACCCTACTCCCCCTGCTTTGGTCCGCAGCCAGCCAAGCCAACCCCAGCGACGAGTTCAAGCTGCTGGCCCATAACGTGTTCATGCTGCCCACCTCGATAAAGCCCGGCTGGGGCCAAGAGCAGCGCGCTGCGCTGATCGCCCAGGCCAGTTACATCAAAGGCCAGGATGCGGTAATTCTCAATGAAGTATTCGACAACACGGCTTCAGCCCTGTTGTTGGACGGGCTGAAAACTGACTACCCCCACCAGACCGGGGTATTGGGCCGCAGCCGCAGCGGCTGGGATGCCACCCTCGGGGCCTACTCCGACAGCACCCCTGAAGATGGTGGTGTGGCCATCGTTAGCCGCTGGCCGATCGAGCAACGTATTCAGTACGTTTACAGCCAGGGCTGCGGCGCGGATTACCTGTCCAACAAGGGCTTCGTCTACGCCCGGCTGAACCGTAATGGTCAGCTCGTGCACGTCATCGGCACCCATGCCCAGGCAGCCGATACCGGCTGCCCGGATGGCAAAGGCGGCGCCGTGCGGGCCAGTCAGTTCAGCGAACTGCAAGGTTTTCTCAGTGCCAAGGGCATTCCTGCCGATCAGGTGGTATTCATCGGCGGCGACTTCAATGTCATCAAGGACAGCAACGAATACCGCGACATGCTCGAACGCCTGCAGGTCAGCGCTCCAGATAGCTATGCCGGGAGTGACACGACCTACGACACCCGCCGCAACGGTCTGGCCAACTATCAATACCCCAACCATGCCCCGGAGTATTTGGATTACATCTTCGTTTCGCGTAATCACCGGCAGTTGCCCTTCTGGCACAACCAGGCTCTGGACACGCCCGCACCGCGCTGGAGCGCCACCCTGGCCGGGGCTACCTGGCAGTTCCAGGATTATTCCGACCACTCGCCAGTAGCCGGCTTTAGCCGGGCCGATAGCAGTACGCCAACCCGCGCCAGCAAGCCGCAACAAAACCTTTATGGCGAAGTGTTGCTGCAAAGCACCAGCACCGGCAAAACCTTGCGCGCGGGCGCCAACACGGCTAACGACTGGGTGAAAATCAACGGCACTGGCAATGAACCCGAGAGCCTGTTCAGTCTGCGCAATTGGTATTACCCGGACAGTTTCTGCATTCGCAGCGGCGACTATGTGGAGGTCGAATCCCGTCGCCATCCAGGCTACTGGCTAAATTGGTGGCTGGGTGGCGGCTCTGGCAATTACGCCTATTACATGAAGGCCAATGACTCCTCCAACCAGCTGCGCATTGAGTTGGTTAACAGCAGCGCCTGCCTGAAAGATGGCGACTCGGTACGTTTTCTCGACCGCGACACCGTGCGTGGCAGCGATTACTACCTGCAGCATTGGGCATCCGGCAGCTGGAAAGATCACCTGTACCTATGGAGCAGCACACCAGGCAGCGCCGAGCAGTTTCGCGTGGTGTTTCGCCGCGCGCCAATTTATGCGGACTGGAGCAGCCTGCTGCGCTATTAGACCAATAGCCTTAATCTGAGGGGAGGCGCCGCCGCCCTTCCTTGCGGTGCATGCTGATGCACCGCAAGCTCAGCACCACTGGCGGCATGCCCGACTGGGTGCTGAGCTTGCGCGGCCAGGGCGCTGCACTTAAGCGTCTGGGCAACCCAGCACTTTCTGTGACCGGGCGTGCTCATCGCCATCGCATGTATGGCCTAACCGCACACCATCCAGCAGTCTGACTAACACTAGAGGACACAACCCGGTACAATCGCGCCCCTTTCGCGCTCGCGCGCTCGCTTTCTGGATCTGATTCGTGATTTCCACCGCCAATATCACCATGCAATTCGGGGCCAAGCCCCTGTTCGAGAACGTCTCCGTCAAGTTCGGCGGTGGCAATCGTTACGGCCTGATCGGCGCTAACGGCTGTGGCAAATCCACTTTTATGAAGATCCTCGGCGACGATCTGGAACCGTCCGGCGGCCAGGTGATGCTGGAGCCGAACGTGCGCTTGGGTAAGTTGCGCCAGGACCAGTTCGCCTATGAAGAATTCACCGTGATCGACACCGTGATCATGGGTCACGAAGAGCTGTGGAAGGTCAAAGCCGAGCGCGACCGTATCTACTCGCTGGCAGAAATGAGTGAAGAAGACGGCATGAAGGTCGGCGAACTCGAAGGTGAGTTCGCTGAAATGGACGGCTACACCGCCGAGTCCCGCGCCGGTGAGTTGCTGCTCGGTCTGGGTATTCCGTTGGAGCAGCATTTCGGCCCGATGAGCGAAGTAGCGCCGGGCTGGAAGTTGCGCGTATTGCTGGCGCAGGCACTGTTCTCTAATCCAGAAGTGCTGCTGCTGGACGAACCGACCAACCACTTGGACATCAACACCATTCGCTGGCTGGAAAACATCCTCACCCAGCGCAACAGCACCATGATCATCATTTCCCACGACCGTCACTTCCTTAACAGCGTGTGCACCCACATGGCTGACTTGGATTACTGCGAGCTGCGCCTATTCCCGGGCAACTACGACGAGTACATGACGGCCGCGACCCAATCGCGCGAGCAATTGCTGTCGGACAACGCCAAGAAAAAAGCGCAAATCAACGAACTGCAAAACTTCGTTAGCCGCTTCTCGGCTAACGCTTCGAAGTCCAAGCAGGCATCTTCGCGCGCCAAGCAGATCGACAAAATCCAACTGGCCGAGGTCAAGCCATCCAGCCGTGTTAGCCCGTTCATTCGCTTTGAACAGAACAAAAAGCTGCACCGCCAGGCCGTAATGATCGACAAAATGGCCAAGGGCTTCGACGGCAAGGCCCTGTTCAAGAACTTCAGCTTCCAGGTTGAAGCCGGCGAGCGCGTGGCGATTATCGGCCCGAACGGTATTGGTAAAACCACCCTGCTGCGGACCTTGATCGGCGAACTGACCCCGGATGCCGGTACGGTTAAATGGACCGAAAGCGCGGAGCTCGGTTACTACGCCCAGGACCACGCCCACGATTTCGAAGACGACTTGAATTTATTCGACTGGATGGGTCAGTGGACCACCGGTGAACAGGTGATTCGCGGCACGCTGGGGCGCATGCTGTTCAGCAACGACGATATCCTCAAGTCGGTAAAAGTCATCTCCGGTGGTGAACAAGGCCGCATGTTGTTCGGCAAACTGATCCTGCAAAAGCCTAACGTGCTGATCATGGATGAACCGACCAACCACTTGGACATGGAATCCATCGAAGCCTTGAACTTGGCGCTGGAAAACTACCCGGGCACGCTGATTTTCGTCAGCCACGACCGTGAGTTCGTAGGTTCTCTGGCAACGCGCATCATCGAACTGTCGGCCAACGGCATTATCGACTTCAGCGGCACCTACGATGACTACCTGCGCAGCCAAGGCGTGATCGTCTGATCGACGCTTAGCTAGCCGGTTAAAAACGCCCCGCCTTGTCGGGGCGTTTTTATTTGTGCCGTGGCAGTTTAGGCTAACGCTTAACTCTGCCCACGCCAGCTAGCCATTGCCGAGCATCGAAATGTCCACAGCATCCATCGCCCAGTTTTGCCTGCAACTGCCCGGTACCCGCGAAGACCTTAAATGGGGCAGTAATCGAGTGTTCTCCATAGCAGGCAACAAGATGTTCGCCATTCTCGATTTTATGGGTGGTGGCTTGGCCTTTAAGGTCGACAGCGATTTATTCCTCGGCCTTGTCGACCGCCCCGGTATCCGCCCTGCCCCCTATCTGGCCCGCGCCCACTGGATCAGCATGGCCATCCCAGTCCCGCTCAGCGAGGCCGAGTTGCAGCAGTTGCTGCGTCGTTCCCATCAGTTAGTGGTGCGCAAGCTGCCGAAAATCCGCCAAGTTGGATTACTACTGGATCAATAAGCCAGTAATCGTAACAACTTGGCGCCAACCAGTGGGCCATCGGCAAACAGCCAATAGCTCCAGAGCCCTTGATGCACCAGCACCAGCAGCCAAAACGGCAGCTGAAACGCGAGCTTGCGCGTCTTGTGGCGAAATACTTGTTGCGCCAGCAGTGCACCGGGCCAACCACCAAGTAGCGCGGTTAGTTGCAGGGTACTCTCGGGCGTACGCCAATTGCCCTGCCGGGCGCGAGCCTTGTCATGCCAGTACTGGGCGAAGCTAACCAAGCTAAATAGCCCGTAAGCCGCCAATGGCCAAACCACCCCATAACTCAGCCACAACTGTGTGGCGCCATAAAGAGGTAAGGCGCACAACCCGGCAAACAGCAACAGCTTAAATCGCAGATGCTGTACCGGCGCAGTTCTTTGTAGCAAACGATGCCGGCCGTGTGCCGGCTCGCGGGGTGCCATGCCGGGTTATCAGCCTTGCGCCGTAGCCCAGTCAATCCAGCCAAACTGCCAAGTGGCCAGAATCAACAGCCCGAAGCCAATTCGGTACCAGGCAAAGGCCACATAGCTGTGCTGGGCGATAAATTTAAGCAGGCCACGCACCGCAATCATGGCAAACACAAAGGCGGTGACAAACCCTAAGGCAAACACCGGCAAGTCGCTGGCTTGAAAAAACTCACGGTACTTGTAGCCCGAATACAGCGCCGCACCGACCATGGTTGGCATCGCCAGAAAAAACGAAAACTCAGTGGCCGCTTTACGCGACAGGCCAAACAGCAGGCCGCCGATGATGGTCGCACCGGAGCGTGAGGTGCCAGGGATCATCGCCAAACACTGCACACAGCCGACCTTGAGGGCGTCCGTCCAGCGCATTTGCTCGACTGTCTCAACGCAGATCTGGTGTTGACGCCGCTCGGCCCAGAGCATGATCACCCCGCCCACCAGCAGCGCGGTGGCCACGGTGATGGGATTGAACAGGTAGTCATGGATCAGATCGGCAAAGGCCACACCCAACACTACGGCCGGCAGTACGGCGATGATCAGGTTACCGGTAAAGCGCTGCGCCTCGGCCTGCTTGGGCAGGCCAACGACCACCTCGAGGATCTTGCGCCGATACTCCCAGACCACCGCCAAAATTGCGCCGAGCTGGATGATGATATTAAAGGCTATGGCTCTATCGCCGCCAAAACCCACTAAGTCTGCGACGATAATCTGGTGTCCCGTACTGGAAATCGGCAAAAATTCTGTCAGGCCTTCAACCACACCGAGCAATAACGTTTGTACCGCGAGCCAAAAATCCATATATATCCAAAGCGTGAGAAAAATTATCTTGATTGATCCAGCACCGGCGATTTTCTGTGTAAAAACCGCTAGTTAGGAGTCGCGCATTGTAGCAAGTTCCCCATGACAGTTTTATTCATAGCTAATCCGTTAACGACCAGGATCGTTAGCAACGTCGCGCGCGGCGATTTTCAGCGGGCGATAAGGCTAATTTTCCACCTTCCTGGATAAAACTGGCTCAAACAGTCGCACATGACTGCCAATATCAACCAAACTGACAACCGGGCCCCGCGGCCTGCGCAAAGTAGTTGCGCGATTAGCCGGTCAACCTAAAGTTGAACAAACGTAGGCACACTTGGCTGCCATCAGCGACTAATCACACGCTTTGACAGTTACCTGAGTGAGGAATGCATGAGCGGCATGGAACATCAAGAAGTCGATCTGAGTAAGCCGCAGAACCAGGATCTGATCTGGGATCTAGGCAGCATGGGCCGCCGTGAGTTGGCCGAGCGCTTTATTCAGTTATTTGAAAACCGCCTGTGCGTGTACTCCGAGTCGGTTAGCCAGTTGTACACCAACTACAACCTGCACTTTCCGACCGAAATGGGCCGCAAGATGGTGGTGCTGCCTAACCCCTATGCGTTTCACGACACCTTGCACGGCATCGAGTCGGCAGCCATCCGCAAGACCGGGCTCTGCGTATTACCCGGCTTGGTCATGGGTAAGCCTGGTTTGCTGCTGACCACCGAAATCAAAAATGGCCATCCCGGCCCCAAGACCATGCCGTTCAAGCAGGCCCTGGCGCAGATCATCAGCAACCAGAAGAAAATCGGCGACGACTTTCTACCGATCATGATGAAAGGCGATTTACGCGAATTTGATCAGCAGATGCCCTATATCCACTTGCACCGCCTGCAGGTGCAAAAGCTCAGTCGGCTTTCCAGTTTTGAGCGCGCCGATATCCAGCAGAGCATTACCCGCAAGCTGTTATTGCTTTACCGGCAAGCCGACAGCCTGATCTGTTAAGGCGCTGCATAGCGTCCATCGGGGTTTGCTGCGCCCTCCCTGGCGGCTCAAGTTGCAACCCCGCCAAGCCCTCCTTTCGGCTGGTTTCGCCCTCTACCTGGCAATTTATTCAGCAGATCAATGAGCGCACACCCCAGCCTTATGCGCCGCTTGGGTTTCCTGGGGTAACAAGCCGCGCCTAAGTTAATTTCAGTGCACAAATGTAAGCCTGCGAAGACCCGCAACCCCAGTGCCTGCGCGGCTTTGAGCGGGGTTATGGCATGCATTGTGCGTTGTCCGTTGCGCTGCAGTAGGCGCTGAGGAACAGCGCATTAGCCAACAAGGAGTTAACCACCGCTAACCGTCAACGATGAGAGCGCCAATGAACAACAATAAAACGCTGCTCGCACTTTGCATTGCTTCCTGCCTGGCCGTAGCGGCCCAAGCCAACGCCGCCACCGGCTACACCCAAACCAAGTACCCAATTGTGCTGACCCACGGCATGCTGGGTTTCGACAAACTGCTCGGTGTTGATTACTGGTACGGCATACCCGCAACCTTGCGCCGTGATGGCGCCAAGGTCTACGTCACCCAAGTCAGCCAACTCAACACCTCCGAGGCGCGCGGCGAAGAGTTGCTGGCCCAGGTTGAGGAAATTGTCGCTATCAGCGGGCAGAGTAAAGTTAACTTGCTCGGCCACAGCCATGGCGGCCCGACCATCCGTTATGTCGCCGCGGTACGTCCCGATCTGGTGGCCTCGATTACCAGCATCGGCTCACCCCACAAAGGCTCGGCGGTTGCCGATTTTATCCGCAATGTGCCACCAGGTTCGGCCGGTGAAGCCGTGCTGGCGGGCATTACCAATGCGCTGGCCAGTGTGATTAACCTGCTGTCCAGCAACCCCAGCAGCTCACCGCAAAATGCCTTGGGCGCCCTGGCGTCGCTTAACAGCGTCGGGGCGGCAAGCTTCAATGCGAAGTTCCCGCAAGGGGTTCCAACCAGCGCCTGCGGTGAAGGCGCTTACCGGGTAAATGGCATCAGTTACTACTCATGGAGTGGCACCAGTCCGTTGACCAACTTCCTTGATCCGACTGACTTGCTGACTGGCGCAGGCTCGCTGACCTTCAAAGGTGAGGCTAATGACGGCTTGGTCGGGCGTTGCAGCTCGCACCTTGGCAAGGTGATTCGCGACAACTACCGGATGAACCACCTCGACGAGGTGAATCAGACGTTAGGGCTCACCAGCCTGTTTGAAACCAGCCCCGTCAGCGTCTATCGCCAACACGCCAATCGGCTGAAAAACGCCAGCCTGTAACCCCGCGCCCGCAGCGGTTAGCGCTGCGGGCTCTAGTGAGAATTTTGCGTGAAAAAAGCCATCTGGTTATTGCCACCGTTGCTTGTCAGTGGCGCTGCGCTGCTGTTTTACCTCGCAGAGCCGCTGCCCACAGCGCAGCCAGCACAACAAAACGCCGCCCCGCCGAGCAACGCCGCCAACCTAAGCAAGACTCCAAACAACTCCGTGGCGCAGACCGCAGCCAGGCAAACCAAGCAGCAACCAACGGCCATGCCGGCGTCTTTTAACGGCACTCAGGTGGATGGGACATTCAGCGTCGACCCAGCCGGCAATCTGCTGATCACCCGCGACATCGTGCAAATTTTTGACTACTTCCTCACCGCCCTCGGTGAAGACAGCTTGCCGGTAACCTTGGCGCGCCTGGAGGCTTATATAGGCGCACAACTGCAGCAACCAGCGCAGGGCCAAGCGCGCGAACTGCTGACGCAATACCTCGACTACAAACGTCAATTGCTGCAGCTTGAACGCGACCTGCCACAGCTGAGCAGCCTGGACGGCCTAAGCCTGCGCGAGCGCGCCGTACAAGCTTTGCGCGCCCGGTTATTCAGCCCCGAGGCCCATCAGGCTTTTTTTGCCAGTGAGGAAGGTTACAACCAGTTCACCCTTGCCCGTTTGGCCGTGCAGCAAGACCCAAAGCTCGACGCTGCGGCTAAAGGCCTGGCCATCGACAAACTGCGCAATAACTTGCCAGAAGAGCTGCAAGCCAGCGTGTTGCCGCAATTGCACAGCGAATTACGCGCACAAACCGCCCAACTGCAGGCCGCCGGTGCTAGCCCGGAGCAAATCCAGCAACTGCGTCAGCAATTAGTCGGCACGCAGGCGGCCAATCGGCTGGCCAGCCTCGATCAGCAGCGGCAGAACTGGCAGCAGCGACTGAGCAGCTACCAGCAAGCCGCCGCCGCCATCCAAGCGAATCCGGGGTTAACCACGGCGGATAAGAATGCTGCCGTTAATCGCCTGAGCAATGAACAGTTCAATCCGCAAGAGCGTTTGCGTTTAGCCGCCAGCGCTGAACTCGCCAGCAGCCAAAAAACGCCGCAGTAAACAGCACAACGCCCAACACTGTTGGCTGGGCGTTGTGGGCAGCGGCGCGGATTAGCCGGCGATACGCCGATCCAACGACAACTTGCCGGCGCCTTCGATCAGTATCACGGCACTGATCAAGCCCAGGATCATGGCGTATTCGAAGCCGCTTTCGGTAATGAAAAAGCCATTGGCCCAGTGCACGCTAATGATCGCCACCAGCATCGCAATCAGCAACGAAACGGCTGCCGGACGCACCAGCAAACCCACCACCAACGCCAACCCACCAAAGAACTCGGCACTGCCAGCCAAGGCGGCCATCAGGTAGCCAGGGGTAATGCCGATACTTTCCATCCACTGGGCGACACCGGCCAAGCCGTAGCCACCAAACCAGCCAAACAGCTTTTGCGAACCGTGGGCCATAAACGTCAGGCCGGTAACCACTCGCAAGAGGCTGACGCCATAACCGGCTTGAGTTCTAAGAAGGCTGTTGAGCAGTGCACGCATGGCGATAGTCCTTGAGGTCAGTAATTTGTGGTTGTCATATTAACGAATTATCAGATATTAAAAATCGCAAATTACGGATAAAACCAATCGAATAATCTGATTATTTTGCGACTTTAGCCGGCGATTTAGATCGTTCAAGGCTCGCTCGCTCGCGAGCAAAGGCAAGCTGGTACTTGTTGACGCTGCTGACATAGCCGACCACCCCCATACCGACCTGTTCCATCGCCACCCGCTCGACCTGAAAAAACCATTGATTGGGGTTCAAACCGCGCCGTCGCGCCTCGGCGCGTAGGCCTTGCACCCGCTCCGGGCCCATGTTGTAGGCCGCCAGCACAAAGGCCAAACGTTCAGATTCGGCAATTTGTGGGCTGGCAAAAAAACGCCGGCGCAGCATGCTCATGTATTTGGCTCCCGCCTGTACATTGCCCTCCAGGGTCTGCCTATTGCTCACCCCGACGCTTTGCGCGGCGCTGGCAGTAATTTGCATCAAGCCGCTGGGGGCATTGCCACTGCGGGCCCGCGGATTAAACGAAGATTCTTTATAGGCCAGCGCGGCCAAACTCAACCAGTCGAAGTTGTTTTGCGAGGCGTGGCGTTGCAACAGCGGGCGCAGTTTTTCCAGCTTTTGCCGATCAGCGCGGGCCAAGGGGTTATGCACCCTATAGGCACGGCGATTAACCCGCAAAAAGGCCGCATCCTGATCCGCCGGGCTGACATAGCTTTGCAAAAAACGCTCAAGGGTCGCGCCAAGCATCGGCGCCTGGCGCGATAAGTACCACTGCATATCGCTGCGGTTATCCAGCTGCAGATGGCGGTCGATGCGCAGCTTGGGCATGACCTTGGCCCAGCGCTCGGCAATCGGCAGCTCCACCGCCGTCAGCGGGTAGACACCGGCCTGGACCATCTCCAGCACATCTTCAACCGCCAAGCTGGGGTCGGCCCACTCAATTAAAATCGGCGCCAACTGACGCTCGGCCAACTGCTGATTAACCTGGCGGACCGCCTCATCGGCCGCACTGCCTTGGGCCAGCGTCAGGCTGCGGCCGGCTAATTGCTGCAGGCGCAAATAGCGCCGTGCGCCCTTAGCGCTCACCAGCACCAGCGGCACCTGCGCATGCAGCGCCCGGCTGGCGCTAACCGTTTGATCTTTGCTTGGGTTAAGCAACTCACCGGGCACGACTAAATCACCTTCGCCGCGCAATAACGCCGGTAACAATTGATTTTTCGCTTTGGGGATTAATTTGATACTGAGCTTGCGGCTGTTGTCGCGATTCAAATACTGCTCGAACGCCCGCAGCCGTTGTTGCTCAGTGCCCACCGCCTGGCCTTTAACGATTGCTGAACTGTTGCGATTTTGATTGATCAGCACGCGTAACACGCCAGTGCTGCGAATCTCGGCCAGATCATGGGCGGGCACCGCACTTTTATCAACGCGCAGCGACTCAGCCATGCGCGCACTGGCCGACAACGGCAATAAGGCCAATAGACAGATCAACAGCCGTCGGCGCATCGATTCTCCAAACTCTGCCAGCAAACACTGGCCAGCAATAGTACCCGCAGGCGGTTGAGGGCTTACTAAAACGGGGCGCGGAGGTTCGCACAGCGGCTGGCCGTGCGCCAGCGCATGCTTCACAAGCACATTAAAAAATACCCATAACTATTTGTTAATTAACAATTTATTGATATTTTACCGAGTATTACTAGAGGGCCACAGGGCCGCGTGCCGCAGTGTTAACCCGGCCTGTTATGCTGCCCGGCTGGTTACTGAGGGTTCACCATGCAGCTCATCGACATTGGCGTCAATCTGACCCACCCAAGCTTTGCCAACCGCTGCGAGGCCGTGCTGCAGCGCGCATTCGACGCCGGCGTATGCCAATTGGTGCTGACCAGCACCAGCCTGCCAGGCAGCGAACAAGCCCTGCAACTGTGCGAGCAATTGGACCCAGAAGCTGCGCGACTGTTCGCCACCGTCGGGGTGCACCCCCATGATGCCAGCAGCTGGAATGCCGATACTGCACGGCAGTTGCATAGTCTGCTCAAGCAGCCCCGCTGCCGCGCCGTCGGTGAGTGTGGGCTGGATTTTAATCGCGACATCGCCCCGCGCCCGCTGCAAGAGAAAGTCCTGGAGCAGCAGCTTGCGCTGGCGGTTGAGTTGCAACTGCCGGTGTTTTTACATGAGCGTGACGCCGACCAGCGGCTGCTGGCGATTGTGCGCGAGTTTCGCGATCAACTGCCGGCAGCCGTGGTGCACTGCTTCACCGGGGAAAAACGCGCGTTGTTTAACTACCTCGATCTGGATTTACACATCGGCATCACCGGCTGGGTCTGCGACGAACGTCGCGGCAGTCACCTGCATCCGCTGCTGCGCGAGATCCCCAGCAGCCGCTTGATGCTCGAAAGCGATGCGCCTTATCTATTGCCCCGCAGCCTGCGGCCAAAACCCAAGGGCGGGCAAAATGAGCCGGCCTATTTGTCCGAGGTACTGCGCGAAGTGGCCCTGCACCGTGAAGTCAGCCTAGAACTGCTGGCCGAGCAAACCAGCGCCTGCGCCAGATTGTTCTTCAAGCTGCCGAGTATCGACGCGGTTATTACTGATACCGACTAAAGCCGGCCAACGCTCAGCCGTTAACCTCACCGCGCCGCTATTGATACCCGTCAACAACTCAAGTTGCGCGCTGTAGAACAATGGCGGCACTTTGCCAGTTGGCAGTTTTATTCACGGGTTAATCAAAGGATCATCATGGCTTCCTGGTTGAGTGATTTGTCACTGAAATACAAGTTTTGGGCCGTCAATGCGGTGGCTTGCGTCACCCTGTTATTGCTGGTGTTGTATGCCATGCACATAGACCAGCAAGCTGCCAGCCACGCCGCGCAGCAGAGCGCCCAAGCGCAGGCGCAAGTACTCAAAGCCTGGCCAGCCGATCAACCGCTACCCAAAGCCGGCAACCTGCTCAGCTTTGCCAGTGGTGAACGCCCCGTGCTGGCCGGCGTGGACACCACGCAACTGGGCCGCGCCCAGGGTTGGGTCGAGTTAAACGCACGGGGCAACGGCCCTGCCGAACTGCTGATCGGCGCTGTGGTTATCAACCTTGGCAGCAACCACAAACTCGCCCTGCTGGCCTACGCGCCAAGCTTTGCGCAGGTATTTCGTCAACAGGCAGTGAGCTATGCCTGGGTGGTGTGCATCTTGATGCTGGTGTTGATGGCCTCTTCGCAGCTGTTGATTCGCTTTCTCTTAGCGCAACTCAACAACCTCAAAGACATGATGTTGCACGTGGCCAAAAGTGGTGATCTAACCGAGCGGATGAGCAGGGTCAGCGCCGATGAAGTGGGCCAGATGGCCAGTGCCTTTAATGCGATGCAAAGCAGTTTTCAACGCGTCGTCAGCACTGTCGCCCAAGCCGCCGGCCGTTTGGATGCCGACGCCGAACGCTTGGCCAACAATATGCAAAATGTCCGCAGCGGCATGCTCGGCCAGCAAAGCGAAACCGATCAAGCCGCCACCGCGATCAATGAGATGTCGGCCACCGTGCAACATATCGCCGACTACACCGCCAGCACCCGCGACCAATCGAGCGCCGCTAATCAACTCGCGGCAGACGGACAAAGTGCCGTGCGCCGGGTGGGCGAGTCGATTGCCGGGCTGTCCACCGGCGTGCAACAAACCGCCCAAATGATTACTCAGCTGGCGGTCGACAGCCAAAAAATCAGCGGTGTGGTCAGCGAGATTCACGGCATTGCCGAGCAGACCAACCTGCTGGCCCTGAACGCCGCCATCGAGGCCGCCCGCGCCGGTGAAATGGGCCGGGGCTTTGCCGTGGTGGCCGATGAAGTGCGCAACCTGGCCAAGCGCGTGCAAGGCTCAACGGAGCAAATCACCAAGATGATCGGCGCGCTGCAAACCGGCACCCGCGATGCCGTCGATTTTATGCAAGAAAGCTCATTCAAAGCCGACGGCTGTGTGCAACAAGCCCAGGAAGCCGGGCTGGCCTTGAGTGCCATCACCGAGGCGGTGGCGCAGATGCGCGACAGCAACACGCAAATCGCCGTGGCCGCCGAGCAGCAAAGTCAGGTGGCCGAAGAAATGACCCGCGCCGTGATCAGCATCCGCGATGTCACCGAGCAAACCGTGCAGCAAACCCTGGATTCCGCAGCCACCAGCGACCAGCTGGCTGGGCTGGCCGGCGAATTGAGTAAAGCCATTCGCCAGCTCAAGGTGTAGAGCGCCACAAACCTATTAGCTAGGCAAATACCGTGACCGTTTGCCGGCTCAGGGCCAGCAACTCGCCGCTGGGGCTCCAGAGCTCGGCGGCGATATGTCCATAACCATCGCGGGCGTGCTCGACTTGCGCGTGGTACATGCACCAGTCGAGCGTGTTCAAGGCCGCCAATGGCTGGATAAATTCAATCGTCCAGGTCAAGGAGCTGCCTGCCGCCGGCGCGCTCAGGTGCGGCAATACCGCGGGCGGCCAGGCATCAACCAACGCCAATAAGTGGGTTTCATTCAGCGTCTCGACTGGATCATGCTCGCGCAGCCGCACCCAACCACCCATTTCCCGCGACTTGTTATTGGTAAACGGCATGCCGCCCACCGCCCAGCGCATGGCCAGGTAACGGGTAAATTCAGGGGTTACGCCTTCGATATAGGGCAGTTCCTGGCACTCGGCAGCCGGCTTCATGATCGGCGCGGCCAAGGCCGGCACCGCAATGACCGAATCCCGGGCAGCGCCAAAACTGCCCTGCACCAGCGTCACCACCTGGCCATTCTGCACGGCGCGGCCCAACACCTGACTGACTGCCTTGCCTTCGCGCAACACCTCAACCGCAAAGCTCACCGGTGCATCCACGGCCAAGGGCCCGACAAAGGTCACCGCCAACGAGCGCACCGGCCGGCCCGCCGGCACCTTGGCCTGCATGGCGGCAAATACCAAGGCCACGGCCAGCCCGCCGAAACCGGCACGGCCCTGGCCCCATGTGGCGGGAACCTGCATGGTTTGCGGGTTGCTGCGTACGGCTTGAATTAATTGATAAAACGTCATGCTGACCTCGGTTTTAAGTTCAAGGTCGATCCTAGCGGATGCCGTGCGCGCAGCGGTAGCCGACCAACAGGGCAGTTAAGCCAATAGTGCGCAGTATTAACTGCGACTGCCGTGCAGCAGCCGCTGCAGTGTGCGCAACTTTTGCTCACTCTGCTGCTCGGCCTGTACCAGCGCGGCTTGCCAGGCACTGACCAAGGGCTGCAGATCACTCTGCTGCTGGGCGCCTGCCAGCCATTGCAGGTGATCATGCCAATCCCCCAAGGCGCTTTGCGCCGCGCTTAATGCCCTCATCTGGGGCTTACTGAGCAGTTTGCAACGGGGATAGGCTTGCGCGCTGTAGCGCAGCCGTTTGATCAACAAGCGCAGGCGATGGCGATCGGTGCCCGGTTCATTCAAGGCCCGTTGCAGGCGCTTGCGGTTCTTCGCCAAGCCCTTGGCCGTGTGCTTAACCGCACCTCGCAAGGCGCCACAGGCTTGCGCGTGCCGGCAAACCGCGACGCTGGCATCCAGCGCCGCAAACAATGCCTGCAACTCGGGGCTGGCTAATAGCTGCCCATAGCCGACGTCCAATTGCTGCTGCCGAGCCTGTTGCGGCCGCTGCGCTGCGCAGGCCTGCAATTGCACCAACAACACCTCGGCATCGCGTAGCGGCCCGCTGAGTTGGCCCAGCGTGCGGGCCGTTTGCTCAAGGGCAATAAAGTCCACCAGCCCACGTAACGGCCGCAGCAAACTGCGCAGTTTACGCACGGCAATGCGCAGATCATGCAACGCCTCGGCATCGGTGCGCGCCTCTAAACGCGCACGGCAGGCATACAGATTGATCTGCACGGCCAACAGTTGCGCCACCAAATGATCGACAAACCCCCGCACTGCACGGCCCTCCATGACTAACTGTCCAGACTACTCGCCAAGCGCCCATCGGGAAGTGGCCAATGGTCGCAGCGCGGAGCTAGCCGCGGCTAAAACGCCAGGGCAAGGCCCGCCGCAGTGTTGCCAAGGCACGCCGTAAGGCCAGCGGATCAGGGTGACTGAGCGCGTACTGCTGGGCCTCGAAGGCTGCAGCGAAGTGCTGGATTGCCGCGCTTTGCGCCGGCAACTCGGCCGCGGCGCGCAGGGCAAAAGCCCGTGGTCCTTCGGCGGGCAAACGCTGCACACCGTGGCGCGCCAGCAAACCTTGGAAGCGCAAAAACTGCCGCAGCCGTGGGTCTTGCTCGCGGCGCCATGGTTTGAACAAAAACAGCGTCAAAACGCCCAGCAACAACCCGCCGCCACCGACCAGGGCGAGCAGCAACAACTGGCTGTCCATCCTCCCGAACCAGCGTTGCAAGAACCGCAACTGTTGCTCAGTCTGATAACCGAGCACCCAGCGCTGCCAGCCGTAGTTGAGATTATCCCAGCCCTGGCGGACCGTATTGAGCCAGCCAATATTGCGATAGCGCAGCAGCGACAAGGGTGAATCGGCCAGAAAGCTCTGCTCGGCACTCAGCGCCTGCTCCAAGCCCTGCTCGATTCGTTCGGGCGCCACTTGAAAGGTCGGATCGACGCTGATCCAGCCCTGCCCGGCTTGCCAATACTCGACCCAGGCGTGGGCGTCGAACTGGCGCACGGTTAAAAATCTGCCGGCAGGATTCAGCTCACCGCCTTGATAACCCGCCACCACCCGGGCCGGAATCCCGGCCGCACGTAGCACAAAGGTCATGGCCCCGGCGTAATGGGCGCAAAAACCACGACGGGTGCGAAACAGAAATTCGTCGATGCTGTTCACGCCAACAGGCGGTGGTTTGAGGGTGTAGCCAAAAGGTTCACGGTTAAAGTGCGTCAGCACCTGCTGCACCAAGGCCGCATTGCTTGGATATTGCGCGCGCAACTCGGCCGCCCAGGCCCGGCTGCGGGGGTCGCCACTGGCCGGCAACTGCAGGTCGTGGGCCAGGCTGGCACTGAGCGCAGCGGGGGCACGCAGCGCCGTCGGCCAGGAGTTAACCGCGTACTGCAGGGTCTGCTCCACCGGCAACTTGCGTTGCAGGCTGAAGTCGCTCATGTGCTGGATGTCCGCCGCGTTGCTCTGCGCCACATCGAGGGCAAATAACCAGTTTTGCCCACTGGGCTGCATGATGATGCTGTAGGTCAGTGGCGAGCCGTTTTTGCTCCAGGTTGGCGGCGCCAAGAGCTGGCCAACCGGCGCTTGCGACCAGCGCCGGCCATCGAACTGTTCAAAGGTCAACGCGCGCCAATACAACTGATTGCGCTCCGGCAGCGGGCCATCGAACGTGGCGCGAAACACCAGTTCTGCCGATTTACTCAACTCGGCAATATCCGCCGGCGTCATACTGTCGGACAACCCGGTGCGGGCCTGATTGCCCGGATTAGGTAACGACCACAGCGGAGCCAGACGCGGGAAAAACACAAACAGCAGCAGCATCAAGGGCAAGGCTTGCGCCAGCATCACCAGCGCCAAGCGCAGCGTCGGCCAAGGGCGCATGGCCAGGTGGCTTTGTTGCAGGCCGATCAGCGCCGCCAACAGCGCGCTGATCGGCAAGGCACTGAAAGCCGCGGCGGTCAGGCTGTCATCAAACAGATAAGCGGTGACCACACAAAAAAAGCCTAAGAAGATCAGCACCAAGGCATCGCGCTGAGTGCGCAGCTCCACCAACTTCAACACGAAGGCGGCAATCAGCAGGACCACGCCGGCGTCCAAGCCGATCAAACTGCCCCGCGACAACAGCACGCCCGCACCGGCGGCCAGCATCAAGCCTGCCTTGGCCCAGGCATTCGGATAACCGGCGCGCATGCGAAATATCTGCACCCGCCAGCCGGCGCAAAACAACCACAGCGCCAGCACCCAGAGCGGCAAATGACCGATGTGCGGCACTATCACCAAGGCTTGGGCCACCAACAACCAGGTCAGGCTGATGCGCGGGATTGGCGGCTGGCTGGCCGCGAGCTTTGTCCCACTCATACCGGGCCGCCAAACAGCGCCAGGGCGCGTAAACAGGCGTCGCGCTGGGCTACGCCCGTGGAAACCGGCAATTCCAGCCCCGGCAGGCGCAGGCCAAAGGGCTGTTGGCTAGCCGACAGTTGTAAGACCCAATGACAGAGTTTCGACAGACGCGTCTCGACGTCGCCACCTAACTGGTTAAAGTCGAGCCAGATATCGCGTCCGGCCAGGGCGGCAAAATCCTTGACCAATAGCCCTTGGCCACGGGAATAGGCTTTCCAGTGCAGGCGTTTTTTCGAGTCGCCGGGCTGATAACTGCGCAGCCCCTGAAAATCATCACTGCCTTGGCCGCGAATGCGCACGCCGTCTTCTTCCTCATCGGCGCCCTCACCGGCATTGGCCGGCAAGTCGGCGGCGATTGGCCGCGGATAGACCAGCAGCGCCTGATCCAGATCAAGCCAACTCCAGCTGACTAAAACCCCCAGCGGAAAGCGGCTCTCCACCCTCAGGCGACTGGGGCGCAACCAGCCGCGCTGAGTGGCCAGCAGGCGCAACTCGCAGTCGCTTACCCCTAAGGCGGTCACATCCAACACCTGCAGATCGCTGGCCGTCCAACCCAAGGCAATCGCCTGATGGCCACGATTGCCACTGAGCAACTGCAGGCGAAAACAGCCGTGCTCGCCGACAAATACCGCGTTGGCGCCTACCGCCTTAACCGTCAAACCCGCCAGGTTACGATAGGTGTGCAGGATCGCCACGATAAACAAGGACGTGAGCAAAAAAGTCAGGCTGTAGGCCAGGCTATTCTGATAGTTGATCGCCGCCAGCAGCATCAGCAACAAGACCAGCGCAAACGCCGCTCCGGTCCGGCTGGGAATAATGAAAATCCGCCGTTGATTGAGCAGCACGCTCGCCGCCGGTGGAATACGTTTAACCAGCCAACGATTCCAGCGCGGTTTGATTTGCGCGGCAAACATCACAATGCCGGGACTTCGCGTAGTAACCACTGCACCAGGGCGCCGCCGCCGTGTCCGGCAGGGTCCGCGAGTTCACGCAAGCGGTGGCCGACCACTGAGGGCAGCACCGCTTGAATATCCTCCGGGATCACATAATCGCGCCCGGCCAAAAACGCCCAGGCTTTGGCGGCAGCCAACAAGGCCAAGCTGGCCCGTGGCGACAAGCCCCAGGCAAATTGTGGCTGGGTGCGGGTGGCCTCAACCAGGCGCAACAGGTAATCGACCAGCGCATCGCTGACCCGCACCTTGGGCACTTCGGCTTGAATCAGGGCCAATTCGGCATGCCCCAACAGCGGCTGCATGCGCGGCAGCAAGCCGCGGCGTGACTCGCCCAGCAACAGGGCTTTTTCCGCCGCCAGGGCCGGATAACCCAGGGACAGACGCATCAAAAACCGGTCCAGTTGCGACTCGGGCAAGTTGAAAGTCCCGCCGGAGCTAACCGGATTCTGCGTGGCAATCACAAAGAACGGATCAGGCAGCGGCCGGGTCGCACCTTCAATGGTCACCTGGCCCTCCTCCATGGCCTCCAGCAAGGCACTCTGGCTCTTGGGAGTGGCGCGATTGATCTCATCGGCCAGCACTAACTCGGCAAAAATCGGCCCCGGATGAAACACAAACTGGCCGTTGTCTTTGTTAAAGACCGAGGTGCCGAGAATGTCACCGGGGAGTAAATCCGAGGTGAACTGAATGCGCTGAAAACTCAACCCCAACACCCGCGCCAAGGCCTGACTGAGGGTGGTTTTGCCCATGCCGGGCAAGTCTTCAATCAGCAAATGGCCACGGGCCAGTAAACAACTTAGCGCCAGCCGGACCTGCGGCTCCTTACCCAACACCACCTGATTCACCGCCTGGATACAGGCTTCTAATTTGCTGCGCATGGGTCTTTCCTTGAGGGGCGTTGGCCGATGCTACTGGCTTGGGCCGGCCGGGCAAAGTAGGCGGCAATATTTGCTGGTTAAATTCTGCCGCGCCACCCCTTCTCCCCCACTGACTGGGCGCCTGGGCGAGCATTAACTGGCTGGCTTAGAACTGCTGACTAAAGACTTTCTCGCGCCACTGCTGTGTGCGCAGCAGTTGCAATAGCGCGGTTTGCAGCAACTCCAGGCTGATGTTGCTGGTATCAGGATGACAACCCATGGCGCGCAAGGTGCTGAGAAACACCAGCGCCGGTTTGCCCAGCGTTGGCCCGGCAGAGGCGTTCAGGGCCTCTGCGGTACGGGTATCGGAAACCCATAAATCAAAACGCTGGTGCGCCAGCATATTCGGCCCGAGCTTGGCGCTACTGACCTCCACCACCTTAAAACCACGGCTGAGCAGGTATTCACCGACGCCACTGCCCAGGTAACTGGCAATCGAATAAGGCCGGGCATCCTCCAGCGTTTGCAAGTTCATGGCCTGCCCTGGCGCTGCGTAAAAACCATAACGACTGACCACCAGCGGGCTGATCCAACGCAGGCCGGTTTCCCGCTCTTGGCTGCGTTCAATCGGGAACACGCAGGTTCCGGGCCGAGTGTTGGCCATCATCAAGGCCCGCTTCAGTGGCAATACCTTGATGCTATAAGGCACGCCCGCCAGGGTGAAGAGTTCCTTGATCAACTCGATGGTCGGCCCTTGCAACGGTGTTTGTTGTGCATCGACCCAGGGCGGTTCGTCGAAGGTCAGCAGTTGGATGGGCGCTTGATCGGCCATGCTCAGGCCGCCCCACAGACTGGCCAGCAACACCAAAACGCGCGGCCAAAGCCGCCGGCGGCGTTGGCGCCGCACTACTGCCATTTGCGAATCGCCTCGGGGTAACTCAGGGTTTGTCCGGGGGGCTGTTCATCGGCCTTGGGTGCCGGCGCACCGGGTTGGGCCAGCCAGTAAGCGGCATCCCTTGGCTGGCCCAGGCGCGGTTCACACTGTTGCATCTCGCCACGTTCGGCGATGCGCGCCAACTCCAGATCCATTTTGCTGGCGAGGTTGTGCAGACTGCTGGTCACGCTCTGCCGGCCATCCACCAGCGGGCCTAGCTCTTGCCACCACAAGGGTGCGAGGGATGCGTAGTCCGGCACATTGGTACCGGTTGGCGTCCAGACATCGCGGGCGTGACTGCGATAAAACTCCACCAGACCACCCAAGCGTGGCGCCGCTTCAGTCATGGCCGCCGATTGCACATCGGAGATGCGAATGGGCGTCAGACCAACCAGGGTTTTACGCAGCGACAAAGTCTTTGACACGGTAAATTGGGCATACAACCAGGCGGCCGCTTGACGGTCGGCGGCGGTGTTTTTCAGCAAGGTCCAGGAGCCGGCGTCCTGATAGCCGGACTTCATCCCGGTTTGCCAATAGGCCCCGACCGGCGACGGCGCCACTCGCCAACGGGCGCTGCCATCGGCATTGGCCAGTGCGCCACCGGGCTTTAACAGGTCGGGCACAAAGGCCGTATACCAAAAGATCTGCTGGGCGATCTGACCTTTTGGCACCCACTCGGCAGAACTGTTAAAGGTCATTTTCCGCGCCTCGGGGGGTGCGTATTTATCCAGCCACTCCTTGTATTTAGTCATGGCGTAAATCGCAGCCGGGCTGTCAAGTGCGCCGCCACGGCTCACTGAGGCGCCGACCGGGTGGCAGTTTTCCACCCGAATCCCCCAATCATCCACCGGTAAACCATTGGGCAAGCCCGCATCTCCCACCCCGGCCAGCCCCAGCCAGGCATCGGAGAAACGCCAACCCAGCGATGGGTCGTGACGGCCGTAGTCCATATGACCCCACACCCGTTTACCATCCAGTTCGCGCACATGCACCGAGAAGAACTCGGCGATGTCTGCATAGGCAGTCCAGTTTTGCGGCACCGCCAGTTCGTAGCCGTAACGCTGTTTAAAGGCCCGCTGTAACTCCGGGCGACTGAACCAGTCTTGCCGGTACCAGTAGAGATTGGCGAACTGCTGATCGGGTAATTGATAGAGTTTGCCATCCGGCCCGCTGGTAAAGCGCAAGCCCATAAAGTCGGCCAGATCCAGGGTTGGCGAAGTCACCCCACGACCCTCGCCTAGCATGTAATCGGATAACACCAGGGTCTTGCCCATGCGAAAGTGCGCACCAATAAAATCGCTGTCATTGACGTAGGCATCGTAGAGCGGCAGGCCGGTTTGCATCTGCGCCTGGAGTTTTTTGACCACATCGTCTTCGCCGGTAACTTCATGCACCACGTCAATCCCGGTGATCTGGGCAAAAGCCCGTGCCAGTACATTGCTTTCATACACATGGGTGCCGATATTTTCCGACACCACCCGAATCTGCAGACCGCGATAGGGCGCCGCCGCGCGAATAAACCAGCTCATCTCCGCCAGCTGTTGCTCGCTGCTGAGGGTTGAGGGTTGAAACTCACGGGCAATCCAGGCTTGGGCTAATTGCAGTTGCGCCGCCGGCAGCTCGCTTGGCGTGCTGGCCGAGACTGTGACGGCGCCAACCTCGCCGGCCGCCCATAACAACAAAGCCAAGGTTTTACGCAGGTACACGGCAGGCAAAGACTGCATAGAGAGCGACGCCCTTAATCCAAATGGTAAAACCGCTGAGCGTTATGGCTTGAATATAGCTGTAGATTGCTGTCCTCGATAGCAGCCCCCCGCCGTCACCAGCGGTCAAGCTGGGCAGTCAGATCAGTCTGTCGGCCTGAGTCGAGTCGGCCAGCCACCCGACTGGCCGATTCGCGTTAGTTTTTAGCGGCTGCGGGCTCTATGGCCGGGTTACCGATCCAGTCCTTGAGCAGGCTGTAGGCCACCGCCAGCAAGGTCGGGCCGAGGAACAGGCCCATAAAGCCAAACGCCAGAATGCCGCCAAATACCCCGAGCAACACCACCACCAACGGCAGGTTGCCGCCGCGGCTAATCAGGTAAGGCTTGAGCACGTTATCCACGCCGCTGACGATCAGCGCGCCCCAGATACCGAGAAATACTGCCATGCCGTATTCGCCCTTCCAGGCCAGCCAAGCCGTGGCCGGTATCCAGATCAGCGGCGGGCCCATCGGGATCAGGCTAAAGACAAAGGTCAGCATGCCCAGCAGAATTGCTCCCGGCACTCCAGCGATCATAAAACCGATCAAGGCCAGCACCGCTTGCGCCGCTGCGGTGCCGATCACACCGTTAACTACCCGTTGCACGGTGCCGGCCACCAGATGCAGATAGTGGCCAGCCCGTTCACCGATCAAGCGCTCCAGCATGGCATGGACAAAGTGCGCCAAGGCCGGGCCGTCACGGTAAAAAAAGAACACCAGCACCAGGCTCAGTATCAGCTCAAGCAAACCGCCGCCAATCTGGGCGCTGCGCGCCAGCAGCCAATTGCCGACCTCGCCCAGATAGGGTCGAACACTGGCAAACAAGGCGGCACCTTGTTGATCAATGGTGTTCCAGATACCTACCAAACGCTCACCCACCAGCGGCACAGCGGCCAGCCAGAGGGGTGGCTCGGGCAGGCCATCGACCTGCACATCCTTGATAAAGGCCACGGCGCTCTGGATATGGTCAGCCAGATTAAACCCTAGCCACACCAGCGGCAGCGCCAACGCCACCATCCAGGCCAGGGTCAGCAACAGCGCAGCTTGGGTCACGCTGCCCCGCAGCAGGCCGGTGAGCAGGCGCATCAGCGGCCAACTGGCAAACGCCAGTACCGCTGCCCAAAACAGCGCTGACCAGAACGGCGCCAGCACCAAAATGCACGCGCCCAACAGTGTCAGCAGCAGAATCTGCCCCAACAGGCGGTCGTTATTGAACATCAGGACTTGCTCCATGCAAAAAATAAAAGCGCTGTTATTGCCGACTGAATCAAGTGCAACAGTAGAGCTGCGGCACTGCGCGCAACCTTACTCACGCAGCAGTTTAATGCTCAGCCCAGCTGCCGGACTGTCGCCCAGTTGCAGGCGTGAAGCACGCACCCCTTGGGCGCTTAATGCGTCGAGCCAAGCGCCGGCATGGGCACCGCTGAGACTGACGCGCAAGGTGCTGTCCATCTGCAAGCTGCGTACCAGCACTGTGACCCATTGGGTTGTGGGCTCACCGGACAAATGGGGCTGCACCAGCTCACCACTGCTCTTGAGCTCACGCAGTAAGGTCGCCGGGCTGGGTAATAGTTCCCCCAGCGGCGCACTGGCGTTCAATTGCTCGACGTGCAAATACGCCCGGCGATTGCCACGGGTGATGCCATACAACGCCAACAGACTGTCTTGCAATGGCGGCGCCAGGCGCAGCAGTGCATAGCTTTGCTGATCATCGCCACCATTCAACTGGGCATTGGCAAACACGTTATTGGCCCACAGGTTGCTTGAGCCGCAATCGCGGCCCTGACACCAAAACAGTAACTGCGCGCCTTGCCGCTGCAGGTTTGCCCGCGCGGCATCGAAGGCCTCGTTGCTGCTGTGCTCAATGGGCAAGGCGTAGGTCAAGGCGGTCAGTTGGCCCAAGGTGGCCACTTGCGCCTCCATGCGCAATTGGCCACTGATGCGGCGGATTGAACCGGCCGGAAAGACCCGCTCTTGCCCACTGCTTTGGCGGAAGTCGACAATTTCGGCCCGGGCAAAACGCGGCAACACCGACAAATCCTGGCTGTCGGCAACATCGGCGGCCGCGGCCAGACCCGTCCACAGGGCCAAACTGAACATAGTGAATAAACGCATCTGGTTCCTCAACGGGTGAGGATCGATTGCGCGGCCTTAACCACCGCCGCCGCATCCGCTTCACGCTGTGGTACCAGCAAACCACGTTGCACTGCCGGCCGTTCGACGAGGGCCGCCATCCAGCGCTGCAAATGACTGAGGCCATCGACCGCGACGCCGGCCCAGTCATGCACCCGCACCCAAGGGTAGGTGGCGATATCGGCAATGCTGTAGTCGCCGGCCAAGTACTCGACCTCGGCTAAACGCGTGTCGAGCACTTCATACAGGCGGCGGGTTTCATGCTGATAGCGCTCAATCGGGCCTTGGAGTTTTTCCGGGTAATAGCGGAAGAACACATTGGCCTGGCCTTGCATCGGGCCGACTCCGCCCATCTGGAACATCAGCCACTGGATCACTTGCGAACGTCCCTTGACGTCGCTGGGCATCAGCTGCCCGGTCTTCTCGGCCAGGTACAGCAGAATCGCCCCGGACTCGAACACCGCAAAGTTATCCATGTCACGGTCAACAATCGCCGGGATGCGGCCATTGGGGTTGATCTTCAGATAGTCAGCGGCCTTTTGCTCTTGCTGATCAAAGCGCAGGGCGTGCACTGCATAGGGTAGCCCCAGCTCTTCCAAGGCTATTGATACTTTATGGCCGTTGGGCGTGGCTGCGGTATAGAGATCGATCATGACAGGCTCCTCTGACAATTCGCCCGAGCCTGCGCAGTTGCCCTGCGCAAGTCAAGGCGCGGCGAACAAGCGATTGAAACAGTCTGCTACGTTCGCAGCGAACGTCTCATCATCCAAATGCCTATGTCAGGTCGTGGCAAAGAATCGATTAAAGCAGTCTGCGACGGCCTGAGCCCCCGCCTCGTCATCCAAATGCAGGTGATGACCACCTGGCAAGGCATGCAACTCGAAAGGTAACTTCTCCAACAATTGAGTCACTCCTGGCTGCGCTTGCAACATGCCTTGCTGGGCCAAAACCAGGCTCACCGGGCACTGCACGCTTTGCACAAAACTATGGGCATGGGCCAGGGTCAGGCGCAGCGGCGACGGCAGGGTCAGGCGGGCATCGGTGCGCCAGGTGTAACCGCCAGGCACCGGCATCAAGCCGCGCCCGGCGAGTAACTCTGCAGCCTCGAAACTCACCGCGCCAACCCCCTGCATACGCGCCGCCACCGCCCGCTCCAGCTGCCCATAAACCGGTTTGCTTTTGCCGGCCAGGGCCAGCTGCGCCTTGAGTGCTTCACCGAGTTTGGCCGGGGCCGTGTCGGCCTCACCGGTATAGGGAATCAGGCCATCAATCAGCGCCAGGCGCTCGACCCGCTCGGGCATGGCGGCGGCCAGCAACACCGAAACGATGGCGCCCATCGAATGACCCAGCAACGAGAAACGCTGCCAACCGAACTGCTCGGCCACCTGCAGCACGTCATGCACATAGTCCCAGATTGCATAGCTGCCACCGGCTGGGCGGTGATCGGAGTGGCCATGACCGGCCAGATCCAGCGCCACAATGCGCAGACCTTTGAGCTTGGGCGCCAGGCGGGCGTAGGTCATGGCGTTATCCAGCCAGCCATGCAGGGCGATTACCGGCAAGCCGTCCTCCGGGCCAAACAGGTGCGCGGCCAATTCGATATGCGGCAAGCGCAGACGGATTTCTTCGAATGCGGTACTCATGCGGGCTCCTGCTGGGCGGCCCAGCGTGTGAAGATTTTTTTCAACAGTTCGGCGGTGTCGTGCGGGCGCTCCAGCGGGAACATATGCCCGCCCGGCACGCTCAGGTACTCGCCCTGCGGCACATGCCGCAACGAGCGCGCATGGTGCGGCATCACCACCCGGCTATGCCGACCGCGAACCATCGCCAGCGGCACCTGCAACTGCTGCGGCCGGCCCGGACTGGTGTGCGGCACACTGCGGTAAATGTCGATCTCGGTCTGTGGGTCAAAGCGCAAACGCAGCCCCGCGCCATGTGCTTGCAAGCCGTGCTGCAGATAGGCGTCTAGGCACTCCGGGTCGAAGCGTTTGAACAAGGTTTTGCCGGCAAAATAGCGGCGCGCCTCCTCTCTATCAGCAAAGGCTTCACGCCGGCCGAGCGTGCGGCCGGCCGGGGTAATCCGATCGATAAAACCAAAGCGCTTGGCGGCGCGAATGACCAGGCGATCAGCAAAGGTCAGCACCGGCGAATCGAGCATCACCACCCCGCGATACAGCTCCGGGTGACGCAGCGCCGCATGGTAATGCAGCACGCCGCCGAGGGAGTGCCCGACCCCCAACACCGGTTCACCGCGCTGCTGCAAATGGAAGATCAGCTCGCTGACCAGTTGCTCCCAATTGTCACCGACCGGGAAACGTGGGTCATGACCGTGCTGCTCGAGGAACTCCACCGGGTAGTCCGCCCCCAATGCACTGAACAACTTGCCGTAGGTGGCTGAAGGAAAACCGTTGGCATGAGCAAAAAAAACCGACTGCGACATAGAGGGGGGCACTTATGGCTGGAAGATGACTGAAATGAAGCACTGAATTGTCCGGCAGCGCAGGCCGCTCGGCAATGGCGCGTGCGCGGCTGAATACTGGCAGTGTGGCTAGAGCAGCCTGCACGCCGGCAGATTGCCGATGCGCAGGCGACAGCCGATCAGTCGGCGGCGGGCGCCAACTTACCCAGCGGCACCACGGCCATGGTCAGGCGCGAGACACAGCTGAGCTTGCCATCCTCCCCGCTCAAGCGAATATCCCAGACCTGCGTGGTTCGGCCCAGATGCAGCGGCCGCGCCACCGCCGTGACCCGGCCGCTGCGCAAACCACGCAGGTGGTTGGCGTTCACCTCGAGGCCAACGCAGTAATATTTGCTGCTATCGATGCACAGGTGGCAGGCCATGGAGCCGAGGGTTTCGGCCAGCACCACCGAGGCGCCACCGTGCAACAAACCATAGGGCTGATGGGTGCGGGCATCGACCACCATGCTGGCGGTCAGCGAATCCTCATCGAAAGACTCGAAGCGAATATCCAGCAAGCCGACGATGGTGTTGGGCGATAGCGCGTTAAGCGCCGCCAGGTCAGGTTGACGTAACCAGATGCTCATTGCGGGACTCCTTATTCATGGCTATGTACCAGTTATGCGCTGCGAGGGCCCTTTCGCGAGAGGAAATCAGCCTTGAAACTTGCGCTGCCTGCAGCGACCAATCGCGGATAAATCCGCTCCTACAGGGAGGCAGCCGATGAAATTATTGCAGGTGCAGGGCTTGTGTAGGAGCGGCTTTTTGTAAGCAAGGGCACCGCGAAGCAAGCGCGAGTACGCTGATAATCCTGCAGGGCCACAACCGTTCTTTTTCCCACATTCATCAGGGTCACAAACCAGACGAATGTGGGACTTGCTCTTTGCAACGCATAACTAAGGCATAGCCTTACTCGTGCCAGAGCACCGGCTCGCGGCGCTCCATCCAGCCAGTGAAATTCGCTGCATAGGCGCCTTCCACTACGCTGCGTTTGATTTTTAGGGTCGGGGTTAGAAACCCGTTATCGATGGCCCAGATATCCTTGACCAGCACTATGCCGAGCAAGCGTTCATGCTTGTCGAGCCGTGCATTAACCGCTTCCAGTAACGCCTTCAGGCTGCCCTCCAACTCGACGCGGGTGCCATTGGCCAGCTCCTTACGGGCGCCCTCAGACAGCACACACAAGGCCATTGGCTGCGGCATACCATCGCCGACCACACAGACCTGCTCGATTTTCGAGTGTGCCCCCAATAGGTTTTCAATCGGCGCCGGGGCCACGTATTTGCCCTTACTGGTTTTGAAGATTTCCTTGATCCGCCCGGTCAGGCGCAGATTGCCCTCGGCGTCTTGCTCGCCTTTGTCGCCGGTGCACAAATAGCCATCCGCGGTGATGGTTTCGGCGGTCTTTTCCGGGTCCTTGTAATAACCCTGCATGGTCGTACCGCTGCGTACCTGCACTTCACCGCTCTCGGCAATCCGCACCTCGACGTCGGTACAGGGTTGACCTATCCAGCCTTGCTGCTGCTTGCCCGGCCGGCAGACGTGGGAATAACCGCAGTTCTCGGTCATGCCATAGATCTCCAGCAGATCCAGGCCCAGGCGCTGATACCACTTGAGCAAGGCCTCCGGCACAGGAGCCGCACCACACAAGGCATAGCGTACCGACTCCAGGCCCAGGCCAGTCAGCACCTTGCGGCCAACCATGCGACCAATCAGCGGTAATTTCAGTAGCCAATCCAGGCGCTGCGCCGGCATTTTCGCGTACACGCCCATCTGGAATTTGCTCCAGATCCGCGGCACGCCGAACATCACCGTCGGCCGCGCGCGTTTGAGGTCTTCGAGGAAGGTCTCAAGGCTCTCGGCAAAGAACACCGTGGAGCCGCCGTAGAAGGAGGTCATCTCGACAAACATCCGCTCCGCCACATGACAGAGCGGCAGATAGGAAAGCATTCGGTCCTCTTCGCCCACCCCAAACAGCTCAAGGCCACGGCTGGCGCCAAAGGCAAAGTTGCTGAAATTGTGCATCACCCCTTTCGGCGTGCCGGTGGTGCCCGAGGTGTAAATGATGGTGGCCAGTTGATCGGCCGCAGGCTTGGGCGTGTCTTGAATCGGCGTACAGGCTTGCAGGTCACTCCAGAGCTGATCGAAGCGCCCGGCCGGGCGCAGTGGTAAGCCCACGCAAGGAATCCCCTCAGGAATCCCCGACGCCATCGCGGGCCAGTCGTCGAGTTTGCCAACGAACACCACCGCGGCTTGCGAATGCTCCAGCACCTGACGCACCGAGTCGGCACCCAGATTGGGATAGAGCGGCACAGACACGTGACCGGCCATCCAGATCGCCAGATCGGTAATGATCCAGTGCGCGCAGTTCTTGGAGATAATCGCAATGTGGCTACCCGGCGCCAGTTCCAGCGCCCGCAGCCAGTTTGCCGCCCGCCGCGCCTGGTCGCCAACCTCCGCCCAGCTCAGTTCTTCTATCTGGCCGCCCGGCAAAGGTTGCAGCAGGTAAGGTTTATTTGGGTGACGGGCTTCGCGCTGGAAGAACGCATCGAGTGGCAAACGGACAACAGTCATAACGGGCAGTCTCCTTTTATTGTGTTTTTTGGAATAGAGGGACAAACCAAGCACTTGCTTGGTTTACTAAACCATGCACAAACAGGTGGCGCAAGTTAAGAAATGTTTCAGCCCGGCGTGAACGGGCTAGGGATGCTGCAGGCCGCTGAGCCACATCGAACCCGCCAGCGCAAACTCACCATCCAGCTCGGCCAGGCTGGCGGTTTTCATCGACAGAGGCTCCTGATGGTGACCATGCAGCAGCAAGCTGGCCAACTCGCCAACCAAGGGTTGATGGGTGACCAGCAATAACTCCTGATCGCCCTGGGCGTCCAGGTAGCGCAAGGCTTCAGCCAGGTCGCCGTCGGGGGTCAACCAGGGCACGGTGACTATGGGCGCGGCAAAACCCAAGGCTTCACGCACTAACTGAGCCGTTTGCTGGGCGCGCACATAGGGACTGGCGAGAATCGCCGTCAGTGGCCGGCCGACCAAGTGCGCGGCGCTGAGCAGCACCTCCTTGCGGCCATGCCGGGTCAGCTCACGGGCGGCATCGGTACGCGCCTGTGGCTCGGCCTCACCGTGACGCAGCAACCACAACTTCACAGCTTGGGTTCTTCATCACGCACCGGATGCGGCGCCGGTGGAATGCTGTGGGCGGTCTCACCCTGGGGAGCTTGCGGGGTTGGCCAGTCGGCGAAGGGCCAAGGTTTTTCATCGGTATTGAAGCTGCCAAAGCGCCCGATCTGCGCCAGATACTGGCTCAAGCTGTCGCCAAAGCCCAGTAAAGCCGCGCTCGGCGCGCCATAGAACAATCGATAGCCGAGCTGCACCAGCACCACCCCGGCGAGCAGCAGTTCGGCCAGCTGCCAGGCAAACGCCAACAACAGCATCCAGACAATGCGCAGCAAAATCGATTCGCGCTGCAGCGTTTTCAGAGGTTCGTTCAGTGGCTCGTTCATTGGCTCGCTCATAAAAAACTCCCGCTCAGCTGGCTGTTATCAGTGCGCTATGACTTAAAAGTCGGCACTGGAGATAAAGTCGACATCCGTTTTCGCCTCAGCATGCATCAACAACTCGATCACCTGCGCCAGGGTGCGCCCCTCAAACAGAATCGCATGCAGGCCGGCCACCAGCGGCATATACACCTGCAGCGCCTCGGCCTTGGCCTTGAGCACCTTGAGGGTATTCACGCCTTCGGCAACTTCGCCCAAGCGGGTCACCGCATCCTCCAGGCTCAGACCCTGCCCCAAGGCAAAACCTACCTGATAATTGCGACTCTTGGCCGACGAACAGGTGACGATTAAATCACCGACCCCAGCCAAGCCCAGAAAGGTCATGGGGTTAGCCCCCAGCTTGACCGCAAAGCGGGTCATTTCCGCCAAGGCACGGGTAATCAACATGCTTTTGGTGTTTTCCCCCATGCCCAAGGCCACCGCCATGCCGGCAATAATCGCGTAGACGTTTTTCAAGGCGCCGCCCAACTCGACACCAAAACGATCCTGGCTGGCGTACACGCGAAACCGCGGCCCGTGCAGCACGTCCTGCACCCGCAAGCACAGCGCCTCATCGTCGCTGGCAATCACGGTGGCCGTCAGCGCATGTTCGGCCACCTCGCGCGCCAGATTGGGGCCCGACAGCACGCCAATGTGGGCGTCGGGCACCACCTCTTCGATGATTTGGCTCATCAGCTTGAAGCTCTGCGCTTCGATGCCCTTGGTCAGACTCACCAGCGACTTACCAGCGAACTGCGCGGCCAAGGGCTGGAGTACCGAACGCAGGGCGCTGGAAGGCAGCGCCACAAAAATCAGCTCAGACTGGCTCACGGTGGCAGCCAAGTCGGTCACCGGCTGCACCCCCGGATGAATTTTTATGCCTTTGAGGTAGCGTGGATTCTCACGTTCCAGGCGCATTGCGGCGGCCTGCTCGGGGTCGCGCATCCACTGCAAAACCTGCTGGCCATTTTCAGCCAGTAGATTGGCAATCGCCGTACCAAAACTGCCGCCGCCAAGCACGGCAATGGGTTGCTGTTGAGTCATAACTGATCCATGTAAAAGCCATTTACCTGGCCGTAGTGGGCATTATAAGGGGCTACACCTGACCGACCAGTGCTCGCACTGCAAAGTTTGCCCGCAGAGCTGCGCGCTTTGCACCTGTGGGCGGCTGGCAAAAGCCCTCGGCTCAGTTACCATGCTTGCACAGTAACCGCGAACAAGGTCGTTCCGTGTATTTAATCCGTATTCAATACCATCCAGCCCTTTTCGGTGCTCCCCATGCCGCGGCTGGCGATAACTGCCCCCACGCCACTAGCCGTTGTATCGCGCAGGGATGCTCGAATGAAACTTAACTTCAGCTGGGATATTCACGCCCGCACCCAATTGATCAGCTTGGTTCCGGCGCTGCTGCTAACGCTGCTGCTCACCGGTTTTTTCACCTTCACCCGCCTGCACGATTTACGTGATGAAACCACCAATACCGGTCAGCTGATTGCCAATCAACTCGCGGTCGCAACTGAGTACGGCGTTATCGCCGAGAATCCACAGCTGTTAAAAAACCTCCTGCAAGCCACCCTGGCCACGCCGCAGATTCGTTTTTTAGAAGTGCGTGATCCGCAAGAAAAAATCCTCGTGTACGCCGAGCAAGACGGCAACGCCATCCAGGACAGCAGTCAAATTGAACTGTTCAATGCCGCCATTCACAGCCAAGGCCCGCAGCAAAACAGTGCACTTAACCCAAAGCGCAGCGATAGCAACTACCTGGGTCGGGTCGTGATTGGCATGTCCAATGACGCCTTCAATAATCGTCAACAATTAATCCTGTTTAAAGCATCGCTACTGGCGATGAGCGCCCTGCTGCTGACTTTTTTATTAGCCCGGCGCCTGGCCCGGCGCCTGTCGCAACCGATCAGCTCAATGGCGCAGGCGGTTAAGGCCATTGAGGCGGGTAATTTCCATGCCGTGCTGCCCGAGGATGACAACGCCGAACTTGGCGACCTCGCCCGGCATATCAACAGCCTGGCCAAGGGCCTTGAGCAAGCCAACCAAGAGCAACAACAGGCCATCGATTTGCTAGTCAATACCCGCGAAGAGTCCGAGCAAGCCAACCGGGCCAAATCGGACTTTCTGGCCATGATGAGCCACGAACTGCGCACCCCCATGAATGGCGTGCTGGGCATGCTGCAATTGCTGGAGACCACCGAGATGACGCGCGAGCAAGCCGAGTATTCGGCGCTGGCGACCGAGTCCACCGAGCATTTGCTTAAAGTTATTAATGACATTCTGGATTTCTCGCGCATCGAGCGCGACGCGGTCGAATTGGAAAGTATTCCTTTTAACGTGTTGGAGTTGATCCAAAGCTCAGTTCAGGTGTTCCAGCACAGCGCCCAGCAGCGCGGCTTGCAACTGCTGCAGCAAACCCAAGCAGGGCTTGAACAGATTGAAGTACAAGGCGATCCGACGCGAATTCGACAGATTCTGGTCAACTTGCTCGGCAATGCCCTCAAGTTTACCGAAGAAGGCAGCATCAGCCTCAATATCCAGTGGCAACCGCTGGATAACCATGTGCTCTGGCTAACCTGCACGGTGAAAGACACCGGCATTGGCATTTCCGCCGAGCGACTCGAGCATATGTTTGATGCCTTTCAGCAGGCCGACACCTCGATCTCACGGCGCTACGGTGGCACCGGCCTGGGCTTGCCGATTGCCCGCACCTTGGCCGAACGCATGGGCGGCTCCTTACGCGCCGAAAGCGTGGAAGAACAAGGTTCATTATTTACCCTGGAAATCCCTTTGGCGTTTTCTCAGCAAACGCAAAAGCCCGTTGTTGAGGCGCCGTTGATCAGCAACGCAAATGGCCATTTGGTGCTGCTGGTCGAAGACAACCCAGTCAACCAGACCGTGATTGAAGCCATGCTGCGTAGCCTCGGTTATCAAGTCTGCTTGGTCGGCGATGGCGCGCAGGCGGTGCACAAGGCTGCCAACTTTGCGTACTCGGCCATCTTGATGGACTGCCGCCTGCCGATAATGGATGGCTACGAAGCCACGCGGCAGATCCGCCTACTGCCCAACCAGGTGCAAACGCCGATCATCGCGTTGACCGCCAACGCCCTGCAGGGCGATCGTGAGGCTTGCTTGGCGGCAGGCATGAATGATTATCTGGCTAAACCCTTTAAACGCGTCGATCTGCAGCGAATACTGCAACGCTGGCTGGCCAACGCCGCTTCAACACCCGAGCAAGAATGATAAAGTGACAAGGAGTTGTCCCAGGCCGGTGTTTTGCTCTGCGCCCCGGTACAAAATGCAGCGTTTTGAGCGCACAACTGTTCGCGCACTGTGACTTTCATCCTATCGCAACAGTCTACGACTAGCCTGCCAGCACAAGCCTTGTGCAATTGGCTGGCAACTACAATTTTTCAAGCCCTGGTGCACAGGGATTTCCAGGAGCTCGCATGACCAAAGCAAACGCCTTCACTCGGGAAGACCTACTGCGCTGCAGCCGCGGCGAGTTGTTCGGCCCAGGTAACGCACAACTGCCCGCCCCCAATATGCTGATGGTTGATCGCATTGTTCATATCAGCGAAACCGGCGGTAAGTACGGCAAAGGCGAGTTGGTTGCCGAGCTGGATATCAATCCAGACCTGTGGTTTTTTGCCTGCCACTTTGAAGGCGACCCGGTTATGCCAGGCTGCTTAGGCTTGGATGCCATGTGGCAGCTGGTGGGCTTTCACCTCGGCTGGCAAGGTTGCCCAGGACGCGGTCGCGCACTAGGTTCAGGCGAAGTAAAATTCTTTGGCCAAGTACTGCCAACCGCCAAGAAAGTCACCTACAACATCCACATTAAACGCACCATCAACCGCTCTCTGGTCTTGGCTATTGCCGATGGCACCGTGAGCGTTGATGGCCGCGAAATTTACAGTGCCGAAGGCTTACGCGTTGGCCTGTTTACCTCTACTGACAGCTTTTAAAGGACAACCGCATGCGTCGCGTCGTGATCACCGGGCTGGGCATTGTTTCGTGCCTGGGCACCGATAAAGACACCGTTTCCGCCAGCCTGCGTGCCGGCCGTTCGGGCATTAGCTTCAACCCGGCCTATGCCGAGATGGGCCTGCGCAGCCAAGTTTCCGGCTCGGTCAAACTTGATCTAGAAGCACTGATTGACCGCAAGGTTTATCGCTTTATGGGCGACGCAGCAGCCTTCGCCTATTTGGCGATGGAGCAAGCGGTCAAGGATGCCGGCCTGACGGCTGAAGAAGTGTCCAATCCGCGTATCGGCCTGGTCGCCGGCTCCGGTGGTGCTTCGACGGTCAACCAGATGGAAGCCCTGGATATCCTGCGCGAAAAAGGCGTTAAGCGCGTTGGCCCGTACCGCGTGCCGCGCACCATGAGCAGCACCGTCTCGGCCTGCCTGGCGACGCCGTTCAAGATCAAAGGCGTCAACTATTCGATCTCCTCGGCCTGCGCTACCAGTGCTCACTGCATCGGTCACGCCATGGAGCTGATCCAGCTCGGCAAGCAAGACATAGTGTTTGCCGGCGGCGGTGAAGAAGAGCATTGGAGCCAAAGCTTCTTGTTTGACGCCATGGGCGCCCTGTCGAGCAAGTACAACGACACCCCAGAAACGGCCTCACGCGCTTATGACGCCACCCGCGACGGTTTTGTCATCGCTGGCGGCGGCGGCATGGTAGTGGTTGAAGAGCTGGAACACGCCCTGAAACGCGGCGCAAAAATCTACGCCGAAATCATCGGCTATGGCGCCACCTCCGATGGCTACGACATGGTCGCGCCGAGCGGCGAAGGCGCGGTGCGCTGCATGCAGCAAGCACTGGCCACCGTCAACGAGCCGGTCGACTACCTCAACACCCACGGCACCTCGACGCCGGTTGGCGATTTGGCCGAGAGCCGTGGCGTGCGCGAAGTGTTTGGCGACAAGGCGCCACTGATCAGCTCGACCAAGAGCCTCTCGGGCCACTCCTTGGGCGCCGCCGGCGTCCACGAAGCGATCTACTGCATGCTGATGATGGAAGGCAACTTCCTCGCCGCCTCAGCCAACATCGAAACCCTCGACCCTGAGGTTGCCGACTTGCCAATCCTGCGTGAAACCCGCGAAAACTTTAGCGCCAACATAGTAATGAGCAACAGCTTCGGCTTTGGCGGCACCAACGCCTCCCTGGTGCTGAAGCGCTGGCAGGCATAACGCTGCGGCATAAACACCAGGCCGCGCAAGTGATGTAAAAAAATGCCCGCATCTCAGGATACGGGCATTTTTTATGAGCTGAACCCGAGAATGAAATCAGACTGCTTTCGTGCAAATCACCAAGGACAGCAGGGCTTCCACTAGCTATAGAGCGTCAACTCGCCCCACTACCCGCCCCCTCTTTCAAACGCCCAAAAGCAAACGCCCCGAACGGGTCGGGGCGTTTGCTTTTGGGCGCAGGCTGAGCATTCACACAGCCTACGAACAACTTTTTACCATTACATGTGCGCGATAGTCGCATCACCAAACTGCGAGCAAGACATCAGCTTGGCGCCTTCCATCAAGCGTTCGAAGTCATAAGTCACAGTCTTCGCCGCGATAGCACCTTCGGTGCCCTTGATGATCAGGTCGGCCGCTTCCAGCCAGCCCATGTGACGCAGCATCATCTCGGCCGAGAGGATCAGCGAACCCGGGTTAACCTTGTCCAGACCCGCGTACTTAGGTGCAGTGCCGTGGGTCGCTTCGAACATGGCGATGGTGTCCGACAGGTTCGCGCCAGGCGCGATGCCGATACCACCAACTTCTGCCGCCAGGGCATCAGACAGGTAGTCGCCATTCAGGTTGAGGGTCGCGATCACATCGTACTCGGATGGACGCAGCAGAATTTGCTGCAGCATCGCATCGGCGATCACGTCTTTAACCACGATGTTTTTGCCGGTTTTCGGGTTCTTGAATTGCATCCAAGGACCGCCATCCAGTAACTCGGCGCCAAACTCGGTAGTGGCCACTTCATAGGCCCACTCTTTGAAGGCACCTTCGGTGAACTTCATGATGTTGCCTTTGTGTACGATGGTCATCGAGCTGCGATCATTGTCCACGGCGTACTGCAGCGCCTTGCGAACCAGACGCTTGGTGCCGGCTTCCGACACTGGCTTGATGCCGATACCGCACATATCGGTAAAGCGGATCTTCTTCACGCCCATTTCTTCGGTGAGGAACTTGATCACTTTGATCGCCTCAGCGGAGCCGGCTTTCCACTCAACGCCGGCATAAATGTCTTCCGAGTTTTCGCGGAAAATAATCATGTCGACATCTTGCGGCTTCTTCACCGGGCTTGGTACGCCGGTGAACCAACGTACTGGGCGCTGGCAAACATAGAGATCAAGCTCTTGACGCATGGCGACGTTCAGCGAACGAATACCACCGCCCACTGGAGTGGTCAGCGGACCCTTGATAGAGACCACATAATCACGTACGGCTTCGAGGGTTTCTTTCGGCAACCAGGTATCTTGATCGTAAACCTGAGTGGCTTTTTCGCCGGCGTAGACTTCCATCCAGGCAATCTTGCGCTCGCCGCCATAGGCCTTAGCAACCGCAGCATCGACGACTTTGATCATCACCGGGCTGATATCAATACCAATGCCATCACCCTCGATAAAAGGAATGATTGGGTTGTTGGGTACATTGATTGAAAAGTCGGCATTTACGGTGATTTTGTCGCCGCCTGCTGGCACCTGGATCTTTTGGTATCCCATGCTGGACTCCTTGGTTTTCGTGGTCTAAAAACTGTCGCGCGGATGGCACGACAGATTGCTATTTATGCTTTTTGGTAAGCAAACATTCTTGTAGTTTTTCTACAGAAAGTCACGCATTTTCCTTCAATCAGCCATCTTCTTACAGGATTGCGACAGCCTAAAGTAGGCCATCAGCAGCCCTTTGTAGTCAAACTACGGCATCACTACAAACTGCGACAGATTGCCCCTTACCGGTTAAACCTTAGGTCGCTTCAGCGCTCGCCGAGCTTTTGAGCTTAGACTCGCTCAGCCCAAATGCGCAGGCTAATATTGCGCACCGCTTAAGGAGCTGCCCATGCGTTTCACTCCCCATGTAACTGTAGCCACCATCATCGAAGACCAAGGTCGCTTTTTGCTGGTCGAAGAAATGGCCAATGGCCGCGCTGTATTAAATCAGCCTGCCGGACATTTGGAAGCCGACGAAAGTCTCATTCAGGCTGCTATTCGCGAAACGCTCGAAGAAACCGGCTGGGATGTCGAGATTACCGCCCTGACCGGCATTTACCTGTACACCGCGCCGAGCAATGGTGTGACCTATCAGCGCGTGTGCTTTACCGGCAACGCTTTGCGCCATAGCCCAAGCCTGGCGCTGGACGAGGGCATTATCGGCCCACGCTGGCTGACTCGCGCCGAGCTCGTCGCGCAACCCGAACGCTGGCGCAGTGAGTTGGTTTTGCAGTGCATTGATGACTACCTGAGCGGCGAACGTTTTTCGCTGAGCCTGATTCGCCCTGCAAGCTGATCCGCCCAGCAGCGCCTGCGCCTGATAGAATCGGCGCCTTAATCTTGCCGTTGCCGATTGAATACCCATGCCTGATTCAACTCCAAAGCCGTCTTCACCGCGCGTCATTGTCGGCATGTCCGGCGGTGTCGACTCCTCCGTCTCCGCCCTACTACTGCTTGAGCAAGGCTACCAAGTGGAAGGCCTGTTTATGAAGAACTGGGAAGAGGACGACGGCAGCGAGTACTGCACGGCCATGGATGACCTGGCCGACGCCCAGGCGGTCTGCGATCGCATCGGCATCAAACTGCACACCGCCAACTTTGCCGCCGAGTATTGGGATAACGTCTTCGAGCACTTTCTGGCCGAATACAAAGCCGGGCGCACACCTAACCCGGACATCCTCTGTAACCGCGAAATCAAGTTCAAAGCCTTTCTGGATTACGCCCTGATGCTCGGCGCCGATCTGATCGCCACCGGCCACTATGTGCGCCGCCGCGACCTTGACGGCCGCACCGAGCTGCTTAAAGGCCTGGACCCCAACAAAGACCAAAGCTACTTCTTGCATGCAGTGGGTGGCGAGCAGCTGGCGAAAACCCTGTTCCCGGTTGGCGAGCTGGAAAAACCGGCGGTGCGCGCCATTGCCGAGAAGCACCAGCTGGCGACCGCCAAGAAGAAGGACTCCACCGGCATCTGCTTTATTGGCGAGCGGCGCTTCAGCGATTTTCTCAAGCAATACCTGCCGGCCCAGCCGGGCGTTATCGAAACCACCGATGGCGAGTCGATTGGTCAGCATCACGGCCTCATGTACCACACCATCGGCCAGCGCCAGGGCCTGGGCATCGGCGGCCTGAAAGACGCCGGCGATGAGCCCTGGTATGTACTGGGCAAAGACATGGCGCGCAACGTGTTGCTGGTCGGCCAAGGCAACGAACATCCCATGCTGTTTTCCCAGGCTTTACTAGTCTCGGAGATGTTCTGGGTCAACCCGTTAGACCTCAGCAGCCCGCGCCAACTCACGGCCAAGGTTCGCTACCGGCAAAGCGATCAAGCCTGCACCCTGGAGCGAACCGGCGACGGTTATCGCGCCGTCTTCGAGCAACCCCAGCGCGCGGTGACGCCAGGCCAGTCGGTAGTGTTCTATGCCGGAGAAGTCTGTTTGGGCGGCGGCGTGATTGAGTCGGCGCAAGCCTGGGACTTCAGCCAGGTGCGCCCATGAATCCAATCCAGGAGCAACTGATCGCCCTCGGCGCCGTCTTCGAGGCGGCGTTTTTGGTCGATAAAATAGCCAAGAGCGGACAAGTCAGCGAAGCCGAACTCGGCTGCATGCTCGGCAGCCTGCTGGTTCGCGACCCGGACAACACCCTCGACGTGTTCGGTGGCGACGACCTGAATTTACGCGACGGTTACCGCGCGCTGGTCGGCGCCCTGGAGCGTAATCCGGCCGCCTTGCAACGCGAACCGCTGCGCTACGCCCTGGCACTGCTGGGCCTTGAGCGCAAGCTGGCCAAGCGCGACGACCTGCTGCAGGTGATCGGCAGCCGTCTCGATCAAATCCAGCAACAGGTGCAACACTTTGGCCTGGTGCATGACAACGTGATTGCCGCCAGCGGCAGCCTGTATCAGGACACCCTCAGCACCTTTCCCCGACGCATTCAGGTACAAGGCGATATGCGCCACCTGCAGCAAGCCAGCAACGCCTCGAAAATCCGCGCGATTTTGCTGGCTGGGATTCGCGCCGCCCGACTCTGGCGGCAACTGGGCGGTAGTCGCTGGCAGCTGGTGTTTGGCCGGCGCAAGCTACTCAACGAGCTTTACCCGCTGCTGCGCGCCTGAGTCATGCCGCCCGTGATACTAAACCGTTCGGTAAAACCGCTACACGGCGCCGCCTTGCTGGCGCTTTCGGCCTTGCTGTTTTCGCTGATGGGCGTCGGCATTCGCGAGGTGTCGCTCAGCGTCAATAACGAGTCGGTGGTGTTCTTTCGCAACCTGGTCGGCGTGGTGTTTTTTCTGCCACTGATCCTGCTCAAGGGCTTTGCCCCGTTGCGCACCCAGCGCCTCCCAGGGCATCTGTGGCGCACCGGCTATGGCCTGGCGGCGATGTACTGCTTCTTCTACGCGATCGCCCACTTACCGCTGGCCGACGCCATGCTCTTCACCTATTCAGCGCCGGTCTTCACCCCACTGATCGCCCGCTGGCTACTCAAAGAGCCGCTGACCAAGCGCATGTTAGTGGCCACCGCCATCGGCCTGATCGGGGTACTGATGGTGGCCAAACCGTCCTCGGCGCTGCTCGGTGGCCAAGCCTTGATCGGCATCGCCGCCAGCTTGCTGGCCGCCTTTGCCTTTGTGTCGATTCGGCAGATGAGCGACTCCGAACCGGCGTTTCGCATCGTGTTTTATTTTTCGTTGTTCAGCGCCCTGATCTCGGTGATCCCACTGAGCTGGAGCTGGCAGCCGTTGAACAGTCACGACCTGTGGTTACTGCTGATCGTCGGCTTGCTGGCGACCGCCAGTCAGATTGTCATGTCCAAAGCCTACAGCCTGGCGCCGCCCGGCCAAATCGGCCCGGTGGCTTATTTGGCCATCGTCTTCGCCGGTGCCATCGCCTGGCTGCGCTGGGGCGAAACCCCAGACCTCAGCTCGCTGATTGGCGCTGGGCTGATTTTCGCCGCCAGTCTCTTATCGATTCAACGCCGCCGCACCTGAGGCAATTCGACAGGCCTGTCTGGCGGCTTTTTTAATGTATGATATGCGCCCTTTTCGTTGCCTAACTGCCGGAGAACACCCCATGCAGCTTTCCTCGCTCACTGCGGTTTCCCCCGTTGATGGCCGTTACGCCAGCAAAACCAGCGCCCTGCGGCCGATTTTCAGCGAATACGGCTTGATCCGCTTTCGCGTCATGGTCGAAGTGCGCTGGCTGCAACGCTTGGCTGCGCACAACGGCATCGCCGAAGTAGCGCCCTTCTCGCCAGCAGCCAATGCGCTGCTTAATACCCTGGCCGAGAACTTCGAGCTGGCCCACGCAGAGCGCGTCAAAGAGATCGAACGCACCACCAATCACGACGTTAAAGCCGTTGAATACCTGCTCAAGGAGCAGGCGGCCAAGCTGCCGGAACTGGCCAACGTCAGTGAATTTATCCACTTCGCCTGCACCAGTGAGGACATCAACAACCTGTCCCACGCCCTGATGCTGCGCGAAGGTCGCGACACCGTGCTGCTGCCGCAAATGCGCCAAGTGGCCGAGGCCATTCGCCAGCTGGCGATAAACTTTGCCGACATTTCCATGCTGGCCCGCACCCATGGCCAGCCGGCTTCGCCGACCACCCTGGGCAAAGAATTCGCCAACGTGGTGTATCGCCTCGAGCGGCAAATCCAGCAAGTCGCGGCAGTGCCGTTGCTAGGCAAGATCAATGGCGCCGTTGGCAACTACAACGCCCACCTGTCGGCCTACCCGGACATCGACTGGGAAGCCAATGCCCGTGAATTTATCGAAAATGAACTGGGCCTTGAGTTCAACCCCTACACCACGCAAATCGAACCCCATGACTACATTGCCGAGCTGTTCGATGCGATTGCCCGCTTCAACACCATCCTGATCGACTTCGACCGCGACGTCTGGGGCTACATCTCCCTGGGCTACTTCAAGCAGAAGACCATCGCCGGCGAAATCGGCTCCTCGACCATGCCGCACAAGGTCAACCCGATCGACTTCGAAAACTCCGAAGGCAACCTCGGTATCGCCAACGCCCTGCTCCAACACCTGGCGAGCAAGTTGCCGATCTCGCGCTGGCAGCGCGACCTGACCGACTCCACCGTATTGCGCAACCTGGGCGTGGGCTTTGCTCACAGCCTGATGGCTTACGAGGCGACGCTTAAAGGCATCAGCAAACTCGAACTCAATCAGCAGCGCATTGCCGCCGATCTCGACGCTTGCTGGGAAGTATTGGCCGAGCCGATCCAGACCGTGATGCGCCGCTACGCGATCGAAAACCCTTACGAAAAACTCAAGGAACTGACCCGCGGCAAGGGCATCACCCCAGAAGCGCTGATGACCTTTATCGATAACCTGGACATGCCCGTAACCGCCAAGGAAGAGCTGAAGAAGCTCACCCCTGCCAGCTACATCGGCAACGCCGTAGCTCAGGCTAAGCGCATCTAACTGACAACAACTTTTTATGCGCCCGGCGCAGGTCGTTTGAAAACGTAGCGAGCGAAGGTTAGGCAAGGCAAAAACAGGCGAAAAAGCGCAGTTTACGAGTTGTAAATGAGCATTTTGAGCCTGTTTTTAACACCGCATAATCGAGCGCAGTAGTTTTCACACGACCTGTATGCCGGGCGTTTTTTATTCTTTCAAGGTCCTAGCGATGAATCCCGACTCTCCCATGCAACTTCTGGGCGGCCTCACGGCACGCGAATTCCTCCGTGATTACTGGCAGAAAAAACCCTTACTGATCCGCCAAGCGCTGCCCAATTTTGAAAGCCCGATTTCGCCCGACGAGCTGGCCGGTTTGGCCCTGGAAGAAGAAATCGAATCACGCCTGGTGATTGAGCACGGCCAACAGCCGTGGGAATTGCGCCGCGGCCCATTCGCCGAGGACGAGTTCAACAAGCTTCCCGAGCGTGACTGGACCTTACTGGTGCAGGCCGTCGATCAGTTCATCCCAGAAGTCGCCGAGCTGCTGGAAAACTTTCGTTTCCTGCCCAGCTGGCGGATCGACGACGTGATGATCAGCTTTGCCGCACCGGGCGGCGGCGTCGGTCCGCACTACGACAACTACGATGTGTTCTTGCTCCAGGCCCACGGCCAGCGGCGCTGGAAAATCGGTCAAATGTGCGACGCCGACAGCCCCATGTTGGAGCATGCCGACCTGCGCATTCTGGCCGACTTTACCCAAACCGATGAATGGGTTCTTGAACCTGGCGACATGCTCTATTTACCCCCCCGACTGGCTCACTACGGTATCGCCGAGGATGACTGCATGACTTACTCGGTAGGCTTTCGCGCCCCCAGCGCGGCTGAAGTACTGACCCACTTCACCGACTTCCTTAGTCAGTTTCTGACCAATGAAGAACGCTACAGCGACGCTGACATCGTCCCATGCAGCGACCCGCACCAGATTCAACGCGACTCGCTTGATCGCCTAAAAAGCTTGCTCAACGAGCACATGAACGATGAGCGCCTGCTGCTGACCTGGTTTGGCCAATTTATGACCGAGCCGCGCTACCCCGAACTCATCGCCGGCCCCGAGCTGGCCGAAGAAGACCTGCTCGCCAGCCTGCAAGACGGCGCAGTGCTGGTGCGCAACCCCAGCTCACGCCTGGCCTGGTCGGAAGTTGACGACGACCTGCTGCTATTCGCCAGCGGCCAAAGCCGTTTGCTGCCGGGTAATTTGCGCGAACTACTGAAACTGATCTGCTCCGCCGAGTCGCTGCACGAAGGCAACCTCGGCCAATGGCTTGCCGACGATGAGGGGCGCAATCTGCTCTTGCAACTGGTCACGCAAGGCAGCCTGGAGTTTGCTGATGAATGAGGTTCACATCCGCCTCGCGGACTGGAAAAAAGACCAGGCTGCGCTGCGCCGCATACGTGAGGCGGTGTTTATTGCCGAACAAGCCGTGCCGGCGGAGCTGGAGTGGGATGCCGACGACGCCAGCGCAGTACACTTTCTGGCACTCGAGGGCGAGTATCCAATGGGCACCGCCCGCCTGTTACCTGACGGCCACATCGGCCGCGTTGCAGTGCTAAAAGACTGGCGCGGGCTAAAAGTCGGCGACAAGTTGCTGCGCGCAGTGATTGAGGAGGCCGAAAAACGCGGCCTCAAGCAGCAAATGCTCAGTGCCCAAGTGCACGCCAGCTCGTTCTATGAGCGCTTTGGCTTTAGCGTGGTCAGCGACGAGTTTCTCGACGCTGGCATCCCGCACGTAGATATGGTGCGCCACAGCGACTGAGGCCGAAATGAACGACGAAGACGTCCCAGCACTCGACAGCAACTCAAGCGAAGAACCAGTCACTCAGCGCAGCACTGAGGACTTATCCGCCATTGAGTTTGAGTCGCCGGGACGTTTTAGTCTGCACAATCCGCCGTCACCGACTGCCGATGCCGTGCCCCTTGAGCCCGCGCCCTTCACCCTCGGGCAAGACCGCCAAGTACAGCACTTCAGCAATCAGCAAGACGCGCGCGCCCACGCACTGGCCTTGCTGCAACAGGCGCAACGCAGCCTGTGCTTGTACAGCGTCGATCTTGAGCCCTGGCTTTATCACCACAGCAGCATGCAAGCGGCCTGCACTGACTTTTTACTGGCCAACCCGCGCAATCAACTGCGCATCTTGCTGCGCGATACGACCCTCGCCGTGAAGCACGGTCATCGCCTGCTAAGCCTGGCGCGCCGCCTGCCGAGCAACTGCCTGATTCGCAAACTGCACCCGGACTACCCCAGCGAAACACTGAGTTTTTTACTGGCCGATGACTGCGCCTTACTGCTGCGCCCAGAACCCAGTCAATATGCCGGCTACGCTTGCTATCAAGACCCCGCCAATGTGCGCCTGCGCCGAGCACAGTTCGAGCAAGCCTGGAGCACCAGTATCAGCGACGCCGACCTGAGGAGTTTTTTGCTATGAACCTGCGCGCCCTGCTTACCGGCCTGCTTACCGGCCTGCTACTGAGCGCAAGTTGCGCCGTGCACGCCGCCACCGAGGTGATAGCCCTGAATTATCGCACCGCCGACGACGTGCTCGCAGTGGCCCAATCGGTGCTGGGCAGCGACGGGCGAGTAAGCGTTTATGGCAATCAACTGATAGTTAACGCCCCGCCGGCAAAAATTGCCGAGCTGCGCACCCTGCTCAATCAGCTCGACACCCAGCCCAAACGGCTGCTCATCAGCGTCGACACCAGCGACTCCAGCCAACAAGATGATCGCGGCTACTCGGTTAACGGCTCGGCCAGCGCTGGCGACGTTGAGGTGCAAGCCGGGCGCGGTGAGATCAATGGTCGCGATCAGGTGCGCATCATCCGCCGCAGCACCGACAGCCGCAGTGGCGGCGTGCAGCAAGTGCAAACCACCGAGGGTTATCCGGCGTTAATTCAAGTCGGCCAAAGCGTGCCGCTCAGCACCACCAGTATCGGCCCCTACGGGCAAGTTTATAACCAGACCCAATACCGCAACGTCACCCAAGGCTTTTATGTCACCGCCAGCCTGACCGGCGACATTGTGCATGTCAGCATCAGCAGCAATAACGACAAACTCAGCCAGTCGCAATCCGGCGCTATCGACATCCAGAGCACCGACACCCGCGTCAGTGGGCGCCTGGGCGAGTGGATCAGCGTTGGTGGCGTTAACCAGCAAAGCCAAGGCGACCAACACGGCTTCCTGCAAAAGCACAGCACCGAAGGCAGCCAAGACATGAGCATGCGCCTAAAAGTCGAAGCCCTGGATTAGCCGCAATCGACTGACTGGCGAGTCACGCCAGCTGATTATGTAGTGCCCGAAAATAGCACTACAAAAAATTTGACGAAGGCATTTACGAAGTGCATCATTGCCCCGCTCCCGCTAACTTGGGGTCCTGTTAAGGGCCTCTAGAGTGTCACCGGACCACCCTTCGGAACGCTCTATGTCTTAACCGCCCACAAGGCAGTTCGATGAGGTTGCGACTGGAACGAAGTTGTCCTGAGGGACGGGGAAGCGTTTAACGAACTAGCCTAACTTTGCAGCTCTTGGTCATCGCTCACCGGCAGATTACACGCCCTAGAGCCTTAACTATTGCGGCGCGAAGCACAGCCTGATTCGCATCGTCACCCCTCCTGTTAGCGACAATCTCTTTTCGGTCTACATCTCGACGTACTGTGGTGAGCCTTACACAACAACCATTGGGTTTTTGGGTAGGAAAAGTCGGCGCTCAACCAAACACATACTTTGAAGGATTGACCATGTCAGCTTATCAAAACGATATCAAAGCCGTTGCCGTCCTGAAAGAACAAGCAGGCAGCAGCTGGAACGCTATCAGCCCTGAATACGTCGCTCGCATGCGCGCCCAGAACCGCTTCAAAACCGGCCTGGAAATCGCTCAGTACACTGCTGACATCATGCGTAAAGACATGGCCGACTACGACGCCGACTCTTCTGTCTACACTCAGTCGCTGGGCTGCTGGCATGGCTTCATCGGCCAGCAAAAGCTGATCGCAATCAAAAAGCACCTGAAAACCACTGACAAGCGCTACCTCTATCTGTCGGGCTGGATGGTTGCTGCTCTGCGTTCGGATTTCGGTCCGCTGCCAGACCAGTCCATGCACGAGAAAACCTCGGTTTCCAGCCTGATTGAAGAGCTGTACACCTTCCTGCGCCAAGCTGATGCCCGTGAACTGGACCTGCTGTTCACCGCCCTGGACGCTGCTCGCGCCGCCGGCGACAAAGTAAAAGCAGACGAAATCCAGGCTCAGATCGACGGCTACGAAACTCACGTAGTGCCAATCATCGCCGACATCGACGCTGGTTTCGGCAACCCAGAAGCCACCTACTTGCTGGCCAAGAAGATGATCGAAGCGGGTGCCTGCTGCATCCAGATCGAAAACCAAGTTTCTGACGAGAAGCAGTGCGGCCACCAAGACGGTAAAGTTACCGTGCCACACATCGACTTCATCGCCAAGATCAATGCTGTTCGCTACGCATTCCTTGAGCTGGGCATCGACAACGGCGTGATCGTTGCGCGTACCGACTCCCTGGGTGCCGGCCTGACCAAGCAAATCGCTGTGACCAACACCCCTGGCGATTTGGGCGACCAATACAACTCCTTCCTGGATTGCGACGAAGTTTCTGCTGCTGACCTGAACAACGGCGATGTAGTACTCAACCGTGGTGGCAAGTTGCTGCGTCCTAAGCGTCTGCCGTCCAACCTGTTCCAGTTCCGCGCTGGCACCGGTGAAGCGCGCTGCATCCTAGACAGCATCACCTCGCTGCAGAACGGCGCTGACCTGCTGTGGATCGAAACCGAGAAGCCACACGTTGGCCAGATCGCCGAAATGGTTAACGAAATCCGCAAGGTTATCCCGAACGCCAAGCTGGTTTACAACAACAGCCCATCGTTCAACTGGACCTTGAACTTCCGTCAGCAAATGTTCGACATCATGGCTGGCGAAGGCAAAGACGTATCTGCCTACGACCGCGCCAAGCTGATGAGCGTTGACTACGATGAAACTGACTTGGCCGCCCGCGCCGACGAAATGATTCGTACCTTCCAGCGTGATGCTTCTGCTAAGGCCGGCATTTTCCACCACCTGATCACCCTGCCGACCTACCACACCGCCGCGCTGTCTACCGACAACCTGGCCAAAGGTTACTTCGCAGACCAAGGCATGCTGGCCTACGTGAAAGGCGTTCAGCGTCAGGAGATCCGTCAAGGTATCGCCTGCGTTAAGCACCAGAACATGTCCGGCTCCGACATCGGCGACGCGCACAAAGAGTACTTCGCTGGCGAAGCAGCTCTGAAGGCCGGCGGCAAAGACAACACCATGAACCAGTTCAGCTAATAGCCACTGGCTCGCCTAACCCGAGCTAACGCTTAGGCCAGGCAGGTTGTCCCAACAAACCCCAGTAGCGATACTGGGGTTTGTTTTTTTAGGCTGAAATAAAGCTGCTCACCCCCACTAAACCAGCACACCCCGCCATACGCCTGCCCCCCTTCCTGATTCGCCAGCAAAAATAGTCCGCATTCAACAATTATCGATTCTCGACAAAAACGGTCAAAGCCTGGCACTTCAAACCAAGCCGGGTATGCTTAGGGCAAATTACGCGGCTTTTTTTGACTGCCAAGGCAAACTACCTACTTAGAAAAATTTACTTACCGGCAGTTGCACGAGTAGAATTGCGAAAATTTTTGACGACCTGTTTTCGTTACGCTACAGACAGTTACAGCATTTTTGCAATGTCGCATGCAACAACGAGCAGAGTCGCGAGGACAGCAAGATGAGCGAAGCCACACGTTTATTGGCCCATAACTGGGCATTCGCATTGTTTTTATTGGGTGTGTTTGGCCTGATCGCTTTTATGCTCGGCGTATCCAGCCTGCTCGGTAGCAAGGCGTTCGGGCGCAGCAAAAACGAGCCCTTCGAATCGGGCATGCTGCCCACTGGCACTGCGCGCCTGCGCATGTCGGCAAAATTCTATCTGGTCGCGATGCTCTTCGTGATCTTCGACGTTGAAGCCCTGTTTCTCTTCGCCTGGTCGGTATCTGTTCGCGAAAGCGGGTGGGCCGGCTTTATAGAAGCTACTCTTTTTATAGCAATTCTGTTGGCTGGCCTTGTCTACCTATGGCGTATCGGTGCTCTTGACTGGGCTCCCGAGAGTCGCCGCAAGCGGCAAGCAAAGCTAAAACAATGAGGCTTTGGCGATGCAATATAAACTCACCAAGATCGACCCGGATGCGCCTAATGAGCAGTATCCGATCGGCGATCGGGAGATGGTTCCCGATCCGCTAGAAGGCCAGGTCCACCGCAATATCTACATGGGCAAACTGCAAGACGTGCTGAATACGACGGTTAACTGGGGGCGTAAGAACTCTCTCTGGCCGTATAACTTCGGCCTGTCGTGCTGCTATGTGGAAATGACCACGGCTTTTACCGCCCCCCATGACATCGCCCGCTTCGGCGCCGAAGTGATTCGAGCGTCACCGCGCCAAGCCGACTTCATGGTTATCGCCGGCACCTGCTTTATCAAGATGGCACCGATTATTCAGCGCCTCTATGAGCAAATGCTTGAGCCGAAATGGGTCATTTCCATGGGCGCCTGTGCCAATTCTGGCGGCATGTACGACATTTATTCGGTCGTGCAAGGGGTGGATAAATTCCTCCCTGTGGACGTCTACGTACCCGGCTGTCCGCCACGCCCCGAGGCTTTCCTGCAGGCATTGATGCTGCTGCAAGAGTCGATTGGCCAAGAGCGCCGTCCGCTGTCTTGGGTGGTCGGTGAGCAAGGCGTCTACCGCGCGGACATGCCATCGCAAAAAGAGCAGCGCCGCGAGCAGCGTATTGCTGTCACTAACCTACGCAGCCCCGACGAAGTCTGATTACGGTCTTTAGCTAACAAAGCCCCCTCTCATTCTTTACGTTGATAGATAGCGACCGAGACTATGACTGCAGACACCGCTCTGTACATCCCGCCTTATAAGGCTGACGACCAAAATGTGGTTGTCGAACTGAACTCGCGCTTTGGCGCCGAGAGTTTCACTGTGCAGTCGACCCGCACCGGCATGCCGGTATTGTGGGTAGCGCGTGCACGCCTGCTTGAGGTGCTGACTTTTCTGCGTCAGCTGCCCAAGCCCTACGTCATGCTCTATGACCTGCACGGTGTCGACGAGCGCCTGCGTACCCAGCGCCGTGGATTGCCGAACGCCGACTTCAGCGTGTTCTACCACCTGCTGTCGATCGAACGTAATAGTGACGTAATGATCAAGGTGGCCTTGTCCGAGAGCGACCTGAGCCTGCCGACCTGCACCTCTATCTGGCCGAATGCCAACTGGTACGAACGTGAAGTCTGGGACATGTACGGGATCGACTTCCCCGGTCACCCGCACCTGACCCGAATCATGATGCCACCGACCTGGGAAGGTCACCCGCTGCGCAAAGACTATCCGGCGCGCGCCACCGAATTTGATCCCTACAGCCTGACCCTGGCCAAGCAGAATCTGGAAGAGGAGGCCGCACGCTTCAATCCAGAAGACTGGGGCATGAAGCGCAAGGGCGTGAACGAGGACTACATGTTCCTCAACCTCGGCCCTAACCACCCTTCTGCTCACGGTGCGTTTCGCATCATCTTGCAGTTGGATGGCGAAGAGATCGTCGATTGCGTGCCCGAAGTCGGTTACCACCACCGCGGCGCCGAGAAGATGGCTGAGCGCCAGTCCTGGCACAGTTTCATCCCCTACACCGACCGTATCGATTACCTCGGTGGGGTGATGAACAACCTGCCTTACGTATTGGCGGTGGAAAAACTGGCCGGCATCAAGGTGCCGGAAAAAGTCGACGTGATTCGCATCATGCTGGCCGAGTTCTTCCGTATCACCAGTCACCTGTTGTTCCTCGGCACCTACATCCAAGACGTTGGGGCCATGACCCCGGTGTTCTTCACCTTCACCGACCGTCAGCGGGCGTTCAAGGTGATCGAAGCCATTACCGGTTTCCGTCTGCATCCGGCGTGGTACCGCATTGGTGGCGTCGCCCACGACCTGCCACGCGGCTGGGAAAAGCTGGTGCAAGAATTTGTCGATTGGCTGCCAAAACGCCTCGACGAGTACACCAAAGCGGCGCTGCAAAACAGCATCCTGATCGGTCGCACCAAGGGCGTAGCCCAGTACAACACCAAGCAAGCGTTGGAATGGGGCGTTACCGGCGCTGGTCTGCGTTCCACCGGTCTGGACTTTGACCTGCGCAAAGCGCGGCCCTATTCCGGCTACGAGAACTTCGAGTTCGAAATCCCCCTGGCCGTCAATGGCGATGCCTATGACCGCTGCATAGTGCGTGTCGAGGAGATGCGTCAAAGCATCAAGATCATCGACCAATGCCTGAAAAACATGCCGGCTGGTGCCTATAAAGCGGATCACCCGCTGACCACGCCACCGCCGAAAGAACGCACCCTGCAGCACATCGAAACCCTGATCACCCACTTCTTGCAGGTTTCCTGGGGCCCGGTCATGCCGGCCAATGAATCCTTCCAGATGATTGAGGCAACCAAGGGCATCAACAGTTATTACCTGACGAGCGACGGCGGCACCATGAGCTACCGCACCCGTATCCGCACCCCAAGTTTCCCGCACCTGCAGCAGATCCCTTCGGTGATCCGCGGCAGCATGGTGGCTGACCTGATCGCGTATCTGGGCAGTATCGACTTCGTTATGGCCGATGTGGACCGCTAATTATGAGCCAAAACAGCCTGATCCAATCCGACCGTTTCGTTTTCAGTGAGAGTGAACGCTCAGCCATCGAGCACGAACTGCATCACTATGAAGACTCGCGCGCGGCCTCCATTGGTGCACTAAAAATCGTGCAAGAAGCCCGTGGCTGGGTGCCCGACGGCGCCATTGCCGCCATCGGCGCCATCATCGGCATTCCCGCCAGCGATGTCGAAGGTGTCGCTACCTTTTACAGCCAGATCTTCCGCCAACCGGTTGGCCGCCACATCATTCGCGTCTGCGACAGCATGGTCTGCTATATCGGCGGCCATGAGTCGGTGGTCAGCAGCCTCCAGCAACAGCTCGGCATTGGCCTGGGCGAAACCAGCAGTGACGGACGTTTTACCTTGCTGCCAGTGTGCTGCCTGGGCAACTGCGACAAGGCCCCGGCCTTGATGATTGATGACCACACCTTCGGCGATGTACAGCCAAACGACGTGGCCAAACTGTTGGAGAACTATCCATGAGCAATGGCGCCATCAGTAGCAGCACCCAGCGCCTCAGCTCATTTGGCCCGGCCAACAGCATTGCGCGCAACCCAGAGACCCATCCGCTGACCTGGCGTCTGCGTGAAGATGGCGCCCCGGTTTGGCTCGCCGAATATCAAGCTAAAGACGGTTACAGCGCCGCGCGCAAAGCCTTTGCCGAGATGTCTCAGGACGAAATCGTCCAAACGGTTAAAGACTCTGGCCTCAAGGGCCGTGGCGGCGCCGGTTTCCCCACGGGCGTTAAGTGGGGCCTGATGCCCAAGGATGAATCGCAGAACATCCGCTACCTGCTGTGCAACGCCGATGAGATGGAGCCCAACACCTGGAAAGACCGGATGTTGATGGAGCAACTGCCGCATTTGCTGATCGAAGGCATGTTGATCAGCGCGCGCGCGCTCAAGGCCTATCGTGGCTATATCTTCCTGCGCGGCGAGTACGTCGATGCGGCGGTCAATCTCAATCGCGCGATTGACGAGGCCAAACAAGCCGGCCTGCTCGGCAAGAACATCCTCGGCAGCGGCTTTGATTTCGAGCTGTTCGTGCACACCGGCGCCGGCCGTTATATCTGCGGTGAAGAAACCGCGCTGATCAACTCTCTCGAAGGCCGCCGCGCCAACCCACGTTCCAAACCGCCCTTCCCGGCGGCCGTGGGTGTGTGGGGCAAGCCAACCTGCGTCAACAACGTCGAGACCCTGTGCAACGTGCCCGCCATCGTCGGCAGCGGTGTCGATTGGTACAAGTCGCTGGCGCGGCCCGGCAGTGAAGACATGGGCACCAAGCTGATGGGTTTCTCCGGCAAGGTGAAGAACCCTGGCCTGTGGGAACTGCCGTTCGGCGTGCCGGCTCGCGAGCTGTTTGAAGACTACGCCGGCGGCATGCGCGATGGCTTCAAACTCAAATGTTGGCAGCCTGGTGGCGCCGGTACTGGTTTTTTGTTGCCCGAGCATCTGGATGCCCCAATGTACGCGGCAGGCATTGCTAAGGTCGGTACGCGGATGGGCACAGGCTTGGCCATGGCCATCGACGAAAGCGTCAACATGGTCGGTTTGCTGCGCAATATGGAAGAATTTTTTGCCCGCGAGTCTTGCGGTTTTTGCACCCCTTGCCGCGACGGTTTGCCTTGGAGCGTGAAGATTCTGCGCTCACTCGAGCAGGGCCAAGGGCAAAGTGGTGACATCGAAACCCTTGAGCAGCTGTGCAATCACCTCGGCCCCGGCAAAACCTTTTGCGCCCATGCGCCTGGCGCCATCGAGCCCTTGGGCAGCGCCATCAAGTATTTCCGTGCGGAGTTCGAAGCCGGCATTGCCCGCCCAAGCCCGACACTAAAGTCGGCATTACCCGCCGGCGCATAAGAGTTTACAGATTGGCGGCCCCATAGAGGCCCCGACTGATTACCGTGATTCCATTAGCCAAGTCCGCCTTCGGGCGGTTAAACGAAGATACCTGAACCATGGCCACTATCCACGTAGACGGCAAGGCGTTCGAAGTTGACGGTGCAGACAACCTGTTACAGGCCTGTCTGTCACTCGGCCTCGACATCCCCTATTTTTGCTGGCACCCAGCCCTGGGCAGCGTTGGCGCTTGTCGCCAGTGCGCAGTCAAACAGTACACCGACGAGAACGACAAACGTGGTCGTCTGGTGATGTCCTGCATGACCCCGGCCACCGATAAAAGCTGGATTTCCATCGACGACGAAGAGGCCAAGCAGTTTCGCGCCAGCGTGGTCGAATGGCTGATGACCAACCACCCACACGATTGCCCAGTGTGTGAAGAAGGCGGTCACTGCCACTTGCAAGACATGACGGTAATGACCGGCCACAACCAGCGTCGTTACCGTTTCAGCAAACGCACCCACCAAAACCAAGAACTCGGGCCTTTTATCGCCCACGAGATGAACCGCTGCATCGCCTGCTACCGCTGCGTGCGTTACTACAAAGACTACGCCGGCGGCACCGATCTGGGCGTGTTCGGCGCCCACGACAACGTCTATTTCGGTCGCGTCGAAGATGGCGTCTTGGAAAGCGAGTTTTCCGGCAACCTCACCGAAGTCTGCCCGACCGGCGTGTTTACCGACAAAACCCACTCCGAGCGCTACACCCGTAAATGGGACATGCAGTTCTCGCCGAGCATCTGCCATGGCTGCGCCTCCGGCTGCAATATCAGCCCCGGCGAGCGTTACGGCGAAATCCGCCGCATCGAAAACCGCTTCAATGGCTCGGTGAACCAGTATTTCCTCTGTGACCGTGGCCGCTTCGGCTATGGCTACGTCAATCGCACCGACCGTCCACGCCAACCACGCATTGCCAATGGCAACAGCCTGAGCCTGGATGTGGCGCTGGATAACGCCGCGGTTTTGCTCAAAGACCGCCGCGTAATCGGCATCGGCTCGCCACGGGCCAGCCTAGAAAGCAACTTTGCCCTGCGTGAGTTGGTCGGCGCTGAGAACTTCTACTCGGGTGTTGCGGCCAACGAGCTGGATTGCCTGCGCTTAACACTGAAAATTCTGCAAGACAGCCCGCTGCCAATCGCCTCGATGCGCGAAATCGAAACACACGATGCGGTGTTCGTGCTCGGTGAAGACCTGACCCAAACCGCTGCGCGCATCGCCCTGGCGCTGCGGCAAACGGTTAAAGGCAAGGCTATCGCCATGGCCGAGGCGATGAAAGTTCAGCCTTGGCTAGATGCGGCAGTACAGAACATCGGCCAACACGCGCTTAACCCGCTGTTTATCGCCAGCCTGACCGCGACCAAGCTCGATGATGTTGCCGAAGAATGCGTACACGCCGCCACTGATGATCTGGCGCGCTTAGGCTTTGCCGTGGCCCACGCCATCGATGCCAGCTCGCCGGCGGTCGCCAACCTCGATCCAGAAGCGGCAGCCTTGGCCCAGCGGATTGCTACTGCACTACTGAACGCCAAACGCCCGTTGCTGGTTTGCGGTGCATCCCTCGGTTCACCAGCCATTCTGCAAGCCAGTGCCAATATCGCCAAAGCCCTGAAGCTGCGTGAGAAGAACGCGTCGATCAGCTTGGTGGTGACTGAGGCCAACAGCCTCGGTCTGGCCCTGCTGACCAGCAAAGCCCAAGGCGATTCAGTTGAAGCAGGCCTGCAAACCCTGATCGACGGCCAAGCCGATGCCTTGATCGTGCTGGAAAACGATCTTTATCGCCGCACCGACAGCGCTCTGGTGGATGCAGCCTTGCAAGCCGCCAAGGTGCTGATTGTGCTCGACCACCAGCACACGCCAACCGCCGCCCGCGCCGACTTGCTGCTGCCAGCCGCCAGTTTTGCCGAAGGCGATGGCACCCTGGTCAGCCAGGAAGGTCGTGCGCAGCGCTTCTTCCAGGTCTTCGAGCCGGCGTATTACGACGACAAGATATTGATTCGTGAAGGCTGGCGCTGGCTGCATGCCCTGCACAGCACAATGCGGCACAAGCCGGTGGACTGGACCCAACTGGACCAGGTCACCGAAGCCTGCGCCGCCGCGCAAACAGAACTGGCTGGCATCCTTGATGCAGCGCCGAGTGCGGCCTTCCGCATCAAGGGCCTAAAGCTGGCCCGGGCACCGTTGCGCTACAGCGGTCGCACCTCGATGCGCGCCGATATCAGCGTGCATGAACCACGCACCCCACAGGATCAGGACAGCGCCTTCGCCTACTCGATGGAAGGCTACTCGGGCGCCGCCGAACCACGCCAGCAGGTGCCGTTCGCCTGGGCGCCGGGCTGGAACTCACCGCAAGCCTGGAACAAGTTCCAGGATGAAGTCGGCGGCCATCTGCGTGCCGGCGACCCTGGCACCCGTTTAATCGAGCCTAAAGGTGATGGCCTGACCTGGTTCACCAGCGTGCCGGGCCCATTCGCACCGGCCGCCGGTCACTGGCAAGTGGTGCCGCTGTACCACCTGTTTGGCAGCGAAGAAACCTCGGCCCGCGCCGAACCCTTGCAAACCCGGATACCTCAGGCCTATGTCGCCATGGCGAAAGCTGAAGCCGACAAACTGGGCGTTAACGATGGCGCAATGCTCAGCCTGAAAATCGGCGAAGCCAGCCTGCGTTTACCGCTCCAGATCGACGACAACCTAAGCCTTGGCGTGATTGGTTTGCCCGTCGGTTTGCACGGTATTCCGTCAGTGCTGTTTGGCAAGTTCGCCCACACCCTGCAGGAGGCCGCGCTATGAGTTGGCTGACTCCCGACTTGCTGGATATCCTCTGGGCGATGGTCAAAGCCGTGATCATCTTGCTTACGGTGGTGATCTGCGGCGCACTCCTGAGCTGGGTTGAGCGACGCTTGCTGGCGCTCTGGCAAGACCGCTACGGCCCGAACCGGGTAGGTCCCTTCGGTGCTTTTCAAATCGCCGCGGACATGGTGAAGATGTTCTTCAAGGAAGACTGGACGCCGCCGTTCGCCGACAAGATGATCTTCACCATCGCACCGATCGTGGCCTTCAGCACCTTGCTGATCGCCTTTGCCGTGGTGCCTATCACGCCAACCTGGGGCGTGGCGGATCTGAACATCGGCTTGTTGTTCTTCTTCGCCATGGCCGGCTTGACCGTCTATGCGGTGCTGTTCGCCGGCTGGGCCAGTAACAACAAGTTCGCCCTGCTCGGCAGCTTGCGCGCCTCCGGCCAGACCATTTCCTATGAAGTCTTTATGGGCCTGTCGTTGATGGGGGTGGTGGCGCAAGCTGGATCGTTCAACCTGCGCGAGATCGTCGAATACCAGGCGCAAAACCTCTGGTTCATCATTCCGCAGTTCATTGGTTTCTGTACCTTCTTTATCGCCGGCGTGGCCGTGACTCACCGTCACCCATTCGACCAACCGGAAGCCGAGCAAGAACTGGCCGACGGTTATCACATTGAATATGCCGGGATGAAATGGGGCATGTTCTTCGTCGGTGAATACGTCGGCATCGTGTTGATTTCCGCGCTGTTGGTGACGCTGTTCTTCGGCGGCTGGCATGGACCTTTTGGGTTACTGCCGTCGATTCCCTTTATCTGGTTTGCCCTGAAAACCGCTTTCTTCATCATGATCTTTATCTTGCTGCGCGCCTCCATTCCACGCCCGCGCTATGACCAGGTGATGACCTTTAGCTGGACGTTCTGCCTGCCGCTGACCCTGCTCAATCTGTTGGTAACTGCAGCCCTGGTGCTGCTGAATGCCACGCCCAGCGCGCTGCAGTGAGGACAATGAACATGCTCAAATATATCCTGCATATCCTCCACGGCACCTACACCCAACTGCGCAGCATGGTGATGGTGTTTTCCCATGCATTTCACAAGCGCGACACCCTGCAGTACCCGGAAGAAGCCGTGTATCTGCCACCGCGTTATCGGGGCCGCATCGTCCTGACCCGCGACCCCGACGGTGAAGAGCGCTGCGTGGCCTGCAACCTCTGTGCGGTGGCCTGCCCGGTGGGCTGTATCGCCCTGCAAAAAGCCGAAACCGAGGACGGTCGTTGGTATCCCGAGTTTTTCCGGATCAACTTCTCGCGCTGCATTTTCTGCGGCCTGTGTGAAGAAGCCTGCCCAACCACCGCCATTCAGCTCACCCCAGACTTCGAAATGGCTGACTACAAGCGCCAAGACTTGGTTTACGAGAAGGAAGATCTACTGATTTCCGGCCCCGGCAAAAACCCTGACTACAACTTTTACCGGGTTGCCGGCATGGCAATCGCTGGCAAACCTAAAGGGGCTGCGCAAAACGAAGCCCAACCGATCAACGTGAAGAGCTTGCTGCCCTAAGGAGACCCTGTGGAATTTGCTTTCTATTTTGCCGCCGGCGTCGCGGTGATGGCCACCTTAAGGGTGATCACCAACACCAACCCGGTACACGCACTGCTTTATCTAATCGTCTCGCTGTTGGCGGTATCGGTGCTGTTTTTCAGCCTCGGCGCGCCCTTTGCCGGGGTTCTGGAAATTATCGTTTACGCCGGCGCCATCATGGTGCTGTTTGTCTTCGTGGTGATGATGCTCAACCTCGGGCCAGCCTCTAGTGCGCAAGAGCGCCAGTGGATGACCCCCGGTATCTGGGGCGGCCCGTCGATGATGGCCTTGGCTCTGCTCTGCGAGATGCTCTACGTGCTGCTTGGCAATCACAGCGGAGCGGCCCTTGGCTTAACCACTGTGGATGCAAAAGCAGTAGGTATCAGTCTGTTCGGCCCCTACCTGTTGGTGGTTGAACTGGCATCGATGTTACTGCTGGCGGCCCTGGTGGCTGCCTTCCACCTCGGCCGACACGAGGCGAACGAATAACTATGTATGCAATTCCTATGGAGCACGGCCTGGCCGTTGCGGGTGTGCTGTTTTGCTTAGGGCTGGTGGGCCTGATGGTTCGACGCAACATCCTCTTCGTGCTGATGAGCTTGGAAATCATGATGAATGCTGCGGCACTGGCCTTTATCGTGGCCGGCAGTCGTTGGGGGCAACCGGATGGCCAGGTGATGTTTATTCTGGTGATTTCGCTGGCAGCCGCCGAAGCCAGTATTGGCTTGGCGATTTTGCTGCAACTGTATCGGCGCTTTCATACCCTCGATATTGACGCTGCTAGCGAGATGCACGGATGAATTTCTTATTCCTGACATTCCTCTTTCCGTTGCTCGGCTTCTGTCTGCTGGCGTTTTCTCGCGGCCGCTTTTCCGAGAACCTTTCGGCCCTGATCGGGGTTGGTTCAGTCGGTTTATCCGCCCTGACCAGCGCCGTGATTATCTGGCAATTTAATACCAACCCACCGGCTGGCGGCGTTTATACCCAGCTGCTGTGGCAATGGATGTCGGTGGATGGTTTTGCACCCAACTTCACCCTGTACCTGGATGGTCTGTCGCTGACCATGCTGGGCGTGGTTACCGGTGTGGGCTTTCTGATCCATCTGTTTGCTTCCTGGTACATGCGCGGCGAAGCCGGCTATTCGCGGTTTTTTGCCTACACCAATCTGTTTATTGCCAGCATGTTGTTTCTGGTGCTCGGCGATAACCTGCTGTTTCTGTACTTCGGCTGGGAAGGTGTGGGGCTGTGCAGCTACCTGCTGATCGGCTTTTATTACAGCAATCGCAACAACGGCAATGCAGCCCTTAAAGCCTTTATCGTCACCCGTATTGGCGATGTCTTTATGGCCATCGGCTTGTTCATTTTGTTCCAGCAACTGGGCACCCTGAATATCCAGGAACTGCTGATTCTTGCGCCACAGAAATTCGCCATCGGCGACTTCTGGATCGAGTTGGCCACCCTGATGTTGCTGGGCGGTGCAGTCGGTAAATCGGCGCAATTACCCCTACAAACCTGGCTGGCCGATGCCATGGCCGGCCCCACCCCGGTCTCGGCCCTGATCCACGCCGCAACCATGGTCACCGCCGGCGTTTACCTGATTGCCCGCACCAACGGTTTGTTTTTGCTGGCGCCGGACATTCACCAACTGGTTGGCATCGTCGGCGCCGCGACCCTGGTCCTGGCCGGCTTTGCCGCTCTGGTGCAAACCGACATCAAACGCATCCTCGCTTACTCCACCATGAGCCAGATCGGCTATATGTTTCTCGCTCTCGGCGTCGGCGCTTGGGATGGCGCGATCTTTCACCTGATGACCCACGCCTTCTTCAAAGCCTTGCTGTTTCTTGCCTCGGGGGCGGTGATTGTGGCCTGCCACCATGAGCAGAACATTTTCAAGATGGGCGGCCTGTGGAAGAAACTGCCCCTGGCCTACACCAGCTTTATCGTCGGTGGTGCGGCGCTGTCGGCCTTGCCATTGGTGACCGCAGGTTTCTATTCGAAAGATGAAATTCTTTGGGAAGCCTTTGCCAGTGGCCATCAGAATCTGCTAATCGCGGGTCTGGTCGGCGCCTTTATGACCTCGCTCTACACCTTCCGCCTGATCTTCATCACCTTCCACGGTGAAGCCAAAAGCGAAGCCCACGCCGGCCACGGCATCAGCTACTGGTTGCCATTGTCGGTGCTGATCGTGCTGTCGACCTTTATCGGCGCGCTTATTACTCCGCCACTGGCCGGGGTATTGCCGCAAAGCGTCGGCCATGCCGGTGGCGGCGCCCAGCATCAACTGGAGCTGATTTCGGGCGGTATCGCACTCGCGGGCATTCTGCTGGCGGCCTTGCTGTATCTGGGTAAGCGCCGCGTGGTGACGGCCATCGCCAGCAGCGCGCCAGGGCGCTTACTCAGCACTTGGTGGTTTGCCGCCTGGGGCTTCGACTGGATCTACGACAAGCTCTTCGTTAAGCCCTACCTGCTGGTGTGTCGCTTGCTAGCCCGTGACCCACTGAACAGCACCATGACTCTGCTACCAACTCTGGTTCGCAAGGCTCACCATCTGCTGGTACGCACCCAGACCGGCAACATACGTTGGTATGCCTACTCGATGGTTGCTGGCGCCGTACTGTTGCTGGGCACTGCCCTGCTGACGACGGTTTGATATGAATTTACATCTTTGCGCAAGGAACTGAGCACGTCATGATTCTGCCCTGGCTAATCCTGATCCCCTTTATTGGCGGCCTACTGTGCTGGCAAGCTGAGCGCTTTGGCTCATCCTTGCCGCGTACAATCGCCATGCTTACCATGCTGCTGGAACTGGCCCTGGGCCTCTGGCTATGGTTTACCGGCGACTTTCAACTGGCGCCGCACCCCGGTGCCGATCCCGTCTGGACCCTGGAGTTCAAGCAGGTCTGGATCGAACGTTTCGGCATCAACTTTCACCTGGCGATGGATGGCTTATCGCTGCTGATGATTCTGCTCACCGGCTTGCTCGGTGTGCTGTCGGTGCTCTGCTCGTGGAGTGAGATCCAGAAAAACGTCGGCTTTTTCCACCTCAATTTGATGTGGATTCTGGGCGGCGTGATCGGGGTGTTTCTCGCCCTCGATCTGTTTCTGTTCTTCTTCTTCTGGGAAATGATGCTGGTCCCCATGTACTTCCTGATTGCCCTGTGGGGACACAGTTCAATCGACGGTAAGAGCCGCATCTACGCCGCCACCAAGTTCTTTATTTACACCCAGGCCAGCGGTTTGATCATGCTGGTGGCGATTCTTGGTTTGGTGTTCGTTAACTTCAATAGCACCGGCGTGCTGACCTTCGACTACAGCCTACTGCTGAAAGCCGAACTGCCGCCAGCCACCGAATACATCCTGATGCTCGGCTTCTTTATCGCCTTCGCGGTCAAGTTACCGGTGGTGCCGTTTCACTCCTGGCTGCCGGATGCCCACGCCCAGGCGCCTACGGCGGGCTCGGTGGACTTGGCCGGTATTCTGCTAAAAACTGCGGCCTATGGCTTGCTGCGCTTCGCCCTGCCGCTGTTTCCCAATGCCTCCGCCGAGTTTGCCCCGATCGCCATGACCCTCGGTCTGGTCGGGATTTTCTACGGCGCGCTGCTGGCCTTTGCGCAAACCGACATCAAGCGTTTGGTGGCTTACTCCAGCGTTTCGCACATGGGCTTTATCCTCATCGGCATCTACTCCGGCAGCCAACAAGCGCTGCAAGGCGTGGTGATACAGATGCTCGCCCACGGTTTGTCGGCCGCGGCACTGTTTATCCTCTGTGGCCAGTTGTATGAGCGCATGCACACCCGCAACATGCGCGAGATGGGTGGCCTGTGGTCACGGATTGCCTATCTGCCGGCCATCAGCCTGTTCTTCGCCGCCGCCTCGCTGGGCTTGCCGGGCACCGGTAACTTTGTCGGTGAGTTCCTGATTTTGCTCGGCTCGTTCACCGCCACCCCTTGGATTGTGGTGATTGCCACCTCAGGTTTGGTGTTCGGCTCGGTCTACTCACTGATCATGATCCATCGTGCCTACTTCGGCCCGGCAAAATCAGAGCAAGCCCTGCACGGCATGAATAGCCGCGAACTGGGCATGACCCTGAGCCTGGCAGTCTTGATAGTGCTGCTTGGGGTTTATCCGCAGCCGATTCTGGACACTTCGGCCGCCACCATGCACGGTGTGCAAAGCTGGCTGAGCACAGCCTTTACTCAACTCGCTGCGGCCCGCTAGCTGCTTTATGGAAAGTCATGCCATGCAACTGACGACAGAACATTTTATCGCCCTACTGCCGCTGCTGGTCACCTGCGCCACCAGCGTGCTGGTGATGCTGGCTATCGCTTGGCGGCGTAATCATGCACAAACCTATCTGCTGACGGTTACCGGCCTGGTGTTGGCGCTGCTGGCGATTATTCCTGCACTTAAAGTCACCCCAATCGCGGTCACCGAACTGCTGCAGGTGGATAACTTCGCCTGTTTTTACATTGGTCTGATCCTGGTCGCCACACTGGTTTGCGTCACCCTCGCCCACGCTTATATGAAAGGTTATCCGGGTAACCGCGAAGAGCTTTACCTGCTGATTATCCTGGCTGCCGCCGGCGGCATTGTGCTGGTAAGCGCGCGGCACCTAGCGGGACTGTTTATCGGCTTGGAGCTGCTTTCGGTGCCGGTTTACGGCATGGTCGCTTACGCGTTTTTCAACAAGCGCTCACTGGAAGCCGGCATCAAGTACATGGTGCTGTCAGCCGCCGGCTCGGCGTTTTTGCTGTTCGGCATGGCGCTGTTGTATGCCGACGCCGGCACCCTGAGCTTTGCCGGGCTGGGCGCCAAGCTGTCCGCCGAGGGTTCACTCAGTCAACTGGTGCACTTAGGGATCGGCATGATGCTGATCGGCCTGGCGTTCAAGCTGTCACTGGTGCCCTTCCACCTGTGGACACCCGATGTCTATGAAGGCGCGCCCGCGCCGGTGGCGGCCTTCCTGGCTACGGCCAGCAAGGTCGCGGTGTTTGCCGTGTTGCTGCGTCTGTATCAACTGTCACCGGCCATGGCCGGCGGCTGGTTGAATGACCTGCTGAGCCTGATTGCGATTGCCTCGATTTTGCTCGGCAACCTGCTGGCACTGATGCAAAGCAACCTTAAGCGCCTGTTGGGTTACTCATCGATTGCCCACTTCGGCTACCTGTTGGTGGCGTTGATCGCCAGCAAAGGCTTGGCGGTCGAGGCGATAGGCGTCTACCTGACCACCTATGTGCTGACCAGCCTTGGCGCTTTTGGTGTGGTCACGCTGATGTCGACGCCGTACCACGGCCGCGATTGCGATGCTCTGTATGAATACCGCGGACTGTTCTGGCGCCGCCCAAACCTGACTGCAGTAATGACCTTGATGATGCTATCGCTGGCCGGCATTCCGCTAACCGCAGGCTTTATCGGCAAGTTCTACATTGTGGCGGTCGGGGTTGAGTCGCACCTTTGGTGGTTACTGGGTGCCTTGGTCATCGGCAGTGCCATTGGTGTGTTCTATTACCTGCGGGTGATGGTCACCCTGTTTCTGGTCGCGCCGGGCCTGCATCGTCACGATGCACCGGAGAACTGGGGCCAGCGCACCGGCGGCATCATGTTGATGGCCATGGCGGGGCTGACCTTGTTTCTCGGGGTCTACCCGCAGCCGCTGCTGGAGCTGCTGCAGCACACCGGACTTACGGCACTTTAAGCCGCAGAGTTGCGAAACTAACAAGCCCCGACATGTTCGGGGCTTGTTAGTTTTAGGACAACACAATCAGTGCCAGCAATAGATAGCGGGCGCTCTTAGCCAGCAACACCAAGACTAAAAAGCTCGGCAATGGCTCGCGCAGCACGCCGGCGACCAGGGTCAGCGGGTCGCCGACTATCGGCAGCCAGCTGAGTAACAGACTCCAGCGCCCATAGCGCTGATACCAGTGCTGCGCTCGCTGCAATTGCGCAGGCGTCACCGGAAACCAGCGGCGTTGTTGAAAGCGGCTAAGCGAGCGGCCAAGCCACCAATTAATGGTTGAGCCCAGGGTATTGCCGGCAATAGCCGCCAACAGTAAACCGCTGAGGCTATAGCTATCGGTGAGCAGCAGCGCGACTAAGCCGGCCTCGGACTGCATCGGCAATAAAGTCGCAGCCAACAGCGCGAGAAAAAACAGTCCAGCGTAGGCCATCAGAATTTCGCCAGGTTCACGCAGCCTTCCAACCGCTGACGATAATCGCCATGCCCAGCAAGCTGATGGCGGCACCGAACCAGTCGAGACTGGACAGCTTGATGCCGTCCACCCAGCGCAGCCACAGCAAGGCACTGGCCACATAGACCCCACCGTAAGCGGCATAGACCCGGCCACTGGCGGCCGGGTGCAAGCTCAGTAGCCAGACAAACAGCGCCAGACTCAGCGCCGCCGGCAGCAGCAACCACACCGAAGCCTCTTTACGCAGCCACAAATACGGCAAGTAACAGCCAAGAATTTCCGCAATTGCGGTCGCAAAGAACAAGCCAAAGGTTTTCAGCAGCATCTAGTACTCACAACAGGGGGGATTTCAATCTATGGCTAGGGCGCCATGCGTAGTTCAGCGCGCGCCTGGCCTAGCACTTGCCAGGCCGAAGCCAGCGCCAAGCTGGCCATAATGCCGGCAACCAGCAAATCTGGCCAGGCACTGCCACTGCCCAACACGCCGAGTGCAGCCAGCAACACCGCCACATTGCCCAAGGCGTCATTGCGGGTACAGAGCCAGACACTGCGCATATTGCTATCGCCGTCGCGCCAGGCATACAGCAAGGCCGCCACGGCTAAATTGGCCAACAGGGCCAAGCCACCAATCAGACCCATGGTGGCCGCCACCGGCACACCGCCCTGCCAGGCATTCCAAGCAGTTGCCACTAATACCCCCAAACCAAACAACGCCATGCACACAGCCTTGAATTGGGCGGCGCGGGCACGCCAACTCAAACTCATGGCCAGCACAAATAAACTGATGGCGTAGTTACCAGCATCAGCGAGGAAATCCAGCGAGTCGGCGAGCAACGCCACCGAGCCGGCGCGGATACCGCTGCTAATTTCGATCGCAAACATGGCCGCGTTAATCAACAAAGCCAACCATAACACCCGCCGATAGGCCGGGCTCAGGTGCTTGGCAACGGGTTCAGCATGACAACAATGGGCACTCATATGATTCTCCTGAATTGATTTCAAGCGTAGGCTAAAGCCTGTAGCCACTACAGGGTCAAGTCTTATGAACAAGATATATCGCATCGGCGAGTTGAGCCGCGAGAGCGCCGTCAATCTGGAAACCATCCGCTATTACGAGCGCATTGGCCTGCTACAACAGCCGGCGCGCAACGCCTCCGGTTACCGTAGCTATCAGCAGGAAGATGTACGCCGCCTGAGCTTTATCCGCCGCGGCCGCGAACTGGGTTTTAGCATCGAAGAGTTAAAAACCCTGCTGCAACTGGCCGACCACCCCCACAGCCCTTGCGCCGAGGCCGATCAGTTGGCGCAAGCACACCTGCAGCAAGTGGACGCGCGCATCGCCGACCTACAGCAAATGCGCAGCGTGCTGCAGAGCCTGGTGGGCTGCTCAGCGGCCAGCGCCGAACACTGCCGCTTACTGGAGACCCTGGATCGACGCACCTGCTGCGTCGCCCCCGACAGTCACTGAGGCAAGTTGGGCGAATAGTTCGAGCATTAATCTGCACGCTCCGTGCATAATTCCAACCACTGATTGTTTGGTGCTTTTTGCATTAATCATTGGCTCGCTTAGGCAACTGCATAAAGAACAGCCAAAATCGGCCGGTAAAAACCAGTCGAAAGCACAACACCGCAGGAGTTTCAGGTGCCGTTTAATCGCATTTCCATCCAATGGAAAATCACCCTCCTTGCCGGCTTGTGCTTGCTGGTGATCGTTACTCTGCTGGTCGGCGCCTCGCTGTATCAATCCCAAAAAAGTAGCGAAGTGTTCAAGCACGCCAGCAGCCAAATGCTCGAAGAAGCGGCCCGCGCCGGCGAGGCGGGTCAAGGCTTTGCGGTGGTTGCCGATGAGGTGCGTAACCTGGCCAAACGCACGCAAGACTCGGTGGAAGAAATACGCCAGGTGATCGAAGCCTTGCAAACCGGTACGCGCGAAGTGGTCAGCTCGATGCACAGCAGCCATCGTCAAGCACAGGGCAGCGTCGTGCAGGTCGAAGCCGCAGTGACGGCCCTGCGCCGGATTGGCGACGCGGTCGGGGTGATCACCGACATGAACATGCAAATTGCCAGTGCCGCCGAGGAGCAAAGCTCGGTGGCGGATGAAATCAACCGCAACGTCACCTCAATCCGTGACGTGACCGAGTCCATTTCCGGCCAGGCCCAAGAGTCGTCTGAAGTTGGCCAGGCACTCAATCGACTGGCCAATCAGCAGCAAAAGTTGATGGACCAATTTCGCGCCTAGTAAGCCTGAACGGCCGCTTTAAATACGGGTGGCTCAATGCATGGCGCCATCGGCGCTTTGCTCTGGCGGCTGCTTCCTTGCCTAAGCCTGCGCGCCCGTCTAGCCTGCCGACACCTGTTCAGGAGATGCCTTAATGCTCAACGTAGTTTTAGTCGCCGGATCCAGCCGCACCAACAGTCAATCGGGCAAGGTCGCCCGTTTTCTTCGTCAACGGCTAATTGAACTGGACCACAGCAGCCTTGATCTGTGCACGGTTATTGACTTAGGCCTTGGCCCTTTACCGCTCTGGCCTAGCGATGACAGCGGCCCCTGGAGCCAGTACGCCGAACGATTAAAAGCCGCCGACGCGCTGGTAATAGTTGCGCCTGAGTGGAATGGCATGGCCTGCCCGGCGATCAAAAATTTCTTTATCTATGCCAGCAAAGCCGAACTCGCACACAAACCCGGTTTGCTGGTTGGTGTTTCGGCGGGCGTCGGCGGGGCTTATCCGATTAGCGAGCTGCGCGCCTCCAGCTACAAAAATTGCCGGCTTTGCTATATCCCCGAGCACCTGATTATCCGCCACGTCGAGCAGCAGTTTAACCAGGCCTGCGCCGCCAACGTCGACGAGCAACACCTGCGCGCACGCATCGATTACGCCCTGGATGTGCTGCAAAAATACAGTGTCGCCTTGCGGCCGGTACGCGCGTCCATCGATCTGAGTCAGGCCGAGTTTGCTAACGGCATGTAACTGTCTTCGCGATTGGCTCGCGCTCATCGCCTTAACCCGCGCTCTGCTGCAAAGCACATTTAAGCGCAGCCAAATGGGTCCAGCCGCAGCATCCAGCTCAGGCGCAGCGGTGTTATTCAGCAGGTGAAGTCGCTTGGTCTGCACCTACAGGTATTTATACTGGCGCATCTGCAATGGAGACGCGCATGACGGCAATACAGATCAAATTTCCCGCTTTGACCCTTAAAGCCGGCCAGCGCGCGCTGCTGCGCATTCGCCAACAGGGCCTTAAGCCCGCCGATGTGGGAATTTTGCCGGGCGCCGCCGGCGGGCCAAAGGCACTGGGCATTCAGGGCCTGGATCTGGCCTTATTTGGCGACTGGCTGCCCCGCGCGCCCCGCGAACGAGCCTTGATTGGCGCCTCGATCGGCTCTTGGCGCTTTGCCAGCGCCTGCCTGCCCGATGCCGCCGCCGGGATTCGCCGGCTGGGCGAACTCTACACCGCGCAGCGCTTCGGTAAAGACGCGAGCATGGCGCAGATCAGTGAATGTTGCCGGGTGATGCTCGATAACTTGCTCGACGGTCAGGCGCACAGCCTGCTGAACAATGCCCACTATCGCTTGAATATCATGCTGGTCAAAAGCCATGGCCTGCTGGCCGAGGATCATCGTGGGCGGCTGGGCCTCGGCTTGTCGGCGGCGATTGGCAACAACCTGCTGAGTCGCGCACGGCTCGCCAAACACTTTGAACGGCTGATTGTGCATGACCCACGCCAGGCCCCGCCCCTACATAGCCTGCATGACTTCCCTTCGCGTTTTGCCGCCTTGGACGCAGACAATCTAAAGCACGCGCTGCTGGCCTCGGGCTCTATCCCCATGGTGATGCAAGGGGTGCGCGATATACCCGGGGTTGGCGCCGGCACTTATCGCGATGGCGGCTTGCTCGACTACCACCTCGACCTGCCCTTCAAGGGCGATGACGTGGTGCTCTACCCGCACTTTACCGACCAGGTGATACCCGGGTGGTTCGACAAGAGCCTGCCGTGGCGGCGCGCCGATCCAGGCCGGATGCAGGATGTGTTGTTATTGGCGCCCTCGCGCGAGTATTTGGCGCGCCTGCCCCATGGCAAGCTGCCTGATCGCAGCGACTTTAAGCGCTACCTGGGCGATGACGCCGGGCGTGAACGTTATTGGCGCACCGCCATCAGTGAAAGCCAAAGGCTAGGTGATGAGTTTCTGCAACTGGCAGACAATGACCAGCTCGCCGAGCGACTGCTCGCGCTCTGACAGACGACCTGTTAACTCGATTCTTTATCGGCGGCGCCCTTAGCTGCGCCGCGTTTGCCAAAGGTAGTGTGATGGCCCGCTTGACCCTGCAGTTCCCAGAAGACCAGTACTGTTTCAGCACCTTGTTGACGGTACGGGTGACCGACATCAACGCCGCCAAGCACCTAGGCAATGACTCGATGATTTCGATGATCTCCGAGGCGCGGGCACTGTTTTTCTTCGAGTTTGGCATTGTAGAGACGGCCGCCGACGGTGTTGGCATTATCGTCACCGACCTGGCCACCACCTATAAAGCCGAAGCCCACGCCCGCGATCAATTGCTGTTTGAAGTGGGCGTCATGGACTTCAATCCTTACGGCGGCGATATCACCTTTCGCATCACCCGTCCCGCCGATGGCGTACTGGTAGCCATGGCAAAGTCCGGTTTTGTGTTCTTCAACTACCCGTCGCTCAAGGTGGTTGGTATGCCCGCGGAGTTCCCCAGCAAGTTCGCCAAGATCAATTGGCTAGTCTGAAACCGCAGCGCGCCCCAACTCGGAGCGCCGCCTCTAGATGCGCCCTGTTTTAGCTCGCCAACCTCATTAACCCCCGACTAACAGGCCCATTTTCGGCCATTAGAAAACTTGGCTCAGCTTTTGCTATTACCTAATCCAAGGTAACCAAAGGCGGTTATCCATAACGACAAAGACGTCGCGGCATTCTTGCTCTACAGCAGGCAGTGCGGCGCCGTTTTTTTTCGTGTGGCCCCAGCGTTTGGGGCGGTGGACTGACCGTGATCCGGGCATCTGCTTACAACTCTCTAACCTTACTACGGCCTTGGCCGCAGGGTTGTCCGCCACAAGCGGGCGACCACCCCGGCGGATTTTGCTCAGCGTGTCCACGACCATGCTGCAGCCAAATCCTGCTGGGCCCTTTTGAGCCAATGAGGTGTTCGATGAATACAAGTTTCTGGAAAGCCGGCCACGCGCCTACGCTGTTCGCAGCTTTTCTCTATTTCGATTTAAGTTTCATGATCTGGTATGTACTGGGTCCTATGGGCGTGCAGATCGCGACCGACCTGCAGCTCACCACCCAACAACGCAGCATGATGGTGGCCACGCCTATTTTGGCCGGTGCCGTATTGCGCTTTCTGATGGGAATTTTGGCCGACCGCACCTCGCCAAAAACTGCCGGCCTGATTGGTCAGGTGATTGTCATAGCGGCACTCTTTTGCGCCTGGCAACTGGGCATCCACAGCTATGAGCAAGCCCTGCTGCTAGGTATCTTCCTCGGTTTTGCCGGTGCCTCGTTTGCCGTGTCGCTGCCACTGGCCTCGCAGTGGTATCCGCCTGAGCACCAGGGTAAAGCCATGGGCATTGCAGGCGCCGGCAACTCCGGCACCGTGCTGGCCGCGTTATTCGCCCCGGCATTGGCCACCGCATACGGCTGGAACAACGTCTTCGGCTTGGCACTTATTCCACTGACCCTGACCTTGGTGATCTTTGCCAGCGTGGCCCGCAACGCCCCTAACCGTCCACCGGTGAAGGCCATGAGCGACTACCTCAAAGCCCTCGGTGACCGTGACAGCTGGTGGTTTATGTTTTTCTACAGCGTGACCTTCGGTGGTTTCCTGGGATTGGCCAGTACCCTGCCCGGTTACTTCCATGACCAATACGGCTTCGACCCAGTTAAAGCCGGTTACTACACCGCCGCCTGCGTCTTTGCCGGCAGCCTGATGCGCCCACTCGGTGGTGCATTGGCCGACCGCATTGGCGGCATCCGCAGCCTGCTGGTGGTTTACACCATCGCCTCCCTGAGCATCTGCGCAGTGGGTTTCAACTTACCTAGCGCAACAGCGGCCTTAGCCTTGTTTGTTGTGGCCATGCTCTGCCTGGGCGCCGGTAACGGCGCGGTATTCCAGCTGGTACCCCAGCGCTTTCGCAAAGAAATCGGTGTGATGACTGGCCTGATCGGCATGGCTGGCGGCATCGGTGGTTTCCTCTTGGCGGCCGGTCTCGGTGCGGTCAAGCAGTCCACCGGCGACTACCAACTGGGCCTGTGGATGTTTGCCAGCCTCGGCATTCTGGCCTGGGTGGGTCTGTATGGGGTTAAGCTGCGCTGGAGAACCACTTGGGGTTCGGCGGCCGCAACTGCTGCCCGCGTCTAATCTAAGCCGCACCTAAGTTGCCCGCGCCGGTTCAGCCGTCGCGGGCTTTTTGTTATTGGTTGTGAGAGCACTGCATGAGCCTGCAATTGAGTTTTGGCGAAGCCACTGCCACCGGCCCTCGGGCTGAGAATCAGGACGCACTGCGCATCGTTACGCCTACCGCCGCCTTGGCGGCCAGCAAGGGCAGCCTGTTTGCCCTGGCCGATGGTGTAAGCCAGTGCGCCGACGGCGGTTTGGCCGCGCGAGCCACCTTGCAGGCGCTGGCACTGGATTACTACGCCACCCCCGAAACCTGGGCGGTGGTGCAATCGCTGGACCGCCTCCTAATCGCCCACAACCGCTGGCTGCAAGCCAACGGTGGCGGCCAACCCTTGCTGACCACCCTGACCGCCCTGGTGCTGCGCGGCCGGCGCTTCACCTTGGCGCATGTCGGTGATTGCCGCGCCTACCGCTGGCACGCCGGCGCACTGGAGCGTTTGACCGAGGAGCATGTGTGGGAGCAGCCGGGCATGCAGCACGTACTCAAGCGCGCCATGGGCCTCGATCAGCATTTGGTGGTCGACTATCTAGAGGGTGAACTGCGGGTCGGTGAAAGCTTTTTGCTGGTCTGCGATGGCATCTGGGCGGTGCTGGGCGACCTTGGCGTGCAGCGGATTTTACAAGACGAACCCGACCCCAGCGCAGCCTGCCAGGCTTTGGTTTGCGCCGCCCACTTGGCCGGCAGCCAAGACAATGCCAGCGCCATGCTGGTGAGAATCGACAGCCTGCCGCAAAGCGCGCTGGCCGACACCCTGGCGCAACTGGGGCACTGGCCTTTGCCGGCGAAACTGCGCGCAGGGCAAAGCTTTGAAGGCTGGACAGTCGAGGGGTTAGTCGCCGAATCACGCCAATCAGTCATGTATCGCGTGCGCGACGCCCAAGACCGTCACTGGCTGCTGAAAACCTTACCGACCAACCGGCATGCCGATGAGTTCGCCGGACCTGCGTTGCTGCAAGAGGAGTGGTTTCTTAAGCGCGTGGCTGGGCGTTACTTTCCCGAAGCGCACCCACTGCCGCAACGACAGCATCTGTATTACGTGCAACGTGAATACAACGGCCAGACCCTTGCCGAACAGTTTCGCCAGAGCGGCCCGTTGGGCCTGCCGCAATGGCTTGAGCTAGCACCACGCTTGCTACGCGCCGTCGGCATGCTGCACCGGCGCAATATTTTGCACCGCGACATCAAACCCGAAAACCTGCTGTGGGGCGAAGATGGCGAGTTGCGTGTGCTGGATCTGGGCCTGGCCTATTGTCCAGGCCTGTCGCGCGACGAAGCCCATGCCCTACCCGGCACACCAAGTTACATCGCCCCGGAAGGCTTTGCCGGCGCAGCCCCAAGTGCCCGACAAGATCTCTATGCGGTCGGTGTGACACTTTATTACCTGCTCACGGGGCACTATCCCTACGGGGAAATTGAAGCCTTTCAGCATCCGCGTTTCGGCACACCGACAGCGGCCAGCCGCTACCGTCCCGATCTACCCTGGTGGTTGGATGAGTGCTTGAATCGAGCCGTCGCCGCCAACCCCGAAGAGCGCTTTGAAACCGCCGAAGAATACTTGCTGGTGATTGAGCGCGGCGAACGTGAAGCCATCAGCAGCCGTCCAAGACCCTTGCTTGAACGCGAGCCATTAAAGGTTTGGCGTGGCTTGGCCCTGCTCTCGCTGCTACTGAATTTGCTGTTATTGGTGCTGCTGATGCGTGGCTGAAATACCGCCAGCTAAGGCTGGCGGTATTTCACACTGAAGGGCTTTGCTTAGGTTCTAAAAGCTTGCCTTGAAACCAACCCATGCGGGTTGGCTTCAGTTTTCGGTTAGCTTTCGATATGCACCGCGAATTTGTCCGGCAAGCTGACGATGGTTTGAAACTGGCGAAAATCCGCACCGACCGCACTGTCGGTAAATTCAAAGCGAATACTGCCGCCCTCACGAGCAACAAAATCCTTCACCGCGTCCATGCCAACGCCACGCCCGGAAACCTCGGTCACCGCCTCGGCAGTTGAGAAGCCCGCCTCGAAGATTACCTTGGCAACCTCCTCGTCGCTGCTTTGCTCACCGTTAGGCAACATATTTTTCTCCAGCGCGATGCGCCGAATACGCCCCAACGCCAAACCCTTGCCGTCATCGCCAAGACGCAGCGTGAACTGGCCCGCCTCGGCGCCAAGCTCAAGCTTGATATTGCCTGCCGCAGATTTACCCTTAGCGATGCGCACCTCGGCGGTTTCCAAGCCATGGTCCATCGAGTTGCGGATCAGGTGCATAAATACGTTTTTAAGTATGCCGCTGACCTGACCGCGCACCACATAGCCATGCTCTTCGATGGTAATGATTGGCGCTTCTTTACCCAGTTCAGCCGCCAAGGATGGCAGGGACTCAAACACCCCATCCAGGGTTTCGCCAATATGCTCAGTACCCAACAGTCGCAGCGTACGCCTTACCGCTTTGTGCGCCTCAACCAAGTCATGCATGCTCGACATATTGGCTGCTTCGAGTTGCAGCAAGGTCTCATGGATGTGCTCTTTATCCACCATCAGGTAGCGCTCGACGCTGCCACGCCGTCCCGGCCCTTTGCGGCCCAAGGTAACCTCGTTGATCTTCTCGTACTTGGCCAACAAATCAGCGACTGATTGCAGTTGCTCAAGCAAGGCGGCCTGATTCCATTCAAGTTCTGAATCTTGCCGAAGGTCGTCGTAGGTCTGCTCCGCCTCATGCACCACGTTAGTGAGATGCTGCAACGCATAGGTCCGCGCATTGCCTTTGATGGTGTGCATGTTACGAAACAACTGGGAAATAACCTCGGTTTGCAGCGTCTCGGTGTTTTTGATGAGCACCCGGTTCTCTTCGACAAACTGTGTGGAGCCAGAGATAAACTCGTGAAACTTCTCCTGATTGACTGCAAGAATTTCACCAATGACTTCCAGCTCGCGCTTCTGCTCACCAGCCTCGGCCGCCAATTTACGCAGCTCGGTGACATCCCGTACGCAGAGCATCAAGCTGACAATCATGTCGTTGTCGTCGGTGATAGCCGACCAACTCAGCTCAAGGCTTTTAATTCGACCATCCGTCATGGTCTTCTCGAACTCAGTGACCATCAGGTGCGAGTTGAACTCGAAGTTCATGATGTCTTCGCCGATACAGGCGCCGCCAACGGCCTCAACCTGCGAGAGTGTATCGGCGCCCAGATTGGAGTTAGCAAACAGCAAGTCCATCACTTCGCGACCAGCGATCTGGTTGGTTTCGAGGATGGTTTCCAAATAGGCCGAATATTCTGAGTGGATCAAGCCACCATCAATAATGGTGAGAATCCCCTGCGGCATGTTCTGCAGCATGGTTTGAATATCATTGGTTTTCTGCCGCAGCTGGGCAGAACTGGCCTCAATCTTGGCGATCATGCCGTTGAAGGCAACGATGGTGACGCCGATTTCGTCGTGGGTTTGCACCTCTACGCGGCGGCTAAAGTCGTTGTTCTTCTCAATATCACCAATCGCCTCAATCATTCGGGTGAGGGGTTTATGGATAGAACGAGACATCAAGATACCGAACAACAGCGAGAAGAGAATGATCCCCGCCGCCAGACCAATCATTTGTTTTTTCGACTGTTCAACGGTGGCAATCGCATCATTGGAGGCTTTGACGCTGGCCTCGCTCAAGTAGCGATACAGACCCGAGACCCCATCGGTCATGTAGGTTTCGCCGGTTTTAATATTGCGCAGAAAACCTTCGTACTGGAACATTAACGTTTCGTGGGTTGCCTTATCGTGGCGGGCGGACAGCTCTATGAGTGGCGCATCGAGCTTTTTGTCAGCTTTTTCCCACATTTTTGAACTATCAACCAAGGACGCCCACAACTGCTGTTCTTCTTCATCTTTTGGCAGTTTTTCGTAGCGGTCCCACGCTTCTTTCAGGTCTAGCAGTACGTCGTCACGATCCGCCTTTAGGCCTTCAAACAAACGGTACTCACCGGAAACATCCTTGTATTCCAAGACAGTTTTATTGAGGCCACCCAACTTGAGCAGTGAGCTCTGCATCTGACCTACGTTAAGAGCCGCCTGCAGCTTGGTTTCGCCCAAATAGGTGATGGTGGTCAGGGCGCGGTTCATACCGATGATGCCTAGCGCACACATAAACGCCAGTCCAAGCGATGAAAGCGCCAAGGTAAGGCGCAGCTTGGTTTTTATCTGAATGCCTTTTTTATTTTCCGACGCGGTGTTGGAGCTCATAGTGCCTCACTTATTGTTTTGCGTGTTTAACCGTGAGCGTCATCGGCGACCTCTGTTAGCTGCGCACTGATGACGCTGCGGCCAAGGTTAAACGGCCAGCTTTTTGAACGTAGCGATCACGGCAGCGCCGCTGAAGGGTTTAACAATCCAGCCTTTGATACCGGCAGCTTTACCGCGCTCTTTCATGCTTGGGCTGTTTTCAGTGGTCAGCATGATGATGTTGACCGTGGTGTTGCGCAGCTCCCCACGAATTTTCTCAGCCATGGTCAGGCCGTCCATGTTCGGCATGTTGACGTCTGAAACCACCAATTTAATCGCGGGATCTGCCCGCAATTTGTCCAGGCCGTCTTTGCCGTCTACCGCTGAGGTGACCGTAAGACCGTTCGCTTTGAGGAAGTCGCACACTTCGTTGCGCACAGTGCTTGAATCGTCGACTACCAATATTTGAGCCATTTAGGAGTTCCTTGCTTGCTTATGAAGTGTTTAGTTGAGTTGCAACAGGTCAAAACATTTCCAGCTCACCGGAGTCGACCAGCGCTTCAACCGAGGGGTTTTCCGAGAACTGATCGGGCGACCACGATAAGTTAAACACGAAGCGTTGGAACACTGAAACTGGCGTGGCTTGCGGATCGTCGAGCGGTACCAGATTGTATTTAAGGCAGAGCTGAGGATCGACGGAGCCAAAGGAAATGTAGCGGCGCTGGTGATTAATAATGATGGGCACTTGCGTCTGAGTCAGCCCGCTCATGTCGTCGCGAAAGCCCACATAGCGATTTTTGAACGAGCCCCAAATGAGGTTGGTCGCCTCTCCTAGCACGCTATTAAGGTCGCGAAAGGTCAGCGGTTCAGCATCCGTCCCTGCAGCATGACGCAGCAGGTCAAGCATCCGCTCCTCTTCGGTCTGCAGCATCATGTAGCCACGGCACCAGTTACTTTCGATGGCAATCATGCTGAACACTTCGCCATAGATAATCTGATCTTTAACCAGATAGGGTGCCTCAACCTCCACTGTACAAGTTTTAAACAGCGTTTGCAGCGAACTGAGGGTCATCTCGGTGATCCCACGCACTAAATCAGTGGGGTACACGCGGCTAAAGATCGACGAGTCAAGGACCGACTTAAAACGCTCTAGTGCGGACAAGTTAAACGCTGCACAGAATACGCTGGTATCCGAGCTATTCAGATCGGCCAGGCCTGCATCACCATCGCGGCGCAAGAAAATCGGCAGCTCCGGCCGTGCGGCATGAATTGCATGCGCAAGTGTTAGGCCCTGGGCCTGGCCACCATAGTTCTCATACAGCAGGATGCCGCCCAAATCGACATTTGAGCGCAAGATGGCCATTACCCCGCCCTGGCTACCAAGGTTGGGCTTAATCCCCAGCAACCGACTGCCTTCACAAAGCTGTTTGATTTGCTCAAAGTGCTCAGATGCATCGTCCAGTACTAGGACTTTGCTCATCACCAATGTTGCGTCAGTCATGTTTGCCCCTTTTTCTTATAAAGATATCGGCCATGTACAGCCACAAAATTCCGTTTCAGAACAGCTCCAACTCGCCTGCGGCCTCCTCTTCAGCCTCATAGGTGTCGATCCGAAAATCCAGCGAAGTATCAGCGCCAGCGCACAAGCAGTAGGTAAGATTGAAGCGCATTGCATCGTTTATCGCCACTTCGTAGCGCTGCAAATACTCTGGCTCAAGGGCCGATGCATAGTTGGCACAAGAGCTTTCGAGCATATAAGGCGTCGACATGCCTATGTGCGGAAAGGGCACGCCAAGGCCGCGATTGACCGCGCCGCAGACCATATTGACCAGCTCCGCATAGGCATCACTCAAGGCCTGTTCGTCCAGGTCAGGAGTCTGACTTCTGGTCATGCGCACCATATGCTCATGGGTGGCCACATCATCGTTAAACTGAAACAGGGCCACAATGCGAAACAGATAAGAAGAAATAGAGAGAACCACCAGGTGCTGGCTGGTTTTCGACACTAGTTCTTTGTCTGCCGCAAGTTTGGTCAGTACACAGGAATCCTCGGGGCCACTGACGCTGTTGGCCCGCACGGCTTTTTCAAATAACCACTCGATACCCGTTTTAGCACTTTGACTGATCATGACTGTCAGCCCCTCCCGCCCAGCGCATCGCGGATTTTGTCATTCGCCGCACGCAAGCCAAACACTGCGGTTTGAATCATTTTGCCGCTGGCTTGCAGGTCTTGGAAGGTGGTGGTGGTGACCAAATCGTTTTTATCGAGGTTCTCGCGATAATCGCGCGAGAGCTTTTCTGAGGTAATCGCCAGATCACGCACGCCATCCGCCACCACCGCAAAGCCGCGGCCTTGCTCGCCAGCGCGAGCGGCTTCAATCGAGGCATTGAGCGCCAGCATCACTACCTGCTTAACAATGACCGCAAATTCGGCGTTTTTGCTCTTCATGACCTTGTTGTTGACCAGAATCGCTTCCATTTCTTCATGCCAGCGCTCGATGGTTTTTACCATTGCCAGCAATCCAGTGATTTCGCCGCGCAAGCGCTCATTCTCAGCACCCAGGGTGGTTCTAATCTGCGCCATCTCCGACTCGCAATGCCGCAGCGACTGCTCCAAGCCGTTCTCACGATCAGCGCCGCAGTGACGCTGGTTATCGAGTTCACTCTGCACTCGCTCCAGCTCTTTTTCGACTTTTTGCCGTGCGCTGAGCGCCTCTTTAGCCTGGCTCTCTTGCTGAGCACTCACCTCGGCGGCAGACATGCGCCGTGAAAGCTCGGCAATGCTGGCGTCCTTGACGCTGAGTTGCTCCTGATTGTGTTTATCGCGCGACGCCGCACTTAACGAGACGAAGAACGCCCCTGCGCCCGCGCCGACGACAAACAGCACAATCCAAATCAATGAGAACCCCATCTTCTATCCCCTCAGAACTTTAAACACCTCAGCACACCGTCATCCGAGCGTATGCAGCGAAACCGCAAATCAGCCAACCCACAGAGCGAAAACAACCATCAGCACCTTCGAGTTGTACCTATGTGCTTGTTCTCATAGAGCTTATCGGTATCAAAGGGTAAAGCATTAGTCAAAAGCATAGTTCCTTTAAAAGTTTTGCCCGCCAAATTAATCAGGCACCAACATGGTGCGCGCACCAGAACAGCGCAGCCTGCTTTAAACAAGTGCGCAAACAGATCCAAGCCAAGCACAACAGTGACTAAAAACCCCATAGAACCGGGTCCCGCTTAAGTTGGCACAACCCCTGCAGTGACCCAAACGATAATTTAATAAAGCGCAGCCATCAACGAAGACGGTTGCACTTCCCGAGAGAACGGGACTTGGACAAAGGCGTCCTCGCTAGGCCACTAGCGGGGCGCCTTTTTTTTCAATTCCTGGCAGCAGATGCGTGGAGAGAAACCTTGAACAAACTCAAGTTAGTAATGATCGGTAACGGCATGGCCGGGGTTCGCACCCTCGAAGAGCTGCTCAAGCTCGCCCCCGAACTCTACGACATTACCGTCTTCGGGGCCGAACCGCACCCCAACTACAACCGCATCCTGCTGTCACCGGTTTTGGCCGGCGAACAAAGCTTTGAAGAAATCGTACTCAACGACCTGAGCTGGTACGCCGACAACAACATCCGCCTGATGCTTAATCGCAAGGTAGTGACTATCGACCGCAAGAAGCGGATTGTTACTGCCGAAGATGGCAGCACCGCCGAATATGATCGCCTGCTGATCGCCACCGGCTCCAACCCCTTTATCCTGCCGGTACCGGGCAACAAGCTGCACGGCGTGATTGGCTATCGCGACATCGCCGACACCCAGATGATGATCGACACCGCCAAAACCCACAGCCATGCGGTGGTCATCGGCGGCGGCCTGCTGGGCCTGGAAGCGGCCAATGGCCTCAAACTGCGCGGCATGGACGTGACTGTGGTGCACTTGGCCGACTGGCTGATGGAGCGCCAACTGGACAAAACCGCCGGCAAACTGCTGCAAACCGCACTGCAAGAGCGTGGCATTCATTTCCGCACCAACGAGCAAACCGAAGCCTTAATGGATAACGGCGAAGGTCGGGTTTGCGCGGTTAAATTCAAAAGTGGCGATGTCATCCCAGCCGATCTGGTGGTGATGGCTGCAGGTATTAAACCCAACACCGAACTGGCCGAGAAATCCGGTATTCCGTGCAATCGCGGGATTCTGGTCAACGACACCATGCAAACCTATGACCCACGGGTTTATTCGATTGGCGAGTGCGCCAATCACCGGGGCACCGCCTACGGCTTGGTGGCCCCGCTGTTTGATCAGGCCAAGGTCTGCGCCAACCACCTGGCTCAGCTCGGTTTTGCTCGCTATCAAGGCTCGGTGACCTCGACCAAGCTGAAAGTAACCGGCATCGATCTGTTTTCCGCCGGCGAGTTTATGGGCGCCGAAGGCACCGAAACTATCACCCTGTCTGACCCGATCGGCGGCGTGTACAAGAAGCTGGTGATCAAGGACGACATCCTGGTCGGTGCCTGCCTGTATGGCGACACTGCCGACGGCGGCTGGTATTTCCGCCAAGTCAAAGAAAACGCCAACATCAGCCAGATTCGCGATCACCTGATGTTCGGTGAGCAGGCTCTCGGCGACGCTGGCCACCAAGGCCAGAACAGCGCCGCTAGCATGCCCGACAGCATGGAAGTCTGCGGTTGCAATGGCGTGTGCAAAGGCACCATCGTTAAAGCCATTCAAGAGAACGGCCTATTCAGCGTCGATGAGGTTAAAAAGCACACCAAGGCGGCCAGTTCATGCGGCTCTTGCGCAGGCCTGGTTGAGCAGATTCTGATCAGCACCGTCGGCGGCGCCGCCGATGTTAAGCCGAAAAGCGAAAAAGCCATCTGCGGCTGCAGCGAACTGAACCACGGCCAGATTCGCAAACTGATCAGTGCCAAGCACCTGATCAGCATGACTCAAGCCATGACCGAAATGGGCTGGACTACGCCAAACGGCTGCAGCACGTGCCGCCCGGCGCTCAACTACTACCTGCTTTCCACCTGGCCTGGCGAAGCCAAGGACGATCCGCAGTCGCGCCTGATCAACGAACGTGTCCACGCCAACATCCAAAAAGACGGCACCTATTCGGTGGTACCGCGCATGTGCGGCGGGGTTACTAACTCATCGGAACTGCGGCGCATCGCCGACGTGGCGGACAAGTACAAGGTACCTATGGTCAAGGTCACCGGCGGTCAGCGTATCGACCTGCTAGGGATCAAAAAAGACGACCTGCCGGGCGTCTGGAAAGACCTCGGCATGGCCTCCGGGTACGCCTACGGCAAGTCCATTCGCACCGTTAAGACCTGCGTCGGCAGCGAGTTCTGCCGCTTCGGCACACAAAATTCAACGCAAATGGGCATCGACCTAGAGCAGGCGCTGTCATACATGTGGTCGCCGCACAAAGTTAAATTGGCGGTCTCCGGCTGCCCGCGCAACTGCGCCGAATCGGGGATTAAAGACGTCGGCATCATCGGCGTCGAGTCTGGCTGGGAGCTGTATATCGGCGGCAACGGCGGGATCAAGACCGAGGCCGGCGAGTTCTTCGTCAAGGTCAAGACTGCCGAGGAGGTCATGGAGTATAGCCTGGCCTTCCTCCAGCTCTATCGCGTAGAAGCCTTCTACCTAGAGCGCACCGTGCACTACCTGCAGCGTGTCGGCATGGAGCACATCAAGAAGGCGGTGCTAGAGAGTGAAGAAAACCGCAAGGCCCTGCACGCTAACCTGCTGTTCTCGCTGTCCTTCTTGCAGGACCCGTGGCAGGAGCAGCTGTCGAAGCCGCAACTGAGCAAAGAATTTGATCGTATTGCCGTCGTACAAGTTGAAGGAGAGCACGCATGAACTGGCTGAATATTTGCGCACTGGACGAAATCAACGTGCTCGGCTCACGCATTGTCGACGGCCCGAAAGGCGATATCGCGATCTTTCGTACCTCTAACGATGAGGTCTTCGCCCTCGACGACCGCTGCCCGCACAAGGGCGGGCCACTCTCGCAAGGTCTAATCTACGGAAAGCGCGTGGCCTGCCCGCTGCACAACTGGCAGATCGACCTAGAAAGCGGCGAGGCCTTAGCGCCAGACGTCGGCTGCGCGCACAAATACCCGGTAAAATTGGAAAACGGTCGCGTTTACCTGCAGCTGAAAACCATCACTGAATGCGCTTGAAGTCAGGCACCGCGTAAGCGGTGCTGCTCTCGGGCTGCGCCTTACGCAGCCCCCTTCGACAGGAAACAGAGCCATGTCAGCGAAGATGCAAACCAGCATTGCAGCCACGCAAACCACCCGCTCCATTTGCTGCTACTGCGGCGTGGGCTGCGGGGTGCTGATCGAGCATGACGGCGAGACCATCCTCAACGTCAAGGGCGACCCCGAGCACCCGGCCAACTTCGGCAAGCTGTGCAGCAAGGGCTCCAGCCTGCATCTGACGGGCGACCTGAGCGCCCGTGCGCTCTACCCTGAACTGCGTCTAGGCAAGGGCCTGGCCCGTGCCCGCACCGACTGGGACAGCGCCCTGGATCACGCGGCCAATCAATTTGCCGCCACCATCGCCGAGCACGGCCCAGACAGCGTGGCCTTTTATGTCTCAGGCCAGCTGCTGACCGAGGACTACTACGCCTTCAACAAGCTGGCGCGGGCCTTGGTGGGCACCAACAATATCGACAGTAATTCACGGCTGTGCATGTCCTCGGCGGTCACCGGCTACACCCGCAGCCTCGGCGCCGACGCGCCGCCGTGCAGCTACGAGGACATCGAGCAAAGCGACTGCGTGATGATTGTCGGCAGCAACATGGCGTACGCCCATCCGGTGCTGTTTCGTCGCCTGGAAGAAGCCAAGGCCAAACGCCCACAGATGCAAATTATCGTGATCGATCCACGGCGCACCGATACCTGCGAGCTGGCCGACCTGCACTTGGCGATTCAGCCGGGCACCGATGTCGCACTGTTCCACGGCATCTTGCACATCCTGATGTGGGAAGGCTGGCTTGACCGCAGTTTTATCGAGCAACACACCGAAGGCTTCGACTCACTGAAAACCCTGGTGCGCGATTTCACCCCGCAAATGGTGGCCGAGCTATGCGGCATTAACGTCGTCGACCTGCAAACCTGCGCCCATTGGATCGGCACCACGCCAAGCTTTCTCTCCCTCTGGTGCCAAGGGCTGAATCAGTCCAGTGCCGGCAGCGCCAAGAACAGCGCCCTGATCAACCTGCACCTGGCCACCGGCCAGATCGGCCGCGCGGGCAGCGGCCCCTTCTCCCTCACCGGCCAGGCCAATGCCATGGGCGGCCGCGAGACCGGCAGCCTGGCCCACCTGCTGCCCGGCCACCGCGTCGTCGCGAATGCCGAACACCGCCGCGAGATCGCCGACTACTGGGGCGTTGAACAATTGCCCGGCAGCACCGGCCTGACCGCCGTGGAGCTGTTCGAGGCCGTCGGCGATGGGCGTATCAAGGCACTGTGGATTGCCTGTACCAATCCTGCGCAATCGATGCCGGATCAGAACAAGATCCATCAAGCCCTCGCGCTCTGCCCTTTTGTGGTGCTGCAAGAGGCCTTTAGCACCACCGAAACCTGTCACTACGCCGACTTGTTATTGCCGGCCAGCAGCTGGGGCGAGAAAGAAGGCACCCTGACCAACTCCGAGCGGCGCATCAGTCACGTCCAAGCAGCAGTGACCGCTCCAGGCGAGGCTCGCCCGGACTGGTCAATTACCCTCGACTTTGCCCGCCGTTTAGAACAGCGGCTGCGCCCTGCTCTGCCCAGCCTGTTTGCCTTCGACAGCCCGCAAGCGCTGTTTGATGAATACAAAGGCCTGACCGCCCAGCGCGACCTGGATATATCGGGCCTCAGCTACAGCATTTTGGATCAGCAAGGCCCGCAACAGTGGCCGTTTCGCGCCGACCTACAAAGCGGAACCAGCCGCCTGTATGCCGATGCGCAGTTTCCAACCGCCTCCGGTCGCGCCCAGTTTGTTGCCGACCCTTATCGGGCTCCGGCGGAAAAACGCGACGCGCGCTTCACCCTCAGTCTAAACACTGGGCGCTTGCGCGATCAGTGGCACGGCATGAGCCGCACCGGCACTGCGGCGCGCTTGTTTGGCCATGTCGAAGAAGCCCTGCTGAGCCTGCACCCCGACGAGATGCGTCGGCGTCGGCTGCTCGACGGTCAACTGGTCAGCGTTAAGAGTCGGCGTGGCAGCTTGGTCTTACCGGTGCAGAGCGATGACAGCGTGCGCTCCGGCCACGCCTATCTGCCGATGCACTGGGGCAATCGCTTCCTCAAAGGCCTGGGCACCAACGTGCTGACCTCACCGGTGTTCGATCCGCTGTCCAAGCAACCCGAACTCAAGCACGCCAGTGTCGAAGTCAGCAAAGTGGATCTGCCTTGGCAGTTGTTTGCCTTGGTGGAAGGCGACGTACAGAACCGCCTCAGCGCGCTGCGCCCGCTGCTGGAAGGCTTTGCCTATGCCAGCCTGGGCTTGGCCGGACGCGAACGCCCGGCGCTGCTGATTCGCGCAGCCGCAGCCAGCGCACCGGACAGCCAGTTGCTGGCACAAATCGACCAATTGCTGGGCCTGGATGAAGGCCCGATCATGGCCTACGACGACCCGCGCAAAGCTGTCGGCAAGCGCGTGCGCATCGAAGAGGGTCGCATTACCGCGATTCGTCTGGCCGGAGAAACCGCCGCCCGTGACTGGCTCAAGAGCCTGTGGAGCGAAGGCCGCGCCGATGAAGAGCTGCGCCGCTGGTTGTTAGCGCCGCTCACTACACCACCCGGCAACAGCGGCGCCAGTGCCGGCAGCAAGATCCTGTGTAGCTGCATAAACGTTAGCCAGGAGGCTATTTGCGCCGGCATCAGCCGCGGCCTCGACCTTAACGGTCTCAAGCAAGAACTAGGCTGCGGCAGCCAGTGCGGCTCCTGCGTCCCCGAAATCAAACGCCTGCTGGCGACGCAAGTCGCTCAGGCACCTGTGCAGCTGTGAGAGTATCGAAATGAACGGAAAAGTCTGGTTGGTCGGCGCAGGTCCCGGTGACCCGGAGTTATTGACACTCAAAGCGGTGCGCGCACTGCAGCAAGCGCAGATCGTCATGATCGATGATCTGGTCAATCCGGCCGTGCTCGAACACAGCCCCAATGCCCGCGTCATCTCGGTCGGCAAGCGCGGTGGCTGCCGCTCCACCCCGCAAGCCTTTATTCATCGCCTGATGCTGCGTTATTCGCGCCAAGGCAAGTGCGTAGTACGCCTGAAAGGTGGCGACCCGTGCATTTTCGGCCGTGGCAGTGAAGAAGCGGATTGGCTGCAACAGTTCGGCATCGAAGTGGAAATGGTCAACGGCATTACCGCAGGCTTGGCCGGTGCGACCAACTGTGGCATTCCATTAACGCTACGCGGCGTCAGCCGAGGGGTCACGCTGGTCACCGCCCATACCCAAGATGACAGCACATTAAACTGGGCCGCACTGGCGCAAGGCGGCACAACCCTGGTGGTTTACATGGGTGTGGCCAAGCTCAGTGAAATTCAAGACAGCTTGCTCGCCGGCGGCATGCGCAACGACATGCCGGTGGCCATGATCGAGAATGCCTCATTGCCCAGCCAGCGCGAATGCCGCAGCAGCCTTGCGCGAATGCAACTGGATGCCCACGACTTTCAGCTGAAAAGCCCAGCCATCCTGGTTATCGGTGAGGTTGCCGCTAGCAGCCAAGCCATCACTCTGGCCCAAACGGCCTAACCGCTTCGCTCCTGCGAAGATGCACTTTGCCCGGCTTGGCCGGGCTTTTTTTATAGCCTTCCATCCCTGGCGGCTACCTTGCGGGCCGTCGCTACGCGACGTTAAAAACTTCTCCCAGAAGTTTTTTGCAGGCAAAGAAAAGCCCGGCCTAAACCGGGCTTCTCTTGAGTGCCGACTCAGAGCACTGAGTCGGCATTACTACACAGTATTACTGTGCAGCTTCAACACCAGCTTCTACGCGGCGGTTAACAGCGCGGCCAGCTTCAGTTGCGTTATCAGCAACTGGCTTAGCTTCACCGTGACCAACAGCGTTAACACGGTCGCCAGCTACACCGTACTGGTTAACCAGTACAGCGCGAACGGCGTCAGCACGACGAGTCGACAGGCTTTGGTTGTAAGCGTCGGTACCAACGGAGTCAGTGTGACCTTCAACTGTGGTGGTGGTTTTTGGATACTGTTGCATGAAGTCAGCCAGGCTCTTGATATCGCCATAGCTATCTTGCTTAACAACGGCTTTGTCGAAGTCGAACTTAACGTCCAACTCAACACGCACAGCTTCAGCAACCACTACGCAACCAGTCGAATCAACAGTAGCGTTAGCTTCGGTGCCTGGGCACTTGTCGTCAGCATCACAAACACCATCGTTGTCGCTGTCGTTGCAAACTTCAGCCACTGCTGCAACTGGAGCAACAGCGGCAGGCTTGGTGCCGCCGCCGAAGTTTACGCCCACACCGAGGCCAGCCATGTATTCGCTGTTACCAGCGTCGATGTTGTACATGCCATCCAAGCTAGCCTTGGCGAACACGTTTTCGGTGAAGTAGTACTTCACACCGGTACCTACGTTAGCGAAGGTGCTGCGATCGCGGCCACCAGTCGAATCTTGGCCAATGCTCTGGTGAGCAAAGCCAGCAGAGACGTATGGACGCAGACCAACACCTGGGGCGCCAAAGTTATACACGGCGTCAAGGGCGCTCAGGCTGCCCTTGACGTTTTTGCCGCTGTCTTCACCACGAATATCGTGATACTCACCGTAGGACAGAGCCAACTCAACGTCGTCAGTCAGGTAGTAGCCTAGCGAACCACCAAGCAAGTTACCGTGATTACCGAGATCGCGGCTGCTATCTGGAGCGTAGTACTTAGCGAAAGCTTCAGCTTCAACAGCGCCTTGACCTTGGGCCATAGCATTGATCGAAGTCGCAGCAACCAGACTGGCAATGACTACGCCTAGAGTATTTTTCAGCTTCATCCGTAAATTCCTATCGTGGTGATATTGTTCAAAATTGCAGCTGTACGACAATCAAGTACAACTTAGCGGCGGACTTTAACACAGCAAAGCCCGATATAAATTAACTTTTTGCCTAGCTATTCGCCGGTTGCATCCGCAAATTTCTCACGTAAACGATCCAGCGCTCTTTTGTAACGCATCTTAGTGGCGCTCAGGCCCATGTGCATGATGTCGGCAATCTCTTGAAACTCCAGCTCTGCGACAAAACGTAGCACTAAAATCTCACGGTCAATGGGGTTTACATGCACCAGCCAACGATCCAGCCCTGCGCGGTCTTCGGCCTTAACCGGCTTCTCTTCTATGGCCTCTTCCAGCGGATCAAGGCTTAAGGCATCCAACAAGCGCCTTTTGCGTCGTTCTTTACGGTATTGGGTAATGCACTCGTTATACGTGATGCTATATAGCCATGTTTTAAACTTGGACTTACCCTCAAAGTTTTTTAAACCATACAAAACCTTAAGCATGACCTCTTGGCAAACATCATCGGCATCACGCTCACTACCCAAATAACGGGCACAGACATTGAATAAAGTGCGCTGGTAGCGGCGCATCAATTCTTCATAAGCACGGGTGATGTGCAGTAACTCGACATTCGCCCGCGCTACCAACTCCTCATCAGAGAGTTCGCGGGGATCGTAACGCGAGGATAGCGCTTGAGTTTTATTCAAAACGAAGTGGGCCGACAGTCAGGTCAAAACCGCCACAACCCATACCCCAAAGGACTGGATTAGCGACATACATTAGCAGGGTTTAGCGTATTAGCGACTGCTGACACGCTGTTCGAGCAGCACCCGATTGGCCAGCGAAACCAGCTCGCCAGCGTCGGTCAGCACGATGGTTTTCACCGTGCCGATCTCTTCAATCTGCCCTTCGACCTCACCTACCTGAATTTGTTGCCCTACCTCATAGAGCTCACGAACATAAATGCCGGCCAGAATCTGCCCAGCAATCTGCCGGCTACCCAGGCCTAACGCCAGCGCCACAGCCGAACCAACCGAAATCAGCACAATGGCAATCACGTTGTTGAGCAACTCGGTTTTCACCTCCAGCTGCCCAATCGCCACCGACAGGCTGATGATAATAATCAGCCACTGAGCAATCCGCGCCAAGCCGTTGGCGTACTCAAGCCCAACACCTTCGGCAGCGCCACGTACTAGCCCACTGAGCAGCTGCGCCGCCAATACGCCGGCGAGCAGAATTAACGCAGCACCAAACACCTTGGGCACATACAAAGCCAGCACATCGAGCGTTGCCGAGACCCGCTCAAGACCCAACTGATCAACCGCCGAGACCAAAAACACCAGCAACACAAACCAATAAATGATTTTGCCAATCAGGGTCGAAACCGGCACTTGAATGCCCACCCGCGCCAGCAACTTGGTTAGCCCGGTGCCGGCCATCAGGCGATCAAGGCCAATCTTGGCCAGAACCTTGGACAGCAAAGTATCGAGCAACTTAGCCAGCACAAAGCCGAGCAAAACCAGAACCATTGCCACGATCAGGTTCGGGATAAAAACTGCAACTTTTGACCAAACCGCTGCCATAGCACCGACCAAGCCTTGTGTTACCGGATCAAATTCCATAATTAATCAGCCTTATTAGCAGTGCTGTTGGAGGCTTTACGCCGTGAGACAGGGGCCAGATGTGGCGAGCCTTTGCTGACTGCCAGCATGGTGGCGCCGAACCAATGGCCGATCAGGCTGAACATCTCGCCAGCGCCGATTTGCCGATTGGCGGTTTTCAATACCCGGCCCAGACACGCATCGTCATCATGGGTCGATGGCGCAGTATTGAGTAGCTCACGCAGGGACTGTTCAAAAGGATCGTGCATACGCACCTCGGGGTTCATGTCGGCTAGACGCATTGAGACGCGAGCAAGTCACGTCATAGCCAGCGCAAGCGGCGAAACAGCCACCACTGGCCGAAGGTCAAGGCGCCCATCAATCCGCACACCAGGATAAAGGCATAGGGCAACTCTGCCCCCGGAATACCGCCGACGTTAATGCCGAGTAAACCCGTTAAAAAACTCAGCGGCAGGAAAAAACCGGTAATGATGCCGAAGCGATACATGGTGCGATTCATCTGCTCGGACATGCGTCGGTGTTCAGACTCCAGAATCAGCGCAACACGCTCACGAATCAGCTCAAGCTCTTCCAGATAGCGGGTCAGGTGGTTATTTAACTCATTCCAGTAACCGCAGGCATCTGGGCTAAACCATGCGCGCTTATTGCTGGCCAGCTGCGCATAAATATCCCGTTGCGGCGCCAGAAAGCGGCGCAAGCTGGCCGAACGTCGGCGAATCTGCTGCAACTGTGCATGATCAGGAACATAGCGGTCGTCGCTGTCAATCCGCTCCTCTTCAACATCAACGGGTTCGGTCAGCCCTATCACCAAGGTTTCTATTTTGCTGGTGAGCAGACTGGCCAAGCCCAAGATCAAGTCCGAGGTATTCTTCGGCCCACGCCCCTCGGTGAGTTGCTCAACCAAGTCGCTTACCGCCCGCAAGGGCCGCATGCGCATGGAGATAACGCGCCGGGCGTCAGCAAAAATGCGCACCGAGACCATATCCTCAGGCTCGGCACCGGGATTGAGATTGACCCCACGCAAAAACAGCAGCATCTCATCGCCCGGCAAGCTCAATAAGCGTGGCCGGGTGTTTTCTTCGAGCAGCAAATCGCAGCTGAATTCGCTAAGCCCACTGCGCTGGCGCAGCCACTCTTGCGCCAGCGGGTGACTGCGATCCCAGTGCAGCCAAAGACTTTCGTCAGGCTGCAAGATCAGCTGATCCAAATCCTCACAGCCAAGCTCGCGGGCCCCGCCTGCGCCATCCAGCACAAACCCCTGCACCAGGCCGCACGCCTCATTTATATCTTCGTGCATTGCTATTTCCATGACGCGCTTAAGCACAGCCGCAAGCCCAGCGTTAAACTACCAGCATGCAAAACAGGCTGACGAGCAGTTAAGCCGGCATAGCCAGCGCTTGTGGCGACACGATCACGCCGTTGTTGTCGGCATATAGGTACTCACCCGGCCGGAAAGTCACGCCGCCAAAGGTTACGACCACATTCAGGTCACCAATGCCGCGCTTGTCGGTCTTCATCGGATGACTGGCCAGTGCTTGCACGCCTAAATGGGTTTGCGCGATCACATCGACGTCGCGAACGCAGCCATACACCAGCAAGCCTTCCCAGCCATTTTGGGCGGCTTTTTCGGCCAGCATGTCGCCCAGCAAGGCGCGGCGCAGCGAGCCGCCACCATCAACCACCAGGACTTTACCTTTGCCGTTCAGCTCGACTTGATCCTTGACCAGCGAGTTATCTTCGAAGCATTTGATGGTGACTATCTCGCCACCAAAGGAGTCGCGGCCGCCGAAATTACTGAACATCGGCTCAACCACCTGTACCAACTCTGGATAGGCGTCGCACAAATCTGGGGTTATGTAGTGCATGGCAAAGCTCCGTTAGAAATCAAAAATCAAACATCAACACCAATTCGGGCGACCTGAAAACTGCGCCCCCAACCCCGGCGCAGCGCTACAGTTTAGCCGTGTCTGGCAGCGCCGAAAACGCCTCGGGCAAACACTGCTGGCGCAACCAATGCTCAACCAGCGGCCAGACTTCGCGCTGTGCCTGCTTGCTCACCAGCATCTCGACATGGCCAAAGTCATCGGTGAAGCCACTCTTGCGGCCCAGACAGAGGTATTCACGGACGGCCGAGCCAAATTGCTTGAGCAGTTTGCGGCAGGCCCACGGCGGATCTTGTCGATCTCCCTCAGCGCTCACCGCCAGCACCGGCACCCTAACCTCGGCAAGCCCGGCCCACCAGTCACGCTCAACGTCACCGAAACGACCAAACAAACCGTGCCAGCGCAGGCTTTCCAACGCTAGCCCAATGGGCTCATCTTCCGGCCCACGCTTGAGCCGCGAGCCGGAAATATGCGCGAAGCGCTTAAGCAACAAGCGTCCACCCCACTCCACGGGCGGCATTTTCAGCGGCCAATAGACCCGGCTAATTTGACTGCCAAATAGCGCCACGGAGGCCGCGTCTTGCTCGCTCAAGTAATGCCCGCCCAAGGCGGCGGTCAGTGTCGTGCCGCCGAGGGAATGGCCAATCCAATGCGGCGCCTGCAGGGTTTGTTCACGGACAAAAGCGGCGATCGCCGGCAGATCATAGCGGGCATAGTCGCTGACCCGATTAGCCTTGTAGTGCTGATTGCGTGGCGACAAGCCATGCCCGCGCATCTCGGCAATCCATACATCAAAACCACTGCGCGCCAAATGCGCGCCCAAACCAATGGCTTTGGGCGAATACCAAAAACGCCGATTAGAGAAACTGCCATGCAGCAAAATCACCGGAACACCGCGAGCCTGCTCAAAACCTGGCAAGCCCAAGCGAGTCAGCGCCAACTCGACGGTGGAATCAGGACTATTACCCGGCTTTAGACGATAAACATCCTCGGTCAGGTCATTACGAAACTCGGCGCTCATCAGCGCCACGGGGAAAAGCTCACTGCTGCTGTGCATAGTGTTTCTGGCATAAAAAGGACGAGGCTCAGGACGAGTGAAAACTACTGCGCTCGATTATGCGGCGTTAAAAGCAGACTCAAAATGCTCATTTACAACTCGTAAACTGCGCTTTTTCGTCTGCTTTTGCCTTGCCTAACCTTCGCTCGCTACGTTTTCACGCGACCTGAAGCCCCGCCCATTTACTGATGAATGGCGATTACGCCTGGCTTTCGGCCAGGAACAACCAGGTATCGAGCACTGAGTCGGGGTTCAGCGAAACGCTTTCAATCCCCTGCTCCATCAACCACTTGGCCAAGTCTGGATGATCGGATGGGCCCTGACCGCAGATGCCGATGTATTTATTGGCCTTACGGCACGCTTGAATGGCATTCGACAGCAGCTTTTTAACCGCCGGATTACGCTCATCAAACAGGTGCGCAATGATCCCGGAATCCCGATCCAGGCCCAGGGTCAACTGGGTCAGGTCGTTGGAACCAATCGAGAAACCATCGAAAAACTCGAGGAACTCTTCGGCCAAAATCGCGTTAGAGGGCAGCTCGCACATCATGATCACGCGCAGGCCGTTCTCGCCACGGGACAAACCGTTGCTGGCCAACAGCTCAATCACCTGGCTAGCCTCGCCCAAGGTGCGCACGAACGGCACCATGATCTCGACGTTGGTCAGGCCCATCTCATTGCGGACTTTCTTCAGTGCCCGGCATTCCAGCTCGAAGCAATCACGGAAGGATTCACTGATATAGCGCGAGGCGCCACGGAAACCCAGCATCGGATTTTCTTCTTCCGGCTCGTACAGCTTGCCGCCGATCAGGTTGGCGTATTCGTTGGACTTAAAATCCGACAAACGCACTATCACCTTCTTCGGCCAGAAAGCCGCGGCCAGGGTACTGATGCCCTCGACCAGTTTCTCGACATAGAAGCCCACCGGATCGCCATAACCGGCGATGCGCTTCTCGACACTGTCTTTGATCTCGGCCGGCAAGCTGGCGAAATTCAGCAGCGCTTTTGGATGCACACCGATCATGCGATTGATGATGAATTCGAGCCGTGCCAAGCCTACGCCTTCGTTTGGCAACTGGGCGAAATCGAAGGCGCGATCGGGGTTACCGACGTTCATCATGATCTTGAACGGCAGATCCGGCATGGCATCGACGGAGTTCTTGCGGATATCAAAACCCAGCTCACCTTCAAAGATAAAGCCGGTATCACCCTCGGCGCAGGACACGGTAACGCCCTGACCATCTTGCAATACATGGGTTGCATTGCCGCAACCGACCACCGCCGGAATGCCTAATTCGCGGGCAATAATCGCCGCGTGACAGGTACGCCCACCGCGATTAGTGACGATGGCACTGGCGCGCTTCATTACCGGCTCCCAGTCCGGATCGGTCATATCGGAGACCAACACATCGCCCGGCTGGACTTTGTCCATCTCCGAGACGTCATGAATAATCCGCACCTTGCCGGCGCCGATGCGCTGACCGATGGCGCGGCCCTCGACCAAGACCGTGCCTTTCTCTTTGAGCAGGTAACGCTCCATGACATTGATATTGGTGCGACTTTTAACCGTTTCCGGGCGGGCCTGAACGATATAGAGCTTGCCGTCATCGCCATCTTTGGCCCATTCGATGTCCATCGGCCGGCCATAGTGCTTCTCGATGATCAGCGCCTGCTTGGCCAACTCGGTGACTTCGGCATCACTCAAGCAAAAACGCGCGCGATCGGCGAGATCAACATCCACCACTTTAACCGACTTCCCGGCGCGAGCTTCGTCGCCGTAAACCATCTTGATCGCTTTGCTGCCCAGATTACGGCGCAAGATCGCGGGGCGACCGGCCTCCAGGGTTTGCTTGTGCACATAAAACTCGTCCGGATTGACCGCGCCCTGCACCACGGTTTCACCCAGGCCATAGGCGCCGGTGATAAACACCACGTCGCGAAAGCCTGACTCGGTATCCAGCGTGAACAACACCCCGGCAGTACCGGTTTCGGAGCGCACCATGCGCTGCACGCCCGCCGACAAGGCGACCAATTTATGGTCGAAGCCCTGGTGCACGCGATAAGCGATGGCGCGATCGTTGAACAACGAGGCGAAGACTTCTTTGGCGGCGCGAATCACGTTGTCGACGCCACAGATATTCAAAAAGGTTTCTTGCTGGCCGGCAAAGGAGGCGTCGGGCAAGTCTTCGGCGGTGGCCGATGAGCGTACAGCCACGGCCATATGCGGGTTGCCGGCCGACATCTGGGCAAAAGCCGTGCGAATGTCGCTGTTTAAACGCTCAGGAAACTCGGCGTCCATCACCCATTGGCGAATTTGTGCGCCAGTTTTAGTCAAGGCATTGATGTCATCGACATCCAGCGCGTCCAGCGCCGCATGAATTTGCTCATTCAGGCCACTGAGCTCAAGAAAATCACGATAGGCCTGAGCGGTGGTGGCAAAACCACCGGGAACCGATACACCGGCGCCAGCAAGATTGCTGATCATCTCGCCGAGGGATGCGTTCTTGCCCCCTACATGCTCAACATCAGCAATGCCGAGCTTATCGAGGGAAACTACGTAATCTACCAAGGTGATCTCTCCAGTGATGTTTTGAAAAGGCGGCTAGTGGATAAGCTCAGCATGCCGACAGGCTGTTAACCGAGACGTTCCGTGCTGCGGTGGTCGGCCCTTTAAAAATAAGTAACAATGCCATCTGGTAAGAGCCGCTAAATGCGCGGCCCATGATAGCCAAGAATCGTCACAACCTTAAGATCTTTAGTGCAAATGAAAGGATCTGCTTTTTTCAGCTCCGACGGTCATAGCCAAGAATCGTCACAACCTTAAGGCCTTTGGCGCAAATGAAACGATCTGCTTTTTTCATCTCCGATGGTACCGGTATAACGGCCGAAGCACTCGGTCAGAGTCTACTGGCCCAATTCGAAAACATTGCCTTCAGTAAGTTCACCCGCCCCTACATCGACAGTGTTGAAAAAGCCCGCGCCATGGTACAGCAAATCAACGCTGCCGCCGTCAACGACGGGGCTCGGCCGATTATTTTCGACACCGTGGTCAACCAAGATATTCGCGACATCCTGGCCGAATCCGACGGCTTTATGATCGATATCTTCTCCAGTTTTCTGGCCCCACTGGAGCAAGAGCTAACCTCGCACTCCTCCTATTCGGTCGGCAAATCCCACTCGATCAACTCCAATTCCAACTACATGGAGCGTATCGACGCGGTTAATTTTGCCCTGGATAACGACGATGGCGCCCGCACCCACTACTACAACAAGGCCGATTTGATTCTGGTGGGCGTCTCGCGTTGCGGCAAAACTCCGACCTGTCTGTACATGGCCTTGCAATATGGCATCCGCGCGGCGAACTACCCGCTGACCGAAGATGACATGGAACACCTGCAACTGCCCGCCGCCCTCAAAGCCTTCAAACACAAGCTGTTCGGCCTGACCATCGACCCCGACCGCCTGACCGCGATTCGCAACGAGCGCAAACCCAACAGCCGCTACGCCAGCTTTGCCCAGTGCGAATTCGAAGTGCGCGAAGTGGAAAACCTGTTTCGCCGCGAGAACATCCCGCACATCAACTCCACGCATTTTTCGGTGGAAGAAATCTCCGCCAAAATCCTGGTGGAAAAAGGTGTGGAACGACGTTTGAAGTAAAACGCGAAATGGCATCGCACCAACCCCATGCCAATCCAGCCAAGGTGGCCCGCCGTAGAACTCTTGCGACTCACAAACAAAGCGCCCGCCATATGGCGACAATCACCGCATTCAGCTGATCGCGCTGGGCCTGGGCCAGATTTATCTCACCTCCCGCTGGAGCACCGAAGGCGGCCATGGCATTGACCAAGGTATCCACCTTATTGGCATACAACGCCGTACTGCCGACTTGAATGGCATCGAGTTGTTGCTCCGCGCTGACATACCAGTCCTGCACGGTGATGCGATCCAGTGAGCCGGTGACATCGATCAGCAAACTATTGCCCTCGCGAGACAACCAGAGATTCTCCCGGGTAATCCCTTCGATGCTTAACACATCGTTGTCGGCTGGCGTGTTGGACAGATTGTTAAGGCTGTCCTGACCATCCCCGGCGGCGAAGCGATAGGTATCGTTGCCATCACCGCCCATTAGGTAATCATTGCCTTGGTTGCCGCGCAGTTGATCGTTACCCGAACCGCCGTCGATCAGGTCTGCATCAGACGAGCCGAACCAGTACTGATCGCCCGCCTGCCCGCCAACCAGGGTTCCGAAGGCGCGCTCATCCGGCAGATTCTGGTAGTTTGGCGAGCCATTGGCATCGGGATTGGTCAGGCCGAAGGCACTGAAGATCTGCGCGGCAGTGAGCGCGCCACCGGAGGCAAAGGTAATGCTATCCACCACGGAGTCGCCGCCGAGAAACCAGTTCTTCAGCGTGACCTTATCGGTGCCACCACTAACGTTGAGCACCAGGTCATTGCCACTCCTCATCAGTCCGCTGCTCACCTGATTGAAGTCGATCCCCTCGAAACGCAGGGCATCGACGCCGCCACCCTTGTTTTCGATAACATCCTGCCCCCCGCCGGCCGCGAACACATAGCTGTCGTCACCGCGTCCGCCCAGCAGGCTGTCATTGCCAACGCCGCCATTCAGGCTGTCGTTGCCATTGCCGCCTTCGAGGCGATCATTGCCGGCAGCGCCGAGCAATTGGTCGTTACCATTGAAGCCTTGCAGCAGATCACGCTGAGCTGTGCCATTCAGGGCGCCATCGTTGCCGGTGGAGCCCTGCACGCTGTTATCGAACGCGGCGGTTGGCGTTGGCATAGCGATGCCGAAGGCGTCGAAAATCTGTACCGCGGTGAGCTGACCGCCAGTCTCGAAGGTGAAGGTTTCCACCAGATTGTCCCCACCCAGGAAAAAGTCCTTCAGGCTCACCTGGTTAGTGGTGCTGCCATTGACCTTGAGAATCAAATCGTTGCCGGACTTGGTCAAGCCGGAAGACACCTGATTGAAGGTGATGCCATTGCTGAAGCGCAGGGTATCGTTGCCACCGCCTTGCTCTTCGATGCCGTCCAGGCCAGCGGTATAGATATAGGTGTCGTCGCCCACACCACCCAGCAGCCGGTCGTTACCAGCGGCCCCACTCAAACTGTCGTTACCGGCGCCACCGATGAGTACATCCTGGCCAGCGCTTCCTGTGAGGACGTCCGCCCCGCCGACGCCCGGCACCGGCGGTTGGCCGCCATCCCCCGGCTGGGTGTCGCCGCCCCCTGGGTTAGTGTCGCCATCCCCCGGCTCGCCAGTATCGCCGCCGCTGCCATCCGGCAAGGCACTAAGCAGCCCGGCGATCTGCGCGCCCGTCAAGTAACCGCCGCCGTCTGGCTGGACGTAGTCGATGGCATAGTCCGCACCAAGGAAGTGCTGAGCGACGCGCACCTGCTGCGTCAGATCCTTGTCAACCAGGATCAACAGATCGTCGCCTTCGCGGTGGAAACTCAGCCGCGGGCGGTCGATACCGGAGAGAAAGAACACCCCGTCGAAACCACCACCACTGTTGTCGATCACATCCACCCCGCCAGTGGCGCGGTAGTAATACTTGTCGTCACCCGCGCCACCCGTCATGGCGTCATCACCATCCTCGCCATCCAGCACATCATTACCTAGGCCACCGTTCAGCACGTCCTTGCCAGAGCCTTGCGCCTGACCGTTGCCGCCGGAGAGGTAATCATCGCCGTCGCCACCTTCGAGCTGATCGTCGCCGCTCATGCCGAAAAGTTTGTCGTTGCCCGCCAGACCTCGCAGCAGATCACGGCCGTCATAGCCAGACAGCTGTTCGGCCGCCGCGCTGCCGTCAATCACCGCCTTGAAGTCACCCGGCACGCCGTTGGCCGCCACCATGTGGCCGATACGCTCGGCATTGATCAGATAACCGCCATCCGGTTGCACATAACCTATGGCTTTATCAGCGCCGAGGAAATGCCCCAAGACGCGCACCGCCTGCCGAACATCGCCATCGACCTTGATCAGTAGATCATTAGCGTCGCGACTGAAGCTCAGGCGCTCCGCACTAATACCATCGGTGAAGAACACGCCGTCGTAGCCACCGCCACTGTTGTCGATGGTGTCGACACTGCCGCCTGGATTGTAGATGTACTTATCATTGCCCAGACCACCGAACAACTTATCCTTGCCGGCTCCGCCCGCGAGCTGATCATGGCCATCGTCCCCCTTGAGGATGTCGCTGCCGTTTCCTCCGGAGAGATTGTCGTTATCGCTGCCGCCCTCGAGACGGTCGTTGCCGTCACGCCCCTGGAGATTGTCGTCACCGACACCGCCAAGCAGACGATCAGTGCCGGCGTCACCGTCCAGGTAATCGTTGCCGGCATCGCCATAAATCAGGTCATCGCCCGCCCGTCCCCACACCTGATCATTACCGGCGCCGGCGCGAATCTGATCATTCAACTCGCGGTAACCCAACAAGCTATCGTCGCCCGCGCTGCCCTTATAGACCACCTTGCTCTCCACATCCGCCAGGCTCAGCACACTGCCATCGGCGAAGCGAAAACTGTCCAGTTTGAAGTGATCGCTCGGCTCCTTGAACCAGTTCTGGATGGTGATCACATCGGTGCGGTTGACATGCCCGATGACCATGTTCAGGCCGCTACGACTGAAACTTAGATCGCTTGCCCGGATACCCGCGCCAAAGCTCAGGGTATCGGCGCTCGGCGCAATATTGCTGAAGGCCTCGTTGGCTCGCCGCTCGATCAGCAGATCACGACCATCGCCCAGGTTGAAGACATAGGTATCTTCCCCGAAGGAGCCGTACAAGCTGTCATTGCCGGCACCACCCTCCAGGGTGTTACTGCCCTGATCCCAGGCATCGCTATGGGCCTCTAGAGTGTCGTTGCCGGCACCGCCGCGCAGGGTGTCGAAGCCTTGACCCTTGAGACGGTCGTTGCCGTCCCCGCCGATGAGCTGCCCTGTGCCGTCTAGGCTGTCGTCGCCAGCGCCACCATCGAGCAGGCCATTGCCCACGAGGCTGTCGTTGCCCGCCTCGCCATACAGCGCGTCGTTACCGGCACCACCATTAAGGGTGTCGTTACCTTCGCCGCCGTGCAGCGAATCGTTGCCGCCCTCGCCTTCTAGCAGATCAGTACCGCTACCACCGCTAAGTGCATCTGCCCCATCACCACCGAGCAAATGATCATTACCATCACCACCATCAACCTGGTCATTCCCACCCAGGCCAAAAATTTCATCATTACCGCTGCCGGCAGCGATGATATCGGCGTCCGGATGGGCCCAAATGACATCATCCCCCACTGTACCCGCCACCGCCTGCTGCGCTATTGCAGCGGCATTGAAAACCACGGCATTGGCAAAGCGGATTTCATCAATGGCGTTCCCAGTAGCAGCCTTGGAGTCCGCCGCAAACTGATTCAGAACTTTAATGGTCTGCCCACTCGCATCCATACGAATCAAGAGATCATTACCGGCACGGCGTAAAACCACCTGATCCGGCGAAAGATCAGTGAGCACCAGTGCGTCAATACCAGAGGCATCGTTAATAACGTCGTTGCCATCGCCCAGAGCATAGCGATACGTGTCATTACCTCCCGCCCCAAGCAATTGATCATTGCCCTTGCCGCCAGTTAACACATCTGCAGAGGCATAGCCGGTGAGCGTGTTATCCGCATCATTACCCTGCAATACAGCGCTAAGCAGTTGCTGGCGAGACCTCGCTTCGAAGACTACAAGGTCGAACATATTTTCAAAGGCGAGAATCACGAACTGATTGTCGAAGACGACAACGAAGACAACTGGTCGCTCTACCGCAGGCAAGCCATCAGAAAACCAGTCAACTTCGCCGGGCATTACATCGTCTTCGCCACAGGCTGCGGTGGCGGTGCCATATGCGGCGAAGTTCTGGATGCCCAGACCGGCAGAATCGCAGCGTCGTTTCCCAACGCTTACGAAATGGATAGCCCCGACGGCAGCTATTACGACGCCAGCTTCAAACTGGATAGCCGTCTCATCGTGATTAGCGGCGTAGCTGCTGACCCGGAAGTCGGATTGGATGGCGAGAAGCAGCCTAGTTCTAACAGAACGCGCTACTTCGAGCTCAGGGACAACGAACTGAAGCTGTTGAAAATCGTCGATGAGTGAAATGTCGTACCAGAGATAAATGCCCTCTGGAGAGAAGCCTTGGTTGCAGAAGGGCATATTGGGGGACACCCATTAGCCGGCCCTACCGCTTCGAGCTGGAGCTGATCAGCCAGCAGCCCGGTTTCGACCTGCCAAGCCTCAGCATAGTGTCGCAACTGAGCTACTGGCCCCTCGCGGCAATCAGCAAATCTTCCAACATCTGACGGTACCGCAGATAGCCGCGTAGGTGCTGCAGGAGCACGGCATCTAGGCGGGCGCCTATCAGTTTCAACTCGGCCCGACCCTCTACCCCGAGCGCGACTACTGCGTGCAGCATCAAACCACGTTACGTGAATGAGTTCGAGGCCAGCAAAAAATGAAAAAGACGTTCTATTCAGTCCTACTTCTGCTCGCATTTGTCGGTAATACCGCCTGCGCCACCCAATCCCCGGAAGAACCATCCACGGCGCGCCCGAATCAAGAAGAAGGCTCTTGCTATGGGTATCTGACCGAACTGGTGAGAAGCAGTAATTTTCCGTTCAAGTATGTGAGCAAGGAAAAAACCAATCTGCTGATCGACAACGACACCGGCGACAGCGTGATGGCCCAGTTGTTTTTCGATACAGATGGCACCGGCACTATCGGTTGGGTGCAATACGACGTGACCCGGCAGCAGCTATTCAACGTTTCAGGCGATGTGGAGGAACCGCAAGAGCTGACATTCGATGCATCGTTCGCTGCCGAATATGAAACGTGCATAGGACGCCGAAACACTGATTTCGATTTTGACGCAGAACCCACCAGGAACCAGCAATGCGGATTACAGATTCTATAAGGGCTAGCCTGCTGGTTCTGGCCGTTTCGGCGGCCAACCTCTGCCTGGCAGAAGACTACTCGGAAAGCATCGAATTTCCGGACAGCGGATGGCGCGTCGAAACCCAGTGCTCGACCGTCGCCAAAACCACTCAATGCGCGATTTCCGTCAGCGATGGCAGCACCGAGGAGAAGGTGCTGGACTATCCCGGCGCCCCGGCATCCGCGAGCTACGAGGCGGATGTCTTCCTGCTCACCTTCGGCTGCGGTACCGCGTATTCGGCAACCTACGCCTGCAAGCTCGGCGGCCACTTGGGCGAACCTTTCCCGCTGGTGGAGGCGGTGGACAGCGAGCGCGAAGTGGTGATGAGCCTGGGAGCTACGTCAGTGCGATTCTACCGCATGTTCAACAAGAGCGACGCGCCGCTACACGAAATCGCCCCCGATCTTGGCGGCGCCAGCCTGCTGGACAGCGTCGACGACAGCGGCATCGAAGACCATGTATTCGGCCTGTCCTATCGCAGCGGAAACGACATGGAAGAATTGCAGTACGAGGCTCCGCAGTGAGCATAAACAGCGCCTGCCTGATCCTGAAGTTCGAAGCCATCCTCAGGGAAACGTCCTCTGCCAAGGAAATCTTCACACCATGAAACACACACTATCCACCACGCTACTGCTATCGCTTGCGCTGGCCGCCACCGTACAAGCGCAAACGAACACTGTCACAGCCAATAGAGGCGGAGTCACGGAAACCTACCAGGCGAACGCCGACACTGGCGCGCTGACCATCGGTTGGGGCCAGGAAACCAAGGTGTTCGCCGATGCCGTCGGCAGCGCCGGGGAGACGTTCAAAAACCTGGTCTCGTTTAACGGAGTTCCCGCGCTGACTTACGAAAACACCGCATCGAGCACATCTTTCGAGGTTTTCTATACCCTCGCGCTCAAGGACAAAGTCCCGGTCATCGATTGCGTGTACGGCAATATCCGCAACGCCCAGAACGGTGCCTCTATCCGCAAGGCCGTGTGCAATCTGGATAAGCCGCTGTCGAGCGAATACCAAGATCTGATCTTCGCCTACTCGGACAAGTGGATCGAAGCCTCCAATGCGGTGTCCCTGCAATCCGTGATGGCCGAGCCCTCTCAGCCGGCCGATGCGCCCCTTGGCCGCCTGGGCGAGATTGATGTGGCACTGCGCTATAGCTCGGTCGATGAGTTGATGTCGGCGACCCCGAAAACCATCGCGACGGCGGGAGCGAAAACCCATGAAGTGAGCAGCGGCAACGTCTACTTCGTGTATGACGCGGATGGCACCACACCGCTGGTGCTGGATGTGGAGACAGACCCCACCACGCACACGCTGAAACGCCTGACATCGGCGGAGCTGCTACGCGCCATCAAGGCCAACTGAACCGCTGGAGTACCCGTAGCCACGCAGCAGATGGCTCCCGCGCGCACCCGCTTTCGCAACGGCAGCTGAGCAAAGCCGGTCGCGAGATCCATCTGAAGGCCGGGCAAATGTGGCATAGGGGTCAGGTCTTGCCTTTTGCCTTCGCTATTAGGCGACTAATAAAGGGATCGGATTTAATTAGTCCCTATTGTGCGCGAGCGTCACAAAAACCACCCGATCTACAATCTGTCAGCGACTTGTCAGAGCAGCGACTCAGCCTGCCGGCACACATAGGCGCCGGCGTAGCCGCGATCCGGATCGCCATACAGCTGCATCAGGTAGCTCTGTTCAGCGGCCCATTTCATCCAGGCCCTGAGCGCGGGGGCTGTGCCGTTGAGGACAGCCACTTTGGTCAGCCCGAGCCGGGCCTCGCGGCGGGTGTAGATGATCGGCATATTGAGCATGGCGGACGCCTCCGGCAGTTCTGGTACAAAGCGGTCCATGGCGTCCTTAAACGGATGACCGCCTATCTCGATGGTGGGCAGCCCCTTGATCACTTCAATGGCGGCATTGATTTTGTTGAGCATCTGCTCTGGGGAAATACGCTGAAACTGCGCGCGGCCGGCAATGCGCGATTGGCGGACCTCGAACGGTTCAACACCTGGGCAAAGACCTTGATAGGCGTGATTCAGGCAGTGATCAGACGCCGCAATGATGCTCAGGGTTTTGCTCTGGGCAATGTTCAAAAACGCGCAGACCTGGCCCAGGCTTGAGCCCTGCCAGTAGCGCTCAGCCGGCAGACTGTACCCAGGGTCACCCGGCTTGTGATGATCGGCAACCAAATGCTGCTCGTTGCGCAAGGCCGGTACCGAGCATTCAACCCAGACTACGGGCTGACTCCAGTCGATCGCTCCGCTCAGGTCGCCTGCAACATAGGCGTTGCCACTGACCACGCGGCGGCCGTTAAGCCGGGCATGCGCAAAATGACGCCCCTGCTCGGCCAGCAGTTGCTCGATGGTGTGCATCTCTGGATCAAGTGCACCGAGGATGAATTGCATGCGTCTATCCAAAAGGCCAAGGGACTAAAATGAGAACATCCAACTCTGATCTGGGCTCAAGTCTTCGGCACTATGCCAACCTGCATGCCAAAGGGATTGAACACGCTATTCAAGGTCTGCACGGTGGGATTGCTTTCGTCATGTTCCAGCTGACGCAGGGCACGCAGTGATAGCTTGCACATTTGCGCGAACCGGACCTGTTGTAAGCCCGTGACCTCTTTGCGCAGTCGCCGCACTGCAGCGCCGATAGTAATTTCACCGCAGGCCAGCTGCTGCTGTAACTCGGTCAGAATCTGCTTACGCTCAATAGCATCCATTTAGATCAGCTCCCACTTGCCGAGTCGGTTAGGCAAGTCACGTAGAGCTATCCGCGGGTGATTCATGGTGGCAACAGGCAAGCCATCATCACGCAGCAAATCGGGCAAGGCCAGAAAGGATTGGGCTGCCGCTCTTAGACGCTCAAACAGCTCATCCGGGTTAATCCATTCAGACATTTCAGTACAGGCCGCTCGCCAGTTCACTTCACCGGCCAGCTCAATGTGTCGAGGCCACTTGGTTGTGCGCGTGACGCCTTCCGCATCCATGACCATCGGAGCCAGGTCATAGATAGGGGCAAGCTTCACACCCGACGCGCTGCGCAGAATCGATGTGTTGCGACCATGATTGTCGGAGTTGCCCAAAATCTGATTCAACAGATCGCGCTGCACATATTCAAACACCAGGTCGCCAACCTGCTCGCCCTGCCCAACTGATTGCCACAGCCTGATCAGGTTTTGCAGCACATCCGAATGCACCATATAGCTACCAGGCTCAGAGACACCCGACAGTGAATACATGGACTCTACGGCAGTTCGACCGACCCCTTGTGCAGTAACCTCACGATCGAAACGATGCATCCACAGACTGGGTTTCTGCCCCTCCTCCAAAGCCAGCCCGTCAGCCGCGATGGTATCGAGGCCCAGCTGGCGAATAGCTCTATAAAAGCAAAATTCACTACGCAGAATGTCTTGATCCGTCTGGCTGGCCTTATTGCGTGCAAACTTCACAAACCAGTGCTGAACAGCATCTGCGTCCGGCAATACCGCATCGGGATGCAAGAGACCCTGGTGATCTTCAGTCAGCAACAGCTTGGGGGCTTCGCCACCCGCTCCAGTAGCACCGCCAATGGCAGCGCCCTGTTCATAGGCATATTCCAGGAAGCGTGAGTCACGGCTGACCACCTCGTCTCGCGAGAACCCCAGAACCGGACTGTCAGCGATAGCGTCTACAGACTCTTTTATGCGCAGATTACCAACGGGCGCCGGCGTGCAACGCCCCAACAGGAAAAGATCTAGATTCAGACTCTCCGGGCGCTCGCCGATCAAGCGCTTGAGCAAAAATCGCCTAGCCGCTCCAGATGGCAAAATATCGAAGAGAAAGGCAGGCGCCTGCTTGCTCCGCCAAGAATCCCAGCCCAGAGGGAAAGCAGCACTGACCGTAAAGTTCAATCGGCTGCCGATAGACTCTAGGGAGTCAACCAGATAGCGCTGCTCGTACCCATAGACGCAGGCTCCTTCCAAGCCGAGCTCAGGGTGTTCAAAACCAATCCTCATGGCATCTTGCCATTTACCGGCTGTATATATTTGTAGAGTGAGCGTGTGCATGGCGACTACCAGCAATTTAATGCCTAAAATACTAGCCAACCCCTCACAAAAAGGCAATTAATTGCCTATTTTACTTCTGGATCGATAAATATTCGGCACTGTAATACCCATCCATACGGATTCACTAGCGCTAACACACAGCCGAACATGCGCTGGCTCCCTTTATTCGGGACAAATTGCAGGGGGGGCTGGAAGACGGAAAATTCAAAAAAGGTGTCAGGAATAGGACAATAGCCATACTAACCCTTCGCTGAATTCACCACTTTAGTGACCAGCTTCCAAGCGGGCGCCTTGCCGCTATTTAGCCGGCAAGGCCTAGCGCGGGCAGCGGCTGGCCCGTGGACAACTAGCTTGAGGTCGGCACTGCCAAGGACTGACAGAAACTGCAGATCGCCGCACCGCTCGGTATGCACGACAATCTCCAGCGATTGGCCATCGGAACCAAAGTTGGTTGCATAGGGCGCATTCCACTTTTCAGTCTCGCCCGTGTCGAATCGGGCAAACACACTGGCAATGCCATTACGCCCCAGCGTCAACCAGGCCCCCTGGCCTTCAGGATCGGCTGGATCATCTCGCTCGCAGCCACAAACAAGCAGCGCCAGCGCCATTGCGAGCAAAAGTTTCATGGATAACTCCTGGTTGGCTAATACCTACATTCTGCCTGCAATAGCGCTATATGCACTCACGCAGGTTGAAACAAGGCCATTACAACGGTCCCCGCACCTGCTTGCCCAGCTCCGTCAGGCAGTACCGCTGCAAGCGACTATTCGGTTTAGTGGGTAACGTCATGCTGATCAGCCCTGCATCCAGCGCTGGGCGCAGATAGCGTTCACGAAACGATTTACGGTCAGACAACCCTAACGTGGCCTGTAACTCCTCGCGGCTCATCTCGCCGACGATGCGCCTGAGTAGCTCAGCGACTTGGGGGGTATCTTGAGGGGCGACTTGGGGGGTGGAAACCTGAATAGCGTCGCGCAGCATGGTCAGCATAAACACAATAAACGGCGCACAGTCACTGAGCCGGGTACTGTCATTGATCGCCGCGTAGTAATCGGCTTGATGGGCATACACCAGGCTCTCCACCGGCACATGCGCAAACAACGGATGCCAACGGCTCAGAATCAAGGTTTGCCAAAGCCTGCCCATGCGCCCATTGCCATCGGCAAAGGGGTGAATAAACTCAAACTCGTAGTGAAACACGCAACTGGCAATCAACGGGTGCTGATCCGTTGCCTCTAGCCAATGCAACAAGTCGCGCATCAGCTTAGCCACTCGATTAGCAGGCGGTGCCATGTGCACCACCTGCTCGCCCTGCATCACCCCTACTCCACTGCGGCGATAATGCCCGGCGTCGTCGAGCAAACCCTTCATCAGCAACGCATGAGCCGCCAACAAATGCGGCTCGCTAGTCGGTTTCCAGACATCTAGCTGTTCGTAAACAGCCAAAGCATTGCGCACCTCCTGCACTTCTTTTGGCGGGGCGATAATGCGTTTGCCGTCGAGAATCGCCGTAATCTGCTCTTCGCTCAGGGTGTTGCCTTCGATGGCCAGCGACCCCTGAACCGTGCGAATGCGATTGATGCGCCGTAACAGCAGTGCATTGGCGTGCTCTGGCTGAGCACTCAAACGCCCGATGCTTTCACCAATGCCCGCCACCAACGAGAGAATGGTGCCGTCGAGCGTAAAGGGTGGCTGATAGTGAGCCTGCGCCATTACTTCAATCCCCCTGATCGCGATGCCCGAACGATTCGGCATACCAAACCCACTCACGCCGCCGCACTGCGCTTAATCCCTGCTATCACCGCAACAATCGCATCCGCATCGGCATCCCCAAACGCGCCATCCAGGCCCTCATGGTGCAGGGCGGTGAACGGGGGTTCGTAGAGTTGCCCGGCTTCCATGACGCCCTGTTTAGTCAGGCGATCGATGATCATTTCGACAAAGCGGATCTGTTGGCTGCTGTAGCGATTCTCGTCGAGAAATTGCCCAAAGGCTTCTTTGGCAGCATTGCGATCCAAACCCACCAGCGAGCGGATAAACAGCGTCAGTGGCTTGTCCGTGCCGTAACACTGCTCAAAGTTGGCGCGGCTTCCCACTGGCTCGGATTTGTAGACGAACTCTTCCAGCTCGCTCAGGTCGGTCGGCGTCAGCGGTTTGTTGTACTTGAGCTTGGCGATGGCCACGTGGTTCTCGTTGGCGCGGATATAGGCCTCGACCTTCTTCTTGTACTGGGCGAGGTTGATGCCCGTGCTGAAGTCTTTCAGATTGACCACCGTCGCCTCGCCAATCTCGTCGGTGAGCACGCTGTACACCGGATTGCTTGGGCGGCGCTCGATAAATTTAATCAACTCGCGCAACTTGCGGCGCAGCTGCTCGATCATTTGCAGGCTGATGTCTTGCCAGTACTCTTCCGTTTGTACGTCCTGGAGCAACGCCAGTTCGGCGTGTACCGCCGGAATGGCTTCCATCACTTCCAACTGACTGGCCAGCTCGACGACTTTATCGCGGTAAACCATGAAGTCGTTGGTTGAGCGCACCAGCGCCAGTTGCAAGTTGAGGCAGAGCAGATCGAACAGCTTGGCGGTGATGTGCTCAGCTGCACGCTCGCTAGGCAGGCCGGCGACGTGGGTGCGTAGATCGCCCAGCGCCGAGTCGTCGAGCGCGTTCCACACTTCGCGGTCGGCAAACCGCGTCACGTGCTCAAGCTCGGTGCGCACAATGAAGTTGTCTTGGTTCATCGCCGCGACTTCGTCGTGCAGTTCGTTAGTTATTTCCGTGCGCATCTCGACAAAGGTGTCGTACTTGCCGCTATCTTCCGCCATGTCTGCGGCTTGACGTGTTTTGCCCGAGGCCAACAACGACAACAGATCCAGCCGTGCCTTGAACAGCCGCTTACCCAGTGGCTCAGCCATGCTGCCCAGCGCGCCCTTAGGGTTCTCATTGAAATATTCGAAGTTGGCGCAGAAGTCGAAAATATAAAACTCGCTCTTATTCACGCCCGGCGCGAATAGATCCGGACACAAACGCGTGCCGCGACCGATCATCTGTAGAAACTTCACTTTCGAGCGCACTGCCTTGAAGAACACCAGATTCAGCACCTGCGGCACGTCGATACCGGTGTCGAGCATGTCCACCGAAATGGCGATCTGTGGCAGCTTGTTCAGCTTGCTACTGAAGTCGTCGATCAGCGTTTGCGCATAGCTCACCGCGTGGGTGATCACTCGCGCGAACTCGCCGTGGTATTGCGGGTAATGGTGGTTGAAACGCTCTGCGATAAAAACGGCGTGCTTTTGGTTGACCGCAAAAATAATGGTCTTGCCGAGTTTGTCCCCACCTTCCACCGTTAAGCCCTGCTGCATCAGGTGTTTCAGCATCAGGTCAACGGTGCTTTCGTTGAATAGCTGCTTGTTTACCTCACTGGCCAGCACCTCGGTGGGTGCGTCGCCATCGCTGCTGTGGTCGCCCCAATCCAGCGATTCCCAGTGCTCTTTCTCGGCGTCGCTCAGCTGGTCGTAGCGGATACCGTCACGGACGAATTTGATCGGCACCGAGTACGCCTTGGGTGGCACCAGATAGCCGTCGGCCACGGCTTCGTCCAGCCCGTAGGCATCGGTGGGCACGCCAGTTTCCAGGCCAAACAGGTGGTAAGTGTCGCGATCCACCTCATTGCGCGGGGTAGCGGTTAGGCCCACCAGGTAACTGTCGAAGTAACGGAAGATCGCGCCGTACTTCTGGTACACGCTGCGGTGCGCCTCGTCGATCACGATCAGGTCGAAGTGGCCAACGCCGTATTTACGCCGGTCACCTTCCATCTGGTCGATCAAGCCCATCATGGTCGGATATGTACAGAGAAACACCCGACCTTGGCCGCTTTTGTCGGTCAGCAAGTTGACTGGGCTTGCGTCGGGCAAAAACTCCTTAAAGGCATTGGCGGCCTGTTTTACCAGTGCCACACGGTCAGCCAGAAACAACACACGTTTGACCCAGTTGCCGCGCATCAGCAATTCAATCAGGGCGATAGACATCCGGGTCTTGCCGGTGCCAGTCGCCATGGTCAGCAACCCGGCGCGGCGGCCTTGGCTCAGCGACTCGGTCATCGCACGGATGGCCCGATGCTGATAGGCGCGCTCGACAATGCTGGTGTTGATCGGCAAGTCGCCTAAGTCGGTCTGCAGGCTGCGGCGCTGAATCGCCAGCTCCAGCTCTTCACGGCTATAGAAGCCCTGTACTTCACGCGGTGGCGCGCGGCGGTCGTCCCACAGCCAGGTGTGGTTGCCGTTGCTGTAAAAAATCAGCGGGCGCTGGCCTTTCTCGGCTTCCAGGCAGTCGGCATAGAGTTTGGCTTGTTGCTGGCCAAGGTCCGGGTCTTTCAGGCTGCGCTTGGCTTCCACCACGGCCAGCGGTTTACCGTTGCTGCCCCAGAGCACGTAATCGACCAAGCCCTCGCCCTTGGCGCTGGGCATGCCGCCGACCGGCACTTCAGCATCGGCGTTCTTGCCCAGCTCCCAGCCGGCTTCGCGTAACAGCACGTCGATAAAAAAGCGTCGAGTGTCGGCCTCGTCGTAATCGTGGGTGTCCGGTACCGCGATGTTGGCCGACTTAGCCTGCGCCAGCGCGGCGCGAGTAGCCGCCAACTCGGCATTGACCTGCGCCAGCAACGCCTCGCGCTCACTTAAGCTGGCGGTCTGTTCGGCAATCGCCGCCTCACGGGCCTCCAGGGTGGCGTGCTGGGCTTCGATTTGCTGCTGAAATTTGGCTTCCTGTTTTTTCAGCTCGTCGCGGGTAAACGCCGCCGCATCGGTGACGCTGACCAGCTTGGGCACACGCTGCTCGTCGAACTCGGCGTCGATGCTCTTCGGGTCGCTGGCGCGGGTATAGGTACGCGCCAGCCAGAACAGCACATGAAACAGCTCGCGCACCAGCTTCATGGCATCGCCGTAGCCGACCGGCTGGTTGGCATGCACCGCCTGATTGCCAAACTTCTGAATCAGCCGCGCCTTTTGATGAATCGCCGGCGGCAGCAGCCGCACAAACTCGACCTGAGTCAGCAGCAGATTGAGGCCGTTGTCGTAGGGCATGCGCAGATCGCGATCGTGCTCATACAGCCAATGCACCGCCTGCTCCAGTGCATGGCGGGTGCGCATGCCGCACGCACGCGGGTCGGAATACACCAGTTGCTCCGCGCCCTTGGCCGGCTCAAACAGCGCTTTAAATTCGGGGATGAGAAATTGGAAGTTGCTCATTTAACCGGCTGCCCTCTGTGAGTCAACGTCTGCCCGCGCCTGCATCATCGGGTTCTTCTGGGTTTTCAGCAGGCCGTCGGCATAAATCTTCGCCTGGCCGCGATCCATGCTCTGGATGGTGTCCAGCTTCCAATCCTTGACCTCCAGCACCAGCACCCCGCGCAACGGATGCATCAGCACAAAATCCGGCTGCAAGGCTTTTGGTCCCACCGGGATATTGAACCAGCACAGGTAGTCGTCTTCGAGCTTCTTCTCCAAGCGCTCGGCCAGCCGGCGTTCGCCAGGGGTGTCGAAGCGGCAGGTGGTGCGAGCAGGGAAGAATTGAGCCATTTGGTTTGCCTGTTCCTTGGCGTGCCGGGGCACTGATTAGCGACGGAGGCTAGAGCGTTCCTGTGAACGCTTGCTGTTGTAAAGCCTGAAACAACTGCTCAGCAGAGTCTCTCGCTTTCTCTAACTCTCGTTTATGCACCTCGATTTTCGACACAGCAAGCGCAAACTGCGTTTGTAATGCGATAGGTGGTGCCAGCAGCGGAAACTTCTTCAGCTGCGTCATATTTATCGATGCGATGCCTGTAGTTTGCTTCGACACGCTTAGAAAGTACCGCTTACCACGCGCACTACCGACCAGCCAGTTCAGAAAAACCGGATTGATTAACGGTGAAGTGATGCGAACCCGAAAGACGTGGTTTTGATGAATGCACTCTCTTATAGAGCCATCCCATAACGCGCCTCTTCCGAGCTTGTCAGGGTCGCCGCCCTCAGTTAGCAACAGATCATTTACTGCCAGCCTGTATCTTTCTATCTCGGCATCTGTCGCACAGATCGTTTTAACTGAGCCCAGCTTTAGGTGGCGATCTTGCACATTGGCTACAGCAAGATATGGAGTCTCTCGGGTTTTTTCAGTTGTTCGCCGACCTTTGGTAATTCCAGAGCAAATATCAGCGACATCACCAAGAAAATCAGTTTCTGGCGAACCCTTCGAATTTGTCACCGGGTCGCCGAACATTTCCAGAAATACGGATTGCAGCAGTTGATCGAGCTTGGCGATGGCTTCGCGGCGCTTGGTGCGCAGCGCGTCGGCCTTGTCCAGAATCGCCGCGATACGACGTTGTTCGGGGAGAGGTGGGAGCGGGATTTGAACACTTTCGAGCTTTGCCTTGGTAATGTGCTTGAGACCAACCCCGCCATGTGACTGATCAATAATCTTATCGAGCAAGGAGTTCAGCGCGTAGCGCAGGTAAGCTTTATCAACGAGCGTCTCGTTGATATCGACTCTGAAAATGTGTTGATTTAAAAAACCTCGACCACGATTCCAAAAAAATGCGCCGAAAGAAGTGCCTGGGGTTCCTGACCAAGAGAAAAGTAGGTCACCGCTATTAACCCAGAACTTCTCTTCGACCTCAAAATTACAGTAATTGAAGGGTTTGCTTTCGTCGTTTAAATTTTGGATTCGAACGATTGGTGTTCCTTGATCGGACCATTCCTCCGGCTTGAAGGCTCGCCCATTCCGGAGATCGCAAAGACTTCCAAACGAAACAGACTTCACGACAACATCCCTTCCAACTCATCCATCCCCCGCATAATCTCCGCCTCCAGCGCCTTTAACTCGGCCAGAACTTTCTGCGGCGACTCGTGCTGCACTTCTTCGTACACCACTTGCTTGTAGCGGTTGATCGACAGGTCGTAGTCGTTGCCGGCGATTTCCGCCTTGGGCACTAAAAAGCTCTGTTCGGTGCGTGCTCGGTCGGCATCACCGGCGCGGTTGTGCCAGCGGGCAATGATATCGGGCAGGTTATTGCTGTCGTGCTTGTCGCTGGCCAGCTCGTTGCGCTTGTCGTCCAGCGAGTAGCCGTCGGCCTGCATGTTGTAGAACCAGACGTTATCGGTGCCGCCGGAGTTGGTCTTGGTAAACAGCAGGATGGCGGTGGACACCCCGGCGTAGGGGCGGAACACGCCGGAGGGCATGGAGACGATGCCGTCCAACTTATGCTCTTCCACCAGCATCTGCCGCAGCGCCTTGTGCGCTTTGCTGGAGCCGAACAGCACACCGTCCGGCACGATCACGGCGGCGCGGCCACCGGCCTTGAGCAGGCGCAAAAACAGGGCGAGAAACAACAGCTCGGTCTTCTTGGTTTTAACGATTTGCTGTAAGTCTTTGGCGCAGGCCTCGTAGTCCAGGCTGCCGGCGAACGGCGGGTTGGCCAGGATCAGGCTGAACTGACCTTCGACGCCGGCGTGGCCTTCGCTCAGGGAGTCGCGGTTTTCAATCGCCGGATTCTCCACGCCATGCAGCAGCATATTCATGGAGCCGACACGCAGCATGGTGTTGTCGAAGTCGAAGCCGTGGAAGGTGTCGTGGTTAAAGCGCTTGGCCGCGGCCGCGTCCTGGTAAATAGCGTCGCGGTGGTGGGCGTTGAGGTACTCACTGGAGGTGACCAGAAAGCCCGCCGTGCCGCAGGCCGGGTCGCAGATGGTATCCGAGGGCTTGGGCGCCATCATGTCGACCATCAGTTTGATGATGTGCCGTGGAGTGCGGAACTGACCGTTCTGCCCAGCGCTGGCAATCTTACCGAGCATGTATTCGTAGAGGTCGCCCTTGGTGTCGCGGTCCTCCATGGGGATGGCGTCGAGCATGTCCACCACCTTGGCCAGCAGCGCCGGGTTGGGGATGGTGAAGCGCGCGTCGCGCATGTGCCCAGCATAGGTGGACTCGCCATCCTCACCACCGAGGGTTTTGATAAAGGGGAACACCTTGTCGGCGATCAGCTGGTACAGGCTGGCCGGATCGCCCAGCGCCTTAAAGGCCGCCCAGCGCAAATGCTCTTGGTAAATACTGAAAATCGGCTTGTCGATCGGTTGCCCGGTACGCGCGGCCTTCCTTTCCTTAAGGGTCTGCAGCTCATCGAGGCGCTTGATAAACAGCAGGTAGGTCATCTGCTCGATGACTTCCATCGGGTTGGAGATGCCACCGCTCCAGAACGCATTCCAGATCTGGTCAACTTGGGTTTTTATCGTGCCGGTTATCAATGTCTGCTGCCTAAGTTGAATTTAACTGTTGTTGCGCACGGTGCAGGCACAGTGGGCAAACGCTGCAAAAACTCTGCGCTTCAAGTTGTTGCATGAATCTCTTTTCCCAGAATACTGGATATCACCTAGCTGTAAAAAACCATAAACCCTGAAAAATACAAACGGTGACCCAACGGTGACCAAAAACACTAAATCCCAGAAACGACTTAGCCCGGTCATTGCTGAGCCGGGCTAAGTCGTTGATCTATATGGTCGGGACGGAGTGATTCGAACACTCGACCCCTTGCACCCCATGCAAGTGCGCTACCGAGCTGCGCTACGCCCCGACTAGGCGTGAATCTGTTTCAGGACTGCCTAAAACGACTCGAACTATACCTTAAGCATTTGAAATGTGGAAGGTTTTGCAGAGTCAGCAGTTTATTTTTCTAGCACTAGAAGTACGTCTTCCAGCTCAGCAATCATCTGCCGAATAAGTTGCTTGAATTGGGTCGTATCGTCTTTCGCGTCATCACTGGACATGCGCAAACGCGCACCGCCAATGGTGAAGCCTTGCTCGTAAAGTAAGGCGCGAATCTGTCGAATCATCAGCACATCCTGGCGCTGATAGTAACGACGATTGCCACGCCGCTTCACCGGGTTGAGCTGAGGAAACTCTTGCTCCCAATAGCGCAGAACATGCGGTTTGACCGCGCAGAGTTCGCTCACCTCGCCAATAGTGAAGTAACGCTTGCCGGGTATAGGCGGCAACTCGTCGTTATGACTTGGTTCCAGCATAAGCTTCGACTCTGGCTTTCAGTTTTTGCCCCGGACGGAAAGTCACCACACGGCGCGCCGTGATTGGAATTTCCTCGCCTGTTTTTGGATTACGTCCCGGTCGCTGACTCTTGTCGCGCAGGTCAAAGTTGCCGAAACCGGACAATTTGACCTGTTCGTTATCTTCGAGCGCGTGCCGGATCTCCTCGAAAAACAGCTCCACCAGTTCCTTGGCTTCGCGTTTATTCAGGCCCAGCTCTTCATACAGACGTTCCGCCATCTCGGCTTTCGTCAAAGCCCCCATACGCTACATCCTTAACGTCGCGTTGAACTTTTGTTCCAGCAAACTGAGGATATTCTGGATGCTGGCATTCACCTCATCGTCATTAAGAGTGCGTGATGGATGCTGCCAGGTCAAGCCGACGGCGAGGCTTTTTCTATGTGGATCAATGCCTTTACCGTGATACACGTCAAATAGCCTGAGGTCAGTTAGGCACTCACCCGCCGCTACGCGGATGGTTTCGAGAATCGCACTGGCGGCCACATCGCGATCAGCCAGCAGCGCCAAATCACGACGCACCTCGGGGAAGCGCGACAGCTCGCTGAACTTAGGCATGCGCCCGCTGGCGATTTCAGCCAGCACCAATTCAAACAGATAGACCGGCTGATCGATGCCCAGTGTTTTGGTCAGCTCTGGATGCATTGCACCGATGAAGCCAACCAAGCGGCCGCCGCGCTCAATGCGCGCCGTTTGCCCCGGATGCAAGGCCGGATGCTCGCCCGCCACAAAACTGAATTCATCGGCAGAGCCGGCACAGGCCAGCAATGCTTCGACATCCGCCTTGAGGTCGTAGAAGTCGACCGCCTCACGGCCATGGCCCCAAGACTCTGGCAAACGGCTGCCGCAGATAACCCCGGCCAGCATGGCTTGCTGCTGCAAGCCTTCCAGTTGCCCAACAAAGCGCAGCCCGCTTTCGAACATGCGCACGCGGGTTTGTTGACGATTAAGGTTGTGTTGCAATGCCTTGACCAAGCCCGGCCACAGTGACGAGCGCATTGCTGCCATGTCTGCCGAAATCGGATTGGCCAGCATCAACGGCGCAACGCCAGGATTGAACAGCTCGAACATTTTCGGATCGATAAAGCTGTAGGTGATCGCCTCTTGATAACCACGGGCGACCATTAACCGGCGCAGCGCGGGCAACTCAACTGCGGCCTCAGCCTTACGCTGCGGTGCCAAGCGCGCTTGCGGATAACGCACAGGCAGGCGGTTATAGCCGTACAGGCGCGCCAATTCTTCGATCAGATCAACTTCAATGCTGATGTCGAACCTGTGGCTCGGCACCGTAATAGTCCACTGGCCGGCGCCATCGGCGCTGACGCCCAGACCTAGCGCACCGAGCAGGCGCTCAACCTCACTGGCATCCATGGCCATGCCGAGCATTTGCTCGATACGATCGGCGCGCAGGGTGATAGGCGCGATGTTCGGTAAGTGCGCCTGGCTGGCCACTTCAATGATCGGGCCGGCTTCACCGCCAACGATCTCCAGCAGCAAGCCAGTTGCACGCTCCATCGCCTCGCGGGTCAACTGCGAGTCCACGCCACGCTCGAAGCGGTGCGAAGAATCGGTGTGCAAGCCGTAAGAGCGAGCCTTACCGGCCAGCGCGATAGTGTCAAAGAAGGCCGCTTCGAGGAAGAGGTCGCAGGTTTGCGGCGTCACGCCACTGCCTTCACCGCCCATCACGCCGGCAATCGCCAAGGCGCGGTCGTGATCGGCAATCACCAGGGTATCGGCGCGCAGGCTAACTTCTTGGCCACCGAGCAGAACCAGCTTCTCGCCCTCTTCCGCCATGCGCACACGGATGCCGCCATTGATCTGGGCAAGATCAAAGGCATGCATCGGCTGACCCAGCTCGAGCATCACATAGTTGGTGATATCGACCGCCGCATCGATGCTGCGCACATCGGCGCGGCGTAAACGCTCGACCATCCACAACGGCGTCGGCCGCGACAGGTCAACATTGCGCACGACACGGCCCAGATAGCGCGGGCACGCCTGCGGGGCCAACACCTCAACAGGGCGTACCTCTGCATGCGTAGCTGCAACGGCCAGAACCTGCACAGGCTTAACCGGGGCGGCATACAGGGCGCCAACTTCACGGGCCAAACCGGCCAGTGACAAGCAATCGCCACGATTGGGGGTGAGGTCGACTTCGATGCTTTGGTCATTCAGTTGCAGATAGACACGAACGTCTTCGCCGACTGGCGCATCGCTGGCCAACTCGAGCAAGCCGTCATTTTCTTCGCTGATCTGCAGTTCAGCGGCCGAACAGAGCATGCCGTTGGATTCAACGCCGCGCAGCTTGGCTTTTTTGATCTTAAAGTCGCCCGGCAGCTCGGCACCGATCATGGCAAACGGGATTTTCAGGCCGGGGCGCACATTGGGCGCGCCACACACCACCTGAAACGTCTCGCTGCCATTACTAACCTGACACACGCGCAGCTTGTCGGCATCGGGATGCGGCTCGGTGCTGAGCACCTCACCGACCACAATGCCGGAGAACTGGCCGGCGACCGGGGTCACGCTATCGACCTCAAGGCCCGCCATGGACAGACGAGCAACCAGCTCATCACTGGAAACCTGTGGGTTAACCCAGGTCCGCAGCCATTGTTCGCTAAACTTCATCCCGCTCTCCTAAGCGCCAGCCCACCGGGTCGCAGCGCTTGGTCATATCTGATTAAACACAGCCACTCGATGAGTGGGCGCAGCAAGCTGTTCGACTAGCCTCGCTCACCTACCGAAATTGCGCGAGGAAACGCAGGTCGTTATCGAAGAACAGACGCAAATCATTAACCCCGTAACGCAGCATGGCCAGGCGCTCGACGCCCATACCAAAGGCGAAGCCTTGGTACTTCTCTGGATCAATGCCGGACATCTTCAGCACGCTCGGGTGCACCATGCCGCAACCCATCACCTCCAGCCAGCCGGTTTGTTTGCAAACACGGCAGCCTTTACCGCTGCAGATCACGCACTGCATGTCGACTTCAGCCGAGGGCTCGGTAAACGGGAAGAAGGATGGGCGGAAACGCACACCCAGATCCTTCTCGAAGAACACCCGCAGGAACTCCTCGATGGTGCCCTTGAGGTCGGCAAAGCTGATGTTTTCATCAATCAGCAGCCCCTCAACCTGATGGAACATCGGCGAGTGGGTGATATCCGAATCGCAACGGTAAACACGGCCCGGACAAACGATGCGGATCGGTGGTTGCTGGCCTTCCATGGTGCGCACCTGTACCGGCGAGGTGTGGGTGCGCAGCAGCATGTTGGCATTGAAATAGAAGGTGTCATGCATCGCCCGCGCCGGGTGGTGGCCAGGGATGTTGAGGGCTTCAAAATTATGGTAATCGTCTTCGACCTCAGGGCCTTCGGCGATTTCGTAGCCAATATGGGTGAAAAACTGTTCGACACGCTCTAGCGTGCGAGTCACCGGATGCAGGCCGCCCGTGGTCTGACCGCGACCCGACAAGGTGACATCAATGCATTCAGCCGCGAGCTTAGTCGCCAGCTCGGCTTGTTCAAGCAGGTTCTTGCGGGTGTTGAGCGCCTCTTGCACACGCTCTTTGGCCGCATTAATCAGTGCGCCGACTTTCGGCCGCTCATCTGCCGGCAGATCGCCCAAGGTTTTCATCACCTGGGTCAACTCGCCTTTTTTACCAAGATAGAGAACACGCAACTGCTCAAGAGCGTTTACGTCTTCAGCGCCTTGCACGGCCTCAAGCGCCTGCGCAACCAGCGCATCTAGATTTTCCATTTACAAACTCCAGATACAAAATAGGGGAAGAGCACAAAGGCTCTTCCCCTATCGGTGACGTTTAACACCGGGCGAACCCGGTGATTGTCAAAGACTTAGGCCAGTGTGGCTTTAGCTTTTTCGACAATCGCAGCAAACGCCGCTTTTTCGTTCACTGCCAGATCAGCCAGTACTTTGCGATCGATCTCGATTGTTGCCTTTTTCAAGCCAGCAATGAAACGGCTGTAAGACAGACCGTTTACACGAGCGCCAGCGTTGATACGGGCGATCCACAGAGCACGGAACTGACGCTTCTTCTGGCGACGGTCACGGTAGGCATATTGGCCTGCCTTGATCACTGCCTGTTTGGCAACACGGAACACGCGTGAGCGTGCACCATAGTAGCCTTTAGCGAGTTTCAGAATTTTTTTGTGACGGCGACGAGCGACGACACCACGCTTAACACGAGCCATGAGTAACTACCTCTAAATCTTGACCGAAATTAACGAACACGCATCATGCGATCGACTTTGCGAACGTCTGATGGATGGACCATTACGCTTCCACGCAATTGGCGCTTACGCTTTGTAGACATTTTGGTCAGGATGTGGCTTTTGAAAGCGTGCTTATGCTTGAAGCCATTAGCCGTTTTCAAGAAGCGCTTCGCAGCGCCACTTTTGGTTTTCATCTTTGGCATGTTCGGATACTCCGCATTCAGTTGATAAACATAACCGCAAGGCCTGCCGTGCCCTTTTGGTCACTTCTTCTTTTTGGGGGCGATGACCATGATCAGTTGGCGTCCTTCCATCTTAGGATGCTGTTCAACGGCGCCGTATTCGAGCAGGTCAGTCTCAACCCGCTTTAACAACTCCATTCCCAGCTCCTGGTGGGCCATCTCTCGACCGCGGAATCTTAGCGATACCTTGGCCTTATCCCCATCACTAAGGAAACGTACCAGGTTGCGTAGTTTTACCTGGTAATCCCCTTCTTCCGTCCCTGGACGAAACTTGATTTCTTTAATCTGAATCTGCTTCTGATTCTTTTTCGCTGCGGCTACTTGCTTCTTCTTTTCGAAGATCGACTTGCCGTAGTCCATAAGCTTGCAAACAGGTGGCTCTGCATCGGCGGAGATTTCCACCAGATCAAGCTTGGCCTCTTCGGCCTTCAGAAGCGCGTCTTCAATCGACACAATTCCAAGCTGCTCGCCTTCAGCACCAATTAAGCGAACTTCGCGTGCCGAGATATTCTCGTTGATCGGGGCCTTCGGGGCAGCTCGTTTATCCTGTCTCATTTCACGCTTAATAGTTATTACTCCGAATCTTGGCGACCACGCCGGGAAACCGCCTGCGCAAGGAATTCAGCGAATTGGGCGACGGGCATGCTGCCCAGGTCTACTCCCTCTCGCGTACGCACGGCGATGGTTTGCATCTCAACCTCCCGATCTCCAATAACTAAAAGATAGGGAACCTTGAGCAAAGTATGCTCGCGGATTTTAAAGCCTATTTTTTCGTTTCTCAAGTCAGACTTGGCACGAAATCCATTTTGATTGAGGGTTTTCTCAACTTCGAGGGCAAATTCGGCCTGTTTATCAGTGATATTCAGAATCACCGCCTGGGTCGGCGCCAGCCAAGCCGGGAACGCACCTTCGTAGTGCTCGATCAAAATTCCGATGAAACGCTCGAACGAACCGAGAATTGCCCGGTGCAGCATGACTGGAGTTTGCCGGCCGTTATCTTCTGCTACATAGGTAGCATCCAAGCGTTGCGGCATATTCGGATCGTACTGCAGCGTCCCGCACTGCCAGGCACGCCCTAGGCAGTCATGCAGCGTAAACTCGATCTTCGGGCCGTAGAATGCGCCTTCGCCCGGCAAATACTCCCATGGCAAACCTGCCGCATCTAAAGCACCAGCCAAAGCAGCCTCGGCACGATCCCAGAAGGCGTCATCCCCCACGCGCTTATCTGGTCGAGTGGACAGCTTAATCCTGACATCACTGAAGCCAAAGTCAGCATAGACCTGCAGGGTCAAATTAATGAAGTCTGCGGCCTCCTTACTAACCTGCCCCTCAGTGCAGAAAATATGCGCATCGTCCTGAGTGAAACCGCGCACCCGCATGATGCCGTGCAGCGCACCAGAGGGCTCATTGCGGTGACAGGAACCGAACTCTGCAAGGCGCAGCGGCAGGTCGCGATAGCTCTTCAGACCCTGATTGAATATCTGCACATGGCACGGACAATTCATCGGCTTGATCGCGTACTCGCGACTCTCCGACTGAGTGGTGAACATATTCTCGGCATAGTTACCCCAATGCCCAGACTTCTCCCACAGAATACGGTCGACCACCTGAGGCGTACGAACTTCAAGGTAGCCGTTCTCGCGCTGAACTTGGCGCATGTACTGCTCAAGCACCTGATACAGGGTCCAGCCATTGGGGTGCCAAAACACCATGCCCGGCGCTTCTTCCTGGGTGTGGAACAGGCCCAGGCGCTTACCAATCTTGCGATGGTCGCGCTTCTCGGCTTCTTCGATGCGCAAGACATAAGCGGCCAATTGCTTCTTGTCAGCCCAGGCGGTGCCATACACGCGCTGCAACTGTTCGTTTTTAGCGTCGCCACGCCAGTAGGCGCCAGACAACTTGGTCAGCTTGAATGCTTTCAGGAAACGCGTGTTCGGCACGTGCGGGCCGCGGCACATGTCGACGTATTCTTCATGGTGGTACATGCCCATGGCTTGCTCATTGGGCATGTCTTCGATCAGGCGCAGCTTGTATTCCTCGCCACGGGCCTGAAACAGCTCGATTACCTGATTACGCGGCGTGACTTTTTTGATCACGTCGTATTCGAGGTCGATCAGCTGCTGCATGCGCTGTTCGATGGCAGCCACGTCTTCCATAGTGAAGGGGCGATCGGAGGCGATGTCGTAATAAAAGCCATCATCAATCACCGGGCCAATCACCATCTTGGCGGTCGGATACAGCTGCTTTACCGCATGACCGATCAAGTGCGCGCAGGAGTGACGAATGATCTCCAGGCCTTCTTGATCCTTAGGGGTAATGATTTGCAGCGTGGCGTCGCTGTCGATCAGGTCGCACGCATCCACCAACTGACCATTAACCTTGCCGGCCAAGGTGGCCTTAGCCAGGCCTGCGCCAATCGACTGAGCGACTGCAAGCACCGAAACTGGATGATCAAACGAACGCTGACTGCCGTCTGGCAGAGTGATGATAGGCATGGCGCCTCCTCTCCTAGTGGTGACCCGTACCAGAGGTCACATGGGTTGGGATGAGCCAGTATCTGTTATGGCGATTAATCTGCCGAACAATGGCAGCAGCGCTAAGGCTAACCGTACCGAAACAGAGTCACTGGAGGTAGTAAAACGAGAACTCTTCAATAAAGCCGCAATACTACTTGGCGGCCAATAAAAAAAGGGCGCTCTAAAGCGACCCTTTTTAAAACTTGCTAAGCATGGCTGGACTCGAATCAGTCACTCCCAGCATGTCAAGACAACTGCAAATAGCACCTAAATCATTGAAATATAAGGTAAAACAGTGCTTTCTGGTGTTTCACGAAGGCGCCACTGTAGCATAAAAGAATCAACAACTTAGCGTTGTATTTTCATACGGTACTTTGCCACCGCCCCCTCCTAACCAAACTGCATCGACCGGTTGAATCCAAAGCCAGAAGCAAACATTCGTATTTATCGACGAAACCAGAAGCGATTCAGTCAGCCACTTTTCAGCGGATGAGCGCTCAGGACCACCCATTAAAAAATCCGCGTAAGCGCTTCAGTTACTGCATCCATGAAGGCAGCAACTGAAGCGCTTACGCGGAAAAGACACTCTCATCCAGGAGCCAGAAAAGAACGAGAGTGGGTAAACACCCTGCTTAGGCTTTTGGCAGATCAGCGAGCCCGATTTCAGCGCCGTTGCGGTTGATGAGCCCGGCGGCAGTCACTGCCGCGAGCACCACTACGGGGGACGCCGCGAGCAACAAGCCACCGACACCCGTACCCGCAGCCAGCAATTGCCCCGCGACCAGAGGTCCAGTCATTGAGCCGAGGCGCCCCACGGCGACAGCAACTCCCACCCCAGTGGCGCGAATATCAGCCGGATACATGCGCGGCGCTAAAGCGTAGAGAATCAACTGCCCTCCTACCGCACAGGCTCCAGCCAACAGTCCCGCCAGCAATAGCCACTGCAACTGATCAGCCGTTCCTAGCGCCGCCAGCGAAACAAGCATCCCGAGATAGGCTAAAGCAACCGCCATAAAAGACTTCTGTCGGTCCATCAGGAACCCCGCCAGTAGCGTTCCAGCAGCCCCACCGACGTTAAACAGCACCTGGATTGTCGCAACGTCAAGCCGGCTCATCCCCCGTTCCAGCAGCAACGTAGGCAGCCAATTCAACAGCATGTACAAAGTGGTAAGGGTCAAAAAACAGCTGGCCCAGAGCAGCAGAGTGCCCCTCCCACGCCCCTGACTGAACAACGAGCTCGCCATCGCACGCAATGGCATCGACAAGCCGGCACCCGAGCGCCCTTGATAGGCGCGCGACTCCGGCAACCAGAGAGTGAGCAATAACGCGATCAGCAGCGGGGCAATGCCGCCAACGTAGAACACCAGACGCCAGTCACCGGATACCGAAAGCATGCCGAGCAACCCAGCCAGCGCGCCGCCCAGCGGCACCCCGCAATAGGTAAGGCTGACTGCCGTGCTGCGCAGATGCTCATCCACTGTCTCGGAAGAGAGGGCGATCAGAATCGGTAATGCGGCGCCCAAGCCAAGGCCAGTCACCAGTCTGGCCGCCAGCAAGCCTTCATAAGTCGAGCTGTGCGCCGTCAGTAGCGAGAACAGCCCGAACAGAATAACCGCTGCAATCAGCACCGACTTGCGGCCGTACCGATCTGCCAGCCCGCCACCCAGCACTGCGCCCGGCAACAGGCCGATCAGGCCGGCACTGAATAACCAGCCGAGAGACGCCGGCGACAGACCAAACTCGCTCGCCATATAGGGCGCCGCAATACCAGTGGCCTGCAGGTCCAGGCCTTCAAGCAGGGCGACAAAGAAGCAGAGCCCGATGGTGCGCAGCGAATGGCGCGGATAAACGGTTGAACTGGACATATGAACCTCGATTATTGTTTTTGTAGTCGACAAGCAACACGCAAAGGTAGCCACGCCGGTGGCATCCAGACTCTAGATGCCTCTCGCTCTCCATTTTGGCTTTCCGGCCTGAAGCCTGGATTCTCAATCAGCACCGCCATACCCTGCCCGCCGCCGATGCAAGCCGCCGCCACGCCGTAGCGCAAATTGCCCTGGCGCAACTGACGCGCCAGACTCATACACAAGCGCAAGCCAGTGGCTGCCAGTGGGTGACCCAAAGCGATCGAGCCGCCGTAGCAATTGAGTCGGGCGCTATCGATCTGCAACTCCTGCTGCACGGCCAACACCTGCGCGCCTTGGGCTTCGTTGATCTCGAACAGGTCGACCTGATCCAGGCTCAGCTCACTACGAGCCAGCAACAGACGGATAGCCTCGACCGGACCAATCCCCATCACCTCGGGAGCCACGCCCACGGCGGTGACGGCCAACAGCCGCGCCAGGACCGGACCACTGGCGGTCGACTCGCGGCCAACCAGCGCCGCCGCCGCGCCATCGACCACCGCGCAGCTGTTGCCGGCGGTCTGCACGCCACCGGCATGCACCGCACGCAAACGCGCCAAGGCTGCAAGACTGGTGGAGCGTGGATGGCTGTCCTGCTCGACCCGTTCAACACCGCGGGGCAGCTCGATAGCGCGATCCTGATAGCCGGGCAATGCAAAGCGTTCATTACCAACGGCAACCAACTCCTCGGCATACCAACCTTGCTGCTGGGCCGCCAAGGCGCGCTCGAAACTGGCCAGGGCGAAGGCATCTACCTGGGTACGTTGAATGCCATAACGGCTGGCCAGATTCTCCGCGGTGGCGATCATGTCGATACCCGGCGCCGGATCAAACAAGGCTTCCCAGAGGAAGTCCTTGAACTGCACCGGCGCGCCCAGGCGAAAACCGCCGCGATGGGTATAGGCGGCGATGGGGTTGCGCGACATCGATTCGGCAGCCACGCACAAAACCCGCTCGGCGCCGTTGGCGACCTCCATCCCAGCCTGGCGCAGCAACTCGAAGCCGGTGCCGCAGATCCGTTGCACCGCCAGGGCCGGTACCGCCTGCGGCACACCGCTGTACAGACCGATATGCCGCGGCAGCATGTAGGCGTCGAAGCTGGCCTGGGCCATCGAGCCGGCCAGCACGCAGTCCACCACTGCAGAGTCGACGCCCGCCCGCATCAGTACTGCGCGACCAACCTTGATCCCCAGGTCGATGGGCGACACCTGCGCCAGCGCGCCGCCACAATCGACCCAGGGCGTGCGCACCGCGGCGAGAATCGCCGTGTCGACGAAGGCCGAATACAGCCCCTGCGGCCGACTCATGGCACTGCATCGTAGCGAATGATCTGAGGCTCCCAGCCACGGTACAGCGCCTCCACCAGGGCCGCGCGCCCCTGCAACACCGCGCGCTGGTTGATGGTGCCCTTGTCGGTGATCTCGCCCCGATTGATCGACGGCGGCTCCTGCAACAAAGCGATCCACTCCAGGCGGTTGGCATTGCCGGTAGCCTGGCGATTCAGCCGCTGCAGCCACTCGACAAACCAGCCACGCACCGCGGCGCTGGCCAACACCTGGGCAGCGCTTGCGGTCGCCGCCAATCCAGCCAGCGCCCGGCACTCGGCCAGACGCGGGAATACCAGCAACCCCAGGCACTCCCGATCCGGCCCGGCCACCACCACATCCTGCACATAGGGCGTACCGTCCAGCACTGCGCGGTTGCGCAGCGGGCCAACACTGACGAACACCCCGGACGACAGCTTGAAGTCCTCGGCCATGCGTCCGTCGAACATCAAGCCCAGCTCTGGTTGCTGTACATCGGCAAACTTCAGCGCATCGCCGGAACGGTAGAAGCCCTCCTCATCGAAGGCCTCGACCGTCTGCTGCGGCGAACGCCAGTAGCCGGCCATGATATGCGGGCCGCGAAAGCGTGCTTCGAGCTTGCCATCGAGCGGCACCAGCTTGATCTCGCACCCCGGCGCCGGCAGGCCGACGTAGCCGGCCACCGACAGCGGGCCGGTGGTAAAGGTGCAGGACGGCGAGGCCTCGGTCATACCCAGGCCGGCCATCATGCGGATGCGTTCGCCGCAGTGCTGTTCAGCCAGCCGGTCGAGGCGGTCCCAGACGCTCTGCGACAGGCCCGCCGCGGCGAAGAAGCACAGCTTGATCCGCGCGAAAAACACCCCGCGCAACTCGGCGTCGCGCTCCAGCGCGCCTGCCAGCTCCTCCCAGCCCTTGGGCACCGTGAGGTAGGCCGTGGGCGAAACCTCCTTGAGGTTGCGCAGCGTCTCGAGCATGCCCTGGGGCGTGGGTTTGCCGCCATCGATATACAGGCTGCCGCCGTTGTACAGCACGATGCCGACGTTATGACTGCCGCCGAAGGTGTGGTTCCACGGCAACCAGTCCACCAGCACCGGCGGCTCGACGGCGAACTCGGGAAAGGTCTGCAGCAGCATCTGCTGGTTCGCGCAGAGCATCCGTTGGGTGGTCGGCACGGCCTTGGGCAGCTTGGTCGAGCCGGAGGTAAAGAGGAACTTGGCGATACTGTCCGGCCCAGTCGCAGCAAAGGCGCTATCGGCCTCGGCACCGCCAGCCGCTTGCAGCAACTGGGCGAAGGCGACACTGTGCCGGCCGGGCAGCTCGCCGCGGGTGAACAACAGCGGCATCTCGACCGGTGCCAGGGTTTCGATGGCACGTTGAAACGGCGCGGCATCGGCGGCAAAAATCAGCCCTGGCTGCAGCAGGTCGAAGATATGCCGCAGCTTGACCAGGTCCTGCGACAGCAGCGAGTAGGCCGGCGACACCGGGCAATAGGGAATGCCGGCGTACATGGCGGCGAACGCCAGTTGCAGATGCTCTAGATCGTTGCCCGAGAGAATCACCAGCGGCCGCTCGGCGGACAGGCCGTAAGCCAGCAGCGCCTGGGCAATAGCGCGCACGTTCGCCAGCATCTGGGCATAACTGATGCGTTGCCAACTGCCATCGGCACCGCGTTCGGCAACCAGGGTCGCCTCTGGCTTGAGGGCCGCCCAGTGCAGCAGACGGTCCAGTAGACGCACAGGTATCGGCGCCAGTGATTCACGGGGGCGCATATAGATCGCCCCGTCACTGCCTGATGTGATCAGCACGCCAGGACTGCCGATGGCGACCTGGCGATAGCCAACCTTGCCCGACCCTAGCTGCGCTTCAGCTTCAACATTCACTGCGCCTTTCCTCTCTTTCAGCGCCAATACCGATACCCCGAGCGGGGCGCAGGTGTTGGACGCACAACCTATTCTTGTTATTTCGCGCGCGGAGCTGTCGACCGGCGCCATGCCGGCCCACCACTCAGGCCGGATCAATCAAATGGGGTAGTGACGCGGGCCGTTCTGCAGCGTGACCCAACGCAACTGGGTGAAATGCTCGATCGAGGCACGGCTGCCGAAGCTGCCGTAACCACTGGACTTGACCCCGCCGAAAGGCATCTGCGCCTCGTCGTGCACGGTCGGCCCATTGATATGGCAGATGCCAGATTCCACCCGCTGGGCCAGGGCCAAGGCACGCGACACATCGCGGCTGAAAATCGCCGCCGACAGGCCGAATTCCGAGTCATTGGCCAGGCGCAGCAGCTCCTCGTCACCCTCGCCGCGCAGCACCACCGCCACCGGGCCGAAGGATTCCTCACGGTACAAACGCATCTGTTCGGTCACCTGATCAAGCAGTACCGGTTGCATGATGCTGCCATCCAGATCACCACCCGCCACCAGGCACGCGCCCTTGGCCACGGCATCATCCACCAGCGTCTGAATGCGCTGGCCGGCCGCCGCATCGATCAGCGACCCCAGTAGCGCATCGCTATCCTGCGGATTACCGGCGCGCAGCTTGGCGACCCGGCTAGCCAACTTCTGCACAAAAGCATCGGCCACCTTGGCATCCACGATCAGCCGCTCGGTGGACATGCAGATTTGCCCCTGATTGAAGTAAGCGCCGAACACGGCGGCATCGACCGCCGCATCCAGATCGGCATCATCCAGCACCAGCAGCGGCGCCTTGCCGCCCAGCTCCAGCAAGGCCGGTTTCAGATGGCGCGCGGCCAGCTCGGCGACGATCCGCCCGACATGGGTGGAGCCGGTGAAGTTGACCCGCCGCACCGCCGGGTTGGCGATCAGCCGGGCAACTATGGCCGCTGCATCTTCTGGCGCATTGCTGATCACATTGACCACCCCATCACCCAGGCCGGCTTCGTGCAGCACCTGGCCGATCAAGCGATGCGTGAAGGGGCTCAGTTCCGAGGCCTTGAGCACCACGGTATTGCCGCAAGCCAATGGCATGGCCAGCGCCCGCACACCGAGAATCACCGGCGCGTTCCACGGTGCAATGCCCAGCACCACGCCGCACGGCTGGCGCAGGCCCATGGCGAAACTGCCGGGCACGTTGGAGGGAATCACCTCGCCGAGAATCTGCGTGGTCATCGACGCTGCCTCGCGCAGCATGCCGGCGGCCAGCTGCACATTAAAACCATACCAGTTGGCCGCCGCGCCGGTTTCACTGGCGGCACCGATAAACTCAGCCGAGCGGGCATCCATCAACTCCGCCGCCTTGAGCAGGCGCAAACGCCGCTCGCCAGGTGCCAGCGCCGCCCACGCGGGAAATGCCGCTTGGGCCGCCGCTACTGCAGCATCGGCATCTTCCAGGGTGGCGGCGGCTACCCGCGACACCAGCTCGCCGGTGAACGGACTGCGCCGCTCGAAAGTACGACCATCGGCAGCCGGGCAAGCCTGACCGGCGATCAGCAGGGGCACGTCAAACATGGAACACCTCGCATAAAAAGGTAGAGGGCGAGGCCCGCAGGCCACGCCCTGAGGCCCCCGGAGCAAGCTCTCAGCGCTTGTAGGCCTGCAGGCCCGGCTTAATGCTCTTGTCGTCGAGGAACTGCTTCATCCCCTGCTCGCGCCCGCCTTCGGTGTCGAGCAGGCGCGACTGGTCGAGCTTGGCGTACAGGTAGTCTTCGTTCTGCTCCCAGGTCAGCTCGCGGCAGCGCTTGAAGCCGATCTTCGCGGCGCGCAGCACCACCGGGTTTTTCTCCAGCAGGTTGTTGGCCAGCTCGATGGTGGTTTCGCGCAGCTGAGCCAGCGGTACGCTTTCGTTGACCAGGCCCATCTCGGCGGCTTTCTGCCCGCCGAAGGTCTTGCCGGTCATGATGTAGTACAGCGACTGGCGATGCCCGACGGTATCGGCCATGGCCTTGCTGACCAGGTTGCCCGGCGGAATACCCCAGTTGATCTCGGACAGGCCAAAGGTCGCCTCGTCCGCGCAGATCGCCAGATCGCAGGCCACCAGCGGGCTGAAACCACCACCGAAGCACCAGCCATTGACCATGGCGATGGTCGGCTTGGTGTACATGCGCAGCAGCTTCCACTGCCACTGCGAAGCCTCACGACGGATCTTCTCCTGGAGGATTTCCGGGCCGGCGTCGATTTCGCGAAAGTACTCCTTGAGGTCCATCCCGGCGGTCCAGGATTCTCCGGCGCCGGTCAGCACCAGCACCCGGGCGTCAGCGTCCTGCTCGAGCACTTCCAGCACCTCGATCATCTCGCGGTTGAGGGTCGGGCTCATCGCATTGCGCTTTTCCGGACGATTGAGGATCACCCAGGCGATCCCAGCCTCCACTTCGACCTTCACGGTTTGCCAGCGGTTTTCGTAATTGCTCATGCCACACCCTTTGCTTGTCTGTTTGGTTGACGCAAAGTTATGCCGAGATATTAGTTATGTCAATTAACTAGATTGATATTTTTCAAGATAAAACCCAACGCTATCAGTGAGCATCTAAAGTCGCTAAAAAGGATGATTTAACGGGGAAAACGCAGCATTAACCGCTGATAAATGACCTTTACCCGGCAATAACAAGCAGACACCCAGGCTTTCAGCGAGCGCAGAGGCGCCTACCACTTATCTAAAAAATATGAATTTGATTAACACTGGCAACACTAATCACCCGCTAGGCCATAGCAGCGCACCCGCCCCGCTTCGCTCAGCGAGCCAACGCAGAGTGTTCACCAACCCCCTCTATTTGCCAGCGCGAATGGCGTTCCAGGTGCGCGTGCGCAGGCGCTCAATCGGCAGTGGCAAGGCCTGCAGCGGATAGAGCCGTGCGCGCTGGTCATCCGGGACATACATGGCGGGATTGCCGCGGATGCTCTCCTCCACCAGCGCTGTCGCGGCCTTGTTGGCGTTCGGATAACCGAGCGCATTGCTGATTTTGGCGATCACATCGGGACGCAGGATGTAGTTGATAAAGGCATGCGCCTCATCGATATGCGTGGTGCCCTTGGGGATCACCATCACATCGACCCACAGAGGCACGCCTTCTTTGGGCAGGATCATCTCGATCTGCACGCCTCTGCCTGCCGCCTTGGCAAGTTTGCTTGCCTGCGCGACGCCGCCCGACCAGCCGACCACGACACAGATATCGCCGTTGGCCAGATCCATACCATAGCGCGAGGAGTTGAAATAGCTGATATAGGGCCGAATTCCAAGCATCAGCTGCCTGGCCCTCTGGTAGTCACCGGGGTCCAGCGAGTGCGCTGGCAGCCCCAGATAACGCAGGGCGATAGGCAGGATTTCACTCGCCGAGTCGATAAATCCCACCCCGCAGCCGGACAACTTGGCGATATTGTCCGGCCGGAAGATCAGCTCCCAACTGTCCAGCTGGGCATCCGCACCGAGGGCCTTGCGCACCTTGTCGAGGTTGTAGCCGATCAACGTGGTGCCCCACATGTAGGGCACCGCGTACTGATTACCCGGGTCGCTGCTGGCCAGCTCCTGCATAAACCGGCCATCCAGATACTGCCAGTTGCTCAGCTTGCGGCGATCCAGCGGCTCGAAAGCCCCGAGCTGGATAAACCTGGCAATCCCCGAACTACTGGGAAACACCACGTCATACCCCGAGTTCCCCGCCAGCAGCTTGGCCTCGAGCATTTCGACACTGTCGAACACATCGTAAACCGGCTGAATACCGGTCTCGGCCTGGAAGTCCTGGAGGATCTCCGTGGGCAGGTACTCGATCCAGTTATAGATGCGCACCGTTTTGCCCTCGGCAGCTGGCAAGGACAGGCTGAGCAGTGTGCTGCCCAATAGCACCGCCAGCCTGTTGATAGTCCGACTCATAAATAAGCTCCAAGGGCGCTGGCGCTGGCAGGAGTGACAGTGATTTCAGCGCAACAACACTTGCCCGGACAGGCCGTTCAGCAAACCAACCGGCTTAAATCTACCCTCTCGCGGCAATAATAGTTACCATGGTTAATCAAAAAACTGCCAACAGGTCCGATCCGCATGTCTCGTAAAGCCAATACCGCGTCAGAAAGCGAAGTCGCCAGCGTACTCGACAGCTCACTGCACAACCTGGTTGGCTATGTACTGCGCCGTGCCCAGATGAAGCTCTTCCAGCATCTGGCCACCCGACTGGAAGCCCATGACATACGCCCGGCGCATTTCACCGCCTTGACCATCATCGAGCAATCGCCGGGGCTGATGCAGGCAGAGCTGGCCCGCGCGCTGGCGATTGAGCCGCCGCAAGCCGTGCTGATGATCAACAAACTGGAAGAACGCGGCCTGGCCATGCGGGTACGCAGCAATCCGGACAAACGCTCCTACGGCCTGTTCCTCAGCAAGGCCGGCGAAGTGCTGCTCAAGCAACTGAAGGACGTGGTGCAGCAAAGCGACCTGGAGTCCACCAGCGCACTGAGCGCCGCAGAGCGCGAGCAATTGCTGTTGCTGCTCGGCAAGCTTTACCGCTGAGCACAGCTGTCGGTCGCAGCTGCCTCAGAGCTAGCCAAGGGATTCCACGCCCATCTCGTCCCACACCTCTTCCGCCAGATGGAAGCTGGCGTTGGCCGCCGGGATGCCGCAATAGATAGCGCTCTGCATCAGCACTTCCTTGATCTCGTCGCGGGTCACGCCGTTGTTCTTGGCGGCCTTGAGGTGCAGTTTCAGCTCAGCCTCGCGATTCATCCCAATCAGCATGGCGATGGTGATCAAGCTGCGGGTATGCCGCGGCAAGCCGGGCCGGGTCCAGATATCGCCCCAGGCATGGCGGGTGATCATTTCCTGGAACTCGCCGTTGAACGGCGTTAGCTTGTCCAGGCTGCGATCCACATGGGCATCACCGAGCACCGCGCGGCGCACTTGCATGCCGGCTTCGTAACGTTGTTTCTCGTCCATCGTGGGTGCTCCGTTTCAGGCTTGCAGAAAGGCCAGCACAGGCCGATTGAAGGCCTCACTGGCCTCGACGTTAGACAGATGCGCGGCGTGCAACTCAAGCAGTTCGGCGCCCTCGATGCGTTCACGCATAAAGCCCCCATCGGCCAGCGTGGTCACCCCATCCTGGCTGCCGCAGACCAGCAATACCGGTAGCTTGATTGCGGCGAGCTGCTCACGGAAATCGGCATCGCGCACCGCCGCGCAATTGGCGGCATAGCCTTGCGGCGAGGTGGCGGCGAGCATGCCAAGCACAGGTTCAACCTTGGCCGGTTCGGCCACCGCAAACGCCGGGGTAAACCAGCGCGCGATTGACGCATCACGCAGGGCCAGCATCGCCGCCGGACCATCGCGCAGCACCGTTTCAATGCGCTGATTCCAGCCATCCGAGTTGCCGATTTTTGCCGCGGTGTTGCACAGCACCACCCGCTGCAAACGCTGCGGGGCATTGATCGCCAGCCACTGACCGACCAAGCCGCCCATCGACAGACCGCAGAAACACACCTGGGCAATCGCCAGCGCATCCAGCAGCGCCAGCACATCGCGGCCGTTCTGCTCGATGCTGTAAAAACCCTCGGTCACCAGTGACTGACCATGACCGCGGGTGTCGTAACGCAATACCCGAAAGTGTTGGGTGAAGGCGGCAATCTGCCCATCCCACATATGCAAGTCGGTGCCCAGAGAGTTGGACAGCAGCAGCACCGGCGCAGCATCAGGGCCTTCGAGCAGCTGCTCATCTATCAAATAGTGCAGTTCGCCATCGGCGAGTTGTACGGCGGGCATGGACAGTTCCTAACGCGAAAAAGACTGATGGTCAGCCACGGCACGTTCGACCCACAAACGGGCCTGACCGAGGTAGTGGGCCGGATCGAGCAGACGGTCCAGCTCCACCGAGGAAAGTTCGGCGCTGACTGGCGGCGTTTCGCTCAATACCTGGCGCAGATGCACGCCCTGCTCCACCGCATGGCGACAACATTGTTCGAGCAGATGGTGAGCGGCATCGCGACCGATACGCTGGGCCAGGGCAATGCTCACCGCCTCGGCCAGCACCAGGCCCTGGGTCAGCTCAAGATTGCTGCGCATGCGCGCGGCGTCCACCTCCAGTCCCGGCACCAGCAGCAGCGCCTGCTGCAGCGCCCCGGAAACCAGGCAGCACAGCTGCGGCAGGGTTTCCCACTCGGCATGCCAGAGACCGAGGCTGCGCTCATGCTCCTGCGGCATGGCGCTGAACATGGTCGACACCAGCCCCGGAGCGCGGGTGGCGGCACCGATCAGCACCGCGGCGCTGACCGGGTTGCGTTTGTGCGGCATGGTCGAGGAACCACCCCTGCCCGGCGCGGCCGGTTCGAACAGCTCGGCGGTCTCGGTCTGCATCAACAGGCTGATATCACGCCCGAGCTTGCCCAGGCTGCCGGCCAGCATCCCCAGCAGGCTGGCGAACTCCACCAGCCGATCACGCTGGGTGTGCCAGGGCTGCTCCGGTAGCGTCAGGCCAAGTTCGGCGGCCAACGCCTCGGCCACCGCAAAACCTTGCTCGCCCAGAGCGGCCAGGCTGCCGGAAGCGCCACCAAACTGCAGCGACAGCAGCCGTGGTTTGAGCTCAGCCAAGCGCTGCCGATGACGGGTGACGGCGCCCAGCAGGCCGGCGAGTTTCATCCCTAAGGTTACCGGGGTGGCGTGCTGCAACCAGGTGCGCCCGGCCAGCGGCGTATCCGCGTAGCGCAGGGCCTGCACAGCCAGCGCGCCGGCCAACTGGGCCAGATCGCTTTCCAGCAGGCCGATGGCGGCGCGCAATTGCAACACCAGGCCGGTATCCATGGCGTCCTGACTGGTGGCGCCCAGGTGGACGAAACGCTCGGCCAGCGCATCGCTGGCGGCGATCCGCTGGCCGAGCGCCTTGACCAGCGGAATCGCCGAATTACCGGCCGTGACTATGGCCTCGGCCAGCGCAGCGAAGTCATACAGCTCGGCCTGGCAAGCCGCAGCAATCGGCGCCACGGCCGCTGCCGGGATCAGCCCCAGCCGCGCCTCGGCACGGGCCAGCGCCGCCTCGAAATCGAGCATACCCTGCACCCGCCCGTGGTCGCAGAAAATCCCGCGCATGGCAGGCGCCGTGAAATAGGCATCAAAGAGTTGGTTGCTCGGGCTGTTCAAGCCGGTGCTCCAGAAAGCGGAAAGAAGATGGGTTTTATAACAGTCAATCAGCCATGGTCGGTACATGAATTACCACCGTAGGATGGGTTAGCCAAAGGCGTAACCCATCGCAGCAGCATGGGTATCGCTGCGCTCAACCCATCCTACAAAGCTCAAACGCGTTCGAACGCCAATGCCAGCCCTTGGCCAACACCGACGCACAGGGTCGCCAGACCGAGCCTGCCGCCGGTCTTTTCCAGTTGATGCAAGGCGGTCTGAATCAAGCGCGCACCACTGGCGCCCAGCGGATGACCGAGGGCGATGGCGCCGCCGTTGGGATTGACCTTGTCGCTGTCGTCGGCCAAGCCCAGCTCGCGGATCACGGCCAGGCCCTGGGCGGCGAAGGCTTCGTTCAGTTCGATCACATCGAAATCATCGATAGTCAGCTGCAGGCGCGTGAGCAGCTTACGCACCGCCGGCACCGGGCCGATGCCCATTACCCGTGGCGCCACGCCGGCGCTGGCCATGCCAAGCACTTTCGCCCGCGCAGTCAAGCCGTGCTGCTTGACCGCCTCGCGTGATGCCAGGATTAGTGCCACCGCGCCGTCGTTGATCCCGGAAGCGTTGCCGGCGGTGACGGTCTGGTTCGCACCGTTGACCGGCTTGAGCCTGGCCAGGGTTTCCAGTGTGGTATCCGGGCGCAGGTGCTCGTCTTGCTCGATCAGGGTGTCGCCCCTCTTGCCGGGGATGCGCACCGGGACAATCTCTGCGGCGAAGAATCCTTGCACCTGGGCGCGGCCAGCACGTTGTTGGCTGCGCAGGGCGAAGGCGTCCTGATCGGCACGGCTGATCTGGTAGTCGTTGGCCACGTTGTCGGCGGTCTGCGGCATGGCATCCACGCCATACTCGGCCTGCATCAGCGGGTTGATAAAACGCCAGCCGATGGTGGTGTCTTCAATCTTCTGGCTGCGGCCGAAGGCGCTATCGGCCTTGCCCATTACATAGGGCGCGCGACTCATGGACTCGACGCCGCCGGCAATCGCCAGCTCCATCTCGCCGCTGGCGATGGCGCGAAAGGCGCTGCCCACCGCTTCCATCCCCGAAGCACACAGCCGGTTCACCGTCACACCCGGCACGCTCGAAGGCAGGCCGGCCAGCAGCAACGCCATGCGCGCCACATTGCGATTGTCTTCGCCGGCCTGGTTGGCGCAGCCGAGAAAGACCTCATCGAGCTGACTCCAGTCAACGGACGGATTGCGTTCAAGCAGCGCCTTGATCGGCAGCGCCGCCAAGTCGTCAGCCCGCACGCCAGCCAGGCCACCGCCAAAGCGGCCAATCGGCGTGCGAATGGCGTCGCAGATAAACACTTCGCGGCTCATTCCTCACCGCCCAGCTGGCCGTGGGCCGCTGCAGTACGGGCTTCCAGCGCACGCAGCGCGCTCAGCTCGACGTCGCTGGGCACTTCGCTGACCGCCACCACTTCGGCGAAACGAATCGGCCAGCCGGTAGCTGCGATCACCTGCTTGCGGGTCACGCCCGGGTGCAATGCGGTGACGACAAACTCGTTAGTTCCGGCCTCCGGCTCCATGATGCACAGGTCGGTGATGATCCCCAGCGGCCCGGCGCCCGGCAGACCCAGGCGTTTGCGGTGATCGCCGCCCTCGCCAAAACCGACCGAGGTAATAAACGCCAACTTGTCGACAAAGGTGCGGTGCGACTGCTTGAGAATGATCAGCACCTGCTTGGCCGAGCCGGCAATTTCCGGCGCGCCGCCGGCACCCGGCAGACGGACTTTCGGCTGGTGGTAATCGCCGATCACCGTGGTGTTGATATTGCCGTATTTGTCGACCTGGGCGGCGCCGAGGAAGCCCATGTCGATGCGCCCGCCTTGCAGCCAGTAGCGGAAAATTTCACCGGTGGGCACCACGCTGTCGGCGGTTTCGGCCAGCTCGCCATCACCGATGGACAGCGGCAGCACGCTAGGCTTGGCGCCAATCGGACCGGATTCGTAGATCAACACCACATCCGGCGAGGAGGTCAGGCGTGCCAGGTTAGCGGCCTTGGATGGCAGGCCGATGCCGACAAAGCACACTGCGCCATTTTTCAGCCGGCGGGCGGCGGCCACGGTCATCATTTCATGGGTGCTGTAGGTGCTCATTGCTTGGCCTCCGCGAGTTTGGCTTGGCCAAGTTTTTGCCGAAAAGCCGCGAAATCGGCGGTGCCACGAATATATTCATCAATCCAGGCAGTGAAGGTTTCGCGACCACGGGCAATCGGGTCCCAGGCTTGATAGAACTGGTTGTCGCGCTCGTAGTAACCCTGGGCGTAGGACGGGTGCGCACCGCCTGGCACCAGGCAGACCGCCGTCAGCGCCCAGGTCGGCAGCACGCAGGCGTTCATCGGCGCATTGAGGTCGTCGACTATCTCTTCGACTGTGACGATGCAGCGCTTGGCCGCCAGGGCCGCTTCCTTCTGCACGCCGAGGATGCCCCAGAGCAGCACGTTGCCCTTGCGGTCGGCCTTCTGCGCATGGATCACGGTCACGTCCGGGCGCACCGCCGGCACCGCCGCCAGCACCTCGCCGGTAAAGGGGCAGGTCACGCTTTTGATCAATGGATTGACCTTGGGCAAATCGGAACCGGCATAGGCGCGCAGCACTGCGAACGGCAAACCCGAGGCGCCAGCGATGTAAGAGTTGGCCAAGTCCGCATGACTGCGCTCTTCGATTTCCAACGCATGCGGCCAGTTTTTTTCCACCGCGTCACGCAGCCGATGCAGCGAGCCGACGCCCGGATTCCCCCCCCAGGAGAACACCAGTTTCTTCGCGCAACCGGCGCCGATCAGCAGGTCGTAGACCAGATCGGGAGTCATCCGGGTCAAGGTCAGATCCTGGCGCCCCTGACGGATGATTTCGTGGGCGGCAGCCGTCGGGATCAGGTGGGTGAAGCCTTCGAGGGCGATGCTGTCGCCGTCGTGAACGAAGCGTTGCACCGCTTCGCGCAGGGAAAGAAGTTCGGCCATGGGGGTTCTCTTGTGATTGCGTGGCGCAGGCCACCAGTGAGAAGCAAGGTACTGCCAGGTCCGCAGGCAAACAATTCGATAATCGACTATCTGTTCGATTATCGAACGACGTTTGTAGGATGGGTGGAGCGCAGCGATACCCATCAATGCGGCGCGATGGGTATCGTCGCGCAGCTCCTCCACTCATCCTACGGAGACCTACGAGGCATCCGCATGGCCAACCAAAGTCAATGAGCATTACTCGTTTCACTCGCCCTCCGGGCCGCGCTAAAGCGCGTTAGCGGCAAGCCGCTTTCCGGACTGCTGATTCAACGCCGTATGGCCGACGCGCAGCAGACCGACAGGCTCAGCTCGCATCGGCATGACTAACCAAACCCTTGATCACCACCGCCACGCTGGCGATCAGCGCCGGCAGCACCAGCGCGGTCAGTACCTGCTCGAAGCTCCAGCCCAGGCCGAGCAGAGTCGCGCCGAGCCAGGCACCGAGGATGGCGCCGAAGCGGCCGATGCCGAGCATCCACGACACCCCGGTGGCGCGCCCCTGGGTCGGGTAGAAGCGCGCCGCCAGCGACGGCATCGCCGACTGCGCGCCGTTGATGCACATGCCGGCCAGCAGCACCAGAGTGGCCAGTTGGGTCACCGCCCCCAGGCTCTGGCCGACGCAGTAGGCAAACACCCCAGCCAGCAGGTAGAAACAGCCGATTACCTTGTGCGGGTTGTAGTGGTCCATCGCCCAACCGACGCCCACCGCGCTGAGCACCCCGCCGAACTGAAACAGCGCACCGATAAAGGCGGCCTGTTCCATGCTCGCGCCGCTGTCGCGCATCAGGGTCGGCAGCCAGCTGGTCAGCAGGTAGACGATCACCAACCCCATAAAATAGGTCAGCCACAGCAACAGGGTGCCGGCGCTGTAGCTGCCGGAGAACACCAGCTTGAGCACGTTGCGGCTCTGCACGGTATTTTGCTCGGGCACGCTGAAGTCACGGGCCAGGGCCACTGCGGCCGGCGCTATCGGCGCCAGCACGCGGCGCACTTGATCGGCGCCGCGATTGCGTACCACTAAAAAGCGCGCCGACTCCGGCAGACGCAGCGCCAATACGCCAGCCAACGCCAGCGGCAGCACGCCACCGAGCAGCAGCAGGCTCTGCCAGCCGTAGGCCGGAATCAGTTTGGCGGAGACAAAACCACCACAGGCCATGCCCAGGTTGAAACCGCAGAACATACTGGTCACCAACAGCGACTTGAGCCGCTCCGGGGTGTACTCGGACAGCAGCGTGGTGGCATTGGGCATCGCCGCCCCCAGGCCGATGCCGGTGAGAAAGCGCAGCACCAGCAGTTGCTCGACGTTACCGCTGTAGGCGGACAGCAGGCTGAACAGGCCGAACAGGAAGACCGCCCCCACCAGCACCCACTTGCGGCCGAAACGATCGGCCAGTGGCCCGGAACCCAGGGCGCCGAAGACCATGCCGATCAGCGCGGCGCTCATCACCGGGCCGAGGCTGGCGCGCTCGACGCCCCAGTCCTGGGTCAGCGCCGGGGCGATAAAGCCCATGGCAGCGGTGTCCAGGCCATCGAGAAAGACAATCAGGAAACACAGCAACACGATGCGCCATTGGTAGCGCGACAGGGGTTGAGCATTGATAAAGGACTGGACGTCCAGGGTGTCGATGGCGGACAGCTTGGCAGAGCAGGTCATAGCGGGATTCCTGTGGTTGTTGCTTCACATCGGCGCAGCCCGAAGGCTGGCCAACGGAACAGGAAAGAGCAGCAGGCAGGACCAAAGCGCTTCTGCAACCAGGTGCGGGCCCATGGCAGTCGGCGTGTGGCCGTGACGGTCTCTTATTGTTCTTATGGCTGGCCGTTAGCTGCACGGTCTGAAGAGACAGTACGGAGCGAACGCCGAGGCTTCAATTCGATAATCGCTTAAGCGGGCGTTTATCGAACATTTCTTGCGGAAGAACCTCGAACCCTCGCCCGGCAAATTCCATGAGCCGCAGTCGAGACCGGCCAAGCACTCAGTGAAACAGCCGGGTGCTCAGCTCTTTGCTGGCTTCCAGCAACACCGGCAGAAAGCGCGTCTCCAGCTCCCGCTGCGACACCCGGCCGACGTGAGTGCCGACATTCAGCGCGGCCAGCACTTGACCGGCAGAGTCCTTCAAAGGCACGGCCACCGAACGCAGGCCCATTTCCAGTTCCTGGTCGATGATCACCCAGCCCTGCTGGCGAATCGTCTCGATGCTGGCGCGCAAAGCCTCTGGGGTATGCAGGGTACGACTGGTTTTGACCTGCAGCTCGGCGCCGCTCAGGTAGTCCTCCAGCGCCTGGTCATCGAGCCCGGCCAGGAGGATGCGGCCCATCGATGTGCAGTAGGCCGGTAATCGACTGCCGACACTCAAATCGACCGAAATCAGCCGCTGCGGGGTGGCCGAGCGGGCGATATAGAGAATCTCGTCGCCTTCCAGGGTGGCCATCGAACAGGCCTCGTGCAGTTGTTCGCTGAGGCGGTCGAGGATTGGCTGGGCGGTGACCGCCAGCGGCGTCGACGACAGGTAGGCATGGCCGAGGGTCAGCACTTTGGGCAGCAGTGAATAGGTGCGACCATCGGTGGTGGCGTAGCCCAGCTTGATCAGGGTGTGCAGGCAGCGGCGTACGGCGGCGCGGGGAATCTCGGTGCGGTGGCTGATCTGGGCGATGGTCAGCTGGCGCTTGCGCTCCTGGAACGCATGAATCACCGCCAAACCACGGGCCAGTGAGCTCATGAAATTAGGATCGCCGGTCAGCGCCTCGATGCGCTTGGCTGGCGAGGCAATTATCGGTGGCGCCAGGGTCGACAGGGGCAGACGCGTATCGCTCATACAGTTTCCTCAACCAACAGCCGCAACTCATTCAACAGGACGGTAGCGACTGAGCACACTCAAGGTGCAGCGCCAGCAGATGCCTCAGCTGGCGCTTGCGCGTTGATAAATTCGGCCCAGACAACCTGACTAACATCGGCGTGTTTCTGCGGCATATTTTCCAAGAGGGTGAGCCGGCGCTTGGTTTGATTATCCGGATAAAGTCCGGGTTGTTCGCGCAAGCTTTCGTCGACAAACTCCTTGGCTTGCAGAGTGCCACTGCCGTACAGGGTTTCTGTGGTGATCTGCGCGGCTATTTCCGGACGCAGCAGATAGTTGATAAAGCGCATGGCAAGATCCGGACGTTTAGCACTCGCTGGAATGACCAAACTATCGATAAAAAAAGTCGCGCCTTCATCCGGGATAACAAAGCGTACATCCTGCCCCGCCGCCGCTGCGGCCAACGCATCGCCGACCCAAGACATGGCGACACACAGCTTGCCATCGCGTAGATCATTAATATAACGCGTGCTGCTGACGTATCTGAGGTTGGGGCGCAACTCCATCAGCAGTTTGCCGGCTTTTTTTATTCGGCTGGTTGAGCTGCGCATTAAGTCTCGACCTTGATAACGCAGCAAGGTGGTCAGGCCTTCGTTGGCCCCCTCCTGCCAGCTGACACCACAACTGGCCAGACGACGACTTTGCTCAGGATCGAACAACAGACTCCAGCTATTGGGCAGCGGCCCACCAAAGGCCGCTTCAGCCAGAGGCGTATTGATCGCCAAACCGGTAGCCCCCCACAGGTAAGGCACCGCATAGCGATTGCCAGGGTCAAGGGCCTTCAAGGCACCCAGCAGATGAGGGGCTAAATACTTGCGATTAGGCAGTTGATTGAAATCCAAAGCCTGAATGCTGCCGCTTTTGATCAGCCGCGGCAGGTCGTTGTGGGTCTGCACGGAAATATCCATCGCCGCACCGCTGCTCAATGCACCCTCAATCTCTTTGGGCGAGGTATAGGTGTGGTAATCCACCCGAATACCCGTCTCGGCCTCGAAGCTCTTCAGCACTGGTAGGGCAATGTAACCTTCCCAGTTGTAGACCGTAATAACCTCTTCAGCGCAGGCCAAGAGTGGCGTCAGCAGCAGTACCAGCAAGCTATATAAACGAAACATTCACTACCCCTGTTTTTAAGGGCATGTACCCTTCCCCGGTTAAGCGCTGGAACACCGGCCGTAGGATGGCGTGGAGCGTAGCGATACCCATCAGGGATTTCTGCGTAGTCGCTTATTTGATGGGTATCGCAAGCTCAACCCATCCTACGACGAGCCCCACAGCTGCAACAGTTAACGGGTACATAGCCATTTTTAAAATTGTATTTTTGGGTCGTGCCGGCTGCCTGGGCGTGCCGTCAAAAATCAAAAAACACCGTCTCACCCTCCCCCTGAATGCGGATATCGAAGCGATAGGCCGGCTCGCCATCCACAGTGCAACGCTGGGCCAGCAGGGTCTCGCGGCGCTGCGGCTGCTCGATCAGATTGAGCACCGGGTCGCGGGCATTGGCCTCGGCCTCGTCGGCAAAGTACAGGCGAGTCTGCAGATGAATATTGATCCCACGGGCGAACAGCGAAATGTTGATATGCGGCGCCATCGGCACCCCGGCAGCATTGTTGACCACACCCGGCTTGATGGTGGTGAGCGCCCACTCGCCAGCATCGAAGGTGGTGGCGGTACGGCCGAAGCTGTTGAACGGCTTTTCCAGGTTGAAGGACTTGTCATAGCGGCCCTCATGGTCCGCCTGCCAGGCCTCCAGAAAGGCATCGCGCACCAGATGGCCATTGCCGTCGTAGACATGGCCAATCAAGGTGATGTGCTCACCCGGCGCATCGGGCTTGGCCATCTGACTCCAGACTTCCTGCTCGCGACTCGGATTGCCGGCGGCAGCCAGGGCCAGACCGATATGCACATAGGGACCGGCGGTTTGTGATGGGGTTTCTTTCAGCAATTCAATAGGCATGATTTACCCCTCTCAGACGTTTTCAAAATGCGTGCTGCGTTGCCCACGCAACACGATGTCGAAGCGATAGGCCAGGCAATCCATGGGATTGGCCGCGCTCATGTCGAGCCTGGCGATCAGCCGCTGCACCGCGTCAGGGTTAGCAATCGAGCGGACTATCGGGCACATCGGGATCAATGGATCACCTTCGAAATACAGCTGAGTGATCAGCCGGGCGGCAATCGACGGGCCGCTGATAGACACATGGATATGCGCCGGCCGCCAATCATTCGGGCCGTTGCGCCAAGGGTACGGGCCCGGCTTGATGGTGCGAAAACTGTAGTAACCGTCACGGTCGGTCAGCACCCGACCGACACCGCCGAAGTTGGGGTCCAGCGGCGCTAGGTAGCGGTCGTTCTTGTGCCGGTAGCGGCCACCAGCGTTGGCCTGCCAGATTTCCACCAGGGTGTGCGGGATCGGCTTGCCGTACTGATCGCAGACCCGTCCGGCGAGGATGATTCGCTCTCCTATTGGCAGACCGCCGTTGTTGAAGTTGAGCAGTAAGTCGTTGTCGTGCTGCCCCATCTGCAGATGGGAAAAGTCCGGGCCGCTGGTTTCCGAGATCGACTGCGGGATGCTCACCAGCGCCTGACGCGGCGAGCGCGCAATCGAGGTCTTGTAGTCGGGTGTAAAGGGCTTTGGATGCCAGTTACGGTCGCGAATGGCGAAGCGACTCTGCGGCGCATCGGACATGGCGGGGTTCCTCTTATTTGGAGTGATAAAGCTGCATCAGCAGCAAGCTGAGCGGCAGTCTCCAATGTCAGGGCACTGAGTAAAACTGAAAATAAATGTCTCACGCATAACCATACGGTTATGGAAAACCATGTGCCCGTAAGCACTGGACACCGCCCGTAGGATGGCGTGGAGCGCAGCGATACCCATCAGCGATTTACGCGTCGTCGCTTAGCTTGATGGGTATCGCAAGCTCAACCCATCCTACGAAAAGCGCTGTCGCTGCCACTATGGAAAGGCACCCTCGCGGTAGGCCTGTCCCAGTTCTCGCAGTACCTCGACACACCAGTGCCCGGCCAGCGACAACGGCAGGCTCGGGTTGCTGCAGATACCCACCGAGCCCCCTGGCTCGCGGATCCCCAAGTCGAGTTCGACCAGCTCGCCGCGGCGCAAATCCAGCTGCACCGCATCGAAGGGCGCGATCCACAACGCCTCGCTGGTCTGCACATAGCGCCGACTCAGGGCCAGCGACAAGGTCTCCAGACGCTGGCGCGGCTGGCGGATGCCGCATTGCACGAACAGCGCATCGGCATACTTGCGGATGGTGGTGCCAGCCAATGGCAACACCAGCGGATAGTCCTGCAACTGTTCACGCAGCAGCGGTGCCGACAGCAGCGGGTGCCCGGCGCGCGCCACCAGGGTCATCGACTCGCTGTACAGGTGCTCGAAGGTCAGGCCCTGAATCTGCGGACTGTCGGTCATCCGCCCGACCACCAGGTCCAGCTCGCCGACATGCAACTGAGACAGCAGATAGGCGCTGGGTCCGGTGATCACACTAGCCACCAGTGCCGGATGGCGCTCGTGCAGGCGGCGCACCACCTCGGGAATCAGCAGACTCTCCACGGTCGAGAGCACCCCCAGGCGCAAGGTGCCCGAGGCATATTGCGCCTCACGCAGGCTGTTCACCCCATCGCGCAGCGCCTGCACGCAAGGGCCGGCGTAACGCATAAACGCCACCCCGGCTTCGGTCAAGCTGACGCCGGTTTTGCTGCGCGCGAACAGGCTGGCGGTGAGCAACTCTTCCAGCTCCTTGAGGGTTTTCGAGATCGCCGGCTGGCTCACCGCCAGCTTGCTGGCCGCCCGCGCCAAAGTGCCTTGGCGCGCCACTTCGAGAAAGCACACAAGATGACGAAACTTGATCCGGGTATCGATATTCACGGTGGCTCTGCGCGTTAAAGGGAACGTCTGCAAGACTAACGCTGAGCGACCCGATAGCCAACCAAATGGTTATGACCCTAACGCTGCAAGCGGAAGTCCTTCGGCGACTGCCCGGTACCGCGTTTGAAAAACCGCGAGAAATACGCCGGCTCGGAAAACCCCAAGCTATCCGCCACCTGATTGATGGTCATGGCGGTGTAGACCAGGCTGCGCTTGGCCTCTAGCAGCAGACGCTGATTGATCATCTGCAGCGCCGACTGGCCGGCCAGACGTCGACACAGGGCATTCAGGTGCGCGGCGCTGATGCCCAGCTCGGTGGCGTAGTGCTCGATTGGCAGGTGCTCGCGAAACTGTGTTTCCAGTCGCCGAGTGAAACCCTGCAGATGTTCACGGCCGCGATCCTGCACCTGGGCCTCGGCCCGCGTGAGGTCCAGCGAGCGGCGCCCAACCCACACCAGCAGCGCGCTGATCAGCGACTGCAGCATCAGCTCGCGTCCCGGCTGCTGCGCGCTGTACTCCTGGGCGATGGAGTCAAACAGGGTATCCAGATAACGCTGCTGCCCCGCCACCGGATAACAGGCGGCGCGCGCCAATGGCCGGTGCTCGAGCAGCGCACCGAGCTGCTCCACCAGCGGCAGTGCCAGGCTCAGCACATGACCTTGCACGTCCTGAGAAAACCGAAAACCATGCACGCTGAGCGCCGGCACCACCTGCAACGAGGCCTGCTGCACCCGATGCACCACGCCCTCCACTTCCAGCTCGGCGGTGCCGCTCTGCACATACAACAGCTGCACCAGATCGCTGTGCCGGTGCGGCTTGATCTCCCAGTCGTGCCGGTGACTGCGCTCGGCAATCGACTCGCAATGCAGTAGATCCGGAGTCGGCCAGACCGCCGTCTCACCATACAGCTTGAACACCGGCACGGCGCTGGCGGGTCCTTTATGCATGACAGACAAATCCTCGAAAAATCCAGAAAGATAATCAGATAGTGCCTTCAAAGGCGACAGCTATCCACCAAAAATACAGGCACTTCAAACCAAGACAGAACCCGCGAGATCATCACCAAGCTCCTTAAGGACAATAACAATGAAGACTCAAGTCGCCATCATCGGCGCTGGCCCGTCCGGCCTGCTGCTCGGTCAGTTGCTGCACCAGGCTGGCATCGACAACGTGATCATCGAACGCCAGAGCCCCGATTACGTGCTCAGCCGCATCCGTGCTGGCGTACTGGAACAGGGCATGGTCGACCTGCTGCGCGAAGCCGGCGTGAGTGAACGCATGGACCGCGAAGGGCTGGTGCATGACGGCTTCGAGCTGGCCTTCGACGGCCGCCTTGAGCGCATCGACCTGAAGCAACTGACCGGTGGCAAGACCGTAATGATCTACGGCCAGACCGAAGTCACCCGCGATCTGATGGAAGCCCGCCAAGCCAGCGGCGCCACCACTTTGTACAGCGTGCCAGACGTGCTGCTGCACGAACTCAAAGGCGAGAAGCCTTACCTGACCTTCACCCTCAATGACGAGACCGTGCGCCTGGATTGCGAGCACATCGCCGGCTGCGACGGCTTCCACGGCATCTCCCGACAATCGATCCCACAGGGCGTACTCAAGGAGTTCGAGCGGGTCTATCCGTTCGGCTGGCTGGGGGTGCTGGCCGACACGCCGCCGGTCAACGAGGAACTGATCTACGCCAACCACGAACGCGGCTTCGCCCTGTGCAGCATGCGCTCGCCAACCCGCACCCGTTACTACGTGCAGGTCGGCAGCGAGGAGAAGGTCGAGGACTGGTCCGATCAGCGTTTCTGGGACGAGCTGAAAAGCCGCCTGCCGGCCGCAACCGCCGCCCGCCTGATCACTGGCCCGTCGCTCGAAAAGAGCATCGCACCGCTGCGCAGTTACGTGGTCGAGCCGATGCAGTACGGCCACCTGTTTTTGGTCGGCGATGCCGCGCACATAGTTCCGCCCACCGGTGCCAAGGGCCTGAACTTGGCCGCCAGCGATGTCAGCACGCTGTATCGCATCCTGCTCAAGGTCTATCGCGAAGGCCGCACGGATCTGCTCGAGCGCTACTCATCGATATGCCTGAAGCGCATCTGGAAAGCCGAGCGATTTTCCTGGTGGATGACTTCGATGCTGCACAAATTCCCCGGCACCGATGCCTTCAGCCAACGCATGCAGCAGACCGAACTGGACTACTTCGTCGGCTCCGAGGCCGGGCGCAAGACCATCGCGGAAAACTACGTCGGGTTACCCTACGAACCTATCGAATAGTTTTCCGGCTCAGCTGCGCGCCAGCTTGGTCACAACGACACCAGCATGGTGAGAAAGCTCTATGGCCGGACTTGTCCTGACTTTGTCCTAGCAGCCTGTCAGAAGATGTAGTCGGTGGTGATAAAGCTCGACTCCCGGTTGCGGATGATCTCGCTGATCAGCGCTTGGTTGTTCGCCTGGAACTTGGTCGCCACCAGGGTGCGGATGGAGAACACGCGCAGCGCGTCATGCACCGAGAGCGTTCCTTCGGCCGAATTCTTGCGGCCGTTGAAGGGGAAGGTATCGGGACCGCGCTGGCACTGCGCATTGATGTTGATACGGCCGACCTGGTTGGCGAAGGCATCCACCAGCCGACCCACTTCCTTGGAGTTGTTGCCGAAGATGCTCAGCTGCTGGCCGTAGTCGGAATGCAGCACATAGTCGATCACCTCCTCCAGCTCGCGGTACGGCACCACCGGGATCAGTGGGCCGAACTGCTCTTCGTGATAGAGGCGCATCTCGCTACTCATCGGGCTCAGCACGGCCGGGTAGAAGAAGCTTTCGCGGTGTGTGCCGCCACCTGGGTTGACCACCCGCGCGCCTTTGGCGACGGCGTCCGCCAGCAGCGTATTGAGGTAGTCGACCTTGCCGGGCTCCGGCAATGGCGTCAGCGCCACGCCCTCCTCCCAGGGCATGCCTTGCTTGAGCGCGGCCAGCTTGGCGCAAAATTTGTCGAGGAAGGGTTGCAGCACCTGCTCGTGGACGAAGAGGATTTTCAGCGCCGTGCAGCGCTGGCCGTTGAACGACAGCGCGCCGGTGATGGCCTCGCTGACCGCGTTATCTAGGTCGACCTGGGGCAGCACGATTCCGGGGTTCTTCGCATCCAGGCCCAGCGCCGCGCGCAGGCGGTGCGGCCGCGGGTGCAGCTTCTTCAGGTCGCTGGCGCCTTTGTTGGTGCCGATAAAGGCGAACACGTCGACCTTGCCACTGGCCATCAGCGCGCTGACGGTGTCGCGGCCACGGCCGTAGATGATGTTGATCACCCCCGGCGGAAAGCTGTCGCGGAAGGCTTCGAGCAGCGGGCGGATCAGCAGCACACCGAGTTTGGCCGGTTTGAAGACCACGGTGTTGCCCATGATCAACGCCGGAATCAGTGTGGTGAAGGTCTCGTTCAGCGGGTAGTTGTAGGGGCCCATGCACAGTGCCACGCCCAGCGGCACGCGGCGGATCTGGCCGAGGGTGCCCTGCTCCAGCTCGAAGCGGCTGGAGTGGCGATCCAGTTCTTTCAGCGCCTCGATGGTGTCGACCATGTAGTCGCAGGTGCGGTCGAACTCCTTCTCTGAATCCTTGAGGTTCTTACCGATCTCCCACATCAGCAGTTTAACCACCACCTCGCGCTGCTCGCGCATGCGGGCCAGGAAGGCCTCGACATGCTGAATCCGCTCGGCCACACGCAGGGTCGGCCAGGCGCCCCGGCCGTGATCGTAGGCCTGCACCGCAGCGTCCAGCGCGGTCAGTGCGGCGCCGGCATCGAGCAGCGGCGTGCTGCCGAGCACCACCTGCTCGTCGCCCCGCTCGGTGGCGAGGAAGATCGGGCTGCGCACCTTAGCCAGCGGCCCGTCCCAGCGCAGCAGTGCGCCGTTCACCAGGTACTCGCGCTGTTCGATGGGTTCGCCCAGGCGATAACGCTCGGGGATCTCGGCGGCAGTAGGAAACAGGCTGTCGAGGTTCTTGTCGTGGGTCATTACTTATCCCTCTGAAACGAACGGGTGATGGTGGAGCGGTCGATCCTTTCAGGCGTCGAGGTTGGCCAGGGCCTCAGCGCTGCAGGCGGCGATGCGCTGCCAGTCGCCCTGGCGTATCCAGTTGCTGCCCATCATCCAGGTGCCGCCCACGCACATCACATTGGGCAGCGCCATGTAGCTCTGCACATTACTCGCGTTGACGCCCCCGGTCGGGCAGAAACGGACGCTGGCGAACGGGCCGCCGAGGGCCTTGAGTGCCGCGACGCCGCCACTGATCTCAGCCGGGAAAAGCTTGAAGCGGCGATAACCCAGGGCGTAGCCGAGCATGATTTCCGAGGCACTGCTGATCCCCGGCAGCAGCGGCAGCGGGCTTTGCACGCCGGCCTGCAGCAGTTCGGTGGTGCAGCCGGGAGTGACGATAAACTGCGCCCCGGCGGCCTCGGCAGCGGCCAGCATCTGCAGGTCGAGCACCGTGCCGGCACCGATGCACAATTGCGGGCGCTGCTCGCGCAACAGGCGGATGGCGGTCAGGCCGTGCTCCGAGCGCAGGGTGATTTCCAGCGTGTGCAGGCCGCCCGCGGCCAGGGCGTCGGCCAGTGGCAAGATGTCCGCCTCACGCTCGATGGTGATGACGGGAAGGATGCGCGCCCGCTCGCAGAGCTGGTCGATCAGGGCGATCTTCTCGGCCATGCTCGGCACGGCCCCACGGTCTGCCACCCGGTGGTTCTGGATGTTGGTCATATCGGCTGATCCTTAGGGCTTATGGGCACCAGTAAATCTCGAGGGGATGAAGGAAAAAGGCGCGAATTGGCATCTGCGCCAGATCCTCGCCAGCGAGCGCTTCGCTCAGGGTCGCCAGCTTGGCCTGGCCCTGTATGGCCAGCAGCGTCAGGCGGGCGCCGGCGAGCAACGCCAGCGGCATGCTCAGGCGCTGCCGGGGCGCGGTCGGGGCCTGCATCGGCAGGCAACGCTGCCGGCAGTCGGGGCTCAGCGCCGACGCAAGGTTCGGGCTGCTCGGGAACAGCGAGGCGGTGTGGCCGTCCTCGCCCATGCCCAGCACCAACACGTCGATGGGCTGTGGCAGTTCGGCCAACGCCTGGTCCGCCCGCTGCGCCGCCTCATCCAGGTTCTGCGCCGGCCGATACAGACCGATAAAACCTGCCCTGGCGGCGTTGCCGCGCAGCAGATGACGGCGCACCAGCCCCTCGTTGCTGTCGGCATGGCTGAGCGCAACCCAGCGCTCGTCCGCCAGGCTCACGACCACCCGCGACCAGTCCAACTCCTGGCCGGACAGGCGCTCGAAGAAGGCAATCGGACTACGCCCGCCGGACAGCACCAGGGACGCCCTGCCCCGCGCCTCGATGGCCGTGCGCAAGGCCTGGGCCACCGTCAGTGCCAGTTCCTCGGCGAGTTGCTCGGGGCCGCTCAGGCTGAGCCCGCTGACCTGCACCGGCAGGTCGAGATTACAGATCGCCATACCAGCTCCGGCCATCGCGGGTGATCAATGCCATCGCCGCCATCGGCCCCCAGGTGCCCGCCGCATAGGGCTTGGGCGAGTCGCCTTGGCGCTGCCAGCCGGCGATCAGCTGATCGCACCATTTCCAGGCGTACTCGATCTCGTCCTTGCGCACGAAGAGGTTTTGGTTGCCTTTCATGACTTCCAGCAACAATCGCTCGTAGGCGTCTGGAATCCGTGAGCCGTGGCTATCGGAAAAGCTCAACTGCAACGGGCGGCTGCGCAGTTGCATGCCCTTGTCCAGGCCCTGGTCCTTGGTCATTACCTGCAGGGAGATGCCCTCGTCCGGTTGCAGGCGGATGATCAGGCGATTGCTGATCAGCGGGCGCTGCTCCGGGGAGAAGATGTAATGCGGCGCCTCCTTGAAGTGGATGACGATCTGCGACAGCTTCTGCGGCATGCGCTTGCCGGTGCGCAGGTAAAAGGGCACGCCGGACCAGCGCCAGTTGCGGATTTCCGCGCGCAGGGCGACGAAGGTCTCGGTGTCGCTCTGGGCGTTGGCGTTGTCCTCCTCCAAGTAGCCCGGCACCGACTTGCCGAGGATGCCGCCGGCGATGTACTGGCCGCGCACCACCTGTTGTCCCAGTTGCTCGGCGGTGATCGGCGCCAGCGCCTTGAGCACCTTGACCTTCTCGTCGCGAATGCTGTCGGCCGAAAGGTCGCTGGGCGGGTCCATGGCGATCAGGCAGAGCAGCTGCAGCAGGTGATTCTGGATCATGTCGCGCAGCTGGCCGGCCTGGTCGAAGTAGCCCCAGCGGCCCTCGATACCCACCTGCTCGGCCACGGTGATCTCCACATGGGAAATATGATTCTGGTTCCACTGGGTCTCGAACAGGCTGTTGGCGAAGCGCAGGGCGATCAGGTTCTGCACCGTCTCCTTGCCCAGGTAGTGATCGATCCGGTAGGTGCGGTTCTCCGGGAAGTGCAGCGCCACCGCATCGTTCACCTCGCGGGAAGAGCCCAGGTCGTGGCCGATGGGTTTCTCCAGCACCACCCGGGTGCGCTCCGCCAAGCCGCTCTGCGCCAGCCCGGCGCAAATCGCCCCGTACACCGAGGCGGGCGTTGCGAAGTAGGCGATGAGTCGCTCCACCGGGCCCAGCCTGTCTGCCAGTGCGGGGTAGTCCGCCGCCTGGAGGAAATCCATCGACCGGTAGTCCAGACGCGCCATAAAACGCTGCATGACCGCCGCATCGATCTCGCTAGCCGGTACATGACGCTGCAGGTGCTCGCCGATGGCCGCCAGGTGTGTGGCAGGCTCGTCGCTCTCGCGGGCCAGGGCGAGGATACGCGTCTCGGCATGCAGCAGGCCGGCACGATCCAGCTGATAGAGAGCAGGAAACAGCTTGCGCAGCGCCAGATCACCCAGGGCCCCGAACAGGGCGAAGGCACAGGGCTCGACAGCGGTTGAAGCCATGATATCAATTCCTCTATCAAAATTAGCTTTCAGTGGGGATATTAGCCGCAATCACTAAATTTATGTAGTAATAACAACAATATTTATGCAATCCACATATTCATCTGGCCGCAACCGGGCACCCTCAGTACGATAGGCACCCCCCCGACCTAAGGACGAGAGATGGACCGCGTGCGAAATCTTCTGGAGCAGATCCAGAACCGCCTCGAAGAGCTGAGCAAGGCCGAACGCAAGGTTGCCGAAGTGATTCTGCGCGGCCCGCAGGAAGCCACCCGCTTCAGCATCGCAGCGTTAGCCCAGGCCGCGCAGGTCAGCGAGCCGACAGTCAATCGCTTCTGCCGCGCATTCGGCGTCAACGGCTACCCAGAACTGAAGATGCAGCTGGCCCAAAGCCTGGCCAGCGGCGCCGCCTACGTGAGCCGCGCGGTGGAAGCCGACGACGGCCCCGAGGCCTATACCCGCAAAATCTTCGGCAGTGCCATCACCTCCCTGGACAGCGCCTGCCAGAGCCTCGACCCGCAACTGATCAGCCGCGCCGTCGATCTGCTGATCCAGGCCCGGCAGATCCACTTCTTCGGCCTCGGCGCCTCGGCCTCGGTGGCCCTGGATGCCCAGCACAAATTCTTTCGCTTCAACCTTGCGGTATCCGCCCATTCCGATGTGCTGATGCAGCGCATGCTGGCTTCGGTGGCCCACACCGGCGACCTCTTTGTGATCATTTCCTACACCGGCCGCACCCGCGAACTGGTGGAGGTCGCGCGCCTGGCCCGGCAGAACGGCGCCTCGGTGCTCGGCCTGACCGCCGCCGGCTCGCCCCTGGCCAAAGCCAGCACCCTGAGCCTGGACATCCCACTGCCTGAGGACACCGACATCTATATGCCGATGACCTCGCGGATCATTCAGCTCACCGTGCTCGACGTCCTTGCCACCGGGGTGACTCTGCGCCGCGGCGTGGACTTCCAGCCACACCTGCGCAAGATCAAGGAAAGCCTCAACGCCAGCCGCTACCCGAGCGATGAAGAGCCAGGCTAGTGCGCTAGACAGCACGCAAAACCCGGCCAAAACACAGTTTCAAGCCGCCTTATTTCCACCAGTACTCAACCTGCACGCCGACGTTGGAACCATGCCGCGCGGTGTCGAAGGCGCCGCTATCGGACAACGCCGAGCCCGCCGCCAGTTCACTGGCGGCACGCTGCGCCGCCTTGTTCCAGTTGGCATAGGTGTAATACAGGCGCAGCTCTGGACGTGCCCAGAAGCCCGGACCGGCCGGCGACCAAGTCGGCGCCACGGTGAATTTAGTCAGCTTGCGGGTGCCGCCTGCGGCCTCGACCTGATCGCGACCCAGCTCGCCGACCAGCTTGAACTGATCGGTGAAGGCATAACTGCTGCGCCCGCCCACCGACAGCCAATTCTGGTCGGCGCCATCGACGCGAGTGTCCTTTTGGTAAACCACCTCGACCTGACCACCGAGACGCGGGGTGATCTGCCAATCGAAGAACTCCACCGCACGCCAGCTCTTGGCATTGGCGTCCAGGGTCGGGTCGCCGGTGTAACCCAGGCCCGTACCAGGGCCCTCGCCATATTGCAGGGCCAGGGTATTAATGCCGCCCAGAAACTCGTCCTGCACATGCTGCGCGGTCACCGCCCAGCCGCTGTGCGCGTCCGTGCTGTCGGGCTTGTCGATGTAGCTGACGCCCAGTTCCAGTTCGCCGCCGGGGTTGGTCTGGAAGCCGCCGACGTTGAAATCCTGCCGGTTGATATAGGGTTTCTGGTCGTAGCTGTCCTTGCGCGAGAACACATAGCTGTACTTCAGGTCACCGATCACCATCTCGTCGACACCGAAGCCGGTGGCGCTCTGGTTCCAGTAAAAGAAGTCGGAGATATGGATGTCGTTGCGCTTGTAGAACCGCCGCCCCGCCCACAACGAGCCACCATTTAAGGCCGGCATCTTGCTCCACTCGGCGTACATCTGGTTCATCCGCGCGAAGCCGTAGTCGCCGGTGAATTTCGGCGTGTGGCCATACTCGTTGTACAGCTGCGCCATGCCTTCGACGCTGAGTACCGAACCGTCGTCGAGGGTGAGCAAATCCTGACGCAGATCCAGCTCCATGTACTGCTCGCACTCGTTACCCAAGCGGTACTTCGACTGGGCGCCGGGCAACTGGAAGCAGCTTTGCGAGCCGCCGTTTTCCGCACTGCCTGCGCCACTGCGCACATAACCCGTGAACTCCACGGCCTGCGCCGTATGAGGTAACACCAGGTAGCCCAGGGACAACGCCAGGCCGAGACTCGTTGCTGCTCTCATATCCAATCCTCTCAATTATTGTTTTTATTTTTTAACCGCTCATGACACAGGGCTCTGGGGCGCGGATACGACAGGCACACCCCGAAGCGACTGCTTGTTTGCAACTTCGTTTAGCGCCCCTTGAACTGCGCGACCTTGGCCGTACGCTCAGCACTGCGGGCTTGCCCTGCCAGCAGGCGCTCGCCGCTTTGCGCATCGAACAGCAGCACCTTGCTCGGATCGAATTGCAGCTCCAGGGTTTGCCCCACCTGCGGCGCAGCGTCCGGGGCCATACGGCAGCAGACCTTGGTCTGGTTGAGTTCGACGAACACCAGGGTGTCCGGTCCGGTGGGCTCGGTGACTTGCACCTCGGCGCGGATCGACGGCAACAGACTGCTACCGGCAGGCGCCACCTGGATCTGCTCCGGACGAATCCCGAGGATCACTTCGCGGCTCTCGAAGCCGTCCTCCATCAGCCCCAGCGGCAACTCGCAGCGCGCCTGACCACTGTCGAGCAGCGCCCACAGCTGGCCGTCGCGACGCTGCAAACGCAGGGGGATGAAGTTCATCGGTGGCGAACCGATAAAGCTCGCCACGAACAGATTGGCCGGGTCGTTGTAGATCTGCTGCGGGGTGCCGAACTGCTGGATGATGCCGTCCTTCATCACCGCCACTTTGTCGCCGAGGGTCATGGCCTCGATCTGGTCGTGGGTGACGTAGACCGTGGTGGTCTTCAAGCGCTGGTGCATTAACTTGATTTCGGTGCGCATCTCCACGCGCAACTTGGCGTCGAGGTTGGACAGCGGCTCGTCGAACAGGTAGATCTTCGGCCGCCGCGCCAATGCCCGACCCATGGCCACCCGCTGCTGCTGGCCACCGGAAAGCTGGCCGGGCTTGCGCGCCAGCAAGTGCTCGATCTGCAGCAGTTTGGCCACCCGCGCGACCTCCGCCTCGATCGCTGCCGGTGCCATCTTGCGCATCTTCAGGCCGAAGGCGATGTTGCCGTGCACCGTCATGGTCGGGTACAGCGCATAGGACTGGAAGACCATGGCGATGTCGCGATCTTTGGGACTCATGCCGCTGATATCGGCGCCATCCACCAAGATCTCGCCAGCGCTGATTTCTTCCAGCCCGGCGATGCAGTTCATCAGAGTGGATTTACCGCAGCCAGACGGCCCGACGAGAATCAGAAACTCGCCGGAATCGATCTGGATGTCGATATTTTTCAAAGTGTCCGCCAGGCCGCTGCCGTAGGACTTGTTGACGTTGCGCAGTTCGAGCGTTGCCATTTCATCTCTCCAATATCGTTGAAGCGTCGCGAGCGAAGGTCAGGCGAGCCGGATTCCAACGCTGCATGACCGAGCGCAGCAGCTTTCAACCTTTGACGGCGCCGGCGGTTAGGCCGCGCAGGAAGTACTTACCAGCCAGGATGTAAACGACCAGGGTGGGCAGCCCGGCGATCATCGCCGCGGCCATGTCGACGTTGTATTGCTTGGCCCCGGTGCTGGTGTTGACCAGGTTATTGAGGGCCACGGTGATCGGCTGGGTGTCGCCACTGGCGAACACCACACCGAAGAGGAAGTCGTTCCAGACCTGGGTGAACTGCCAGATCAAGCAGACCATGATGATCGGGGTCGACATGGGCAGCAGGATGCGCCCGAAGATGGTGAAGAACCCCGCCCCATCCAGCCGCGCGGCGCGCACCAGAGCGTCCGGCACGCTGACGTAGTAGTTGCGAAAGAACAGCGTGGTGAAGGCCAGGCCGTAGACCACATGCACCAGCACCAGGCCGCTGGTGGTATTGGCCAGGCCGAGATGGCCGAGGGTAAAGGACGCCGGCAGCAGCACCACCTGGAACGGCAGGAAGCAGCCAAACAGCAGCAGGCCGAAGAACAGCTGCGAGCCACGGAAGCGCCACATGGCCAGCACATAGCCGTTCAGCGCACCGACCACGGTGGAGATCAGCACCGCCGGGACGGTGATCTTCACTGAGTTCCAGAAGTAGCCGCCGACACTGTCCCAGGCCGTCAGCCAGCCGATGGCGGTAAACACCTCGGGCCAGGACAACAGGTTGCCGCTGCGGATGTCGTCCGGGCTCTTGAAGCTGGTCAACAGCATGATCAGCAGCGGGATCAGGTAGACCGCGCAGGCTGCCAGCAAGGTGGCGTAGATCGCCAACCGGCTCAGGCGGATCGGGGATTTGCCGACAAGACTAGTCATGGCGTTTGCCTCGCAGTTCGGAGTACAGATACGGCACCAGGATCGCCAGCACCGCGCCGAGCATAAGGATCGCACTGGCGGCGCCGAGGCCCATCTGGCCGCGGGTGAAGGTGTGTGCATACATAAACATCGCCGGCAGATCGGAGGCGTAGCCGGGACCGCCGGCGGTCATCGAGGCAACCAGGTCGAAGCTCTTGATGGCGATGTGCGAAAGGATCATCAGCGCACTGAAGAACACCGGGCCGAGGCTCGGCAAAACGATACGCAGGTAGATATTCGGCAAACTGGCGCCATCCACCTGGGCGGCGCGGATGATCGACTGATCGACGCCTCTTAACCCCGCCAAAAACAGCGCCATCACAAAGCCCGAGGCCTGCCACACGGCGGCGATCACCAGGCAGTAAACCACCCGATCCGGGTCCACCAACCAGTCGAACCGAAAGCCCTCCCAACCCCAGTCGCGGAGCATCTTGTCGATACCCAGGCCGGGGTTGAGCAGCCACTTCCAGGCGGTGCCGGTGACGATCATCGACAGCGCCATGGGATAGAGCAAAATGGTGCGGATAAAGCCTTCACGGCGAATGCGCTGATCCAGCAATACCGCCAGCAGCACGCCGACCACCAGACTGATGCCGATAAACAGGCCACCAAAGACCATCAGGTTCTTGCTCGCCACCCACCAACGGTCGTTGTCCAGCAGCCGCTCGTACTGCTGCAAGCCGACCCACTGGTAGCTGGGCATAAAGCGCGAACTGGTAAATGACAGCAGGAAGGTCCAGAGGATGTAGCCGTAGAAGCCAACCAACACGATCAACATGCTCGGCGCCAGCACCAGCTTGGGCAGCCAGCGCTGCAGCGCATCCAGCGGTGAGACCTTGGTAAACACGACGGTTGAACTCATAACGGGGCTCCTGGATTGGGCTCATCCCCCACGGCCTGCGGCAAAGAAACCGGGGGCAAGGGCGTTTTCGGAGTGCACCAATCCCTAGCGCCCGTTCGGGCACCTGAAATCAGCGATAGGGAAAGCCGCCGGCAAACCGGCGGCTAGGCGTGCTTTACTGGACCGCCTGGATGGCCGCGGCGAGTTGCTTAGCGGCGCGTTTCGGGTCGGCCTTGGGGTCGTTGAAGAAGTTGGTTACCACATCGAACACCGCGCCCTGCACATAGCTGGAGGCAGCCATGCCGTGGGCCAAGCTCGGTTGCAAACCACCACTGGCGGCGGCCGCTTTGAAGTCGAGCGAGGACTGCTGGGCGCAGGCATCGAAGGTGCTCATGTCCACGTCCTGACGCACCGGAATCGAGCCCTTGTTCTGGCTGAATAACTGCTGAAACTCAGGCTCCATGACGGTTCGCGCCAAGTCTTCCTGGGCCTTGCGGTTCTGCGCATCGCTCAGCTTGAACATAACCAGGGAATCGATGTTGTAAGCGAAGCTGCCCTGGGTGCCAGGGAACGGCAGACACTGGTAATCCTTACCGGCGACCTTGCCGGCGGCGGTCCATTCACTCTTGGCCCAGTCGCCCATCACCTGCATCCCGGCCTTGCCATTGATCACCAGGCCCGCCGCGGTATTCCAGTCGCGACCGGCGGCGTCGGCATCGATATAACCGTGCAGTTTTTGCAGGGCGGCGAACACCTCGACCATCTTCGGCCCGGTCAGAGTGGCCTTGTCCTGCTCAACGAAGGCTTTGCGATAGCCGTCGGCACCCAGGATGCTGAAGGCCAAGTCTTCGAATATGGTGCCGTCCTGCCAAGGCTGGCCACCGTGGGCCAGGGGGATGAAACCGGCAGCCTTGAGTTTGTCGGCGGCGACGAAGAATTCATCGAGGGTGGTCGGCGGCGTGGCGCCGGCTTTGGCAAACACCTCGGGGTTGATCCACAGCCAGTTGACCCGGTGCACATTGACCGGCACCGCCACATAGTCGCCCTCGTACTTCATGATGTTCGCCACCTGCTTGGGCAGCAGGCTGTCCCATTTCTGCTCGGCCGCAATGGCGTTAAGGTCAGCGAGCAGACCCAGGGCGCCCCACTCTTGGATATCCGGCCCCTTGATCTGCGCGGCGGCAGGCGGGTTGCCGGAAACCGCACGGGTTTTCAGCACAGTCATGGCCGCTTCACCACCACCACCGGCGACGGCGAAATCCTTCCAGACATGCCCTTTGGCCTCGACCAGTTTTTGCAGGGTATCGGCGGCGCGCTTTTCGCCACCGGAGGTCCACCAATGCAGCACTTCGACTTCACCGGCATGAGCACTCAGCGATATCAGGGAGGCAAGGGAAATTGCAGTTACCAGGCGAGAATAGACATTCATAGGTAGGTTCCTTTTTTGTTGTTATTCACGGGCAAGTCTGGTGCTTGCGTTGCAGTCGAGTTTAACCACGGGCGCCGCGGCTGCGGGTAACGAAGGGATGCGCAAAGGTCACGGGCTGGTTACATAAGTGCTAGGGGCTGTTCGATGGGTATCGCTGCGCTCAACCCATCCTACGCAAAACGCGGTAACACCAGGGTCACGCGCAGGCCGCCTTCGCGCAGGTTGCGCAAGCTCACTTCGCCGCCGTGGCTGTGAGCGATATTGCGCGCAATGCCCAGGCCCAGGCCGTAGCCCTGCTGCTGCCCGGCCAGGCGAAAATGCGGCTCGAACACCTGCTCCAGGCGCTGTTCGGGCACGCCCGGCCCCTCATCATCGACATGCAGAACGAAGGCACGCGCATCATCTTCGATATGCAGATGGGCCTTTTGCCCATATTTAAGGGCGTTATCGACCAGGTTGCCGATACAGCGTTTAAGCGCCAACGGTTTGCCTGGATAGGCAGCCTGGATCTGACCATCCAGCGTGACCCGGCCATTCCCAGCCGGTGCCAGATAGGGTTCAACTACGCAGTTGAGCAGGTAGTTAAGGTCTACTGGCTCGATATTTTCGTGAATGTCGGTGTCCTTGACGCATTGCAGCGCGCCCTTGACCAGCATCTCCAGCTCGTCGAGGTCACGGCTGAACTTGGCTTGCACGGCTTCGTCTTCGAGCAACTCGACACGCAGCCGCAACCGGGTGATCGGCGTGCGCAAATCATGGGAAATGGCGCTGAACAACTGGCTGCGCTCACGCAGGTAACGGCCGATGCGCTCGCGCATGCTGTTGAATGCACGGCTGACTTCGACCACTTCGCTGCCGCCCGCCTCGGTCAGCGGCTCGACCTCGCAACCCAGGGACATTTCCCGCGCCGCCACCGCCAAGCGCTTGAGCGGCCGACTCTGCCAGTGCACCAAAATACCGATGAACAGCAGCAAGAAACCGCTGGTGAGGATGATGAACCACAGTTGCTGGGCCGGCAGCCCTTGCTGCTCCAGAGCGGTATAGGGCTCAGGCATCAAGGAGGCGAGATACAGCCATTGGTTCGGCGCGATCTGGATCTGCGTGACCAACACCGGCGGGTTCAGCGGCTCCAGGCTCAGGGCGTAATGGGCCCAGGAACGCGGCAACTCATCGAGCTTCAGCGCGCTATTGAAGATGCGCAGGTCATCCGGGCTGACGAACTGCACCAACAGGTCCAGCTTGCTGCCCAGGTGCTCGCGCAGGGTGGCGTCCACCGCATCGAGCACCGCGCGTTTGCGCGGGGTTTGCGGCAATACCTGCATGTTCAACGGCTTGTCGTTGAGCGACACGAAAAACCGTGTGCCGCCCATATTGCGCAACTGGTCGAGAACCATTGGCCGGTAGCCAAGGGGCAGCGAGCGAAAATAGCTGACGCTGGCGGCCATCGACTGCGCCAGGCTGCGCGAGCTGGTGAGCAGGCCTTGCATCTGGCTGGCGCGCAGTTGCGACACCCAGATCACGCTCGACAAGGTCTGCGCCAGCACCACCACCAATAAGGTCAACAGCAACATGCGCGCAAGCAGCGAGCGTGGCACCGGCAACAATTTTCGCAGGTTAAACATGGCTACAGGGCGTCACCGCCGCCGCCAACTGGTAACCGCTGCCGCGCACCGTACGGATCAAGCGCGCCGGCTTGTCGGTGTCGCGCAGGCGCTGGCGCAGACGGCTGACCGCCATATCGACGATGCGCTCCAGCGGCATCAGCTCACGACCACGGGTGGCATTGCCGATGGTGTCGCGGTCGAGGATCTGCTGCGGGTGATCGAGAAACAACTTGAGCAAAGCGAAGTCGGCGCCGGAGAGCAACACCTCTTCACCGTCGCAGTGGAACAGGCGATGGCTGACCATATCCAGGCGCCAGTCGTCGAAGGCCCACACCTCGCTGCCACGCTCCTGACTGAAATGCGCGCGGCGCAGCAGGGCCTTGATTCGCGCCAGCAACTCGCGCGGACTGAAGGGCTTGCCAAGGTAATCGTCGGCACCCAACTCCAGACCGATAACCCGGTCGGCCTCATCCGAACTGGCGGTGAGCATGATGATTGGCATTTGGGCGAAACGCTGATGCTCGCGCACCCAACGACAGAGGCTGAAGCCATCTTCGTCAGGCAGCATCACATCGAGAATCACCAGGTCGGCCACCTCGGCGCTGAGGCTCTGGCGAAAGCCTGCGCCATCGCCGACGGTGCGCACCTGAAAACCGGCACGGCTCAGGTAGGTCTGCAGCAGTTCGCGAGTTTCCTGGTCATCATCGACCAGCAGTATCGATTTTCCGGGCTGGCTCACATCTGCCGTCCTTTGACGTTCTGATAGAAATCTCGAGCAAGAACCAACTTTGTAGGATGGGTTGAGCTGCGCGATACCCATCAATCCTGAGCGATGGGTATCGCTATGCTCCACCCATCCTACGGGAATGCTCTTGCTGCAAGGCCACGCCCGCACCCAGCAAACCCGGATACTCGGCCGTCACCAACCATACAGGAATCCCGCTGAAGTAATCGCTCATGCAGCCCTTGTCGCGAAAACAGCGGGCAAAGCCGCTGGCCAGAAATAACTCGGCAAACCGTGGCACCACGCCGCCAACAATGTACACCCCGCCACGCGCTCCCAGGCTCAGCACATTGTTGCCGGCAGCGCGGCCAAGCCAGCAACAGAACTGCTCCAACACCGCCACGGCCAGCGCATCGCCGGCCAGCGCCGCAGCCGTGACCTCAGCCGGCGAATGCAAGCGCGGCGCATGACCATCCAGCGCACACATGCTCCGATAGAGCAGCAGCAAGCCGTTGCCGCTGAGCACATCTTCGGCGCGCACATGCCCAAGCTGGCGATACAACTGCTGCCACAGCTCGGCTTCACGCGGGCTACCAATCGGCAGATCGACATGCCCACCCTCGCCCGGCAACGCCCGCCAGCTGCCATCGCTCAGGGCCAGCAAAGTGCCGACCCCCAAACCGGTGCCCGGGCCGATCACCACGACGGGCCGGTCCGCTTCGGCGAGCCCAGGGCAGACGGTGATACGCTCGTCATCGCGCAAGCGGGTCATGCCCAGCGCCATGGCTGAAAAATCATTGATCAGCAGCAGTTCGCGCACCTGCAAGTCGCGACAGAACGCCGCGCGACTGAGGCGCCAGTGATTGTTGGTAAAACGAAACAGATCGCCACTGACCGGGCCGGCACAGGCCAGACACACCGAATCGACTGCGCCAAGCGGCAGCCCCAGCTCGGCTAGGTAGGCGCTAATCGCCTGCTCCGGTCCCGGATAATCGGCGCTGGCCAACACCCGCACCGACTCCAGCTGGTCGTCACACCAGAGGGCGAAACGCGCATTGGTGCCGCCGATATCACCGACCAGCGCCAGCTTCACTGCAACGACTCCAGGCTACCGGTAAAGGCGCAGGCGCCCTGCTCCGCCGAACTGAAGGATTGGCGCATAAAGGCAAACAACTCGCGGCCGCAACCCACGGCATTGTCCAGCGTGCCGATTGCCGGCTCACGCGCCGCCAGCTCCTCGGCACTGAGCAGCAGCTGCAATTCACCGGTGTGACCGTCGAGGCGGATCATGTCGCCATCGCGCACCCGTGCCAGCGGACCGCCACCGTAAGCTTCGGGGCAGACATGGATAGCCGCGGGGATCTTGCCCGAGGCACCAGACATCCGCCCGTCGGTGACCAACGCCACCTTGAAGCCACGATCCTGCAGCACGCCAAGGAACGGCGTCATCTTGTGCAGCTCCGGCATGCCGTTGCTGCGCGGGCCCTGGAAACGCATCACCGCGACGAAGTCGTGTTCCAACTCGCCGGCCTCGAAGGCATCGACCAGCTCCTGCTGATCCTCAAATACTCGCGCCGGGGCCTCGACCAGCTGATGCTCGAGCGCTACGGCCGAGACCTTCATCACCCCACGGCCGAGGTTGCCCTCCATCACCCGCAGGCCACCTTCCGGGGAGAACGGCCGCGCCACTGGGCGCAGCACGTTTTCGTCATAGCTCTTGCTCGGCCCGTCGCGCCACACCAGCTTGCCCTCTTCAAGAAACGGCTCGCGGGTGTAGCGACTGAGGCCATGACCGGCCACGGTGTTGACGTCCTCGTGCAGCAGCCCGGCGTCGAGCAGTTCACGAATCAGGAAGGCCATGCCGCCGGCCGCCTGGAAGTGGTTGATATCGGATTTGCCGTTGGGATAAACGTGGGCCAGGGTCGGCACCACGGCGGAGAGGTCGGCCATGTCCTGCCAAGTCAGCTGGATGCCCGCCGCCAGGGCGATGGCCGGCATATGCAGGGTGTGGTTGGTCGAACCGCCGGTGGCACTCAGCGCGACTATCGAGTTGACCAGGCAGCGCTCGTCGACGATCTCGCCAAGCGGCATAAATTGCCCGCTTTGCTTGGTCAGCCGAGTGATCTGCTGCGCCGCTTCGCGGGTCAGCGCAGCGCGCAGCGGGGTGTTGGGGTTGATGAAGGAGGCTCCTGGCAAATGCAGGCCCATCACTTCCATCAGCAACTGGTTGGTGTTGGCGGTGCCGTAGAAGGTGCAGGTGCCGGGACTGTGGTAGGCGGCCATCTCGGCTTCCAGCAACTCGTCGCGGCTGGCCTTGCCCTCGGCATAACGCTGACGCACGTCGGCCTTCTCCTTGTTCGACAACCCGGAAGGCATCGGCCCGGCCGGTATAAACAGAGTCGGCAAGTGACCGAAACGCAGGGCGCCCATCATCAGGCCGGGGACGATTTTGTCGCAGATACCCAGGCACAGGGCGGCATCGAACATGTTGTGCGACAGCGCCACGGCAGTGGCCATGGCGATCACCTCACGGCTGGCGATACCCAGCTCCATGCCCGGCTCGCCTTGGGTCACGCCATCGCACATGGCCGGCACGCCACCGGCGAACTGGCCGACCGAGCCGATCTCACGCAAGGCCTGCTTGATCTGTTCGGGGAAAGGCTCGTAAGGCTGGTGCGCCGAGAGCATGTCGTTATACGCCGAGACAATCGCCACGTTGGCCGCATCCATCAGGCGCAGGGTTTGCTTGTCTGCGCTGCCGCAGCCCGCCACGCCGTGAGCGAAGTTGGCGCATTGCAGCTTGCCGCGTTGCGGCCCCTCGCTGGCGGCCGCGTGAATCATGGCCAGATAGCGCTCGCGCATGGCACGACTGCGCACGACAATTCGATCGGTTACCTCAAGAACGCGGGGATGCATGGGATCGACTCCAGGTGGCGAATTTACATATCGTCATACTAACCACAATACTCCTATAAATTTGAATAAATAACTATTAATTGGATTTTATTTTATTATATAAACAACATTTTGTCGGATCGGCTGTGTGGGCTCCGTCTCGTACCTTCGAACACAACTATTTAGTCGCTGACGTCGGCGTCCTCCAGCGGCACCTGTTGGCCGCTCATGGCCTCCTGCACCTTTTGCCTATCGTCGGTATCCAGCTGATTCAGCGCATCGTTGACGTCCGACCGCCAGAGGTTGCGCGCACTGCTGCTCACCGTGTTATCCAGCACCAGACGCTTCTGAAAAATCCAGAAATTCGACCAGTCAGGCCAGTCGGGCAAGCCGTCAAACTCCTTGTTCGGGTTGCCGGTGCGCATAAATTGGGCCAGGTACTTGGTGAACTTAGCGGACAGCGCCGTACGCTGACTCTGGTTGGCGCTGCTACTGATAAAACGCATCAGGTCCTGCTGCGGCGCCACGGGAAAGTTGCCGAACATAAACGGGATATCGATGCCGTGCACCGCACCAAAGGCTTCCTTCCAGGGCGCCGGAGCATCGTCCCAGTCGAAGTTGTAGCGGTAGATATTGCCCTGCAGCAGACGCAAATAGCGGCAGATATTGTCCACCGCCAGATCTATGCCCAGGCTGAGGGCGCGATGCGCCGGACGGAAGCTCGAGTAGAGCTCCGGCTTGACCACATCGGTAATGCTCAAGTTGGCCGGGTTCTGGTTGTTGACCATATCCCACATCTGCGCGTGATCCGGTTTGAAGTAGCTCTGCAGCTCGCCGGCGAAATAGCTGCCCTCATCCTTAGTGGTGCCCAGGATCATCGGCACTTGGTTGTAGCCGCCGAGTACCAGGTCGGCGTAACCGTCCCAGGGGATCACGGTGCCGTCGGTAAAGTGCCCCATCACCACCGGCGACGGCGTGTGGCGCACTATGTCGGCCGCCGGCAGGCCACGCAGAAAGGCGCGAACCCAGCTGGCGCTCTGCCCTTGGCGAAACGCGGCCGCCTGCTGCTTGTCGTTGGCGTAGCCCTTCTCGATCAGCAACTGCTCAAGCATGGCGTTGGACTGCAGCTGACCCAGTGCCGTCGGGTAGGCATTGGGCAGGCCCGACATGCAGATCATGCGGTCGACCAAGGCATCCGCCAGCGGCGACTGCAGCAGGCCCCAGGCATTGATGCAACCGGCTGACTGCCCGGCGATGGTGACGCTATTGGGATTGCCGCCAAACTGGCTGATATTGTCGCGCACCCACTCCAGGCTCTTGATCAGGTCCAGGGTGAGGAAATTGCCGGAATTATCCAAGGCATCGCCATCGTGCAGGGCACTGTTATACAGCCAGCCCAGACTGCCCACCCGGTAGTTCACCGACACCACGATGGCGTTGGCGTTACGGGCGAAATTGGCGCCGTTGTAGAGCAGCTCGGAAGCGGCGCCCTTGAGGTTGGAGCCGCCGTGAATCCAGAACAGCACCGGCAAGTTGCTTGCCGTGCTCTTTGGCCGCCAAACGTTGAGGTACAGGCAGTCCTCCGAACCTATGGGCTGACCGAAGGTGCTGGGATTCGGCGCGCCAAAGTAGCTGCCCAGTTGCGAACAGATGCTGGAGAACCCGCTGGCGTCGCGTACACCGCTCCAGCTCGCCGGGTTACGCGGCGCGCGCCAACGCAAACCAGCCACCGGCGGTGCCGCGTAGGGAATCGCGCGCCAGGATTGGGTGTTGTTGGTATCGGCGACACCCAGCACCTGCGCGCCACCCAGGGAGGTGATGGATCGAGTAAGTGACTGACTATCGGCGGCCTGAGCGCTGCCGGCCAAAGCAGTGAGTAGCGACAGGGAGCTGCCAAGCAGGCAGCCGCGCAGGAGCTGTTGCGAAATCCATTTCATAAGTATTGTCTCGATCTGGCCGCGAGTGATCAGCGGACTTAGGAAAGGATTCAGGCTGGTGAGCCTAACCGCTAATCCGTTGGACAACAGAAGTAAGCGCAAAAGCGTGGGCAGTGGAATTTCGCGTCTTTTCTAGTCAGCGACTTTACCGTTCAAACAGCAGGCGGAAAGCGGCCAGTAACAGGCGGTGGACAGCGCGATGGCAAATAGATAGCGTCAGCGCTGCTGCTTTCGACTGCTAGAAGGCAGCAGGGCTTGCCGTTATCCAGACCTCCTTTCTCCCTGATTTGTGTCGCGTTGGCTGCGACCATCTCGAAGCTAGATAAGGACTGATTAGAACGACAAGGAAAGTTATGCGACACGCTATTGCGACAGTAAGCGCGTTATCGCATGTCGCTTAATAAATAGTTAGATTTCAAACGGAGTTTTTAAGTGAGCCAGCAGGAATTACACGACTTAATTATTTATCAAGATAGATACTTTGAGATATTGACCGAGTTTTTCCTCAACGTGACAGGCTGTCTGCCACGTGACTTTTCAGCTCTGGATAGCTTCTCCGAATCTATCCAAAGAATGGCCATTACTTTAAGAGACAACCCTAGTAGAGCTGAAAAGTCTATGATGGCATTTTCAACTCTCGAAAAAAAACTTAAGATATTATATTCGGAAGAAGGTGGCAAAGCTTTTAGCGCAGCTAAGAAATTAGATGCATGTAAGTTGAATTTGGGTGGAAGCAGCCGCTTCTTACAAACACAGTTAAATGCCACACGCAAATCACTACTATATTCCGATACAGTTTTAATTCCAGATCCCGTAATGCCATGGTTAGAGAAAAAACGTGATGAAGAACAGTTTGATCATGTCATTCCTCTTCAGATGGCATTTTTCTTATTGCATTTATGTGACCTTAAAGGGGATGAATTTGACCTTCCACCATTTTTTGTATTTCCAAGCTTTGAGAAGTTGCTTGAAGAGCATGATCAGCAAACGCAAGAAAATAGTATTCAACTTATCACCGATGTATTCTCACATTATGTAGATTCAGGTATAGCGCACCCTCAAGATATTATGGAATTTGCTACAAAACACCCTGGCCAGTACTTTAAAAGAATCGAAGAAGCAAGGCTTTTTGTCTCGCCGGGCTCGGAACCTGGAGAGCACATAAAGGTAGAGTTAGAAAATTACAAGGCTGAAATGAGACAGTGGAGGTCAGAAGATTGGTGTAATGAGTTATTTACGAAAGGTGATGCTAGTGTTGTAACTAACGCGATTTTTGAACGTATTATGCCAATCTACCATTTACTGGAAAATGCTGATGAGCTCAGAAGTCATCCATTTCTGTGTATCAATGCACAGGCGCATTATTACCAACTTATCGCAAGCATGAAGAATGAATCTGCTGGAGAAGCCGTGTCATTTGATCCATCTACCTCAGCAATTTTACAGTCTCTCATGTCTAAAAGACTCGATTTTTTGGCTAACATCAAAGACTCGCAACTCGTGGCATTGAGAAAGACAGATGAGAATGTAGAATTCAGGAGAGAATTAAGAGATTTAGTTAACAGTTTACCTAATACCAAGCTTGAAGATTTAGGGTATGTTGCTGCCGAAGTATGCTCTCATATTGAAAGGGCAATATCGAAACATGAGAGGCAGATTTCATCATTTAATGATAAATATCAAGCAAAACATAAATACACGGCTTTAATTGCTGGGGGCACATTGGCAGTAACAATGCTTCCCGTTTTAGCTCCTTTCTTAGGCGGGTTACTCCCCTTGGGGGCGACTGTAGCTACAGGTAAATATGTTTCCGATAAATTCGACGAAAAAGCTGAAGTTGGACAGTTTTCTCACTCCATGATGGGCGTGATCTCGAGAGCAAAAGGGAAATGAAATATAACCAGGCGCTACTACGGAAAATTTACTCGCTAGCGCTCCTAAATTTCCGCAGAGCGCGGCGTTGGACCTCATAGGCCATATAGCAATGCACATAGCCATCCTCACCTTCGAAGGATTCAACGAACTCGACTCCTTGATCGCGCTGGGCGTGCTCAACCGTGTCAAGCAACCTGGCTGGCGAGTAACGCTCTCATGCCCCACACCGTCTGTAACTTCGATGAACGGAGTAACCGTTCGTGCACAGTCAACGTTGGCCGAAGCCTGCGCGGCGGATGCGGTCATCATCGGGAGCGGCATTCAAACTAGGGATATCGCAAACACCCCAGAGATCATGGCAAAGCTCAGGTTAGATCCTGCACGCCAGTTAATCGGCGCCCAATGTTCCGGCACGCTGCTGCTGGCGAAGCTCGGTCTCCTTGGTAGCGTTCCTGCGTGTACTGACCTAATAACGAAACCATGGGTACAGGAGGCTGGCATCGAGATTCTCGATCAGCCTTTCTACGCTCAAGGTAACGTTGCAACCGCCGGTGGCTGCTTTGCGTCGCAGTATCTTGCCGCATGGATCATCGCGCGCACTGAGGGAGAGGAAGCTGCAAAGAGCGCACTTCACTACGTCGCCCCAGTCGGCGAAAAGGAAGAATACGTTTCCCGAGCAATGAAAAATATCGCTTCTTATCTCCCGTAGTCCTACGTCATATGATGCCCAACAAACGGTTCAAATCGTTCGCTTCGCACGGCCCCTTAATCTAAACGTTAGGCACTGTAATCAAAGTAATCGATAGGTTTATAGATGAACGATAAGCATTACAAGTTAGCTCTCGTATTGGTAGCTATTGGCTTTTCATTGGTTTTCTGTGTTGTAGTAGTGCCTCCCTTAATTGAGAATCCCGATGTGCTAGGCGCATTTGCAGCAGGCTTTGTAAACCCTTATGCTGCTGGCTATTCCTCCGATGTTTTATCTTGCTGGTTAGCCTTGGCGATTTTGGTTGCTTATGAGGCCAAGGCCTTATCAGTAAAACATGGTTGGATGTGCCTAGTACTTGGTATAGTTCCGGGGGTAGCTGTAGGCTTTGCAGTGTATTTTTTGATTCGTCATCCCCAAATTACTCAGGTATCAAAAAATGCATAACAAACAGCCCCGCCGGACAAATGTTCGCAGTCACTATTCCTGCAAAGACACGCAAAAATGTCGCCATCAAAAACTTGCTCGGTGAGCCGGGCGTTATACACAAGAGAAAATCATGCGTTCAGCAAATATAATAATCACAGCTAGCTTAGGCGTGCTCGCCACCCTGCTTGCTATATATGCCGCTCCATCTGAAGGTAAAGATTTAGCACGCTGGGCGATGACGCTTGGAATGTTCATAAGCGCCGCAGTAATTTCATATCTATATTGCGTTGCATTCAGCACCAACAAATTCAATAACACCATCCCGCAAGTAGTTTCGCTTATGGGTTATTTGCTCTCATTAATTATGTGTACTATTTCAGGCGGTAGTTTTGGAGTCATATATCACGCAATGGAGGTTAATAGCTTGAATTTCAATACTGCTTTTGACTTCGTTAAAACCCCCATGCTTATAGGTTATTTTTCATCTGCGTTTTTATTGCTTATTACATTTAGCTATCTATACTTTAAAAGCAAAAAAACAATCCCACCTGAAATTTCTACCAGCGTATAACAAGCGGTTAAAATCGTTCGCTTCGCTCTCTGGGACTGCGTACCGCAGCCCCTTAACCTAAACGTTAGGAACTTATGAAAATACCAACCATTGCTTTTCTACTTCTTATATCAAGTATCACATACGCTGCCGATGACAATATTTCATTACCAACAGATGCTTCATCCTTTGTCGAGCAAAGAGATCTATGCGATCATTTTCGCGGTGAAGATCCATACAATGAAGAGCGCCGAGCCTTTCTCGAGAAAAACATGTTAGAGCTGTGTACTGGCACCGATGCAGCTCTAGCGAAACTAAAATCTAAGTACATCAACAACAAACAAGTTACATCCAAGCTGAACCAATATGAAGACAAAATTGAAGCAGGTTCATTCAAGTAACGCGCCGAACAAATCGTTCAAGATTGTTACGTTCGCTTCGCTAATTTCACCGGTAAATGTCAGTAAGCCAAAAGGCAGCACGCAGCTGTGGAGTGTTCAACAGGTCGATCCGCTATTGGCCGAGGCAGGGTAAAAACGTTTGGGGATTGGTTTGGCGGCCTAAGCGGGAGCGAAGATCGCGTTTCTATACGAACTCTGTCTCTGCTGATTACGCAAACTCGGGCCGGTTTTACATAGCATTGCTCAAGCCCCTTTCACCCCGAGCAAGGCCCCGAATCCGACCAACATGACGCCGAATACCTGATCAATTCGCTGCCGAACCCTCATCAGTCTCGAACGAATGCTCGCCGCCGAGAAGAAATAGGCCACCAGGCTAAACCAAGCCACATGCGCCAAGACAATAAAGGCCCCATAGCCCAGTTGCACACCCACCCCTGCCCCAGGCTCGATGACCTGAACGAACAGGCTCACAACGAAGATACAGGTCTTGGGGTTTAGCGCATTGGTAAGAAACCCCGTACGCAGCATGGCCATGGCCGAGTCAGTTGGCCGCGACGCCATCTCCTGTTTAGGCTGCGCTTTGGATAGCAGCATGCGCAGCCCCAGGTAAACCAGGTAGGCGGCGCCAGCCAACTTGAGGGCCCCGAGCAGGTGTACCGATTCACGAACCAGAATGCCGATGCCGAAGATGCTGTAGCTCACGTGCACCATCACGCCCAGTCCGATGCCAACAGCGGTGATCACCCCGGCGCTTCGGGAGTGCACGAGGCTGTTCCTTGACACCATGGCGAAATCTGGTCCTGGGCTGATCACAGCCAGCAAGGTTATTGTGATAAAAGCTAACAACTCAGGCATTTACGAACTCTTTCATTGTGTTGAATATAGAGCCGAATCTATCAAGGCCTATAGCCCAGTTGAAAGCGATGAATACTGACAACAGTGGTGATAAAAAATCACAATATATGGAACGCCCTCTGCGCTCTCTGAACGCCTTGCGTTGTTTTCAAATGGCCGCACAACTGGAGAACTTCAGCAAGGCCGCCGAAGCACTGTGCCTGACCCACGGAGCTGTCAGCCGTGCTGTCCGCTCACTGGAGGACGACCTTGGCAGCGTGCTGTTCGAGCGACGCAACCAGCGGGTTTATCTCAGCGCTGCGGGTGAGAAGCTGCTGGCGGCCACTGAGCGCGCATTCGCGCTGATAGACGACGCCACCCGCGAGATACGCAAGCCCGCCCAGGAAAATCTCATGCGAGTCTCGTGCGAGCCGACGCTGCTTATGCGTTGGCTGATTCCACGCATGCCGGCCTTCATGGCCAGCCATCCAGAAATCCCCGTGCAATTGATCGCTGGCGGGGGAGCGTTCTCTTTCAGCCAAGGCATTGATTTTGCGATCAGGCGCAATGACTTCCCATGGGCAGCGGGGATGCACGCACACTGGTTGTTCGATGAGGAAATCAGCCCCGTCTGCCACCCCTCCCGAGTCGCTGACTGGACGCTGGCAGGAGCAGATGGGCTGCAATTGAAAGCCGACGCCCCACGCCTGCAAAGCGCGACCCGCCCCTCGGCCTGGCGCACCTGGGCCGAACAAAGCGGAATGTCTGCGGCGCAGGGTGACGAGCAGGTATTCGAGCATTTCTACTTCAGCCTGCAAGCCGCCAGCGCCGGCCTCGGTCTGGCAATTGGCCCGCGGCAGCTGGTCAGGGATGACCTGGCCAATGGCTTGCTGGCAGCGCCGCTGGGTTTTATCGCCGACGGTTCGAGTTACTACTTGTTAACGCCAGAGCCCATTGGCGAAAAAGGTGCAGCGGCACAACTGCTCACCTGGCTACGCCAGGCCGCAAAGAACTGAGCAGCAACGATGGCATAAGGACACGAAGCGAAACGGCGGCCGCCCTTGTCCAGCTCCGGGCCTTTGCGCCAGCCATCGGCGATCGACAGCTTGCCGCCCTCGACCTCGAAGATCTGGCCACTGACCGACTGGGACTCTGCCGAGCCAAGCCAGACCAGCAGTGGCGCGATGTTTTCCGGGGCGAAGTAGTCGAAACCGTGTTCTGACTTCTGCATGATCGTGGCGAACACCTGCTCGGTCATACCGGTGCGCGCGGCCGGGGCCAGGGCGTTGGCGGTGATGCCGTAGCGACCCAGTTCGGCGGCCTGCACCAGGGTCAGGGCGGCGATGCCACCCTTGGCCGCGGCGTAGTTGGACTGGCCAATGGAGCCCTGCAAGCCGGCGCCGGAGCTGGTGTTGATAATCCGCGCCTGCACCGTCGCGCCGCCCTTGAGGTGGCATTCATGCGCGTCGGCGCAGACCTTAAACTACAGTCTTAAAAATCGTTTGCCCAAAGTTTGCCCAAACGAAAAAGGCCAACCCTTTCGGATTGGCCTCTAAGCCCAGCGTAACGCGGGTTTGTTTGGTAGACGCGACTGGACTCGAACCAGCGACCCCCACCATGTCAAGGTGGTGCTCTAACCAACTGAGCTACGCGTCTGCAATGGAGGCGCATTCTACGGAGAAAGCCATCAGCGTCAAGAGCTTTATCCATAACTGCATGAAAATGCGCGTTTTTTACTTCAGTGTCGGGTGTTTTAAATTTTGCACAGGGGCTAGCCGGCGATTTTCAACTCGGGTAGCATCTCAACATCCGTAAAGAATAATTAACAGAGGTTGCAAGATGACGCACACTCCATATCCAGAATCTTTTTACGCCGCTTCGGCTAATCCGGTTCCTGCCCGCCCTGAACTGCAAGGCGATGTTGAGACAGACGTGTGCGTGATCGGCGCTGGCTACACCGGTCTGTCGACGGCCATCTCCCTGCTGGAAAACGGCTTTAAGGTGTGTATTGTTGAGGCGGCCAAAGTCGGCTTCGGCGCCTCCGGCCGTAACGGCGGGCAGATAGTTAACAGCTACAGCCGCGATATCGATGTAATCGAGCGCAGCGTCGGTCCCAAGCAGGCACAACTGCTAGGGCAAATGGCCTTCGAAGGTGGCCGGATCATTCGCGAGCGCATCGCCAAGTACGACATCAAGTGCGATTTGAAAGACGGTGGCGTGTTCGCCGCCTTTACCAAGAAGCAAATGGGCCATCTGGAGTCGCAGAAAAAGCTCTGGGAACGCTACGGCCACACCCAGCTGGAACTGCTCGATCAAGAACGCATTCGTGAAGTGGTCGGCAGCGAAAACTACCTTGGCGGCCTGCTGGACATGAGCGGCGGTCACATTCACCCGCTCAACCTGGCGCTCGGCGAAGCGGCTGCGGTGGAATCCCTCGGCGGCACCATCTACGAACAATCACCTGCCACCCGTATCGAGCGCGGCGCCAATCCAGTGGTGCACACCCCTAATGGCCGAGTGAAAGCCAAGTTTATCGTAGTTGCCGGCAACGCCTATCTGGGCAACCTGGTACCCGAACTGGCCGCCAAGACCATGCCGTGCGGCAGCCAAGTGGTCGCCACCGAGCCATTGAGCGCAGAAATGGCCAAGAGCCTGTTGCCACAAGATTACTGCGTGGAAGACTGCAACTACCTGCTCGACTACTTCCGCCTGACCGGCGACAACCGCCTGATCTACGGCGGCGGCGTGGTCTACGGCGCACGCGACCCGGCCAACATCGAAGCGATCATCCGGCCGATGATGCTGAAAACCTTCCCGCAACTGAAAAACGTCAAGATCGACTACGCCTGGACCGGCAACTTCCTGCTGACCCTGTCGCGTCTGCCGCAAGTGGGCCGCATCGGCGAGAACATCTATTACTCGCAAGGCTGCAGCGGTCACGGCGTCACCTACACCCACCTGGCCGGCAAGATCCTTGGCGAAGCACTGCGCGGCCAAGCCGAACGTTTCGATGCCTTCGCCGGGCTGCCGCACTACCCGTTCCCAGGCGGCGAGTTAATGCGCATACCCTTCACCGCCATCGGCGCCTGGTACTACGCACTGCGCGACAAGTTCGGCATTTAAACCGAACTCAACAAAAACGGCGCTCTGAGCGCCGTTTTTATTTCTGCGCAGCAACCCCCGCGCGGCGCTGCAATACCTGCCGGGCATTGGCCGCCGCGGCAGTATGCCCGGCGCGCTGCAACTCATCTGCCGCCTGCAGCCAGCGCTGCGAATCGACCTCGGCGGGCAGCTGCAACGGCGCCAGCACCAGCACCGCCCAGGCGCCGGACGATACCCAAGACGACTCAAAGCTGGAAAAACTGGTCTCCCAGCGCCGGCTATTGCCGGCGCGCAGCAGCAGTGTTTGTTGTTCACGGTCGTAGCCGATCAGCAATGCATAAAGCGGCATATCGATCCAGGACAGGCCTTCATTAAAACGCAGCAATACCGGGTAGCCGGCGGCGACTTGTTTGAGCAAGTCCGCCAAGTGCGGCTGCAATGGATAAACCAGCAAGCCATTGGCATTCACTTGCGCCTGGATGTTTTGCTCCAGCAGCGCCTCTTGCTGGGGCAATTGCAGTTGTTTGGAGACCGCCCCCGGCGAGGTGTCTACCCCTTGCTGCACCAACAAGCTGCTCAGCGCACTCGGCGCGCCAAAATAAGCGCGCTCCGGAAATGCCGGCACGCCCGTTAACTCGACGCGCTCGGGCATATGCCGCAACGACTGCTGCAAGGCCGTTGGACCGCCGCAACCGGCCAAACCGATGCACAGGGTAAACAGCAGCGATAGACCAGGTGCGCAATGGCGAAGATGCAACAAAGGGATGTCCTTCTAAGCAACGCCGCACGCTAGAATCGCGCCGGCAAGATGGGCCTGATATTGACAGAACCCTGCGTTTTTCGCCTGTTCGATAGTTAGGCAGCAGTTAAGGGCTGCGGATGACGCGGCAAACCCAGGGAAATCAACGCCGCCAGCAGCACGAACAGGCTCGAGATCCACAAACAGGCCGCCAGCCCATAGGCCTGAAACACCCAGCCGGAGAGCAAGGTACCGAGCAGCCGGCCCATGGCATTGGCCATGTAATAGAAACCCACATCCAGCGACACGCCGTCCTCTTTGGCATAGGACACGATCAGGTAGCTGTGCAGCGATGAATTGACCGCAAACAGTGCGCCAAACAGCAGCAAGCCGCCGAGCAATACGATATGCGCAGAGAACCCCGCAGCCAGCCCCAGGGCAATGGCCGCCGGCAGACCAGCCAGCGCCACCGCCCAAACAAAGGCGCCGCGCCCATCCGGCAACTGCCCGTTGCGCTTACCGGTGATGACCGGCGCAAAGGACTGCACCAGGCCATAGCCGATGATCCACAGCGCCAGAAAACCACCCACCTGCCAGAAATCCCAACCAAACACCGTATTCAGGTACACCGGCAAGGCCACCACAAACCAGACATCGCGGGCGCCGAACAGCAACAAGCGCGCCGCCGACAACAGGTTGATGGCCCGGCTCTTGGACAGCAGTTCGCGAAACTTAGGCTTGGCGCGAGCCTTGCCCAAGTCCTTCTTCAGCAGACACAGGCTGGCCAACCAGATCAGCCCCAGCATGGCCGCCATCAGCAGCAACGCACCTTGAAAACCCAGTAGCGCCAGCAATGCCCCACCGAGGAAGAAGCCGACGCCCTTGAGCGCATTCTTCGAGCCGGTCAGGATCGCCACCCACTGATATAACCTGCCCGGCTCACCGGCCGGTACCAGCAACTTGATCGAGCTTTTGGCGCTCATCTTGTTCAGGTCTTTGGCGATGCCCGACAGCGCCTGGGCCGCCATCACCCAAGGCACGGTCAAGAGTGCAGCCGGTACTGTCAGCAGTAATAACGCCAACACTTGCAGCGCCAAACCGACATTCATGGTGCGATTAAGCCCCAGCCGCGCGCCCAGATAACCACCGAGCAGATTGGTCACCACGCCGAAGAGCTCGTAGAACACAAACAGCATGGCGATCTGCAGCGGGCTGTAACCCAGCCCATGAAAGTGCAGTACCACCAACATCCGCAAGGCGCCGTCGGTCAGGGTAAACGCCCAATAATTGCCGGTGACCAGCAAATATTGGCGTACTTCTGGAGCGAGACGAGATAAGGCGTGCATCGGAGAGTCCTGTTGTGCTTAAGGTTTGATGGGTATCGCTACGCTCAACCCATCCTACGAACTGTCTCGTTCGATGGCGCGAGTTTCGTAGGGTGGGTTAGCCGCGAAGCGGCGTAACCCACCGACGGAGTGCACATCAGCCCGCCAAACCCACCAGCCGCGCCAGCTCGACGGTGCGATTGGCGTAGCCCCACTCGTTGTCGTACCAGGCGTAGATTTTCACCTGGGTGCCGTTGATGACCATGGTCGACAGCGCATCTATGATCGAGGAGCGCGGATCGGTGCGGTAATCGATCGACACCAGCGGCCGCTCCTCATAACCCAGAATGCCGGCCAACTCGCCCGCCGCCGCCTCCTTGAACCACTGATTAACCTCTTCCGCCGTAGTCGCCCGCTCAACCTCGAACACGCAGTCGGTCAGCGAGGCGTTGGCCAGGGGTACGCGCACCGCGTGACCATTCAGCCGGCCCTTGAGTTCGGGAAAAATCTCGGCAATCGCCGTGGCCGAGCCGGTGCTGGTGGGGATCAAACTCATGCCAGATGCGCGGGCGCGGCGCAGGTCTTTGTGCGGCTGATCGAGAATACTCTGGGTGTTGGTCAGGTCGTGGATGGTGGTGATCGAGCCGTGGCGAATGCCGAGCTTTTCATGAATCACCTTAACCACCGGCGCCAGGCAGTTCGTGGTGCACGACGCGGCGGTCACTATGCGATGCAAGGCCGGATCGAACAGCTGCTGGTTGACGCCCATCACCACATTCAACGCGCCCGCCTCCTTCACCGGTGCGCTCACCACCACCCGTTTGACGCCTTGGTCGAGATAGCCCTGCAGCACGGCGACGGTCTTCATCTTGCCGCTGGCTTCGATCACCAGGTCGCAGCCGGACCAGTCGGTATCGCTAATCGCCTTGTTAGCCGTGACGGTGATGCGCTGGCCATCGATCACGATGCACTCGCCTTCGCTGCTGGCTTCATGCTGCCAGCGGCCATGCACCGAGTCGAAATTCAGCAGGTGCGCATGGGTGGCCGCATCGCCGGCCGGGTCGTTGATCTGCACAAACTCAAATTCCGGCCAGCCCCAGGCAGCGCGCAGCGCCAAGCGACCGATACGACCGAAACCGTTGATACCGACTTTTATAGCCATGAACTCACTCTCAGATTGAATAGAACGATTTACAGCGCGCGCTGATTGACTCGTTTGGACAAGGCCTCGGCCGACTCTTTGCGCTCCGAGTAGCGGTCGACCAGATAGTCCTGGCGTTCGCGCAGCAGCAGGGTGAACTTGACCAATTCCTCCATCACGTCCACCAGCCGGTCATAGAAAGATGAGGGTTTCATCCGCCCACTGGCATCGAACTCCAGAAAAGCCTTGGGCACCGACGACTGATTAGGGATGGTGAACATGCGCATCCAACGGCCCAATACCCGCAGTTGATTGACCACATTGAACGACTGCGAGCCGCCACAAACCTGCATCACCGCCAAGGTTTTGCCCTGGGTCGGCCGTACCGCGCCGATTGCCAGCGGCACCCAGTCGATCTGCGCCTTGAACACCGCGCTCATCGAACCGTGGCGTTCCGGCGAGCACCAGACCTGACCTTCCGACCACTGCATTAATTCGCGCAGCTCCTGCACCTTGGGGTGCGTGTCTGGCGCGTCATCCGGCAGCGGCAAACCGGACGGATCGAAGATCCGCGTCTCGGCGCCGAGCAGCTGCAACAGACGCGCCGCCTCCTGCACCATCAACCGGCTATAGGAGTGCACGCGAGTCGAGCCATAGAGCAGCAGGATGCGCGGTGGATGATTGAAATCCGCGGCGCCAGCAAGCTTTGCCAGACTGGGCAAATCGACCAGCTCGGCAGCCAGATTGGGCATCTGTTCGTCATGCATAAGGGTTACTCCTGAATTGGGGGATCGAGGACGCCAAGCGGATTAACAGCAGCTAACCAGCCGTTGCGGGCGCTCGCCCATGTCTTGCAGGCGCAGTGAATCGCCCTGCAGCCACTGCAAATTGGCCGCCAGCGTGCCGTGCAGCAGGTTGTGCGCCCACTCGGGTAATTGCGGATGCAGGCGGTAATAGACCCACTGGCCTTGACGGCGGTCGGCCAAAATTTCGGCGCTACGCAGCTGCGCCAGATGGCGGGAGATTTTCGGTTGGCTCAGGTCCAGCGCGCAGGTCAACTCGCACACGCACAACTCCTGCTCGCGGGTCACCAGCAAGGCGATGCGTAAACGGGTTTCATCGGCCAGGGCCTTGAACAGGGTTACCGGCGTTAGGACTTCGGTCATCAGCGGCGCGCCATAGATATACGGGAAATCGAATATATGAAAATTCGCATATCCTGTAAAGACCCATGATTCGCAGTGAAGTTTTAAAGAGGGGTAAAACGACAGAGGCTCAGTCCTGAAGGAGCTGAGCCTCTGGTTTACATGACAAAACTACTGCCTAGCAGACCGCATAACCGAGCGCAGTAGTTTTCACACAGCCTGTTAGCTTGGCGTGATGGCGGCATCGACCAGTTGCTGCGCCTCAGCCACCAAACGCTGCAGATGCTCGGTGCCAAGAAAGCTTTCGGCGTAGATCTTGTAGATATCTTCGGTGCCGGACGGCCTTGCGGCGAACCAGCCGTTTTCGGTCATCACTTTCAAGCCGCCAATGGCTTCGTTGTTGCCCGGTGCATGGCTGAGGATCTGGGTGATTTTCTCGCCCGCCAAATCGGTGGAATGCACTTGCTCAGGCGACAATTTGCTCAGCAGTTTCTTCTGCGCAGGCGTCGCGGCCGCATCGATGCGGGTGGACTGTGGCTCGCCCAATTCGCGCACCAAGGCCTGATAGCGCTCAGCCGGATCGCACCCCGTACAAGCGGTCATCTCGGCAGCCAGCAAGGCCGGAATAAGACCATCTTTATCGGTGCTCCAAACCGTGCCGTCACGGCGCAAGAACGACGCCCCGGCGCTTTCTTCGCCACCGAAACCCAGGGAGCCATCGAACAGCCCTGGGGCGAAATACTTAAAGCCTACCGGCACTTCATACAAACGGCGGTTGAGCTTGCGCGCGACGCGGTCGATCAGGGCGCTGCTCACCACGGTTTTGCCAATGGCCGCATCCGCGCGCCACTGCGGGCGATTCTGGAACAGGTAATCGATGCTCACTGCCAGGTAATTATTCGGCTGCATCAGCCCCATGCTCGGCGTGACTATGCCGTGGCGGTCGTGGTCCGGGTCGCAGGCAAAGGCCACTTGATAGCGGTCTTTCAGTGCCAGCAGGCCTTGCATGGCGTGCTTGGAAGACGGGTCCATGCGCACCCGGCCGTCCCAGTCGAGGGTCATAAAGCGGAAGGTCGGATCGACCTGCTTATTCACCACATCCAGATTGAGCTTGTAGTACTCGGCAATCGCCGACCAGTAGTGCACACCCGCACCACCCAGTGGGTCGACGCCCAGACGCAAGCCCGAGTCGGCGATGGCCTGCATGTCGATTACATTGCTCAGGTCGCGCACGTAATGGTGCAGGTAGTCGTGCCGGCGATGGGTAGTGGGCGCGCGCAGGGCCTGGGCGTAGCCCATGCGTTTGACGCCATTCAGGCCGTCGGCGAGCAACTCGTTGGCGCGATTTTCGATCCAGCGGGTGATATCAGCGTCGGCCGGGCCACCATTAGTGGGGTTGTACTTGAAACCGCCACTTTCCGGCGGGTTGTGCGATGGCGTAATGACGATGCCATCGGCCAATCGGCTGGTGCGACCACGGTTAAAACAGAGAATCGCATGGGAAATCGCCGGGGTTGGCGTGTACTCATCATCCGCCGCCAGCATCACCTCGATGCCATTGGCCGCCAACACTTCCAGCGCGCTGCAACTGGCCGGGGTCGACAAGGCATGGGTATCGATGCCGAGAAACAACGGGCCGCTGATGCCCTGAATATGGCGGTATTCGCAAATGGCCTGACTGATGGCCAGCACATGCCACTCATTGAAACTCAGATCAAACGAGCAGCCGCGATGCCCCGAGGTGCCAAAAGCCACTCGCTGGCTGCTGATCGCGGGGTCCGGCTGGCCGGTGTAGTAGGCGCTAACCAGCGCCGGCAGATTGACCAGCATGTGCGGCAAAACCTGCGTGCCAGCCAGTGGATGAATACCAGGTGCACTGCTCATCGAAATACTCCATGTCTAAAATATGCTGACTGCAAAGATGATGGCTGGATTAAGGCGCGCAGTCTAACCGGATCATTTCGACCGGCAACTGCGCCCAAGCAATAAATATAGCCCGGCAGCGAGTTCCTTCACTTCGGCACGCGCTAGTCTGCTGGCAACCACTGCAGATCGGTGCCGGTATCGATATCGTGCAAACGCACGCCCTCGAACAGGCGCCAGCCCAGCTCGGCAATCCGCGCCCGGGTGCTGGCGGCCACGCTGTCGGTGCTCCAGGCGATCTCGGCAAACACCCGTGGGTTGTCGTGTTGCAGGCCCAGCAAGGCGTAGCCGCCGTCATGGGTGGCGTGCAATACCGCGTCATGGGTTTGCAGCGCGACCGCCGCCGCGCGCAACAACGCCGGCGTCAATGCTGGGCAATCGGTGCCGATCAGCATAATCAGCTCGCCCTGCTGCAGACCACGACTGGCGGCCGATGCCAGCCGTTGACCGAGATCGCCCTCGCCTTGCCCGCTGAGTTGCACCGCCGGCGGCCAAACAAAACCCTGCCAAGCCTGATCGTGCGGCGTCGGCGTCAGGCACAGCTCAACGGTGCCTATGTCTGCGGCAACGGCGTTGGCCAGGGTCGTGTCCAGCATGCGCCGCGCCAGTTGCGCCGCGCCCGCAGCGCCTAGCGCCGGGATCAAGCGGGTTTTGGCCAAGCCCGGCTGCGGCGCCTTGGCAAAAATGATGATCCGCACCGCCTTCATCCGTACGGCCGTCATAAATAGGCCTCGGCGATTTGCTCAATAGGCACGCCGCGCCAGTAGGCCCAGCGCAACCGCCACATGAGGAAAATAGTCCGCCACAGGCCACGGGTTTCCCAGCGCCGCCCCGAGGTGGTCAGGCGCTCGCGGATGCAGGCCGGTTTACTGATGTGGCGCAGGCGCGCGGTCAACTCGACATCTTCCATCAGCGGCAAATCGGCAAAACCGCCCATGGATTCAAAGGTACTGCGCAAGACAAAAATGCCCTGATCGCCGGTGGCAATGCCGGTCAGCCGGGAGCGCCAGTTGATCAGCTGCGCCACCACCTTCAGTAGCCAGGGCCGGCCACTGATACGCAGATCGAAGCGACCCCAGCAATGTTGACCGCCAGCCAAAGCGGCGCTAATCAGCGCATCGGCCTGCTCCGGCAACTGGCTATCGGCGTGCACAAACCACAGCACCTCCCTCGTTGCCTGCGCCGCGCCGGCGTTCATTTGCCGGGCGCGGCCACGGGGCGCCGGCAGCCACTGGGCAAGATCGGCCAGCAGTTCAGGGGAACCGTCGGTGCTACCGCCATCGGCCACTAGCAGTTGCGCGCCGCGCTCGCGCAGGGGCGCTAGCTGGGCCAATAACGCCGGCAAGTTGGCCGCCTCGTTGAGCGCAGGGATGATGATGCTGATGTTCATGGTCTGGACTTCATGGCGTGCGGTTCAAGCGCCAGTCGTAGTCGAGAAACTCGATTTCTATCTGCCCATCAAGCAGCTGCTGGCGCTGAGTTTGAGTCAGGCCCAAGGCGTTGGCCTGGGCGGCCAGGTAATCGGCCAGACCTTGGCCATTGAGTTCAAAGTCCTCGCGATACCATTTGAAGATGCTCGACACCTGCAAGCTGTCGCCACTTAAGCGATTGCGGCTACGGTCGGCCAAAAAATGCTGCTGGGCATCGTTCAGCTGCTGCTCAAGCTTTGCACCGCTGTAAGCTTCGGCCCGTAGCGCCGGGCAACCAATGCTGGCGCAGTTGAGGGCGAAATGGACGCGCAGTTCCTGATAGCCGTGCTCACCGCGAATCAGCTCATGCTCGAGCTCATCGAGGCTGCGGGTCTTGCCCAGCAGATTGATAAATGGCTGCTTCCAGGGCGACTGAAACAGGCTACCGAGGTTTTTAATCGAGTCGATCTGCGGGTCGCCACTGAGCACCAATTCGACTGTCCAGGCGTTGTAGGCATTGATCAACAAGGCCAGCTGATCGGCTTTCGACCAACTGGCGAACAGCTTGGGCTTAACCGCCGCAGTGGCGGCCAAATACTCACGCAGCTGCGCCCGTTCGGCCAACATGCCGGCATAGTCGACCTGCGTGGCATTGCCGCCGTCCAGCACCCGCACATGGCGCTGCAACAGGCCATCCCATTGGGCATTATCCAGGCCCGCCGCCGGGGCAAGAGTGGCGGTAGACAGCAGCGCCAAGGCGCAAGCCAGTGAGCGAAACGAACCCATAAACCAACCTCAAAAATCAAATAACACCATCAAGCCGGAGTGGTTGCCCACTCCCTACTCCCTACCGCCGCTAGACCCTATGCATGGCCGCGAAGGCCTGTTGCAAATCGGCGAGCAAATCGGCCGGGTCTTCCAGGCCAATATGCAGACGGGCCATCACTTTGTCCTGCCAGCGCGCGGCGGTCACGCTGCGCAACTTGGCGGGTTTGACCGGAATAATCAGGCTTTCATAACCACCCCAGCTAAAGCCGATACCGAACAAGCGAGTGGCATCGATCAGTCGATCGACCTGCGCGGCGCTGATGCCCGGCGCAAACACCAGGCCCATCAGGCCGTTGGCGTAGCGCGGATTGCAATCGCGCAACCACAGCCCGTGGCCCTCGGTACCGGGTAACGGCGGATAGAGCACCTGCGCCACTTCGGGCCTGGCACTCAGCCACTGCGCCACTTGCGCGGCATTTTGTTGGTGCACGGTCAAGCGTGCTGCCAAGGTGCGCAGGCCGCGCAACGCTAAATAAGCATCATCGGCGCTGATCGACATACCCAGATCGCGATGGCCCTGATGTAACCGCGCCGCCAGCGGCTGACCACACATGATCGCCCCGAGCAGTACATCGGAATGCCCGACTATGTATTTGGTTGCGGCGTGCACCGACACGTCCACCCCCAATTCAAACACCTGCCAACCCAGGGGTGTGGCCCAGGTGCAGTCGGCCACCAGCAGCGCGCCGTGCTCATGGGCGACGGCCGCCAAGGCCGGTAAGTCCTGCATCTCAAAGGTCAGGGAACCGGCAGATTCGGCAAACACCACGCGGGTATTGGCCTGCATCAGCGCCTGAATGCCGGCGCCCAGCAGCGGGTCGTAATAGCTGGTGTGAATGCCCATGCGCGCCAGCAAGCCATCGCAAAAGTCGCGGGTCGGCTGGTAGCAACTGTCGGTCATCAGCAGGTGGTCGCCGGCTTTTAGCAGGCTCAGTAAAGTCGTGGTAATCGCCGACAAACCCGAAGGAGTGAGCATGCACGCCGCCGCCCCTTCGATGGCGCACAGCGCATCTTCCAGCGCCTGGGTGGTGGCCGTGCCATGCCGGCCATAGGTACGGCGGCTGCCGGCGGCGGCTTTCAGCTCGGCGGTGTTGGCAAACAGCAAGGTTGAGGCGCGCACTACCGGCACATTGACCGGCCCATAGCAGGACTTATCGGCGCGACCGCTGTGGGCCAGGCGCGTGGCCGGATGATCGCTGGGGTTATCGCTCATGGTAAATTCACGCCTGCCTGCAAAAACCCCACGCTAGAGGAAAAGCCCCGGATTGAATAGCCCGCACCACGGCAGCGAGCTAAATCACTGGCGCTGTTAGGCTTTTCAGTTAAATTTGCCCGGCTGTTGTAACGCCCCGCGCCGTTTGGCATCCAATAGGCAGATTGCCGGAGAACCACCCATGCACCCCACCCTGCCGCTCCTGAATGCCTTGCACTTCCCCAGCCTGCGCCGTGGCGCATTGGAGGCCTTGCAGGTCAACCTGACCTATCGCTGCAACCAGCGCTGCCTGCATTGCCATGTGAATGCCGGGCCCACCCGCACCGAGGCGATGACCGATGAGAGCCTGGCGCAGCTCGTGCAAGTGCTCGACAGCCACACGGTACAGACCCTGGACTTAACCGGTGGCGCGCCGGAGCTGCACCCGCGTTTTCGCGAGCTGGTGGAGCATGCGCGCGGCGCAGGCATACGGGTGATTGATCGCTGCAACCTGACGATTTTAAGCGAGCCGGGCCAGGAGGATCTGGCCGAGTTCTTGGCCACGCAAGGGGTTGAAATCAGCGCCTCGATGCCCTGCTATTCGCGCGAACTGGTGGATCGTCAGCGCGGCGACGGGGTGTTCGAGGCCAGCATTGCCGGGCTGCGCCAGCTCAATGCCCTGGGTTATGGGGTAGAGGGTTCGGGACTGGTGTTGAACCTGGTCTACAACCCCCAAGGGCCGAGCCTGCCACCGCCCCAGGCGGCACTGGAAAGCGACTTCAAAACCCATTTATTCGAGGATTTCGGCATTCTGTTTAACCACTTACTGACCGTCACCAATCAGCCAATTGCGCGTTTTGGCAGCACCTTGGTCAGCAAAGGCCAATTCAACGACTACATGCAGTTGCTGCGCAGCAGTTACCGCGCCGAGAACCTCAAGACCGTGATGTGCCGCTCGCTGGTCAGCGTCGACTGGCAAGGCTATTTATACGACTGCGACTTCAATCAGATGCTCGAACTTAACCTCGAGCTTGCCGCGCCCAATGTGCTGGCCCGCGACCGTGCGCACCTGAGCGACTTGCTCAAGCGCAGTATTGACGGCAACCCAATAATCACCCGCGACCACTGCTACGCCTGCACCGCAGGCCAGGGTTCCAGTTGCTCGGGAGCCTTGGCGTAGGGTGGACAACGCTTGCTTGGCCACAAATGTGTGGACAACCCTTTGCTTGGCCACCGATGCCGTGGGCACCACTATCACCGGATTTGGTGGGAAAGGCTCCGCCGTTTCCCACCCTACGAATAAACCAACCGCATCCAGCCGCCCCAAACTGCATCGACTCAATCAGGAAGCACCACCCTATGACTCTGCGTAAAAGCCTGCTGCTGGGCCTCATCGTGCTACTGATCGCCGGCTTTTTTGCCTTCGACCTCAGCCAATACCTGACACTGGCAAGCCTCAAGGCCCAGCAAGCGGCATTGCAGGCCCAGGTGGTCGCCGACCCGCTGCTGGCGGCGGCGGCCTTCTTTGCGCTGTATGTGGCGGTTACAGGTCTGTCACTGCCCGGCGCCAGCTTGATGACCCTGGTGGCCGGCGCACTGTTCGGTCTGTGGCAGGGTTTGTTGATTGTCTCCTTCGCCTCGACCCTGGGCGCCGTGCTGGCGATGTTCAGCAGCCGTTTTCTATTACAGGACTGGGTGCAGCAACGTTTCGGCCAACGCCTGGCCGGCATCGAAGCCGGGCTGGCACGCGACGGCGCGTTTTACCTGTTTGCCCTGCGCCTGGTGCCGGCCTTTCCGTTTTTCTTGATCAACCTGGCCATGGGCTTGACCAAGCTGCCGGCGCGCACATTTTGGTGGGTTAGCCAGATCGGCATGCTGCCGGGCACCCTGGTGTATGTGAATGCCGGGCGAGAACTGGGCCAACTGGATTCGTTAAGCGGGATTCTCTCGCCCAGCCTGCTCGGCGCCTTTGCCCTGCTTGGAGTGTTTCCGCTGCTGGCGCGCAAGCTGCTGGAGCGTTTGCAGGCCCGTCGGGTTTATCAAGGCTGGAACAAACCGCAGCAATTCGACCGCAATCTGCTGGTGATTGGCGGCGGCAGCGCCGGCTTGGTCAGCGCCTACATTGCTGCGGCAGTCAAAGCCGAAGTCAGTCTGATTGAAAAACACCAACTGGGTGGCGACTGCCTGAACACCGGTTGCGTGCCCTCAAAAGCGCTGATTCGCTCGGCCAAATTTGCCCATGAGCTGAAAAAAGCCGAGCAGCTTGGTTTTCAGCCGGTCCATACAGAAGTGGATTTCGCCGCGGTGATGCAGCGGGTGCAGCGGGTCATCAGCACTATCGAGCCCCATGACTCGGCCGAGCGCTACACCGCGCTGGGCGTGCAGGTGATTGCCGGCGCCGCGCAAATCACCTCACCCTGGACGGTTGAAGTGAACGGCCAAACCCTGCGCAGCCGCGCCATTATTATTGCCAGTGGTGCTCGCCCGTTGGTGCCGAATATTCCAGGATTGGAGCTAATTACCCCGCTGACCTCCGATAACGTCTGGGCCTTGCGCGAACGCCCCGAACGCTTGCTGGTGCTCGGCGGCGGGCCTATCGGTTGTGAGTTGAGTCAGGCCTTCCAGCGCCTCGGTTGCCAAGTCACCCAAGTGGAGATGACCGAGCGCCTACTGATCCGCGAAGACCTGGATGCCAGCAGCTTGGTGATGGACAGCCTACGCGCCGATGGCGTCGATCTGCGCCTGCAACACCGCGCCCTGCGGGTTGAGGTGGTGGATGGCGAACGGCGGCTGATCTGTCTGAACCTGGCCGATGACGCTGAAGTGTGCCTGGTATTTGATCAACTGCTGCTGGCGCTGGGCCGCGTCGCCAACACCAGCGGCCTGGGCCTGGAAAACCTCGACCTCAAGCTGCGGGCCAATGGCACGCTGGAAACCGACCAGTATCTGGCCACCCGCTTCCCGAATATTTATGCCTGCGGCGATGTCACCGGGCCCTATCAGTTCACCCATGTGGCGGCCCATCAGGCCTGGTACGCGGCGGTCAATGCGCTGTTTGGCGACTTCAAACGCTTCAAGGTCGATTACCGGGTCATTCCCTGGGCGACTTTTACCGACCCGGAAGTCGCCCGCGTCGGCCTCAACGAGCAAGACGCCCAAGCGCAGAACATTGCCTATGAAGTGACCTGCTACGGCATTGATGATCTCGACCGGGCCATCGCCGACGAGGCCGCCCATGGCTTTGTCAAAGTGCTGACCGTGCCGGGTAAAGACCAGATCCTCGGCGCCTGCATAGTCGGCGAGCACGCCGCCGACTTGCTGACCGAATACGTACTGGCGATGAAGCACAACCTGGGCATGAACAAACTACTCGGCACCATCCACACCTACCCAACCCTGGCCGAGGCGAATAAATACGCCGCCGGCAACTGGAAACGCGCCCATGCCCCGCAAGGGCTGCTGCGCTGGGTGCGCCGGTTGCATCTGTGGCGGCTGCGTTGAGCCCACAGCCCATGGGTGAGCATTTCGACCTGCTGCTGGCCGGCGCCGGTCACGCGCACTTGGGTGTGTTGCGTCAGTGGGCCGTTAACCCGAAGACTCGCCCCGCCGGGCACATTGGCCTACTGAGTGCCGATGCCCATGCCTGGTATTCCGGCATGTTGCCGGGGCTACTGCGCGGGCGTTATGCCCTGGAGCAATGCCGCATTGGCTTGACCGAACTCTGCACCGCGGCCGGGGTTGAGCTGCTGCTGGGTCAGGCCTGCGGGCTCGAACCAGCAGCCCAGCAACTGCAAGTGAGCGATGGCCGGCAACTGCAGTATCGCTACTTGTCGCTCAATCTTGGCTCGCAGCCCTTGGCGCCCACGCAGTACGGCAGCGGTCTGGAACTGCTGCCGGTGAAACCCTTCAGCGCTTTTATTGCCCGTTGGCAGCGCTGGCAACAGCAGCCCCAGCCACTGGCGATTCTCGGTGGTGGCGCCGCTGGGGTGGAGTTGGCACTGGCCTTGGCGCCGCAATTGCCGGCGCTATCTTTGCTGACTGCCGGCAACCTCCTCGACGGCCATCCGCCGGCCTTGCGCAAACGCGCCTTGGCCTATTTGGGCAAAGCTCAAGTCGTGGTGCAGGAGCACTGCCGCGTCGATGAGGCGCAGGGGCAACACCTGCTGAGTGCTGCCCGAGTGGTGTGGCGCGGCAATCGGGCGGTCATTGCCAGTGGTGCCAGCGCCCTGCCCTGGCTGCAAGCCTGCGGTTTAGCCTGCGACAACCAAGGTTTTGTCAGCATCACGGCCAGCCTGCAAAGCAGCTCCCATCCCACTGTATTCGCGGTCGGCGACTGCGCAAGCCTCGCCCATACGCCGCACAATGGCGTCTATGCCGTGCGCCAAGGGCCGGTGTTAGCCCATAACCTGGCGGCGCTGAGCGAACAACGCGCGCTGCGCACTTACCAGCCGCAGCGCCGCGCTCTGGCCCTATTGGCCACCGGCGATGGCGGCGCGCTGGCCAGTTGGGCCGGGTTAACCTTTGAGGGCCAGTTGCTTGGCCGCTGGAAAGATCACCTTGATCAAAGCTTTATGCGCCGCCATGGCAACATCTAATCTTGTCCCAATCGCAACCTGTCCAAGTTTTTTAAGTGAGGCGCCCCATGCTTGAATCCGTGCAGAACTACTACGGCAAAATCCTCCAGCACAGCGACGACCTGAAAACCAGCGCCTGCTGCGACGCCTCCAACATGCCGCAATGGCTCAAGCCCCTGCTGAGCAAGGTGCATGAGCAAGTCAGCGCCCGTTATTACGGCTGCGGCCTGGTGGCCCCAGCACTGCTTGAGGGCGCGCGGGTGCTGGATTTAGGCAGCGGCTCGGGGCGCGACTGCTACTTGTTGGCGCAATTGGTCGGTGCCAAAGGCCGGGTGGTCGGGGTCGATATGACCGTCGAGCAACTGGAGGTGGCCCGCGCCTATCTGGCTTACCACGCCGAGCAATTTGGCTATGCCAATGTCGAGTTCCATCAGGGTTATATCGAAAACCTGGATGCCCTGGGTTTTGCCGATGAAAGCTTCGATGTGATCATTTCCAACTGCGTGATTAATCTGTCACCAGACAAAGACAGCGTGCTGCGTGAGGCCTATCGACTGCTGAAAAAAGGCGGCGAGCTGTACTTCTCCGACGTCTACGCCGACCGCCGCCTGCCGGCCGCACTGCGCGAAGACGAAGTGCTATACGGCGAATGCCTGGGCGGCGCGCTGTATTGGAACGACTTTCACAACCTGGCCAAACGCCACGGCTTTGCCGACCCGCGCCTGGTGGAAGACCTGCCGATCAGCATCAGCGACCCGCGGATCGCCGCCAAACTGGGCAACGCCCGCTTCTATTCGGCCACCTACCGGCTATTCAAGCTCGACGACCTGGAGCCGGCCTGCGAAGACCACGGCCAGGCGGTGATCTATAACGGCGGCATTGCCAATGCCGAACACCGTTTTGTCCTCGACAAGCATCACCACATCGAAACCGGCCGGGTATTTCCAGTGTGCGGCAACACTTGGCGCATGCTGCACGGCAGCCGCTTTGCGCCATATTTCACGTTTATTGGTGACTTCAGCCAGCACTTTGGGATTTTCCAAGGCTGCGGTTCGGTGCTGCCCTACGACCAGTCGCCTGGCGCAGGTCAGCCTGCAGCCTGCTGCTAATAACTATTCAACGCTCTGCGCCACTGCCTTGTGAGACTCAGCCATGAAAGTTCTATTTCTGTGCACCGCCAACAGCTGCCGTAGCATCCTCAGCGAGGCGATGTTTAATCATCTGGCGCCACCCGGCATGCGCGCTTACAGCGCCGGCAGCCAGCCCAGTGGCGTGGTCAATCCCTTGAGCCTGCAGGTGCTGGCTAACGCCGGCATCGATACCCAGGGTTTGGCCAGCAAAGCCTGCGATGCACACCGCGAGCTGGCCCCGGACTTCGTTATCAGCGTCTGCGGCAATGCCGCTAAACAAGAATGTCCGACCTATTTCGGCAACGCCACGCGGCTGCATTGGGGGCTGGAGGATCCCTCGGAGGTAAGCGGCGACGCCAGGCAAATCAGCGCCGCCTTCGCCCACACCCTGGCGCAGATCCAGCGGCGGCTGCAGGTATTTATCGATTTGCCTCGCGAGCAATTCACACCGCAACAACTGCAACAGGAATTGGCCAAGATTGGCACCCTGGCTTAGGCCTTAGTGGCTGGATTACGACGCTAACACCTGGGCTGAAGCGGCTATCCGCGGGCTAATCGACAAACTTTGCCGCCAAGGCTTGCCGCCCGCCGGTGCCTTGCTGCTATGATCTGGCCGCCCTTTAGCCTAATAAAAATAACCTAGCGGAGCATTCAATTGCCTTTTCTCGGCGTCCAACGTTGGCTTCTACCTCGTGTTCCCAGTCTTCTCGCCGTACTGATCATTGTGCTTATGAGCGCCAGTCTGGCCTGGCAAAGCCTTGGCTGGCGGCGCCTGTTGCAAGCCCCCGCCGCCGCTGTCAGCAGCCAAAATCAGTCAGCCGCCGGCCCTGCGCAAGTCTCACTGTTGCCGCTATTTGGCAGCGCCGCGCCCCTCGAAAGCGCCGCCGCCCCAAACACCAATCTGCGCCTGACCCTGCTGGGCAGCTTTGTACATGCCGATCCCGCCCGCTCCAGCGCCATCATTGCGCTGGAAGGCAGCAAGGCCAAACGCTACCTGATCGGCAGTCAACTCAGTGAAGGTGTCGTGTTGCACGCGGTCTATCGCGACCGGGTCGAACTCAAACGCAACGGACGCCTGGAAACCCTGGCGTTTAAGCAGCGCTCAGCGCTGGCCAGCAGCCAAAATCAAACAGAACCTGCGGCCGACAACAACCTTGAACAACTGCAACAACTCGAAGAAGAAAGCGGCAACCAGCTGCGTGAGCGCATGCAAGCGTTGCAACAACAGATGCAGGCGGTGGAGACACCGGTCGACGCCCCCACCGAACAGCCTACGGAAAATGACTGAGTTTATGCCTACCCTCCCGTCTCGCTTGCGCTTTGCCTTTTTGACCGCCGGTTTGCTGTTAGTGCCGCTGCCGCTGATGGCGGAAATCACCGCCGTGGCCCCCAGCAGCACGCAACAAGAAGAACGCTGGACCATCAATTTAAAAGAAGCCGACATCCGCGAGTTTACCGATCAGGTGGCCGAGATCACCGGCGAGACTTTTGTCGTCGACCCCCGAGTTAAAGGCCAGGTCACGGTTTTGTCGAAAACGGCCCTGAGCCTGTCTGAGGTCTATGCGCTGTTTCTCTCGGTAATGGCCACCCACGGTTTTAGCGTGGTCACCGAAGGCGGTCAGTCGCGAATAATCCCCAATGCCGAGGCCAAAGCCGAAGCCAATAATGGCCAAGCCTCACCCGACAAACTGGAAACCCGGGTGATTCAGGTACAGCAAGGTTCGGTGGCCGAGTTGATCCCGCTGATCCGCCCACTGGTGCCGCAATACGGCCACCTAGCCGCAGTCACCTCGGCCAATGCGCTGATCATCAGCGACCGCAGCGGCAATATCGACCGAATCGAAACCCTGGTGAAGCAGCTCGACCAAAAGAGCAGCAATGATTACAGCGTGGTGAATCTGCAGCACGCCTGGGTCATGGACGCCGCCGAAATGCTCAACAACGCCATGCTTCGCGGCCAAGCCAAAGGCACCGGCAGCAGCCAGGTGATTGCCGATGCGCGCACCAACCGGCTGATTCTGCTTGGCCCACCGGCAGCGCGGGCCAAACTGGTGGCCATGGCGCAATTGATGGACACTCCCACCGCCCGGTCGGCCAATACCCGGGTGATTCGCCTGCGCCATAACGATGCAAAAACCCTGGCGGAAACCCTCGGCAAAATCTCCGAAGGGCTGAAAACCCCGGGCAGCGACACGGCGGGCAGCAAGCCGCAAGACATCCTGATTCGCGCCGATGAAAGCCTGAATGCCTTGGTGCTTTACGCCGAACCGGAAATCGTCACCACCCTGGAGGAGATCGTCCGCCAGCTGGATGTGCCCCGCGCCCAGGTAATGGTGGAAGCGGCCATCGTCGAGATTTCCGGCGACATCAGTCAGGCCGTCGGTGTGCAGTGGGCGGTCGACACCCGCGATGGCAGCGGCGGTAGCGCCATCGGCGGCAGCAACTTCAACAATGCCGGCATCTCGATTGGCACGGCGCTGACGGCCCTCAAGGACAAGAAACTGCCGACCAGCCTGCCCGATGGTGCCATTGTCGGTTTAGGTGGCAGTGATTTTGGTGTGCTGATCACCGCCCTGTCGGCCAACAGCAACATTAACCTGCTGTCCACCCCGAGCTTGCTGACCCTGGATAACCAGAAAGCCGAGATTCTGGTCGGGCAAAACGTGCCCTTTCAAACCGGCTCCTACACCACCGATGCGGCCGGCGCCGGCAATCCTTTCACCACCATCGAGCGGCAGGATGTCGGGGTCAAACTTAAGGTCACCCCGCATATCAATGATGGGGCCACCTTGCGTCTGGAGATCGACCAGGAGATCTCCTCCCTCGCCCCAGTCACCACCACCGCCTCCGGCGCCAGCGATCTGATCACCAACAAACGCTCAATCAAAAGCACGGTGCAGGCCGACGATGGGCAGATCATTGTGCTCGGCGGTTTGATTCAGGACGACGTCACCCAGAGCGAATCCAAGGTGCCATTGCTGGGCGATATTCCTTGGCTCGGCGCGTTGTTTCGCTCCAGCAAAGATGTGCACACCAAACGTAATCTGATGGTGTTCCTACGGCCGACTATCGTTCGCGACAGCGCCGGCATGGCTGCCATTTCTGGCAAGAAGTACAGCGACATCCGCATTCTCGGCGACCAAGGCGCGGATAAAATCCCCAACGCCTTGCCGCGCGCACCGGGCCAGTTGTTCGACGGCCAAGGCGACACCGCCATCGATTTACGCCAGCCCTGATTGCCGCCAATGGCCTGCGCCAAACGCAAGAGGTATGCCCAGCGTCCGCCGGTGTACCTCTTGCGAGCAATAGTCGCCACGGCCCATCCCACCTAATCTGTCAGCACTGCAGCAAGGCTTAGTCGCAGAGTGGGCTCCGCCGCCGAGCCTTACTGCAGCGCATCAGCACGGTAGAAACAACTTGCCCCTGGCAGTTACCCCAGGGTAATGCCGGGGCTTTTTTTGGCTCTGTCCCAGTTATGTGTTGAACCTGTGGGTCGGTTGGTGATGCCTGAGGCGCAGTAATTCGTAGGGTGGGTTAGCGTCGCGGGCGGTGGTTGTTTGCATCACCGTGCAAGCCGGGCGCCGCGTAACCCACCATGCGGTTTACCGGTCGAACGCCATGGTGGGTTACGTGGCGCACATATTGCGCAGTTGATGCCCTGCCCCTGCTCTGCGCCACTAACCCACCCTACCTCGGCCTGCTTGGTGTGGATTTAACCGGCCCATTACCCTTCAAAGGAACAGCCAATGATCCAGACCCTCGACGTGCGTCAGTTGGTTCTGCAGCACCCGCTGTTCAACCTGTTTGCCGCCGATGCGCAAAACCGCCTGCTGGCCGAGGCACAACAGCGCGCCTGGCCGGTGCACAGCTTGCTGCTGCAACAGGGCCAGGCGGCCGAACGGTTTTTTCTGGTGCTCAGTGGCCGGGTCAAGTTGTTCCGCATCTCGGCCGATGGCCAGGAGAAAGTCGTCGAGATCATTCACCCCGGACAGACCTTCGCCGAGGCGGTGATGTTTATGCAGCACTCGGTATACCCGGTGTGCGCCGAGACCCTGGATGCGGTGGAGTTAATCAGCTTTCCCAATCGCCTGATGCTGCAACTGTTGGCCGAACACCCAGGCACCTGCCTGCACCTGCTCGGGCACTTGAGCATTCGCCTGCATCAGCGCCTGGGCGAGATCGAGACCCTGACACTGCAAAATGCCACCCAGCGTTTTGCCCTGTATCTGATTCAGCAATTAGAAAATCGCGCCGTCGACAGCGCCGAGATCGACCTGCAACTGCCCAAACGTTTGATTGCGGCGCGGCTGTCGATGCAACCGGAAACCCTCTCGCGAACCATGGCGCGTTTACGCCAAGCCGGACTGATCGAGAGCCATGGCCGGCACATCATTATCCCCAGCGTGGCGCGCTTGCTTGGCGAATTTAACCAAGAGCCGCTGCTGCAGGCCGTGTGAAATAGCCGCTGCTTCAAGCCATATGAAAACGTAGCGAGCGAAGGTTAGTGCGACGCCCGCTCCTTCGGGCTAGCTGCATTTCCCACATCCATGTGGGTCACAAGGCGCAACGCCGCATAACCGAGCGCAGTAGTTTTCTATTGCCCACGTCGGCTGAAGTGCGGAAATAATTGCTCAAGACGCTGCCAGAGTTGCTCTTGATGCAGAGGTGCGGGGATCGACGGCAGCTTGGGGTCCCACATGGTGGCGGTGCGTACCGTCTGGATCACGTAGCGCTCCACTCCGGCGGCGCGTAACCGCTGGGCCAGCGTCCAGAGTTTGGCGCAATCGATCAAATGCCAATGCACAGTGGTGCGGCATTCATAGTCCACGCCACTTTCCAACAGTAATTCCAGGCTGCGCCAGTTGGCCGCCCCGCTGCCCCTTACCCCGGTGATCAGCGCGGTGTCCTCACTCAGGGCTTTCACATCGAAACCGACCCAATCCACCAGCGGCAAGACCTTGGCCAGCACGTGCGGGCGAATCCCGGCGGTGTGCAAACCAACCAGAAAACCCAGCTCGCGGACCTGGCTCATCGCACTCGGCAAACTGGCCTGCAGGGTTGCCTCACCGCCGCTGAAGACCACCGCTTCCAGCAAGCCTTGCCGACGTTTTAGAAACGCCAACACCTCGGCCCAGGGTTTCTCCTGGGCGCCGCGCGGCACTATCAGCTCCGGATTATGGCAATAACGACAACGCCAGGCGCAGCCCTGACAAAACAGCACACAGGCCAAGCGCCCCGGATAATCCAGGGTAGTCAGGGGCACGAAGCCCCCGACTCGCAGCGTTTGACTCACCCCCGCTGGCATTGCGCGGAAGCTTCGATAAAGTGCTGACGCTCACGGTGCTCAGCCTGCTTGCCGGGGTTAAAAGCCGCTACCGGACGGTGATAACCCATGACCCGGGTCCAGACTTCGCAGCGCTGACGCAGCTCTTGAGGCAATTGTTGAACAGTTGTGTGCATGGTGTTGCTCCTTGCGTGGATGAACATAGGTGGTGCGGGCGTTGCCGATGCGTCAGGCGCAGATAGCGGCGCGGGCTTGCTGGCGCTGCAACAAGGCATCGTCGCAGTGCGGGCAAAACTCGTGTTCGCCGTCCAGATAGCCGTGCTGCGGGCAAATCGAGAACGTCGGGGTAATGGTCAAATACGGCAGTCGAAAGCGGCTCAGGGCATTACGCACCAGGTTTTTGCAGGCCTCGGTCGAGCTGATCCGCTCGGCCATATACAGGTGCAACACGGTGCCGCCGGTGTATTTGCACTGCAGGGCGTCTTGCAACTCCAGCGCCTCGAAAGGGTCATCGGTGAAGCCCACCGGCAATTGCGAGGAGTTGGTGTAGTACGGCGCATCGCTACCGCCGGCCTGCAGAATGTCGGGATAACGCTTGCGGTCTTCCTTGGCGAAACGGTACGTGGTGCCCTCGGCGGGCGTGGCTTCGAGGTTGTACAGGTGCCCGGTTTCTTCCTGGAAACGCACCAGGCTGGCCCGCACATGGTCGAGCAGGTGCAGGGCGAAGTCGCGGCCGACCTCGGTGTGCATGCCCTCTTGATCGCCACTGAAATTGCGCAGCATCTCGTGCATGCCATTCAGGCCAATGGTCGAGAAGTGGTTACGCAAGGTGCCCAGGTAGCGCTTGGTATAGGGATACAAGCCCGCGTCCATATGGTGCTGAATCACCTTGCGCTTGACCTCCAGGCTTTGCATCGCCAGCTCCATCAGCTGATCGATACGGCGCAGCAAGCCGGCAGTGTCGCCCTGGTACAGATAACCCAGGCGCGCACAGTTGATGGTCACCACGCCCAGGGAGCCGGTCTGCTCGGCCGAACCAAACAGACCGCCGCCGCGCTTGAGCAACTCGCGCACGTCCAGCTGCAGACGGCAGCACATGGAGCGCACCTGATTGGGCTGCAGGTCGGAATTCAAAAAGTTCTGAAAATACGGCAGGCCGTAGCGCGCCGTCATTTCAAATAACCGCTCGGCGTTTTCACTGTCCCAGGGGAAGTCATGGGTGATGTTGTAGGTCGGAATCGGGAAGGTAAACACCCGGCCCTTGGCGTCGCCGGCCTGCATCACCTCGATATAGGCACGGTTGATCAACTCCATCTCAGCCTGCAAATCGCCATAGGCAAAGGGCATCTCAACGCCACCGATATAGGGGATCTGCTCGCGCAAATCTTCCGGGCACACCCAGTCGAAGGTCAGATTGGTGAAGGGCGTTTGCGTGCCCCAACGGGACGGCACATTAAGGTTGTAGATAAATTCCTGAATGGCCTGACGGACCTCCTCGAAACCCAGTTGGTCTTTGCGCACATAGGGCGCCAGATAGGTGTCGAAGGAGCTGAACGCCTGGGCGCCGGCCCACTCGTTTTGCAGGGTACCGAGAAAGTTCACCATCTGCCCCAGGGCGCTGGTCAGGTGCTTGGGCGGCCCGGCCTCGACCCGCCCCGGCACACCATTCAAGCCCTCATTGAGCAAGGTGCGTAGCGACCAGCCGGCGCAATAACCGGCTAGCATGTCCAGATCATGGATGTGCAAATCGGCGGCGCGATGGGCCTCGCCGATCACGGCGCTGTAGACCTCATCCAGCCAGTAATTGGCGGTGACCTTGCCCGCCACATTCAGCACCAGGCCGCCCAGGGAATAACCTTGGTTGGCGTTGGCTTGCACGCGCCAGTCTTCGCGGGACAGGTATTCATTCATCGAGGCCGCCACCTCGACAATCGCCTTGCGGTCGCGGCGCAGCCGACCATGCTGCTCGCGGTACACAATGTAGGCGCGCGCACTGGCGTAGTAGTACGCCTCCATCAGAATCCGCTCGACCTGATCCTGGATCTGCTCGACATCCAGAGTCTCGTGGGCCAGCAAGCGCGCCAGTACCAGCTCGGCCAAGGGGCCGGCCTGGATACCGGCAAACTCGCCGCTGGCGATACCGGCGGCGGCAATCGCCGTCTGGATCTTGCCCAGTTCAAAGGCGACTAAACGGCCGTCACGCTTGCGCAACGACACCGGACGACTGCTATAGGGCAAGCTCGGCATATTCGGCTCCAACACAATATGTTGATTAAATGCAGCTAAGAAACACAAGATGCAGTGAATCTACGCCGCAAGCGCCGTACTGAACTTGACTGGCGTCAAGTCGAAGAGAAAGCCCGTGAGAACTATTCGAGGGTTTTAGGCAAGCGGCCGCAGTGCGGGCGAGACTAAAAAGGTCTTGCGCGGGCCGGGGCGAAATCGCGCATCATGGACGCAGTCAACTCAAGGGAGACCTCCATGCGCGTTCTATCCTCCGTTATGCGTCTTGCCGCGCTGCCTCTGGCGTTGCTGTTCGCCGCCACGGCCATGGCCACCGAAGAGACGCAGCTGATCGAGTCGATCAACGCCTACCGCAGCCAGGTACAACGCTGCGCGGGTCAGGCGTCCCAGGAGCTGCCACCGCTGGCCGCCGATCCGCGCCTGGTGCTGCCTCTGAATACCCTCGGGGACCTGCAGCAAGCGCTGGCACGCGCCAGTTACCCAATGTCCAGCGTGCAGGCGATCAGCTTATCCGGGCCGCGTAATGCGCAGTCGGCCATGACAGCGCTGCAAGAGAGCTTCTGCCGGGTGCTGCTGGACCCACAATTCGTCGATATCGGCGTGCGCCGCGAAGACCGCGAGTGGCGCATCGTACTGGCGCGTCAGCTGCTCTCGGCACGCCTGGCTGACTGGCAAGCGGAGGGCCAGAAACTCCTCGAAACGCTCAACAGTGCCCGCGCGCAATCGCGCCAATGCGGCGCCCAAGCCTTTGCCGCCACCACCCCGCTGACCTGGAACGCCACATTGGCCACTGCCGCCGAAAACCATGCGCGGGCCATGGCCAATAATAATTTCTTCGATCACAAAGACCGCGATGGCCGCACGCCGGGGGATCGCGCTGAATTGGCCGGCTACGTCGGCCAGCAGATCGGCGAGAACATCGCCGCCGGGCACGACAGCGCGCGCAAAGTGGTCGATGGCTGGCTGGCCAGCCCCAGCCACTGCGCCAACCTGATGAACCCGGAGTTTCGCGAGCTGGGCGCCGCCTATGCGGTTGATCCCAAGAGTGATGCGGGAATCTACTGGACGGCCATGTTCGGTACGCAATAAATGCCTGCCAGCGGTTACCAACAGCGTTGTAGGTGCGCGGGCTAGTGGTTGTGCTGGCGGCAGTTCAATCGCTCAAGGCGCGGCAGCGGGGTTTTGCCAGCCGCCATCGTCGGCAATCAACCGCTCAGCGGCTAACGGCCCCCAACTGCCCTGCGGGTAAAGGATCACCGGTGTAGGCTGGCTGAGCACCGGCTCGACCACCCGCCAAGCCGCCTCCACCGCATCTTCGCGGGTGAACAAAGCCGGATCACCCGCCAGTGCATCGGCCAGCAAGCGCTCGTAGGGGGCTTGCTCGCTGGCGCCGTCTTCGCTCAGGACCAGCTCGTGTTGCTCGCCGACAAAGGCTTTGCCGGCGCGCTTCACCCGGGCCGCCAGGCCAATCATAGAGTGCGGCGACAGGCGAAACCGCAGGTAGTTGGCCTGGGCGTCACTGGCAATCGCATCGGCAAACAGGCGCAAAGGCGGCGGCTTCAAGCGCACCAGCACCTCGCAGGCGGTCTCGGGTAGGCACTTGCCCGAACGCAGGTACCAGGGCACTCCGTCCCAGCGCCAGGAGTCGATGTGCAAGCGCATGGCGCAGTAGGTTTCCACCTCCGAGTGCGGGTCAACCTGCGGCTCGTCGCGATAACCCAGGTATTGGCCACGGACCAGATCGGCCTGCTGCAACGGGCGCATGGCCTCAAACACCTTGAGCTTTTCCGCATTCACCGCGGCGAAATGGCGGTTGCCGGGCGGCTCCATGGCCAGCAGTGCGACAATCTGGAACAGATGGTTTTGCAGCACGTCACGCAGGCAGCCGGCGCTCTCGTAAAAACCGCCACGGCCCTGCACGCCAAAGCGTTCGGCCAGGGTGATCTGCACGCTGGCCACATGGCTGCGGTTCCAGATCGGTTCGAGAAATGAATTGGCGAAGCGAAAATACAGAATATTCATGATCGCTTCCTTGCCGAGGAAGTGATCGATGCGAAAAATCGCCTCTTCAGGGAAGACTTCCAGCGCAATGCCGTTCAGTTCACGGGCCGAGGCCAGGTCGCGACCAAAGGGTTTTTCCACTATCACCCGCGCGCCCTTAGCCAACCCGGCGGCGCCCAGACCGCGAATCACCGTGGCAAACAACACCGGCGGAATGGCCAAATAATGCGCCGGGCGCAACGCTCCACCGAGCGCGCGCTTGAGCCCGGCAAAGGTGGTCGCCGCTTGGTAATCGCCGCTGACGTACTGCAACAACGACAGCAACTGATCCAACACCTGCGGATCGCAGTCCGCCGAATCAGACTCAATGCTGTGTTTGGCGCGCGTGCGAAACTCCTCACTGCTCATGACCGATGAGGCCACGCCGATCACCGGCACCGTCAGGGCGCCGCGTTTACACAAGGCATAGAGCGCCGGGAAAATCTTCTTGCGGGCCAGGTCGCCGGTGGCGCCAAAGACCACCAGGGCATCGGCGGCTATCGGTGTGATTGGGCTGTCGTAAGTCATCTCACACCTTACCGCTGACAGGGCTGACGGGGACTTCGACATGGCCGCCAAACTGATGGCGCATGGCCGATTGCACACGGTTGGCAAAGTCGGCCTCACCGCGCGAACTGAAGCGCGCATACAAGGCCGCACTCAGCACCGGGGTCGGCACGGCCTCGTCGATGGCAGCTTGCAGGGTCCAACGGCCTTCGCCGGAGTCCGACACCCGCCCGGCAAAGCTGTCCAACTGCGGGTCGGCTACCAGGGCGGCGGCGGTCAGATCGAGCAGCCAGGAACCCACCACACTGCCGCGCCGCCACAGCTCGGTGATCTCCGGCAGGTTCATTTCGTATTGGTACAGCTCGGGCTGGCGCAGCGGGGTGGTCTCGGCATCCAGCGCATGGCTGCGTTTGCCGATATTGGCGTTGCGCAAAATATTCAGCCCCTCGGCATAGGCCGCCATCAGCCCGTACTCGATGCCGTTATGCACCATCTTCACAAAGTGCCCGGCGCCGTGGGGCCCGCAATGCAGCCAGCCTTGCTCGGCCGTGCCGGCATCGGCGCGGCGGCCGGGAGTCGGCGCAGCAGTGCCCGCCCCTGGAGCCAGGGTGGTGAACAACGGCGCCAGATGCTGCACAGTCGCCTCCGCACCGCCGATCATCAGGCAATAGCCACGCTCCAGCCCGGCCACCCCGCCACTGGTACCGACATCCACATGCTCAATACCGGCTTTTTGCAGGCTTGCGGCGCGGCGCAAATCATCCTGATAGTGGGAGTTGCCACCGTCGATCAAAATGTCACCGGCGGCCAAATGCGGCAGCAATTCGCTGACTAAGTCATCGACCGCCGCCGCCGGCACCATCAGCCAGATCACCCGCGGTGCGGTTAAATCCGCGACCAGTTGTGGCAGCGAGTCACTGGCTTGCGCGCCGAGGGCCACCAGCCGCGCAACCACCTCCGGGTGGCGACCATGGATAACGCAGTCATGGCCGCCGCGCAGCAACCGGGTGGTCATGCTGGCGCCCATGCGCCCGAGTCCAATCATGCCGATTTGCATTGCGTTGCTCCTGTCTGCCGGATAACAACCTGGGCGGTTGGTCCAGTTATAACCATAGCCCGCCTGCCCTGGTATCGACACCGCGACGCAACGCCTTGCATCAATACCCGCTGCAGCCGCGCCAATCCAGGCGCCAGCCGTTGCGCTATCGCGCATAATTGCGCCCAGCCACACCGCGCCCACAGGCGTTTGAGTCAGTCACCTCGGAAGGAATTTTGCTGTTGAACCACACCACTGCACCCGCCCCCGGCAAACTGCTGGTCATCGGTTATGTCTGGCCGGAGCCGCGCTCATCGGCCGCCGGCGGCCATATGCTGCAATTGCTCGAATGCTTTTTGGAAAGCGGCTGGCAGATCACTTTCACCAGCCCGGCCAGCGAGGGCGAACACAAGGCCGACTTGGCCAGCCTCGGCATTGCCGAGCAAAGCATTGAACTGAACAACAGCAGCTTCGACCGCTTCGTGGCCGAGCTGCAGCCAGATGTGGTGCTGTTCGACCGTTTTATGATGGAGGAGCAATTCGGCTGGCGGGTCGAGAAACATTGCCCAAATGCCCTGCGGATGCTGGAAACCTCGGACCTGCAAAGCCTACGTGACGCCCGTCAGCAGGCGCTGAAAGAGCAGCTAGCCGCCGGTAACAACGACGATTTCACTGAACTGCTGAGCCTCAACCAAACCGAGCTGTTCCAGCGCATGGCCGCCAGCGATATTGCGCAGCGGGAGATAGCCGCGATCTACCGCTGCGACCTGAGCCTGATGATTTCCGATGCTGAGATCGAACTGCTCACCGAACAATTCAAACTGCCGCCGGCCTTGTTGCTGCACTGCCCATTGCTATTGGATAGCACCCCGCAGCCGGTACCCAGCTTCGACCAACGCGAGCACTTCATCAGCATCGGCAACTTTCGCCATGCGCCCAATTGGGACGCGGTGCTGTGGCTGAAAAACAGCATCTGGCCGCTGATTCGCCAGCAACTGCCCAAGGCCCAGCTGCATATTTATGGCTCTTACACGCCGCCCAAGGCCACCGCCCTGCACAACGCCGCCCAAGGTTTTCATATTCTGAACTGGGCACCGGACGCCCTGGAGGTAATGCGCAACGCCCGTGTCTGCCTGGCGCCGCTGCGCTTCGGCGCCGGGATCAAGGGCAAGATTGCCGACGCCCTGCTCTGCGGCACCCCCAATGTCACCACCCCGATTGGCAGCGAGGGCATGCACGGCGAGCTACCCTGGCCCGGCCAAATCGCCAGCAACGCCCAGGCCATCGCCGACGCGGCGGTGCGGCTGTACCGCGATGAAGCCGTCTGGCAACAAGCGCAAAACCACGGTTGGACGCTGCTGGCTGCCCGTTACGAGTGCACGCACTTTGCCGCCCTGCTACTGGCGCGAATCGCCCAGTGCCGGGCTAATCTGGCTGAGCAGCGGCGCAACAATTTTACCGGCAGCATGCTGCGCCATCATCTGCACAAGAGCACTCAGTACATGGCGCAATGGATCGAGGCCAAGAATCGCCACTAATGGCGCCCGATTGGTCAGCGTCAGCGGGTTAAGCCTGTGCTCCACTACCCACTGACGCCGGCAGCAGCAGTCTGCCGGACAACTTCACCGCGCCACGGCCACTGCTGCAGCGCCGTGGGTAGTAGCCGCCGACTGGCGAAGTTTTCTGATTTGCTGCACGCGATTGAGGTTGTCCCAGGCAATGTTGTAATACGACGGTGACTGTTCGATAGCACTGCGCAAAAACTGTTCAGCTTGATCTAGTTGGCCTTCAATCAAGCAAACATAGCCCACATCATTGCTGGCTTCGGCACGGCTCTCAACCCGTTCGAACGCCGAGAGGGCTTCTTCATATCGGCCATTACGCGCCAGCAACAACCCGTAGTTGCGCCACAAGGGTTTGTAGCTGGGATCGTAAGTAATACCCTGCTGGTAGGCCCGGGCGGCCTCTTCCCAGCGCCCATTGAGGTAGAAGGAATAGCCGAGGCTATTTTGCACCAACGCCGAACGGGGTTCGATCTGTATGGCCAGCCGGTAATAAGCCTCAGCTTCTACGAAGTTATTGCGCAGATCCGCCAGCACCCCAAGGCCGTTGTAAACCTTGACCGGCGAGCGACTGTCGACCTTAAGCTCAGCCACATTTGCTGGATTACTGCCTTTGCTATTAGCAAGACGCTGCTGATCCACCGCCACCGCTTTGAACAACATCTCTTGCGCACGCGCATGATCACGCCCTGCCAAGCTCAGCAGGCCCATCTCAGTCAGCCCGTCAAGGTTCCCCGGCGCGTTGCTTAGCACCTCGTTTAAAGCCAGTTCTGCCAGCTGAGTATTACCCCGTTCACGGTGGATACGTCCCACCCAAACCAACGCCTCATAGCGTTTCGGGTCTAGTTCCAGCGCGCGTAAATACTGGAACAACGACTGGTCTAGATCACCTGCGCGGTATGCCTGCGCAGCAATTAGCATGGCCTCATCGGCTGAACCTATTTCCTGTTTTGCCTGGTAAAGCACCGAATTGTTGCCGTTGTAGATCGAGTGGTCAGCGCTTGCCTGCTCCGGACTCATGCTCTTGCAGCCGGATAACACGGCAATAGCGACCAACAGCAAACTGACTTTATTCATGTCATAGCTTCCCGAAGACTTTAAGCACGCCAATAATTGCAGGACCAATGGCCACCAGGAAAAAGCTCGGCCACAAGCAGAAGATTAGTGGGAATATCAACTTGGTGCCGATTTTCGCCGCTTTTTCCTCGGCAAGCTGAGTCCGCCGGTCGCGGAACTCTTCGGCATAAATGCGCAAAGTGGCACCCACACTGGTACCAAACCGTATGCTTTGCGCCAGCAGGCTGACCAGCCCACGAATATCTTCCAGCCCTGTGCGCTCGGCTAACTGTTTCAGCGCTTCGGTACTGGGAATACCGGCGCGTATTTGCGCATTTACCAGGGCCAGCTCCAAAGCCAACTCGGGTTGGCTGACCGCCATCTCGTCGGCGACCCGTTCGATGGCTTGCGGCAGGGCCAGGCCCGACTCCACGCAGACCACCATCAAATCCAAGGCATCGGGAAAGGCCACCAGCAGACGAGTCATGCGTCCTTGTTTGCGGTTATTGACATAAATTGATGGGGCCAACCAGCCCACCCCAACGGCGGCAGCCACCAGCCAAATACCTACACCCATCGACAACTTGGGCACAAACGGCAAGGCCAGCAACATCACGCCCAAGAGCAATAACGGTAACAACAAACGCACCGACCAGTACACTTGCACCGCCGCAGACGTGCGATATCCCGCATGGGTCAGCAGCGCACGGGTGGCCGAAGTATTGTGTTGTTCTGCGGAGGTAAACCGCTGGCCCAACTGCTCCAGCATTAACTGCAAGTTACTCGGTGTCTCCTGACCATAACTGCTGCCATCCCGTGCATGCGTGATCAGGCCAAGTCGACGTCGAAACGGATCGCGCAGGGCCAGCACCAACAGCGTCACTGTCGCCACTGCCAGTGCAGTGCTCAGGCCAATGGCAGTGATAAACAGCAAGCGCGCCAAGATTTCATTACCCACCACCCCATTGAGCAGACTCAGTAGATACTCCATGGTCTTTGACCTCACTCGGTTATCGAGCAGTTAAACCTCTATGCGGATGACTTTGCGGATCCACAGAATCCCCACCAGCATGCCAACAAAAGCCGCCACTATCAGTTTCTGTCCCAGGGGTTCTTTGATTAACATCGGCAGATAATTGGGGCTGGTGAATACAATGCCTGCGGCTAACAGAAAAGGGATGCTGACGAGTATCCAGCCCGACATGCGCCCCTCGGCCGAGAGCGTTTTAACCGTGCGTTGAAAGCGAAAACGGCCACGAATCAAACTACTCAAGCGTTCCAACACCTCGGTCAGGTTACCGCCGGTGTCGCGATGAATCAGTACCGAGGTCACCAACATCATCACCGTCATACTCGGCATCCGCTCCAGCAAACCGAGCATGGCCCGGCGTACATCGTTACCGTAGTTGATGTCGGCAAAGGTCAGGCCGAACTCATGGGCAACCGGGCCTTTATGTTCTTCCGCCACCAGCTGCAAGGTCTCGTTGAACGGATGCCCTGCGCGCAAGGCTCGGCACATCGCATCCAGGGCATCCGGCAGGCCTTCTTCGAAGAGTGCGAAACGTTTGTTGCGGTCACTGGCTATTTTTAACAACGGCAGCCAAAAGGCCACGACAGCCACAGGCAAGGCCACCCACCAAAGCAGCGTAAGCCCCCACAGCGCAACACCCGCAAGCACCGCCAGAATCAAACCGAGCAGCACCACTCGGTAAGCACGGTAGTGATGCCCTGCCTGTTCAATCAGCTGCCCCAAGCCCTCCATCGCAGGTAATTGTTCCAGCCGTGCCGCCATTGGGGTTAAACGCTTTAGGTATTTCTGGCGCAGCATTATTTGCATGTTCGGCTGGGTGCCAGCCCGTTCCAGCACCCCTAGGCGGTTGCGAATGCGCTTGCGCACCTTACTGGCCTCACCGAATACCGGCACTACCAAGCTCTGAGTCAGGAGAAAAACGGCGGCAAACACCATGCCTAGAAAAGCCAGGATGTACTCACTGGGGATCTGATTCATGACTGCGCCTCCATCCACTCAGGACGGAACAAATTAAGCGGTAATTCAATTCCGCGCTTGGCCAGCACATCACGGAAAGCCGGCACCATGCCCGTAGGCCTGAACTCGCCGAGCACTTCCCCCTGCTCGCCCATACCGCGACGAACAAAGCCAAATATTTCGGTCATGGTGATGATGTCACCCTCCATGCCGTTGATCTCCTGCACGCTGATCAACCGCCGCTTGCCATCTTCCTGACGCTCCAACTGGATCACCACATCGATGGCCGAGGCGATCTGCTGGCGCAGGGCTTTGATTGGAAAGGTCGCACCGGTCATCGAGACCATATTCTCAACCCGGCCCAAGGCATCGCGCGCGGTATTGGCATGAATGGTCGTCAGCGAGCCATCGTGGCCGGTGTTCATCGCCGTGAGCATGTCCAACGCCTCCGCACCGCGCACCTCGCCAATAACAATGCGGTCGGGGCGCATGCGCAGGCTGTTGCGCACCAGTTCGCGCTGGCTCACCTCACCACGGCCCTCGATATTTGCCGGCCGGGTTTCCAGACGCACCACATGGGGTTGCTGCAACTGCAGTTCAGCCGAATCCTCGATAGTGACTATCCGTTCGTTTAGCGGGATGAAACTGGACAACACATTGAGCATGGTGGTTTTACCGCTACCGGTGCCGCCGGAAATCAGCACGTTCAAGCGCCCACGGACAATGGCCTTGAGCAGCAACGCAATGGCTGGGGTCAGGGTTCCGGACTGCACCAAACTCTCGGTATTGAGGAGGTCCACGGAGAACCGGCGAATCGACATGCTCGGCCCGTCAATGGCCAGCGGCGGGATGATCGCATTGACCCGTGAGCCGTCCTTGAGCCGAGCATCCACCAACGGTGAAGACTCATCGATACGCCGGCCCAGACTGGAAACGATACGGTCGATAATATTCAGCAGATGCTGGTCATCACGAAAACGCACATCGGTGCGCTGTAGCTTGCCAAAGCGCTCGACATACACCGAGGCATGACCATTGACCAGGATGTCGGACACGCTATGGTCAGCCAGTAGCGGCTCCAATGGCCCTAGGCCGAGTACCTCGTCGCCAATTTGCTTGATAATTAATTGCCGGCTGGCGGTGCTCACCGGAGCGCTATGTTCGTCCAGTAGGCGGGTGCTGATATCACGAATTTGCCGCACCGCATCGGCCGGTTCCAACGAGTCGAGCAGGGACAGATCCATCACTTTAAGTAACTGCTGATAGATTCTTTCCCGCCACTCGCTTTCCACCGGCGAAAGCTGGGTTTTGGTTTCGTACAGCGATTCGGGGGTAATGTGCTCCCAAGCCAACAGGGCATCAGCGCCCCCATTAACACTTGGTTCGGATGCCAGCACGGCCCCCGTCTTGCTGTCTTGCTGACGCAAGCGATTACGAAAGTCACTAAGCATGCTTCACTCCCGGAACAAACGACTGAAAGCGCGCGTTAACAAACCTTGCTCACGGACCACTGTATTGCCCAACAACCCCACCGTCATTTCATGCAGGGCCACCGTGATAGGCGCACGCGGCGCCTGCAAGTCCAGCGGCACACCGGAGTTCTGACTCTCGCTGACCACCGCAAAGTCATTGGGCAGCTTTTGCAATTCGTTGCACTGCAGCGCCGCAGCGATATCGTGCAACGTAATAGGTGAGGCTTTGTTGTAGCGGTTGACCACCACTTGCATGTGGCTTTTATGCACGCCGAGGTCATCGCGCAATATGCGTGCGAGGCGACTGGCATCTTTAAGGTGGCTGATACTCTGCTGCACCACGATAAGCACCTGGTCGGCCTGCTCTAAAGTGATGCCGGTGAGGTGATCAATCTGCCGTGGCAAATCCACCACCACCCAGTCATAACTGCTGCGAGCCAAATGCAGCAAGGCTTCGAGTTGTTCGTGACGGATATCCATTGGCAGGCACAATTCATTTTCGCGCCCGCCCAGCACATGCAGTGTCGGGCTAAAGTGACTGCAGAAACCGCGCAAGGCCACGTTGTCCATGCCCTCGATCTGTTGCAGTACCTCGACATGACTATGGCTGGGTTGCACATCGAGGTAATGGGCCACGCTGCCAAATTGCAAATCGAGGTCCAGCAACAAAGTGCTACCGCCTTTGACACTGAGTTGGTGAGCCAGATTACAGGCCAATAAAGTGGCCCCCGAACCACCTTTGGCATTGATTACCGCCAGCAATTTTCCGTTGCCAGCACTGTTGCCGTGCGCCTCCTTGACCATCCGATTCAAGGCTCCCAACAACTCCTCGGCAGCCACCGGCTCTGGGAGAAAGTCGCGAGCGCCCGCCTGCATCGCCAGACGAATCCCCTCACGCTCATCCAACGGGCCACAGATCAGCAACGGTGGGCGCTCATGCACTGGACGCTGCAACAGCGCGGCTAACTCTTCACGCCACAGGTGACTGACCCGCAGTAACAAAAAATCCGGAAGTTGTGTCAGTCCATAGAGTGGATCGGTATGGCCATTACTCACCAAACGTGTGCTGACCTGCACGCTGGTAGCGTGCTGACAGATGTTCTCTAAATGCTGCAAAGCTTTAGCATCGCGACTGCTAATCAATAGGCGCAAGAGCTGCTTGCTTGCCGTGCCGTGGGGTAGCGTGAGTTCTTTGGAATTTAACATTGGGTGACCCCGCTGGCGCCATCATAGCCAAGACTCTCTCTTGGCAAGGTCGCCCTGAATGGCGGCAAGGTGATCCCCGCACCGAACCCTGGAATCAACAAATTGAAACTGAAATTTGGGATGCTGATCTGCACGTAGCGGATAGAGTCAAACCCCGCACCGCCATCATTCGGAGTGGCCACCACTGCGCCGTTTTGATCCAGATACGTTAAGTTCAAGTCGGCGGTGTCGAGGTTATTGATCAGGCTACTCGCCCCGCTGTCGGTCGCCGCGTTGAAAATCGCCCGACGTAAGATCTCTGGCCTACTGATCTCACATACCACTGCCAAGCGGGCGCCTCGGCGGACCACCTCATTCAGCGCTTCGACGGTAAAATACAAACGAGCCATTTCCAGTACGCCGAACAGCAGGGTGAACAGCACCAAGCCGATGATGGCGAACTCCACCACATAAACTCCCTGCATGCGTTTTCTGTTCATCACAGTGCCCTCATCACGGTAGTGGCGACCAGCGGAAAATTCAGCGCCGTGCCACTGCCGATAAATGCCGGAATACCGTTACCTATGACCGGGACAAAGGTATAGCTGATGGTCACGCTTACATGCTCAGCGCCCTGGGCGCTGACCTGCACATTGGCGCTGGTGAGCCCTGATACCAACGGGGTTGCGGTGTTACCCGGCACACCATAAACGGCAAGATTCTTGGTCTGTAGCACAAGCTGCGGATCACTCGTAAGGTCGATCTTTCCCTGCGTAGAATTCCAAGCGCCGATGGCGACAAACCGCGCGGCATCACGACTGGCCTGCAATAGACTGTTGTACTGATAGAGCATGCGCGCGATCTCGCCGATGGCCAGCAGCAACAACAGCAACAACGGCAAGGTGATCGCGAACTCCACCATGGCTACGCCACGCTGCGGCTTAAAACCTTGAAGCTCCATAGCGCCTCCTACGAATCAGGACTCAGCGTCGAGCTGGTGATATAGCTTTTGTACAACTGAATGATTTTCGACCCTGCGGTGTTCACCGGCACGGGCTGGCCGCCGCCATCGCATAGGCTGTCAAACTGCCCGAGCAGCCAGGCCTGACCACCGCTTTGATCCATAGGTTGCAGGGTAAAAAAGCAACCGAAGCCCAGCACCGGCACCGAGGCCGTACCACCGTCGGTACCGCTGCACTGACCGATAACAACCGTCAGCATGCGTCGTCCGTAAGCACCGCTAGTCTGGCAACCGCTGCTGCCTGGAGTCGCCACACAAGATGCCGAGCCACTCTTCCAGTCGTTGAGATCAAACAGTCCAGCATTGCCAGAGCTGCTCATATTGCCGTCCGGGTCGGAGCTCACCTGGCCACCACCAGCGCCGAGATAGCTGACACTGTCATTGCTCAAGTCGACAGTCAGTGCCGCCTTGCCATTATTGAGCTGGTCATACGTTGTCACCAAATCCGGCGGGTAAAGGGCCTCAGTGCCGCTCATAGGGCCCAAATACTCGCCGAACCGGGTATTAAAGCCCTGCACGGACGGCCCTACGGTATTACCGGGTTTAGTCGCCACGTTGTCACCGACTTCCGGGCAGAGCATGCCACCACCGGCCAGTAACTCTCTAACCGTCTGGCCACCGGCACCAAAGTCGAGTAACTGAAAATTACCGGGGCCGATGCCCGAGGTGTTGTTTTTCGCCGTTTTCAATACTGTTAGCTGGCCCATGCCGAAACCCCAATTGGTGTCGGGCAGGGCCGGGTCACCACAGACCATCAGCGGAGCCAGCTCGCAGGCACTGCTCGAACTCGCCCCAGCCGTGGCCAAGGCTGCGATGGCCTTGGCCGGCACAGTGCCATTGCCAAAGCTCTGCGCAAAGTTCCAGAAAAACCCGGTTAACGAGTAGGTCGGCACCGTTACCCGAACAAAACTGGCATCGGCAGGTCCGGGGAAAGAAAATGGTCCTGAGACGTTATTGGCCAACTCCACCACAGCAAAAGCACCGGCTCCCCCAGCAGCGGCCATCGCGGCCGCCAGTTCACTATTACCACTGGCATTGGCGTTTAAGCTCAAGGTTGCTAACGCGGCACTGCGCGTGGAGGTCGCGGCATTAGCCGTGCCGAATACCTGAGTCAAGGTTTTCGCGCCACTTAAAGCGGCGGCATCCACAGTGTTTTGCAGGCGGGTTTTATTGACCAGCACATGGCCACCATCCAGCGCCAGCGCGGCCATCAGCAGCATGGCCGCCATGGCAATCACCACCATCACCAACACAGCCCCCCGCTGCTGCTCTGGGGGCATGTTCAACGGTTGCTGCATCCAGAGGTTCATGGCGGTAAGCCTCAGTTGCTGCTGCCGATATTGATCTGAATCGGTTGGGCAACCTGCTCCGCTTCGCCGGTCACGCCGCGGTAGCTGTCCAATACTTTCTCAGTCAACGGACCATCAGTGCCAACCGGAGAAATATCGGTGCCAGGCTTGGCGGCAACTTCTTTATTGGCGATCTGCTGATAGAGCGTTTGGTTAACACTGGAGCCGAATGGTCCGACCCGACCCTCTTCGTAAATCATGCAACCAGTTAGAAGGGACAGCGACAAAGCCAACAAGCTAATCATGCGGTTCATGATTGCGGCCTCCAATTAGTTAAGGTCATGGCCAAAATGGCCGCCGGATACCCCAAGGCTGACGGGCACAGCGCGCCCCGTTCCCGGTGCCTTGGTTTTACCCATTAGATAAAAGTCGAGGTCACTCGGCTCGACGAAATTCTGCGTGGGCAGCAGCACTGTTTTCGCATCAACCGGTTTGGCCAAGTGCGGGGTAACCAAAATCACCAGTTCGGTTTGTCCACTGCGGTACTCCTGGCTACGAAACAGATAACCAAGCACCGGGATATCACCCAAGCCTGGGAAGCGATTGACCAGATCACGGCTGTTCTCACTGATCAGCCCGGCGATAGCGATGGTCTGACCGTCGCCCAACTCGAGGGTGGATTGCGCGCTGCGCTTGGTTAACGAGGGCACTATCTGGGTCACCCCGCCAATTGCGCCGCCAATTGCCCCTGCGCCGGTATCCAGCAACAAGGTGTTGCTATCGGCAATTTCACTGACTGAAACATTCAAATTGAGGTTGATGCGCCCGGAATCCAGCGCCACTGGAATAAATTTAAGGCCGACGCCGAACTCTTTGTATTCGATGGTGGTGCCGTCATCACCGTCACTGACCGGAATTGGAAACTCGCCGCCGGAAATAAACTCCGCCTGCTGCCCACTAAGGGTGGTCAGGGTCGGCTCGGCCAAAACCTTGGCTGAACCATTGTTTTTAGCGGCGTCCAGCACCAGATTGAATTTAAAGCTATCGGAAAGAAAGTTAGCCAGCAGGGCTTTACCGCTGCCCGGTGAGATGCCGGTATTGACGCCACCCAAGGTCCAGTTGCCCGCACCGGTGCCTGAGGCGAGGAAGTTGATATTCATGCTCTTCAGCAAGCTGCGCTGCACTTCCGCCACTTTGACCTCCAGCATCACCTGCTGGCTGCCGCCGATGGTCATCAAGTTGATCACGTCCAGTGCCTGGGTCGGTGTCGCCACCGCAGCCTCACCCTCCCCCTGAACCACGCTGGAAGTTTGTGCGGTGTAGGTCTTGGCTAATTTGATTGCCGTGTCCATGGCAACCGCGCTGGTAACCTGGCCACGCAATACCAGCGCACCCTGAGCGCTGAACACTTCAATTTTCTCGTTGGGCATTAATTGATGCAGTTTGTCCTTGAGGCTGCTCAGATCATGGCCGACCTCAACATCAAGGCTGTCGATCAGCCGATTACTGCCGTCCCACAGCAGCACGTTAGTACTGCCCAGCGTGCGCCCAAGCAAGTACAACTGAGTCGGGCTGGTGATTAAAATATCGGCGATTTCCGGGTTGCCCACCGAGACTTTTTTCACCGGCGCACGGGTACTCAGCACGCGCGATTTATAAATGGGCACTTGGATAGTGCTGATATTGGCTGCTGGCATAGCACTCACCGGCGGCTGCAGTTGCGCCGCTTGCGCACTGCTGCTGAGTAGCAAACCTACAGCTAAAAATTGCAGCGAATAGATACTGAGCTTTTCGATGATAGTCATGCGTTACTCCTTGGTTGCTATCGCGAGTTACTTGCTCACAGCCTAGTTAACTATTGCGCGATGGCCCGAATACAACCGGCCCCATAAGCGCAATCGCGCTAGCGCCCTGCGCCAATCAATCGCGGCACTTCAAAAATTGACCGGCGGTTCACTGCCTTCCTGCGCCTGCCTGACACCGGCCTACAGTTGTGCTTTTGCCTGTTCAATTTTGGTGCCGCGGATAATGGTCACACCGCCGCCACCCGCTTTGCGGCGCACTACTGGCTTGACGACTATAGGCGCGGGGGCTGGTTGTTCCACTGCCGCGACTGCGGTTGCTAACGGGGCAGGCAGTGGCTTTTTTTGGTTATCCAGAGGGTTGCGCAGGGCCAGTTGCAGCTTGCCTTCGGTTTGCGCCTTGACCAAAATCTCTGCCTCGGCGCTGGTCATTTCCAGGGTTACGGCGCGCACCACCACCGGTTGAGTTTTATCGGTGCCGGCCGTCTGATCCACCGCCAGTACGCGTAAATCCTCAAGAATGGTTTCCGACTCGGCATCGCTGGTGTTACCGATTTTCTTGGTCGCCAGTACATCGACCCTATTGCCCGGCAGCAGAAAACCACCGACGCCGACCACATCATCCACCCGCACCGAGATGGCGCGCATTTGCGGTGCAATCAACGAAGCCAAGGTGCTGCCGCCAAGGTGCTCGGCCAAGCGTGCGCCGCGAACGATATCGCCACGCAAGATGTCGAAAGTGGCGATTTTGCCGACCACCTTGTCACTGGCGTCGAAGGCATCGTCCGGCACCGTACCCTTGGGCATGCGCACTACGCCGATCTGCTGAGCTTCAATCATCTGTCCGAAGGCAATTTCTACCGTGGCCACCACCACGCTTTGCAAGTTGTCATCGGGGCTGGCATCCAGCCGTGCAATCAGCCAATTATTGGCCAGAAAGGCTGCGCCCAATCCGAGAATCAGCGACAGACCGATCAATGTAAGGGTGCGTGAGTTCATGTCGATATCTCCTTGAGTTAACCAGCTTCGAGCGCGACAAAATAGTTCCGCCAAGCCCACAGCAATACCTCAGGCGTGAGGCTCGCCGTTACTTCCAGGCCCAGGTAACGCTGGCGGTCCAGCGCCATACCCAACAGGTCGCGCGGATGGCAAGGCAAGAGTGGCGTCTGCGTGGGCAGATGCAGCTGTTCGATTACATACGTCACCAGCGCAGGGTCGTAAGGCACAACCCATTTCGCGCATTCCTGTTGCCAGATGCGTGCATATTCACTGGGTTGCAGATGATCGAAATGCACTTTGTAACCGATACGCCGTAGGAAGGCCTCATCGGCCAATTCCAATGGATTGAGGTTGGTTGAGAACACCAACACCAGATCGAAGGGGATTTCGCAGTGACGTCCGCCACCCAAATTAAGAAAATCTTTCTTCTCTTCCATAGGCACTATCCAGCGATTAAACAGCTCGATTGGAGCCATCCGCTGTCGACCGAGGTCGTCGATAATAAAAATGCCGTTGCTTGCCTTGAGTTGCAGCGGCGCCTGGTACTGACGGCTGTAAGGGTCAAAGCGCACGTCCAGCATGTCCATGGTCAACTCGCCACCGGTAATAATGATCGGCCGTTGACACTGCACCAAACGCCGGTCGACACCTTGATCGAGGCGCAGATTGGTTTTTTTGAGCTCGACCGACAGCGGCTTGTGCACCTGCGGATCGAAAATCTCCAGCACCGCCTCATTGATGGCGATGGCATAGGGTATCCACACTGCATCGCTGAACAGCCGGATCAGCCGCTGGCTAATATAGGTTTTACCGGTGCCGGGCGGTCCGTAAATCATGATGGCCCGCCCGGAGTTCATTGCCGGGCCAAGCTGATCGAGCAGCTCGTCGCGCATGACGATGCCGGCAAAAGTCTCGCGCATAGCCTGAGCATTGATCCGGCTCTGGTGCACCGTTTGCGCCTGCAACAACTGCCGATAACGCTCCACTGGATAGGGTGCTGGACCTATATAGCAGCTACGCGCCAAGGCATCCTTGGCCGCACTGCGACCACGCTCGGTCAAGGCATAACGCAGGCCCTGGCCCGTCGTCTGACCGAGCACCTCAATACGGCCATCTTTACGCAAAAACGCCAGCAACTCCTCCAGCACAGAACCCGTTAGCGCCAAGCGCGTCACCAGTTGCGGCATATCTAATACGCCCGCGTCATGCAAATGTTTGCAGAGCAGATCACCCAACAGATTTTCTGCTAGGCCGGTGCCCGCGACACTGCACGGCTGCGGTGCAAGTAACTGCAGTGCCTCGGTTTGCTCTTGTTGTTGATAGATGCTTACCGAATTCAGCGCTGGCATGGGTTAGCCCCCCACACTTGCAAGATTAAAATAAACACTGATCAGGCTGCCGAACAGAATGGCAATGGCATAGGGGAATCGTTGCCGCGCGGCATCATCGGCAGCCGGATCGATATAGGCTCTTAAACTTGCCATCGCCCAGCAGCGCTGCAAAAAACGGAATAACTGTTTCTTGTAGAGCAAAACCAGAACACCCAACACAGAGCCCGCCATCAGACTAAAAGCGGCGGCCCAAAGAACACTAGCGGGGCCAAGAAAACTGCCCACCATGGCCATTAACTTAACGTCCCCGGCAGCCATCCCGGCAAAGGCATAAAACGGCAGAAAAATTAAAAATCCAACTATCAACCCTGTCAGCCAAACCGTCACTCCAGAGAAACCGGAAACCCAGCTTTGAATCACAATCGCGCTGGCCAAACCTGCCAGGACCAGAACATTAGAGATACGGTGAGCGCTTAAATCGGTGAGCACTGCAATTCCGAGAAAAATAAAAACGGAGGTGCTCAATATAATATCCATACAAGCCACCTCCGTTTTAGCACGTAATACAAGGCCGGAAACTGCCAGCCTTACGCGGCAGAAGTAATTGCAGCCCTACATTGCAGCTATCAAGTTAGCAATCACAGTACTAATTGCAGCGCCGAGGTTGGTAAATGCAGCAACCACCCCCAAAGACACCAGCCCACCAGCCACCGCATATTCCACGGCCGTTAGACCCTCTTCGTCGTTGACGAACTTCAGCACCGACGTTTTGATTGTTTGCAAAGTCATTTCGTCCACCTCGCTCAACTACGCATTTTGAGAAAGCGTCGCTATCTGCTCCGCCTGCCTCAACGTTAGTTACCCGATAATCGATGGGTTAGGAGTTTTTTGCCTATCACCAGCATTTTTTTGCGCACCGACCCGCGAAAAACTGGCGGATGGCCACTACAGCCACTTTCAAGCGCCCATAAGGGAGACTAAGACCGTTGCTAGGCGACGGACGGCGCAGCGACGGACGATTAAAAACGGGCCACGGGTGCAACGCGCGAAGGCAACCCAAGGCAGAAAGGCCGTACTTGGCTCGCCAGGCAGCTGAAAACCTGGGCAAACAGCAACTGCACACTTGGTTATTAACCTTATGAAGAGTTGTTCTTTGCGCTGGCAGCTTTTTACCTCTTAGGTGTAAGAAGGAAGTGTCACTTGATGTAAGAAAATGGATCATTTGCCCTGAATTCAACACATAAGTGCTAGTGGTGCATATGAACTCATACGCTGTAACAGTGCCGCGGTTGTTGTGGTTCGACCTCACACATGACCAATCGGCCGCAAGCTGCATGCCTGCGTTCGCGAACGCATGCCAAATCCATCAGGTACAGGATCTGAGTACCTGCGCGTTGCAGGCTGAATCCAGGCAGCCACCAGACATGATCTGCATGCACTACGACCGCCCCGATGCCTTAGGCCTCGATCTGTTGCAGCAAGTAAAACGCTCCGCACCCTCCATCCCGATCACCATGCTGACGGTGCAGCACTCAGAGGAGTTGGCGGTCTGGGCCTTCCGTTCGGGGGTGTGGGAATACTTGCTCTTGCCGGTGCTGCAACCGGAGCTAAGTTGCTACCTGCGGGCCTTGCGTGAACTCTGCCAGTTGCGCCGTAACCCGCAAGCGTCAGCCAGGAAACAACCGTTATCACGCAGCAACGCATTACCCGAATGCGTGCGCCTCACCACCCAATATCAGCACCAGCAACCCCTGCAAGGCGCGGTCTACTACATCGAAGAACACTTTCAGGAGCACCTTGAGCAAAAGGAGATGGCCCAGCGTTGTGGCATGACGCCTTTCCGTTTTAGCCGACTGTTCAAACAGACCTACGGCGTTGGCTTCCTTGAGTTCGTCCTGTGTAAACGCATGGAGAAGGCCGAAGAGCTGCTGTGCAACAGCCAGATGCCGGTTACCAGCATCGCCTATGCCGTAGGGTTTCAGGATCCGTCCTATTTCCCCGCGCCTTCAAGCAATATTTCGGTTGCAGCCCCAGTGATTTTCGGCAAGAGACGCAGCCTCTCGACTCGTCATCAGCGCCGCAAGTTTCGAGGCTACTAACCCAGCAGGGCTGGCTCGCTACATTTAACCAGGGTCTGAGATAGCTCTTGCCGTTTCACCGCTCACCTCACTGATTGACTGGTGAAACGACAAACTTGGGACCGTCTATTCAAACTGAACCTTGTAGGGATTGGCAAGACTGGAGTCCTGACACCCCCCCCAGAGAACATTAATACTGCAACAGCAATACTTTATAAAGTTTCAAAATAAAAAACTCAACCGAAGAGCATGCCTCCATGAGCTCATTATCAGCAGTACTGCAGTCGGGCCGAACCAGCTTTTATAGCGGTATTTTCTTGGCGAGCCTCTTGGGAGTTTTCGCTTATACACACATATTGGCGTTTTTTCGAACTGGCGAAATATCCCTGTTAATGTTTTGCTTGTCTGAAACACTGACCGCTGCACTTTATATTTTCCGCAGCGAGCCAAGAACCGTTTCAATCCTGCCCCTCGATTGGCTGATTGCCATAGCCGGAACTATCGCACCGTTATTTTTACGCCCACACTCATGGGGTTTGCTACCAATGGCCAGCATTGCCATCTCCGTCGGCACTGGCATGCAAATACTCGGATTGATTTCCCTCAATCGCAGCTTTGCAATTGTTGCAGCAAAACGAGAAATAAAAACAGGCTGGATGTATCGTATTGTTCGCCATCCGATTTACGCCAGCTACTGCCTGATATATACCGGATACATACTATCAAACACAACAAGCATAAACCTGGCAATTTACCTAATAACAATCGGGCTTCTTTGCGCGCGAATATTCCAAGAAGAACGACACCTCGCGCTTGACCCGCTATACCATGAATATATGAGCGAGGTGCGCTACCGGATTCTCCCATTTATCTTTTAACCATGCAGCCAACAAAAACCCGCGTGTGTATAAAGTCATCAGCAGCACAAGAGCACCCAGTACATGGCGCAATGGATCAAAGCAAAGAATCGCAACAACTAAACCTCGTCCTTGGCTAGACGCGGCCAGGTTACTGCGGTGAAACTGCCGACTAATGCATCGTGCAGCTTAGAAGCGCGCTGCGCGGGCAAATGCTGAACTGATCAATCATCGCGCCAAGAGGCTTCCCCATGCAGCTCACCCCACAGCAACCCGCCAAGCTCTGCCTGCTGGCACTGGCAACCACCTTGCTGGTGGCCTGCGCCAGCCCCGCGCCAACCGACGCCAGTCTTAATAGCAGCAGCAAAAGCAGCAGCATCCATGTTGAAGGCGTACCCGGTGGGGTGCGCACCAACCTGGAGAAGATCACCGCGACGGTCAGCGCCATCGACTACAAAACCCGCAAGGTGACCCTCAAAGACGACCAAGGCAACCAACGCAGCCTGCACGCCGGACCACGGGTGATGCATCTTGAGCAAGTGAAAGTCGGTGATCGCGTGCATGCCAGCGCCGCCGAAGAAACCCAGGTATTCCTTCAAGGTCAAGGCGCCAGCGCCGATGATGGGATTATCCAGCGCCTGCTCAAAGACGCCCAAGGGGACCAACCGGGGCTGGCCCTGAGCGAAAGCGAACAAGTCACCGTGCGGGTGCAGAGCGTTGACCTGGCCCAGCACAGCGCCACCCTGCAATACCCCGACGGTCGCAGCCGCATCATCGCCGTGCGTCCGGATGTGACCCTAAACGAAGCCGCGGTGGGCAGTTTGGTGATCATCCGCATCACCACCGCCATGGTCATTCGGGCGGAAAAGCCCTGATACTCGCGGCTGCACGCAGGCTGGCAGCGGCTGCCGCCGTTTGCAGCTGTCACGGTCACCTGAAGGTTGCAAACAACCCATGGAGGTGACCGGCCTATGGACCATAAAGTGTTCAATCCGTTGCTCGCGGCCCTGCTGCTGACAAGCACACAAATCACCGTCGCCGGCCCGCTGCTGGATAAATGGCAGGAGCACCGCACGCAACGACAAAGCACCACCAACCCCAGCGCCGACGCGCCGAAAGTCTTGCGTAATCTCGCCTACGGCAGCGATCCGCTGCAGCAGCTGGATGTTTACCTGCCGGACAATCGCGAGCATGCCCCGGTGCTACTGATGGTGCATGGCGGCGCCTGGCGCATTGGCGACAAAGGCGCCGCTGCGGTGGTCGACAACAAGATCAAACGCTGGTTGCCCAAGGGCTTTATCTTCGTCTCGCTCAACTACCGGCTGCTGCCGGACACCACGCCGGTGCAACAAGCCGAAGACGTCGCCCGCGCCCTGGCTTTTGCCCAGCGGCAGGCGGCCAGCTGGGGCGGCGACTCGAGCAAATTTATTCTGCTCGGCCATTCGGCCGGCGCCCATCTGGTCAGCCTGCTGGCCGCCGATCCCGCACGAGCCAAAGCCCTCGGTGCCCAAACCTGGCTCGGCACTGTCGCCCTGGACAGCGCAGCGTTGGACGTCGAGCAGATCATGCAACGGCCCCATGCGCGGTTTTACGACAAGGCCTTCGGCGCCGCGCCCGACTACTGGGCCACGGCCTCCCCGCTCAAGCAACTCAAGAAAACTGCCACGCCCTTATTACTGATTTGCTCCAGCCAACGCAACGATTCCTGCCCGCCAGCCCGAGCTTTTGTCGAGCAAGCCCAACGCCTAGGCATCCGCGCGCAGTTGCGGCCTGAGGATCGCAGCCACCAGGCCATCAATCAGGACCTGGGACTCGCCAACGACTACACCCAAGCGGTTGAAGCTTTTCTGGCCGGGCTCGACAGCCAAGTGGCGCAGCGTTTGGGCATTAACCCCTAACTCATCGGTCAACTTGCCAAGCAGGTCGCACTCTTTAGCCAAGCAAATAAAAACTGTCATTACCCGGTCGCTTTTGCTCAGTAGCGTCAAGGCTCCGTCTATTAGCCTTGAGGAACCCGACCTTGACCACTCACAACAAAGACAATGCACTGTTTGGCAGCGGCGATGAGTTGCCCAGCAACCACTCCAGCAACCCCCATATGAATGAATTGATCGGCGAACTGAACCGCCGCCAAGTGCTGGCGGGCGGTGCGGCCTTGGGCGCGCTGGCGTTTTTCGGCGTCAGCTTGCCGGGCAGCAGCGAGGCCGCCGAACCTGCCGCGCAGACCTTGGGTTTCCCCTTTGCGCCGCGCTCGCGCCTGCCCTTCAGCCCGGTGGCCATTGGTCGCACCGACAGCATCAGCGTGCCGGCGGGCTATAAGGCCACGCCCTTTATTCCTTGGGGTACGCCGATCACCGGCCGCTACCCGGCGTTTCTCGATGACGCCAGCAACAGTGCCCAAGACCAAGCCGAACAGATCGGCATGCACCACGACGGCATGCACTTCTTCCCCATCGACGCCCAGCGCGGCCATGGCCACGGTCACAACAGCAACCACGGCTTACTGGTGCTCAACCACGAATACATCGACGCGCCTCTGCTGCACCCCAACGGCCCAACGGTGGTGGCCGGCAAACGCAGCAGCGCCGAGGAAGTACGCAAAGAGATCAACGCCCATGGCGTCTCGGTGGTGGAAATCCGCCGCAACGTACGCGGCGACTGGGAGGTAATGCCCAGCGCCCGCAACCGCCGCATCACCGCCGCCACGCCGATGCAGATCCAGGGCCCGGCCCGTGGCCACGCGCTGCTGCGCACCCGCCACAGCCCCGATGGCACCGCAGCGCGCGGCACCCAGAACAACTGCGCCAACGGCCATACGCCCTGGGGCACCTACCTGACCTGTGAAGAAAACTGGGCCGGCTATTTCGCCAATCGCGACACCACACTGCCCCGCGAGCAAAAACGCTATGGCCTGCGCAGCACCAGCCGCTTCGGCTGGGACACCTTGCCCGGTGATGAATTCGAACGTTTCGACGCCACCCGCAAGGCCGAAAACGCCAGCGGCGACTACCGCAACGAGCCCAACCAATTCGGCTGGATTGTTGAAATCGATCCCTTCAACCCCGACTCGGTGCCAGTCAAGCACACCGCTCTGGGCCGCTTCGCCCACGAAGGCCTGGTATTCGCCCCAGTGCGTGCCGGCAAACGGGTGGTCTGCTACTCCGGCGACGACTCGCAGAACGAGTACATCTACAAATACGTCAGCCGCGACAAATACCGTCCCGGCCGCAGCAACAGCCAACTGCTGGATAACGGCGCCCTCTACGTCGGCCGCTTCAATGCCGACAACAGCGGTCAGTGGCTGGCGCTGGACGTTAACGACCCAGCCTTCCAAGCCGCCTGTACGACTGCCGGGGTAACCTTTGCCGATCAGGGCGACGTGCTAATCAACACCCGCCTGGCCGCCGACGTGGTGGGCGCGACCAAAATGGACCGCCCGGAATGGGGCGCGGTGCATCCCGACACCGGCGAGATCTACTTCACCCTGACCAACAACACCGCCCGCACCACCGCCGATGCGGCCAACCCACGGGTGGCCAATGCCCATGGCCACATCATTCGCTGGCGCGAAGAGTCCCGCGACCATGCGGGCACAAATTTCGCCTGGAGCCTGTTCCTGCTGGCCGGCCCGCCAGCCGACAGTCGCAGCCCCACAGGCCAGCCACTGGACGCCAGCAATATGCTCGCCAGCCCGGACGGCCTGTGGTTCGACCCCGAAGGGCGGTTATGGATTCAGACCGACATGAGCGGCAGCCAGTTGGCCAGCGGCCCGTTCGGCAACAACCAGATGCTGGTGGCCGACCCGAAAACCGGCGAGATGAAACGCTTTCTAGTCGGCCCGCTCGGCGCGGAAATCACCGGCATCACCGCCACTCCGGACATGCGCACGCTGTTTATCAACATCCAGCATCCCGGTGAAGGTTCCACCGCCACCAACCTACTGAGCACCTGGCCAGACGGCCCAGGTAAGCGCCCACGTTCGGCCACGGTAATCATCAGCCGCGAGGACCGGCGCCGTTTGCTGTAACTGCTGAGCTGGAAGCCTCTAGCAGCCGCAGGCTGATTACTGCAGGGGCCTTGAAGTCTGGGTTGTCTACACGACCAATCGCGGATAACAGCGTGCCGACAGGGCCGTGGTCAGCCGTTGCCGTTACTACAGATGCCGCAGGCACCATTCAGTGCCTGCGGCGTACTGCGCCGCACGCGCAACCATCTTCAATCGATTCGTAGGCCAAGATCGCGAGTGATATAAAGAGGGCTGTGCCTATACTCTGAGCATGCCGCTCCCCCTATCCTGGACGCCGTACGAACGATGCCTTTCCCACGCTCTTGGCTGGATCGAGCCCTCGACCTGTTCCAGCGTCATGCTGTGCTCGGCATGGCGCTGATCCTGCTGCTCAGTCTGAGCGGCCTGAGTTGGGGCCTGCACCAGGCGTTTAACCAGCAACTGCAAAACGCCGCCCTCAAGAACGCCCAGCTGTATACGACCATCCTCAGCGAGTTCCGCAGCCTTTACACCTCCGAGGTGGTTGCCCGCGCCAGTGCCCACGGCATGACCGTCACCCACGATTACCAGGGCAACCCCCAGGCCATCCCTTTGCCCGCGACCCTGAGCATGCTGCTCGGCAACCGCCTAGGCCAGCAGAGTTCCGGCGCCAGCACCAGGCTGTACAGCCCCTACCCTTTCCCCTGGCGCGCGCAGGAGGGTGGTCTCAAGGACGACTTCGGCCAACAGGCTTGGCAAGCCCTGCAAGCCGCTCCCGAGCAGCCGTTCTACCGTTTCGAGCGCCGGGGCGATCAGCTGGTGCTGCGCTATGCCACCGCCGACCGGCTGCGCGAGGCCTGCGTCGATTGCCACAATAACCACGCCGACTCGCCCCGGCGTGACTGGAAGGTCGGCGATGTGCGCGGCATCCTCGAGGTCGAGCAACCACTCGACAGCGCCGGGCTCAGCGCCCGCCCCCTGCAGATCGAAACCGCCATCGTCAGCCTGAGCATCCTGGCGCTGTTCTCCACCCTTCTGGCCCTGGTGGTCGGCCGCCTGCACCGCGCCCGGGAGCAAGCCCAAAGTCTCAGTCAGGAGATGAGCCTGATCAACCGGAGCCTGGAACGAGAAATGCTCGAGCGCCAGCAGGTGGAAGTCGACCTGCGTTCGGCCAACGACCGGCTCGAACTGCTGGCGACCCAGGACCCGCTGACCAAAATCGCCAACCGCCGCGGCTTCGAGCGCGCCCTGAGCCTGGAGTGGCGGCGCGCACAACGCCAGGGCAGCCCACTCAGCCTGATCATGGCCGATATCGATAATTTCAAGGCCTACAATGATCGCTACGGCCACCCGGCCGGCGATCACTGCCTGCAACGGGTCGCCGCGCAGCTCCAGGCCCAGATACGGCGCCCACCGGATCTGCTGGCCCGCTACGGCGGCGAGGAATTCGTGATCATCCTGCCGGACACCACGGCCGCAGGTGCCTACGCCATGGCCGAGGCCGAGGCCATGCGTAACGCGGTGTATGAACTACAGCTCGAGCATAGCGACTCGACAACCGCCCACTACCTGACTCTGAGCCTGGGCATCGCCACCCTGATTCCCACTGCCGACAGCTCGGCCCAGGACCTGTTGCAGGACGCCGATCGGGCGCTCTATCGCGCCAAGGCCGCCGGCCGCAACCGGGTCGAGGCGGATCAGGTGCGGGTGTCCATCTAATAATGGGGACGCTTTATTTTGGCTATGCCCCAGTTACGTGTTGTAGCGCGCAAGTCTCGTAGTCTCTGGTTCGTGACCCAGATGAAGGTGGGACAAAGAGCGGTTGTGGCCCTGCAGGATTGCCAGTGTGCTCGCGCTCGCTTCGCGGTGCCCTTTGTTACCAAAAGCCGCTCCTACACAAGCCCGGCACCTGCAATAACTTCATCGGCTGGCCAACCCTGTAGGAGCGGATTTATCCGCGATTGGCCGGTGCAGACAGCACGGGTATCAAGGCTAATTTCCTCTCGCGAAAATTTTCGCTCCCTCGCAACGCATAACTGGGATATAGCCTTATTTTGTCACCTAAACGCGCCGTACTGCCCTGCGGGCGAGTAACGCCCTACACATCAGCGGTTTAGCCGCCGGTCATATTCATAAAGCGCAGCACCTGCACTTCGTCATTCAGACGAAACTCGTGGCCCCAGGGTTTGCGGGCGATAGCGCCCAGCAGCGCGTCGCGAATGCGCGCCGGTTCACCGGGATAACGGCGCAAGATGGCTTTCAAGTCCAACCCGTCCTCATTCCCCAGGCATAGCAACAAACGCCCTTCGGCGGTGAGCCGTACCCGATTGCAGCTGCCACAAAAATTATGGCTGTGGGGTGAGATAAAACCGATGCGGGTGTTTTCCACCCCAGGAATGCGCCAGTAACGCGACGGCCCCTGGGTCGATTCGGCCGATTCCACCAAGCTGTAGCGCTGCTCGATCAGTCCCCGCACCTCGGCGCTGGAACAGAACGCCTCGGCGCGGCTGTGCTCGCTGATGGTGCCCAGGGGCATTTCCTCGATAAAGCAGATGTCCAGTTGGTTGGCCACGGCGTAATCGACCAGGGCCGGCACTTCGCTGTCGTTGCGGCCTTTCATCACCACCACGTTGAGTTTGATGTGCTTGAAGCCCGCGTCCTGCGCGGCCTGAATGCCGGCCAGCACCTGGTTAAGATCGCCATTACGGGTGATGGCCAAAAACTTCTCGGGGTCGAGGCTATCGAGGCTGATGTTCAGGCGTTTGACCCCGGCGCTGTGCAATCCTTGGGCATAACGCTGCAGTTGTGAGCCATTAGTGGTCAGCACCAACTCACGCAAGCCCGGCAACCCGGCGATGCGCTCGCACAGGCCAACGATGCCTTTGCGCACCAGCGGCTCGCCGCCAGTGAGGCGGATTTTCTTCACCCCAAGTAGAACAAACTGCTCGGCCAGCAGGTACAGCTCTTCGAGCCCCAGCACCTGCTGGCGCGGCAGGAAGGTCATGTCCTCGGCCATGCAATACACGCAGCGAAAATCGCATCTATCGGTGACCGACATGCGCACATAATCGATCTCGCGGCCAAAGCCGTCCTGCAACATGCTGCCCATTGCCACTACTCCAACGGTTTATTGCCCAGGCATCAATGCCGCGCCGGCTAAATGAATGCCTTCAATGTCGGCAGCTTCAACCAGAGTCTGCAAGTATTGCGCCACGGCTTTTTGCCAAACCCGTTGATACAGCTCGCTGCGAATGCTGCTGGCCACCGCCGTGTAGGGCAATTGCACACCGTCCAGACGCTGATCGACAAACACCAGGTGGAAGCCATAACGGCTTTCCAACGGCTGGCTGACCAAACCTTGCGGTTGACGGAATAACTGCCGCTCGAACTCCGGCACTGTCTGGCCCTTGCTCAGCTGCCCCAGCGCGCCGCCCTGCTCTTTCGATGGACACGCCGAATGGGCCAAAGCCAGCTCGGTAAAGCGCGCCGGGTTTTGCTGCAGCTCCAGCAACAAGGCTTGGCCTTGCTCGCGGGCAACGCTGCGGGCCTCGGCATCTTCCGGGGTGCAGGCGAGCAAAATATGCCGCGCCGCCAACAAGGGCGCGCTGACAAAACGCGGCAGGTTGCTGGCATAGAAATGCTCGCAGGCCGCTTCATCCGCCTCGGCCACCGGCACTTCCAGCTCGATCAGGCTGCGGATCGCCGCCTCCTCCTGGCTCTCGCCGGCACCGGCCTCAACCTGCAGACCCAGTGTCTGGCAACGCTGCTCGAGCAGCTCGCGAATCACCAGCGCTTGCACGGCGAGAAACATCGCCTCGCTCTGCTCGTCGGCCGGGTGATATTGCAGTTCTTGCGCCATGGCATCGGGCTCGATGGCCACGCCATTGACGCGAATGCGTGGCCAGTCCTGCTCGCTGCTGGCAATCAGCAACGGCTCGGGCTCACCGATTGAAGCCAGAGCTGGCGGCGTGAACTCCACCACGCCACTCGCCGCAGTTGTTACCGGCGGCAACTCATGGGCCAGCTCTTGTGCCAAAGTCGCTTCGACGACTGGCGCTGCTGGCGGCTTATCAGCACCGCCGCAACCACCCGTACCGCCGTTAGTACCACCACATCCACAAGCCATGACAACCTCCGAAAATCACGTAGGGCGGATGAAACCCGCGCGGGTTGCACCCGCCCTACGAACTTGATTTGTATGTGAGACGTAGGGTGGATAACGGCGAAGCCTTATCCACCGGATGTTCGTGGTGGGCAACGCTTCGCGGTTGCCCACCCTACACATGGCCGACGCGCAGCCGATCTCTCTTAAGCCTTTTGACGGACGATCTGGTAACGCCGGCCCAGATACCAAACCGGTGCGCTAACGATGTGTACCAGACGGGTGAACGGGAACAGCACAAACAGAGTCAGGCCGAGGAACACGTGCAGCTTGTACACCAAGCCCACCGAGGCGATCGCTTCAGCGGCTTGCACCGGCTGCAAAGTCACGGTGCTTTGCGCCCAGTTGGCCAGCAGCACCATCACCGAACCGTCCATGTGTTTGGTCGAGGCGAAGATGGTCAGCAGGCCCAGCACCAGCTGCGCCAACAACACCAGCAGGATCATGATGTCGGAGGTGCTCGACGAGGCCCGCACGCGCGGGTCGGTCAGGCGGCGCTTGACCAGCATCAGCAAGCCGATCAGGCACAGGGTGCCGAAGAAGCCACCGGACACCATCGCCAGCAACTGCTTGTTCTCGGTGCTGATCACATAGTGGTAGAGCGACTCCGGCATCAGCAGGCCGACAAAGTGTCCGGCCAGCACGAACAGCACGCCGACGTGGAACAGGTTGCTGGCGATGCGCATATAACGCTGCTCGGCCGCATTGCGGTTGAACACCTGGCTGGAACCGGCCTTCCAGGAGTATTGCGACAGATCGAAGCGCGCCCAGCTGCCGATCAGGCAGATGGCCAGCGCGATATAGGGGTAAACCCCGAACACCATTAAGTTGAAGCTAGACATGACGTGCCTCCAGGGGCAGTTCAATGGCTACCCCGTCCTGTTGGAAATCGACCCAATGCAGCGGAATTGCCGACTCTTCGCGGGCCTTGCCGGGGGCGCTGGCCATGCTTGGGCAGCGGTCCTGTTGCTCGGCCTGCATAAAGTCCACGGCCTCCTCCTCCCAGATTTTGTCCAGGGCTTCCAGCGAGTCGTCGCGCACCTCGGCCGCCACTTGCTCGCGCACCTCGGCCACCGCCACCTGCGGCTCGACGCCGGCAATTTGCAGCAGCGCCCGAAAGCAGCCGGCATAAGCGCTTTCGCGCTCATCCAAACGCGCCGCCAAGATCGCCAGCAAATGCGCCACATCCGCCAGGCCCTCGCGGGCCTCAAGATCTGCACAGGTGGAGAGGTACTCCAGGTACAACGGGATGTAGTCGGGCAGCTCTTTGACGCCGATGGCAAAACCGGCCTCTTCGTACTGCGCCAGCATGTCCACCATCGCCTGACCACGGTCACGGGACTCACCATGCACGTGTTCAAACAACAACAGCGACAGCGAGCGACCGCGGCCGAACAGGGCACCGTAGTGCTCCTGGCCGTCCATCAGGTCGTGGTCGCAGATCAGCGCCAGCAACTCGTGCAGCGCACTGCGTTGCTCCGGGCTGATATCCCGGCAACTGGTGATGGCTTGGTCCAACTCGTCGCGCCCGGCCACCAATTGCTCGGTGGGGTAATCCAGCAGCAGGGAAATTACCTTGAGGATTTGCATGCTCAGTCCTCCCACAACTGTACGGTTTTCAGGATGTCGCGTTTGTTAGCCTTCTTGGCGCCAAACATGTTGGTGTCCGAGCTGCCGCTGCAACCGCTGCCGAAGGTGAAGCCACAACCGGAGCGCTCGGCAAAGGCATCGCTGGAGGCCGATTCGCGGTGCGCACTGGGCACCACGAAACGGTCTTCATAGTTGGCAATCGCCAAGTAGCGGTACATGTCTTCCACCTGGGCCACGCTCAGGCCAACATCGGCCAGCACTTTCAGGTCTTGCACGCCATCCACTTGCTCGGAGCGTTTGTAGGCACGCATCGCCAGCAGGCGCTTCAGGGCCAGTTTCACCGGCGCTACATCGCCTGCGGTCAGCAGGTTAGCCAGATAACGCAGCGGAATGCGCAGGCTGTCGACATCCGGGATCACCCCGTTCATGCCCACGGTACCGGCGGTGGCGGCGTTCTGAATCGGCGACAGTGGCGGCACGTACCAGACCATCGGCAAGGTGCGGTATTCCGGGTGCAGCGGCAGCGCCAGCTTCCAGTCCACCGCCAACTTGTAGACGGGGGATTTTTGCGCGGCGTCCAGTACCGACTGCGGTACGCCATCGAGCAAGGCTTGCTTGATTACCACTGGGTCGAACGGGTCGAGGAAGATATCCAATTGCTTCTGGTACAGGTCCTGCTCGTTCGGGGTGCTGGCCACTTCCAGAATCCGGTCGGCGTCGTACAGCAGCACGCCCAGATAACGGATACGGCCGACACAGGTTTCCGAACAGACGGTCGGCATACCGGCTTCGATCCGTGGGTAGCAGAAGATGCACTTCTCGGATTTGCCGCTCTTCCAGTTGAAGTAGATCTTCTTGTACGGGCAGCCGCTGATGCACATGCGCCAGCCGCGGCATTTCTCTTGATCGATGAGGACGATGCCGTCTTCTTCGCGCTTGTAGATCGCCCCGCTCGGGCAAGACGCCGCGCAGGCTGGGTTCAAGCAGTGCTCGCACAGACGCGGCAGGTACATCATGAAAGTATTTTCATACTCGCCATAAATGTCGGCCTGGATCTTGTCGAAGTTCTTATCCTTACGGCGTTTGGCGAACTCGGTGCCGAGGATTTCCTCCCAGTTAGGGCCCCATTCGATCTTCTGCATGCGCTTGCCGGTAATCACCGAGCGTGGCCGGGCCACTGGCTGGTGCTCACCCAGTGGTGCGGTGTGCAGGTGCTGGTAGTCGAAATCAAACGGCTCGTAGTAGTCGTCGATGGTCGGCAGATCGGGGTTGGCGAAGATGTTCGCCAACACCCGGAACTTGCCGCCGATCTTCGGATTGATCGAACCGTCTTTGTTGCGCACCCAACCGCCGCGCCATTTGTCCTGGTTTTCCCACTCTTTGGGGTAGCCAATCCCGGGCTTGGTTTCCACGTTATTGAACCAGGCGTATTCCATGCCTTCACGGCTGGTCCAGACGTTTTTGCAGGTGATCGAGCAGGTGTGGCAGCCGATACATTTGTCGAGGTTCAAGACCATGCCGACTTGTGAACGAATTTTCATGGCATCAATCCTCAGTCAATAGTGGTCGGCAGGGGTTGCGGTAAGGCATCGCCATCGGTGCCATCCAGCCAATCAACTTTGTCCATCTTGCGCACCACCACAAACTCATCGCGGTTACAGCCCACGGTGCCGTAGTAGTTGAAGCCATAAGACTGCTGCGCGTAGCCGCCGATCATATGGGTCGGTTTCAACACCACACGGGTAACCGAGTTGTGGTGACCGCCACGGGTCTTGGTGGTTTCCGAGCCCGGTACGTTCACGATCCTTTCTTGGGCGTGATACATCATCACCATGCCGTCCTTGACCCGCTGGCTGACCACCGCACGGGCAGTGAGGGCGCCGTTGGCGTTGAAGCATTCGACCCAATCGTTGTCTTCGATACCGGCACGTTTAGCGTCGGTTTCCGACAGCCAGACAATCGGCCCGCCACGGCTCAGGGTGAGCATGATCAGGTTGTCGCTGTAGGTGCTGTGGATGCCCCACTTCTGGTGCGGGGTGATCCAGTTCAGCACGATCTCGGTGTTGCCGTTCGGCCGCTTGCCCTTCACGTAATCGATGGTGCGGGTGTTGATCGGCGGCCGGTAGCTCATCAGCTCCTCACCGAAGGCCTGCATCCACGGGTGATCCTGGAAGAACTGCTGACGACCGGTGATGGTGCGCCACGGGATGAACTCATGGACGTTGGTGTAGCCGGCGTTGTAGCTGACTTTGTCGTCTTCCAAACCAGACCAAGTCGGGCTGGAGATGATCTTGCGCGGCTGCGCCTGAATGTCACGAAAACGTATGGCTTCGTGCTCTTTCGGCACGGCCAGGTGGCTGTGATCCAGACCGGTAAATTCCGACAGTGCCGCCCAGGCTTTAACCGCCACATGGCCGTTGGTTTCCGGGGCCAGGGACAGAATCACTTCACAGGCATCGATGGCGCTGTCGATCTTCGGCCGGCCAAGGCTCACGCCCTCTTCACGGACCTTGTAGTTGAGCTCGCCGAGGAAATCGACCTCATGCTGGGTGTTCCAGTTGATGCCCTTGCCACCGTTGCCGTTTTTATCCAGCAATGGCCCGAGCGAGCTGAACTTCTTGTACACGTTCGGGTAGTCGCGCTCGACCACGCGCATGTTCGGGCAGTTTTTGCCCGGTACCGGCGCCACGCCTTGGGTTTTCCAATCGGTGCCACCAAACGGCTGGGCCAATTCGCCCGGGGTATCGTGCAGCAAGGGGGTGGTGACCAAGTCTTGCTCGACGCCCAGATGACCCACCGCCATTTCCGAGAAGCGTTTGGCAATGCCTTTGTAGATTTCCCAGTCGGAACGCGATTCCCACGCTGGGTCAATCGCCGCCGACAGTGGGTGAATGAACGGGTGCATGTCCGAGGTGTTCATGTCGTCTTTCTCGTACCAGGTTGCCGTTGGCAACACTATGTCCGAGTAAACGCAGGTCGAAGACATGCGGAAATCCAGGGTAGTGACCAGATCGAGCTTGCCGATCGCGCCTTCGTCTACCCACTCGACATCGCTGGGCTTAACGCCGCCACGTTTGCCGAGGTCTTCGTTCATCACGCCGTTTTTGGTGCCCAGCAGGTACTTGAGCATGTACTCGTGGCCCTTGCCCGAGCTGCCCAACAAGTTGGAACGCCAGATAAACATATTGCGCGGGAAGTTCACCGGGTTGTCCGGCTGTTCACAGGCAAAGCGCAGGCTGCCGTCTTGCAATGACTTGGTGACGTAATCCACCGGCGACATGCCCGCAGCAGCGGCGTCACGGGTGATCTGCAACGGGTTACGGTTCAGCTGCGGCGCGCTTGGCAACCAGCCGCCACGTTCGGCGCGGATGTTGTAATCGAGGGCGTGCTCGGGGAACTGCGACTTGTCGGCCAATGGCGAGAGCACTTCGTGCATGCTCATTTTTTCATGCCGCCACTGGGATGAGTGGTTGTAGAAGAAGCTGGTGCCGTTCATCTGCCGTGGCGCCGGGCTCCAGTCCAGACCGAAGGCCAATGGCAACCAACCGCACTGCGGACGCAGTTTCTCTTGGCCCACATAGTGCGCCCAGCCACCGCCGGTTTGCCCCACGCAGCCACACAACATCAGCATGTTGATCAGGCCACGGTAGTTCATGTCCATGTGGTACCAGTGGTTCATCGCCGCGCCGACGATGATCATCGAACGACCCTTGGTTTTGTCGGCGTTGTCGGCAAACTCACGGGCGATCTGGATGGCTTTCTCACGGCTAACGCCGGTAATCAGCTCTTGCCAGGCCGGAGTGCCCGGAACGCTGGCGTCGTTGTAGTCCTTGGCGACGTTGCTGCCACCCAGACCACGGTCGATGGCCAGGTTAGCCGCCGACAGGTCGAATACGGTGGCGACTTTCGCCTGGCTACCATCGGCCAGGGTGATGGTGCGTACCGGCACCCGACGCAGTTGCACGGCTTCACCGGCCACGTGCTGGAAGTGTTCGTGGGTCTGACCACCGAAATACGGGAACGCCACTTCGGCCACGCCTTCACCGAGCAAGCTCAGCTGCAGGTCGATCTCACGGCCTTCGCCGCCTTCGATGGCCTGAATGTTCCACTTGCCCTTCTGGCCCCAGCGATAACCAATCGAACCCAGGGGCGAGACCAGCTGATTGCTGTTGGCATCCAGGGCGATGGTTTTCCATTCCGGGTTGTTTTCCTGGCCGAGGTTGTCGGTCAAGTCCGAGGCGCGCAGGAAGCGATCCGGCTGATAGCCGCTCAGCTCTGGGGTGGCGCCTGCGTGTTCTTTGAGCAGCACCAGAATCGGCAAGTCGGTGTAGCGCTTGGCGTAATCCTTGAAATAAGCGCTCGGCTTGTCGAGGTGGAACTCTTTGAAGATCACATGATTGAACGCCTGGGCCAGCGCCGCATCGGTGCCTTGCTTAGGGTTCAGCCACAGATCGGTAAGCTTGGCCACTTCCGAGTAATCGGGAGTGATGGCCACGGTTTTGGTGCCCTTGTAACGCACTTCGGTGAAGAAGTGCGCATCCGGCGTGCGCGTCTGCGGCACGTTAGAGCCCCAGGCGATGATGTAGTTGGAGTTGTACCAGTCGGCCGATTCCGGCACGTCGGTTTGCTCGCCCCAGACCTGCGGCGACGACGGCGGCAAGTCGCAGTACCAGTCGTAGAAAGACAGACACACGCCACCGATCAACGACAGATAGCGGCTACCGGCGGCGTAGCTGACCATCGACATGGCCGGGATCGGCGAGAAGCCCACTACCCGGTCCGGGCCGTGCTCTTTAACGGTGTAAACGTTGGCGGCGGCGATGATTTCATTCGCCTCCTCCCAGTTGGAGCGGATAAAGCCGCCCATGCCGCGTTTGCTCTTATACGACTCGGCCTTGACCGGGTCGGAAACGATGCTGGCCCAGGCTTCCACCGGCGCCATGGTCAGCCGGGCTTCGCGCCACAGTTTCAGCAAGGGTTTGCGGATTTTCGGGTACTTCAACCGATTGGCGCTGTAGATGTACCAGCTGTAACTGGCACCACGGGGACAGCCGCGCGGTTCGTGGTTGGGCAGGTCGTTACGGGTACGCGGGTAGTCGGTCTGCTGGGTTTCCCAGGTGATCAGGCCGTTCTTGACGTAAATCTTCCAGGAGCAAGACCCGGTGCAGTTCACCCCGTGGGTGGAGCGCACGATCTTGTCGTACTGCCAGCGTGAGCGGTAAACGTTCTCCCAGTCGCGCGACTCGATACGGGCCTCGCCGTGGCCTTCGGAGAACTCACCTTGCTTGCGGTTAAAAAAACGCAGTTGGTCGAGTAAATGGCTCATCTTCTTTCCTCTCAGACCAGCTGCGGGTTAGTCGCAGCTGGCACAGTCAATAACGGTTTCAATCTGTGTATAAAACTCGTTCTAGAGCGTCGCGAGCGAAGGTCAGGCTAGGCAAAAGTGGTTGAGGAAGCGGAATTTACGTTCTGTAAATGAGCATTCCGAAAACACTTTTAACGCCGCCTGACCGAGCGCAGCAGCTCTTGAACGAGTTTCAGCAAGGCATCTCTGCGCCTTTGCGTGCATAGCTCCACCAGGTCAGCAAAATGCAGCTGACGTAAAAGCCGATAAACACATACAGCGCCATTTGCGGGCCGCCGGTGAGGGCCATCGAGGTGCCGAAAGACTTCGGAATGAAGAAGGCACCGTAAGCGGCGATGGCCGAGCTGAAGCCCAGTACTGCGGCGGCTTCTTTGCCGGCGCTCTTGCTGGCCTGCTCTTGCACGTCCTTGCTCTTGCCGGCGCTGAGCCGCTCGTGCAGGGTGCGGAAGATCACTGGGATCATGCGAAAGGTCGAACCGTTGCCGATCCCGGTGGTAACGAACAGCAGCATAAACATGGCCAAGAAGCCGTAGAAGTTACCGCCCTCACCGCCCACTGGCAGAAAGTGCAGCACACCGAAGACCGCCGCGATCATCAGCACGAAGTTCCACAGGGTGACCTGAGCGCCGCCCATTTTGTCCGCCAACCAGCCGCCGACGGGGCGAATCAGCGCACCCACCAACGGCCCGAGAAAGGCGAATTTAAGCGGATCAACACCCGGGAACTGAGTCTTGATCAGCATCGGGAAGCCGGCGGCAAAGCCGATAAAGGAGCCGAAGGTGGCCAGATACAACCAGCACATCAACCAGTTATGTTTGCGCTTGAAAATCACCGCTTGCTCGCTGAACGAGGCCTTGGCGCTGGACAGGTCATGCATGCCAAACCAGGCAGCGATGGTTACCGCGAGGATAAACGGCACCCAGATGAAGCCGGCGTTCTGCAACCACAGCTGGCTACCATCTGGCAGGGACTGCGGGGCGCCACCCAGGGCGCCGAAGATGCCGAGGGAAATCACCAACGGCACGCCGAACTGCATCACCGACACGCCCAGGTTACCCAGGCCAGCATTCATCCCCAGTGCAGTGCCCTGCTGGGCTTTGGGGTAGAAGAAGCTGATATTGGACATGCTCGAGGCGAAGTTGCCGCCGCCAAAACCACAGAGCAACGCGATCAGCACGAAGACGTTGTAGGGCGTGCTGGCATCTTGCACGGCAAACCCCATCCACAGCGCCGGGATCAGCAATGACGCGGTGCTCAGGGCGGTCCAACGGCGGCCACCGAAGATCGGCACCATAAAGGAGTAGAAGATCCTCAGCGTGGCACCAGACAAGCCCGGCAAGGCCGCCAGCCAAAACAGCTGATCGGTGGTAAAGGTGAAGCCGATGCTGTTGAGACGGACGATCACCGTGCTCCAGACCATCCACACCGCAAAGGCCAGCAGCAACGCTGGGATCGAGATCCACAGGTTACGGGTGGCGATAGCCTTGCCGGTGGTCGCCCAAAAATGACTGTCTTCCGGACGCCAGTCGGTAATCACCGGCCCCTGTTTGGGCGCTTGGCCCGTCACCGCTTTGTTTGTGGCTGACATGGTCGTGCTCCTAGAACTAATCAAAAACCGTGAACGAATCAAGCGTCGCTAGGCAACGGGCTTAGCGCACCGGAGCCCGTCATTTTCGTACCCATAATTGGGGTTTTGCGTACTTCGCTGAGGTACATCCAGATCAAGGAGATCCAGACCACCCCGTACATCAACATGAAGCAGGAAGAGCGCACGCCGGTGAGGTCCACCAGGGCGCCGAACATGATCGGCAACACGAAGCCACCGAGGCCGCCGGCCAGGCCGACGATGCCGGAGATGGCGCCCATGTTGTCCGGGTAGTCATTGGAGATGTACTTGAACACCGAGGCCTTGCCGAAGGCGAAGGCGATGCCCATGACAAACAGCAGCACGGTGAACAGCGTGGCGTTCAGGCCGATATGGAAGCTTTGCGGGCCATTGACGGTTTGCACCACCAGGTCGGTCTGCGGATAGGACAGCAGGAACAGGCAGATCCAGCTCACCCACATCACCCACCAGGTCACACTCTGGGCGCCCCACTTGTCCGACATCCAGCCACCGATGGCGCGCAACACGCCGCCCGGCAAGGAGAAACAAGCGGCCAGCAAGGCTGCAGTCTGCAGAGTGAAGCCGTACTCCTGCACGTAGTACTTGGTCATCCACAACGCCAGGGCCACATAACCACCGAAGACGATCGAGTAGTACTGGCAGTAGCGCCAGACCTTCGGGTCTTTCAGGGTCAGCAGTTGCTCTTTCAGCGACACCGAACTGGGTACCAGGTGCTCTTTCTTCTCGTAGGTGAGAAACCAGAACAGCAACGCGGTGATAAACATAATGGCCGAGTAGACCTTGGGCACCATCTGCCAACTGGCGGCGGCGATGATCGCCGGGGCGACGAACTTGGTCACCGCAGCGCCGGCGTTACCGGCGCCGAAGATGCCCATGGCGGTGCCTTGAGTGGACTTATCAAACCACTTGGCCACGTAGGCGATGCCCACCGAGAAGGAGCCGCCGGCCAGACCGACGAACAGCCCCAACACCAGGAAGTGCCAATACTCGGTGGCCAGGCTGATCAGGTAGATCGGCAGTACGCACACCAGCATTAAGATAAAGAAGACGATCCGACCGCCAAACTTGTCGGTCAGCAAGCCCAGCGGCAAGCGCACCAAAGAGCCGGTTAGCACCGGCGTGGCCGCCAGTAAGCCAAACTGGGTTTCGTTCAGTTGCAGCAGTTCTTTGACCGGCACGCCGAGGATGGCGAACATCATCCAGACCATAAAACAGACGGTAAACGCCAGGGTGCTCATCCCCAACACCAACCCCTGTTGTACCTTTACACTCGCCATGACAGAGCCCTTCTACGGTTAACATGACTGCGACATTAGGCAGTCAAGCGCCGACTAAAACTGACCTGGATCAAGTAAAGCTCCGCCGCCATGTCCTACCCTTAGCCGCTCTACCTCTTAAGTGATAGCTCCGACATTTAACAAAAAATGCTTTATAAACAATATGTTAGACAAACAAAGAAGAACCCTTGGCAGCCCTTTCGCCAAGTCCAAATCATTAGAGGTAGTAAACCCATGCTGGTACTGAAATGGTTGCGCAGCTCACTGCCAGCCCGGGCCGGCCTCGCGGTGTTGCTGATTGCCGTACTGGCGTTATCCAGCGCCATGAGCGCCGGCTTGATCGCCTGGCTCAGCGAGGACGACGCCGCCGCCATCAATACCGCCGGCTCCTTGCGCATGGCGACTTATAGCTTGAGCTGGAAACTCCAGGCCCAGGCGCCGGCCGAGCAGATCAAGGCGCAGGTGGCCAACCTCGAACAGCGACTCAACAGCCAAGACCTGCACAAGGTGCTAGAAAGCGATCCGCAGGCGCCATTACGCAGCGCTTACCTGCAACTGCAACAGCGCTGGCAGCAGGAACTACGGCCGGCCTTGGCCGCCGGCAACCCGCAACTGTTTCTCAGCCAGGCCGATAACTTCGTCGAACAACTGAGCCGCTTCGTGTTGTTGCTGCAACAAAGCAGCGAACGCAAACAGGGTTGGCAACAAAACATTCAGGGCGCGGCGCTGTTTATCACGGTGTTGATTCTGCTGATTGGCATGTATGAACTGCAGACCAACGTGATCAATCCATTGCAGTATCTGAGCACCGCCGCCGAGCGCTTTCGCGCAGGCGATCACTCGGCACGGGTCGAGTTTCAGTCCGAGGACGAGCTGGGGCAGATGGCCATGAGTTTTAACGCCATGGCCGATACCATCGAAGAATCCCATCGCACCCTGGAAAGCCGTGTCGAACAGAAAACCGCCAACCTGGCCCAGGCCAATGCCGCCCTGCAGTTGCTGTTTCTCAGCAGCCGGCACCTGGCCAGCACGCTGAGCAGTGCCGAGCAGCTGGACCTGCTGATCGACAATTTCCAGACCCTGATCCCCGGCCTGCGCCTGACCCTGTGCTTGCACGGCAGCCCTAACACCCCCGCCGAACAGCTGATCGCCCTGCACGGCAGCGAGCTACGGGAAATCTGCTCGCGCAATGACTGCGCCACCTGCGAGCGCTTGCAACAGCCAAACCTGCAGACCTACCCGATCAACAACCAGGGCAACAGCCTCGGCGAGCTGCGCGCCAACTTTGACGATGGTCATCGGCCGTTGAGTTGGGAAACCGAACTGATCCAGGCGCTCGCCGATTTGGTCGGCACCGCCCTGTCCCTGGAACGTCAGCGTGAGCAGGACCACCGCTTGCTGCTGCTAGAAGAGCGCACCATCATCGCCCGCGAGCTGCATGACTCCCTGGCCCAGGCCCTGTCGTATATGAAACTGCAAGTCAGCCGCCTGCAAACCCTGATGCGCCGGGGCGAGTCCGCCGAGCAATTATTTGCCGTCAGCGAGGAAATCCGCGAGGGCATCAACAACGCTTACCGCCAACTACGCGAACTGCTGACCACCTTTCGCCTGCAAATTCAGGGCAGCGGGCTGGATCAGGCGCTGGACGATACGGTGCGCGAATTTGCCGAACGGGGCAATTTTGAGGTGCTACTGCAGGTCGAACCCCTGGCCTTTACCCTGGATGCCAGTGAACAGATTCACCTGCTGCAAATCGCCCGCGAAGCGCTGTCCAACTGCGCCCGCCACGCCCACGCCAAGCAGGTGCGGGTGCATTTGCGCCAACAGGGCGAGCACATCGAACTGCTGATCGAGGACGACGGCTGCGGCATAGGTCCAAGCAGCGACCCGCGCCAACACCACGGCTTTACCATCATGCAAGAACGGGCGCGCAGCCTGCAGGGGCAACTCCAGGTTAGCGCCTGCGAGCCTCACGGCACCCGCATCCATTTAAGATTTCAACCGGGATTTCTCGGTCGCCATGCAGAGGAATCCCCCCTATGAACAGCCCCGACACCGACCCACGCTTTCGCCTGATGTTGGTCGATGACCATCCGATGATGCGCCGTGGCATTCGCCAATTACTGGAGCTAGAGGACGACTTTCGAATAGTCGGCGAGGCCAATAACGGCGAAGAAGCTTTAGCGTTGTTGGAGGCCCTGCAACCGCAGTTGATTTTGCTCGACAACAACATGCCGCTACTCAACGGCATCGAAACCCTCAAGCGCCTGCGGCAGATTGGCTACAGCGGCAAGGTCTTGTTGTTTACCGTGTCCGATGCCGAGAAAGACGTGCGCGACGCCCTGCGCTTTGGCGCCGACGGCTACCTACTGAAAGACATGGAGCCGGAAAAACTCATCCAGCAGGTGCGCGAAGCCCTGCACGGTGAACTGGTGATCAGCCCAGGATTGACCCGCGTATTGGCCCAAGCCCTGCGCGACCCACAAGCAGCCAATCAGGTCGAACTGACCGAACGTGAGCAGCAAGTACTGCGCATGATCGCCGGCGGTAACAGCAACAAAATGATCGGCCGCAAACTGGGCATCACCGAGGGCACGGTCAAGGTGCATGTGAAAAACCTGCTGCACAAACTCGGCCTGCGCTCACGGGTAGAGGCTGCCGTCTGGGCGATGTCGCACGAACAGGTTTGATGCAACAAGGCTCAACAACGTTCAGTCACTCAAGCGTAACGGGAGCTGCCAATGGCGTGGATCATCAGCAAATACGCGCTCACCGCGCTGGTGGTGGTGCTGGTTTCCGAGCTGGCCAAGCGCAGCGACAAACTCGGCGGTCTGGTTGCCGCGCTGCCCTTGATCACCATATTGAGCCTGATCTGGCTGTACCTGGAAAACCAATCAGCCGAAAAAATCGCCAACCACGCCTGGTACACCTTCTGGTATGTAGTGCCAACGCTGCCGATGTTTCTGGCCTTTCCACTGTTGCTACCGCGCTGGGGGTTTTGGCCCACCTTGCTGGCCTGCGCAGTTATCAGCAGCGTTTGCTTCGGTTTGTTTGCGCTGCTGGTTAAACGCTTTGGCGTGGACTTGCTCTAGGCCCCTGGCCGCTAGTCGAGCAAGGCTTGCAGTGAGAAGTGGTAGTCGCGCATCTGGGGCTGAGTAACGGCACTAAAACGGCGAAAATCCAGCCCATAGCCCTGCTCTTTAATGCGTTTGAGCAGCTGCGCCGCCTGGGGTTTGTCCAAACGCATAAACAGTGGGTCTTGCCGGTCTTTACCGCCGCGCTGGGCAAAATCCAGCCCGGCGTCGTAGTCGTGCAACAGCACCAGCGCCCAGCCACCCGCGGTAAAGTGCCCACCGACCAGTACGCTGACGCGCTCATCGAGACGCGCTTGCAGCACCTCAACCGAGTTGTTCAAGGCTGAAAACAGCAGCTCCCGCCCCGGCGTTTTGCCCAGCTCTTGCGCCGCGCGCATAACCCCGAAAGCCATTTCGTCGTTGGCCGACCAAATCAAACTGACCCCCGGATGGCGCGGCAGCAACACTTGCGCTTGCTCATAGGCGCGCTGACGATTCCACTCACTGTTCACCAGTTGCTGTAGCCGTACTTGCGGGTGTTCGGCCAAGGCGCGCTGCAAGCCACGCTCACGCAGCTGCGCTGCCGGCGTTTGCTTGACCCCGGAGAACGCCAGCATCTGCAGCGCCGCCTGGGAGTTGACGCGCTGCGCCTGTGTGATCAAACCCTTGGCCATGATGTAGCCGGCCTCCTCGTCATTGGGCACCAGGCTGCCAATCCAGTTGGGGTATTTTTCTCGGCTCTGGCCGATCAGGCTTTGCTGGTCTGGGGTCAAGGTGCTGTTAACCGCAAACAGCTTGACCTGGGTGCCTTTGGACAGCCGCAAAATTTCCGGCCCGGCATATTGCTCATTGACGAAGACCAGGTAATCCGGGGGCTGTGGCCCCTGCAGCACGGCCCGCGCTTGTTCAAGCATCTTGGGCGGATCGCGCTCGGCATACAGCACCTGCAAGTTGATGCCCAGATCAGCGGCGGCAGCCTGCATAAACTGGGTGTAGCTGACCCAGTAAGCTTCATTGGATTTGCCGGGGTTAAGAAACACCACATTGGCCGCGCCGGCAAAACCGCCCGCCAGCATCAAGCACAAGGCAAAGCCCCAGCGTACAACGCATTTCAATTTCAGCACCCATGAACAAGTTGGTAAAAGTCGCGGCCTTACTAGTGGCCTTATGCAACCATCGCCACATAGTACGGTAAAACAACAACGCCGCCGTTGGCAGCTGACCAAGGGCGGCGTTTAAAGGCTTACAAGCGACGTTTATTGATGGCTGACCCAGTAAACCGCGGTGACTACCACTAACAGGATCAAAACAAAAATAGCGCGGGCATCGACCACGCTATCGCGATTATCGGGCTCAGAGTGATCAGTCATGGCGTCCCCTTGGAGGTAGTTATTCTTGTGATAGTGGCCGCTGTCGACCACTTGCCCTTGCAGTTAAGACCACGGCAGCCGCTTGCTCAAGCCCGGCCGCTGATTGGTTAGCACTCGAAGTTCGGGCCATATACTAAAACATCACTTTTGCGCATAACCCTGAGCTGGTATCGTGCCCCCGCTCCAATTTAGGGAGTGCGCGGCCGTGCGCGCAGATCAGCTGTAGCAGCCTGAAAACAGGACATTTCATGTACGTATACGACCAGTACGACCAACAGATCGTCGAGGACCGCGTTAAGCAGTTCGCCGATCAAACCCGGCGCTTCTTGGCTGGCGAGCTGTCAGGCGAAGATTTCCGCCCACTGCGCCTGCAGAATGGCCTTTATATTCAGCGTTACGCGCCGATGTTGCGGGTTGCCGTGCCTTACGGCCTGCTCAGCTCAAACCAAGTACGTATGCTGGCCAAGATCGCCCGCGACTACGACAAGGGCTATGCGCACATCAGTACCCGCCAGAACGTACAGTTCAACTGGCCCGAGCTGGAAGACGTGCCGGCTATTCTTGGCGAGTTGGCGACCGTGCAAATGCACGCGATCCAAACCAGCGGCAACTGCATCCGCAACACCACCACCGACCAGTTTGCCGGTGTGGCCGCGGATGAGCTGATTGATCCGCGCCCTTGGTGCGAGATCATCCGTCAGTGGTCGACTTTCCACCCCGAATTCACCCACTTGCCGCGCAAATTCAAGATCGCCGTCAACGGCTCGATCAGCGACCGCGCCGCAATCGAGGTGCATGACATCGGTTTGGAGGCCGTGCACAACGCCGCCGGCGAACTGGGTTTCCGCGTGTCGGTCGGTGGCGGTTTGGGCCGCACGCCGATAGTCGGCAGCTTTATCAATGAGTTTCTGCCGTGGCAGCACCTGCTCAGCTACCTTGAGGCCATCTTGCGGGTCTACAACCGTTATGGCCGGCGCGACAACAAGTACAAGGCACGGATCAAGATTCTGGTTAAGGCGCTGACCCCTGAGGTGTTTGCCGAGCGCGTCAACGCCGAGTGGGCGCACATTAAAGATGGTCCAACCACCCTGGACAACACCGAAGTACAGCGCGTCGCCCAATACTTCGTCGATCCGGCGTATCTACCACTGGTAGACCAACAGGCCGCGTTGAGCGCCCTGGACGCCGAGCACCCAGGCTTTGCCCGCTGGCGTCAGCGCAACACCTTCGCCCACAAAAAACCCGGCTATGTGGCGGTGACACTGTCGCTAAAACCCACCGGCACCGCGCCCGGCGATGTCACCGACAAGCAACTGGATGCGATTGCCGACCTGGCCGAGCGTTACAGCTTTGGCGAGGTGCGCAACAGCCACAACCAGAACATCATCCTTGCCGACATTGAACAAACCCAGTTGTTTACCCTATGGGGTGAGCTGCGCGAACTGGGTTTTGCCACGCCTAACGTTGGTCTCTTGACCGACTTGATCTGCTGCCCGGGTGGCGACTTCTGCTCGCTGGCCAATGCCAAGTCGATCCCGGTGGCCGAAGCCATTCAACGGCGCTTCGACAACCTGGATTACCTGTTTGACATCGGTGAGCTGGAGCTGAATATCTCCGGCTGCATGAACGCCTGTGGTCACCACCACGTCGGTCACATCGGCATTCTCGGCGTCGACAAAAAAGGCCAAGAGTTCTATCAGGTCTCCCTAGGGGGCAGCTCGGGCCGCGACGCCAGCCTGGCTAAAATCCTCGGCCCATCCTTCGCCGAAGAGGATATGGCCGATGTGATCGAGAAAATCATCAATGTCTACATCGAGCAACGCAGCCCCGAAGAAAGCTTTCTCGATACTTTCCGCCGTATCGGTATCGACCCATTCAAGGAGCGCGTATATGCAGCGAATCATTAAAAGCGGCCAGATCATCGACGAGACCTGGCACCTGCTACCCAAGGACGCGAGCCTCGACGGCATCTCCAATTGCGACGACATCATTGTGCCGCTGGCGCTGTGGGTCGAGCACTCGAATGCGCTGAAAGCCCGTGATGGTGGCTTGGGTGTATGGCTGGAAGCCGGTGAGGAAATCGAGGAAATCGCCGAGGATTTGCGTAACTTCCAGGTCATCGCCCTGAATTTCCCCAGCTTCACCGATGGCCGCCACTGCTCCACCGCCTGCCTGTTGCGCCAGCGCTACGGCTACCAGGGTGAAGTACGCGCCATTGGCGACGTGTTGCGCGATCAATTGTTTGCGCTCAAGCGTTGCGGCTTCGATGCCTTCGCCTTGCGCGCGGACATGAACGTTGAAGACGCCTTGCTAGCCTTTAGCGAATTCACCCACGTTTACCAGGCCTCAAGCGACCAGCCACTGCCGCTGTTTCGCCGCCGCGCTTAACAGACCGCTGAAAAACTACTGCGCTCGGCTATGCGGCGTTGAAATCAGCCTCAAAATGCTCATGTACTACTCGTACACTGCGCTTTTGACTCACTACGTTCGCCCTGCAGGCCAGCCTGCGGCTGTTACTCCGCTTCGCTGCGTAGCGGCTGACTTCGCCTTGCCTAGCCGTCGCTCGCTACATTTTTCAACGACCTGTTAATGCCTGTGTAGCAACCCGCTAGTTGCAAAAAAGCCCTGAAGTTCAGGGCTTTTTTCTGCGTGGTGGCTTAATTAAAACAACCAGCCGCACCCAGCTTCAGGTCAAATTAACCAAGATTCGGCCGCTGCTCTTAGCCGCCAACATTTGCTCAATCGCCGCAGGTACCTGCGCCAGCGTCACCTCATGAGCCAAGCTTTCCAGGTTGCTGAGTTTCCACTGCAACGACAGCTTGTCCCACATCGAGGCCTTGACCACCAAGGGCAGCTCGACCGAATCAACCCCGAGCAGGTTGACCCCGCGCAAGATAAACGGCAACACGCTGGCGTTAAAGCCAATGCCAGCAGTCAGCCCGCAACAGGCCAGGCTGCCGCCGTAGTGCAGCGCTTTAACCACATTAAACAAGATATCGCCGCCGACGGTATCCACCGCCCCCGCCCATTGCGGTTTGAGCATGGCCTTGTCGGTACCCTCCAGCAGACTGCTGCGGCTGACTATCTGCGTAGCGCCGAGGCTCTTTAGATACTCAGCCTGTTCAGGCTTGCCGGTCGCCGCCGCCACCTGATAGCCCAGGCTGGCCAGCAAGGCCACGGTAATACTGCCAACACCGCCAGTAGCACCGGTGACCAAGACCGGGCCCGCGTCCGGAGTGAGCCCGGCCTGCTCCAGCTTGGCCACGCAGAGCGCCGCCGTCAGCCCGGCGGTGCCCAAGAGCATCGCCTCACGCAGTGACAAGCCTTGCGGGCGCTTCAGTAGCCAGGCCGCCGGCACCCGAATGTACTGGGCAAAACCACCGGAGGTGTTCATGCCCAGATCGTAACCCGTGACTATCACCTCATCGCCGGCAACAAACTCGCTAGCACTGGACTGCTCAACAATCCCCGCCGCATCGATGCCTGGAGTATGTGGATAGCGCTTGGTCACCCCGCGATTGCCACTGGCCGACAGCGCATCCTTGTAGTTCAAGGAGGAGTACTGCACGCGGATCAATACTTCGCCGGCGGGCAAGTCAGCCACTTCGCGGGTCTGCACCTGCGAAACAAAGTGGCCATCGGCTTGTTCACTCACCACCAGTGCTTGAAAACTAGTCATGCGGTTCTCCTTCTTTTATTCAGTGGTGCTAATGCTCAACACGGCTTTATTGCCAAAAGCGTTGCTGGCTAAGTCGGCTCCACCAATTGAGTAACACCCGGTCAATGGCCACGCTGGCCGCCATACCGAAACGCTCCTGCAGGGTCTTTTTCTCGGCGTAATGCAGGTGGAACAACTCGGCTTCGCGGGCGCGTTCACCGAGGTATTCATCGCTGGTTTTCAGTTCATCGACCAACTTGTTGTCCAATGCCGCCAGCCCGAGCCACACCTCGCCGGTGGCGATTTCATCTATCGTTAATTGCGGCCGGTAGCGCGAGACAAAACCTTTAAACAAGGTATGAGTGGTTTCCAGGTCTTCCTGGAATTTCTCCCGACCTTTTTCGGTGTTTTCGCCAAACACCGTCAAGGTGCGCTTATAGGTGCCGGCTGTCAGCACTTCAAAATCGATCTCGTGTTTTTTCAACAAGCGGTGCACGTTCGGCACCTGTGCCACCACGCCAATCGAGCCGAGTATGGCAAAGGGTGCACTGAGAATTTTCTCACCGATGCAGGCCATCATATAACCGCCACTGGCCGCCACCTTGTCGACGCAGACTGTCAGCGGCACACCGGCTTGGCGAATCCGCGCCAGCTGCGAAGATGCCAGCCCGTAACTATGGACCATGCCGCCGCCGCTCTCCAGGCGCAATACCACTTCATCCTGGGCGGTGGCGATGGCCAGTAACGCGGTGATCTCATGGCGCAAATGCTCGGTGGCCGAGGCCTTGATGTCGCCATCAAAATCCAGCACAAAGACACGGGCTTTTTTATCGCCAGCGCGTTTTTTCAGTTTGGCTTGCTTGCCTTCAAGCTTGCGCAGTGCCTTCAGCTCCTGCTTGTCGAGCACCGTCTGCTCCAGACGCTCACGCAGGCTGCGGTAAAAATCATTGAGCTTTAGCACCTGTAAATGACCGCGACCACCCTGGCGGCCTTTGCCGCGCAACGCGGCAATCACTAGCAGCACCAACACCACAGCAACCACCACTGTGACGGTGCGGGCCAAAAAACCTGCATATTCAGCAAAAAACTCCACACATATCCCCTTTCGTTTTATCCATATCAGCGCGTTTAGCGGCGACGACACTAGACACTCAGCATACCGGCGCTACCGGCCGTCGACCAGCCGCAAACCTATTCAGCAAGTCTCTGCTCGAGCAATTCAAACAAGCGTATGTTTTTACGTTGACAGGCTGTTTCTATCCCCATAACCTCGGCTCACTTTACCCCCAACGGACAATCCAAAACGTGGGCAGTATTTATCTAATTCGACATGGCCAGGCCTCATTCGGCGCCGACGACTACGATGTGCTTTCGCCCATCGGGATTCGCCAGGCCGAAGTATTGGGCAAGCACCTGAGCGATTTGGAGATCCGTTTTGACCGTTGCTTGAGCGGCGATTTACGCCGCCAGCAAGACACCGCCAAACACACACTGCACCAACTCAGCGCGAGCGGCTGGATGGCCCCAAGCCTTGAAATCGACAGTGCTTTTAATGAGTTCGATGCCGATGCGGTAGTTCGCAGTTTGCTGCCGGGACTGCTGCCAGAAGAGCCACAGGCACTGGCGATTTTGCGCAACGGCCCACAAAATCGGGCGGAATTTCAGCGCCTGTTTGCGCGAATCATTCAGCGCTGGGTCAGTGGCGATTACCCGGCCGACGGCCTGGAAAGCTGGACCAGCTTTGTTGAGCGGGTTGCCGACGGGTTGCAACGCATACTGATACAAGCGCAAAGCAAAGATAACATCGCGGTGTTCACCTCCGGCGGTACTATTACGGCCATGCTGCGCCTGATTACGGCGGTACCGGCCGAGAAGGCTTTCGAGCTTAACTGGCAAATCGTCAATACCTCACTCAGCCGCTTGAAGTTTCGCGCGACTGAAGTGGCCCTAGCTTCCTTTAACAGCCAGGTGCATTTACAGCTGTTAAAGGCGCCGGAGCTCATCACCTTTCGATGAGCTCCAGCTCACTGTGACCCGCAAGGTCGCCAACAAAACCTGAAACCAAAGGATAGAACCATGACCTCAGTTGCTGATATCGCACAAACCATGCAATCCAAGTTCAACGCTGCCGCTGCTGCTGGCCTGGACCTGGTATTTGGCTTCAACATCGAAGACGGCGAAAACTTCTTCCTGACCGTTAAAGATGGCGCTTGCGAAATGAGCCAAGGTGAGTCGGCTGCTGCCAACGTTACCCTGATCATGAGCACCGAAACCCTGAGCGGCATCACCACCGGCGAAACCGACGGCATGCAAGCATTCATGGGCGGCAAACTGCGCGCTGAAGGCGACATGATGTTGGCTATGAAACTGGGCGAACTCTTCCCAGTTTAAGCTTCTGACTGTTACTGGCCGCTGAAAAACCGGAGCCCTTGGGTTCCGGTTTTTTTTCGCCTGGAAAACCTTAATCCATCAATCCAGCCGACTGATTACGCTGCAACACGCTCACCAATAACAGCAACCGCAGCTTGTGAGCTAGGCTGAGCAGCATTAGATTAACCAATAATCTCAAGCCCCCATCATAAGCAAAAGGGATAAGCATGGCGCTTACTGATCAATCCACACCTATCCGCGCAGGCGAAGAACTCGACGTTGGCATTATTGACGCCTACCTCAAAGCGCATATTGATGGCTTGAGCGGTACGCCAGTCATTAGTCAGTTCCCAGGCGGCGCCTCGAACCTGACCTACCTGCTGCAATATCCCGAGCGCGAGTTGGTACTGCGCCGACCGCCCTTTGGTCACAAGGCCAAATCGGCCCACGACATGGGTCGCGAGTACCGCATTCTCAACCAGCTCAATACCGGCTTCCCCTACTGCCCAAAGGCCTATGTGCACTGCACCGATGAGTCGCTGATTGGCTCCGAGTTTTATGTGATGCAGCGGGTTAACGGCATCATCTTGCGCGCCGACTTGCCCAGCGAATTGAATTTCGACGCCAAACAAACCCGCCAACTGTGCGAAAGCTTTATCGACAAGCTGGTGGAGTTGCACCAGGTTGATTACAACGCCTGCGGCCTTGGCGATTTGGGCAAGCCGCAAGGCTATGTGCAGCGGCAAATCAGTGGCTGGAGCGACAGATACGAAAAAGCCCTGACCCCGGATGCGCCACTCTGGACCGAGGTTAAGGCCTGGCTGAACGCCAAGATGCCGGCCGATCATCCGCGCGCAAGCATCGTACACAACGACTACCGCTTCGATAACGTGCTGCTCGACCCCAACAATCCACAGCAGATCATCGGCGTGCTGGACTGGGAGCTGACCACCCTGGGCGACCCGCTGATGGACCTGGGCAACAGCCTGGCTTACTGGATCGAGGCCAGCGACCCTGCCCCGGTACAGCTGATGCGCCGCCAGCCGAGCAACGCGCCGGGCATGCTGACCCGCCAAGAATTTGCCGATTACTACGCACAACGGGCCGGGATAAAAATCGACTGCATCGACTTTTACTACTGCTACGGTCTGTTCCGCCTGGCCGGCATCGTCCAGCAGATTTACTACCGCTTCTATCATGGCCAGACCCAGGACAAACGCTTCGCGCAGTTCGTGCACATGAACAAACTGCTCGAACAGATGAGCCTGCAGGTCATCAAGCAATCGCGCCTGTAAGACGCACACCGTTAAGCCCACTCAATCAGGAGCAGCGCATGTCCAAAACCAACTTGTTCGACCTTGATGGCAAGATCGCTTTCGTTTCCGGTGCCAGCCGTGGCATTGGTGAAGCCATCGCCAAACTGCTGGCCCAGCAAGGCGCCCATGTGATCGTCTCGAGCCGCAAGATCGACGGCTGCCAGGGTGTGGCTGATGCCATCATCGCCGAGGGTGGTCAAGCCACCGCCATCGCCTGCCACATCGGCGAAATGGAGCAGATTCAGAGCGTATTTGCGCAAATTCGGGAGAAGTTTGGCCGCCTGGATATCCTGGTCAATAACGCCGCCACCAACCCACAGTTTTGCAATGTGCTGGATACCGACCTGTCGGCTTTCCAGAAGACGGTCGACGTTAATATTCGCGGCTACTACTTTATGTCGATTGAAGGCGGCAAGCTGATGCGCGAAAGCGGCGGCGGCAGCATCATCAACGTGGCCTCGATCAACGGCGTCACGCCGGGCGAATTCCAAGGCATTTACTCGGTCAGCAAAGCGGCCGTGATCAGCATGACCAAGGTCTTCGCCAAGGAGTGCGCGCAGTTCAATATCCGCTGCAACGCCCTGCTGCCGGGTCTGACCGATACCAAATTTGCCGCGGCCCTGACCAAGAACGACAGCATCCTGAACATCGCCCTGCAGCGCATTCCACTCAAGCGCGTCGCCGACCCAAGCGAAATGGCCGGTGCGGTGCTGTATCTGGCAAGCTCCGCCTCCAGCTACACCACCGGCGTGTCGCTGAACGTCGATGGCGGCTTCCTCTCGTAAGCGCGCGGATGACGCCGCGCGCGAAAAATTCGCGGCTTTCGGTGAGATGAATCGATTTCGCGAGTATTGCAGAATGAGCAAAGGAATTGCGCAGTACAAAACAAACGGCACCTAGGTGCCGCTTGTTGTTTTTGGTCAGCGACTGAAGGCTGAAGTGATTTCCTGAATCTCGGTTTTCAACTCCCCGCGCCGTTCTCCTAGATCTTCCACCTTGGCATCGATCTCGGCTATCAGCTTGCGGCGTTCAGCAATGGTCGGATGCTCCAGGTTCCCCCACATATTCTCACCGACCACTTCGTGAAGGCGCGCCATCAACTTCTCATGCACCGCATCCGGCGTGAAGAAGCACAGCATTTTGAACGTGTTAGTCGCTTCGCCGGCGGCAGATACCATCTGGCCTATATCTTTGAAGACGCCATCTACGCCCTCAAAACTTTCCCATGGTTTTTCGGCATACGGAGTGCCATAGCACGCCGACCATCCGAAGCGCTCACGTGCCCACACGCTGGCGACGCCCTTGCCATGCTGCTGAATAGCCTCTTTCAGATACTGGCTGTGGTCGCTCAGCCGGAGCGGAGCGGCGTACAGATCGGCCTTGGCCTTGCGTAGGTCGCTGACTTGGTGCTCGACGCCGCTCAGCTCTTCATTGAGACCATCCAGCTTGCTGTCGATGTCCGCCATTGCGGATTTAAGGGCAGTGAGGCTCTGTGAAATATCCATGTGGTGATTCCTTGATTGTCAGTTGAAGGTCAGTACGTGCCCGGCGTGCTGGATGGCTTCGCCATAGCTCAGCCCTGGGCATGCAAATTGGTGATTGAGGGCAAGGTCATGGAGAGCCATCCGGCCTTCATCAAGCGATGCACTCACTGGCAGGGTGGTTTCGAGATAGCGTATTTGTTGAATGGCTTCCCCATAGGTCAGCTCTGGATTCGCCCCTTGATGGTCAAGGGCGAGGCGGTGAAGAGTGGCCCGGTCATCGTCAAGCGATCCTCCTGCGCGCAAGAAGCTCTTAGCCGAGACAAGTGCGGTCTTCTGCTCATACCCCTCGGCAAAGCAAATGGCATCGTCAGGCTCAGCGAACTGAGGGCGGGCCAACCCCTTGACGGCTGGTGGCACCGCACCCAGAAAGCCGACATGGCGTAGGTAATAGCTGCCTGGCTGGGGATTGTTAGGATGCAGAGGATGGTGAAAGGCTGCCGAAACTTGGCGATAGCTACCCTCGCGCACCAGGTCGGTTAGCTTCGCTCCGACGCGGGCCTGCGCATACAGCACACGATCCTTCACGAACATACCAACCACCTCGCCAAAGGCTGGGCTATCGTCGGCAGGATGCCCTAGGCACAGAGGTGCCTTGTTTCTGGTCGGCTGGTAAACCGCCACAGTTGTGGCCAGATCGTGCTCGGTGAACTCCAGAGTCACGCCACCCATGGTGGTATGACTGCCCGCCTTGAATATCTGGAAAACTTTGAGATCAGAGGTCATGGCCGATACCTCCCTCACGTTTCCAGCGCTCCTGGCTGAGTTCGCGAGCCTTGGCAGCGATGGCTTCTCGCTCTTCTCGCCGAGCAGCCCGAATCTTACGAATGATTTGATAGGCCCATTGCAGGCTGATGCCATATTGCTCAACGATTCCCGGAATGGTCAGTTCGTTGCGGTCGAAACGGTCGAAAATTTCGTTGTCCCGCGCTGAGCTTTTTGACTGAGTGTCGCGTGCAAAATAGACGTTTTGGCCGCCGTATTGGCTGCGAACTTCATCCAATACCTCCAGGGCGATCCGGTCAGCCCGGTGCTCATCTACCCCACACTTGCGTAGCCGGTCACCAATGACCGCTGCCATGCTCGCCGCCAGCTCGGAGCCCTTTACCGCTCCGGATCGGCTCATATCTACAAACTCGTTTGGTCGCATGGATGTCCCCTGCCCTTGATTGGCCTGATAAACCGGATTACGAGCCGCCTGCCACACCCAGCCTTACCGTGTGGCCTTGCGTTGCTGTGCAGGTGGCGCATTCCGTGTGTGGTTCTTTTGGCGCGCCTTAGTGGCGCGCTTTTTTTCGTCTCCCCTTTGCATCGAGCACCGCACGCCGGCTTTATAAAGCGTTTACGGCGGCGTTCTGGCGGTTGCTTGCCCATGCGCTACCGCAAATCGCGGAACGCGCTCTCAGGGCCGCTCAGCGCGCCGCGCCGAAACAGGGAAAACCGCGGGGAAATGATCGGCGAGAGTGCCTAGCCCCGGATACTTAATGGGCTTTAAAGACTGCAAACGAAAAGCGCCCGGAGTGCGGGCGCTTGGAGGGATGATGGGCTTAGCGTGGCGGTTCAAGGGCTTTGACTAACCGCCCTAGCTTAGTGTCGATGGCGCGCAGCAGCTTGAGGGTGCTGGCGTCAGCATCGGCGGGTGGTAGCTCGGCGATGCTCCGGGTGAGTCGATCCGCCAGAGCGTCCAGCGGGTCAGTGGACGGCGGTCGCTTTGCCCGGCTCGCGGGGAAGGGAATCACGCAGGCAGTCATTGCGGCTCCTCCCTTCCAGGCTTGCCGCCAAGCGGAAACGGCAGTATCTGCGCCGATAGCATGCTGGCCGATTCGAAGGCGCGCACCGCACAGCCTGTCTCAGTACCCTTGATATTGCCAAACACCACGCCGGACAAAGGTGTGAGCGCAAGCCGGCACATGCGCATAGCGCCCTCCAGGTCGAACACTCGCACGACGTCTCGGCCCGAGGGTTCAGGCTGGTGAGGCTGGATCATGCCCGAGTGGCCGACAAACTCTTCTTCATGCGCGGAGTAAAGGGCGTCCATAGCTGCCAGCGGGTCGGCGTAGCCCAGGGCTGTGCCCAATGCCCGGTCGATCAGCAGCAGCTTTTTACTATCCTCGGTGGCGCTCACATACTCCACCGTAACCAGGGCCGGCTCGCGCCTGGCCAGCGTCAACGGGCTGCGGAAAGCCAGCAGGACGGCGCTCATACGTCACCCCCTTGCAGCCAGAAACGGCGGAACAGCTCGTATCGCGCATCGTTCAGGCCGGGGCAGTGGCGATGGTTGAGCAGGTCGATAACCTCGGTTTCGATGGTGTGCACCAATTCCTCGGTCTCTTCCTTGGTGGCATAACGCAGCAAGGTTTTCAGCAGCTCGCGGCAGTAGGCTTTCTGGCGTTCGGTGCGACCTGCTGGCGACGTGGCGTCTGGTGCCTTGAAGGCCACCACGTTATCTACGGTGGCTGGAGTGATCGGCGCTTTTAGCCCCTTGGCGTACTCTTCGAATGCGCTTAAATCGATAGTGCGGCCCATGCCTCCATCATTCAGCCAGCGCCATAGGGCAACAGCGCCGGGGCGTTTGGCATGCTCGCAAAAATAACGCACAGCGACGTAATCAAACAAACGCACCTCGTGGCCTTCGCTGTCGATCTTAGCTAACACGCTATGTGCTGCCAAAGCGTCCTTGTGGCGGCTAAAGGCGACTCGAACAGAGTCGGAAGAGCGATACTCCAGCACCTTGGCCAAGTCATCGGCAGCCAACCAGGCTCTATCGGCGAAGCCCAGCACGCGCAGAGTGACGCCGCAGACGATGGACGTGAACAGCAGTTGCGCGGCGTTCATTGAGCACCGCCTTTGCGTAGCATGAGCACAAGGTCGGCCAATAGCTCCAGGGAGCGGGCACGGTGCATATGGTGGCGATAGCGTTTAAGGCGGATGCGGGCGCTGGACTCGGCGAAGAGGGCCGCGCAGGCCATTTTCTTGTGTGCGGCGATGCGGCTGGAAAGCGTGAACAGATTTTGGGCATGTTTCATTGAATCGGCTCCTTTTGCTGAGGAACCGCCAACATCACTTCCACATGATGGGTGGCGGCTACGTGCGGGTGTGGAAGACCGGGGCAAAAGGGACCCGGCAGGGCCGAAGCCCTCCCGCACGCAGCCACCATAAGGTTTTTTGTAGGCGTAAAAAAAGCGCCTGCAATTTCTTCGGTGGCGCTTGTGCGCCTTTTGCTTGCTCGGGCTTCCACACCCGGTCACGGGATTTACCGTGACGAAGCTGAGGCTAGCACTGGCTCACAGAGCCTGCAAGCTAAAACGGCAATCGATTGCCGTTTTAGCTTGGAACCCCCTAAATGCCCCTTGGCCGACCTGTTCCAAATTACCCCTGCTTTTGGAAGGCAATAGCCGATGCATTACTCAGGTGTTCCAAAAATCCCGACGTCGGCACTTTTATCGCCATAAGCCTTTGATTTACATAGTTGTAGCTCCGGTGAACTCCTGACGTCGGCGCTTTTGGTCTCACCTCGAGCATCGCGGCTTGCAGCGTCCGCGCATACCTGAGGGTCGGGGGTAAAACTCCGAACCTTTCGGAGTGAAATAAGGCTGAAAGGCCCATGGATTAAGGCCTTAACTAGCCAGTTGACTCCGAACACGTTCGGAAAAATACCCGACCGTCGGGTATGCTCGCCACCGCGACGGGCGCGGTTCTCACCGCTGACCATCAGCACTTTGAAGCGGTGAAAAACTGCTAACTGTTAGCAGTTCTGATGGCCGACGGTCGGCTAATAACCTACTGCTGGGCCTTAATATTCAACGTGTTAGGTCATTTTGTGTAGCCGACAGTCGGCTACACCTGCTAACGGTTAGCACTTTCCTAGGCTGAGCAAACCGCTGACCGTCAGCACTGAAGACAGTCTTCAGTGCTGACGGTGTGGCGAAACTGGAAAAGTCCTGACTGTCAGGAGTTTTTACAATGTCCCAAGAAGATTGAAACGCGCTGTAGGCGCTGAATTTACTGGGCTGTGGCTACTGAGCCTGTTTCCAACTTTCCCCTACCGTCCGGGATTTTTATTCTTCGGAGACTGAAGACTGTCTTCAGTGAACTGGCAGGCCGAAAACTGCCGACGTAAGGAGTTTTCACCCCGACGACATGGCTACAGCCCAGTAAAATCAAGACCTCTTGTTTTCTGCACTGCCGACGTCGGCAATTTTAGTCACGGTGAGCACTCCGCACGGTGCGGAGTTTTTTCAGAAACCGTTTCTGACTCACTCCCCGCAATACCGCATGTTTACTGGCCTGTCGCGATAGAAAAAGTCGAAACGTTTCTAGTTTTTCCGCACCAGTGCGGAAAAATCCCAAACCGTTTGGCCTCAAACCCACCCGCAAGCCCCGAAACCCATCCCCCAGAAAGCAGAAAACCCCAAACGGGTTGGGGTTTTCAGATTCGGCAAACCCGACATCGATGTCGGGTATGACCAGAAATACGACTTCAGTCATATGCGGCGTTGACGCCGCATTTTAAATGGTGGGCCGTCGCACCATATGACCAGAACGCTGATTTCAGTCATAGTTGCCGTTGACGGCAACATTCCAAATGTCTCGACGTCGGGACATTTAACCTGAGGGCTTTCAGCCAAATGTTGCGTTGACGCAACATTTAAAATCGTGCGCCGTCGCACGATTTGGTCAGTAAGCAGTGCGCCGCCGATCCCGCTCTGCGCGATCCAGCAGCCGCCGAAACTCGTCGTAACTGATTTGCGCGGCCTGCTTGGCTTGGGCCTCTAGGTTGCCACCGGACGCGCCGCCTAGGGTGAAGTTCTGCGTCAGGTTAATGGTCATGCCGCCACCAGCCCCAGGCGCTGCCAAGGCCGCTGGACGGGTGCTAGCGGCCAAGTCGGCGGCGGCAAACTGCGGCATGCCCATGGTCACCGCCGTGGCGGCTGCCATGCCCAGCGCCGCCTTGCGCACCTGCGCAGCCTTCGAGGTAATGCCGATGGCGGCGCCCTCGCTGATGTTGGCACCGTAGCCCATGAAGACACGGCTGGGCGACTTGATTTGCACCTCGCCCGTGAACCAGCCTTTGATCGAGTCTCCCATGCCAACCACGCTGTCTTTCAGTGACGTGGACATGTTTGAAATACCGCTGATAAGGCCGGTGACCAGCATGCCGCCAAAGTCGGTGAACTTGGCCGGCAGCTCTACGCCGAAGTAGCTCATGACGCCGGAGAAGGCGCGGTAGAACAGGCCCAGCGGGGAGAAGTTGACGATCAGCGCCGCCATGCTGCCCAGCCCACCGTTGAACGCTTTCGGGATTTCGCCGATGCCTTCTAGTACCCAGCGCAGCGGTGCCATCAGGCCGGACAGCACAGCCCCCACCGTCCTGCCAAACTGCATGCCCGACGAACCCGCGCGGCCGAGGGCATCGCCGGTCATTTGCACCGGGGTGAACAGTTCGCCGAACCACTGAATCACGGGGCGGATCAGGGTACCGAGGCTGGAGAGCAGCGGCATCAAGGGTGCGAAAGCCGTCGAGAAGGCATCGCCAATCGGCTTCAGGCCTTCCATCAGCCCAGTGAAGAAGCCGCCCGTCCAAGCCTTGATCGGCTCCCAGTATTTGTAGATCAGCAGCGCCGCCGCCGCGACACCCGCCACACCGGCAATCAACCAGCCGATGGGCGTTGCGGCGATTACGCCACCGAGCACAGCCATGGCACCGGACAGACTGGGCAGCATGGCGGTCAGGCTGCCGATGCCGGAGATGAACGGCGCTAGGCGTGTGCCGACCAGGGCATGATTGAGCAAGGTGGCTTTGCCGGATACCAGCGCCATAGCAATGCCAACACCATTGAGCGCCGAAGCGCCCAGACTGAGACCATAGGACAGGCCGACAAAGCCGAGTTTGAGCGCGACCGCGCCGGTCACCAGCTTGATCACGCCGCTGACCAGGGCGGCGTTTTCCTTCGACCAGGTGGCGAAGCGGGTGATAACTGGGCGAATGGTTGCCACCAGCTCATTGAGGCCCGGCAGCACGGCGGAGCCGATGTTGATGCCCAGTTCAGTAAGGCCGTTCTTGAGCAGTTGCAGGTTGTTGGCCGTGGTGGCGGCGCGGGCCTGGAACTCTTTCTCCATCGAACCCTTGTAGTTGCTGGCGTCCTTCACCAGGGAGAGCGAGCTGGCATAGGTATCCATCGAACCGGCCAGCACGGCTACGTCGTCGGCGTACTCCAGACCGAAGAGGTCAACCAGGATGCCCATGCGATCTGCTTTCGGCACCTTGGCAACGGTGTTGAGAAAGCCGGTGAGCGCGCCTTGGGCATCCCGACCTATGGACTGCTTGAGGCTGGTGGCGTTCATGCCCATAGACCACAGAGCGTCTTGGAAGCCCAGGCCCTGTTTGTCTGCCGTTTGCAGCTTGATCAGCATGCCGTTGATGGCGGTGCCCGCGACCTCGGGCGTCTTGCCCAGGCTGACAAAGGTATTGCTCAGCGCTGCCGCTTGCGTCTCGGTGAGGCCGAACGCCTTGGCCACGCCGCCGACCCGCCCGAGGGCATTGACGATATCGCTGGCCTTGGCGGGCGAGCTGTTGGACAGCTCATTGATGGCATCGCCCAAACGGTCGATTTGATTAATCGGGATGCGGTAGACGTTGGCCAGCTTGGCCATGGAGTCGCCGGCCAGTTCGGCCGACATGTCGAAGGCGGTGGCCATCTTCGCCACGGTCACGGTGAACGGCTTGATATTCTGCTCGGCAACGCCCAATTGCCCACCGCTCGCGGCAATTTTGGCCAGCTCGGTGCCGGCGAGGGGTAGCGTGCGGGTCAGCTCCAGCAGCTCACCGCTCAGCTTGCCGAAGCCATCCGGCGAGCTGAAGTTAACGACCTTCTTCACGTCGGCCATCGCCGACTCATAGTCGATGGCCAGTTTGACCGGCAGCGCAGCCGTGGCACCAACCGCCAGTGTTTCCATCACGCCGGAGCGAAGATCGGCGCGTTGGCTGCGCAACTGGTCACGACGGGCGAGACGCTCCTGGAGCCTTTCCTGCTTGCCTCGCACGCGGTCGATACTTTGCCCCAGGCGAACGTATTCGGTGTTCAGCGCGGCGAGGGTTTGTGGGGCGAGCGTGCCCATGTTGCGTTTGATGGATGCGCCCAGTTCTTCGTGTTTGAGGCGCAGATCTTTGGTAACGCTTTCAAGCCCTAGGATGCTTTTCTTGACGCTGCCGAACACGCCCATGCCGGTGGCAGAGGCGGCGATTCGGAGGCCGGCGATTACGGTGTTTGCCATGTGGTAGTTCCCTGTTCAATGACGCGCTCTGCGCGGCTTGAGCTGGTCAGGGAAGGTCTACGGAAGGGCAGAAGGACAACTGCCGCCAGACGGCGGCAGTTGAGTGGCTGGATATTGCCGCTGATGCGCTGGAGTGCTGCGCTTACTCAGTGGTATTGGCCTTCCATATCCGCAAGGCGAAGTCAGCCCAATCCATGTAGTCCTCCATATCCAGCCGGTCTATCTCTGATGGCTGCATGCGCAGCCAATACAGAAGGGCTTCATCAGTCGCTGGTAGCGTCGCCCTTAGACTCCACCATATTGCGAAAAAACTCGACCAGTGCTTTAGAGTCGGCAATGTCCATTGGGTCGAGATCTTCAGGCACAACGCCAACCATCGCAGCCAGCAGGAAGCTTTCCTGGCCAACGTCATCGTCTTTGGCGTAGTGGTGAGCCTTGCGGATATCGCCACGAGTCAGGCGGCGAATCTCGACGGTTTCGAGACGCGCGCCACCGGGCATGGTGTAGGGGTATTTGAGGTTATACTTGTGCATGTTTTGCTCCGTGGTTGGTTGTGCTTTTGAACACGGAGCCAGTGTTGCGCGGCGGTTTCCTAAAGTAATTTAAACCGCATTAAAACTACCCAGTCGCCGCTGTCGGCAGGTGGGAAATCCGGCCTAGAAAATCGCCGCGCTCGAATTGTGTTAGCTGCAAGAGTTTTGCAAATCCGCCTGCGACGAATCCCACGCCATGCCAGCGTATCCCGGTTTATCTCACGTTTCCCCTTGGGATTATCTCGGTCTAACTCACGCGGAGCAAAAAGGCGACCCTCGGGTCGCCTTTTTTATTTGCTGAATTTGCTAATGATTTATTGCCAGTCTTTCAACGCCTGAGTTGCGACCTGGTTGAGTGGCTGCGCCAACAGCCCAGTCGGCGTCAGGCTCACCGAATACACCGCCTGATCGGCCATGGGCAGATAGGTCACCCGCCGCGCTTTGGCATCCAGCAAAAACAGATCATGCTGACCGACGCGTAACCAGCGCCACAGGTCGATGCCATAGGGGCTTTGCGCCAAATTGGCGACTGTATGCTGGGCCATGTCTTGTTGCTCGATGGCCAAAAAGCGCCCAGATAATTTCTCCAGTCGGTAGCCTGGCTGCAAACCGATCAAGCCAGCCAAGCCTTTCCATTGCAACAAGCGCGCATCCAGCTGCCAAAGATCACCGTCCAGGCTGACCTGCCGCTCATTGGCGCCTTCTTGCAGGTTAACTTGGTAACTCTGCGGGCCCTGCGCCTGGAAACTTACGGTAAGCACCGGCTTGTCCTGGGGCAACGCCTGGTAACTGCGCACGTCATTGGCAATTAAACCGATAAAAACCGCCACGCCAATAAAGGCCAAACCACAACAGCCACGCAGCCAGCCCATAAACCAATTAGGATTGAACAAGATCCGCGCCGCGATCAGCAGCGCCAGTAATGCCAACAGCGCAACACCCAAGGCCAGGCCGTCATACTGCATAGGTTCAATTCCTTCTGGGTAATTAAGCCGGCATTATGCGCAACTACCCGGCACCCGGCCAAGGGCGTGAACGCACAAACACACACAGGTCGACCTTTTATGCTGTTTGCACCCGAGCTGACGCTAGAACCCATTACCCTATTGCTGCTGGTCGGCGTGGCCTTCACGGCCGGTTTTATTGATGCCATCGCCGGCGGCGGCGGCCTGTTAACGATTCCCGCCTTGCTGACGGCCGGCTTGCCGCCGCATCTAGTGCTGGGCACCAACAAGCTCTGCGCCACCTTCGGTTCGGCAACCGCCAGCTACACCTTCTATCGACGCAAGCTGTTCGAACCCAGGCGTTGGCGCAATGCCTTGTTGGCGACGGCCATCGGCGCGCTGTTGGGCGCCGTGCTCGCCCACTGGTTGCCGGCCGAGTGGCTTAACCAGATGCTGCCTGTGATCGTCTTCGCCTGCGGCCTGTACCTGCTGTTTAGTCAGCCAACGCCAACCGAGCATTCAGAACAACAGGTTATCGCCACCGGCCGGCAGTGGCCGCAAGGTTTGAGTTTGGGCTTTTATGATGGCGTTGCCGGGCCGGGCACCGGTGCATTTTGGACCGTCAGCAGCCTGCTGCTCTATCCGCTCGACCTGCTGCGCGCCAGTGGCGTGGCACGCAGCATGAACTTTGTCAGCAATGCCGTGGCCTTGGGGGTGTTTATTGTCAGCGGCCAGGTGGCTTGGCTGCTCGGCATCTGCATGGGCTTGGCGCTGATGGCCGGCGCCTTTATTGGCGCACACACGGCGATCAAAGGCGGTAATAGGTTTATCCGCCCGGTGTTTATTCTGGTAGTTCTGGGTTTAACCGCGCGCCTAGCCTGGCAGCACTGGTTCGGGCTGGCCTGAGCGGCGCGCCAGATACAAATCGATCAGGTAACGGGAAATTGAACTCGGCGGTGGCAGCAGCGGTAAATCGTCGAGGGCAAACCAGCGCGCATCCTCAATTTCCTCAGCCTGCATAACGATTTCGCCAGCCGCATACTCGGCATGAAAACCCAGCATCAGCGAGTGCGGAAACGGCCAGCCCTGGCTCGCCATATATTGCAGGTTCTGCACCTGCAGGCCGACCTCCTCGAACACCTCACGGGCGACACAGTCTTCAACCGACTCCCCCGCCTCAACAAAACCGGCCAGGGTGCTGTACACGCCCTGGTTAAACCGCGGCGAGCGAGCCAGCAGAACTTCATCGCCGCGGGTCACCAGCACAATCATGCTCGGCGACAGCCGTGGATAATGCTGGATTGCGCAAGCTGGGCAGTGCATCGCCCGCTCGCCGGCCACCGGCTGCATGGCTCCGGCGCAACTGCCGCAAAAGCGATGTTGCCGGGCCCAAGTACCAATTTGACTGGCAAAACCCAGCATCTTGAAGGTGCTGGCGTCGCCTTGCAGCATCAACTGGCGCAAGCCCTGCCAGCTACAACCGGCTAATTCGACCGGTTGCTGCAGTTCGAGCAGATAGATCGGATCACCGGCAAAATAGCCCAAGCCGTGCTCGGCGAGGATCGGCAAATCCTGACGCTTTAGCCACTCACGGGGAAACAGCACGCCATTGCTGTCGGCCAGAAAATCCTGCTGACAATGAGCCAGCACCCAACCGCCCGGCTCGCGGCTGTCGAGTACCGCCGGTTGCCAGCGCGCCGGCATCAGGCCGCCACCGATAAACCTAAGGCGCGGACGCTTTCTGCCGCCAGATCGAGCACACTTGGGCTGGTTTCAGGGCGCAACACCGCGCCGCCTTCCAGGTAATACTCCAAGCTGGTCAACGCATCGGCCAGGGTTTCCAACATTTGCTCGGACGGCATCTGCTGGGTTTCCAGCATCTGTTTTTCGATGTAATCGGCGCAAGCCCCAACCAGCACGGCGGCCCGTGGTTGATCAAGGAACCACAACCCGCCGCGCACGGCTTGCAGGCTAAAAGGCACATTGGCCAGGTTGAGCTTTTCACCGTTTGATTCGAGATAGGCGGTAATCGAACGTTTAGCCAGCGCCAAACCGCCCAGCGCCTCATCGATAACGACAATGCGCGCCTCGTTTAGCTGGTGATTGGCGAACGAAGTGGCCTCATCACCGGGCTTGGCCTCGCTCGAACGGCTGTCGTAACGCGCGTCGTGATCGAGGCTAGCGACCATGCTTTCGACATAGAGCACCGCATCCGCCAGTTTCAGTAGTTGCCCGGGCTCAATCGGCGCTTGATCGATCCAGCCGGTGACTACCGGCAACTGTGCTTGCAAGGCATTACCCGCCGAAGACAAACCGACCATGCCTAAGGTTTTGGCCATTTTGCCCAGCACCGCATGCAAATGACTGAGGCCATCGGCACTTACCGTGCCGCGTTCAATCAGGTCCAACTGGTCTTTCAGGCCGCTGAGCTCATCGCGAATGGCCGAGGACAACGAGCGCATGACCGCCTGTCCAGGGCCGGCCAAGCGCTGATAGGACTCCTCCAGCAAGTGATCGGTAAAGGGCAGCGGCAACAAGCTAAAGATTTCGCGCACTTGCGTGGCGCGCGCACCGCGACTGTCGGCCAGCACCACCAGGTACAGCAACTCTTTAAGCAGATTGCGCGGCGCTTCATAGCTGGCCGAAAGCAACAGCTGCTTAAGCTCGCGATCAAGCCGGGAAAACAAAACCTTGCGGGTTTTACGCGGCAATAACTGCCCATCGACTTGCGCCTCAAGCGCCGCGGCGGCGATCCAACACAACCGACCGCGCTCGTCATTGGCCAGCAAACTGTCGAGCCGCGCCATGGCGCGCAGCATTAGTTTCAAACTGGCGGTGGAATTTTCCTCACGCAAGAAGCCCAGCAGGCCAATCTGATACATATGCCGCAGGCGCTTGACCTCAACACTGCGCGGATCGAAGGCCACCGCCGGTGGATTGCTCGCGGGGCGCCCATGATCGAGGCGCACGCTGAAAAAGAAGCTTTCTGGCAACACCGGCTGAGCACCGGCTTGGCGCAATTCATTGATGGCCGGCAACAACAACTCCGGCACTTCCTGACGGTGCGCATCGACTATTTCAAGATAGCGGCGCAGCACATGCAAAGCGTTGCTTAATGCCGACAACTGACCGTCACGCTCCTCGCCTGCGCCGGCGGGAATGTCGGTGGCCTGCTGCAGCACCTCTTGGGCGAGCATTTCGGCACCGGCCAGCTCGATTAACTTGAGCGTGCCACGCACCTGCTGCAGGTTTTCCACTGCTTGTTGCAACAGGCTGCCGTTATCACGCTCAGCAATAAACTGTTCAAGACTCAGTTCCGCTTCATCGATGGTGGTGAATAACTCATCACGAACCACGCTTAAGGAAGTCACTCCAGTAACCATTGGCTAGTGCGCCTCCCGCGCGAAATACTGTTGCGACTGGGCGCTGCCTGCGTCTATTGGCACATTTATAGCGATTAGATGGGGCGGCAATTGCGCGGCGCTTCTGCCAGCAGCAGTGCTGCACAGCAGAAAGCGGCTGTCTGGGCACTTACCCGAGAAGGCTTTGTAGTCGGACACAGCAGGCTTCCTCAGCAAAAAACACGCAAACGCGCACAGATCTTGTTATCGAAATAATCGTCCAACTATAACAAGCATGAGCTAAATGTCGATGCTGGCCACTGTGATCTAGGACACGCACTCACACTTCGAGTCGTTTTTTCAATACTAGCCTTAACTCCTTGATCCTGCACAAGTCAGGCAAGGGCTGCGAATTGTATTTGCGGTTTTCTATCTGGCTGTTCAGCCGCATGCAAATGCGCCTGAACAGCCAGGCTGATTTACTCCTTAATACAGTCGACGCTATAGCTACGACCCTGCGCAGTGTCTTGATGCTGTAAGCCATGCACGTCCGAATCAAAGCCTGGGAAGCTGCGATCAAAAGTCTTGGCAAACTCCAGATAATCAATAATTGAGCGCGTCGCTTGGGTGAAACGCTCACCCGGCATAATCAACGGAATACCCGGCGGATAGGGCACTAACATCACCGCCGCGATGCGTCCTTCGAGTTGATCAACCGGCACCGCCTCGATCTCGCGACGGACTAACTTGTCATAGGCGTCAGCCGGCTTGAGGGCGATTTCCGGCAGCACCGTGTACATGCGTTTGAGCGCCTTAGCGGTGGCGTTTTCGCGGTAGCAGCTGTGCAACTGATCACACAGATCGCGCAAGCCCATGCCGTTGTAGCGCCCGCCGCCGGCAGTAGCGATTGAGGGTAGAACGTCAAGCAACGCGGCATTGCTGTCGTAGCGCCGCTTGAACTCGAGCAACTCGGTCAGCAGCGTGCTCCACTTACCCTTGGTGATGCCCATGGAGAACAACACCAAGAAGGAATACAACCCGGTTTTTTCCACCACCAAGCCCCGCTCCCAGAGGAACTTGCTGACCACCGCCGCCGGAATCCCGCAATCACTCAGCGCGCCGCCGGCGGTCAAGCCCGGCGTGACCAGCGTGACCTTGATTGGATCGAGCAACACATAATCATCGGCCACCTCGTCAAAGCCATGCCAGTCTGCGCCCGGTGTCAGCAACCAATCGGCGGTGGCGGTCGGCTCCACACCCTCGGGCATGGTTGGCTGCCAAATGCTGAACCACCAATCATTCGGCGGCAGATTTTGACTGAGATTGGCCAGAGCGCGGCGAAAGCTTTGCGCCTCATCGAAAGTTTCCTGGATCAGCGAGCGCCCAGCCGGGCCTTCCATCATTGCCGAAGCCACATCCAAAGAGGCGATGATGCTGTACTGCGGCGAGGTGGAGATGTGCATCATAAAGGCGTCATTAAAGCGGTCGCGGTCGAGCTGGCGCGCGCCGCCGTCTTGCACATGAATCATCGACGCCTGGCTAAACGCCGCTAACATTTTGTGGGTCGAGTGGGTGGTAAACACCAGCGGGGCGTTTTCCTCACGGCTGGTGCCCATGCCATAACGGCCGGCATAGAACTCGTGAAAGGCTGCATGGGCATACCAGGCCTCGTCAAAGTGCAGCACTTCGACGCTACCGGCCAGGGTTTGCTTGATCAGCTCGGCGTTGTAACAGAGGCCGTCGTAAGTCGAGTTGGTGATCACCGCCAACTTAACCTTGGGCTCGCGGCCACGGGCCAGCGGGCTGGCGTCGATCTTGGCCTGGATCGCTTCACGGCTAAATTCAGATAACGGAATGGGGCCGATGATGCCCAGTTCGTTGCGCGTCGGGCACAGGTACAGCGGGATGGCGCCGGTCATGATAATCGAATGCAAAATCGACTTGTGGCAGTTGCGATCCACCAAGACCAAATCATCGCGGGCCACCATCGAGTGCCAAACGATCTTGTTCGCCGTCGAGGTGCCGTTAATCACGAAGAAAGTGTGGTCGGCGCCAAAATTGCGCGCAGCCCGGGCCTCGGCCTCGGCCAGGGGACCGGTGTGATCGAGCAAGGAGCCGAGTTCGGGCACCGACACAGAAAGGTCCGAGCGCAGCGTGTTCTCGCCGAAAAACTGGTGAAAGGCTTGGCCCACCGGGCTCTTGCGATAGGCCACGCCACCGCCGTGGCCAGGGGTGTGCCAGGAGTAATTGGACTCCGAGGTATGGCGCACCAGCGCCTTGAAAAAGGGCGGCAACAGTCGTTCAAGGTAATTGCGCGCAGCCCTAGCGACTTGCCGCGCCAGGAACGACACCGTGTCCTCATACAGATACAGAATGCCGCGCAACTGATTGAGGTCGGCCATGGCCTCGGCCGGGGCGTTCTCGATGGTTACCTGCTCGCCCAAGGCAAAAATCGGCAAGTGCGGGGCCCGCAAACGTGCCACTCGAATCAGCTCGACCATGTCTTCGAGCAAGTGCCGATTTTCCCCGGCACCTTCGGCGGCCACTAAAATGCAGGCCAAACCATGGTGGGTCGAGGCGACGATACGGCCTTCCGCCGAGGTGGCGCTGGAGAGAATGCTGAAACCGTCCTGCTCAAGTTCGCGGGCTATGGCGCGCACCCGATCACCGGCAACGGTGTCGGCCTTGATGTCGCGGTGCACGATAAGGACGGGGAATTTTAAGTCTTTATACATTGTGGCGTCCTGAGGCGGGCAGTCAGATGCTGCCTATCGCCTCAGGTTAGAGGCTGGCCCCAAACGGCGAAACCCCACAAGCGTCAGACTGTACGAAAAAGTCGCGAGGCGATAACTCTGCGCCGCTTAACCCTCGCTCGCGGGTGCCTCGAGTTGCGCCCACAACGCCGGTGCACCCGCAGCTTTGGCAATGATCGCCAAGCGTGCGGCATGTTCAGCCAATTCGGCTTCGCTGGCGCGAATCACCTGGGTGAGTTTACGCTCTGCCGGCAAGCGACGAATTTCACTGGCCTGCTGACTGTTACCCGAGTCTTCGCCATCACTGGCGTTGCCGGCCAATAACAAACTGGTCTGGCCGCCGGTCATGGCTAAATAAACGTCGGCGAGAATCTCGGCATCCAGCAAGGCGCCGTGCAGATCGCGCCCGGAGTTATCCACGCCATAGCGTTTGCACAGAGCATCGAGATTGTTGCGCTGGCCCGGATGGCGACCACGGGCCAGCATCAAGGTATCCAGTACCGTGCAGTGCTCGCTGAGATCGCTACGCTCTTGCTGACCGAGCAAGGCAAACTCGTTGTTAAGAAAGCCCAGGTCGAAAGCGGCGTTATGGATGATTAACTGCGCGCCTTTGACGAACTCAAAAAACTCATCGGCGACCTCACGAAAACGCGGTTTACCGGTCAGAAATTCGGAGGTAATGCCGTGCACCGCAAGAGCACCCTCATCGATGTCCCGATCCGGCTGCAGGTAGACATGAAAGTGCCGGCCCGTCAGCTTGCGGCCCTGTAGTTCAACACAGCCGATTTCGATGATGCGATGACCATCGGTGACCGGCATGCCGGTGGTTTCTGTATCGAGGACGACGCTACGCATAAAAAAACTCCTGGCAGTTTGTTGAAAAAGGTAGCGAGCGACGGCTAGGCAAGGCGAAGTCAGCCGAGGAGGCGCAGTTTACGGGTTGTAAATGAGCACTCCGAGGCTGATTTCAACGCCGCATAGCCTAGCGCAGTAGTTTTTCAACGATCTGCTAACGCAATTTCAGTTCATCCACGCCACGATTGGCCAGTTGATCGGCCCGCTCGTTACCCGGATGGCCGGTATGACCACGCACCCATTGCCAGGTGATCTGATGACGCTGGACTTGCTCATCGAGGCGCTGCCACAAGTCAACGTTCTTGACTGGTTGCTTGGCGGCGGTCTTCCAACCGCGTTTTTTCCAGTTCGGCATCCATTCCTGGATGCCTTGCATGACATATTGCGAGTCAGTCACCAAGCGCACTTGGCATTCGCGCTTGAGTTCGGCCAAGGCACAAATGGCCGCCATCAACTCCATGCGATTATTGGTGGTGGCCGCTTCGCCGCCCCACAGCTCTTTTTCGACACCCTTGAAAATCAGCAAGGCACCCCAGCCGCCCGGTCCCGGATTACCTTTGCAGGCACCGTCGGTGAAAATCTCGATTTGTTCACTCATGTTTAGTTTTACTTCTCAGAATCACGTCGACTGACCTTGGCCACCGGCATCGGCAGCAGCTTGCCCATTGCCGCCCGCCGGGGCTGACGCAAGGGCCGCAAGCCAACCACTAATTTTCGCGCCACTAATAAATAGAAGCCGCCACCGGGTATTTGCCCGGCACCGCCGAAACGCTCCAAACCGGCCAAGCGCGCTTGCCAGCCGGACCCAGAAAGCGGCGGACGATAGCACCCGAAGCGGCGTTTCTCCAGCGCAAACCCCAACAAGCGCAACCAGTCGGTAACCCGTGCCGGGGCAATGCAACGGGCTTGGCGCAGGCCATCGCGGGCGATTAAATGGCGCAAACCCCAACTGCTCCACGGGTTAATTCCGACGATCAGCAAGTGTCCGCCGGGACGCACACTGCGGGCCGCCTCGCGCAACAGGCCATGGGGGGAAAGACTGAAGTCCAGCCCGTGTTGCAGCACCACCACATCCGCTGCATGCTCACTCAATGGCCAAGCTTGCTCTTCGCAGGCAATCTCGACCCCGCTAAACGGCGCGCCAAGCCGCACACTGCGCTGGATCTGCGTGGCACTGGGTAAGGCGGCGATCTCGGGCCCGTAATGCACCAGATAACCGCCAAAGAACCGCGCCAATTCGGTTTCCAGCAAACGTTGCTGATCGGCCAACAGCAATTGCCCCAGTGGGCCGGCCAGCCAGTGCCGCGCTTGGTCCTGCAACTCTAACCAGTCAATATCTGCTTGGGCGAACGGTTGCTCGAACATGCTCCTCTCCTCAACCTTGGTTGCAGCGTGCAAGGCATAGCCCGACATCATGCTATAGGCCTAGCAGTCCGTTGAAAAACTACTGCGCTCGGCTATGCAGCGTTGAAATCAGCCTCAAAATGCTCATGTACAGCTCGTACACTGCGCTTTTTCGGCTGGTTTCGCCTTGCCTAGCCGTCGCTCGCTACATTTTTCAACGGACTGCTAAGATGCGCCATCACTTAAGCTTAGCGAACCTGGCCATGATCGTAATTGATGCTCTGCCCGCCTTTACCGACAACTACCTGTGGCTGCTGCAAGAGCCACTGAGCAAACGCTGCGCCGTAGTTGATCCGGGTGATGCTGCGCCGGTTTTGGCTTGGCTGGCGGCGCATCCCGACTGGCAATTAACTGACATTTTAATCACTCACCACCACCCCGACCACATTGGCGGCGTGCTGCAATTAAAAGCCCACTCTGGCGCCCGCGTGCTTGGCCCGGCCAAAGAAAGTATTCCAGGGCGCGATCTGGCGCTGCTTGAAGGCGATTGCATTGAGGTGCTCGGCCTCGACTTTAAAGTGCTCGAAGTCCCCGGCCATACCCTCGGCCATATCGCCTATTACCATGCGGCCGAGGAGCCACTGCTGTTTTGTGGCGACACCTTATTTGCCGGCGGTTGTGGCCGGTTGTTTGAAGGCACACCGGCGCAAATGCACCACTCCCTGCAGCGCCTGGCGCAACTGCCGAGCAACACCCTGATTTACTGCACCCATGAATACACCCTGAGCAACCTGCGCTTTGCCCAGGCCGTTGAGCCGCACAACCCCGAGATTGCCCAACGTTTAGCCAGCGTCACCGCCTTGCGGGCCGAAGGACACACTACGCTGCCCTCCACCCTGGCGTTGGAGCATGCCACCAACCCTTTTTTACGCTGCCATGAAAACACCGTGAAACAACAAATCGACCAGCGGGACAATTGCCAGCACGCCAACGCAGAGGCCGTATTTGCCAGCTTGCGGGCGTGGAAAAACCACTTTTGAGCCAGCCCAGCTCAAGCCGCGCCAACCAGGATAGCTTGACCACCCCGGAGGCGATTCCTAGAATCGCCACACTTTCCGCGTGGACCACCCTCCTACTAATGCCCAGTTCGACTCGCAAAACCATCGACCCAAAGGCATTTGCACGTAGCGGGCGGACACTCTGTGTGTGCATCGCACTGACCTTGGCCGGCTGCCAGGTGCAAGGCAACCGCCCTCCCAGTCCGCAAGTTGACAGCGACCATCAGGCGCTTGAACAGCCCATCAACTGGAGCGAAACCGCTAAACCGCAAGAGCCGACCGATGTTTGGGAGCGCATTCGCAGCGGTTACCAGTTACAGGACGAAATCGGCATCAACCCACGCATTGAGCGCCAGCGCCTGTGGTTTGCCAGCAATCCAGTGTCGGTTGAAAGGTCGAGCCAACGCGGCAGTCCCTATATTCATTATGTGGTCGAGCAACTCGATGAACGCAACATGCCCATGGAGTTGGCGCTGCTGCCAATAATTGAAAGCGCCTACAACCCACTGGCCTATTCGCCCGCTAACGCCGCTGGTATCTGGCAGTTTATCCCGGCGACCGGACGCAGCTTTAATTTGCGCCAGACCAACTGGTATGACGGCCGTCGCGACATCATGGCCTCAACCCATGCTGCGATGAGTTACCTCACCCGCCTGCATGACATGTTCAACGGCGATTGGCTGCTCGCCTTGGCCGCGTATAACTCCGGCGAAGGCACTGTCAGCCGGGCCATTGAGCGCAACCAGAAGCTCGGTTTGCCGACCGATTACTGGAACCTGTCGCTGCCCAAAGAAACCCAAGACTACGTGCCAAAGTTGTTGGCCCTGTCGCAAGTGATCAACAGCCCGCAAGCCTATGGCATCGACCTCAACCCGATTGCCAATCAGCCTTACTTTGAAGTGGTGGAGTTCAAGCAACGCCTGCAGTTGTCCAGCGTTGCCGAAATGGCCCAGGTTGAAGAAGCGGAAATCATTCAGCTCAATCCGGCCTTCAAAAAAGGCGTAACCATTGACGGCCCACAGCACGTATTGGTGCCCAGTGAAAAAGCCGAATTGCTTGCCGCGAACTTATTGCTGATGAAGCCCCAGGAGCAACTTGACTGGCGTCAGCACCGGGTTCGCAAAGGTGAAAACCTGGCCAGCATTGCCAATCGCTACAAAACCTCAACTGACAGCATCAAAGACCTCAACCAGTTGGCCAGCAATCATCTAAAACCTGGGCAAGTACTGAGCATTGCCGTTGCGCCAGGGCAAACCTTTAGCCCGCAGCCAGAGCCTCGCGAACCACTCATAAACAAAACCCCACAGCGCTATGTGGTGCGCAAAGGCGACAGCCTGGACAGTATTGCCAAACAGCAGAAGGTTAAAATCCAGGAACTGCAGCGCTGGAATAAGTTGTCTAACAGCCGCCTAAAACTGGGGCAAGTCTTGGTTTTGCAGGAGAGCAAGAGCCCGGTGACCGCCGCACTCAAGAGCCTTGCCAGCAGCAAGAGCGCGAGTAAAACCAACCTCTCGAGCAAAGCTGCCAACCGGCAAATGGTGACTTATTACAAGGTGCAACAGGGCGATTCGCTGTACCAGATCGCCAAGCGTTTTAAGGTCGATTTGCAGCAACTGCAAAACTGGAACCCCAGCACCACCCACGCCCTTAAGCTCGGCCAGACCCTGACCCTGTATACCGACAAATAACTATTTGCGCTGGCTCAGCGCCTCGAGGCAGCGGCCAGTCAGCTCGGTAAAGCGCTTAAAGGCCACGAACTGTTCATGTTTAAGGGCGCGCCCGGATAGCCGGCAATCGGCATAAAGCACGCCGATTTCACGTTTACCGGCCAGCAACGGCGCGATAAAAAACATGCCTGAACCGAGACTTTGCCGCATCGGCAAGGACACCAGGTCGTTAAAGTTATAGCTGGCCGGCACCCCCATCCAAATCGCCTCTTTATTGCGCAACACATAACTGAAGATATGCGGCTCGGCGTGCGGCTCAACCGGCAACTGAAAGTCGCTCAGCCAGGCTTGAGTGCCCTCGCCCGCCGCGCGTTTTACCCGAAAACGGGTTTGACCATCGGCCAGCACCGCCAACATCACCCGCTCCAGCCCCGCCCCCTGATGCAGGCCTTTGAGCAAAGTATCGAGTATCAGCCCAACATCGGCGCGGGCGGAAATCATCAAGCCAAGATCCTGTAAGGCTTGCTGCATCGTCTGTAGGTTAGGTTGCAGCAAGCGCGCTTTGCGCTGCTCGCGCTGGATGCGGATTTGCTCAGGATCGGTATTGGGAATCAACTGACACAGCTTGCTGGCACCAAAGGTGGCCGCGACCTTGACCGTTTCCTCGGCGCTGGCCAGCACTTGCTGCATGGCATCCTCAGTGGAAATATCGGTCAATACGGCAAATTGCTGCACCAGGTCTTCCATTTCTGGCGAGTCCCAACCGTCCAAGGCCACTTCGCTAATCCGCACCCCCAGATGCACCGCCAGCGCGGCGGGGGTCTTGGCGCTGCCAGGCTCATGGGCCAGATTAGCCACCGAGCCAAGATTCCAGCTTTTGACCAAACCTTGGGTCAACTGACTAAAACTGGTGCCTAAGACTTTCAGCACCGCCGCGCTGACATCCACGCCAGGCTCAGCCAAGGCATCACCTAACTCATCCGCCTGAGCACCACCGCAACCCCAAAACGCCAACTCGCCCAGATGATGCAAGAGGGCTGCGATAAACACCTCTTCCTGATTTTTCGACATCAGGTAACCGGCGACATTGCGCGCCTGCACGGCGGCGTGAAAAGAGCGGGCCAATAATTCTGGCAGCTGATAACGCGGTGCGCGGCTAAGCAAACCATCAATCAAACTGACCGACAGACTGATCAGACGAATACTCTCAAAACCGGTCAGCACTATGGCCCGCGAAATGGTCCGAATGTTTTCTTTGGCCGGATTGTAATAAACGCTATTGGCCACCCGCAGCACCTTGGAAGTCAGGGAGGCATCGCGCAGCAACACATCGGCCAATTGCTGCACCGAGGCGCTGTCGTTTTCGGCCATGCGCTGTAAATCCACTACCACCGCCGCCAGCGCCGGCAAATCGGAGTCGTTTAAACGCTCCAGCCATGCCTGTAAACCATAACTTCCTTGCTCCACCAGAGAACCCTCAGTTGTTTTGCTCAGTGTAGTCAAAATGATGGCACCGCCAGCCAAACAGCCAGTCTTTTTCCTGTTGATACAAGCTGTTACTGTAAGGTTCAAGAAGCTCAAAAACCTGCCATGGATCGCCATTTGCGCCTAATGCGCCCCCTCCTGTTAACCAGCTTGCTGAGCAATTGTTGCGTCGCGCACAACCGCGCAGCCAGGCGCGCGATCAACTGCCTGCTGCTAACTGTCTTATTGATGAGCGGCAGCGCGCAGGCCAGCATCAGCCAAAATCATGGCTATGCGCAATTTGGCGAACTCAAATACCCCGAATCCTTTACTCACTTTGACTGGGTCAATCCCAGCGCCCCAAAAGGCGGCACTGTGCGGCTGATGGCGTCCGGCACCTTCGATACCCTCAACCCCTATACCTTTAAAGGCAGCAGCCCCATCTCAACACCGGGCTACTGGCAATACGGGGTGAGTGAATTCAATGAGCCGCTGATGGTGGGGACTGGCCAATATGACCCCTCTGGAGATGAGCCCTCCTCCAGCTATGGCCTGATTGCCCAGTCGCTGGAATACGGCCCAGACCGTAGCTGGGTGGTGTTTAACCTGCGCCCGGAAGCGGTGTTTCATGACGGTGTGCCCATCACCGCCTATGACGTGGCCTTCTCTTATCGGCTGCTGATCAAGCAGGGGCATCCGCGATACCGGACCAATCTGCAAGAGGTCAAACGCGTCGACATTCTCGACCGCCAGCGCATTCGCTTCGTCTTCAAGCAAGCCAACAATCCGCTGCTGATTCTGCACCTTGGTGAGTTGCCGGTTTTGCCGCAGCACTACTGGAAGAATCGCGATTTTAAAGCCACCACCTTCGAGCCACCGCTGGGCAGCGGCCCGTATCGCATCACCCAGGTAATTCCTGGGCAGCGCCTGGTATTTACCCACGTGAAAAACTGGTGGGGCGCAAACCTGCCGGTCAACCGTGGCAAGTACAACTTTGCGCGAGTCGAGGTCGAGTTTTATCGCGACAGCAATGTCGCCTTCGAGGCCTTTAAAGCCGGTGAATTCGATTTTTATATCGAACATCAGGCGAAAAACTGGAGCAGTGGTTATCAGTTTCCGGCGGTAGCCCGGGGGGACATTATCCGCGCCGAAATCCCCCACCAAATCCCGGCACAAACCCAAGCGTTGATGATGAACCAGCGCCGCCCCGCCTTTGCCCAGCGTCACGTGCGCCAAGCGCTGGGCTTGTTATTTGACTTTGAGTGGACCAATCGCACGCTGTTTAACGATGCCTATCTGCGCGCCAGCAGCTACTACCCCAACAGTGACTTTGCCGCCACCGGCAAACCCGAAGGGCGCGAGTGGTTGCTGCTGGCCCCCTATCGTGAACGATTACCCAAGGCGCTGTTTACCCATCCCTTTAGCATGCCGCAAACCAGCGGCAATGGCATTCCACGGGAAACTTTGCGCAGCGCTCTGCGTCTATTTAAAGCCGCCGGATGGACGCTTTCCGGCCAACGCCTGCTAAACGCCCGTGGCGAGCCGCTGCGTTTTGAGATTTTGCTGGTTAATCCCAATCTGGAGCGGATCTTTCAACCCTATGCCGAGAACCTTGCGCGCATTGGTATCGAGGTCAACCTGCGCACGGTTGACCCGGCCCAGTACAAACAACGCCTGGATCAATATGACTTCGATATGATTCTAACCACCCTGCCGCAAAGCCTTAGCCCTGGTCTTGAGCAGCGGCTGTACTTTCACTCAAGCCAGGTCAACATCAAGGGTGGCAAAAATTATGCGGGCATCAACAACCCAGTGGTCGATGCACTGCTCGACAAACTACTGGTCGCTCACAGCCGCGATGAACAAGTCGCCAGCACCCGTGCCCTCGACCGGGTGCTGCTGTGGCAGCATTACAGCATTCCCAATTGGTACCTGAATAAGCACCGGCTTGCCTACCGCAAGCGTTTTAGTTTTTTATCCACGCCGCCCTACACCTTAGGGCTGCGTGCCTGGTGGCTAACGCCTTCGGAGAACCGGTTATGACGCTTCCTCTACGCACGTTGCTAGTGCGCACCGCCAGCCTGCTGGCCATGGTCAGTTGCTTGGCCCAGGCTGCCGGCCAGCATGCCATCACCCTCTACGGCGAGCCGCCCAAATACCCGAGCAACTTTAACCACTTCGAGTTTGTAAACCCGGATGCGCCCAAGGGCGGCACTTTGCGCCAATCCGGCCTGGGGGGGTTTGACAGCCTTAATCCCTTTATCAACAAAGGCGTGGCCGCCGACGACATCGGCCTGATTTACGACACCCTGACTCGCCATAGTCTGGATGAGCCCTTTACCGAGTACGGCCTGCTGGCCGGTAAAATCGAGGTGGCGCCGGACAAAACCTGGGTGCGTTTTTATCTGCGCCCAGAGGCGCGGTTCAGTGACGGCCAACCAGTTACCGCCGCCGACGTGGTGTTTAGCTTTGAAACCCTGATGAAAGATGGCGCACCGCAGTACAAGGGCTACTACGCCGATGTCGCCAAAGCCACCGCCGAAGACCCACTGCGGGTGCGCTTTGATTTCAAACGCAGCAACAACCGCGAACTGCCGTTGATCCTCGGCCAATTGGCCGTGCTGCCCAAGCACTGGTGGGCCAACCGCGACTTCACCAAAGGCAATCTGGAGATCCCGGTGGGCAGCGGCCCCTATCGGGTGGCCAAAGTGGAGCCTGGGCGCAGCATCAGTTATGAGCGGGTTAAGGACTGGTGGGGCAAAGACCTGCCGGTCAACCGCGGCTTTTACAACTTCGACAACCTGGTCATCGACTACTACCGCGACAGCAGCGTGGCCCTGGAAGCCCTGAAGGCTGGGCAGTTTGATTTTTGGTTGGAGATCAGTGCCAAGAACTGGGCCACGGCCTATAACACCCCGGCGGTGAATGACGGTCGCCTGCTCAAGGAGCAAATCCTCAACCTTAATCCCACCGGCATGCAGGGCTTTGTCTTCAATATTCGTCGGCCGATTTTTCAAGACCGCCGCGTGCGCGAGGCGCTGAGTCTGCTACTGGACTTCGAATGGACCAACAAGCAACTGTTTAACGGCGCCTACACCCGTACCCGCAGCTACTTCGAAAACTCCGAGCTGGCCGCCAATGGTCTGCCGACTGGCGATGAACTGAAAATCCTCGAGCCATTGCGCGACAAACTCAATCCGCAATTATTCACCCAAGCCTTTAGCCTGCCGACCAGCGATGCCAGCGGCATCATTCGCGACCAGCAGCGGCGCGCTTACCAATTGCTGCAAGAAGCCGGCTGGAAAATTGTCGATGACCATATGGTCGACGCCAGCGGCAAACCGGTGAAGTTTGAATTCTTGCTCGCCCAGATCGATTTCGAACGAGTGCTGCTGCCGTTCAAACGCAACCTGGCCGACCTCGGCATCGAGCTGGAAATTCGCCGGGTCGATGTGTCGCAGTACATCACCCGCCTGCGTTCGCGCGACTACGACCTGATAGTCGGCGGCTTCGGCCAGTCCAACTCCCCCGGCAATGAGCAGCGCGAGTATTGGCACTCCTCCAGCGCCGACAAACCCGGCAGCCGCAATTTTATTGGCCTGCAAGATCAGGCCATCGACAGCCTGGTCGAGGGCCTGATTAATGCCGACTCCCGGCAAAACCTGATTGACCACAGCAAAGCCCTCGACCGCGCCCTGCAGTGGGGTTACTACGTGATCCCCAACTGGCATATCAAAACCTGGCGAGTGGCTTACTGGAGCCACTTTGAGCACCCCAAGGTAACGCCCCTGTATGACCTTGGCCTGATGACCTGGTGGGCGAAGCCGACTGCCGAGCCGGCGCCAGCGGCTCAATCTGCAAGCACGGAGCAATAAGATGCTGACCTATATTGTTCGTCGTTTGCTGCTGATCATCCCCACTCTATTTGGCATTTTGCTGATCAATTTTCTGATCGTCCAAGCCGCACCCGGCGGCCCGGTCGAGCAGATGATCGCCAAGCTCGAAGGCTTTGAAGCTGCGGCCGGTGGTGCCACTGGGCGCATCTCCGGCGGCGGCTCCGAGGTCGCCGTGGGCGGTTCCAACTACCGCGGCGCACAGGGCCTGGACCCTGAGCTGATCAGCGAAATCGAGCACATGTACGGCTTCGATAAACCGGCCACCGAGCGCTTCTGGCTGATGCTGGTGAACTACCTGCACCTGGACTTTGGCGAAAGCTTTTTCCGCGATGCTAAGGTCACCGACCTGATAATCGAGAAGATGCCGGTGTCGATCTCCCTGGGACTGTGGAGCGCGTTAATCACCTACCTGATTTCCATCCCCCTGGGGATTGCCAAGGCCACCCGCCACAACAGCACTTTCGATATCTGGACCAGCTCGGCGATCATCATCGGCTACGCGATTCCCGGTTTTCTGTTCGCCATCTTGTTGATCGTGGTGTTTGCCGGCGGCAGTTACTTTGACTGGTTCCCGCTGCGCGGCCTGACCTCCAACAACTTCGATGAACTGAGCCTGCTGGGCAAAATTGGCGACTACTTTTGGCACCTGGCGCTGCCGGTCACCGCCCTGGTAATTGGCAACTTCGCGACCCTGACCTTCCTGACCAAAAACAGCTTTCTCGATGAGATCAACAAGCAATACGTGGTCACCGCCCGCGCCAAAGGCCTGACCGAAAACGCCGTGCTGTACGGGCATATTTTCCGCAATGCGATGCTGCTGGTGATCGCCGGATTGCCGGCGGCGATGCTGGGGATTTTCTTTACCGGCTCGATGCTGATCGAGGTGATCTTTTCCCTCGACGGCCTCGGCCTGCTGGGTTTCGAGTCGATCGTCAACCGCGACTATCCGGTGGTGTTTGGCACTTTGTTTATCTTCTCCCTGTTCGGCTTAATCATGAAACTGATCAGCGACATCACCTATACCCTGGTCGATCCGCGCATCGACTTCAGCAGCCGGGAGAATTGAGATGGCCCTGTCTCCCCTCAATCGCCGGCGTTTTACCCGCTTTAAAGCCAATAAACGCGGCTGGTGGTCGCTCTGGCTGTTTATGGCTCTATTCACCCTGAGCCTGGGCGCCGAGTTAATCGCCAACGATAAACCGCTGCTGCTGGAGTATCAGGGCGACTGGTACTTTCCCATTGCCAAGCGCTATCCAGAAACCGTGTTTGGCGGCGAGTTCCCCCTGGAAGCCAACTACAAGAGCCCCTATGTACGCGAACTGATCAGCGCCAAAGACGGCTGGATGCTCTGGCCGGTCATCCCGTTCAGCTACAACAGCATCAACTACGACCTCAGGGTCCCGGCCCCGGCCCCGCCCTCAGCTGCCAACTGGCTGGGCAGTGATGACCAGGCTCGTGACGTGTTGGCGCGGCTGATCTACGGGTTTCGCATCACCGTATTGTTTGCCCTGACGCTGACCCTGTTCAGCTCAATCATTGGCGTATTTGCCGGCGCGCTACAGGGCTTTTACGGCGGCTGGGTAGACTTGCTCGGTCAGCGCTTCTTAGAGGTCTGGTCGGGGCTGCCGGTGCTGTATTTGCTGATTATTCTGGCCAGTTTCGTGCAGCCCAATTTCTGGTGGCTGCTGGGCATCATGCTGCTGTTTTCCTGGATGAGTTTGGTCGATGTGGTACGCGCCGAGTTCCTCCGTGGCCGCAACCTGGAGTATGTGCGCGCCGCCCGCGCACTGGGCATGCGCAATGGCGCCATCATGTACCGGCATATTTTGCCCAACGCGATGATCTCCACCATGACCTTTATGCCGTTCATTCTGACCGGCGCCATTGGCACCCTGACCGCCTTGGACTTTCTCGGGTTTGGCCTGCCGGCAGGCGCGCCGTCCCTGGGCGAATTGATGGCGCAAGCCAAGTCCAACCTGCAGGCACCTTGGCTGGGCATCAGCGCCTTTGCGGTGCTTGGCCTGATGTTGAGCTTGCTGGTATTTATTGGCGAAGCTGCCCGCGATGCATTTGATCCTAGGAAATAATATGAGCGAGCAGTTTAGTTTTAAGCCCCATAGCAACCAGAGCCCGAGCAGCGACAACTTGATCGAAGTGCGCGACCTGGCGGTCGAGTTTGTCAGTGGCGATCAGCTTCAGCGGGTGGTTGAGGGCGTCAGTTTCGATATCCGCCGCGGGGAAACCCTGGCCATAGTCGGCGAAAGCGGCTCGGGCAAATCGGTCACCGCCCACTCGATCCTGCGCCTGCTGCCCTACCCCTTGGCACGTCATCCGGCGGGCAGCATCACCTATGCCGGGCAAAATTTACTGAAAATCAGCGAGGCCAAGCTGCGCGGCATCCGTGGTAATAAAATCGCCATGGTGTTCCAAGAGCCGATGACCTCGCTCAATCCGCTGCACAGCATCGAGAAACAAATTAATGAAGTGCTGCGCCTGCACAAAGGCCTGACCGGCAAAGCCGCCAGCCGCCGCACCCTGGAGCTGCTGGAGCTGGTCGGCATCAATGAGCCAGCGAAACGCCTGAAGGCTTATCCCCATGAGTTATCGGGCGGGCAACGCCAGCGGGTGATGATCGCCATGGCGCTGGCCAACGAGCCAGAACTACTGATTGCCGATGAGCCGACCACCGCCCTGGACGTCACCGTGCAGCTGAAAATCCTGCAATTGCTCAAGGATTTACAGGCGCGTTTAGGCATGTCGATGCTGCTGATTAGCCATGATCTCAACCTGGTGCGCAGAATTGCCCAGCGGGTATGTGTCATGCAGCACGGTCGCGTCGTCGAACAGGCAGATTGCGCCGAACTGTTCCGCGCCCCGCAGCATCCTTATACCCAGGAACTGCTCGGCGCCGAGCCGCGCGGTGAGCCGGTGGCCAATGTGCCTGGCAGTACACAGCTGGAAGTTGAAGATTTACGGGTCTGGTTTCCGATCAAAAAAGGCTTGCTGCGCCGTACGGTAGATCATGTAAAGGCCCTCGACGGGGTTAGTTTTAGTCTGTCGCAGGGACAAACCCTGGGCATTGTTGGCGAGAGTGGTTCGGGGAAGTCGACCCTGGGCTTGGCAATTTTGCGTTTGCTCAACAGCCAAGGCGCGATCCGCTACCGCGGTGAATCGCTGCAAGGCTTGTCGCAAAGTGCCATCCGGCCGTTTCGCCGGCAAATGCAGGTGGTGTTTCAAGACCCCTATGGCAGCCTCAGTCCACGCATGTCGGTGAGCCAGATTATTGGTGAGGGATTAGAGATTCATCAGATGGGCAGCGAGGCAGAACAACAGCAGGCGATCATTGCCGCCATGCTCGAAGTCGGCCTGGACCCCGAGACGCGCCACCGTTATCCCCATGAGTTTTCTGGCGGACAACGCCAGCGCATTGCAATTGCCCGGGCCTTGGTACTCAAGCCGGAGCTGATCCTGCTGGATGAGCCAACTTCCGCGCTGGACCGTACAGTGCAGCGCCAAGTGGTCGAGTTACTGCGCAGTTTGCAGAGTAAGTACAACCTGACGTATCTGTTTATCAGCCATGACCTGGCGGTGGTCCGGGCGCTCAGTCACCAGTTGCTGGTGATCAAGCAAGGCCAGGTCGTTGAACAAGGTCCGGCAGCCACTATTTTTGCCGCACCGCAACATCTTTACACCCAGCAGTTACTCGAGGCGGCCTTGATGGCGCCGCAGACAACCGCCTGATTCTTGTAAACAACAACCTGAAAACAGCAAGAGGGATAGCACCATGGGTTTTCTCGCCGGTAAACGCGTACTAATAGTTGGCGTCGCCAGCAAACTGTCGATTGCCTCAGGCATCGCCGAAGCCATGCACCGCGAAGGTGCCGAACTGGCCTTCACCTATCAGAACGACAAGCTCAAAGGCCGGGTAGAAGAATACGCCGCCGGCTGGGGCTCCAATGCCGAACTGTGCTTTCCCTGCGACGTGGCCAACGACGCCGACATCGCCGCGGTATTCGAGTCGCTTAGTAAAAAATGGGATGCGCTGGACATCATCGTCCACTCGGTAGGCTTCGCCCCGGGCGATCAACTGGATGGCGACTTCACCGAAGTCACCACCCGTGAAGGTTTCCGCATTGCCCACGACATCAGCGCCTACAGCCTGGTCGCCCTGGCCAAGGCCGGCCGGCCGATGATGCAGGGCCGTAATGGCAGCATCCTGACCCTGTCGTACCTGGGCGCCGAACGCACCATGCCTAACTACAACGTGATGGGCATGGCCAAAGCCAGCCTGGAAGCCGGCGTGCGCTATCTGGCTGGCAGCCTCGGCCCTGAGGGCACCCGAGTCAACGCAGTATCGGCCGGCCCGATCCGCACCCTCGCCGCCTCTGGCATCAAAAACTTCCGCAAAATGCTGGCGGCCAACCAGAAGCAAACCCCGCTGCGCCGCAACGTCACCATCGAAGAAGTCGGCAACGCCGGCGCCTTCCTCTGCTCGGACCTGGCCTCCGGCATCAGCGGTGAAATCCTCTACGTCGATGGCGGTTTCAACACCACCGCCATGGGCCAGATGGAAGAATAAATAATTACCCGCATAAAAAACGGCGCCCGTGAGGAGCGCCGTTTTTTATGGCTGATAATTAGCGAACGTTAAAGCGTTGTTCAGCCAACAGTCGATCACCCTGAAACACCATAAAATGCCATTCGCCAGGCACCATTTCGTAATTTTCGGTGAACTCAAACGCCATCAAATCTTGCGGTGAATTCGCTAGCAGGGTTTGCTCGACGACGAACTTGTCGTGCCGCAAGCCATCCGGGGTCGTCACCCCAGGCGTGAGGTAAAGCAAGGTCAGCGGTTGATCCTTAGCGATTTTGCCCGTCAGGCTATAGCGCATACCGAACTTCATGCCAAGCTTGGCCGGAATATTGGTAGTGGTTTCAATCGTCTGATTGGTGTGGGTCAGCACCCGTTCGCCGGGCTGAAAATCCTGATACTCGCTGTTGAAAATGCCGTATTCAACCGGCCCTTCTACACGCACTTGCGCACTAGCAAAACCAGACAACAAGAGGCTTCCGGCCAGGGTTATCAGACGAATAGAGTGCATGCTTGCTTCCCGTTTTAAAGTGGATTGAGGATGACCCAGCGTATGACACTGACATGACAGCCATATGACAGTTGGGGCCACATCAAGTAGCAAACAGCACGCAAATTTTGGCTCTGCATAAATGCAAACGGAGCCAAAAAGGCCCCGTTTGCAGGTTGATTAGACTTAGTCGTTAGACGGTCAATTCAACCAGCAGCTTGTTCAAGCGGCGTACGTAAGTCGCCGGATCTTTCAAGCTGTCGCCGGCGGCCAAGGCGGCCTGATCGAAGAGGATATGCGTGAGGTCGGCGAAGCGATCTTCACTCTGCTCGGCATCCAGTTTTTCGATTAGCGGGTGCGCCGGGTTGATCTCAAAGATCGGCTTCGACTCCGGGACTTTCTGCCCGCTGGCTTCGAGGATTTGGCGCATTTGCATGCCCATGTCCTGCTCGCCAATGGCCAGAATGGCCGGCGAATCGGTCAGGCGATGGGAAACCCGCACTTCGCTCACGGCATCCGCCAAGGTGGCTTTCAAACGCTCGAGCAAGCCTTCTTTGCTCTTGGCGACTTCTTCCTGGGCTTGCTTCTCTTCATCGGAGTCGAGTTTGCCCAGATCCAGATCACCGCGGGTTACATCGACAAAGCTCTTGCCGTCGAACTCGGTGAGATAGCTCATCAGCCACTCATCGATGCGATCGGTCAACAGCAGCACTTCAATGCCTTTCTTGCGGAAGACCTCAAGGTGCGGGCTGTTTTTAACCTGGGCGAAGCTCTCGCCAGACAGAAAGTAAATCTTGTCCTGGCCCTCTTTAGCCCGCGCCAGGTAATCGGCCAAGGCGACACTTTGCTCGCCGCTGGTATCGCTGGTGGCGGAGAAGCGCAGCAGGCCGGCGATTTTCTCTTTGTTGGCAAAGTCTTCGGCCGGACCTTCTTTGATCACCTGGCCAAAGTTTTTCCAGAAGCCCTGATATTTCTCAGGCTCGTTTTTCGCCAGTTTCTCCAGCATGTCCAGTACGCGCTTGGTCAGCGCTGACTTCATCGAATCGATCACCGGATCTTTCTGCAGAATCTCCCGCGAGATGTTCAGCGACAGGTCGTTGGAGTCCACTACTCCTTTGATAAAGCGCAGGTACAGCGGCAAAAATTCATCGGCTTGATCCATGATGAACACGCGCTGCACATAGAGTTTCAAGCCACGCGGCGCTTCGCGCTGATACAGGTCAAATGGCGCGCGACCCGGCACATAGAGCAAGGAGCTGTATTCCAGCTTGCCCTCGACCTTGTTATGGCTCCAGGCCAGCGGGTTCTCAAAGTCATGGGAGACGTGCTTGTAGAACTCTTGATATTCCTCGTCGCCGATTTCAGTCCGTGGACGGGTCCACAGGGCGCTGGCGCGGTTGACGGTTTCCCACTCGACTTCGCTGGCGGGCTCTTCACCGTGCTGCTCTTTTGGCAACTCGATGGGCAAGGCGATGTGATCGGAATACTTTTTGATGATGTTGCGCAGACGCCAACCATCGGCGAATTCTTCTTCCCCGGATTTCAGGTGCATGACGATGCGCGTGCCACGAGCGGCTTGCTCAACGGTAGCCACTTCGAAATCGCCCTCGCCTTTGGAGCTCCAATGCACGCCCGCGCTGGCCGGCAAGCCGGCGCGACGAGTGAAGACTTCAACCAAGTCGGCGACGATAAAGGCCGAGTAAAAGCCCACACCGAACTGACCGATCAGGGTTGAGTCTTTCTTCTGGTCGCCGGACAGGTTTTTCATAAAGTCGGCAGTGCCCGACTTGGCAATGGTACCCAGATGCGCAATCACATCCTCGCGGCTCATGCCGATGCCATTGTCTTCAAGGGTGACGGTCTTGGTGGCTTTGTCGAAGCTAATCCGAATTTTTAGCGGGTCGCCGCCTTCGAGCAAGTCAGGCTTGGCCAAGGCTTCGAAGCGCAGCTTATCGGCGGCGTCCGAGGCATTGGAAATCAGCTCGCGCAGAAAAATCTCCTTGTTGGAATACAAGGAGTGAATCATCAGCTGCAGCAGCTGTTTAACTTCGGTCTGAAAGCCAAGGGTTTCTTTTTGAGTTTCGACACTCATACGCTTTGAACTCCACACTAATGGCATAAGCCGCAACGGCGACGGATGTCATCAAGATGGGGGCTTGGCCCTGGATTTCAAGCGCCTGTCAGTTAAAGGCACAACCCTGAGCAGCGTTAGGGCTCAAGCAGCTCGATTTGGCTGATGTCGTCAGGACGCAAAATATAGCTGGCCTCCCCTGGCCCAGTAATTTCACGACGAATAACAATCCGCCCATTGGCATTAATCCCGGCAAAACGCCCTTGCGCGGTACTGCCCTGTGCGGTCGTAACCCGGATGAGCAGGTTGCTGTATTGCTCTGGGGTGCGCTGCAGACGCTCGAGGGAAAACCGCAGCCGGCGATCAACCGTGCTGCGCACCGACGGCGTCGTGGTTGTACTGCTGACACTGGGCGCGGGGGTAAGCACTGCAGGCTCAGCAACACGAGCATATTGATCACCTTGCACCGCCCAACCATAGGCCTCGGTTTTGCTTAACAGCAGAGTTAGCGATTGCGGCTGACCATCGACCAGCGCCTCGACCTCAAGCTCCAAGCTGCTGGCCGGAAAACTCAGCGCTGGCAGCTTGCCTAGCCGTACCGCGCGGCTGGCGTAACGGCGTTGTAAATAGTCCTCCAGCACGTAACTCAGGGTGTCGCGCGAATCAAAGTGAGCATCCACTTGGCCATCGATATAGCGCAACCGATTGGTAAACAGCTCAATTTTACCGCTGAGGGTGGTGTTAAATTGCGCAGGCAACACCAAGTGGAAATCACCCACCATTTTGTTTGGCGCCAAGGGTTTTAAATCGAGATACAGCGTGTAGCCGTGGTTCAAACGGCGTGCTTCCGGCAAATCATGCTCAGGCAATAACCAGCTGATCTCAACGTCGGGCAATGGCTGGGCATCGGTCGGTAATACGTTCAGATGCACAGCGCCATTGATCATAGTCGGCAAATGGATATTGACCGCGCGCTGCGCAAAGAACTCCTGACCTTCGCGCAGGCTCAGCACGCCATCGATTAGCTCGCCTTGTTGCGGCGCAAAGGGCTCGCCATTCAACTGCCCGCGCAACTCAATCGCCAGCTCATTGGGTTTGATTGGCGCAGGCGTTAACCAACGCAGACTGGCAATGGCCTCAAAGCGGGCCGGATCATTACTGGCCAACAACACAAAGCCCACCACCAACGGGATGCCACCCAGGGCACTGAGTAGCACGGCCTTACGGGCAATGCGCCAATGGCGCACCACGTAAACCAGCGTCAGCGGTGGAAACAAACTGCCAAGCCCCCAAAATAGGCTGCTGCCAAACGCCAGCATGATCAACCAGACCAAGCCAAACAGCATCAGCAGTAACCCACTGAGAATCAGCAGCGCATCCATCGAAAATTCCTGTCCTTAAACCTGGGCTAGCTTGCATCCATCGGGGCGACATAAGGCTCATCGACCTTAAAGTGTGCACGGGCGGTGGCAATAGGTTCGGTTTGTGTGGTTTGCCAAGCGGTGATGGCAACGTTCGCCACTCGCCGACCCTGGCGCCAAACACGGCACTGGGCGTAGGTGTCACGATAATGGCCGGCGCGCAGGTAATCTATCGAGAAGTCGATGATTTTAGGCAAATGTGGGATGCCCATAAACATCAGCAAATGCAACATCGCCGCATGCTCCATAAAGCCGGCGATAACGCCGCCATGAATCGCCGGCAGCGTCGGGTTGCCAATATTGTCCCGGTTGGCGGGCAGCCTAAACACCAGGTCATCGCCCAGGCGCAGACACTCAACGCCAATCAACTTGGCGTAAGGAATCAAACTGAGCAGCGAATCGAAGTCGTTCTTTTCCTGGGCTTGGCGGACCAACTCATTGAGATTCAAACCGCTCATTGCGTAGCACCCGGCTGCTCAAGTTTCATCGATTTATTGGTTTTTCCCATGCGCATAAAGGTGCCGACCACATGGGCGATGGGCTCGCTCTCATCATCCTGATAGGCATAGCCACGGACGAAAATGATATCGGGGGTGACGCGATGACACTCGGCGAAACCAAACACGTCTTGGTTGGGTTTGGCGGCGCGCATGTAGTCAATGCGCAGGTCGATGGTTGGGCAAATCTCGAACTCCGCCAGCACACAGACGGTAGCAATGCCGCAGGTAGTGTCCATCAGCGTGGTAATGGCGCCACCATGAATCACGCCCGTTTCGGGATTGCCGACAATGTGCGCGCTATAGGGCAGGCGCAGCGTCAACCCGCTGGGCACGGCGCTATGGATTTGCATGCCAAGCACCTGACAATGGCGCAAGGCCGTCAGAAACTGCTGCGCACGGCCAAGGATAGAGCTATCGCTCATGGATCAAATCTCGCGGTAAAAAACAGGCGCGCATCATAACTGCTCGTCACTGCCTGCGCCGACAAAGCACCGCTAAGTACTGGAAAAATCAATCGTTTTTGTCTGTGCGAGGCTCAAGCGCCGGCGCTTGGGTCGAACCCATCACCTGCAACACATCGGAATGAAACTCGCGCTGATACAAAATCAGCACCACCCCTGCAGTCACCAAGATAAAAAACCAAGGATTAACGAACCACGCCAGAGTCGCCATCCCAAAGTAATAGGCGCGCAGGCCAAAGTTGAAGGTATTGGCGGCCATTGAGATAACGCGGGCGGCACGCTGGGCAAACGCCTTACGCTCCAGTTCAGACACATTGCGCTCGCCCGCCATCGGCGCCGAACCGACTAACACGGCGGCAAAATTGTACTGGCGCATGCACCAACTGAAGGTAAAGAAGGCGTAGACAAATACAATCGCCAAGCACAATAGCTTCAACTCGGAAACGCTCTGACTGACCGGCGCCACCAAAGGTAAATCCGCCAGCAAAGACACCGCGCGATCAGAGGAGCCCAGTACGGTGAGCACGCCGGCGAGAATAACCAGCGTGCTGGAGGCGAAAAACGAGGCGTTGCGCTCAAGATTACCGATCACACTGGCGTCGGCAATCCGATTGTCACGCAGCAATAAGCGCTGCATCCAATCCTCCCGGTACAGGTGCAACACACTCGACAAACACGGCGTGCGCAGGCCTTGCCAGTGGGCATAACGGGTGTAACCCCACCAACACAGGGCAAACCAACAGACGGCCAATAAGTCGGCAAAGTAATCCGGTAACTGCATGCAACCTCCAGGCGTAAACAGGCGTCCACTATATAGCGTGCGGGCTGTTCAGCCCGACTAAAAAACATTGCTCAGGGTTTGCCCTGCAGCCGTCCAAACACTTTGGACACACTAAGTTCAGGTCTGAAACTGCTCAATCAAGCGACTTAACTGGCTGTCCAGCTCGAGGATGCTACTGGCCGCCGCACGGGTTTGCGCAACCGTGCTGACGGTGTGCTCACTGATGCTGTTAGCCCGCGCCAGCCCGACACCAACCGCTGTCGCGACCCGTGCTTGCTCACTGGCGGCGCGGGCCATCGACTGAATATTGCTGTCGATGGCATCCACCGCCGAGGTAATCGCCTGCAACGACTCACTGGTTTGCTCGGTGCTGGCACTGGCGTGACTGACTGCTGTTTGGCTGTCGGCCATCATCTCGATCGCAGCCAGCGTGCGCTGCTGCAAAGCTTGAATGATTTGATGGATTTCTTTGGTCGAGTGCTGCGTGCGCTGCGCTAATGAGCGCACCTCATCGGCCACCACCGCAAAGCCACGGCCTTGATCACCCGCGCGCGCGGCTTCAATAGCGGCATTTAGGGCGAGCAAATTGGTTTGTTCGGCAATCGAGCGAATCACTTCAAGCACCGAATCAATCCGACTGCTGTCGCTGCGTAATGACTCAATCACTCCAGCCAGTTTGTTGACTTTTTCAGTCAGGCTGAGCATCGACGCATTATTGGACTGCACCCGACTCAGACCAAGGTCGGCGGATTGGCGCGCATCAAGAGACAGCTTTGCGGCTAACTGCGCGGTGTCGGCCACCTGCGCGGCGCTGGCCGCCACCTGGGACATCGCCACGGCAATTTGCGCACTCTCATGGCGTTGTTGCTCAACATCCGCGGCGGCCGCTTTGGCGTTCAGTTGCAACACCTGCGCGGCGCTCTCCAAAGTGTGTGACGCCTGCGCGACCGACGCCACGGTGCGACGGATTTTTTCTACAAAGGTATTAAAACTGAGGGCCAAGCGGCCCAAATCATCCTTGCCGTGCACCGGCAAACGTTTGGTCAGGTCGCCCTCGCCCTGCGCCATGTCCTGCAGCATTCGATTGATTTGCCCCAAAGCGCGGACCAAGGCGCTGCCAACCCCATAGGCCAGCAAACCACCGAACAAGATCGCGGCCAGCACCAAGCCCCAAAACAGCTGGCTCACCGAGATCACAGTCGCGTTTGCCGCACGGGCGGCGTCCTGCATGGCTTGCATAATATGTTGCTGTAATTGCTGGGCTAAATCGGCAATCTGCGGATCAAGCTTATCCATTGCCGAAACGGCATCATTGCGGGCCTGCACCAGCAACACCAACTTACTGGCGGCGGCCTTGTACAGATCGAGCGTCTGCAAGGCTTGGTTGAGTTTGGCTTTGCTGCTGTCACTGCTGGTGCGATCACGCAGTACCGTAATGACATTTTGCGCATTGCCTAACTCGCGCTGAAACGCCTTGACCTGCTCTGGCTGGTTCTCTTGCAGAAACTGGTAAAGGTACTGACTGCCCAGCAGCAGGTTTCGCATGCCGGCACTGGCATAAAACACCGCGTCGAGGTTGAAGTCTTGTTGCGCGTTTTCCAGTACCGAGGAGAGAATTTTTTCGACTGCCGGCCCATGCACATCCAACTGGCTGACCATCAGTTGCTGGCGCTGCTGACTGATAGGCACCAGTTGCTCACGAAACAAGCGGCTGTACTCGCCGTGCAGGCGCCCTATCTCAGCCAACAACTGCCGCCGCTGAGGATCCTGGATGCGTTTATCCGCCTGCTGCAGCGCCAGGTTCAGGCGTTGATCAAGCTCGCTGAATTGCTGCTCGGAACCTTGGTCGGCGCTGCGCGCGTAATGGCGCACGCTGAGTTGCAAGCGCGCCATGGCATCGGTTATCTGCGCCAGGTTGTCCATGCTCGGGCCGAGGTCTTGCGTCACTACATCGACACCACTGGCGACACTGCGCAACGACGAGGTCGAGACCAGCCCCAGCACCACCAGTAAGATGCATAACACCAGCGGCACTATGGCGGTTTTGTAAGCGATGCGCAGATCAGTAAACCATTGCATAGGCTGATTACCCCAGTAGTTAGTAAAACAACGCCCCCTAAGGGCCAGCCGGTAAAGCCGATTTTGGCGGTACTGGCAAAATGGCATAGCGGTAGTCTAGTAAACAAAAAGGCCACCCGAAGGTGGCCTAATGTGTGCGACCGCGAGGTTTTACTTAATCGCCCAACCGGTCAGCTCGGCCAAGGCTTTGCCGATGTCAGCTAGCGAACGCACGGTTTTCACCCCGGCGTCTTGCAGGGCGGCGAACTTCTCATCCGCTGTGCCTTTGCCGCCGGAGATGATCGCGCCGGCGTGGCCCATACGCTTGCCTGCCGGAGCAGTTACACCGGCGATATAGGACACCACCGGCTTGGTCACGTGAGCCTTGATGTAGGCCGCCGCTTCTTCTTCAGCGGAACCGCCGATCTCACCGATCATCACGATCGCCTCGGTCTTTGGGTCGGCCTGGAACAATTTCAGGATGTCGATGAAGTTGGAACCCGGAATCGGGTCACCACCGATGCCCACGCACGTGGACTGACCGAAACCTGCGTCAGTGGTCTGCTTGACCGCTTCATAGGTCAGGGTGCCGGAACGCGAAACGATCCCGACCTTGCCTGGCAAGTGAATGTGACCTGGCATGATGCCGATCTTGCATTCGCCTGGAGTGATAACGCCTGGGCAGTTAGGGCCGATCAGCACCACACCCAGCTCGTCGCACTTAACCTTGGCTTCCAGCATATCGAGCGTCGCGATGCCTTCGGTGATGCAGACGATCAGCTTGATGCCGCCGAACGCCGCTTCCAGGATCGAGTCCTTGCAAAACGGTGCCGGTACGTAGATCACGCTGGCAGTGGCGCCAGTGGCAGCTACCGCGTCTTTCACTGTGTTGAACACCGGCAGGTCCAGGTGCGTGGTGCCGCCCTTGCCTGGTGTCACGCCGCCAACCATCTGGGTGCCGTATTCGATGGCTTGCTGGGTGTGGAAACTACCTTGCGAACCGGTAATACCCTGGCAGATAACTTTGGTGTCTTTATTGATCAGGACGCTCATTATTTGCCCTCCGCAGCTTTGACAACTTGTTGAGCGGCATCGGTCAGGCTAGTGGCCGCGATAATATTCAAACCGCTTTCAGCCAGCACTTTAGCGCCGAGTTCTGCATTGTTACCTTCCAGACGCACGACCACCGGAATCTTCACGCCGACTTCTTTGACTGCGCCGATGATGCCTTCGGCAATCATGTCGCAACGTACGATGCCGCCGAAGATATTGACCAATACGGCCGCAACATTGCTGTCGGACAGGATGATCTTGAACGCTTCGGTAACCCGCTCTTTGGTTGCGCCGCCGCCCACATCGAGGAAGTTGGCTGGCTTACCACCGTGCAGATTGACGATATCCATGGTGCCCATGGCCAGGCCTGCACCGTTAACCATGCAGCCGATGTTGCCATCCAAAGCCACGTAGTTGAGTTCGAACTTGGCGGCGTGAGCCTCACGCGGATCATCTTGCGATGGATCGTGCATGGCGCGCAGTTTTGGCTGGCGGTACATGGCGTTGGCGTCGATGTTGATCTTGGCGTCCAGGCAATGCAGATTGCCGTCCGCCTTGATTACCAGCGGATTCACTTCCAGCAGGGCCAGATCGTAGTCTTGGAACAACTTCGCCAAGCCGATAAAAATATGGGTGAACTGCTTAACTTGATCGCCCTTCAGACCCAGCTGAAATGCCAGCTCACGACCTTGGTAAGGTTGCGCGCCAACCAGCGGATCAATCGTGGCTTTAAGGATTTTTTCCGGGGTGTCGTGGGCGATTTTCTCGATGTCCACGCCACCTTCGGTGGAGGCCATAAACACAATACGGCGGCTAGAGCGATCAACCACAGCGCCCAGATACAGTTCTTTGGCGATGTCGGTGCAGGACTCAACCAGAATCTTGGTTACCGGCTGACCCGCAGCATCAGTCTGATAAGTCACCAGACGCTTACCCAACCATTGCTGGGCAAAGGCCTTGGCCTCGTCCTTATTGCGAACCAGCTTAACGCCACCCGCCTTGCCGCGACCACCGGCATGCACCTGGGCTTTAACCACCCACTCGGTGCCACCAATTTTATCGCAGGCCTCGGCGGCCGCTTCCGGGGTGTCTACCGCGAAACCAATAGACACCGGCAAACCATATTCAGCAAACAGCTGCTTACCCTGATACTCGTGGAGATTCATGCTTATCTACCGTCTTCGTTTAAGTATTGCGCATACGGCGCTGCGCTTGTGACGCGGCGCCACCTGGGACTACTTTGCGTGATCAGAACAGTACGACAATCATTCCACGGTGAATCTTGAACTCAAGACTCACCGCAGTCCGCTAGCCGCGTTTATTATTATTTTTACGCTTTTTCAATTAACGTTTTTTACGGTTGGCCATATGAATGGCGTGGCCATTCACCGCCAGAGCAGCTTCGTGCAAGGCTTCCGACAAGGTTGGATGGGAGAAAACCATCATGCCTAAGTCTTCGGCGCTGGTACCAAACTCCATACCAATTGCACCCTGCTGCACCAGTTCGGCAGCGCTCGGGCCAATCACGTGCACACCCAAAACGCGGTCGGTTTTGGCGTCGGCAATTACTTTGACAAAACCGGCAGTATCGTTGGCCGCCATTGCCCGGCCACTGGCCGCGAATGGGAAGGTGCCGACGTTGATTTCAACGCCTTCAGCCTTCAGGGCTTGTTCGGTTTTGCCTACCCACGCGATCTCCGGATGGGTGTAGATCACGCCAGGAATCAGGTCGTAGTTCATCTGCGCTTTGTGCCCGGCGATACGCTCGGCAACCATTACGCCTTCTTCTGAAGCCTTGTGCGCCAACATTGGCCCACGCACCACGTCGCCGATTGCATATACGCCTGGAACGCTGGTGGCGCAGTAATCATCAACAAAGATGAAACCACGCTCATCCAGAGTTACGCCGCTGTCGCTGGCGAGCAAGTCTTGCGTCACTGGACGACGGCCAACCGCCACAATCAGCTTATCAAAGGTCAGCTTTTGCTCGCCTTCAGCGTCGATAAAGCTAACGATGACTTGCTTCTTCTTCACTTCCGAGCCGGTAACCCGGGCGCCCAAGCGAATGTTCAAGCCTTGCTTGGTCAGAATCTTCAAGGCTTCTTTGGCGATCTGATCATCGGCCGATGGCAGGAACTTGTCTTGCGCCTCCAGCACCACCACTTCAGCGCCCAAACGGGCCCACACCGAACCCAACTCCAGGCCAATAACGCCGGCACCAATTACCCCGAGTTTCTTCGGTACTGACTGGAAATCCAACGCACCAGTGGAGTCGACCACGGTGTCGTGGTTAACCGGCGCCGGTGGAATATCGATAGGCCGCGAGCCCGAGGCGATGATGATGTTGGCGGCTTCAACTACTTGGGTTTTGCCATCGGAACCGGTAATTTCAACTTGTTTGCCCGCCAACAGCTTGCCGTGACCTTCCAGCAGGGTCACGCCATTGGCTTTCAACAGGGTGCTTACACCACCGGTGAGGTTTTTCACGATGCTATTTTTGCGCGCAACCATGGCGGGCACATCCATAGTCACGCCGGTGGCCTCGATGCCGTGAATGGCAAAACCAACGTGGGCTTCGTGATACTTATACGAGCTATCCAACAATGCCTTCGATGGAATACAACCGACGTTCAGGCAGGTACCACCGAGGGCAACTTTGCCGTCTTTGTCTTGATAACGTTCGATACAGGCGGTTTTGAGACCCAGTTGCGCGGCCTTGATGGCAGCCACATAGCCGCCGGGACCGGCACCTATCACTACCACGTCGAATTTCTGCGTCATAACTCTTTCCTTCTCGGGTAAAACCAGGCGGTCTCTGGTGGAGGCCGCCGACAAAGAACTGGCTTAGATATCCAGCAGCAAACGCGCCGGATCTTCCAGCAAGTTCTTGATGGTGACCAGGAAGGTCACGGCTTCCTTGCCATCAATCAAACGGTGATCGTAGGACAGCGCCAGGTACATCATTGGCCGGATAACCACCTGACCATTGATCGCCATTGGCCGCTGCAGAATGTTGTGCATGCCCAAGATCGCTGCTTGCGGCGGGTTAACAATCGGCGTCGACATCATCGAGCCGAAAGTACCACCGTTGGTGATGGTGAAGGTGCCGCCAGTCATGTCGTCCATCGACAGCTTACCGTCGCGGGCCTTCTTGCCGAAGGTGGCGATGCCGCCTTCGATTTCAGCCAGGCTCATGAGTTCTGCGTTACGCAGCACCGGAACCACCAGGCCACGGTCGCTGGACACGGCAACACCCACGTCGGCGTAACCGTGGTAAACGATGTCGGTACCGTCGATCGAAGCGTTGACCGCCGGGAAGCGTTTCAGCGCTTCGGTGGTCGCCTTCACGAAGAACGACATAAAGCCCAGGCGTACGCCGTTATGGGATTTCTCGAACAGGTCCTTGTACTTCGAACGCAGGGCCATGACTTCGGTCATGTCGACTTCGTTAAAGGTGGTCAGCATCGCCATGTTCGATTGAGCTTCAACCAGACGCTTGGCAACGGTAGCCCGCACGCGGGTCATGGGAACGCGTTTTTCGACCCGTTCACCGGCCGCCGTTTGCACCACGGCAACGGTTGCAGCAACTGGTTTAGCCACCGCAACAGGGGCGGCTTTTTTCGCGGCAATGGCGGCAACCACGTCTTCTTTGGTCACCCGGCCATCTTTGCCGGTGGTGGCGATAAGGCTCATGTCGATGCCGTTTTCTTCGGCCAATTTACGTGCAGCAGGTGCTGCCAGCAGCTCAGCCGAAGTGCTCGGGGCTGCGGCTTGCGCGGCAACCAGCGGCGCGGCGACCGAAGTTGAGCCAACGGCACCGGCTTCAACCAAAGCAATCAGCTCTGCGGAGAGCACGGTGTCGCCTTCATTTTTCAGCACTTTAACCAACACACCGTCCGCCGGCGCAACCACTTCCAAAACCACTTTATCGGTTTCGATATCAACCAGCAGCTCATCGCGCTTAACAACATCGCCCGGCTGCTTGTGCCAAGTGGCTACGGTGCCGTCGGCAATCGACTCGGGGAAAGTGGGGGCTTTAATTTCGATAGCCATTGTGTGTAATTCCTTAAATTCGGTTCGTTCTGGACGAGGGCGTTAAACAGTAAAAGCGTCTTGCAACAGTTTGGCCTGCTGCTCCGCGTGCATCGAGGCATAACCACAGGCCGGTGCTGCCGAGCCCTCACGGCCGGCGTACTCAAGAAACAAGGTTTTCTTGTGCGCAGTGGCGATCCGCCGCATGTGATGCTGACTGCAATACCAAGCGCCCTGGTTCATTGGCTCTTCCTGACACCAAACAATGTGCTTGAGGTTTTTGTAGGGCGCTAAGACTTCCGCCAAATCCTCTTCCGGGAACGGATACAGCTGCTCCAAACGGACGATAGCGATGTCTTCGCGGCCTTCGTTGCGGCGTTTTTCCAGCAAGTCGTAATAGACCTTGCCGCTGCACAGCACGACCCGCTCGACCTTCTTCGCGTCATGCGGATCAGTCTCACCTATTACTGTCTGGAACGAACCTTCGGCCAACTCCTCCAGTGTCGAGATAGCCATCTTATGCCGCAGCAACGATTTAGGCGTCAATGCGACCAAAGGCTTACGCAGCGGGCGAATCACCTGGCGACGCAGCATATGGTAGACCTGCGCCGGGGTGGTTGGCACACACACCTGAATGTTGTGCTCGGCGCATAGCTGCAAGTAACGCTCAAGGCGTGCCGATGAGTGCTCTGGCCCCTGCCCTTCATAACCGTGTGGCAGCAACATGGTCAGACCGCACAAACGGCCCCACTTGTGCTCACCACTGGTGATGAACTGATCGACCACCACCTGGGCACCGTTGGCAAAGTCGCCGAACTGCGCCTCCCAAATCACCAAGGCATTCGGCGTGGTGGTTGAGTAACCGTACTCAAAGGCCAGCACGGCCTCCTCCGACAGCAGCGAGTCATACAGATCGAAGCGGGGTTGATCTTTGAACAGGTGCTGCAAGGCGATATGGGTCGAGCCATCCTTCTGGTTGTGCAGCGCCGCGTGACGGTGCGAGAAGGTGCCACGGCCAACATCCTGACCGGTTAAGCGGATTGAATGGCCTTCGAACAACAGGGTCGCGTAGGCCAAAGTTTCGGCGTAACCCCAGTTGATCGGCAAGGCGCCGGCGGTCATTTTTTGCCGGTCTTCGAGGATCTTCGAGACCTGTCGCTGAACGATAAAACCGTCCGGAATTTCCAGCAGCTTAGCCGCCAGTTCCTGCAGGGTTTTCAGCTCAAAGCGGGTGTCATGCCGGGCATTCCAGGCGTGACCCAGGTACGGGCGCCAATCGACGAACAGCTCGCTATTGGGCTCTTTAACCAGGCTTTTAACCACGTGCAAGCCGTTATCCAGCGCGTTGCGGTATTCATCCACCTTGGCCTGTACGCTCTCGTTATCGAGGCTGCCAAACTGAACCAATGTTTCGGCATACAACTCGCGCGTGGTCCGCTGCTTAACGATCTGCTGATACATGATTGGCTGGGTGCCATTCGGCTCATCAGCCTCGTTATGCCCGCGGCGGCGGTAGCAAACCAGGTCAAGCACCACGTCACGCTTGAACTGCATGCGGTAATCGACTGCCAGTTGCGTGACAAACAACACGGCTTCCGGATCATCACCATTAACATGCAAAATCGGCGCTTGAATCATCTTGGCAACGTCCGTGCAGTACTCGGTGGAGCGCGAGTCTTCCGGGTTGCTGATGGTGAAGCCGACTTGGTTGTTGATGACGATATGGATGGTGCCGCCCGTTTTAAAACCACGGGTCTGCGACATCTGGAAGGTTTCCATCACCACGCCTTGACCGGCAAACGCCGCGTCACCGTGCAGCGATACCGGCAGTACCATGTCACCGGTGGCATCCAGACGGCGATCCTGTCGAGCGCGTACCGAGCCCTCAACCACGGGTGAGACAATTTCCAAGTGGGATGGGTTAAACGCCATCGCCAAGTGGACTTCGCCGCCACTGGTCATCACATTGGAGGAGAAACCCTGGTGATATTTGACGTCGCCGGAGCCAAGCTCGGCTTTCTTCTTGCCTTCAAACTCGTCAAATAAATCCCGCGGATTCTTGCCGAAGGTGTTCACCAGCACGTTTAAACGGCCACGGTGGGCCATGCCGATGATGATCTCTTTAGTGCCGTAGGAGCCCGAACGCTGGATCACTTCATCGAGCATCGGGATCAAGCTCTCGGCGCCTTCCAAACCAAAGCGTTTGGTGCCCGGGTACTTGGTGCCGAGGTATTTTTCCAAACCTTCAGCAGCCGTTAAGCGCTCAAGTAAATGGCTCTGCACCTCAGCGGAAATCTGTGGTCGGCCGCGCACGCTTTCGAGGCGCTGCTGAAACCACTTACGCTGCTCGGAGTCGACGATATGGGTAAATTCAGCGCCGATGGTTTGGCAATAGGTTTGCCGTAACGCATCGTGAATCTCGCGCAAGCTCGCTTCTTCTTTACCGATACACAGCCCGCCAGTATGGAAGGTGGTATCCAGATCGGCGGCGGTCAGACCGTAATGATTAATCGACAAATCATCGGGTGCGGTGCGGTGCCATAAGCCTAAAGGGTCAAGCGTTGCGGCTTGGTGCCCGCGCATGCGGTAAGCCTGAATCAGCCGCAGGACTTCTACCTGCTTCTTTTCATGCTCAGAGCTTACGCTGCCAGCAGACACCGGTTGGGCGCGGCGCTGGTTTTTGGCCAATAGAACGAAGTGATCGCGCACGGTTGAGTGCGAAACGTCGGTGACAGAACTGCCGTCAGCCGGCAACTTCTGGAAATAGGTGCGCCATTCATCTGGCACAGCGTTAGGATCGTGCAGGTAAAGCTCATAGAGCTCTTCCACGTAGGCAGCATTACCACCGGATAGGTGGGCACTGTCCCACATGCGCTGCATCACGCTTTCTTGCATGCTCGGTCACCCTCGGTAAGGGGACACCATCGGCGTAGATACGCAGCACGGCACAAACTTAGGCCTAGAGTAGCGACTAGGTAAGAGCCACCACGGATCCTGCAGATAGTCCGGGTACCAGCCCGGATGCCCCTGCTGGTCGTCATATTTTCGACATATAAAAGCGCGGCTTTGTGAGCTGCGCTCTCTTTAAACCACGGTCTGAAAGTAACCCCAGAGCCGTGGTGTGTTGCGGTTAAAACCAAACAATAATCAGGTAGCCGACTGCAGCAACATGTTGCGAATGTGGCCGATTGCCTTGGTCGGATTAAGACCTTTAGGGCAAACGCTGACGCAGTTCATGATGCCGCGGCAACGAAACACACTAAACGGATCGTCTAAAGCAGCCAGACGCTCGGCAGTTTTGGTGTCGCGACTGTCGGCCAAAAAGCGATAAGCCTGCAGCAACGCCGCTGGACCGAGGAACTTGTCCGGATTCCACCAGAAGGACGGGCAAGAAGTCGAACAGCACGCGCACAGAATGCACTCGTACAGACCATCGATCTTTTCCCGCTCTTCGGGCGATTGCAGACGTTCAATGCCGGGCGCCGGCGTATCGTTCTGCAAGAACGGCTGCACCTTCTCGTATTGCTTGTAGAAGATGCTCATATCAACTGCGAGGTCACGAATAACCGGCAAACCCGGCAGCGGACGCACGACTAATTTGTTGCCTTTAACCACGGCCGACAATGGCGTGACGCAAGCCAGCGCATTTTTACCGTTGATATTCATGCCGTCGGAGCCACAAACACCCTCACGGCAGGAGCGACGATAGGAGAAACCTTCGTCTTGTTCCTTAACCAGCGCCAGCACGTCCAGCACCATCAGGTCTTTACCACCGGTATCGACTTGAAAATCCTGCATAAAGGGTGCGGCGTCTTGATCCGGGTTGTAGCGATAAACACTAACTAACAACATTGCGGCCACCCTTAATAAGTCCGAATCATCGGTTCAAACACCGGCACGGTCTTCGGTGCGAAGTTGACCGCACGTTTGCTCACGCGCTTCTCGCCAGGGAAGTACAGCGAGTGGCAGAGCCAGTTTTCGTCATCGCGATCTTCGAAGTCTTCACGAGCGTGGGCACCGCGGGATTCTTTACGAACCTCGGCAGCAATGGCTGTGGCTTCAGCCACTTCCAGCAGGTTTTGCAACTCCAGCGCTTCGATCCGCGCGGTGTTGAATGCCTGGCTCTTGTCGTTGATTTTGACGTTAGCGATGCGTTCACGCAGACCCGCCAACTGGGCGATACCTTTTTGCATGTATTCGCCGGTGCGGAACACGCCGAAGTAGTTCTGCATGCAGCTTTGCAGTTCTTTACGCAGCGATGCCACGTCTTCACCGGTGGTACGGGTGTTCAGACCGTTCAAACGAGCCATGGCTTCGTCGATATCGGTGGTGCTGGCAGCACGCTGATCAACGCCTTCGCGCAGGGATTTTTCCAAGTGCAGACCCGCCGCACGGCCGAATACCACCAAGTCGAGCAACGAGTTGCCGCCCAGACGGTTAGCGCCGTGGACCGACACGCAAGCCACTTCGCCAACGGCAAACAGACCGTCGATGATTTTATCGTTGCCGTTAGCATCTTGAGTGATGGCCTGACCATGAATGTTGGTCGGCACGCCGCCCATCATATAGTGGCAAGTCGGCACTACAGGTACCGGCGCGGTCACTGGGTCGACGTGGGCGAAGGTCTTCGACAGCTCGCAGATACCTGGCAGGCGGCTGTGCAGCACGTCTTCGCCCAAGTGATCGAGCTTCAACAGCACATGGTCGCCGTCTGGGCCACAGCCGTTACCGGCGATGATTTCTTTGACCATCGAACGAGCAACCACATCGCGACCGGCCAAGTCTTTGGCGTTTGGCGCGTAACGCTCCATAAAACGCTCGCCGTGCTTGTTGATCAGATAGCCGCCTTCACCGCGGCAACCTTCAGTAACCAGCACGCCAGCCCCGGCGATGCCGGTTGGGTGGAACTGCCACATTTCGATGTCTTGCACCGGCACGCCAGCGCGCAAGGCCATGCCAATACCGTCGCCGGTGTTAATCAAGGCGTTGGTAGTTGACGAGTAGATGCGACCCGCACCACCGGTGGCCAAAACAGTGGCCTTGGAGCGAATAAAGGAGGTTTCACCAGTCTCAATGCAGATGGCGATGATGCCAACGAAGACGCCATCCTGATTCTTCACCAGATCAACCGCGTACCACTCGTTGAGGAATACGGTGTTGGCTTTCAGGTTGGCTTGATACAGGGTGTGCAGCAGTGCGTGACCAGTACGGTCGGCAGCGGCGCAGGTACGGGCAGCTTGCCCCCCCTTGCCATAGTCTTTCGACTGACCACCGAACGGGCGCTGGTAGATGCGGCCCTGCTCGGTACGCGAGAATGGCAGGCCCATGTGTTCAAGCTCGAACACCGCTTCTGGACCAACCGAACACATGTATTCGATGGCGTCCTGGTCGCCGATATAGTCGGAACCCTTGACGGTGTCGTACATGTGCCAGCGCCAGTCGTCTTGTGGATCAGCCGAGGCGATGGCGCAGGTGATGCCACCTTGAGCCGAAACAGTGTGCGAACGGGTTGGAAATACTTTGGTGACTACAGCGGTCTTATGGCCGCCTTGAGCCAGTTGCAGTGCGGCGCGCATGCCAGCACCACCGCCGCCAACAATGATGGCGTCGAAGGAAAGCGTACTTATGTTAGCCATGACTCAGATACCCCAAAGAATCTGCACACCCCAAACAAAGAACGTAAACATGGCAACGCCACACGTTCCTTGAAAGAGAAACCGTACAACAGTCGCCCACTTACCCAGCGCCATCGGCGTCAGGTAGTCGGTGGAAATTGTCCACATGCCAACCCAGGCGTGCACACCAAGTGCCACCAAAGCCAACAGACTGAAAATACGCATAGAAGTGTGGGCGAACAGACCATGCCAATCGGCGTAGCTCAAGCCGGGATTAGCCAGCAGAAACCCGATTAAGAACAGGAAGTAAGCTGCCAGAGCAACTGCAGAAACCCGCTGAGCCATCCAGTCATAGAGGCCTGAACGCGAGAAGTTCGTGACGTTAGTTACCATATCCACACCCCAGCCAGCACTATTATCACCGCAGAAACGGCGAGAACGATTTGCGAGCCCAGCTTGCCGCCTTCCAGCGTTTCACCGACACCCATGTCCATAATCAGATGGCGCAAACCGGCCACCAAGTGATACAGCAGAGCGGAGAGCAGACCCCAAATCACCAACTTGGCGAGTGGACTGGTCATACACGCTTTCACCTGCGCGAAGCCTTCCTCGGATGCCAGCGACTTGTCGAGCGCATAAAGCATTATCGCAAGTCCAACAAAGAGAATGACGCCTGAGGCGCGGTGAAGAATGGACGTGTAGGCAGTGATTGGGAGCTTAATCGTCCTAAGGTCTAAATTTACAGGTCGTTGGCTTTTCACGGCTTAGTTTCACACTGAGAGCCCCTAACAATCAGGGCAAAGTTGTCGGGAAGTGTGCAGGTCAGTTACCCACCACCCAGGGAGTGCCGACATCCAGAATGCAGGCGCTAAAGCCCCTGGCGGCCGGACGCCGAGTATAGACAGTCAAGATTGCAATGACAACGCAAACACCCACTCCGAACAGCGCATTGCGCTCACTGCAAAAATGCCGTAAATGGCGCTTTAAAACTTCGCAAAACAAGCCGCAAAGCCCTTGCCAGCTAGGTTCTAGCAAATTGACATTAGAATTTATGCCACTATAGTGGTGCGGGCCCTTCGTGGGGGGCAGTTGATGATTTTAAGCATAATTAGGAGGCCACACATGGCTGATAAAAAAGCGCAGTTGATCATCGAGGGCATGGCCCCCGTCGAACTGCCCGTTTTAACCGGCACCGTTGGTCCCGATGTAATTGACGTGCGCGGGCTCACCGCCACGGGCCGTTTTACGTTCGATCCTGGCTTTATGTCGACCGCCTCATGCGAATCCAAAATCACCTATATCGATGGTGATAAAGGCATTTTATTGCACCGCGGTTATCCAATCGAACAACTGGCCGATAAGTCAGATTATTTGGAAACGTGTTATCTGCTGCTAAACGGCGAACTGCCAAATGCAGCCGAAAAAGAGAAGTTTGTTAACACCGTTAAAAACCACACCATGGTGCACGAACAGTTGAAGTCGTTCTTCAACGGGTTTCGTCGCGACGCCCACCCAATGGCGATCATGTGTGGCGTAGTTGGCGCGCTGTCGGCGTTCTATCACGACTCGCTAGACATCAATAATGCTCAGCATCGTGAAATTTCGGCAGTCCGCTTGATTGCCAAGATGCCGACCATTGCCGCCATGGTTTATAAATATTCCATGGGTCAGCCGATGATGTATCCGCGTAATGACCTGAGCTATGCAGAGAACTTCCTGCATATGATGTTCAACACCCCGTGCGAGATCAAACCGATCAGCCCGGTGCTGGCCAAGGCCATGGATAAAATCTTTATCCTGCACGCCGACCACGAACAAAACGCCTCGACTTCGACCGTACGCTTGGCTGGCTCTTCTGGCGCCAACCCGTTCGCCTGTATCGCTGCCGGTATCGCTGCACTCTGGGGCCCAGCCCACGGCGGCGCTAACGAGGCCGTTTTGAGCATGCTCGACGAAATTGGTGATGTTTCCAATATCGAGAAGTACATCGCCAAAGCCAAAGACAAGAACGACCCGTTCAAGTTGATGGGCTTTGGTCACCGCGTTTACAAAAACTTCGATCCACGCGCCACGGTCATGAAAAAGACCTGCGACGAAGTGCTGGCTGAGCTAGGGATCAACGATCCAAAACTCGAACTGGCTATGAAGCTGGACGAAATTGCGCGTAACGATCCGTACTTCAAAGAGCGCAACCTGTATCCGAACGTCGATTTCTACTCGGGCATAATCCTGAAAGCCATCGGCATTCCAACCAGCATGTTCACCGTGATTTTTGCCATGTCGCGCACCGTTGGTTGGATCTCTCACTGGAAAGAAATGCTCTCCAGCCCGTACAAAATTGGCCGTCCACGCCAGCTTTACACCGGCTACCCACAGCGTGATATGTCCGCGCTGAAAGATCGCACATAAGGGTTGCGAGCAATAAAAAGGCTGCCGTTCAGGCAGCCTTTTTATTGGCTTTGAAACAATCCTAGATCGCGTAAATTTCAGACCCTGCACGGGTTACTGGCTGGATGCAAAACCCAGTTAAAACAGCGCCAAGCGCTACTGTACGGCGCCGCTCACACCGCCATCCATAACCCCCAAGCCTTGCAACACCTCGCCACTGCTGCGAAACCACTGCACTAAATAGTCGGCCAGCACCTGGGTGCGCTTGGGTAAGCCGCCCTGATAGGGGTGGACCAAAAAGGTTGGCATGCTGCGGGTCTGGTAGTCGCGCAGCAGCCAGCGCAAGCGCCCATCGGCCAACTCCGCGTGCAACATATAGGACGGCAACCGGGCGATACCGGCGCCGGCCAGCGCCGCATTTTTCAGCAAGCTGTAGTGATTACTGGCCAAGGGGCCGGCGACTTTCACCCGGCTGAGCTGGTGCTGACGGTGGTAGAGCCATTCTTCCGGGCCTCGGTAATGGCTGTTCACCAGGCAACTGTGGGCACTTAACTCCTCTGGGCTGTGTGGCTCGCCATGCTGGGCGAGATAAGCGAGGCTCGCGCAAGTCAGTTCCTGCATGGCAAACAGCGGCGTGGCCACCAGGCGCGCATCGCTGTCCACGCCACTGCGAATGGCCAGATCGAAACCGTCGGCGATCATGTCGCGGTAATCGTTATTCAGATCCAGCTCGACACGCACCTGGGGATACTGCTGGACAAAGGTCAGCAGCAATCCATCGAAAAAGCTCTCCCCCAGCGACACCGGCAGGGTGATGCGCACCGTGCCGCTGACCTCCTCTTGCAACCGTGCCAGGGTTTGCCGCGCCCGTTGCGCCTGCACCAACAATGCCTGCGCTTCCGGCAACAAGGCGTTGCCGGCGCTGGTCAGGGTCAAACTGCGGGTGCTGCGCTGCAGCAGCGTCACGCCTAAACCTTGCTCCAACAAGCGCATTCGCTTGGACAATTGCCCCTTGCTGCAACCTAGGCGCGCGGCGGCGTGGGTAATACTGCCGACTTCCAGCAGTACGGCAAAGGCAGCCAGATCATCAATTTCGCTCATAGCACTCGCCCATGATTGTTTCCTATTGGAAACCAAAGGTTTCCCATTAGCCGGCTTATCAACGCCAATCATGCCTCTACACTGGAGCCATCAACAACCCCACCCCATCTTCAGGAGCAACTCCATGAAAATTATTTTGATCGGCGCCAGCGGCACTCTCGGCAGCGCCATCGACCAGCAATTACAAGAACGCCATGAAATCCTTCGCGTCGGCCACAGCCGCGGCGAGCTGCAGGTGGACATCACCGAGCCGGCCTCGATTCGCCGGCTGTTTGAGCAGACCGGTGCGTTCGATGCGCTGATCAGCGCCACCGGCAAACTGCACTTCGGCGCACTGGCCGAGATGACTGCCGAGCACTACGCCATCGGCCTGCAAGACAAACTGATGGGACAGGTCAATCTGGTCTTGATCGGCCGCGAGTTCGCCAACGACGGCGCCTCCTTTACCCTGACCTCCGGGGTGCTCAGCGACGATCCGATCCGCTACGGCAGCTCGGCCAGCATGGTCAACGCCGCCATCGATGGTTTCGTGCGTGGCGCCGCCATCGAGCTACCACGCGGCTTGCGGATCAACAGCGTCAGCCCAACCGTGGTTGAAGAATCCTTGCCCAGCTACGGCCCTTACTTCCGAGGTTTCAAGCCGGTAGCGGCCGCAATTGCGGCGCTGGCCTTCGCGAAAAGCGTCGAAGGTGCGCAAACCGGCCAGGTCTACCGGGCCTTTTAGCGGCGGCGCAACAACCGGCGAGCAGCCTGTCGGGCTTAGGCGTCCGTAGCGAGGGAAAGACCGGTTTGAGGCAATTTTTGCGCTCTTTTGAGGCGAATAGTCGCTCTCTTTAACGAAAAAGAGCGCGGAAAATGACCAAATCCGGCTTTTCCGCAGTAGGACAGTCCTAAGCCCGACAGGCTGCTAGGACGCAACCGGCACTTGAGCTAGGCGGTGGCGCCCGGTACCGTGGCGATCCTTTTCTGGAGAGCCACTATGCCCAGCGCCATGCCCAGCGTCCGTTTTCTACTCCTGGCCCTAGTGCCGGTGTTTGCCGGTTGCCAAATGTTCAGCGCAGAACCTGAGCCAGTCGTGGTGCCGGCCGTGCGCATGCAGGGTGAGTTGAGCGCCGTCGATAACCGCCTGCAGTTTCGCCCCTGTCAGGAACAACGCCGCTTTATTCTCGAAGACAGCGCCGGCACCGGCCTGCTGCAAGAGTCGGTGGCGCTGCTGAACGATGGCAAAGGCACGCTGTTTGCCGACCTGCAGGGCCAGTTGGTCGCCAGCAAGGTGCCGGGCAACGATGGGCAGATCAATCTGACGCGCCTGTACCGCATTCAAAACCAGGGTCAGAGCTGCAACGACCTTAACTTCAAGCGCCTGACCCTGCGCGCCAGCGGCCATGAGCCGGACTGGGTGATCAATGCCAACAGCAAAGGCCTGATTCTCGAGCGCCCAGGCCAAGAGCCGCTGGTACTGCCCTACCTGGAGGAGCAGCTGCCCGAGGGCCGCTTTAGCCTGAGCAGCGACGCCAACGGCCAGTACCTGGAGCTTTGGGTCGCACCGCAGCGCTGCGTCGACAGCATGAGCGGCGCCGTCCAGCACCTGAGCGCAGAGTTGCGCCTGGATGGCAAAGTAATGCGCGGCTGCGCGTATTACGGCGGCGCTCGCCAAGACTGACTTCCAGCAACTTCCCGGGGGCTGCCTATGCTAAGGCTTGGAGCCTTTCGGGAGATTGATCATGCTGCGCATTGCCATCAATGGTTACGGACGCATCGGTCGCGCGCTGGTGCGGGCGGTATTTGACCGCGGCCTGGAAACCAAGCTGCACATCGAAGCCATCAATGACCTGGGCGACTTTGCCAGCCTCGCCCACCTGACCCGTTTTGACTCTACCTTCGGCCGCTTCAAGGGCGCCGTCAGCCTGCACGATGACATTCTGCAGGTGAACGGCCAGTCGATACGCCTGCTGCACGAACGCGAAGTAATCAATCTGCCCTGGGACCGGCTCGGCGTTGACGTGGTGCTGGAGTGCACCGGCAAGCTGAAAAAACGCCTGCAAGTCGAGCAGCACCTGACCGCCGGCGCGCCGCGAGTGCTGCTCTCGCACCCGTTGGAAAACGCCGATCTGACCGTGGTCTATGGCGTCAATCATCAGCTGTTGGGTAACCAACAGATAGTCTCCAACGCCTCCTGCACCACCAACTGCCTGGCCCCGCTGGCGATGGTGCTGGACCAAGCGGTCGGCATTCGCCACGGTCTGATCACCACCGTACACGCCTACACCAACGACCAAAGCCTGCTCGATAAGAGCCACCATGACCTTTACCGAGCCCGCGCCGCCGCGCAATCGATGATCCCCACCAGCACCGGCGCGGCCAAGACCATCGGCCTGGTGCTGCCACGCCTGGCCGGCCGCCTGGACGGTTTGGCGATTCGGGTGCCAACTGCGAATGTCTCGCTGCTCGATCTAACCTTCAGCAGCGAGCGCCCGACCACTCGCGAGGCGATCAATGCCGGCCTGCAAGAAAGCGCCAAAAGCCTGCCCTTTGGCGTACTGGAATGTAACGAGCTGCCACTGGTGTCCTGCGACTTTAACGGCTACCCAAGCTCCTGCGTGGTCGACCTGAACCACACCCGCGTGCAAGGCGATCTGGTCAAGGTGCTGGCCTGGTACGACAACGAATGGGCCTTCGCCAATCGCATGCTGGATGTATTGCTGGCCTGGCTGCGACCTTGATCACACCCACCACAGCCCCCGTCAGTTTTAATCTCAACGCACAGCTGCCCGAGCAGCATGACCACTCAACTCACGTGCCTGACGGTGAACCATCATGAAATCCCAAAAACCTGTTTTCGCCCTGCTGGCCGGGATGCTGTTTTCGAGTTCAGCCTGCGCAGCGACAGCGCCGACATGGTGGCAACCGAAGCCAGGCACCAGCTGGCAAATCCAGTTGCAGGGCAGCATCAACACCAGCCATCGAGTACAGATGTACAACCTCGACTTGTACGATACGCCGCAATCCGTGATCAACACCCTGCACACGCGCGGCATCAAAGTGATTTGCTACTTCAGCGCGGGCACCTTTGAAGATTGGCGCAGTGATGCCAGCGCCTTTCCCCCCGACGTTTTGGGCAACCCGCTCGCCGACTGGCCGGGCGAACGCTGGCTGGATATTCGCCGTATCGATGTACTCGGGCCGATCATGGCCGCGCGCCTGGATCTGGCCAAAGCCAAGCACTGCGACGGCGTTGAGCCCGATAACGTCGATGGCTATACCAATACACCGGGCTTCCCGCTGACTGCCGAAAACCAGCTTTATTACAATAAATGGCTGGCGGAAAACGCCCACGCGCGCGGCTTAGCCGTGGGTTTGAAAAACGATCTAAACCAGATTGCCGAGCTGGTCCCACACTTTGACTTCGCCATCAATGAACAATGCGCCCAGTACCAGGAGTGCAACTTGCTCAGCCCCTTTATCGCGGCCAACAAACCGGTTTTCCAAATCGAATACCAAGGCAATAAAACCAAGGTCTGCGCCGCCGCAAACGCGATGAACTTTGATGCGCTGTATAAACGCCTGGACCTGAAGTCCTGGCGACTAGCCTGCCGCTAGCAGGCCGTTGAAAAACTACTGCGCTCGGCTATGCGGCGTTGAAATCAGCCTCACAACCAACGGTTGAACGCGCTTTAACGCGGCCCCGAAGGGGTGAGCAAAGCGAATCAAATGCTCATTTACGACCAGTAAACTGCGCTTTTGACTCGCTGCGCTCGCCCTATGGGCCAGCCTGCGGCTGTTACTACGCTTCGCTACGTTGCGGCTGTTTTCGCCTTGTGACCCACATGGATGTGGGAAATGCAGCTAGCCCGCAGGAACGGGCGTCGCACTAGCCGTCGCTCGCTACATTTTTCAACGGCCCGCTAGACGCTGGGCCGTGGCTGCGCAAGTTCGCAGCCATAGCCGGACGGTTTTCCAACAACTAGGAAGGGCATACCCCTTATAATCGCCGCCTTGCTCAACACTGCCGGGTTACCACCGGCCCACTCTGGATTATCGCCATGCTGCGCATTACCGAACTGAAACTGCCCATCGACCACGCCGAAGAAGCCCTGCGTCCGGCACTGCTGGCCAGGCTTGGGATTGAACCCGAGGAGCTGCTGGACTTCAGCCTGTTCAAGCGCAGCTACGATGCGCGCAAAAAATCCGCCGAGCTGTGCTTTATCTACACCATCGATTTCAGCGTGCGCGACGAGGCCGAGTTGCTGGCCAGGTTCGGCGACGACCGCCACCTCGGCCCGGCCCCCGACACCCGCTATCAACCCGTCGCCCAGGCACCGGCCGAGTTGAGCGAACGCCCGATTGTGGTGGGCTTTGGTCCCTGCGGGATTTTTGCCGGCCTGCTGCTGGCGCAAATGGGTTTCAAGCCGATCATCCTCGAGCGCGGCAAGTGCGTGCGTGAGCGGACCAAGGACACCTGGGGCCTGTGGCGCAAGAATGTGCTCAACCCTGAATCCAACGTGCAATTTGGCGAAGGCGGCGCCGGCACCTTCTCCGATGGCAAGCTCTACAGCCAGATCAAAGACCCCAAGCACCTGGGTCGCAAGGTGCTGCATGAGTTTGTCCTGGCCGGCTCGCCGGAGGAAATTCTCTACGTCAACAAACCCCATATCGGCACCTTCCGCCTGACTGGCGTGGTCGAGCATATGCGCCACCAGATCGAAGCCTTGGGCGGTGAAGTGCGCTTCGAGCAAAAAGTCACCGACCTGCTGCTGGACGGCGAGCAACTCTGCGGCGTGGAGCTGGCCGGCGGCGAACAGCTGCACAGCCGGCATGTGGTGCTGGCGCTGGGCCACAGCGCCCGCGACACCTTCCGCATGTTGCATGCCCGTGGCGTGTACATGGAGGCCAAGCCGTTCTCGGTGGGCTTTCGCATCGAGCACCCGCAATCCTTGATCGACCGCGCCCGTCTGGGCAAATTTGCCGGCCACCCGAAAATCGGCGCCGCCGACTACAAGTTGGTGCACCACGCCAAAAATGGCCGGGCGGTCTACAGCTTCTGCATGTGCCCGGGCGGCACCGTAGTGGCGGCCACCTCCGAGCCGAACAGGGTGGTCACCAATGGCATGAGCCAGTACTCGCGCAACGAGCGCAATGCCAACGCCGGCATCGTGGTCGGCATCACCCCTGAGCAGGACTTCCCCGGTGGCCCGCTGGCCGGCATCGAGCTGCAAGAGCGCCTGGAGTCCCACGCCTATGCACTGGGCGGCAGCACCTACGAGGCGCCGGCGCAATTGGTCGGCGACTTTATTGCCGGGCGCGCCTCCACTGCGATTGGCAGTGTCGAGCCCTCCTACAAACCCGGCGTACACCTGGTCGATTTGGCCAGCGCCTTGCCGGCGTTTGCCATCGAGGCGATCCGCGAAGCCTTGCCGGCCTTCGAAAAACAAATTCGCGGCTTTGCCATGCATGACGCGGTGCTCACCGGCATCGAAACCCGCACCTCCTCACCACTGCGCATCACCCGTGGCGACAACCTGCAGAGCCTCAACATCAAAGGCCTGTACCCGGCCGGTGAAGGCGCCGGTTATGCCGGCGGGATTCTCTCAGCTGGGGTGGATGGCGTGCGCATCGCCGAAGCCGTGGCGCTGGATATACTGGCGCAACAAACTGCCGCTGGTTAATCGCTTAATCATCCCGCCGCGCCACAAGCGCGGCGGCCAGCAATAGCCGACCAACAGGCCCGCCAAGGAGCTTCGATGAATAATGTACAGCCGGGCATACTGGCGCCCATCCCCAAGTTCGCCAGCTACCTGTTTTTCCATGCGCTGCCGAATGCCGGTCTGCCGGCGGCGTTGCAACGCCTGAGCCAATTGGCGGACGGCACGCGCGTCGTGGTCGGCCTGGGCCAATCGCTGGTGCTCGCCCTCGATCACGCCATCGACGGCCTGCATGATTTCCCCAGCTACGCCCTGCCCGGCTGCGACATGGCCGTGCCCGGCTGCGACATTCCAGCCACCCCCAGCGCCCTGTGTTGCTGGCTGCGTGAGGATGAGCGCGGCGAGCTGATTCACCTGACGCGCAAAATTGAGCAGGCCCTGGCCGGCGCCTTTGTGCTTGAGCAGCAAGTCGAGGCCTTCAAGTACAAAACCGGCCTGGATCTAACCGGCTATGAAGACGGCACCGAAAATCCGGTCGGGATGGCGGCGCTGACCGCAGCCATTGTTAAGGATCAAGGCGCGGGCCTGGATGGCGGCAGCTTTGTCGCCCTGCAGCAATGGTTGCATGACCTGCCTGCATTTGAGGCCATGTCCGACCAGGCCCAGGATCACGCCATCGGCCGGCGCAAAAGCGATAACGAAGAACTCGAGGAAGCCCCCGAGTCAGCCCACGTCAAGCGCACCGCCCAAGAAAGCTTCGAACCGGAAGCCTTCGTGTTGCGCCGCTCGATGCCCTGGGCCAGCGCCGGTCAAGCCGGTTTTATGTTCAGCGCCTTTGGCTGTTCGGTCGCAGCGTTCGAGGCGCAACTCAAGCGCATGGTCGGCGCTGAAGATGGCATTGTTGATGGCCTGTTCCAGTTCACCCGGCCGCTAACCGGCAGCTACTTCTGGTGCCCGCCGCTAAAAGACGGGAAGTTGGACCTGCGCGCCGTCGGTCTGTGAAACCTCTCTAGGGTGGGCTGAAGCCCACCCTACGAACCACAGGCCTCGGCGCTAGTAACGCCAAATCGCGCTGTCAGCAAAGTCCGCTGGCAGCGCCGCGCCCGTCTCGGCGCAGGCCGCCACCTGTTCAATCAAGGGTTCAAGATCAAAACCCTGTTGCGCAAGCCAAGCCTGATCGTAATAGGTACTGGCATAGCGCTCACCGCCATCGCAGAGAATCGCGACCAAAGACCCTTGTTCACCGGCAGCCTGCATGCGTTGCGCCACCAGCAAAGCGCCGAGCAGATTGGTCCCACTGGAGCCGCCCACCCGTCGCCCCAGGCGCCGACTCAGATAATGCATACTGGCTAACGACAGCGCGTCCGGCACCCGGCACATGGCATCCAGCACATGCGGCATAAACGAGTGCTCCACCTGCGGCCGGCCAATGCCCTCGATGCGCGAGCCGCAAGCCAAAGTCAGGTTGCGATCACCGGTGCGGTAGCAGTCGTAAAATACCGAATGCTCGGCATCGGCGCAGAGCACGCGGGTGGCATGCTGGCTATAACGTACATAACGGCCGAGGGTGGCCAGGGTACCGCCGGTGCCCGCGCTGGAAATCAGCCAGGCTGGTTCAGGATGAGGCTCATGGCGCATTTGCTGGTAGATCGATTCGGCGATGTTGTTGTTCGCCCGCCAGTCGGTAGCCCGTTCGGCGTAGGTGAACTGATCCATAAAGTGTCCGCCGTGTTCAGCCGCCAAGCGTTGTGACTCGGCGTGCAGGCGCGTGGGGTCGGCGACCAAATGGCTCTTGCCGCCGTAAAAGGCAATCTGCGCAATCTTCTCCGGCGAGGTGCTGGCCGGCATCACCGCGATAAATGGCAAGCCTAACAAGCGGGCAAAGTAGGCCTCCGACACCGCAGTCGAACCGCTCGACGCCTCAATCACCGGCGCCCCAGGCCGCAACCAGCCGTTACACAACGCATACAGAAACAACGAACGCGCCAATCGATGTTTAAGGCTGCCCGTGGGATGGCTAGATTCATCCTTGAAGTACAGATCAATCCCAGCAAAGCCTGGCAGCTTCAGCGGGATCAGATGGGTATCGGCACTGCGCTGAAAATCGGCCTCAATCAGCCGGATCGATTCGCGAGTCCAACGATGACTATCACTCATGCGACACTCCTCAATCCAAAATCCCCGCCACAGACACGGGCATTCGGCTGCGCCACTGGCTCAGCGCCACGCCGGCAAACACCAAGGTCGCACCGAATACTTGCTGGCCAGTCAACCGCTCGCCCAGCAGCAGCACCGCAAACAGCAAGGTAAACAGCGGAATCAAGTTGACGAACGCCGAGGCCTGATTGGCGGGCAGCCGGCTCACGGCAAAGTTGTACAGACCATAGGCGCCAACCGTCACCACCAAACACAGCATTGCCTGCACTTGAGCTTTTGCCTGCGCCACAATCAGGTCTCCTTATGTAGCCAAGCAGTATACGAAGGCCGCAGGCCTGCGCCCAGTTACAGTGGCGCGACAATTTGCCCAGTAACTGTGCCGCTGGCGCGCGGCCAAGCACTTTCACGCCGCCGCAAAGCACTATTGCTGCGCACAAGCCGGCGCTGGCGATTACAATGCAGCTCCCCCCAATTTACGGCCACCCGCATGACTGATCCGATTCGCCTCTCCAAACGCCTGGCCGAACAAGTAGGCTGCTCGCGCCGCGAAGCCGAGCTCTATATCGAAGGTGGCTGGGTCACGGTGGACGGCCAAGTCGTCGAAGAACCGCAATTCAAGGTCGAGCAGCAGTTGGTCGCCCTGCACCCGGAGGCCGTGCTCACCCAACAAGAGCCGATCACCCTGATAGTGCACAAGCCGGTCGGCATGGTCGCCGACGACGCGCTAAAACTGCTGCGCAAAGAAACCCAGGCAGCCGCCGACCTCTCGGCCATTCGCCCGCTGCAACGGCATTTTGAGCGCCTGACCATGTGCCTGCCGCTGGACACCGATGCCTGCGGCCTGCAGGTGTTCACGCAAAACTTCAGCGTGTCGCGCAAGCTCAACGAAGACATCAACAAACTCGAACAAGAGTTCATTGTCGAAGTCAGCGGCGAATTGGTGTCCCACGGCCTCAAGCGCCTGGCTCACGGCCTGAACTTTCGCGGCAAACCGCTGATGCCCTGCAAGGTCAGCTGGCAGAACGAAACCCGCCTGCGCTTCGCCCTGAAAAACCCGCTGCCGGGGCAGATTCGCCATATGTGCGAGGCGGTTGGTTTGAAGGTGATCAACCTCAAGCGCATCCGCATCGGCGGCGTGCCCATGGCCAAGCTGCCACTGGGTGAGTGGCGCTACCTGGGTCCGAAAGAAAAATTCTAAGTCGCCCGCCTGCTGGCCATCGTCACGCCGCCAACGCATTAACCGCCAATCCCTGTGTAGGACGTGCCTGTTTTATGAGCCGTAGAGTTATCCGCGCCACACTGCTGTGCATCAGCATCTGCGCATCGGCGGCGGCAATCGGCAAGGTTGAGGTGCAGGCCGTGCAGCACAAAACCGCCGGACCCATCCTCGCCGTCAGCGTCTCGGAAGACATTGCTCCCGGCGACTATGAAGCCCTGCTCAAAGGCCTCACGGCCAACCCCGGCAAGTATGCCAAGAAGCTCGCGCTGCTGGACAACATCGGCGGCAGCGTGCCGGAAGCCATCAAGATGGGTCGCCTGCTGCGCGAAGCCGGCTTCGACACCCTGGTCCCGGCCAGCGCCGTGTGCCAAGGCAGCTGCGTCTACCTGCTGGCCGCCGGCCGCGACAAAACCGTGCGCGGCTATGTCGGCATCCACCGCCCCTACTTCGCCAATGGCGACTCCGCCCAGGCCAACCTGGCCGGCAATACTTCGCGCTACAGCCCCGCCGCCTACTTCAAAGAAATGAACATCCCCAGCAGCCTGGCGGCCGACATGCAGTCGATCGACCCAAAGAACCTGCGCCTGCTGACAGCGCTGGAGCTGGCCAGCTATCGGCTCGATTAAGGGGCAGTGCTGCGGGTCTGGGTTTGATGGGCCGCGAGGCTTAGCTAATGACGGCATCGACCAAAAATGAACATGAAACTTCGAAGCTGAAGCGCTTCAGCCTATCGGAAAAACCTTCAGGTCCGGCCAGGTTGCGAGCCAGTTTTTTGCGCGAAGGCGGTTCAGATAGATCTGCTGTTTCTCTGTCTGGAACCTCGCCGTAGGTCGAACGACAAGGTTAAAGAGATCGTCTAGGCCGAGTGGTGCCGCGACCTCGACCACCCCCTCCACTCCAAGCCTTACAGCTACCGCAGTGGCCGTTTCCGGCCAATGGGTCATGGCATCGGCCGCCGAGAAGTAGGGGGAGTCATCATTGCGAAGGTGCATACGCGCCTGGTTCTTTACGGACCAATCTATCGTGTAGTCCTTGCGTCGCAAGGCGGCTTCGATGTGAGCGTCCAGATCCAGAGAGGTCCGCTCGCTGTCGAACCAGATGACATCGACATCCGGCGGCAGCGGTGAGGTGCTTCGCTGATGCAGGTGATCCCATATCGCGCTGCGCACAAAGCCCGCTGCAACCCAGCAATCTGGAAGCTCCAGCTCTTGCACCAGACGGAGTATTCGCCAACGTACCGGATCGGCAGCGATGATGGTCTGCACCTGCGAAAGCTGAATCATGAGCAACGGCCTAGATGTTCGAAGTCGAAGCGAGAGACTACCAATCCAGCTGCGTTAATGCCTGCTTCTAGCGACAACCACCCCCGCTCACATTCCCCTCTTGCAACCCACACCTCACCCCTCGCGAAACAAATCATGAGCATCCAGCAACCGGTAAGCGATCTCGGGCCGTTTCTCCAGCCCGCGGCGAATCGCGGCCTGGATGGCTTGGCGGGTTTTGCGGCACAGGCCGGGCAGCTCGTCGATATGCACGGCGATGCCGCGCATGCTGCGCACCTCGTTGCGGCCGGGGGCGACTTGCAGGCGGATGCCGAGTTGCTCATGCAGGCGTTGCTGCAGGCGTTCGAGGTCGCTCAGGCTGTCGATATTTTCCAGCCGTTCGAGCAGGCGTTTTTCCTCGGGGCGGGTCAGGCGCAGGAAGCGCAGATCCGCATCCGGGTTGTCCAGCAAGCCTTCGCGCCCGCAGATGCAGGCGCCGGGCGGGCAGGATTGGCGATTCTGAAATGAGGGCGTCATGGCCTGCGATCATAGCCAGCCGAGGGCGCCTTTGCCTATCGGCTTTATCGCCAAGCCAGCGCTGCACCACACAGGGCAAAAGACGCGGAATAGCCCTTAATAATCCGCGTAGCGTTGCTCGATCCGCTGGTACTCACCGCTCTCACGTATGGCCTTCAAGCCCTGATTGAACCTGTCGCGCTGAGCGGCCAGACGAAAGCCCACCTGATAAGACGAGACGGGAAACAGTGGATAGACAGTAATCGGCTGGCTGACATCGACTTGATCGGCCACGAGCGTATTGAAGTAGCGAAAAATCCGCCGATCGGCGATCACCAAATCGATGCGCCCGGCATACAGCAAGCGGTTACGGTTGATCTGCCACGGCTCTTCACGGTAGCGCGGGTTGTGCTCGGCCATCGCCTGAAACTCGGCGCCCAGAAAAAACCTGGAGCGCTGAAAGCTGCTGACGGAGTAGTCGGCAAGATCCGCGATACTGTTGATCTGTAACTGCCGCTTAGCCAGCGCCACCGCAACATTCTGGTACTGGATATAAACATCCGAATAGAAGGCCGCGCCGCCGTCGTCTTGGGTGGTGGCAATGCCATCCAGCTCGCCACGTTCGAGGCGCAGATGCAGGCGCTCCATCGGCGCGTAGTAAGGCTGCAACACTTGAAAACCGGCGCTTTTGAGGGCCGCGACGACTATCTCGTACTCCAGCCCGCGCTGCTCATTTTCAAACACATAGGGCGGTTTGTTGCTGCCGAAACCCATGCGCAAGGGTTCTGCCGCGAAGATCGGTAGGCAAAAGCCCCATAACAGCGCCAGCAAGCAAACCCGCATACCCATCCCTCGCTTAGATGCTGCCTACAGCATAGCGAGGCGTGCCGCTAAGGTGTCTCCCCGGCGGCAGGCGCTGCGCTTATTGGCGACAGCGTACCACGCACCGCGTTGCGGCTATGGGCGCCAAAGTTACCGATCAGCTCAATCAGCAAGGCGCTCAATTCGGCGCTGGGCGCAGCTTCAGCGGCCAATTGATTGCCCTGGCTAAAGCCCTCGGTCGCGGGGGCTGCCGCAAGCGCCTGGCCGACCAAGGCATCCAGTTGATCGGCGCGGGCAAACGACTGCGCCGACACCTGGTTGCGTAAATAGGCGCTGTCAAAGGCTGGGTAATTGCCGTCTTTGCTGGTGTCGGCATAGGCCTGCAGCAGCGGGCTGGCGTTTTCGCCGTCGCGCAGCAATTGCTGCAGCCATTTGAATTGGTACTTTTCAATCTCGGTGTGGCGGGTCGCGACCCGCTCAATCGCCGCTTTTTTATCGTCGCCAAAACCGGCCGCATCTTTGGCCGCCGTCCAGATCAGGCTGCTGGTCTCAACCCCCGGCAACACCTTGGCGTGATAGGGCTGGGTCAGGTCCTGGATGTAATGCAGGCCCCAGCCCATAAAGCGATAGCCCCAGTACGGATGGCCATGCTCGAAGGCGTAACGGGCCAGACCAAAATACTGATAGGCGCGCCACTCGGGGTAGGTGCGGGTCAGAAAGGGCCCGGCGGCGAAGATGATGGCGTCGTCGTGGTAATAGCCAATGTGAAACGGCGCCTGGGAAGAATACTCAAAGCGCGCATCACCAAAGGGCTGCGGGCCGAAGTTGTACTGGCCACCGACGTCGCCCGGATTATCGCTGAACAGATTGATGTCGTGACCGTAATCCGGTTCATCGGCGGCGCTGGCCACCACCTGCAATGGGCTCAGAGGCTCACCGGCAGCGACTGCCAGAAAACGCCATTCGTCCCAGACGCTGAGCTTTTTGTAGAGCATCACCTCTTGCGCATTTAAGTGCGCCCGTCCTTCAGCCGGATAGCCCGGCAAGGCCTGAACGAAGTTGGCCAACTTGATTTCAGGGCTCACCCGCAGCGCCTTGAGAAACGCCGTCTGCTGCCCGCCTTCACTCTCGCCCTGCCAGCGCAACGCGGCTGGACGCTCGGGATAACCGGGGAAATTAGCCAGGGCAAAGGCCTCTTGCTGATCAAGCAACGCCTGCAAGCCCGCGGCTTCACTGCGCAAAAAATCCTCCAGCGGCTCAAGCTGAACCGCAGCGGCTTGCTTGAGCGCCGGCAAATCACGCAAGGCTAAGACAGTGCCAAGCGAATGATTGGACCAGGCAAATGCCGTGACTGGCAGAGCCGTCAGCAACACACAAAGGACTTTAAAAGTGGACTTCACCAGCAACTCCCGAGCAGCGACTCAGCGCCAAACGGCGCGCAGCATTTAATGCTCAAAGATTAACAGCCGACGCCCCACGATGCAGCGTCCAGAGATGCCAGCGCGACTCACCGAAAGCGCCGCAGGGGGTTGGGCAACAGTCAAGCCGTGGACGGTAAAGCAGCGCTGCGCAGCAACAAAAAGGCGCTGTACCCGTTAGGTGTTGAAGCGCGCGGACCGGTTAGGCGATGCCTGATGCGCGGTAATTCAAGGGTGGGTTAGGCGCATGACCACGGGCTATCTGCTGATGCTTAGTCCGTTGCGCCGTAACCCACCAGATGGGGTCGGCCGATCACCGCTTGGTGGGTTACGTGGCGCACAGATTGCGCAGTTGATTTTCAAACTCTGCTCTGCGCCACTAACCCACCCTACAAAAACTGTGTGCAGCACGGAACCGAGTCAGCGCCAACAAAAAGGGCCGACGCAGTTGCTGTGTCAGCCCTTTTATTTGTCCGTAAAACTAAGCCTGGCTTATTGAATCTGCTCCGGGGTAACGATCAGCCAGTTTTTGTCGGCAGTCACCGGCAGACCAAGTTCAACTTGCGCGGCGCTGTTTTTCTTGATCATGGCGTTGATCTGGTCCATGTACTTGGCCTTGCGATTGACCCACAGGTGGATGCCGCCCTTGGCTACATCGACGCTGTGAAACAACATATAGCCATCGCTGATCGGCGTATCGCCGGCCACCAGCACGGGTTTTTTCCACTCATCGATATAGGTCAGAATCGCCGCCTGTTTACCGGCCATCCAGGTCGCGGGCGTCCACAGGTAAGGGGTGACTTCCAGGCCGAGGTTGGCCTTCTGGTCGTAGTTGCCGGCAATGATCTGTTTGCGCGCGGTGGTCAGGGCGCCGCTCTTGCGGTCTTTCAGCAAGGTGGTCACACCAATGACGTTCTGCGGTTTGACGTTGTAGCCGTACTTGGGATCAGCCGCCACCATGCGCACCAGCTCTTCATGGGCGGCGCTGATGATGTAGACCTCGATGCCGTTTTCCGTCAGCAGATTCATCAGCTCTTTTTGCCCGCTGAAAATCTTCGGTGGATTGATCTCCACCGTTTTGACCACATCGCCTTCGTAGTAAGTGCTCGGCACCGGCTTGCCGTAAGCCATCAGCGCATCGACATGCACCTTAAGCTCGGCCAGGGTAAAGCCCGAGAACACTTGCGCTACCCAGGGGTAGCAAACCATGTCGTCGAGTTCACAGAGGCGATAGTAATAACTGTTGAGGCTTTCCTTGTTGCCGTTGACGTCCTTGAACGGGATTAGCAGCAAAGATGGATCGAGTTTCTCGCGGGTCAGCACCCCCTGCATTTCCAGAAACGGCAGCAGCGACTCTTCCAGGTCATAGCGATAGCTGGTGTTGTCCATGTCGAATACGGCGTAATTACCCTTGTTGGCATTCGCCTTGATCATGCTTTGCAATTGCTTGGCGGCAGGCTCCGGCCAATGACTCAATTCAGTCGCCATGGCCTGAGCGCCAAGGCTCAGCCAAAGCGCAGTGGCTAGTAGTGTTTGTGCAAGCTTCATCGGGTTACTCCTGTAAGTGCTGAATGAAATGCAAAACCGCGAACTTTCACAGTCGAACGTAACAAAGCGCTTACAGCCCGCCGATGACGATAGCGACCCGAGGCGTGCTGATTGCGTCACCACCCTGCCGGTTTGCGACCAAGGCGCCGGCCACGGCAAAGTGCCACGCTAGCTGCGCGGGCAAATAGTGAGTTCAGGATTGTTGCTGTGCCGGAAATCGAACGGGATCTGCCGGTGCTGGGAACAGGGCCTGAAACGACTGCGGCGCGGGCCAGACTGGATAGTCCGACCCGCGCCGCAGTGGCATTTCTCAGGGTGGCGTTAAGCCAAAAGCGGTTTAACAGACCGTTGAAAAATGCAGCGAGCGACGGCTAGGCAAGGCGAAATCAGCCGAAAAAGCGCAGTGTACGAGCTGTACATGAGCATTTTGAGGCTGATTTCAACGCCGCATAGCCGAGCGCAGTAGTTTTTCAACGGCCTGTTAGGCGCCCGCTTCAGCCGCCGGCTTCTTACGCTTGAGCGGCGCCAGACCATCGTGGCTGACCAATGCCGGGGCATCGGGTTGCGGACGGTTGATCGATTTACGTTTATTCGGCTTGGCGCTGACTTTTTTCGCGGCGGCTTTTTTCTCGGCAGGGGTTTTCTTCTTCTTCACGCCCACCGCTTTACCCGAGGCCTTAAGGTTTTTCGGGCCCTGGTAGATGCCTTTGACATCCTTGATATTGCGCCGCTCGAAACGCTGTTTCAGGTAGCGTTCGATGCTCGACATCAGGCTCCAGTCGCTGTGGCAGATCAACGAGATGGCCAGGCCCTCATTGCCGGCGCGACCGGTGCGACCGATACGGTGCACGTAGTCGTCGCCACTGCGCGGCATATCGAAGTTGATCACCAGGTCCAGGCCTTCGACATCCAGGCCGCGCGCCGCCACATCGGTGGCCACCAGAATCTTCGCCCCGCCCTGCTTCATGCGGTCGATGGCCAGCTTGCGGTCCTTCTGGTCCTTGTCGCCGTGCAGCACGAACACCTTGTAATCGGCGGCCACCAACTTGCCGTACAGGCGATCGGCCTGCACCTTGGTGTTGGTGAAAATGATCGCCTTTTGATAGGTCTCGTTGGCCAGCAGCCAGTCAACCACGCGCTCTTTGTGGTGGTTGTGGTCGGTGGTGATAATTTGCTGACGGGTGCCTTCGTTCAACTGGCTAACGCTGTTGAGCTGCAAATGCAGCGGGTCACGCAGCACGCTGCCAACCATCTCACGCAAGCCCGCGCCGCCGGTGGTGGCGGAGAACAGCATGGTTTGCGCACGGTTGCAGCACTCGCCGGCCAGCCGCTGCACGTCTTCGGCAAAGCCCATGTCGAGCATGCGGTCGGCTTCGTCGAGGATCAGCACTTCAACATCATTAAGTTTGAGGTTGCCGGCGTTCAACTGCTCGAGCATCCGCCCTGGGGTGCCGATCAGAATATCCGGCACCTTGCGCAGCATGGCCGCCTGGACTTTGAAGTCTTCACCTCCGGTAATGATCCCCGACTTGATAAAGGTGAACTGCGAGAAACGCTCAACTTCTTTCAGTGTTTGCTGGGCCAACTCACGGGTCGGCAGCAAAATCAGCGCGCGAATGGTCACGCGCTGCATCGATGGGCCCATCAAGCGATTGAGCAGCGGCAGCACGAAGGCGGCGGTTTTGCCGCTGCCAGTTTTCGCCGTCACCCGCAGGTCGCGTCCTTCCAGCGCTGGCCCAATGGCCGCTGCTTGTACCGGGGTTGGCTGGACAAATTTAAGCTCGGCCACGGCTTTCAGCAGACGTTCATGCAGGGCGAATTGGGCAAACACGGGCAACACCTCAAAAAAATCACAGAATCAACTGCATAGGATAACCCGGATGCCGCTGCGAGGCCGGGGATTTCTGCCTAAGCAACAACGCTGGGAGGCACTAAACTGCTTAAGTATCCTGACATAACCTAGATTAAGGCCAAGCCCGCCCAAGGAGTCACGCCATGTCCATAACCCGCCCCTCACTGCTCGGCGTCACCTGCCTGGCCGCATTGCTAAGCAGCAGCCTGCTACTGGCCGACCCCGGTAACGCTAAAAACAATCAAGGCAACAGCCAGAACGGCAAGGCGAACAACAGTCAAAGCAGCCAAAGCGCTCAAAGCAACAACTCAAAAGCGCAAAGCAACAGCAAGGCCGCCAACGCCAGCCATGGCAACTACGACGACGATGAGCATTTGCAGCAGCGTTATGACGATGACCTGGACCGAATTTTGCGGATTTTCACCGACCACCACGGCCAGTACGGCCAGGTAGACGCATTGCCGCCCGGCATTCGCAAAAATCTGGCCCGTGGCAAACCCTTGCCACCCGGCATCGCGAAAAAGCTCGACCCCGACTTTGCCCGGCAGCTGCCCTACTACCAGGGCTACGAGTGGCGCCAGGTCGGCACCGACGCCTTGCTGATCAATATCACCACCGGCATCATCCGCGAAATCATGTGGGATGTGCTGCGCTAAACATCGTGACGCAGACGGCAGGCGCGGCGGCCTGCCCGATCAAAACCCCTGCTGCGCTTGCTTGCGCAGCAGTCGCGCGCTGTCCCAACCAATCAACACTACCGCCAGCCAGATCGGCAGATAGGTCCAGAGTTGCGCCGGATTAAAGTGCTCGCCCAGCAGCAATACCGAAACGCCAAACAGCAGCACCGGCTCGACATAACTGAGAATACCAAACAGCCCCATCGGCAATAAACGGCTCGAGGTCATCATCGCCGCGAAGGCCAGCGCACTGAGCAAACCTAAGCCCGGCAGCAACCACCACAGCTGTGGCGCCTGCTCAAACGCATCCGGCAAACCGGCGCTGACGATCAGCCAGATGGCCACCGGCGTCAGCATCAACATCTCCAGCACGAACCCCGACAAGGCATCCAGGCGCATCCAGCGGCGCAGCATAAAGTACGGCGGGTAGCCCAGGGCCGCCACCAGCGTGACCCACGAAAAGGCGCGGGTCAGCCACAGCTCATGGGCCACCCCGAGCAAGGCACACAACACCGCCAAACGTTGCAGCGCGCGCAAACGCTCACCGTAAAACACCCGGCCGACCAACACCATCGCCAAGGGCAGCAAAAAATAGCCCAGCGACACTTCCAGCATCCGCCCGCTCAGCGGCGCCCAGACAAACAGCGCCCATTGCACGCCCATCAGCAACGCCGCCAGCGGCAAGGCGGCCAACAGCTTCGGCTCAGCCCGCAAACGCTGCAGCGCAGCTGCCAACACCGCCCACTGGCGCGTCAGCAGCACCAATAACAGCACCGCCGGAATCGACCACAGCACCCGCTGGGCAAACACCTGCACCCCATCCAGCGGCGCCAGTTCGCGCACATAGCCTGGGATCAACACAAACAATAGCGAGGCAATCAGCGACAGACTGACCCCGCGTCCCGACAACTTCACTTAAGCCCCCTAGTGGCAACGCCAAACCCCTGCGCAGCGCTTTAGCGCGCCGCCAACAAGGCGCGACCTTAACCTGTTAGCCAGGTTCTGGGAAACCGTCGGACACCCAACTAAAAAGGCCGACACCCTTGCGGATGTCGGCCTAGCGCGCCAAGGAGCAACGGCGCGGTAAACAATGCTCAATCAACTGCGCAAATTCAGACTGCCTGCACCAACTGCGCCTTGGCCTGCGCCAAGCCCTGTTCGGCCACCACGCCGCCCATGTTCAGGCCTTCGGCATGAATAAAGCTCACCTCATGGATACCGATAAAGCCCAGCGCCTGGCGCAAGTAGGGTTCTTGATGATCCAGACCGCTGCCGGCATAGATGCCACCGCGGGCAGTCAGCACAAAGGCACGCTTGCCGGTCAGCAAGCCTTGCGGGCCGGTGTCGGTGTATTTGAAGGTGACGCCGGCCCGCAGCACATGATCGAGCCAGGCCTTGAGGGTGCTGGGAATGGCGAAGTTGTACATGGGCGCAGCCAGCACCAACACGTCGGCAGCCAGCAACTCATCGCTGAGGGTATTGGAGCGCGCCAAGGCGGTTTTTTCGGCCTCGGTTTGCTGCTCGGCCGGGGTCATCCAGCCACCCAGCAAGGTGCTGTCCAGGTGCGGTACCGGCTCCAGAGCCAGGTCACGCACGGTCACCTGATCATCTGGATGGGCCGTTTGCCACTGGGCGATAAATTGCTCGGTGAGCTGACGCGAGACCGAACCTTGTTGACGCGCACTGCTTTCAATAACCAGAACTTGGGACATGCTGAGCACCTCGGCAAGAAACTATATTGGGGTTGTTTGGTGTTGATGCAGGCAAGGTTATAGCCCGAGCAATCGATTAAAAAGCGCAAATACACGCTAATAACCATCGAAATAATTGATTTATAAGCCAGCCCGAATTAGCCTCGAGCCCAATTTATACGATCGTGAATTCCACCAGGAGCGAGCATGAAAGCGCCCCGCGTCAGCCTCGAACAATGGCGAACCCTGCAAGCGGTGGTCGACCATGGCGGCTTTGCCCAAGCCGCCGAAGCCTTGCATCGCTCACAGTCCTCCATCAGCTACACGGTTGGGCGCATGCAAGAGCAACTGGGCGTGCCCCTGCTGCGCATCGAAGGGCGCAAGGCGGTACTCACCGAGGCTGGCAACATGCTGCTGCGCCGCTCCCGGCAACTGGTCAAGCAGGCCAGTCAGCTGGAAGAGCTGGCCCAGCACATGGAGCAAGGCTGGGAGGCCGAAGTGCGTTTGGTGGTGGACGCCGCCTACCCCACCGCCCTGCTGGTGCAAGCCCTCAGCGCCTTTATGCCGCTGAGCCGCGGCTGCCGGGTGCGCTTGCGCGAAGAAGTGTTGTCGGGCGTTGAGGAAGTGCTGCTGGAGGGTGCCACCGACTTGGCCATTACCGGCCTGACCATTGCCGGCTACTTGGGCAGCGAGCTGTGCAGTGTCGAATTTATCGCCGTCAGCCACCCGCAGCATCCGCTGCAGCAGCTGCAACGGGAACTGACCGCCAGCGATCTGGAAAACCATATGCAAGTGGTGATTCGCGACTCTGGCCGCGCCCAACCGCGCGATGTCGGCTGGCTCGGCGCCGAGCAACGCTGGACAGTCGGCAGCCTGCCGACCGCCGCCACTTTCGTCAGCAGCGGCCTGGGCTTTGCCTGGCTGCCGCGTCACCTGATCGAGCGCGAGTTAAGCGCAGGTCTGCTCAAAGAGTTGCCGCTGCAACAAGGCGGCAGCCGTCACCCCTGGTTTTCACTCTATGCTAACAAGGATAAAACCCTGGGGCCGGCGACCCAAATTCTGGTCGACTTACTTAAGCGCCAAGCGGTTGAACCATAAAGAAAAGCCCAGAATACGCAGAACCTATTAAAGCCCTGCCATCCGCCAGCCGATAGCCTGCTGCAACACCAATAACAACCTCAGGAGTAGCCCATGGCCCTAATCCCCGTACGCCTTTCCCAGCGACTAACGCTCGGCAGTTGCGCCCTGTTGGTGCTAACGGCCGCTGCCGTTTTTGCGGTGATGACCTGGCGTGGGCAACCGCTGATAGTCGCCGCCAGCTCCGAACTTATCGAGCAAACCGGCGGCGCCATCGTGCGCCAACTGGGCTTACAACTGGCCGGCATCGAAGGCCTGACCGCCAGCATGGCGCAGCTGGCCGAGGTCCTGCCGCGCGAAGAGGCGCTGTACAAGGGCAGCCTGCCGAACATGATCAATCATGCCGGCGATGCGGCCATTGCCGGCGGCGGCGTTTGGCCGGAGCCCAACGCCTTCAGCGCCGATGTCACCCGGCGCAGCTTCTTCTGGGCCCGTGGCGCCGGCGGCCAACTGAGTTACTCCGACGATTACAACAAAGCCGACGGCCCTGGTTACCACAACGATGCCTGGTACAGCTCGGCACGCACCGGCAAAGACGGCCAATGCGTGTGGTCCGAGGCCTACCAAGACCCGGTCAGCGGCGTGCCCATGGTCACCTGCAGCGTGCCGTACAAACTCAGCGGGCGTTTTGCCGGGGTCGCCACCATCGACTTGCGTCTCGACGACCTCGCCCAGTTCTTGGAACAACAAGGCGCGGTAACCGGTGGCTACGCCTTTGCCCTCGACCAGGCCGGCAACGTCCTGCACTTTCCCAGCGCCAAACGCGCCACCAGCGCCAGCATGCAGACCTTCAAAGCCTTGGTGGCCGATAACGCCTGGCTACGGCCCGTCGCCGATGCATTGAATCGCGGCAGCGAAACTATTCGTACCGTCGACCTCGACGACGACGGTCAACTGCAACAAGCCAGTCGCGTCAGCCTGTTTGTAATGCCCGGCAGCGGCTGGGTGATTGGCCTGGTCACCCCGCAAACCCGGGTTACCGGTTTGGCACACACCCTGACCGGGGAAATCTTGCTGTTTCTGCTGCCGGTGTTGGCACTGCTGCTGTTCCTCGCCTGGCTGGCCGGGCACAAACTGATCGCGCAATTGGAAGAAACCACCGAACAAATCGATGCCCTCGGCCAAGGCCAGGCCCACAGCAGCAGCGTCGAGCTGCGGGTTGAGCGTGCGGACGAGATCGGCGCCCTGCGTGGCGCGGTCAATCGCTATGCCGGGCAATTGCGCACCATGTTGCAGAACATCGCCAGCGAGGCCCAGCGTTTGCAAACTGAGGCCGCCGTGCTGGCCAGCCTGAGCAGCACCCTGGCCGAGCGGGCCGAACAGCAGCGCATGGAAAACACCCAACTGGCGGCGGCCATCACCGAAATGTCCTCCAGCGCCCAGGAAGTGGCCAGCAACACCCATGATTGCGCGACCACCGCGCAAAGCTCGCTACTGGTGGTGCGCGAGGGACAAACCAAGGTCGCCGCCAACAGCCAGGCGATCCAGGCGCTGGCCGCCGAAATGGCCGGCGCGGCCATGGTCATCACTCGTTTAGAGCAAGACAGCCAGCAAGTCGGCGCCGTGCTGGATGTGATCAAGGCGATTTCCGAGCAAACCAACCTGCTCGCCCTAAACGCCGCCATCGAAGCGGCGCGGGCCGGCGAGCAAGGCCGCGGCTTTGCCGTGGTGGCCGATGAGGTGCGCACCCTGGCCGGCAAAACCCAGGCCTCGGCCAACGAGATTGGCGGCATGATCAACGCCCTGCAGCAGGCCTCCCGCCAAGCGGTGCAAGCCATGCAGTCGGGTGAGGCGCGTACCGAACATGCAGTGGGCGAAGCCGAGGGCGCGGCGCAAGCGCTGTCGAGCACCGTGACCAGCTTTGATGACATTTCCCAACGGGCCCAGCAGATCGCCCTGGCCGCCAATGAGCAGAGCCACGTCACCCAGGAAATCAATCAACTGGCAGTACGCATCCATACCATCAGCGAGGATAATGCCCGCGACGCGCTCGCCCTTAATCAGGTCAGCGAGGCCATGCAAGCACTGTCCAGACGCCTGGCGTCGCTTAGCCAAGGGCAACTTTAAGCGCACAAGGAGGTTCAATGTCTTTTTTCGATTACGACGGCTGCCAACTGCACTACGAAGAGTACGGCCACGGTGCACCGCTGTTGCTGGTGCATGGCTTGGGCTCCAGCACGCTGGACTGGGAATTCCAGACCGCTGTGCTGGCCGCTCACTACCGGGTTATTGCCTTGGACTTGCGTGGTCACGGGCGCTCCGACAAGCCCATTGAGCACTACAGCATTGCCGGCTTTGCCGAAGATGTGGCGGCGCTGATCGAGCACCTGAAACTCGGCCCGGTGCATCTGGTGGGTATCTCCATGGGCGGCATGATCGGCTTTCAACTGGGGGTTGAGCGCCCGGAGCTGCTGCACAGCCTGTGCATCGTCAACAGTGGCCCGGAGGTGAAAGCCAAGTCGTTTGCCGACTGCGTGCAAATCGCCAAACGCTGGAGTTTCTCACGCCTGCTCAGCCTCGACAGCATCGCCAAGGGCTTGGGCAAATTGCTGTTTCCCAAGCCTGAGCAAATCGAGCTACGGCTGAAGATCGAGCGACGCTGGCCGCGCAATGACAAGCGCGCCTACCTGGCGAGCCTGGACGCCATTATCGGCTGGGGCGTGCGTGACCGACTCAGCCATATCAGCTGCCCGGTGCTGGTGGTGAGCGGTGACCGCGACTACAGCAGCGTCGCCAGCAAGGAGGCTTACGTCAGCGAAATCGCCGATGCTCGCCTGCTGGTTATCGAAGACTCCGGGCATGCCAGCCCCATGGATCAACCCGAAACCTTTAACGCGCAACTGCTGAACTTCCTCGAGGAAGTGACCGCCCGCGCCCGTCAAGCCAACAACAAACCGAAAAAAACCAGGACGTCAAAAACATGCTAAAAAAACTCGCCTTCGCCGCCAGCGCCCTGCTGCTGAGCACCAGCCTGCTGGCCATTGCCGACGACGCCAAACCCCATGTATTGCTGACCACCAGCATGGGCGAAGTGGAAATCGAGCTGGAAGCCACTAAAGCCCCGATCAGCGTGAAAAACTTCCTCGGCTACGTCGAGAGCGGCTACTACAACGGCACAATATTTCACCGGGTCATTCCGGGCTTTATGATTCAGGGCGGCGGTTTCACCGCCGACATGCAGCAAAAAGACACTCAGGCCTCGATCAAGAACGAAGCCGACAATGGTTTGCTAAACACCCGCGGTTCGCTGGCCATGGCCCGTACCTCGGCGGTCGACTCGGCCACCAGCCAGTTCTTTATCAACAGCAAGGACAATGATTTCCTCAACAACGGCAGCCGCGACTTTGGCTATGCGGTATTCGCCCGTGTGGTACGCGGCATCGAGGTGGTCGATAAAATTTCCGCCGTCGCCACTGGCAACTCCGGCGGCAACCAGAACGTACCCCGCGAGCCAGTGCTAATCATCGACGCCAAGCGCTTGTAAGCCTTAAAACGCAGCACAGAAAAAGCCCGCTAACGAACAACTCGTTAGCGGGCTTTTTTATTGCGCAGAGCCAATCGCTTAGGGACCGCTGAAAAAAGTAGCGAGCGATGGTTAGGCAAGGCGAAATCAGCCGAAAAAGCGCAGTTTACGTGCTGTAAATGAGCATTTTTAGGCTGGTTTCAACGCGGCATAACCGAGCGCAGTAGTTTTTCAGAGGTTCCTTAGCGGTTGAGGCTCTTGAACTTGCTAATCAAGGTTTCAGGTTTTTTCTCTTCCTTGGCCAAGGCATAGACCAAACGTTCGCCATTCGGGCCACCGCCCAATTCGATATAGCTGAAAATCGGCTCGCCGAGTTTGACCACGTCCATCATGTCGCCGTAACGCTGGAAGATGAAGATTTTGTTGTCTTCACGAATCTCCCCATAAAAGCTGCTGCTGGGCGGCAAGCTCACATCCAGGAAGCGCTTGGCTGAAAGCGTGTTCAGATCCTTGCCCTTGTCCTCGGCGCGCAAGCCCAACACCAGCGCACGACCGGCATTGTCTTTAGTGCCAAGGTCTTTCAAATAGGGGGCTTTGCCGGTTTTCAGGTAGTCGAGATACACCGCACGGTCATCGAATACCACGGCCTGGTTCTCGCTCCACACCTGGTACCAGTCATCGTTATTCAGTGCCAGTTCTGCCGACTTGGCGGCATCTACTGCAGCGGCATTCAGACTGCAGACTGCCATGGCTGCGGCTAACAAGGCGATAGACCCACGTTTAATAACGAACGATTTCATAGAATCAGCAACTCCGGCTTTAGAGAACATAGGCGGATAAAGTTGCCTGATTTTCGTGACAGCAGCATGACCGACAGATTACAGATCAGTAAAAACCGTTATTCCTGCCGATACGGCAGTTGCTGTCGCGCCTGCTCGGCATAGGCCCGCACGCCAAGGCGCTCTTGCTGTAAAAACTCCGCCACTGCGGCGCGCAACCCCGGATGGGAGAGGTAGTGCCAGGAGCGCGTCAGCACCGGCTCAAAGCCACGAATCAGCTTGTGCTCACCCTGGGCACCGGCATCGAAACGCTGCACACCCTGGCCGATGGCATAGTCGATGCCCTGATAGAAGCAGGTCTCGAAATGCAACCGGTCAAAGTCGCCCAGACAGCCCCAGTAACGTCCATACAGGGTATCGCCGGCTAACAAGCTAAAAGCCATGGCCACCGGCCGCGAACCTTGCCGCGCCAGCACCAGGCGAATCGCCTGCGGCATACGCTGCGCCAGCAAGCTGAAAAAATCCCGAGTCAGATAAGGCCGACGGCCGCGCACCAAGTAAGTATTGGCGTAGCAGGCATAGACAAAGTCCCACTCCAACTCGCTCAGCTGATGGCCTTCACGCCAGTCAAACTCGATGCCCTGGCCCGCCACCTGCTCACGTTCTTTACGCAACTGCTTGCGCTTGCGTGAGGCCAGAGCGTCGAGAAAATCGGCGAAATCGCGGTAGCCTCGATTAAACCAATGATACTGACAGCCCAAACGTTCCAGCCAACCGTCACGATTGGCCAACAGCGCATCGGCGCTGCCCTCGGTGAAGTTGATGTGCAGGCCCGAGCAGCCTTGCTGCGTCATATCGACCAGCAAAGCGTCGAGCAATTGGCCACATGCGTCGGTATCGCCAAGCAGGCGCGCGCCGCTGACCGGGGTAAAGGGCACCGCCGCGAGCAACTTGGGATAATAGCCAATCCTGGCCCGCTCGCAGGCCTCGGCCCAGGCCATGTCGAACACATATTCGCCATAGGAATGACTCTTCAGGTACAGCGGCAACGCCGCCAGCGGCGTGCCCTGGGCGTCGGTCAGCAGCCGATGGACGGGCTGCCAGCCGGTATTCGCGACAACACTGCCGCTGTCTTCCAGGGCGCTAAGAAAGCCGTGCTGCAAAAACACCTGATCTGCTGGCAACAGCGCATCCCAGAGCGGCGCGGGTAAATCACTTAAACGTTGGAAGGTAATGATTGGCATGCGCCAGTTTGGGGTTTTCTACAGACGAAAAAAAGCCCCGCACGAGGCGGGGCTAAGAAGGAGCAGCAATGTTTAAACGATCTTAGAACACGTACTGAGCACGCAGCGAGATGGCTTTGCCGTCGTCATCGGTGGCGTCAGCAGGGCGACCACTTTGCAGTGACACGGTCTCAGTATCACTCTTGGTCATCAGGTAGTTCAGCGACAACTTAACAGCTTCGTTGGCGTACCAGTTCACACCCAAGGTATGCACATTGGCCGAGCTTTCATCGACATTGGCCACACCGAGGTCCTGATCGTCTTCGACGCTTAGGTCGTCGTAGCGATAGAACACTTCCCAAGCGCCCATCACCTTGTCAGCCGGTTTGATGGTGTCGAACTTGCCGCCGTCCAGTTTGTAGACACGCGATTCGCCGGTCAGGGTATAAGCCACTTGAGCGTTGTAACCGGTGGCTTCACGATCACCATTGCTGTCAGAGCCGCTCAAGTCGCGCTTTAGGTATTCGCTCTGCACCGAGATCGGGCCGTTCATGTAGGCAAACTCAAGCCCAACAACGCTGTCGTCATCAAATCCAAGAGCGTCGGACTTGCCCAAAACGATTGCGCTCGAGTTGGTCGTGTCTTCAGTCACACCACGCACGCCCAGACGGGTCTCGATTTTGCCGTCGTACGAGGCGGCGCCGCCATAGGTACGAGTTGCATAATCAAGGCCAAAATGCAGCACTTCTGTATCCGCGACGATCGGTGCAAAAACACCGCGAGCGAAGAAGCTATTTACATCTTTACCATCGGAATCTTCGAGGTAAGCAGCCTTGTCTTGCTGCTGAACACTGGCAGAACCGTAGAACATCCCTGCAGTGGTGCCGTTAACCTGAATCCCCATACCCTCTTCGCTATCGGTAGTCCAGGAAGCCAGATCCAGAACCGACGAACGCTCAATGGCAGTCACCCACTTGGAGCTGGTGGCTTTCTCCAGGCTATAGTCCGGATCGAAACGACCAACTTTGATGTTGATCGGCGCAAAGCCTGTGTAAGTGATGGTTACTTCGTCGTACTTGGTCTTGCTACCAGCCTTGTCACCGAAGTCGATGTTGGCCACATAACGCCAATCCTTGTAGTTGCCACCTAACTCCAACTGAGCACGGCGGAAGTAGGCTTCGTTAGCGCTGTCATTGTTCTTGGTGTAGACACCATCAAACTGATCGAAGTCAGCCTGAATACGACCGCCCAACTTGAAGCTGTACTGCTTGTCGGTGGTGAAAACTTCTAGGCCACCTTTGGTTTTAACGACGATGTCAGTACCGTCTGTAGTTACGGTACCAGCGAAAGCCTGGGCCGAAACGGCCAGAGCCAAGGCGCTGGCAACAAAACCGGCGAAGTGCTTACGAATCATCCAGAATTCCCCTATTGGTCTTAAGAAACACCAGAGCGTCTTGGCTCTTTTGTGTAAGGGAATCTTGCCGGGGGGTTATTTCAGCGCAGTGGCTAATGCGTGAAGCTTTTGTGACAGCGGAACTTTTCTAAGCGTTTGAACTATAAGCAAAATATCCGCACCGGAGCAACGGCCAGGCGGCCAAAACGGCGGCGCTGAGCATGCGTACGGCAAAGGCTTAAAGGCTTGAGGTTGGCGATCTGGCGCTTTAATCAGGTTTTTTAGCCGCTTCGGCGAGTTGCGCGGCCACTGCATCTAGATCGCTAACCAGTGGCTCCGGCATCTGCTGCAGCACCCGTAGGGTTAAGCGCAGGTGCCGCACAAACCGCCGACAGTTACCGCACATGGCCAAGTGGGCGCGCACCGACAAGCCCTCGGTGAAACGCAGCTGACCATCGAGATAATCGCTTGAACAGGCGACCAGCGCCTTACAACTCAACATTGGCCGGTCTCCTCAAAGTGTTCCAGGGTGGCAAATACTTTCAGCCGGGCCCGATGCAACAGCACCCGCACATTGGAGAGCGAGATGTCCAAAAGATTACAGATGGCCTCCAACTCCAAGCCCTGACGCTCACGCAGTAACAAGACGCTGTTTTGCAACTCCGACAGGCTGCTCAGGGTTTTATCCAGACACTCACGCAGTTCGCCCGCGCTGAGCAAGGCCTCCGGTGAGTCTTCGTGCCAGGCCTGGGGGGCGTTGAGCCAATGCCCGTCACTGGCAAAGCGCTCGGCCCCGACGCTGCCGTGGGGCGCCGGTTGCTCATCGAGTTGCACCGTGCGACGGTTCTGCCGCAGGCGGGCCTTGGCGGTGTTGGCGGTGATGCTCAGCAGCCAGGTCTTCAAGCTCGAACGACCCTGAAAACCGGCCAAACTACGCACCACCGCCAGCCAGGCGTCTTGCACCGCTTCATCGGCATAGCGGCGCCCGACTATGGCGTAGGCCACCGCCATCATCGCGCCTTGATAAGCGCCGACCAGCTCAGCAAAAGCTTTTTGCTCGCCGGCCAGCAGGCGCGGCAGCAATTGCTCATCACTGCTAACCCCCATTAGCGTTTACGCAAAATCACACTGCCAATCGAATACCCCGCACCAAAGGAGCTGAGCACGCCGAGTGCGCCTTTGGGCAAATCATCCTGATTTTTGTGCAGAGCAATCACCGAGCCGGCCGAGCTGGTGTTGGCGTAGGTATCGAGAATCACCGGCGCCTCGCTTGGCTCTGCGTCACGGCCGAGCAGCTTGCGGGTGATCAGCAGGTTCATGTTGAGGTTGGCCTGGTGCAGCCAGAAACGTTTGACGTCACCAACGTTCAGCTGATTTTCCGCCAGATGCGCGGCAATCAGTTCGGCCACCATTGGGCAAACATCGCGGAACACCTTACGGCCTTCCTGAACGAAGAGTTTGTCCGGCGCGCCGATGCCCTCTTCGGCGGCGCGATTGAGGAAGCCTGCGTTGTTGCGGATATTGTTGGAGAACTGGGTGATCAGCTTGGTGCCGACGATATCGAACTGATGTTCGGACGTGGCCAAGTCGGCCCGCTCAACCAAAATGGCGGTCGCCGCGTCACCAAAAATAAAGTGGCTGTCGCGGTCACGGAAATTCAAATGCCCGGTGCAAATTTCCGGGCTGATCACCAACACCGCACGTGCCTGGCCCAACTGCACGCAGTTGGTCGCGGCCTGCAAACCGAAGGTGGCTGACGAGCAGGCCACGTTCATGTCGTAGCCAAAGCCCTGAATGCCCAGAGCCGCTTGAATTTCGATGGAGATCGCAGGATATGCCCGCTGCAGGTTTGAGCAGGCAACTATGACCATGTCGACATCGGCGGCGGTTTTGCCGGCGCGGGCCAAGGCATCAAGTGCTGCGCCAACGCCCATTTGGCAGAGGATCGACTGTTCATCGTTGCTGCGCTCAGGAATGCGCGGGCACATGCGCTGCGGATCAAGAATGCCGGCTTTATCCATCACAAAGCGGCTTTTGATGCCCGAGGCCTTTTCAATAAAGGCGGCGCTGGACTCGGTGAGTGCTTGCACTTCACCCGCCTCGATGGCGGCCGCATTGTCTGCATTGAACTGCTGCACATAAGCATTAAAAGCCAGCACCAGTTCTTCGTTGGAAATGCTGTTAGCCGGGGTATATAAGCCAGTGCCACTAATAACGACGTTGTGCACGGTCTGTCCTCTTGTTGTTGGGCCCGCCTGTGCGGCCCGTTATGCGCAAAGCCTGTGATCTAGGGCGTCACAGGCAAAAAATAGACTTGTCGCAGGGCGTAAACGGCACGTTACCCGCCATATTGCGGCAAAACGCAGAGTTTGCCACAGCCGGGCAGTTTACGGGCAGTCAACAGCACCCTGACAGACTGACGGCCGAGCAACTTTAGCCAAAAATACCGGGGATTAAGCCCAAGACACATAGGCAAACCGCGCAGCCCTTGCTGCTGTGCATAAGCCAAAGCGAGGATTATTAAGCTTTCGCGAGCGCCTGGTAATAACGGCCGGCTAGCAAGCGGTACGGTTGACTCAGTGGAAATCTTTTTTTGCACTGCCCAGCTGTCAACTAAATTCACACGTGGCGAGCGCCAAAACAGAGCGCCGAAAACTGACTACAATTTTCTCAGCACGTTCGACTTCAACCAAGTTAACAGCCGCATACACAAGCTTGGCGTCGATGCAGTATTACCCTGCACTTAGCGGTTAAATGTCGGAGTCGTTAAATGCCCAAATCCAGCCCACTGCCGACATACTTCAGCCCTCATCCGGTGCCATCTGCCACGGATTTCCGGCAATGTTTTAATGCTCGGATACTCTTCAGCCGATGACTGATAAAAAACCGTTCTGGTCCCTCTTCCCGCGCTCGACTTCGTTGCGACCAACTCTGTTTCTTGGCGCAGGCTTAGGTATTTTGCTGCCGGCGTTGGTGCTCGGTTATATACAGCTCACCAGTAAATTTACCGACGATGTGCTGTTACGCGTGCGGGCACCGATGCAGCAATCGGCCGATGTACTGTCCCACGGCATGGCCGTGGCGATCTGGAATGTTGACCGCGAGGTGGCCGCACGCCTGATGGATGCGGTGCTGCGCAACCCCGACGTCAGCAGCATCACCGTAACCAACGAATACCAGGATACCTTTGCCAGCAAGCAAAACCCCCAGACCGAGACTGCGGGCTTATTGCGTGAGGAACGTGATATCACCTACAACGGCACGCCTATCGGCCATCTGGTGCTGGAGTTCAGTACCGCCCGGATCGAGCGCGAACGCTGGAGCGATCTGTTCAAACTGGCCTGTGCGTTGCTCGCCCAAGTGGCGATCTCTTTCATCGTTATCTGGCGCTTATTTGACCGCCGCATGCTGCGGCCCCTGCAAGCGTTGCAACAGGGCGCCCAACGACTCGCCCGTGGCGAGCTTGAGCAGCCCTTGCACTGGCAACGCGAAGATGAAATTGGTCAACTGGCCCAAGGCCTGGATCAAATGCGCGGTGATCTGGCGGCGCTGCTGAGCGAGCGTGAGCAAAAAAACGCCGCCTTACAAACCGAGCTCGCCGAACGCCAGCGCATCGAAGTTGCCTTGGGCTTAAGCCAAGCCAAGTTTGCCGCAATTTTTAATGCCTCCCCGGTGTCCATGAGCGTGTCGCGCATGGATGAGGGCATGACCCTGCTGGACGTCAATGCGCCCTGGGTACGCCTGTTCAAACGCGAGCGGGCCACTATTCTTGGCAACGACACCCATAACATGTGGCGTTCATTAGAGGAGCGGCAAACGGCCTTAATCACCCTGCAACAAACCGGCGAGCTCAGCCGCTGCACCGCCTGGCTGCAACGCGGTGGCGGTCAGGACGATATTTTGTGTGAGATCTGGGGCAAGGTGATCAAGCTGCGCGACGAGTCGCTGTTGATTCTGGCCTACGACGACATCACCGCTAAGCACCTCTATGAAGAGAACATCCTGGCCCTGAACGTGTCCTTGGAGCAGCGCGTGATTGAGCGCACCGCCGAGCTGTCAACGGCGCTGGAACAGTTAACCGTGACCCAAACTGAATTGCGTCGCAGCGAAAAAATGTCGTCACTGGGTTCCTTGGTGGCCGGCATTGCCCACGAACTCAACACCCCGATTGGCAATAGCCTGACGGTGGCCAGCACCCTGCAGCATCACGCCGAGGTGTTTGCCAACAACATGGACAAGGGCATGACCCGCAGCCACCTAAACGAGTTTGTCAGCAGTACCCGGCAAGGCGCCGATATTTTAATGCGCGGTCTGCAACAAGCCGCCGAACTGGTGGCCAGTTTTAAACAGGTGGCGGTCGACCAAGCTAGCGAGAAACGCCGCTGGTTCTCACTCGGCGACACCGTCAGGGAAGTTCTCCTGACCCTAGGCCCAACGCTGCGCAAGACCAACCACAGGATTGACTGCCAAATTAGCGCCGACATCCAAATGGACAGCTACCCCGGCGCCCTCACCCAGATCATCAGCAACTTGATTAACAATGCCTTGGTGCATGCCTTTGTCGGGCGCGAATACGGCACTGTGACCATCAACGCCCAATTGCATGGCAACGGCGTTGAGCTAATCATCCGCGATGATGGTGTCGGCATTCCTGAAGCAAATCTAAGCCGGGTCTTTGACCCCTTTTTCACCACCCGCCTGGGTCAGGGTGGTAGCGGACTGGGGCTGAATATTGCGTACAACCTGACGCAGGACGTCCTCGGTGGCAGCATCGAAGTCAGCAGCACAGAGGGCCATGGCGCCTGTTTTAGCCTGCGCTTACCACTGCTGGCGCCGCAGATAAAACCTGAGCACTAGGCAACGGCTCTCGCTATCCCGCAGCAGCAGCCAGCCTGCTAACATCGCGGCTTATTTCGCTTGAGCCGACCGCCATGCAGCCACTCAATCCCCAGCAGGTGCAGGCCTATCTGCAGCACCTGAACACCCACTCGCCATCAATAGCCGACCGGGAAAACCTCGACCGGCTAATTGCCGCGCAACTGCAACGCGTGCCCTTCGAGAATATTGACGTGCTGCTGCAGCGGCCGATTGTGCTCGACGCCGACGCCGTGTTTGCCAAGGTGGTCGAGCGCGGCCGTGGCGGCTACTGCTTTGAGATCAACTCGCTGTTTGCCCGCTTGCTGCTGAGCTTTGGTTACCGCGTGAGTTTGCTCGGTGCCCGCGTGCGTTGGGGCTTGGCCAGCGACGCCGGCAAAACCATGCTCTCGCACCTGTTGCTGCGGGTGGAGTTAAGCCAAGGCAGCTTTATTGTCGACATCGGTTTTGGCGGCCCCACGCCGCCCTGCGCCATGCCACTGGAGGGTCGCGCCGGCCTGGCAGATTGCCCCTACCAACTGCTGGCGCCCGGCCAGACCGAAGTGCTTTACCAACTGCAAGCGCTGCAAAATGGCCAGTGGCAGACCATGTACCAGTTCGACCTGCAAGCGCAGCCCTGGGTCGATTACATTGCCCGCAGTTGGTACACCTCAACCCATCCCGACAGCATTTTCTTAAACACCCTGATGTGCGCCCGCAGCAGTGGCGAGCTGCGTTTGAGTCTGGGCAATCGCAACTTCAGCCGCCGCCACGCCGATGGCCGCGTCGAACAGCAAACCATCAATTCCGCCGCGCAATTGGTCGAACTGCTGCGCCATGAGTTTGGCCTGAACCTTGACCCTGCCAACGATGGCGAACCCCTGCGCCAGCGCCTGCAAACGCTGCTGCAGTTTTAAGTTCTGCACCGGTTAGGTGTTGAGTGCAGCACGGTGGGCTTTAGCCCACCCGACAAAACAGGGCCTGCAATATATAACTGGGACATGGCCATTCTTTAACCTGCCTGCCTGGCAGCGCCACCAGCGGCCTCATGCTGCGGCGTAGATCTCGTGCTTAACCAGTCACACAGGCGCGTGAATGGCATGGGCTTGGCGAACAGATAGCCCTGCATTTGCGTGCAGCCAAGCGCCAGCAGGCGCGCACATTCATCCTCGGTTTCCACCCCCTCGGCAATGATGGCCAAGCCGAGTTCATGGCCCAAATTAATAATGTTGCGTGCCATCACATCGTCATTTTCACGCAGCGGCGTGACGAAGCTGCGATCAATCTTCAGGGTGTCGATCGGCAAAGCCCGCAGGCGATCAAGCGATGAATAACCGGTGCCAAAATCGTCCAGATGAAAGCGCAAGCCACTCGCCACCAGGGCCTGCATGGTCGGCAGAATATCGCTCTCGTGCTCGGCCACCATGCTCTCGGTCAGCTCCAGATGCAGGGCTGACGGCGGCAGCTCATAGGTGCGCAAGCAAGCATGCACGTCTCGCAGCAAGTCAGTGTCGACAAACTGGCGTACCGACAGGTTGACGTTGCAACTGAGGTTTGGGTATGCGCCGCGCAAGCTGTGCAGCGCGGCGCAGGCGCGATCCAGCACAAAAGCGCCGAGTTTGGTGATCATGCCGGTACTTTCGGCAATCCCAATAAACTCATCCGGTGGTATGTAGCGCCCCGCCACTGGCCAGCGCACCAAGGCCTCCATGCCGGCGACGCGGCCGTCTGCGTGATCAATAATGGGCTGAAACCAGACTTCCAGCGCCACGTCATCGAGGGCGCCACGCAACGCTTGCTCCAAGCGCAGCCGCCGGGCGGTAACCTCCAACAGCGAGCTGTCAAACACCGCCACGCGCATCTTACCCAGGCGTTTGGCTTCGTACATGGCCAGGTCGGCGTTGCGCAGCACCTCTGCAGGCGTCAGTTCGGCCTGCACCTGGGCGATACCGGTTGAGGCGCTGATGGTCAACACGCGACCGTCAAAACTCACCGGCACCTCCAGCGCCTGCTCCATGCGCTGGGCAAAGGTCAACGCCTGGGCGGCGTCAATATCGCGCAACAGCAGGGCAAACTCGTCACCCCCCAAGCGCACCGCCGTGTCATAGCCACGGATTAACCGGCCAATGCGCACCGCCACTTGCTGCAGCACCCAATCACCCGCCGCGTGGCCAAGGCCATCATTGATTAGCTTGAAGCTGTCCAGATCGATCAGCAGCAATACACAGGACAATCCGGGCTGGCGCCGGCACTGGCTCTGCATGGCCTGTAAGCGTTCCATGAGCAGCCGCCGGTTACCCAAACCGGTCAGTGGATCGTGATCGGCCAAATGGCGCAGATCACTGTGTTGGTGCTCAACTTCGTCCATCAACTCATTTAACGAGGTCGCCAGATTATCCAGCTCATCACGGCCGGCCACCGGCCAACGAACCTCGGCATCGGTGTGATCACGACGCTGATCGGCAAAGCTGGAAAAGTCCGCCAAGCGCTGCAACACCCGACGATTGAGGATCGCGTAGATGCCCAACAGCGACAGCAGCACCAGCAACAAGGCATTAGCCGCCAATACCAGATTGGTCACCTGTCGCTCCGCCGTCAGTCGACCGGGGCCAGACACGCTGATGCGCACGCCCAGATCAGCCAGTAACTGACTCGCCGCCCAATGATCGCCCTGCTGCGCAATTTCCACCGCAGTGCCTGCATCATTGCCGGCAACCGGCAGCAGTCTAAATGCCACTGCGGTGAGCTCGGCAATGCGCTTTAAATAGCCGCCATCGAGGTAGCGAAACATCAACAGCCGGCCATTGCTGGGCTGGGTACGATCGGTGTCGGTGACGCCCGCCAGCACCACTAAAATGGCGGTTTCACCCTGCCACAAGACGCGCACATTGCGATCTTTCGGCCCCAGGGTGCCCACTTGCTCGGCAAAGTGGGTTAATTGGCTCAGCAGCGCGGGCGCCAGCGGCGTCACCGTGTCAGGCGTCAACGCCAGCGCAGCCAGGGCTTGGCCGGCCAGATCCAAGATCACCACGCCATCGACGCGCAAATTGGTCAACGACTCAACGGTGAAGTTTTCCTCGAGGTAAGCCGGGTCATGGTTGTGGATAAAGCGATAACTCGCATCCCAGGCCGCGTAGTCACTGATGGTGGCGGAAAGCGCCTGGCTGTCCTGCTCGATAACCGCACGGACCCGCGCCAGTTCTTGTCGATACTGCGCAGCCTCGAAGGCATCGAAACGCTGCGCCAACAACAACGACGAGACCAAGAAGAAACCGCTCCCCACCAGCAGCAGTAAGATGCCCAGGCGCAGCAAGGTCCACTTGGCAATACTCTGGCGCTGCAGACTAGGGTTATTTGACTCCATGGCTGCAACGGCTGCCCGCACAAACCCAGGTGAACGCTGCGCAAACTGGAAAAACCTAGGCATAGCTGCTCCCTGACGCCGGTGAGTGGATGCTAGCCGCATGCACATTTATCAAGCCTAGCGCCTGCATTTATGTCCCTTAGCTGGCTTTAGAATAACCACAGACATACCACCAGCACCCTCAGCATGAGCGCCGTTTGCCGCTTAGCACTCGGGGGTGCACCGCTAAGGAGTCCAGGGTCTGTTGCCGTTTCATCGTGAGCCGCGTTGCCGCGAGAAATGGCCCCCGGTTAGGCGCAGGACGCAGGTAATGGTTATTCCCTTGCCAAGTCCTGCAACGACAGCGGGGGCCATTTCTCGCGCAACCCGAAGGGCCGGGCCTGTTTTTGTGCGAGGCGGCGTTTCTCGTCGCTTATTTGGAACAACCAAATCGCGCTCCTCGTGCCTTGCCTCGCGCAAAAACAGACTCCGGCGCGGCCACGAATGAAACGGCAACAGACCCTAGATTGAGCGAGAAAGTGCAAGCCTGGCTGTACCTCTGGCTGCTGAGTATCGGCGGTGGCCATGTGGTGCTCGGCGTCGCCCTGGCACTCGGTGCCCAATCGAGCCTGCTGACGCCCTACTTCGACAATCTGCTTAGCCAGTTCGGCCTGCAAAACGCCGGCGCTGAAACCCGCGTGCTGGCGCAAACCCTGATCCAGCTGTTCGGCCCAACGGTGGCCAGTTGGGGGCTGTTGTTCTGCTGTTTGATTTATCTGTATCGCCGTCATGGTGAGGCGCTGATCAAGCTGGCTGTATTTGCCGCGCTGCTGCTTTGGCTACCGCTGGACTGCCTGATCTCGGCGGCCCATGGCCTCTATTGGCATCTGTACCTGAACTTCGCCGCCGGCCTGCTGATCGCCCTGCCGCTGGCCCTGCTCAAACCGCAGCAAGCCCCTTAGGGCAAAGGCTCCCAACGCAGCAGCAATTTATCGACCTGGCGCAGTCGGGCCTGTTCGCTGGCAATTTGCTCAAGGATGTTCTCGCGCTTAGCCCGCAAGGCGCCCAGCAACTCTTCACAACGCTCAGGCGGATGGCGCAAATGCGGTAGGGCGGCGCGTACCTGCTCCAGGGTGAAACCAATCTGCTGAGCGCTGCGGATAAAACTCAGCACTATCAGCGTATGGGGTTCATAGGCGCGGTAACCGTTGCTACTGCGCGGCGTGGGCGGCAACAAACCGATGCGCTCGTAATAGCGAATGGTGTCGCGGCTCAGGCCTGACTGGCGTTCAACTTCGGCAATTAACATGGCGCATGATCAGGCACAGGGGCGCACAGTTTACCCGCGCCAACCCCTGCCACGTCCAGCCGGATCGGCCGGTCTAGTACTGCGCCCTAAGCACCGCCGCGACAACTGTTGGCTCTGGCAGGGTCTAAGCTGTTGAGCCCGCCGTTTGCCCGCGCCGCAGCAGCCATTTTTCCAGTTCGACCAATGCGCAGGTGCTCAGCGCCACGCCCAGGCACCAGCCCCAGGCCAGCCACGGCAAGTCGGCGGTAGCAAACAGCCCCTGCAGCACCGACCAGTGACTGAACGCCAGTTGCAAGCCGCTCAGCAGCAACACCATGGCCCAAACCATCGGGTTGTCGCGCCAGCCAAAACGCGCCGGCCCCTCCAGGCTGCGGCTGCTGAACAAATAGCCGATTTCGCAGGCGACCATGGCATTCACCGCCAGGGTCCGGCTGGCGTCCAGGCTCCAGCCCAGTTGCTGGCTGTAGATAAACAGCCCGAGGCTGGCGACCGTCATCAGCAGCGCGATCCACACCAGCCGCCACAGCAGTACGCCACCCAGCAGCGGCGCCCGTGGATCGCGCGGTGGCCGACGCATCAGGCCCGCCTCGGCCGGCTCAAAAGCCAACGCCAGGGCCAGGGTTACCGCGCTGATCATATTGACCCAGAGAATCTGCAACGGGGTGATCGGCAGCGTCAGGCCCAAGGCAATCGACGCCAGCAGCAACAACGCCTGGCCGCCATTGGTGGGCAGAATAAACAGGATGGATTTTTTCAGCGTGTCGTACACCGCCCGGCCCTCCTCCACGGCCTGGCTGATGGTGGCGAAGTTGTCGTCGGCCAGCACCATCTGCGCCGCCTCCTTGGCCACTTCGGTGCCCTTGATGCCCACGGCAATACCGATGTCGGCACGCTTGAGCGCCGGCGCATCGTTGACTCCGTCGCCGGTCATCGCCACCCGCTCCCCCGGCGCTTGCAAGCGCTCCACCAGACGCAACTTGTGCGCCGGGCTGGTGCGGGCAAACACATGGGTAGTGGCCAGGCGCGCGTCCAGTTCGGCGTCGCTCAGGCGATCCAGTTCGACGCCGGTCAGCGCTGGCTCGCCGCCCAAACCCAAACTGGCGGCAATACTGGCGGCGGTGGCGGCATGGTCGCCGGTGATCATCTTCACCCGGATGCCGGCACTGTGGCAGTCGGCGATGGCGCGTATGGCCTCCTCGCGCGGCGGGTCGAGCATGCCGACCAAGCCGAGCAGAACGAAATCACCTTCCATATCGCTGTAATTCAGTTCATGCAGCGCGTGCGGCAAGGTGCGCAGGGCCAGGCCGAGCATCCGCAAGCCTTGGCTGGCGCCTTGCTCCAGGGTGGCGTGCCAGTGCTTGAGGTTTAGTGGCTCGTCGCGACCCGCGCGCCACTGGCGGTTGCACACCTCCAGCAAGCGTTCCGGCGCACCGACCAGATAGATCAAACCATGGCCACCATGGTCATGGTGCAGGCTGGCCATGCAACGGCGCTCGGAGCTAAATGGAATGGCATCGACCCGCGGCAAATTTTGGCTTTCTAGGGGCTGCTGCAAGCCAAGCTTGCCGGCCAGGGTCAGCAACGCCGCCTCGGTCGGGTCGCCGCTGATGCACCACTGCTCGGCGTTCAGGCACAGGCTGGCACTATTGGCCAACAGCCCGGCGCGGGCCAGTTCACGCAAATCGTCGGCGCTGTCCAGGCTACACAACTGGCCGTCAGCGCCATGGATGCTGCCGTGGGGGCTATAGCCAACGCCATCGACGCGGTAGTGCTGGCCGGCGGTAAACACCTCGCGCACCGTCATCTCGTTACGCGTCAGGGTGCCGGTTTTGTCCGAACAAATGACCGTCACCGCGCCGAGGCTTTCCACCGCCGGCAAGCGCCGGATAATCGCCCGCCGGCGCGCCATGCGCTGCACGCCCAGGGCCAGAATAATCGTCAATACCGTCGGCAATCCCTCGGGAATCGCCGCCACGGCCAGGCCCACCGCCGCCATCAGCATCTCGTTGGCGCTGTAACCGCGCAGCCACACGCCAAAGGTAAACGTCACGCAGGCCAGGCCGACAATCACCCAGGTCAGCTGCTGGGCAAAGCGCGCCATGTCCACCAGCAGCGAGGTTTGCAGCGCGGTCACGGCGCCGAGCATACGGCTGATGCAACCCAGTTCGGTCGCCTCGGCGGTGGCCACCACCACGCCGCAACCGCTGCCCGCCGTCACCAGCGTGCCGGAATAGGCCATGCAGCGGCGGTCGCCCAAACTGGCCACCGCCGCCACCGGGGCAATGGCTTTATCGACGGGCAGCGACTCACCGGTCAGCGCGGCTTCCTCGATGCGCAGCTCGCGAGCCTCCAGCAAGCGTAAATCCGCCGGCACCCGCTCACCGGCCTCCAGCAGTACCATATCGCCTGGAACCAGTTGCTCGGCGGCCAAACTCACCACCTCGCCATCACGGCGCACGCGACTGGCCACGGTGAGCATCGACTGAATGGCGCGTATCGCCTGCTCGGCCTTGCCCTCCTGGATAAAGCCGATCACCGCGTTGATCAGCACCACGGCGAAGATCACCCCACTGTCGAGCCACTCCTCCAGCACCAAGGTCATCAGCATCGAGCCCAGCAGCACGTAAATCAGCAGGTTGTGAAACTGCAGCAAAAAACGCCGCCAAGGCGCCAAACCCGGGCGCTCCGGCAGCACGTTGGGGCCGTATTGCTGCAGCCGCAGGCTCGCCTGGCCGCTGCTCAGGCCAGTGGCGCTGGCATCCAGTTGCTGCAGGTTTTGCTCGACGCTAAGGGCATGCCAGTCACGGGAAATCGACTCGCGCATGGGTTACTCCGTCTATCAAGAGTGAAGCCCAGTCTAGCGCTGTCAGCGATTGCCGACCTGGCCTGGATCAAGCCGGCGGCGGATCGCCGAGCCATTCAACTGTTGCCACTTACGTCAAAAGAAAGTCCTTGACTGTGAACCTGAGTCCACAGCTTAGGGTGCTTGCCTCCCTCCCAAGCAGCAGGTGCAAGCGATGCAAATCCACTGTCAAGACGGCCGCAAACTGAGCGCCAGCCTCTTCCGCCATGCAACCCAAACCCGCCGTGGCGTCTTGGTGGTGAACTCCGCCACTGGCGTGCCACAAAGCTTCTACCGGCGCTTTGCCGAGCACTTCGCCCAGGCCGGTTTTGACGTGCTGACCTGGGATGCCCGCGGCATTGGCGCCTCGCGGCAAGGCCCGGCCAAACATGACAAGGCGCGCATGCGCGACTGGGGCCAACTCGACCTGGATGCAGTGTTGCACGCCGCCGTGACTGAGTTACAGGTGCCCTGGGAGCACATCACCGTGCTCGGGCATAGCTCCGGCGGCCACCTCAGTGGCTTAGCGCCGGCCCTGCAACAGGTGCCACGGCTGATTTTACTGGCCTCCGGCACCTGCAGCTGGCGGCTCTACCCGCGCAAACACTGGGCGTATTTTCTCAGCGCCTGGTACCTGGTTACCCCGTTGTTGCTGCGCAGCCTGGGTTATCTACCGGCGCGTTTCGGCGTCGGTCACGACTTGCCGCCGGGCGTGGCTTGGGACTGGCGCAACTGGAGCACGGCCAAGAACTATCTGTTCGGCGATTCACAGCTCGACACTCAGGGCTACCGCGACTACCCAGGCAAGATTGTGGCGCTGTCCTTTAGTGATGATCAGGCCTTCGCCCCACCGGCCACCGTGCAGGACTTGCTCGCGCACTTCCCCGCCGCCCAGCGCGAACACCGTGAGGTTCGCCCTGAAGTTCATGGGCTGAAAAGCATTGGCCACTTCAGTTTCTTCCACAGCCGTAATCAGGCGCTTTGGGCGTTAGTGGAGGACTGTTTGCCGGCTAACTGAAAGCGGCGCCAGCACGCAGAAGGACAACTTCAGCGTGCTGGCGCCGTAAGCAACGGACACCTGAGAAGTGCGCGCCAACTAGACGCGCCCTTAGTGGTTAGTCTTTGGCAGTGACTATCGGGAAGACCAGATCCGGTTTATCCAGCAGCGCGAAGAAACGCACCAGATCGATCAGGCTGCCATCGACCTGCAGGTCGGGCGAGCCGAGCAAGTCTTTAATCCCGGCCTGTTTGGTCACTATCTTCACCAGCAGCGGCCGGGTCAGGGTCAGGGTGACGCTGGCCTGGCTGTCTGGCGGCGCTTGCCGGGCATGCAGCACGCTGTTGTCGATGTTCAGCACGTAGTTAGTCTGCAAATCGCTGAAACTGATGTTCAGGGTCAAAGCTACGCCGTCTGCCTTGGGGCCATTGAGGGCCACCGCGAACATCTGCATAAACTGCTCGGCGCCGGTCTGCTCCAGCAAGCCAGCGGCGGCGGCGATATCCACGCCCTGGGCCGGGGCACCATGACGCAGCTCGTAAGCACCGCTCAGGTAGACATTGCGCCAGGCGCTGGATTCGGCGCGGTAGCCAAGTTGGTCGTAGGTCTGCGCCAGCAGCGTCTTGGCCGGCAGGTTGTCCGGCTCGGCCGAGACCAGATGGTTGAGCACTTCCGCCACCCAGCGGTAATCGGCCTGATCGAAAGAGGCCTGGGCCTTGCTCAGAATCGCCGCGCTGCCGCCCATAAACTCCACGTAATGCTTTGCGCCTTCGACCCGTGGCAAGGGATCGAGGTTGGCCGGATTGCCGTCGTACCAGCCGAAATACATCTGATACACCGCTTTGACGTTGTGCTTGAGGGTGCCGTAATAGCCGCGGTTCCAGTAATGGGTCTGCAGCGATTTAGGCAAGCTCAGCTGCTCGGCAATCTCGCGCGGGCCGTAGCCCTGGTTAGCCAGGCGCAGCGTTTGGTCATGGATATACAGGTAGGTGTCGCGCTGCTCCGTCATCAAGGCATTAATGCGCTCGGCGCCCCAGACCGGCCAATGGTGGCTGAAAAACATCACCTCAGTTTCTGGATGGCTGACCCGGCTGTCTTCGATATAGCCGGCCCAACGCTTGGCATCGCGGACCTTGGCCCCGCGCAAGGTGTAGAGGTTGTGCATGGTGCGGCTCATCACCTCGGCGCCGCAGAAGGCCTTCGCCGCCGGCAGGTAAAAAGTCATCTCGGCCGGAGCTTCTGAGCCGGGGGTGTACTCGAAGATAAAATCGACACCGTCGATGCTCATGGCGGTTGGGGTTTTGCCGATCAAATCAGTCGGCGGCAGAATACCCACGGTGCCCATGGCCGGCTCTTTGCCCAGACCATTGTCGACCTTGCCGCGCTCGCTGCGCGGCAGATCGCGACCGTACATATAGATGGCCCGGCGGCCCATGGCCGGACCCGCCAGCACGTTTTCGCTGGTGGCCTCCTCCATAAAGCCTTCTGGGGCATAGACCCGCACTTTGCCGCTGGCGACATCGGCCGGCGAGGCCAGCGCCAGCGCGCCGCCAAAGTGATCGACATGGCTGTGGGTGAAAATAATCGCCACCACCGGCTTGTCGCCCAAATGCTGGCGCGCCAAGGCCATGGCGCGTGCAGCGGTTTCTTCGGTGGTCAGCGGGTCGACCACGATCCAGCCATTTTTACCCTCGATCAGGCTCATGGTGGCCAGGTCGTAACCGCGCAGCTGATAAACCCCTTCGGCCACCTTGTACAGGCCATTGCTGTTATTCAGTTTGGCTTGGCGCCACAGGCTCGGGTTGACGCTGCCGGGCGCAGCGCCCTGGATAAAGCCGTAGGCGTCCTGATCAAACATCACCCGGCCGTCGGCCATCTGCACCTGCAGCGACGGCTCGCGAGCGATAAAACCGCGCTCGGCCTCCTGCTGATCGAGCACATCGTCGGCCGGCAGGCTTTGCGCCGTAGCCTTCTGGGCGGCTAGCGTGGCACTGGTGGGTGCGCTAAAGCCACCCTCGGCGTCGGCGCTACTGACCGGTACTTGCGGGTCGCAGCCACTCAACAGGCTGCTACAGAGTAAGACGGCAAATACGGGTAGGCGCATTAAGGATTCCTCTCGGGGCGGACTGAGCACTTCAATTATTAGGCAGCGCAAACTGCCCGCACCTTTTAGAGCAATTACTCTAAAGTGTCAAATTACGCCGTCCCGCAGTCGCGCAATGGCCGCCAATAGCCAAGGAACAATTGGTGGCGCTAATCGATATCGCCACAGAACAGCTCGATATTGCGATCCGCCGGGCTGCTGCGCAGCACTATCGCGTAGTGTCCGGCGCGCAAGGCGGCCAGGCTGACAGGCGCCGTTTTGCTCAGGTACCAGCCATTGTTAACCCGGTTGGCGCGCACGTTTTCGTTCAGCGAAAACGCCGGCTGCGCCCCCAACTGGGCGCAAGTGCCTGGGTAGATAAAGCTGTAAATTTGCAGCGGACTGCCCGACCCGCTCGGCACTCCACCGACAAACAAGTTGAGGCCGGTGATGGGCCCTTGGTCGGTCAAACCAGCCTGAGCAATGCTGCCCAGGTTTTGCGGGCCAGGGTTTAAGCGCACATTGCGAAAGCGGTTGTCATCGGCCGAGTCAGAGCTGGCGCAAGCGGCCAGCAAGGCGCCGATCAACAACGTCAACAGTGCATGCTTCGTCTTCATCAGCGTGCTCCTTATAGGACTTAATGCCGGCACCCATGACAGACCCGACGCGCAATGCTAGGCGCGACCCTGCGCCTGAAAACCACTCAAACCTTGCCGGGCCTGGCGGCGGATGGCCGCCTGTACCGGCGGCAACCAGCCCAGCAGCAACCCCTTAAGGCCCAGCGCCTGACGGCTCCAACGCCACAGATCAAAATGATCACGGTGCTCAATGATCAGGCCGTCTTTAAACACAAATTCGGCGCGAATTTCATTGACCACGGTGCGCCCCGTCGCACTGAAGGTGTACTGCGCCGTCCAGCGCGCCGAGCCATGTTGCTCATCGGCTTGCACGGCCGAAAAACTCAAGCTGAAATCCTTGGCGCGACTGCACAGCATCCGCCACATGTCGCCCGCCTCACGGCCTTTAAGGCCGACGAAGACCGCATCACTGAACTGCACATCAGGGGCGTAGCAAGCCGCCATGGCCTCGGCGTCCTGACGCTGAAAGGCCTGATAAAAGTGAGTGATCAATTCAGCATTGGCAGCAGACATGGTGTAACTCCATTCAAGGTAGACGCTGAGTATGGCCGCTGTTTTCCCGCCTCGCGATTGGCATTAATGACAGCTTTGTGGTGATAATCGACACTCGCTATCTGCCGGCCCACCGCCATGCTTCGTCTCGCCATTTACGTTTGCCCCCAGACTGTGTGCTCCAGCCTGAGCCTGACCTGCGACGCCTTCGGGCTGGCCAATCAACTGGCCGGCCAGCCGTTGTTTAAGTTGAGTCGCTTCAGCCAGGACGGCGCCGCAGTGCAACTGTCCTACGCGCGGATCAGCGTCGACGGCGGTCTGGACTTGGCCGCCGGTGCCGACCTGGTGCTGCTGCCGGCCACCGGCAGCAATATCGAGGCAACGCTGGCGAGCAACGCGGCCTTGGTCGACTGGTTGGCAACCAGACCACTGAGCCAACAACTGGCCAGCCTCTGTAGCAGCGCGTTTTTATTGGCCGCCGCCGGCGTGCTGGATGACGGCCACGCCACCACCCATTGGGCGCTGGCGGCCGCCTTTCGCCAGCGCTTTGCCCGGGTACGGCTGGATGAACAGGCGCTGTTTAGCGAATACCGCAACCGCTTCTGCTCGGCCGGCGCCCAGGCGGGGCTGGATCTGTGCCTGCAACTGATTCGCCGCCACGCCGGGGCCGGGTTGGCCCAGCAAGTCGCACACGCCCTGCTGGTGGATCTGCACCGCGGCCAGCAAACCCGCTTTCAACCGCTGTTGCCCGCCGTGCGCCAGGACGACAGCCCACTCGGCGCGCTACTGCTCTGGCTGCAGCAACATTTCGCTCAGCCGCTGGACCTGCACGGGCTGGCTGCACGCCTGCACTGCTCGACCCGGACTTTACTGCGGCGCTTTAAACTCGAAACCGGCTTGACCCCCAACGACTATATCCAGCGACTGCGTATCGGCGCCGCGCAGATCGCCCTGCAACAACCGCAACCGGCACTGGAGCAAGTGGCCATTGCCGTCGGCTACCAAGATCGGGCCACCTTTGCCCGGCTGTTTAAACAGCTCTGCGGCGAAACCCCCGGTGCCTTTCGCCGCCGCCTGCAACTCAGTCAGCATGGCGCAGCGCCCGCCCCCTAGTCGCAGCAGACGGCTAGTCCAAGTTCACGCGGGAATTCGTCAACCCGGCTCGGCGGTGCGATACTGCCGGCCGATTTAGGCCAAAGGACACTGGCGCCCGCTATGCGCAATCGCAACCGACGCAAATCATCCAGCCCTACGGCAATTCGCCACTGGCGCTGCTTACTGCTGGCCATGCTGCTGAGCGGTCCGGCACTGGCCCAGCCGGCAGCAGTGCCGGATGGGCCAGCAAACACTGCCAGTGCCAGCAACAACTTGCGTTATCCACGTTCATTCAGCGGCTATGAACAGCGCGACAGCTACGCCTTGGCCCTGCTGCAATTGGCGCTCAGCAAAGCCGGCAGCTCGCTCAACCTTACCCCCTCAACCAACAGCATGGCGCAAAACCGCGCCCTTGCCGAGCTGGTGCTGCGGCGCAACGTGGACGTGGTCTGGGCCATGACCAGCAAGGAGCGCGAAGCTCAATTGCTGCCGGTGCGCATCAGTATCGACAAAGGTTTAATGGGCTGGCGCGTGGCGCTGCTGGCCAAGCAGCACGGGCAGCTGCTGCAGAACATTCAGCGCCTGGCGGACTTACAGAAACTCCAGGCCGGTCAGGGCCACGACTGGCCGGATCGCACGATTCTTGCCCATAACGGCTTGCCGGTGCAGGCCAGCTCCAGCTACGAAGGGCTGTTTCACATGCTCGCGGCTGGGCGCTTCGATTACTTTCCGCGCTCGCTGCTGGAGGTCTCCCGCGAGGCCAAGAGCTACCAGCAACTGGGTTTACAGATAGACCCTTATATCCTCCTGCACTACCCCACCACCTCGTATTTTTTTGTCTCCCCGCATAACCCCGCGCTGGCTGAAACTTTGCGCCTGGGGCTTGAGCGGGCGCTGGCCGATGGTTCCTTCGATCAGTTGTTTTACCAGCATTACGGCGCCGTACTGCGCCAGCTGAAGCTGTCCAACCGGCGGATTCTAGAGCTGGAAAACCCACTATTGCCGGCGGCCACTCCACTGTCGCGGGCCGAGTTGTGGCTGAGTCGCGTGCAGCTGCTGCAGCTGGGGCAAGCGCGCGCCAGCCAATAACCCCACCCGCGAAACACGCGCCACGGCGCTGATCGCACCGACATTGATCTTGCGCAAGGCGCTGCGCCAAGCCATGGGTAGCATGTGCGCATCACTCTGCGAGGCTGCCATGACAATTAAATCCGCCGACATCTGCACCGCCGTCGATCAGCTCAACGGCTTGGTGGGCTTCAACCACAAAACCCAGCAATACCTCGTGCGTTTTAGTGAGGACTCCTTCGGCCTGGACATCAGCGAAGCCAGCATCACCCCCGCCTGCGAGTTCGTCTGGTGCGCCCTGGAAGGTGGCTTGATGACGCTCAAACGCGAGCGTTTGCAGATTTTGCTCGACCAGCATGTGCCTGATCGCCTGCGCATCAGCGCGCCCTTACTGGTCTATATGCGCCGTCAGGATTTACCCGAAATAGTCGCCCAACGCTGCCCGCGCTAATAGCCGCCAGCGCCGGCTAAATAGTTTCGTAGGGTGGGTTAGCGGCGCGAGCGGTGGTTGTTTGCATCACCGCGTAAGCCAGGCCCGCGTAACCCACCATGCGGTTTGCCGGTCGAGCGCCATGGTGGGTTACGTGGCGCACATATTATGCAACACGTAACCGGGACATAGCCGCGTTAAAAACCCGTTACAGCCGGGCGCTATCGAGCGCCGCCAACAGGGCCGCATCGAGCTGGTAAATATCCGGCGCGTACTGCAACTCCCCGGCGCTGTCGACTTCGGCCGTCCAATAACTCATCAGCAGCGGCATCGGGCTGGCCAGTCGAAACTCATGGGTTTTGCCGCTGGCCAGGAGTGTGCTGACCCGCTCGCGCTCGGCCTCGCTCAACAGTTGCTGACTCAGCTGCAAGGCCTGCTCAACCCGCACACAACCCGAGCTGAACGCCCGTGGCGCCTTGGCAAAGAGCTGCTGACTGGGGGTGTCATGCAGGTACACCGAGAACGGATTGGCAAAGCGCAGCGCCACCTGCCCCAGTGGGTTTTTCGGCCCGGCACGCTGGCGCAGTTGGATAAAACCCGGGTTATTCCAATCCACTTGCTCGGCCTCTAACTGATTGCCCTCACGGTCAAAAATTTGCATTTCGTGCTTACTGAGAAAGCCTAAGTCACGACGGATTTCCGGCAGTTTGTCTTCCCGAAAAATGGTCGGTGGCACGCTCCATCTCGGGTTCAGGGTCAAGCGGGTAATCTGCGATTTCAACAACGGGGTCGGCCGCTCGGGTCGCCCGACCTGGGTACGGGTTTGCCAAACCGGTACACCGGCCTGGTAATAGGTCAGCTGGCCGGCCGCGACGTTAATCAGCAAGCTGGTGGCCTCCAGGTTGTGTGCCAGCCAGCGAAAACGCTCCAGATTGACCCGCAACTGCTCACGCCGCTCAAACGGGCTGACGTTTAGCGCCGCCAAGGTGCCCGCCCCGACTATGCCATCCGCCTGCAACGCGTGGTGTTGTTGAAAGGCCTTCAACGCCGCGACCTGCGCTGGGTCGTAGCGATTATCGATACTGGTCACCGTGGCCGGCAGATAACCTTCACTGGCCAACCGCTGGGTCAACTCGGGCACCCGCGCGTCCTGCATATCCGGACGCAGCAGTGGACCACCGGCCACTGCCGACCAACTGGCCAAGGGTTGTTGGCGCAGTTGCGCATAGGTGCGGCGCAAGCTTTGATACTGCGCCAAGGCCGGCCGGGCATACTGGAAGGCCGCCGGCAAGTCATTCAAGCCAAACACGGCCAGCGCCAGCAGTGCATCCTCTGCCGCTGCCGGCGCCGGCACCAAGGCCTCGGGTTGGCTGGGTGCCTGCCAGAAGGGCTCAACCTTGGCCTGCTGTAAACGTCCATGCTGCAAGTGCCGCAACGCCTGCAAGTACACATGACTGATAAGAATGTCGCGGCACTGGGCCTGCTGCGTAACGGTCGCCGGCTGCTGGGCAAAGCTGCGTAAACCGGCCAGCTGATAGCTGGCCGGATTGAGGCCGTCATCGGCCAATTGCTCAAGTTGCACCAGCAACGCAGCCAACCGGCCAGGGCTCGACCAGGCTTGGGTAAACTGCTGCTGGCGGTAGAAGGCTTGCAACGAGGCTTGGGCTGCAGCATCCAGACTGACTGGTAACGCCGGGCACGCCAGGGGTAGTTGTTCGAGGCTGAGCTGCAGAGGGCTGACCGCGGGCGTATCGAGCCCCGCGCCAGCACTGACCAGCGGCATGACTAGCAGGCTAACACTGAGGTAAACTGCGCACTTTTTGTACAATTAAAACCACTCCAATCCATGGCCGGCGCATTAACGGCCAACCTAAACTGGCAACGCTTAGCGTGCATCGCTAAGTATAAACAGACCAGTGAGGGTAACGACAGGAAGTCGGGAGCCTACTTTTTGGGGACTCTCTCGCATGTTTAATTTCTTGCGCAGGCTTTGCCTGGCCACCGCGATTTCCGCCAGTTGTTCAGTGCCGGCACTGGCCACCAACAGCAATACCCAACCATTGTTTAACAGCCTTTCCCGCGCCGCGCCCAAGCTTAATCCACAGGCCTTACAGCAAGCCTTGAGCGCCGTACAGTGCGCCCTCAACAGCGGCGCCGCCCAAGCGCAACGGCTGGCGATAATCGATTACTCCGAGCCGTCAACGGCCCGGCGGTTATGGATTTTTGACCTACAAAAACAAACCCTGTTACTGCAAGACTTAGTCGCCCACGGCAATAAATCTGGCGAAAACTTCGCCACCCGCTTCTCCAATCGAGTCGGCAGCTATCAGTCCAGCCTTGGACTATTTCGCACCCAAGAGAGTTATCAAGGCAGCCACGGTTATTCGCTGCGCATGGACGGCCTGGAGCCTGGGGTGAATGACCTGGCCCGCGAGCGCGCCATCGTGATTCATGGCGCCGACTACGTGAACCCACTCTGGAGCCAGCGCCAAGGCCGCATTGGCCGTAGCCAAGGCTGTCCGGCGGTGCGCCCGGAGGTGGCCAAGCGGGTGATCGACAAACTCAAGGGCGGCCAGTTTATGTACTCCTGGTATCCCGACCGGCGCCTGGCCAAATCCTCGGCCTACCTCAAGTGTCAGCCACAGCAAGTGGCGCGCATTCTCGCCGCCAACGACCGCTAAGCGCCGCCGATGAAACCCGAAGATCTCTTACTGCTGCTCACCCGACAAATGCCCTACGGCAAATACAAAGGCCGGCTGATTGCCGATCTGCCCGGTCAATACCTCAACTGGTTTGCCCGCGAAGGTTTCCCCAAGGGGGAAATCGGCCAGCTGCTGCAGCTGATGCAGGAGATCGACCACAACGGCCTATCCGAGCTGCTAACGCCGCTGCGCCAACAGCTCAACATCCGCCCCAACAGCAACCCCGGCCGCTAAGCCGGTATACTGTCCGGGTTCGCGCAAGCCCGCTGCGCACTTAACTCAAGCCATTCGCTTTAACGGATTAACCATGACCAGCCCAACAGCCAACGCCGACACTCAACCCGACGTAGCGACGCAACCTAACGACGCAACCGCACCGGCGAGCAAGATTCCAGCGTTTCGCTTCCCGTTCTCGCCGGCGACTTTTGCCCCGAACAAGGACGCCGAGCAGCCGTGGCATCAGCAAGGCAACAAGTCCAGTCACGACAAAACCCCCAGCCGGGCGCCCAATGGTACGCGTCGCTCGATGGGCAAGCGTTAACAGCTAAAGCTCAATCCAAGGAGACTTTATGCGCGGCAACTACCTAAGCCTTATCGGCATGACGGCCCTGCTCAGCGCCTGTGCCAACGCACCAAGCGGTACGCCGCTAACGGCTGAAAGCCTGCAGCACCATCACTGGGTGCTGGAGCAGATCGACGGCCAGCCGGTGGTCGCCGAGAAAGGTCGGCAACCCGACCTGGAAATTGGCGAGCAACTGCGCGCCAACGGCAATGCCGGCTGCAATAGATTTATGGGCCAGGTAGAAATCCAGGGCCAGCAACTGCGCATCAGCAAGATGGCCTCGACCATGATGCTCTGCCAATCGCCACAGCAAGACTGGGAAGCCGCCATGACCAGCACCCTGAGTGACTGGAGCGAGGCCGATTTGAGCCCACAGCAACTACGCCTCAAGGGTACCAAGCACGAGCTGGTCCTGCGCTTAAGCGACTGGGTTCGCTAAGCGCGGCGACGCCCGCTGAGCGTCGCCACGCACTCAGGCTTATTGCTCAAACAAACCCTTAACCGGAAACAGACCGTCGAAGGTCGCGGTGGTCTTGGTGGCCTTGGCTTGAAAGGTCTTGAGCATCTCGTTGGGGCGAAACATTCCCGACTGCCACGTGGCCATGTATTTCAAGCTATCGGCGACACTGTGATCGCGGCTGAAGTTGAGCATTTCCTTGCAGCCGCTGACCGCCAGCGGTGAATGGCCGGCGATCTGCGCGGCAATCGCCAGCACCGCGTCGAGCATTTCCCCATGGCTGGCATACACCTGATTGACAAAGCCCAGGGCCTTGGCTTCGTCGGCGCTGAATTTGCGCCCGGTATAGGCCAGCTCGCGCACCACGCCTTGCGGCAACAACTTGGGCAAACGTTGCAAGGTGCCGACATCGGCGGTCATGCCCAGCTCGGTTTCCTTGATGGTGAAGTAGGCATCGGCCGAGCAATAGCGGCTGTCGGCGGCGCAGACCATGTCCAGGGCGCCACCGATGCAACCGCCTTGAATCGCCACCAGCACCGGCAAGCGCACCTCCTCCAGGCTGCTCAAACTGGCTTGCAGTTGCAGCACCACGCGGCGCAGGTTTTCCGCCATACGCGCCGGGTCGCCGCCCATGGGCACCGCCTTGGGGTTGGTAAACACGCCCAAATCCATGCCGGCCGAGAAATGCTTGCCGGTGGAGGAAATCACAATCACCCGCGCCTCGCCGCTGGCCTCCAGTTCACGCATGCACAGCGGCAACTCCAGCCAAAAATCGGCATTCATCGAGTTCATTGCCTCTGGGCGTGCCAGTTGGACATGGGCAACGTGGTTGGCAAGGGTGACGTTAAAACTCTTATAGGTCATGGCAGACAAACCTGTGCGAAGCCGCGGTGGGCGTGGAGAAATTATCTTGACGGCGTCAAGATAGAGGCGCGATCCTGAGACTGTCAAGCCCACTCGCCCGCCTTTTAGCCGCCACAAAGAGTCACCGATGACCGCCACCAGCAACCTCTACCACCACGGCAACTTGCGCCAAAGCCTGCTCGACAACAGCCTGCAATTGCTGCGCGCCGAGGGCAGCGAGGCTTTGTCGTTGCGACGCCTGGCCGAGCTGACAGGGGTGTCGCGGGCGGCGCCCTATCACCACTTCAAAGACAAACAAGCACTGCTGGCCGCCGTCGCCGAACAAGGCTTTGTCGAGCTAGCCGCCTTGCTGCAACAACTGGTCAGTGACGAGCAAATCGCCCTCGAACAACGGTTGCAACAGGCCGTGCTGGGTTATCTGGATTTTGCTCAGGCGCAGCCGGCGTTGTATCAACTGATGTTCGGGCAAACCCTCTGGCAACTTGACTCATCGACCCTCGGCGATGCCACCAGCACCACCCAGTTTCAGCGCGCTGCCAAGGATTGTTTTCGCCAGTACGTGCACCTGTTCGAGCGGTTGCAAGCGGCAGGGCAACTGGCTGCCAGCAGCAATGCCTTGCGCTCGGCGCAATTGCTTTGGGCAACCCTGCATGGGTTGGCCACCCTGACTCGCGATGGCGCGTTTTTTACCCGCAGCGACCTGGCCGAGATTGCCGCCCACGCCCTCGCCCAGTTTGCCCGCGCACGGGCATGAGCCAGGCAGTCGAGGCGATTCATTATCAACCCCTGGCTAACGAATTATTGCCACTGGCCAATAAGTTCTACAAAAGCCAGCGCTCCAACATGCGCGTCGGCCGCAGTGAACAGGTGTGGATCGCCCGACAAGGGCAAATTATCGCCGCCTGCTGCCTTAAACCCATAGAGCACGGCCAGTGGCTAACAGCCCTGTTGGTGGCCAGCCAGCGCCGCCAGCAAGGCATCGCCAGCACTCTGCTGCGGCAGTTATTGCATAGCCGTGCTGGCCCGGTCTGGCTGTTTTGTCATCCCGACCTGCTAGCTTTCTATCAACGCCAAGGTTTTCAACTGGCCACCAAGCTGCCGGCGGCGCTGACTGATCGACTGCGCCGCTACCAACAAAAACAACCACTGCTGGCGCTGGTCTGGCAGCCGCCGATCCTTGCTGTCGACTAAACAGGTGCCGCCGCTCGGCTCGGCTGCGTCTTGCTCTTAAGTCACCGTGGCGTAAATACTGCCGCACCCTACTTTCAATTTGCTGGCAGAAAAGGCCGGCGCTCCGATGGACACACAGTCGATGAACCAGACCTTGCCGCCCGCTGGACTTTGCCCTGAGCCGGCGCCGACTGACACGCCAAACTTGGCGTTTCATCCGGCCCGCGAGTCGCTGTTCAATGAACTGCATGCCCGCCCCTTCCCGGTACTGCAAACCCCAAGCTGCCTGGCGCATCTAGTGCTATTGCGCGAGGAGCCGGCCAATGACGCCGAGCACCAGCACTTGCAGGCGCTGTGCGCACGCCATGCGGTGCTGCCGCCGACCGCCGAATCATCCTGCTATTACCAGAACTTTGGTGGCTTTGAGCTGCGCTGGGAGCGGCATACCGAGTTCTCCACCTACACGCTGATCTGCCAGAGCGCTGAGCCATCGCCCTTCAGCAGCAGCCCGCTGACTTTGTTGCCCACTCACTGGCTCAACAACCTGCCGGGCAAACTGATCAGCGCCCTGCACCTAGAACTCGTCCAGGCACCGGACGAAGAACCGGGCCCCGAGCTGATTCGTCAGTACTTTGAGGGCCACCGACTGATCAGCTCCGAAGTTAAAGAGCACAAGGCCCGCCTGTGGAGCGCCTACCGCATCCACAGCGACGGCAGCGGACGAATCCTTATCCATAACCGCGAACTCAACCCCTGCCAAAGCGGACGCTTGGTGCGCACCTTGCTGGAGATGGAAACCTACCGAATGATGCTATTGCTGGCCCTGCCGGCGGCCAAAAGCATCGCCCCGGAGGTCAAAACCATGGACCAGCAGCTGGCCACGGTAATCCAGCAAATCAACCAGATTGCCGGGCTCAACGATGAGCGCCGCCTGCTGGCTGAACTCAGCAGCCTGGCCGCGCGAATTGAAAAACTGATCTCCGACAACAACTTTCGTTTCTCCGCAGCCCAAGCCTATTACCAGCTGATCATCAATCGCCTAGAAGAGTTGCGCGAGCAGGAAGTTGGCGGTTTGCAGACCTTTCGCGAGTTCCTCCAACGCCGCCTAACCCCGGCCTGGCGCACCTGCGAGGCGGTGCGCAATGAGCTGAATGATTTGTCCCGGCGCATCGACCGCGCCAGCGAACTGTTGCGCACCCGGATCAATCTGACCATCGAAGCGCAAAACCAAAGCCTGATGCTGAATATGGACCAGCGCAGCCACATTCAATTACGCCTGCAACAAACGGTCGAAGGCCTGTCCGTCGCGGCGATCAGCTACTACTTAGTAGGGTTGACCAAGTACCTGGCCGAGTCAGCCAAAGCCCTCGGCCTGATTGATAACAGCGCCTTGATCACCGGCCTGGCCGTGCCGCTCTGTGTCGGCGCGGTGTGGTATGCCATGCGCAAATTACGCCGCACCCTGGAGAAATCTGAACCCAGCTGAGATCGCCCGGTAGAGGCTCCCAGTGCGGGTAAAGGTGAAAGATCAGCCGGGCGTTGTAATTTTTCGCTCAAGGCTGACTCTACTGTTTGCCCACTACCTGCGGATGAGTCCCATGCAACGACGCACCCTGCTACACAGCCTGGCCCTGCTTGGCCCCCTGGCGTTACTCAGCCGCTTTGCCAGCGCTGCGAGCGACGCCGAACCTGGCGCGCAAACCATTCAAGCCCTCGGCAAAGCCCACGAAACTTGGCGTCCGCTGCTGTCGCCTGAGGCTTACGCCGTGCTGTTTGACGAAGACACCGAGCGCTCAGGTTCCAGCCCGTTAAACGATGAACACCGCGACGGTACGTACATTTGCGCCGCCTGCTATTTGCCGCTGTTCGACAGCGCCAGCAAATTCGACAGCGGCACCGGCTGGCCGAGCTTTACCCAGCCGCTTGCCGGGCATGTGGCGCTGAGCCGCGACTTCAAATTGATTTTGCCGCGCACCGAATACCACTGCGCCCGTTGTGGCGGCCATCAGGGGCACCGCTTTGACGACGGCCCGGCGCCGCGAGGCGAACGCTGGTGCAACAATGGTGTGGCGCTGCACTTTATTCCTAAAACTGAAGCCTTGCCGGCGTTGCGGAGCTAATCATGCCTAGCATTTCTATGCCGTTACGCAGCAGCCTGCGTCTCGGCGCACTGATGATCAGCCTGCTGGGGGGGCATAACTTTGCCGCCGCGGCGGACGCTGCAAGCCCGAACAACAGTGCCGTGGCGATCTTTGCCGGAGGTTGCTTCTGGTGCACAGAGTCGGATTTTGACAAGGTTGCCGGCGTGCTCTCGACCACCTCGGGCTACATTGGTGGCACCTTGGCCAATCCCAGTTATGAGGCAGTATCCGCCGGCCAAAGCGGCCACTTCGAAGCGGTGCAAGTGCGTTTTGACCCGAGCAAAATCAGCTACGCTAAACTGCTGGAAGCCTACTGGCCGACCATTGACCCGCTGAATGCTGACGGCCAGTTCTGCGACAGCGGCCCGCAATACCTCAGTGCGATTTTTTATAGCAACCCGCAGCAAAAACAAATAGCCGAAGCGTCCAAGGCAACCCTGGCCGCATCTGGACGATTACCGGCGCCTATCGCGACGCAGATTCTGCCAGCCAGCACCTTCTACCCCGCCGAGGACTACCATCAGGACTACCACAGCAAAAATCCGCTGCGCTACAACTACTACCGTAACGGCTGTGGCCGCGATGCGCGCCTGGAATCACTCTGGGACCAGCCGCAGTAATGGCTTATGGCAGTGCGCGGCTCAGTTGCGCGCGTGCACGATATTGAAGTTTTTGATCCCGGCGTGCAGCTCCAAGCTTTGCGCCAGGGCAATCATCGGCGTGCCACAGCGGCGGCAACGGGCGATGGCGACAAAACGCCACTCGGCGCTGCCCTTGCTGTAGGTAATGCTGATCGAGCCCATCGCCATGTCAAAGCCGTGACTCATTAGAAAACCGCGCAGCTCACCTTCATCGGGTTGAAAGCCCGGATCAAAGCGCAAGGTAATGCCAATCGCCGGGCGCTGCGGCAAGTACGTCTCTAACCGCGACAAACCGAGCATGCACAGCGCCGACAGCAGCGCGAGCATGATTGCCGCGGCATAAAAGCCGACCCCAACCATCACCCCGATGGCCGACGAGGCCCAAATCGACGCCGCCGTGGTCAGACCACTGATGCTCATGCCCTCTTTCATGATCACCCCGGCACCGAGAAAACCAATGCCGGTGACAATGCCCTGAATAATCCGCGTCGGATCACTACCGGTCGGGTTGGGCGCCCCATGCCCGCCGTACCAATCCAGGGAAAAACCCGCAATCACCGTCAATGCCGCCGAGGCCATGCACACCAAGCCATAGGTGCGCATACCCGCCGCGCGACCATGGTAAGCGCGCTCATAACCGACCAAACAGCCGAGTATCAGCGCACCAAACAGGTTCATGAAAATCAACAAGTTGACTTGCAGGGCCGACGAGGACCAAAAATCCAACAACATCTCGGTGGATAACGGATTCATACCAGCCTCCTCAGCGGCGCACATGCCGGTTGCTTAAGCATAGCCACGCCAAGGCGATACGAGTGCTGGATCGCCGGTTTATCCGCCGCGCTGTTTCGAGCGCCAAGCCTGCCCGGTGCGCCCCCCTGCACACGACAACCAAGCACAGTGTTTAGCGCCTAACTCACCCATAGCTGACTCCGTCAGACTCAACTGCAGCGTTTGCCGATAGCAACGGCATCACCCTGCCGGGCGATTTATTCGTCACGCTGATACTGGTAACTGCCCTGCACAGACTGCTGTGGCACACGCAGGCCGTTGGGATACTCAGTGCTCTGGCGAATGCCACCCGATTGTTGCAGCGTCGAACCGCCATACACAGTGCTGCTGCGCGTCGACACGCCACTGGGCAGACCCGGCACGGGCGCAACCTCATAACCCTGGCTGCGTGAAGAGCTACTGATACTGCCCGAAGCGCCGGGGCTCACCGAGTACACCTCAATAGCTTGAGGTTGGCGCTTTAGCGGTTCAGCCACCAACACTGGCAACGTCCATATCGCGATAAAAATCAGCACGCCGTGTTTGGTAAAACTCATCAAATTCACCCCTTTTATGCCGTTGCTACTGGTCACTCATAACTGCTTCAGTGTCTGCCCGCGTGGGCGTCACAGCAAGCAGCAGAAGCCACTCACAGGCCAGTGAATTTAACTGATTTTTTGCGGTCTACTGGCGCATAGCAGATTCCTGTTTCAAACTGATTAACGCTCGTTAAGTGCGCTTAGTCACCCAACCAAGCACTCTTGCTCTAGGAGTTTCTGTGCGCCCTCTCAGCCGCTGGCTGCCAAAACCCACTGCCAGCCTCGGTCTTGCACTGTTGCTGCTGGCGCTTCCGCTGGCCAGTCGTTTTTTACTCGGCTGGTCTGACCCACGTGGCTATGTCTCAGACCTTGCCATCGGCGGTCTGCTGCTATTGTTTCTGCGCCAACGATCGCTATGGCTGACACTGCCAGTGCTGCTCTTCTGGGCGCTGCTGAGCTTGGGCGCCGCCGAATTGGTCAGCGCCGTCGGGCGTATGCCGGAGGCCAGCGACCTGCATTATCTAACCGATGCACAATTTCTCAGTCAGTCCACCGAAGGTGGCGGCATCGCTCACCCGTTTCTGGCCCTGAGCTTGCTACTGGGACTGGGCATTGTGCTGTACCTGCTGTCGGCCCGGCGTCAATTGCCAGACCCAACACGCCGCTCGCGCTACCTCTATGCCGCACCACTTTTATTGCTGCTCGGTCATAGCACGGCGTCTTACTTGCAGCCGAGCGAGGCCGATGAATGGCGTCAATTCAACCTGCCGCACAAGCTGCTCGCCACCGCCGTAAATGCCGGTCAGCAACAGCTCGATAGCTGGCTCGATGACAGCCCGGTCGACAGCCCCGTCGACATCGCCGGGCTCAGCCAACTCGACCTTAACGGCACACGTTTGATTGCCGGCGCCGGCAAGGCGCGCAACGTGCTGATCATTACCGTCGAAGGCATCCCTGGGGCCTATATAGCCGCCAGTCGCAATGCCGTTCACAGTAGCTATCAAGAAAATTTAATGCCCAAACTCAGCCGTTGGGCCGAGCGCGCAATGACCACCCCGGATTACGTACTGCACAGCCATCAGACCATCCGCGGCCTGTATGCCATGCTCTGCGGCGATTACAGCAAGCTCGACAGCGGCACCCCAAAAGGCGTCGAGTTGCTCAACAATAACAACCAGCGCAACCAGCAATGCCTGCCGGCACAAATGAGCGGCCAAGGCTTTAGCACGCACTTCTTGCAGGGCGCCGGGCTGCAATTTATGGCCAAAGACAAAATCATGCCGCGCATGGGGTTTAACCAAACCCACGGCCGCGAATGGTTTCGCAAAAAGCCACAGCTCGAGTTCGCCTGGGGCATGGATGACAAGTCGTACTTTGAGGGCGCGCTGACCTACGTACGCCAACTGCGCAAACAGCAAAAACCCTGGATGCTCACGCTGCTGACGGTTGGCACTCACCAACCCTACGCCTCGACTGACGACTACTTAGCCCGTTACGACAGCCCTAAACAGGCGGCAGTGGGCTATCTGGACGATGCCATCGACAGTTTCCTCAGCGGCCTGGAAAAACAAGGCGTGCTCAAAGACACCCTGGTCATCATTACCTCCGATGAATCCCATGGCCTTGAGGGCGTGCGCCTGGCTTCGGCCTGGGGTTTCAATCTGGTGTTGGCGCCCGAGCAAGCAGCACTGCCGGCGATCAAACCGGGGGTCTATGGCCACGTTGATTTAACTGCCTCGATACTCGACTACTTCGACCTGCCGGTGCCGGCCAACATCTCCGGCCGCTCGCTGTTTCGCGACTACAGCAACGGCCGCGAGATCATGTCCTACACCAACGGCATGCTGCGCCAGCACGATGGCAAGGGGCAGTTTGTTGAATGCAACTTTCAGCATGTTTGCCGGCGCTATGCCAGCGACGGCTTTATTGCCGACAGCGCACGTTACCTGGGCCGTTTCACCGGCAAACAAGCCAACATGGTGGCCATGCGCGCGACCCTGCTCGATCAGTCACTGCTCAGCGGACAACTCGGCCAGCAGTACCAGTTCGCTAAACGTGACAAGGTAAAACTGCACGAAAAGAATCTAGATGACTGGACCGCCAACCTGGTCGGTGCGCAGTACCTGGAACTGCCGCAAGGCTCGCAAACTACCGTACACCTCAAGGTGCGGGCGTTGAACCTGGACAAAAAAGGTCTGCAACTGCAGCTAAAAACCAAGGAATTTGACCGCGACGTGACGCTGGATATTCCGCCGCTGCCACTACTGACTCGCGGCAAACCGATAGACCTGAGTTTTAGCTTTGACAATTTGCAGGCGCGTAAGGCGTTTTCCTTCCACCTGCTGGGTCAAGGCCGCGGGCTGATTGAAATCACCGACTTCACTGTGACCAGCCAGCCACTGCAACCAACCGCTGATTTGGTTACCAACCAGCCAGCCGACGACAGCCCAGCGCTGTAAAGACGCCTCGCCAAGGCTGGCGAGGCAGAGCGGTCTTGGCGAGGCCGTTGAAAAACGTAGCGAGCGACGGCTAGGCAAGGCGAAATCAGCCGAAAAAGCGCAGTTTACTGCTCGTAAATGAGCATTTTGGGCTGAGTTCAACGCTGCATAGCCTAGCGCAGTAGTTTTTCAGCGGCCGGTTAGACCTGCTCGATACGGTCGGCGTGGATAACGATCAGGCCCTGCTTGTACAGCGCACCAATGGCTTTTTTGAAGTTGCCCTTGCTGACACCGAACATGTCACTGATAACCTGCGGCTCGCTCTTGTCGTTGACCGGCAGTACGCCGCCCTTCTCTTGCAGCAACTGCAGGATTTTCTGATGCAAGGCATCGGCCGCATCCTGCCCTACTGGCTGCAGCGACAGGCTGATTTTGCCGTCGGCGCGCAGCTCTTTGATAAAGCCCTTCTCGCGGATGCCGTTGCGCAAAAACTTGAACACTTCGTTCTTGTGAATCAAGCCCCAGTGCTGGTTGTTGATAATGGCCTTAAAGCCCATCTCGGTTGATTCCGCCACCAGCAGATCAACGCTCTGGCCAACGTGATAGGTGTTGGGACGCAGATCCAGATAACGATCCAGCCGCGCCGTGGCCGTGATGCGCCGCGTGTGTTTGTCCAAATAAACATGCACCACGCAGTAGTCGCCGGCCTGCAATGAACGCTTCTCTTCCGAATAGGGCAGGAGCAAATCTTTGGACAGCCCCCAGTCGAGGAAGATACCAATGCTGTTGACCTCCAGCACCTTCAAGCTGGCGAACTCACCCACTTGAACCTTGGGCTTTTCGGTGGTGGCGATCAGCTTGTCGTCACTGTCCAGGTAGATGAACACATTCAGCCAGTCCTCTACCTCGCTGGGCGTATCCTTGGGGATGTAGCGCTTGGGCAGCAGAATTTCACCGTCCGCGCCGCCATCCAGATAGAGCCCGAAGTCGGTGTGCTTAACCACCTGTAAACTGTTGTAACGGCCAATTAATGCCATGTTCAATACCTTGATTGCCTAGCCTGCATTCTATCTGCAATTGCACCCTGAGTTCGTGGCCATCACTACATTTGCCCGCTGGGCTGCCCAAGCGCAGACAAAGACCCAGCGCAGCGCCGCCACGCGGTAGAATGTTAGGCTCTGTTGACGTAAGCGCACATGCCGCGACGGAGGCTGTTTTGTCGCAGGGCAAGGCACGAGGAGCGTGGTTTGGTTATTCCAAACGAGCGACGAGTAACGCCGCCCTGCGACAAAACAGCACCGTCCCTTCGGGTTGCGCGTCAAAGCCCGCCATGCGGTGTTGCAGGACTTGGCAAGGGAATGACCATTGCCGGCGTCCTGCGCCTAGCCTGGCGGGCTTTGACGCGGCAACGCGGCGCGTTCGCTTACGTCAACAGAGCCTAGCTATCCAACGATCCACCCTTTTACCTGAGTGACCTGCATGATCAATAACGATGTCCTGCGCAGCCTGCGTTACAGCCTCAATATCAATGACGCGACCGTGCTGGAGGTGTTCAGCCAGGCCAACTACAGCCTTACCCAGCCGGAGCTAGCGGCGTTTTTGCTGCCCGAGGAAGATGAAAACCGCGTGCCATGCACTGACGAAGTAATGGCGCACTTCCTCGACGGACTGGTGTTTTTCAAGCGCGGCAAGAACGACAACCTGCCGGCGCAGCCCGTGCAATGGCCGATCAATAACAACGTCATCTTGAAAAAACTGCGGGTTGCCTTTGAGCTTAAAGACGCCGACCTGCATGACATTCTGCAAGCCGCCGACTTCCCAGTCTCCAAGCCAGAACTCAGTGCACTGTTTCGTAAAGAGGGGCAAAAGAACTTCCGCCCCTGCGGCGATCAACTGCTGCGTAACTTCCTCAAGGGTTTAACCCTGCGTCTGCGCGGTTAGGTTACACAGTTGCGCAAGCGCAAAGGCGCGCAGTACCACACGCCCAAGGGCCTAACCCTGCGTCTGCGCGGTTAAGCACTGGCTGACCGACTGCAGTGCGTAAAAACCCTGCAGCCGGCGTATCAACAGGGCTGCTCAGCACAGCAACACCAGTTTCAAGCACATTTTTTATAACAAAAACGAATGTGATTTTTGTTTGATCAAACCGCCTCACGGGGTAGGGTTAGTCCTTGATTTATCACTGGATAACCAACCGCCTCCCATGCGCACAACTCTTACTCGCTTCTTTGAGCTGGAATCTGCCAGCGGTTTATTGCTGATCGCCGCCGCCGTGCTGGCCATGACCATCAATAACTCCCCCTTGAGCTTTCTCTATACCAGCCTGCTCGACATACCGGTTGCCGTGCAGTTTGGCGCCTTAGAAATCGCCAAGCCGCTGCTGCTGTGGATTAACGACGGCCTGATGGCGGTGTTCTTTCTGCTGATTGGCCTGGAAGTGAAGCGCGAAGTGCTCGAAGGCCAACTCAAAGAACCCTCACAACTGGTGCTCCCAGGCGCCGCCGCGATTGGCGGCATGCTGGTGCCGGCGCTGATCTATTGGGCCTTTAACCACGACAATCCAGCGGCTATTGGTGGCTGGGCCATTCCTATGGCCACCGACATCGCCTTCGCCCTCGGCGTGTTGGCGCTGCTGGGCAAACGCGTACCGGTATCCCTAAAACTGTTTCTGATGACCCTGGCGATCATCGACGACCTTGGCGCCATCATCGTTATTGCGCTGTTCTACTCCACAGACTTGTCGACGTTGTCGTTGATAATGGCCGCGGTATTTATCAGCATTCTGCTCCTGATGAACCGCTTTGGGGTGAGCAAACTCAGCCCCTATCTGGTGGTCGGCACCTTGCTGTGGGTCTGCGTATTAAAGAGCGGTGTGCATGCCACCTTGGCGGGAGTGATCCTGGCGCTGTGCATTCCACTGCGTTCAAGTAACGAGGAACCCTCCCCCCTGGCAACCCTGGAGAATGCCCTGCACCCCTGGGTCGCCTTTGCCATTTTGCCGATTTTTGCCTTCGCCAATGCCGGCGTACCCCTGGCTGGCCTGAGCCTGCAAAGTTTTCTCCATCCAGTCCCGCTGGGCATTACCGCAGGCCTGCTGGCGGGTAAAACTATTGGGGTGTTCGGCTTTGCTTGGCTAATCATCAAGACGGGGCTGGCCAAGTTGCCCGAAGGCGCTAATTGGGGCCAAGTGCTGGGGCTGGCGATTCTCTGCGGGATCGGCTTTACCATGAGCCTGTTTGTCGGCTCCTTGGCCTTTATTCCTGACGTCAGTGAATACTCGGGCATGGATCGCGTCGGCATCCTCACCGGCTCAGTCCTCGCGGCGTTGCTGGGCTTTGCCATCTGCTACCTGAGCAGTCGCAAGCAAGCCTAAGTCATCGGCCACAAAAAAGCCGACCCAGAGGGTCGGCTTCTAATTGCCACGCTTTTAGTGGGCGACGCGGCTGGTGCCATTGACGCTCATGATCCGCACGCGCTCGCCAACCCGGAAGATTTCATTGGGCTGCACTTCCTGCACATAGGCACGCATGCTGCCGTCATCTTCGCGCACGGTAACTTCGACACCTTGAGTACGGGTCAAGCCCTCTTCGGTTGCCGCGCCCAGCAAGCCACCGGCCACGGCACCTATTACGGCCATGACGATACTGCCTTTACCACCACCGACCGAGCTACCGCCAACACCACCGATGACCGCACCGGCGCCGGCGCCGATCGGGGTTTTGCTGCCTTCAATTTTTACCGGGCGCAAGGATTCGATGGTACCCATGCGTACGGTTTGCACCGTACGGGCTTCGTCACGCGAATAGCTGTCGCCGGTTAAGCTCGACTGGCAGCCAGCCAAGGTCAAGGATACCGCGGTAATTGAGGCGGCCAACAGAACAGACTTACGCATTGCAGTATCTCCATAAATGACTGTTGTCTATTAGACTCTGCGGCGCAGACGCTGTCACGACGCAGCCTGGGTAAATTGCTGTATTTACCCAGTTCTGACCTTAGAATTAGCCCGCCAGTTCAGCCGCCAGCGGACTCTCAGCACAGGCTCAGGAAGCTTTATGGATTATTTTATTATTTTCATCGCGGTTAGCAGCGGCCTGTACTTTCACTGGTGGCTGTATGTGCGCATCAAGCGCTGGACGGACCGCGACCTGGCGCTCTCGATGGCCGGCGCCGATGCCGCCAAACGCGCCTATATGCTGCAGCGTTTGGCGGCAGCCAAAGCCGAGGGCGTGGAGAGCAAGCAATTAGCCGCCTGGCTGGAGCAAGCGGCCAACGACTATCAGGCAGACTGAGCCCGGCTAACAGGCTGTTGAAAAATGTAGCGAGCGACGGCTAGGCAAGGCGAAATCAGCCGAAAAAGCACAGTGTACGAGCTGTACATGAGCATTTTGAGGCTGATTTCAACGCCGCATAGCCGAGCGCAGTAGTTTTTCAACGGCCTGTTAAGGCGCCAGGCGCTCGCGCAGCCAAGCATTGTCGAGCAAGCGGTAGTTGAGTCGATCATGCAAGCGGCTCGCCCGCCCCTGCCAAAACTCGATGCGCTCCGGCAGCAAGCGATAACCGCCCCAATGCTCAGGACAATGGGGGGCCTGCTGCATAAAGCGCCGCTCAGTCTGCGCCAACAACTCTTCCAACTCGCCACGATCAGCAATCACCTGGCTTTGCGGCGACGCCCAAGCGCCAATGCGACTGCCCAGCGGGCGCACCTGAAAATACGTATCGGACTCAGCCAAACTGACCCGTTCGACCCGCCCTTCGATGCGCACCTGACGTTCGAGACTGGGCCAAAAAAAGGTCATGGCGGCAAACGGCTGCGCCGCTAATTGCGCGCCCTTGGCGCTGTCGTAGTTGGTGAAAAAAGTAAAACCACGCTCATCCAGCCCCTTCAGCAGCAGCACCCGACAATGCGGCCGACCCTCGGCATCCACAGTCGCCAAGGTCATGGTGTTTGGCTCCACCGGCAGCTGCTCGGTACTCACCGCATCAACAAACCATTGGTGAAACAGCGCAAAGGGCTCCGCAGGCGCATTGCTCTCACACAAACCATCGCGGGTGTAGTCGCGGCGCATGTCGGCCAGGCTTTTGCTCATGGCAAAGCTCCTTAAAAGTAGAGGCTTAAGCTTACCCAGCTGCCAGCCACTTGGTTTGATCTGCGACAAGTTGCCGGCGGCGCAAGCTACAAACACTGCCCAAGAACACGGGCGAGCTGTTGCGCGCGCGGGTCCATCAACACATAAGGCCCCAGGCTATTGGTGACAAAACCGAAGGCCACTTCCCGCTCGGGGTCGGCGAAACCCACCGAGCCACCGGCACCAGGGTGACCGAACGCCTGCGGGCCCAGCCCGTAAGTGGCGTTGGCTACGTCCGGCTGATCAAGCATGCAGCCCAGGCCAAAACGGGTATCGGTCAGCAAGGTTCGGTCTGGGCCGAGGCTGTGCTGGCGACGCAGCTCGCTCAGCAGTTCAGTGTCCAACAAACGCCCATCCAGCAAACCGCTATAAAAACCGGCCAGGCTGCGGGCATTACCGTGACCATTCGCGGCCGGCTGCTGCATGCGCCGCCACTCGGGCTTGTTGGTGCTGGTCATAATTGAGGGCGGATTGGCAAAGGCCCGGGTGGTCATCGAGTTTGGTTCGCCGAACATGCACTTGAGCAGGCGTTGCGCGGCGGCGTCGCCCAGATCGCCCTTGACGCGACTGACATGCGCCACCCGCGAAAACTCGCTGTCGGCCAAGCCGACATGAAAGTCCAGTCCGAGCGGCTGGGCGGTGCGCGCCACAATCGACTCACCCGGCCCGCGCCCATCGGCCCGACGCAGCAACTCACCGACCAGCCAGCCATAGGTAATAGCGGCATAACCATGCCCCTCGCCCGGAGTCCACCAAGGTTGCTCGGCCGCCAACGCCGCGGCCATGCGGCTCCAGTCATACAAAGCCTCAGGCGGCAACAGCTCACGCAGGGCTGGCAAACCGGCCTGATGGCAGAGCAACTGGCGCAGCGTGATCGCTTGTTTACCGGCGCAGGCAAATTCAGGCCAGTAATTGGCAACCGGCACATCGAGGGCCAACTTGCCCTCCGCCACCAACTGCAAGGCAGTCACGGCCGCAAAGGCTTTGGTGCAGGAAAACAGATTGACGATGGTGTCGGTCTGCCACGCCTGGACGCCGTCTTTGTCGGCGACACCGGTCCAGATATCGACTACCGTTTGCCCGCCAATCTGAATACAAAGAGCGCCACCACGTTGCTGCGGCTCAGTAAATAGCGCGGCGAAGGCGTCTTTAACCGCTTCAAACTGAAAATCAAAATAACCCTGAATCTGCACGCGCCAACTCCTGCGGCAAGAGTGAAATAAGCGGTATTAGTGCAGCGCACCGCTCACCTGGGAATAGCTCAAGAGCCGTAAACGGCTCTTGAGCTAGGCCAAACAAGCTTTACGGCGCGCTCTTGGCGGGTGCCGGCAAACCGTCTTTGGCCAGCGCCAAGTTGGCCTTGCGCACCCCTTCAACAAAACCCTGGAAAGGTCGATCGGTAATACCTACCAGTCCGAGGTGACCGTTCTCGCCATCGAGTAAGCGGCCGCTGAGCGGTTGATCGAGGTACTGAAACCAGTGCACACCGACAATCAATGGCTCGGCCAGCGCCTGCTTGAGGAAGTTGGCATAGGCTGGCGCGCGCTCTTCCTCGCTGTAGACCTCGCTGACACCGCCCCAGAACGGTCCACGGTCACGCGAGCCGAAGTGAAACTCGGTGACCATTACCGGCTTGTCCAAGGTACGCAAAACAGCAAAGTCATAGCCATGCTGTGGCTCGCGGGTATAGAAGTTAAAACTCAGCACATCGCAATACTGCGCGCAGGCGGCCACCGCCTCCGGGGTGCTGATGGCAAAACGGCCACCGAGCAACAGGTGATTTGGCGAGTGCCACTTCAGCGACTCGGTGATGGTTTTGAAGTAGGTATCGGCAAACAAGCGTTGAAACCGCTGTAAATCCGCCTCAATGGCCGGATGCTCGGCGCTCGGTAGCGGCGCTTGGAAGCCTGGGTCTTCCATCAACTCCCAGGCCGGTAACTCAATGCCCCAGGCCTTGGAAAGCCCCTGTTGATTGCGGTACTTGTCGCGCAACAACTTAAGAAATGCCCGTTTGGCTGGTACATCGGTGCTCAAACGCAGGGTGTTATAGGCCAGCGCATAACGGGCCTTGGGCTCGGTGCCCTGATCGGCCCAGGCCAGCTCGTTATCGGCGAAATAACCGAGCAACCAAGGGTCATCACGATGGTCACGGGCGGCAATCGCCACGGCCCGCTCGGTGGCCAAAGCAAAGCGCGGGTCAAAAGGATCGGGCATGCCACCCCACCAATCCAGCCCGGTGCTGATGGTGGCGTAGTCGCCATGAATCAACAGCGGAATGGTGTAAGGCACCCGCTGCGCGGCGATTAGCGCCGGCTCACTCCAGTTGCCGATGGTGTTAAAGCCCCAGGCTTGCAGGCGATCGAGGGTATTGGTCACCCAATTAGCCTGGGGTTGCTTACCGTAGCTGCGTTCCAGGTTCGCACCATAAAAATCAAACCAGCGGCCGTGGCCAAACGCCCGGCCTTTGGCTGAACCGGTATCACTGCGGTTATCGGCGCTGCCGAAATAACTGGCCAGCGCCTCGCCCTCTTTCGGCAAGGCGGCAAACATTGACTCGCGGCCTTCTACATAGGTCGGGCTGTTGTCGGCGGTAACTGTGTTGACACCCAACGAGTAGAAAGGATGACCTTCGGGCGTGACCAGGTACCAGCGGTCATCGCGTTTTTCAGTACGAAAGAAACCTTTCGCCTCAAAGCTTGGACCACTGAGCAAGCCGCCAAACTGATCTTGCTTGGGCCGCTGGCTTAGCCAGTTTTTCAGTTGTGCTTGTTCTTTATCTGCGGCGGCTTTGAGCTGGGCATCGCTGCTGACTTTTTCCGGCCACTGGCCGCGACTAAACTGACCATAGGCATCGACGATATTGGCGTACGCCGCCGCCTGTACGGGCGCCACATCCTGCACCCCAAAGCGGCCGAGCAAAATGCTCTGGGTGGCATTCGGCTGGTTCAACGACAGGCTCACCGCCACCACTTGGCTGGCCTGCAACTCGCCGGTCACGACACTGGCCAACAGCACCTTCTTGCCCTCGTAATGCCACGGCATTGGCGGCCCGGCGCGCATCCCCTGCATCAATGGCGAACTTGCTTGCAGCGGCACCAGCAAGGTTTGCGCAGGTCCAGCCGGCAACGCAATGCTGGTGCGCAGTACCTTGCCGTCGGCACTTTCAATCTGCACCTCGAGAGTCAAGGCCCAGTCCATGGCGTTTTGCACCCGCAGGCTCATGGCGCCAGCGGTTGACCAGTCCCAACTGCCACTTTGTGGGGTCAGGCGCACACTCGGCTGCGCGGCCTGATTAAAATTTAGCCGACGCAGAATTTCGCCATCGCTGCTGACTTCGGCAGTCAGGCTCGGCAGGCTGGCATCACGGGTAACCACCTGCACCACGTCCATCGGCTTAACAAAGTTGTACAGCGTCTGGCCGTCCGCTGCCTGCGCGCCGGGGGCGCAAAATACCGCGCCAAAACACAGGGCTACCTGCGCGCACAGGGCAACCAGCGGACGAAAGGAAGACAACAGCATTGTGACTCGCTCCTAGATTAAATATGTGCAGCCAACGGACCTCTGGCTGGCAAGGCGGCCATTGTGCGGCACCGTTGCGGGTTTTGTCTTTCACCGGTCCATTGTTTGTAAAAACAAAAGGCGTAAATCCACTTTGCTGACTATGTTTTCCTTATCCACTACAACAAGGGCTACTGTCATGGAACTCAACGCGCTTTTTAATCAGCTACACAGTTTGCCAAGCATCCCAAAAGTGGCCCAAGAGCTGATTGTGCAATTTGACAACCCCAGCACCAACATTGACAGCGTGGCCCGCAACATTTCCTTGGACCCGGTGATCGCCGCAAAAGTGCTGCGCTTAGCCAACTCGGCACGTTTTCGAGGCGCGCGCGAGGCCACCAGCGTAGAAGACGCGGCCATGCGACTAGGCTTCAATACCCTTCGCACCCTGGTACTGGCCTCGGCAGTTACCGGTGCCTTTAAAACCGACTCAGGCTTCGACCTTAAAGGCTTCTGGATTCACACCTTTCAGGTCGCCGGCATCTGCCGGATGCTCGCCAAACAGCGCGGCGAAGCGGTTGAGACGGCCTTCACCTGCGGGATGATGCACAACATTGGCGAGTTACTGATTCAAACCGGCGCGCCAGATTTGGCCGCGCAACTCAACCGCAGCGGCAAAATCGATGCCGCTCAGCGGGTGGCGCTAGAAACCTTGCAGCTGGGCTTTGGCTTCCCGGAAGTCGGCGCCGAACTCGCCCGTCGCTGGCAATTACCCAAGCTGATTCAGGATGCCATTGCCTACCAAGCCCGTCCCACTCAAGCACCCGCTGGCATTGTGTTACCAATGCTAATCGCCCAAGCGGTGCACATCGCGGAAACCGTGCGCACCCATGGCGGCGTCACCGATGAGGCAAAAGCCGCCTTAAACGGCCCGCTGTTTGAGGGCATTGACCGGGATAAACTGTTTGGCGCACTAGAGGAATCACTGGAAGCCGATAAAGCCTTTGCGCAACTGCTTAGCTAACCATAAGTTTCAATCAATAATCCGCCGAAACGGTGGCAAGGCGTTCAAAATCGCCTTGCCATAACGCTGGGTCACCACCCGCCGATCCAGCAGAGTGATAGTTCCACGATCTTCCTCGGTGCGCAGCAAACGCCCACAGGCCTGCACCAAGCGCAATGAGGCATCCGGCACGGCCAATTCCATAAAGGGATTACCGCCGCGCGCCTCGATCCACTCAGACAAGGCCGCCTCCACCGGATCATCCGGCACCGCGAAAGGAATCTTGGCAATCACCACGTGCTCGCAATAGGCGCCGGGCAAATCCACCCCTTCGGCAAAACTGGCCAAACCGAACAACACGCTGGCCTCACCGCCATCGACTCGCGCTTTGTGCTTATTCAAGGTTTCTTGCTTGGACAAATTGCCCTGAATAAACACCCGCTTGCGCCACTCGCGCTCCAGACCGTCGAACACTTCCTGCATCTGCTTGCGCGAGGAAAACAGCACCAAGGTGCCGCGTGAACCCTCCACCAACCCCGGCAATTCACGAATGATCGCCGCCGTATGGGCCACCGAATCTCGTGGATCGGCGCGCAGATCAGGCACCCGCAACACTCCGGCATCGGCATGCTGGAAAGGGCTCGGCGCCACAGTGGTCACCGCGCCTTTAGGCAAGCCGGCGCGCATTCTGTATCGATCGAAGGTGCCCAGCGCCGTTAGCGTGGCCGACGTCACCACCGCACCATAAGCGACATTCCACAGATTACGGCGCAAGGTTTCGGCAGCCAGAATCGGGCTGGCATTGACCTCAATATCAAACAACGCGCCACTCTCGGCCAAACTTAGCCAGCGGGCCATCGGCGGATTGTCCTGCGGGTCTTCGGTGCTAAAGGCCGTCCATAACTCCCAATTGCCCTGGGCGCGCGTCAGCAAGCTACCAAACAGCGGATACCACTCCTCGGCCTGATGGCTGGCGATGCCAATGCTGACCTCGCCATCCATGGCTTTTTTGAGCAGATCAGTCAGGCGGGTGAACAGATCGTTCAAGCGCGCAAAACCCTTCTTCAACTCAATCGCCATCTCGCGCAAATGTTCCGGCACCAGCCCGCCGGCAAAACGGTGGCGCGGACGCTCGCGGCCCTGCATATCTTCGCCGGCGCGAAAATCCGCCAACTGCTCGCAGGCGCTGAACATAAATTGCTGCTGGGTTTTGATCTCGCGGGCAAGCTCTGGCACCTGCTCGATCAGCCGGCCGAGATCACCGGGCAACGGATGCTGGGCCAGCAGTTTGGTCAGGTTCTTGGCCGTCTGCTCCAGCCAGTCGGCGGTCGAGCGTAGCCGGGTAAAGTGGGCGAAATGGCCGATGGCTTTGTCCGGCAGGTGATGGCCTTCATCGAACACATAGAGGGTATCGCGTGGATCGGGCAGCACCGCACCGCCGCCCAGGGCCAGGTCGGCCAGCACCATGTCGTGGTTGGTGACAATCACATCGACCTTACTCATGCCCTCGCGTGCCTTATAAAAGGCGCACTGCTGGAAATTCGGGCAATGGCGATTGGTGCATTGGCTGTGATCGGTGGTCAGGCGCGCCCAATCCGGATCTTCCAGCGCCTCAGACCAGCTGTCGCGGTCGCCGTCCCAGTGATTGCCGGCGAGTTTCTCGATCATCTGAGTAAACAGCTTTTGACTGCGCTCATCGACTGCAATGCTGAAACCCTCTTCGGCAAACAGCTGCGCGGTGGCACTTTGCGCCTGGCCCTCTTGCAGCAATAAATCGAGCTTGGACAAGCACAGATAACGGCCGCGGCCCTTGGCCAGGGCGAAGCTGAAATTCAGCCCGCTGTTACGCAAGATATCCGGCAAATCCTTGTGCACCACCTGCTCTTGCAACGCCACAGTCGCAGTGGCGATCACCAGCCGTTTACCGGCGGCTTTGGCCAGCGGAATGGTGGCCAGGCAATAGGCCACGGTTTTACCGGTGCCGGTGCCCGCCTCGACCACCACCACGGCAGGATCACCGTCACGCCGGTTGTCCTCATCGGTACTGATGGAGCCCAAGGCTTTGGCCACCTCGGCGATCATCAGCCGTTGGCCATAGCGCGCCTTCAGGCCCTTGGCTTCGAGAAAGCGCGAATAAGCGCCCTGGATTGTCGACTTGAGTTCAGTACTGAGCATGGAGTTCTACGAAGGACAAAAGACTGGATAAATTTTCAGTAGTTTAACCGGGCGGCTATGATAATGCCCGCCAAAGCCATTACCGACAGACAGGAACTTTACCCATGCCCCTCGACAGCCTCCTCACCCTCGACAGCGTCTTCTATGCCCTGCACGTACTCAGTGCCCTGATCTGGGTAGGCGGCATGTTCTTCGCCTGGATGATCCTGCGCCCCGCGGCGGTCAGCGCCCTGCAAGGGCCCGCTCGCCTGACATTATGGCTGGAGGTGTTTCGGCGCTTCTTTCAATGGGTGTGGTTGACGATTGTGCTACTGCCGATCAGCGGTGTGGCCATGCTGGAGTCGCGCTTCGCCGGTTTTGCCGGCGCGCCGAAAAGCGTGCAGGTGATGATGGGCCTGTATATCGCCATGCTGGCGCTGTTTCTGCGGGTGCAATTGCTGCAACTGCCGCAGTTGCGTCAAGCCGTAAGCAACGAAGACTGGCCGGCCGGCGCCAGCGCCCTGGGGAAAATTCGCCGCTTGGTCGGTTTTAATCTGTTGCTGGGTTTGAGCTTGGTGGCTATCGCCGCCGCCCGGCCGAACTTCTGAAGACTTGCCGGCGCCTCCGGTGCGCGCCGGCAAGTCATAGCCTCAGAGGCCTGTCGGCGCTAAAGCCACTCGGTTAAAGCTGCCATCCGGGCCAGAACTACCCGCTTTGCCGGCAGCACCGGCTTGGCCTGCGCTACCGCCGGCGGCGTCGTAGAGCAGACAGTTATTCACTGCGCCGCCACGCCCACCCTGGCCGGCGATGCCTGCTGCGCCACCCGCACCACCTTGCAGATTAAATTTCAGCACCTGTGGGTCAAAATTTGTCGGCACTTCTAAACGCAACTGACCACCGGCCGCGCCCGGCTGACCATTGCCCGCCGACTGACCGCTCTCACCGTCGCTCGCCTGCCCCCAAAGGCAACCGCCCGCCTCACCCGCCAGCCCGTCCAGGCCATGCTGACCGGCAGCGCCTACGCCACCGCGCAGATCCACCGTCAGATCACTGAGCCGGACATTCTCCAAACGCAGATTCAGATCGCGCCCCGCCAGCGCCGGCTTTTTGCTGCTGCCGGCAGCGCCACGGGTACTGATATGGCTACCAGCGGCCAACTCACCATGCAGCACCACTAGGCGAAACCCTTGGGTGCTGGGCGCGATACCAATATGCGCATCCTGGCCCAACAGCAGCTCAGCAACCTGTAGTTCGTTAAGGTTGGCGGGCAATAACAAGGTGGCATGCTCAGCCACCTCCAAGCGTTTTAGCACCAAGGTCGTGCCGCCCGCCGGGAGCCGCAGCAAGGTATTGGCCTCGACCTTTACCTGCGTATCGGCCAAGGCCCAAGAGCAACTCAAGAGGGCCAGCCAGCATAAATTACGCATGCTCAACCTCCAGCAGTGTCGCTGGCGGCAAGCCAAACAGATGAAACGCCCCAAACAGCAGCACTTGCAGACGCTCTAACCAGGGTCGCGGACGCTGCTCTAAGCGTGCGTTGAACAGCAGTAATTCAAGCCCGTGAATGAGCAAAACCGAAGCGCCAGCCACGTGCAGAAGCACGCCAAAGGGCTTCGCAAAACTTGCCAACAGATTTACCAGCACCAGCGCCCAAAACAGCAGTGCCAGCAACTTCCCCAGTCGCAAAAAAAATCGCATATTGCCCGCCCTTTACAGGTTTTATTTGCTCGCACCATAACTGCTAAGTTGCGCCGGGGGCTAGGGTTTGTTGCCGTTTCATTCACGGCCGCGCCGGAGCCTGTTTTTGCGCAAGGCAAGGCCCGAGGAGCGTGGTTTGGTTGTTCCAAATGAGCGACGAGAAACGCCGCCTCGCGCAAAAACAGGCCCGGCCCTTCGGGTTGCGCGGGAAATGGCCCCCGCTGTTGTTGCAGGACTTGGCAAGGGAATAACCATTACCGGCGTCCTGCGCAATCCCCATGGATGGGGTGAATGCCGCAAGCCCGCCGGGAGCGGGCGCGGCCTAACCGGGGGCCATTTCTCGCGGCAACGCGGCTCGCGATGAAACGGTAACAGACCCTAGTGCCAGCAGAAAAAACAACGGGGGCCTGCACAGTAGTTTTCACACGGCCTGCGAGCCCCCCCCCCCGTTCAGATACAGCTTGCTAGATTATCGATCGACCACAATTTCCACTCGGCGATTTTGTGCGCGGCCGGCATCGGTGGCGTTATCGGCCACTGGCTGGCTCTCACCGAAGCCTTCGGTTTTGACCTTGTCAGCCGCCACGCCTTGGCTCACCAAAAAGGCTGCCACGCTGTCGGCACGGCGTTTCGACAGTTTTTCGTTGTAGGCATCCGAGCCAACACTGTCGGTATGGCCTTTCACCAAGACAGCAATCACTGCGCCATCAGTTAACCGGTTACTGATTTGCGCCAGTAGATCATTGGCTTCTGGGGTTAGGGTGGCCGAGTCGAAATCAAACAAGACCTTATCGCTGAGGATAATGACCTCATCTTGCGCGGCGGCAACCGGTTCCTGAACCGTTGCCTCTGGGTAGACTTTAATGGCACAACCATTGGGATTAACCGGCGTATTGGCCGGGGTTCCAGGGCAGGTATCGCGTCGATCATGCACGCCATCGGCGTCTTCATCACCATCTTGCGCATAACAGATCAGCCCAGCAAACAGTGCACCAATCGCCGCACCGCCGCCGGCCCAGGCGGAGCTCTCGGTAGCACCTAGGCCACCGCCCGCCAAAGCACCAACCGCACTACAAATTGGCCAGTTCCTTTCGTTGAGCGCCGCATCTCCGTTACTACTGGTAGAGGCGCAACCAGAAAGAACACTACTGACCAGAAGAAGGGGTACTGCTGCCCTTGAGAGTAGAGTTCTCATGGTAGGTATCTCCTGTGTCACCGGCAGATGCCGGTAACACAGGAGTAAAGACCCGGATTCTGTAGTTCACAAGCCGTGAACTACAGGCACAGACAAAAGCCGAAAGGCTTAATTATCTACCGCTATAACCACGCGGCGGTTCATCGCGCGGCCATCTGCAGAGGCATTGTCCGCCACTGGATCGGCTTCACCCATGCCGCCTACTGCGACAATATTGGCCTGTGGCACACCCGCCGCAACCAGGTAGTTGGCAACCGACATGGCACGGCGTTCGGACAGTTTCAGGTTGTAAGCGTCTGAGCCAACACTGTCAGTAAAACCAACCAGACTCAACTTGGCATTCGGCGCATCTTGGCGCAGTTTACTGGCAACAGTATCGAGCACCGACTTATCCGCCGCGGTCAACTCGGACGAGTTAAAAGCAAAGTGCAGGTTATCCACCACTATGACTTCATCGACCTGCACAACTTCAACCACCTCCTCAACCACAGCCACCTCTACCGGGCAGCCGACCTCGTCAACTTGAGTGCCTATGGGGGTGTCAGGGCACTTGTCGGTTTTATTCACCACCCCATCGCCATCGGCATCACCATGCACCCAGCAATAGGCGACGCTCAACACCGCGCCAGTAGCGCCAACAACGCCAGCCATGGTCGAGCTCTCAATCGCCCCCAGCGCGCCCCCGGTTACGCCACCGATTGCCGCGCACATCGGCAAGTCACCTTTCTGATAAGTACTGCAACCACTTAACACGCCAGCGACCAGCAGTAGCGGAACTGTTGTCTTAAACATATTCATAAGCGCGCTCTCCTGAGTTGATCGGACTGAAGCCGATTGTTTTTGCAGTAAAGACTGGGTTTTTAAAAAGCGCCAGCTCTAGGCCTGCCCGTAATGGCGCGCTAGTCTTGCCGCCTACATTGAGGACTTTTGATGATTGAGCGTTTTTCTTCTCGCACGCCACAGCAAGCCTTGGCCGCATTACTTGCCCAGCACGCACCGCAAAGTTTGCTGTTGATCGGCTCAGACCAGTTGCCCGCACTGCAGGCCTTTCTTGTCGCGCACCCCGATTGTCACTATGCCCATGCGCTGGCCGGCGACCTACCGGCGGAACTTGCTGCGCAGCGCTTTGACCTGGCGATTTTTGTCGATTGCCTGGAGCACTTAAACAAGCGCAGCGGTCTGCAGTTACTTGCCGGTGTGCGCAACCTGAATGCCAGCAAATTGGCGGTACTGGTTGACCTTAAGGCATGCGACTGGCAGCTGAGCGACTTCTACTCACTGGCCTTGCAAGCCAGCGAGCAGTTTCAGCGTGATGCGCAAACCCTGACCCTGTTCACCTATGACCTGCGCGAATACAAACAGGTACCCGATTGGCTAAATGCCAAGTTCTGGGCCAACCCGCAACTGTTCGGCAAGTACTGGTGGTAACCATGAGCCACGCCTGCCCCTGCCCCTGCGGCAGCGGCGCCGCGCTGAGCGATTGCTGCGGGCGTTACCATGCAGGCTTTCCGCCACGCGACGCCGAACGTCTGATGCGCTCGCGCTACAGTGCTTATGTATTGGGCTTGATTGATTATCTGGTCAGTAGCACCTTGCCGGTACAACAAGGGCAACTTGACCGCGCCGCCATCAGTGCCTGGAGCAGCCAAAGCCACTGGCTTGGCCTCACAGTAGAAAGCAGCCAATTGCTGGCAGGCGATCCACCCCACGCCTTTGTCACTTTTATGGCCCGCTGGCGGGATGCGGAGGGTGAACAGGCGCAACGCGAACGCTCAGCCTTTGTGCAGGTTGCACAGCAGTGGTACTTCATCGACCCCAGCGTACCGCTCAAAGCCACCCGCAATGATCCCTGCCCTTGCGGCGGCGGGCAGAAATTTAAAAAATGCTGCGCACCTTATTTGGCTTGATACAGCACCACTAGCAAGCAGAGAGAGCACCCCATACCGGCATCTAGCGTCTTACTGCAATTTAAGGTGCGAGGTATCTGGCGCTGGCGCCGCCGGTTCGGCCTTTACCTGGCCCATATCGCTGCCCGCCGGGGCCAGACTGAACTGGGAAAAATCCACCGCAGGCGGCGCGACTTCAGGTTGGGCGTCCTGCAAATCCACCCCCAGTGGGGCGATGCCAAAGTCCAAGGCCTCAACCTCGGCGAAGGCCGCCATATATTCATCCCGCGGCAACACCTGTAATCGTCCCGGCGCTTGAGTACCGACAGCCGCAGCTGCGGTGACGGGCAACGTCGGGGCAGCTGCCGGCGGCGCGGCCAGTTCAATCTCTTCAACCACCATGGCCACGACCTCGACCACGGCGCCAGCACGCTCCAGAGTGAGCCGGTATTTCTCGGCTGATGCGGCGTCCAGATTGTTTTTGATCACCATCCGCCGCCCGGAAAACAGCAAGGCAATCCGCTGCGCATCCGCTTGAAATAACCGGGCCATATTGGCCTGCACCGTTGCAAGTGGAGCACCCGCCACCAAGTGGCCGGAAAAGGCAATTTCAAAGCGGATCATGGTCACACTCCTGTACGATTCTGGGCCTAGTATGGCGCAGATTTTTTCATCTAAACAACAGGTTGCGGCCAAGCAACCGCTTGTTACACTGCGCCATCGATTGGAGTAGCGAATGTTTCACCCGGCCCTCATCAGAAAACTTCTTTGCACGCTGCTGAGCCTTGGCCTGCTGCTGTGTTTTGCTGGCTGTTCCAGTTTAATCAGCGATGACTTGCGCGACCCCAGCGTTCGCCTGTTAAAAGTCGATGTGGTCAAGGCCAAGCTGCTTGAGCAAAAATTCGTCCTGCACTTTCGCATCGACAACCCCAACAACATGAGCTTGCCAGTGCGTTTCTTGCACTACAAGGTCAGGCTCAATGGCGTGCCACTGGCCGAAGGCGAGTCTGATCGCGACTTCGTCATTCCAGCCAAAGGCCACCAGAATTTTGCGATCCCGGTGCGCACCAACCTCTGGCGCCACCTTAAACAGATCGTCAATCTACTCGAAGACCCAACCGAGCCCATCAGCTATCAGCTGCAGGGCGAAGTAAAAACCGGGTTGATGTTTGGACGCAGCGTGCACCTTGAGCGTAATGGCGAGATAATCCCCGGCAACTACATCCCGGAGTAAGCCCCATGCAACAAGAGCCCCATGTTCACGGCCCCGACTGCCAGCACGACCACGACCACGATCAGCAACATCAGCACAGCCACGACCAGGGCCACGTGCATGGTCCCGACTGCGGCCACGCTCACGCAGAGCCAGTGCGCAACCCGCTGAAGGATGTTGGCCGCAATGATCCCTGCCCATGCGGCAGCCAGAAAAAATTCAAGAAATGCCACGGCGCCTAAACTAGACGCCACACTTAGACCCGCCAGGCCTAGCAGCCTGTCGGACTTAGGACTGTCCTACTGCGGAAAAGCCGGACTTGGTCATTTTTCGCGCTCTTTTTCGTTAAAGAGAGCGACTATTCGCCTCAAAAGAGCGCAAAAACTGCCTCAAACCGGTCTTTCCCTCGC
>NZ_JAUYNT010000030.1 GCF_030698175.1 Pseudomonas sp.
TCGTCCAGTGATACCGGAAACAAACTGTCCTGATTGCGCGCCTCGCCTTGGATGTAATGCATAACCAAAAATGCCCATATCTCACGATATGGGCATTTTCTACATCTCCAGCTCAGACCGCCAGGTTTTCACACAGTCTGATTGAATGCCGGTTTTTTTATGGGCGTTGCGGTTAGGTCTTTTTCGGTAGCTGCACCATGCAGCTGCCGGAGTAGATGTCATGCCAGCTGCGTTTTTGTTTGTCGAACAGCATCCAGATAAAGCCCAGGCCGAAACACAGGAACGAGATGATCGCCAGCAGAAAGCGCAGCAGCGCCTGCCACAGATCGATCGCGCTGCCATTGGCGTTTTGCACGCGCACGCCCCACACCTGCATGCCCAGGGTTTGGCCGTTATGGGTCCAGAACTTGGCAAAAAAAGCGAACAGGCTGAACAGCAGCAAGGTCGACAGCAGTGGATCGCCATTCAGGGCGCCGGCATCGGTCATGGCCTTGAGTTGCGTCTCGCCATAAATCAGCTTGAGGCACATCAGGTAGGCGAAGGTCACCACCATCAGCAGAGCCAGGCTGAGCAGCGTGTCATAGGCCATGGCGGCCAGGCGTCGTGGCAGGCCGGCGTAGGGGAAATCGCCTTGCGGGCGCAGTAAGTGAGTGGGCATGACGGACTCGCGGCGAGGTAAAAGCGGCAATTCTACGGGCTCGGGTCGACAAAATCATGCGCAAAAAAAAGAGCCGGCGCAGGCTCTATGCCCTGCGCCGGCTCTTGCTTATGGCACTAAACCAGCTTCATCAGGGCTTCGCGGCTGAACGGCAGGATGTCCCCCTGGCGACCATCGCGCACTTTCACCGCCCAATCCGGGTCAACCAGCAGGGCGCGGCCAACCGCTACCAGGTCGAACTCCTGGTTGTTCAGGCGAGTCAGCAGGGCGCCAAGATCCGCCGGTTGGGCGACCTTGTCGGTGTTGACCATAAACTGCAGAAACTCGCCATCCAGGCCGACGCTGCCGACGGTGATGGTCGGTTTGCCGGTCAGTTGACGGGTCCAGCCGGCCAGATTTAGCTCGGAACCTTCGAACTCAGGCTCCCAGAAACGGCGGGTCGAACAGTGGAAAATATCCACACCAGCGTCTGACAGCGGCTGCAGAAACTCGCCGAGCGCCTCTGGGCTTTCTACCAGGCGGGCGCTGTAGTCCTGCTGCTTCCACTGGGAAAATCGCAGGATGATCGGGAAGTCCGCCCCTACGGCGGCGCGCACGGCCTGGATCAGTTCGATGGCAAAGCGCGAGCGGTTGGCCAGGCTGCCACCGTAGCCGTCGGTGCGCTGATTGCTGCCTTCCCAGAAGAACTGGTCGACCAAGTAACCATGGGCGCCGTGGATTTCCACGCCGTCCATGCCGATGGCCTTGGCGTCGCGGGCGGCCTGGGCGAAGGCGGCGATGACTTCGTCGATGTCGGTCTGGGTCATGCCATGGACGAGCACTTTGCCGTCCTTGATTTTTTCCATCGGGCCATAGGCCGGGACTTCGCCATCAGGCTCGGTGCCGAGTTTGCGTACGCTGCCGACGTGCCAGAGCTGCGGGACTATCTTGCCGCCTTCGGCGTGCACGGCATCGACCACTTTCTTCCAGCCGGCCAGGGCGTCTTCAGCGTAGAAGCGTGGCACGTTGGGGTAGCCGTTGGAGGCCTGGTGGCCGACCGTGGTGCCCTCGGTGATGATCAGGCCTACGCCTGCGGCGGCGCGGCGGCGGTAGTACTCGATCACTTTGCTGTTGGGCACGCCGCCCGGGGAGAAGGAGCGGGTCATGGGCGCCATCACCACGCGGGTCGGCAGGGTCAGGTTGCCCAGATGAAAGGGCTTGAACAGGGCTGCGGTTGGGGCGGTCATACATGCTCCTCTTGCCGGCCAGGCGACCGGTCGTCTCGTTAAATGGGTAAGTGGGAAAGTAGGTAGTAGGTAGTGGGTAAGTAGGTAGTGGGTCAGGCCTTGAGTAGGTGCTCAAGGCGTTGCACGAAATTTTCGATGGGTTGGGTCTGACTGCCAACTTTTAAGCGGGTCAGTACCCCTTGCCAGGCATTAGCGATAAAGCTGGCCAGGTTGCTGCAATCCTCATCGACGGGCAGTTCACCGGCCACCTGAGCTTGCTCCAGGCAGCGCTGCAGAATCAGCGCCGACTGTTGCAAAATCGCCTCAACCTGCTCGCCAATGGCCGGCAATAACTCGCTCATCTCAAAACTCAGGCTGCCGATGAAGCAGTGGTATTCCAGCCGTTGTTGCTGGCGAAAGTGCAGCAGCAATTCGCCGTAGTAGGCCAGGATTCGCGCCCGTGGGCTGAGCGCGGGGTTGCTCAAGGCTTCGCTATAACGGGCTAGGCGCGGCTGATAAATAAAGCTCAGGGCCTGCAGGGCGAAGTCTTCCTTGCTGGCGAAGTAGTGGTAGAAGGAGCCTTTGGGGATGCCTGCCGCCTGGACTATCTCCTGCACCCCGGTGCCGTGGTAGCCGCGACGGGTCATTACCGCGGCGCCTTTGGCGAGGATCAGGTCACGCTTGTCGAGTCGAATGCTATTCATGGGCTAAGCATATGACCGGTCGTCTCGCTTTACCCAGTACTATAAATACGCGTGATAGAGCGCTATGTAGCGGCAGGGTGGATGGAGTCTGGCGATAGCCGTCGAGGCGTTACAGCCAGGTGACGTGTTGCTCCAGCGGGAAGCGCAGGCGTGGGTTGTACACGCCTTTGTCGGTGGCTCGGCCGACGGCCAGCAGCATGATCGGCAGGGCGTGGCGCGGGATCTTCAGCACTTTGCGCAAGCGCACTTCGTCAAAGCCCTCCATCGGGCAGGTGGCGTAGCCGTGGCTCTGAAAGCTGAGCATCAGGTTTTCCGCCGCCAGGGCCGTGGACTTCACCGCCCATAAACGCATTTGCCCGTGGCTGTTGGGGCTGCGCATCAGCGGTTTGCGCAAGGCCGCCAGCCGCAGCAGTTGGCGTTTGCAAAACCCCAGCAGGCCGAGCGGGCCTTGGTTGTACTGAAAGGGCGCGGTCTTGCTGTAGAAGTGCCGGATGCGCTGCGGCACTTCGGCCTCGGGCCAGTAGCGGATGACGTTCGCGCAGGCCTGGCGCCAGGTGTCCGGGCGCGCCAGCACGGCGATGATCAGCGGCGCCTTAGCGGCATTTTGCTGCATGCACACGCCGTGCAGTCGTTCGAGCAACTGCGGGTCGCGGATCACCTGAAAACTCCAGGGCTGCAGGTTGCAGGAGTTGGGCGCCAGTACCGCCAGCTCCAGGCAGTCGCGAATCACCGCCTCGGGCACCGGCTCGCGGCTGAAACGCCGCACCGCCCGACGGCTTTCGATCAGCTCGCGCAGGGCGGCCGGGCTGACGGCAGGAGCAGGGGCGGAATTGACGGTGGCGCTGGTCATGGTCGGCATCCTGGGATAATTACGCGGCTCACTGCTCGAGGGAGTCGAGCAGTTGGCGAATGCCCTTGTCGTTGGGTGACAGTGCCAGCAGGGTCTGCGCCCAGCGCTTGGCGGCGCGCTTGTCGCCGAGGTCGCGGTTGAAAGTAATCAGCCCGAGCAGCACTTCCTGATCCTGCGGGAAGTCTTTATGGGCGGCTTCTAGCACCTTGATCGCTGCCGCCGCTTGACCGCTGCTGTTCAGCGCGACGGCGTAGACATAGCGATAACGCAAGTGCTCGGGCGCCAGTTGGCTGGCCAGGGCGAGTTCGCTGACGGCCTCGGGTAGGCGTTGTTGTCGCGCCAGGGCCAGGCCGAGTGTGTGATGCAAGGTCGGCTCTTGTGGGCTGCGGATCAGCGCATCACGCAGTACGCGTTCGGCCTGCGGTTCTTGGCTTTGGCTTTGATAGAGACTGGCCAGATTGACCGCGGCCGGGGTAAAGGGGTCCAGAGCCAGCGCTTGGCGGAAGTAGGCTTCGGCTTGGGCGACGTCACCGCGCTCGGCATACAGCGCGCCGAGATTGGTCAGCGACTCCGGGCGGTCGGCATTGAACAGTTGGGCGGCAATGTATTCATCCAGCGCCTGTTTGAATGCTTGGCGATTGGCCGGTTTGAGGCTGGCCTCGTGGGCGCCGGCCAAGGCGCGGGCGGCGGCCATGCGCACGCCGCGCACCGGGTCGGCGAGCAGCGGCGGTAGGGCTTGTGAGCTCATAGTGGGGGCAATGCGTACGACGGTTTCGACGGCGGCTTGGCGGACCATTTCATTGTCGTCATACAGGCCATCGACCAGCAGACTGAAGCTTTGCTGATCGCGGCTGGCGCTGAGCCGTGAAAGCGCGCCGGCACGGGCAATGGCCGGTTGCGTTACGTCCGCGATCACCGCTAACAAGCCGGCATCGGCGCCGGGCAAGCCCTGGCTGGCGGCGGCAAAGGCTTCGGCAAACCGCTGATGGCCGGCGGGCGGGTGGGGAAACCATTGTTGGACCTTGGCCGCCGCCCACTGTGGTTTTTTATCGGTGTGGCAACTGTTGCAGGCGTTCGGCGTGCCCAGGCTCACCGATAAATCGGGACGCGGGATACGCAGCGAGTGGTCGTTGCGCGGGTCAACCTGCATGTAGGTGGTGGTCGGCATATGGCAGCTCACGCACTGCGCGCCCGTTGAGCCTTGCGGGTGAAAGCTGTGTTTGGGGCTGTCGTATTTGTTCGGTAGATGACACTGGGCGCACACGCCATTGCCCTCGGCGCGCAGTTTCAGTGAGTGGGGTTCGTGGCAGTCGCTGCAGGTCACGCCCTTGGCGAACATTTTGCTCTGCAGGAAGGAACCGTGGTTGAACACTTCGTCGCGCTGCTGGCCGTCGGGCCAGTACAGGCCGTCGTCCAAGAGTGATGGGCGGTAGTTGTCGGCCAAACGTTGGCCGTGGACGAAAGTGTCGCTGGTCTGTCCGCGCCTCGAGTGACAGGTGGCGCAGGTTTCGATCTCTTTGCTGCTTTTACGCGGCTCGCTGCGGCTGGCATTGCCGGTTTTCAACTCGCTCAGCCAGCTGACGCCGCGGCGCTCATCGAGGACTGCCGCCAAACCTTTGCCGGCGCCGCTGAAATGTTCGCTGCCAGGTTCATGCTTGGCCCAACTCAGGTGGTTGGAGGCCGGGCCGTGGCAGGCTTCGCAGCCGACATTCAGCTCTGACCATTGGGTATTGAAGGTCTTGCTGGTGGCGTCGTAGTTCTTTTGCAGGTTGGTGGAGTGGCAGTCGGCGCACTGGTAATTCCAGTTCTGGTCGATGCTGGTCCAGTGTAGGGGGTTGCCGGCTTGGAGTTTTTGCTCGGGGTAAAGGTGAAACCAGCGTTGTCCGCCTTGAGCTTTGCTGCGGCTGTCCCAGGCGATGCCAAAGGCTTGCAGGCGGCCACCGGGAAACTCCACCAGGTATTGCTGCAGCGGGGTGACGCCGAAGGTGTATTTGATCTCGAAGTCCGCCAGCTTGCCGTCCGCTCCATCGGTGTTGACGAAGAATTTGCCGTCACGGGTGAAGAAGGTGCTGGTGATGCCGTTGTAGCTGAAAGTCGCGCGGTTGAAGTCGCCCAGCACGGTTTTATCTGTGGCGACTTGCATGGCCATGTCGTGGTGCGAGCCTTTCCATAGAACGTGCTGCTGGCTGTGGCAGCCGCTGCAAGTCTCGGTGCCGACGTAGCTTGGGGCGGCCTGGTCGGTGGTGGCTGTTATTGCTGGTGACTCTGTTGGCACCGGCGGTTTGCTGCTGGCGATAACTGTCTTGGGCGCCGGTGGCGGCTGCTGGAGGGCGAGATAGCCGGCGCTGGCGCCGATCAGCAGCACAGTGGCAGCTAGCAACCACCAACCCCAGCGTCGGCTGCTACCTGTTGAAGCTGAAGTGTTGCTGGTTGGCTGGGTTGCCGGGCTGACGGTGTTTGCGGGTGGGCTTTTTTTATTCTTGCGCAAAATTTGATCTGCCGACGGATAAGCGGGAAGGGCGCAGCCCTTACGGATGGCCCGAGTATTTCAGCTTGCCGTAACTGGCGTCTAGCGCGCGTGTAGGGGTGTTTCTGCGGGCGAAAAAAAACCGGAGCGAGTCCGGTTTTTTTTGACCTGTGCGGCTTAGCGTTTAAGCGCGGCCGACAGGTGTGGCTGGATGGCGGTCAGTACCGCCTTGAAGCACTTGGTGTTGCCGGTAACCAGATGACCTTTTTCGAGGAATTCGTGACCACCGTTGAAGTCGCTGATCAGGCCGCCAGCTTCTTGAATCAGCAGTACGCCGGCGGCCATGTCCCATTCGGTCAGGCCAAAAGCCCAGGCAGCATCGAAGCGGCCGGCGGCAATGTAGGCCAGGTCGAGGCTGGTGGAGCCGGCGCTGCGGATGCCGGCAACTTCGCCGCTCAAATCGCGCAACATGCCCAAGTGGCTGTCGAGGTTATCCAGTTGGCTGGGGCTGAACGGGAAGCTGTTGGCCAGCAGTGCGCCTTCCAGCCCTTTGCGAGCACTAACGCGCATGCGGCGGCCATTGAGCGCGGCGCCACGGCCACGGCTGGCGGTGAATTCTTCTTGGCGAACCGGGTCGAGAATGACTGCGTGCTCGAGGCGATCACGGTATTTGCAGGCGATGCTGGCGGAGAAGTTCGGTACACCACGCAGGAAATTGCCGGTGCCGTCCAGTGGGTCGATGATCCACAGGTAGTCGGTGCCTTCGCCTTTGCCTGCGGTCAAGCCGGTTTTTTCACCGAGAAAGCCGTGGGTCGGGTGGGCCTTGCTGAGTGCTTGAATGATGCTTTTTTCGACAGTGAGTTCAAGCTCGGCAACGAAATCCTTGGCATCTTTCTCGTCAGCCGAGATTACATCCAGGCGCTCGATGGAGCGGAAAATCAGTTCACTGGCGCTGCGGGCTGCGCGCAGTGCGACATTCAGCATTGGCTGCATGGAGGTTTCACCTGGTTGTATAAAGATAGCCGGCCATTCTAGCAGAAAAGCCTCGGGTAAAAAGAGTGGCGCGATAGCTTGCATGGTATTAGCGGGGGGGCTTCTGTAAGATTTCCTCCCTTTTAGCGTCTGCGTGGGCCTGCTTGTGCTGCAAAATATTCGTGTGGTGTTGGTCAATACCAGTCATCCCGGCAATATCGGTGGCGCCGCGCGGGCCATGAAAAATATGGGCGTGAGCCGCTTGGTGTTGGTTGCCCCGCGGGACTTTCCCAGCGTCGAGGCGGTGGCGCGGGCGGCAGGGGCAGTTGATATTCTCGACGGCGCCCGCATTGTTAGTACGCTGGAGGAGGCGTTGGAGGGTTGCAGTTTGGTGCTCGGCACCAGTGCGCGTGATCGGCATATTCCCTGGCCGCTGCTGGATCCGCGCGAGTGCGCGACGACCTGCATGGAGCAAATCGACCAGGGTTGTGAGGTGGCGCTGGTGTTCGGTCGTGAGGATTCCGGCCTGACTAATGACGAGCTGCAGCGTTGTCATTTTCATGTGCATATACCGTCGGATCCAGAGTTCAGTTCGCTGAATCTGGCCACTGCCGTGCAAGTGCTCACCTATGAGGTGCGCATGGCTTGGCTGGCGGCGCAGGGGCAGCCAACCAAAATGGCCAAGCTGGAAACCCATGCCGAGCAGAGTTCATTGCCGGTAACAGCGGATGAGTTGGAGCGGTTTTACACCCACTTGGAAAGCACCTTGGTGCAGATCGGCTTTCATGATCCGGACAATCCCCGCCATCTGATGCCGCGCTTACGTCGCCTGTATGGGCGCAGCAATATCAGTAAGCTGGAGATGAATATTCTGCGCGGCATCCTGACTGAAACCCAGAAGGTCGCCCGTGGTGAAGTTTATAAACGGAGAGATAACTAATGTTTGATCGTGTGCGCGAAGACATTCAAGGCGTATTTCACCGTGATCCGGCGGCGCGTAACACCTTTGAGGTGTTGACCTGCTATCCCGGCCTGCATGCCGTGTGGATGCATCGCTTAACCCATTTTCTATGGCTGGCTGGCTGGAAATGGCTGGCGCGCATGCTCTCCAGTTTTGCCCGTTGGGTGACCGGGATTGAGATCCATCCCGGGGCCAAAATTGGCCGGCGCTTTTTTATCGACCACGGCATGGGCATAGTTATTGGTGAAACCGCCGAGATTGGTAATGACGTCACCCTCTATCAAGGCGTGACCTTGGGCGGTACCAGCTGGAACAAAGGCAAGCGCCATCCGACTCTGGAAGATGGTGTGGTGGTCGGTGCTGGCGCCAAAGTATTGGGGCCTTTTACCGTCGGTGCTGGCGCCAAGATTGGCTCCAACGCGGTGGTGACCAAGGCGGTGCCGGCGGGGGCGACGGCGGTGGGGATTCCGGCGCGGATCATCGCCAAGCGCGATGCTCAGGACGATGAACAAGAGGCCAAGCGCCAAGCACTGGCGGACAAAATTGGCTTCGATGCTTACGGCATGAGTGAAGACATGCCGGACCCGATCGCTCGCGCCATTGGTCAGTTGCTCGATCATCTGCAGGCGGTCGATGGTCGCCTGGAAGGCATGTGTGGCGCGCTGAAGGCACTCGGCAGTGATTATTGCGCCAAGGACTTGCCGAGCCTGCGTGATGAGGATTTTGCCGAGGTCAAGGATGAGGCTGCTAAGTCAGCGCCTTAATGCGCGGATGGCGGTGCTTTGCTACCATGCGCGTCCACGTTGGCGCTAATCCCGAGTAAATTGATAGGTCTTATAGTTGACTTAAATACTCGGGAATCGGATAATTGGCGCAAATCAGCGATCCTGTGGGACCTGTTCATGCGCCTGACCACCAAAGGCCGTTACGCCGTTACTGCCATGCTTGACTTGGCGCTGCATGCACAGCGCAGCCCGGTGTCCTTGGCCGACATTTCTGAACGCCAGGGCATCTCCTTGTCTTATTTGGAGCAATTATTCGCCAAGTTACGGCGCGGTAATCTGGTCTCCAGCGTGCGCGGTCCCGGTGGCGGCTATCAGTTGGCTCGCGAGATGGCGGCTATTCAAGTGGCGCAGGTGATTGATGCGGTCAATGAATCAGTGGATGCCACGCGCTGCCAGGGGCAAGGTGATTGCCACGGCGGTGACACCTGCTTGACCCATCATTTGTGGTGCGATCTAAGTCTGCAGATCCATCAGTTTCTCAGCGGCATCAGCTTGGCTGACTTGGTCAGTCGACATGAAGTTCAGGAAGTTGCATCGCGCCAGGATCAGCGCCGCTGTAGCACTGGCGCTGCACGCTTGGACAAGATTGAAGCGGCCGCTATCGATTAAGTTGCACGTTTGCCTGAATACGGAGAAACGCTATGAAATTACCGATTTATCTCGACTACTCAGCGACTACGCCGGTAGATCCGCGCGTTGCGCAAAAAATGAGCGAATGCCTGCTGGTGGACGGTAACTTCGGTAATCCGGCGTCCCGTTCCCATGTCTTTGGCTGGAAGGCTGAAGAGGCGGTCGAGAATGGTCGTCGCCAAGTGGCTGATCTGGTTAATGCCGATCCGCGCGAAATCGTTTGGACCTCCGGCGCCACTGAATCGAACAACTTGGCTATTAAAGGTGCTGCGCACTTTTACTCGACCAAGGGTAAGCATCTAGTTACCACCCGTATTGAGCACAAAGCCGTGCTCGACACCATGCGTCAGCTTGAGCGTGAAGGCTTTGAAGTAACTTACATCGAGCCCGGCGAAGACGGCCTGATCACCCCGGCGATGGTTGAAGCGGCGCTGCGTGATGACACCATTCTGGTTTCGGTGATGCACGTCAATAATGAGATCGGCACCATCAACGATATTGCTGCCATTGGTGAGTTGACCCGTTCCCGTGGTGTGTTGTTTCACGTCGATGCGGCGCAGTCGACCGGCAAAGTAGTCATCGATCTGGCTGCGTTGAAAGTCGATCTGATGTCGTTTTCGGCGCACAAGACCTACGGCCCGAAAGGCGTCGGTGCACTCTATGTGGGCCGCAAGCCTCGCGTGCGTCTGGAAGCCCAGACCCACGGCGGCGGTCATGAGCGCGGCATGCGCTCCGGCACCTTGGCGACCCACCAGATTGTTGGCATGGGCGAAGCGTTCCGGATTGCTAAAGAAGAAATGCAGCAAGAAGGCGCGCGTATTACCGCCTTGCGTGAGCGTTTCTATAAGCAGGTCGAGAATCTCGAAGAGCTGTACTTGAACGGCAGCCTGACCTCGCGGGTGCCGCACAATCTCAACCTCAGCTTCAACTATGTTGAGGGTGAGTCGCTGATTATGGCGCTCAAGGATTTGGCGGTTTCTTCGGGTTCGGCGTGTACCTCGGCATCGCTTGAGCCGTCTTACGTGCTGCGCGCCTTGGGGCGTAATGATGAGCTGGCGCACAGCTCGATTCGTTTCACCTTCGGTCGTTTTACCACCGATGAAGAAGTTGACTACGCGGCGCAGAAAGTTTGCGAAGCGGTAACCAAGCTGCGCGAATTGTCGCCGCTGTGGGATATGTTCAAAGAGGGTGTCGATCTGTCCAAGGTTGAATGGGCGGCACATTAATAAGGCTTTCAGACTGCGTGGAGGCGTGCGAACGCAGCAGTTTTCACACAGTCTGAAAATGGCACCCGATTGAGAGAGGAGCACCAGCATGGCTTACAGTGAAAAGGTCATTGACCACTACGAGAACCCGCGCAACGTCGGCAAGATGGATGCAGAAGATCCAGATGTCGGCACCGGCATGGTCGGCGCTCCGGCGTGCGGTGACGTGATGCGTTTGCAGATCAAGGTTAACGAGCAGGGCATCATCGAAGATGCCAAGTTCAAGACCTACGGCTGCGGTTCGGCGATCGCTTCCAGCTCCTTGGCCACCGAGTGGATGAAGGGTAAGACCCTGGATGAAGCCGAAACCATCAAAAACACCCACTTGGCTGAAGAATTGGCCTTGCCGCCAGTGAAAATTCACTGCTCGGTACTGGCGGAAGACGCTATCAAGGCGGCCGTTCGCGATTACAAGCAGAAGAAAGGCTTGCTCTAAGGAGATTGTCGATGGCTATCAGCATGACTGTCGCGGCGGCTGAACATGTGCGTCGTTCGCTGGATGGGCGCGGCAAGGGTGACGGTATTCGCTTGGCGGTACGCACCACCGGCTGTTCCGGCTTGGCTTACGTGTTGGAGTTTGTTGACGAGTTCGGCGGTGAAGATCAGGTGTTCGAGAGTCACGGAGTTAAAGTGATTATCGATCCAAAAAGCCTGGCTTACCTGGATGGCACCGAGCTCGACTTCGTCAAGGAAGGTCTTAACGAAGGCTTCAAGTTCAATAACCCCAATGTGCGTGGCGAATGCGGCTGCGGCGAAAGCTTTAACGTCTGAGGCGCTTGTGGGTAGTCCTTGTCATTTTGCCCTGTTTGAGCTCAAACCTGCCTTTGTGCTGGATCTTGCACAGTTGGCCGCGCGTTATCGTGAGCTGGCGCGCAGTGTTCACCCCGACCGTTTTGCCGATGGCACTGAGCGCGAGCAGCGCCTGGCGTTGGAGCATTCGGCAAGCCTGAATGAGGCCTATCAGGTGCTGAAAAACACCTCGGCCCGCGCCCGTTACTTGCTGAGTTTGAATGGCGGTGAGTTGCCGCTGGAAGTGACGGTGCAGGATCCGGCGTTTCTCTTGCAGCAAATGCAGCTGCGCGAAGAGCTGGAAGATCTGCAGGACAGTGCCGATCTGGCTGGTGTCGAGGCTTTTAAGCAGCGGCTGAAACTGGCCCAGAATGAATTGAACCAACAGTTTGCGGGCTGCTGGGATGCGCCGGCCAGTCGTGAGCAGGCTGAGCGTCTAGTGCGGCGCATGCAGTTTCTCGACAAACTCTCCTATGAAGTGCGCCAGCTAGAAGAGCGCCTCGACGATTAACCTGCCCGTCGCTTATGCGGCGCGCCTAATAGTCAGACAAGCATGGCCTTACTACAGATCGCTGAACCCGGACAAAGCCCGCAACCGCACCAGCGCCGTCTGGCGGTGGGGATTGATTTAGGCACCACCAATTCGCTGGTCGCTGCTGTGCGCAGTGGTTTGGCTGAGGCGTTACCAGACGCCGAAGGGCGGTTGCTGATGCCATCGGCGGTGCGCTATCACGCCGAGCGAATCGAAGTGGGCCAAAGCGCCAAACAAGCCGCCGCCCAAGACCCGCTGAATACCGTGTTGTCGGTTAAGCGTCTGATGGGCCGTGGCCTTGCCGATGTTAAACAGCTCGGTGAGCAGCTGCCGTATCGCTTTGTCGGCGGCGAATCCCATATGCCGTTTATCGACACGGTGCAGGGCCCGAAAAGCCCGGTAGAAGTGTCTGCCGATATCCTCAAGGTGTTGCGCCAGCGTGCCGAAGCGACCCTGGGGGGTGAGCTGGTCGGTGCGGTAATTACCGTGCCGGCCTATTTTGACGAAGCTCAGCGTCAGGCTACTAAGGATGCCGCACGGCTGGCCGGTTTAAATGTGCTGCGTCTGCTCAACGAGCCCACCGCAGCGGCCGTTGCCTATGGTTTGGATCAGCAGGCCGAAGGCTTGGTAGCTATCTATGACTTGGGTGGCGGCACCTTCGATATTTCCATTCTGCGCCTGACTGGTGGCGTCTTTGAAGTGCTGGCCACTGGCGGCGACAGCGCGCTGGGTGGCGATGATTTCGATCACGCCATCGCCGGTTGGATCATCGCCGAAGCCGGCCTGTCGACCGATATTGCCCCGGGCCAGCAGCGTAGTTTGCTGCACAGCGCCTGCGTCGCTAAAGAAGCGTTGAGTGGCGCTGAGTCGGTGACGGTCAAGCATGGCGATTGGAGTGGCGAGCTCAGCCGCCAGCAATTTGTCGGGCTGATTGAGCCGATGGTGGCCCGCAGCCTCAAAGCTTGTCGGCGCGCGGTGCGCGATGCCGGGATTGAATTGCTGGAGGTCGAGGCGGTGGTCATGGTCGGCGGCTCGACGCGGGTGCCGCGGGTGCGTGAGGCGGTGGCGGAGTTATTTGCCCGTCAGCCGTTGACCGATATCGACCCGGATCAGGTGGTCGCCATTGGTGCGGCGATTCAGGCCGACACCTTGGCGGGCAATAAGCGTGATGGCGAAGAATTACTGCTATTGGATGTGATTCCGCTGTCGCTGGGCCTGGAGACCATGGGTGGCCTGCTGGAAAAAGTCATTCCGCGCAACACCACTATCCCGGTGGCGCGCGCCCAGGATTTCACCACCTATAAAGACGGCCAGACGGCCATGATGATTCATGTGCTGCAAGGCGAGCGCGAGCTGATCAGCGATTGCCGCTCGCTGGCGCGTTTTGAGTTGCGTGGCATTCCGCCGATGGTGGCCGGCTCGGCGAAAATTCGCGTGACCTTTCAGGTGGACGCCGATGGCTTGCTCAGCGTCGCGGCGCGCGAGCTGGGTTCGGGTGTCGAGGCGACTATTCAGGTCAAGCCATCCTACGGCCTGACCGATGGCGAAGTTGCCCGTATGTTGCAGGACTCGTTTAAGTTTGCCGGTGACGACAAAGTCGCCCGCGTGCTGCGTGAGCAGCAAGTCGATGCTGAGCGTTTGTTGGTCGCCGTGCAGGCGGCGCTGCAGATGGATGGCGAGCGTTTGTTGGAAGCGTGCGAGCGGGCTGAAATCGAGTTGCAGATGCGCTTGCTGAGTGAATTGATGGTGGGTAGCGATGGTGCGGCAATTGAATTGCAGACCAAGCGCGTAACTCAAGTAACTGACGCCTTTGCTGCACGTCGACTGGATGCCACGGTAAAAGCCGGGCTGGCCGGTCGTCGTCTGAATGAAATTGACGACTGATTTAGGAGTAACAGGATGCCGCAGATCATTTTTCTGCCCAATGCTGAACATTGTCCCGACGGTTTAGTGGTCGAGGGTGTGCCGGGTGAGACCATCATTGCTGCGGCGATGCGCAACGGTCTGGAGATCGAGCACGCCTGCGAGATGTCCTGCGCCTGCACCACTTGTCATGTGATAGTGCGTGAGGGCTTCGCCACGCTGGAGCCTTCCGATGAATTGGAAGATGACATGCTCGACAAAGCCTGGGGTTTAGAGGCTGAGTCGCGGTTGTCCTGTCAGGCGCTGGTGGGCTCGGCTGATCTGGTGGTGGAAATTCCCCGCTACACCCTTAATCAGGTTTCTGAAAAGCATTGAGGAGTCAGTCATGAGTCTGCAATGGAGTGATGTGCTGGATATCGCCATCGAACTGGCTGAAAGCAAGCCGGAGGTTGACCCGCGTTACGTCAATTTCGTCGATTTGCATCGCTGGGTGCTGGCCTTGCCGGATTTTGCCGATGATCCGCAGCGCGGCGGTGAGAAAGTTCTCGAGGCGATTCAGGCGGCTTGGATCGAAGAGCGCGACTGAGAGCCATCGCGCTAACTGATTCAGCGCTGCTGAGTCAGCGCTACGCATTTAACTGGAACCCGCGTATAATTTGCGGGTTTATTTTTCGCTGTAATTCTTAGAATTTGGAGTTTCACATGGCTGTTGAACGTACTTTTTCCATCATCAAACCCGACGCAGTTGCCAAGAACGTGGTTGGTGAGATCGTTAGCCGTTTTGAAAAGGCTGGCCTGAGCGTTGTTGCCTCGAAGATGGTTCAGCTGTCTGAGCGTGAAGCTGGCGGTTTCTACGCTGAGCACAGCGCTCGTGGCTTCTTCAAAGACCTGGTAGCTTTCATGGTTTCCGGTCCAGTGGTTCTGCAGGTTCTGGAAGGTGAAGGCGCCATCCTAAAAAACCGTGAACTGATGGGCGCTACCAACCCTAAAGAAGCGGCTGCCGGCACCATTCGTGCTGACTTCGCCGTTTCCATCGACGAAAACGCCGTGCACGGTTCGGATTCCGAAGCTTCCGCTGCTCGCGAAATTTCGTACTTCTTCGCCGCCACTGAGGTGTGCGCTCGCATTCGCTAAGCGAATCCAGCGAGGGTGAAACCATGACTGTATCTGTAGGCGCTGCCGTGACTGCAAAAGTCAACCTGCTGGGGTTGACTCAGCAGCAAATGGAAAACTTCTTCGACTCTATTGGGGAGAAGCGTTTTCGCGCCGGTCAGATCATGAAGTGGATTCATCACTTTGGCGTCGATGACTTCGACGCCATGAGCAATGTCAGCAAGGCTTTGCGCGAAAAGCTCAAAGACCTTGCTGAGATTCGCGGTCCGGAAATTGTCAGTCAGGATATCTCCGTCGATGGCACCCGTAAGTGGGTGGTGCGCGTGGCCTCTGGCAGTTGCGTCGAGACCGTCTATATCCCCCAAGGCAATCGCGGCACCCTGTGCGTTTCTTCGCAAGCAGGCTGTGCGTTGGATTGCAGTTTTTGCTCCACCGGCAAACAAGGTTTTAATAGCGATCTGACCGCTGCAGAAGTCATAGGTCAGGTCTGGCTCGCGAATAAGTCATTTAGCAGCGTCCCGGCCAAAATCGACCGTGCCGTCACCAACGTGGTGATGATGGGCATGGGTGAGCCGCTGCTGAACTTCGATAACGTAGTCGCCGCCATGAGCATCATGATGGATGATCTGGGCTACGGTATTTCCAAGCGCAAGGTAACCCTGTCGACCTCCGGTGTAGTGCCGATGATCGACAAGCTGGGCGAAGTACTGGATGTGTCCTTGGCGCTGTCGCTGCACGCACCCAATGATGAGTTGCGTAATCAGTTGGTGCCAATCAACAAGAAATACCCGCTGGAAATGCTGCTAGCGGCTTGCCGGCGCTATGTGTCGCGGCTTGGCGAGAAGCGTGTACTGACCATCGAATACACCTTGCTGAAAGATGTGAATGATCAGCCCGAGCATGCCGAGCAGATGATCGCGCTGCTGGCGGATTTCCCCTGCAAGATCAACCTGATCCCGTTTAATCCGTTCCCCTTCTCCGGTTATGAGCGGCCGAGCAACAATGCCATTCGCCGTTTTCAGGATTTGTTGTACAAGGCCGGGCACAATGTCACTGTGCGCACCACGCGCGGTGAGGATATCGATGCCGCCTGTGGGCAGTTGGTCGGTCAGGTAATGGATCGCACCCGCCGCAGCGAGCGCTATATTGCCGTGCGTGAGCTCAGTGCCGAGGCCGTTCAGCCGCTGGCCTCCACCAAACCCATCTGAAGGGATGTTCTCGATGACTCTGCGCGCTGTCTTGCTGCTGTTTATGTCCACGCTGCTGACTGCGTGTGTGACCACGGGGGATGTTAATCCGCTGAAAACTGACAAAGGTCAAGACGAGGCGAGGGATGCCTATATTCAACTTGGTATTGGTTATTTGCAGCAGGGCAACACGGGAAGTGCAAAAATACCGCTGAAGCAAGCCCTCGAGTTGGATCCCTCGAATGCAGATGCTCATGTGGCGTTAGCCGTAGTGTTCCAGTCGGAACTTGAAACAGAACTGGCCGATGAGCACTTTCGCAAGGCGCTTTCGTCGCGCAGTGACGACACGCGAATTCTGAATAATTACGGCGGCTTCTTGTACGAGCAAAAGCGTTATCCCGAGGCCATGGAGCGTTTCCAGCAAGCCTCAGTGGACAACCTCTATCAAGAGCGCTCACGGGTTTTTGAAAATATGGGTTTGACCGCGCTAATGCTGAAGCAGCGCGAACAGGCCAAGACTTATTTTGAGCGAGCCTTACGTTTGAATTCGCGGCAACCCACGGCGCTGTTAGAAATGTCGGTCCTCACCTATGAGGATAAAAACTATGTGCAAGCTAAGGGCTACTACGAAAATTATATCGTAGTGTCGGAGCACAACTCGCGCAGCTTGTTGCTTGGCAGTCGTCTTGCCGGGATTTTTGAAGATCGTGATAAGGCCGCCAGCCTTGGCCTGCAATTGAAGCGCCTGTATCCAGGTAGTCCTGAATATCAGCAATATGTGCTGGAGCAACGATGAAAGTGCTGGACCCTGAAATTCTTGCGTTCGCCGGTATCAACCCAGGCGAGACGCTGCGTAATGCGCGCGAAAATAAAAATTGGTCGCAGGCGGATGTCGCCGTCAAGCTCAATCTGACGGTGCAGGCGCTGGGGCACTTGGAGTCTGGCGATTTTGCCAAGTTGCCGGGAAATACCTTTGCTCGGGGGTACATTCGCACTTATGCAAAGCTGCTTGGTATTGATCAAGAACCTTTGGTTGTGGCTTTTGATCAGCTAACCGGCAGCAACGCTGCGGGCAGCAGTGTGCATGCGTTGGGGCGAATAGAAGAGCCAGCGCACGTTGCGCAAAATCTGTTGCGGGTGGTTAGTTTTCTATTGTTGTTGGCGTTGGCGTTGGCGAGCTATTTTTGGTGGCAAGACCGCTCCCAGGGTCAGCGTGCGGATACCTCGATTAGCAATGTACTGGAGCATATTGAGGTCGAGGGCGCCGATGGCAGTACGCAAATACACCCCCTCGATGAGCCTGAAGATCAGGCCGTAACCGCCGGGCAAGAAAGCCTTGAGTTAGCATTGCCTGAAGTTGCGCCTGAAGTGGCGGCGCAACCAGAGATCACGCCTGTTACTCCTCCCCCAAGTGCGGTTGCCAGTGGCCCAGCATCTAGCGCTGCTGTGCCGCTGTCGGCACTTCCGGCCGTCCCTGTGGTGGCACCTCAAGCGACTGCGGGTGATGGTTTGGTCAGTGTGCAGTTCACTGCCAACTGCTGGGCGCAGTTGACCGATGCCAATGGCAAGGTACTGTTTAGCGCCCTGAAACGCGCCGGTGAAACCCTTGAACTGGCCGGTAAACCCCCGCTCGAGTTGCGGTTGGGTTTCGCCCGGGGCGCACAGGTTAGCTATAACGGGCAGGTAGTCGACGTGGCGCCTTATACCAGCGGTGAGACAGCCCGCATGAAATTAGGTCAGTAATTGATGCAGTGCGAATCCCCTATTATTCGACGTGTCTCCCGCAAAATTTGGGTCGGCTCGGTACCGGTCGGTGGTGATGCGCCTATTGCCGTGCAGAGCATGACCAATACCGATACCTGTGATGTGGCCGCGACCGTCGCCCAGGTGCGGCGCCTCGAAGATGCCGGCGCCGATATCGTGCGTATTTCCGTACCGGACATGGACGCCGCCGAAGCCTTCGGCAAAATCAAGCAGCAGGTACGGGTACCGTTGGTGGCCGATATCCACTTCGACTACCGCATCGCGTTGCGCGTGGCCGAGCTTGGGGTAGATTGTTTGCGCATTAACCCGGGCAATATTGGTCGGGAAGACCGCGTCAGAGCCGTGGTCGATGCCGCCCGTGATCGCGGTATCTCGATTCGCATCGGCGTCAATGCCGGTTCGCTGGAAAAAGATCTGCAAAAGAAATACGGTGAGCCAACGCCTGCTGCTCTGGTCGAGTCGGCCTTGCGCCACGTCGAGCACCTGCAGCGGCTGAATTTTCAAGAGTTTAAAGTCAGCGTTAAAGCCTCCGACGTATTTATGGCGGTTGAGGCTTATCGTTTGCTCGCCAAGCAAATTGACCAGCCACTGCACTTGGGGATTACCGAAGCCGGTGGTTTGCGCTCGGGCACGGTGAAGTCGGCGGTTGGTTTGGGCATGCTGCTGGCCGACGGTATCGGCGATACTATCCGTATCTCGCTGGCGGCCGATCCGGTCGAAGAGATCAAAGTGGGTTTCGATATTCTTCGTTCGTTGCGCTTGCGCTCGCGCGGCATCAACTTTATTGCTTGCCCAAGTTGCTCGCGGCAGAACTTCGATGTGGTGAAAACCATGAACGAACTCGAAGGTCGGCTGGAAGATTTGCTGGTGCCGTTGGATGTAGCGGTAATTGGCTGTGTGGTTAACGGCCCAGGCGAAGCTAAAGAAGCCCATATTGGCTTGACCGGCGGCTCACCGAGTAACCTGGTGTATATCGATGGCAAGCCGGCCCTGAAGTTTACTAATGACAACCTGGTGGATCAGCTAGAAGCGCTAATTCGCCAGAAAGCGGCCGAAAAGGTCGCGGCCGACGCGGCTGTGATTGCCCGTGGCTAAGCCGCTAATGGCCCGTATTTGTAAGGATTTTTTGTGAGCAAGACGCTGCAAGCCATTCGTGGCATGAACGATATTTTGCCCGAGCAAACACCGCTCTGGCGCTATTTTGAAAGCACCGTGGCCAGCTTGTTAGATGGCTACGGCTATCGGCAGATGCGCATGCCGATCGTTGAGGCCACCGAGCTATTCAAGCGCTCGATTGGCGAAGTCACCGACATCGTCGAAAAAGAGATGTACACCTTCGACGATCGTAACGGCGACTCCCTGACGCTGCGCCCGGAAGGCACCGCCAGCTGCGTGCGCGCGGTGCTTGAGCATGGCATCACCGGCGGTGGCCAGGTGCAAAAGCTCTGGTACATAGGCCCGATGTTTCGCCACGAACGGCCGCAGAAAGGCCGTTATCGGCAGTTTCATCAGATTGGCGTCGAAGTGTTTAACCTCGATGGCCCGGACATCGATGCTGAGCTAATCATCATGACCTGGCGGCTGTGGGGTTTGCTCGGCATTCGACCAGCGCTAACTTTGGAGCTGAACAGCTTGGGCAGCAGTGCGGCGCGGGCTAATTACCGCGAAGCTTTGGTCGAGTTCTTATCGGCGCGCCTCAATCAGTTGGATGAAGACAGTAAACGTCGGCTGGCCACTAATCCGCTGCGGATTCTCGACAGCAAGGTGCCAGAAACTCAAGCCTTGCTGATTGATGCACCGAAACTGGTCGATCATCTCGACGACGATTCGGTCACGCACTTTGCCGGGCTGACTGCGCGCTTGGATGCTGCGGGTATTCCTTATGTGCTCAACCCCAAGCTGGTACGTGGCCTGGATTACTACGGCAAAACCGTATTCGAGTGGGTGACTGATCAACTCGGTGCTCAGGGTACGGTGTGCGCCGGTGGCCGTTATGATGGCCTGGTTGAGCAGATGGGCGGCAAGCCTACTGCGGGTGTTGGTTTTGCCATGGGTATCGAGCGCTTGGTCTTGCTGCTCGAAGCCTTGGAGCAGGTGCCAGCCGCACTGGCCCGACAGGTTGATGTGTATTTCTGCGCCTTGGGTGCGCCTGCCGAGCTTGCCGCGTTAGTCTTGGCAGAGCGCTTGCGCGATCAGCTGCCGAATTTGCGTTTACAGGTCAATGCCGGTGCTGGCAGCTTCAAGAGTCAGTTTAAAAAAGCCGACAAGAGTGGTGCGCTGTTTGCGCTGATTTTGGCGGAAGACGAGTTAGCCCAACAGACCGTCGCGCTCAAGCCACTGCGTGGTAATGGCGAACAACAACATATCAGCTGGACTGCTCTTGCCGAGCAGCTAGCGGCCTGCTTACAGGCTTGAGCATTCAGCGAAGTAAACTGGAGTATTTTGAGCATGGGTAGATGTTTAGTGACTTCTCTGGGGGCAGGCTTGAGCATTGAGCGAAAAGGAGTATTTGAGTGACCTCGCGTACCGAAGATGAAGAACTCGCGGTAATCCTTGATTGGTGGCAACGCAATGGCAAGCCGCTGCTGACGGGGGCCGCTTTGGCATTGGTGGTGGTCTTTGGCTGGCAGGCTTGGCAAAAATACCAAGTCAATCAGGCGCAAGGTGCCTCGGCGTTGTATCAGCAATTGCTGGAAACCAGCCTGGTTGCCAATGCCCAGCCGGATGCCAGCAAAGTGGCTGAGCTGACCGGCAAGCTCAAGAGCGAATACCCTGGCACGCATTACGCCCAGTACGGCAGCCTGCTGCTGGCCAAGGTCGCAGTGGAATCGGGCAAGCTCGATGACGCTGCTACTGAGCTGCAAGCGGTTCTAGACAAGCCGGCCGATGACACCCTGGCTGAGTTGGCGCGTCAGCGTCTGGCGCGGGTTATGGCGGTGCAAGGCAAGGCTGTCGAGGCGCTCAAGTTGCTTGATGGTGATGCCGAGTCAGCCTACTTGGCCAGTCGTGAAGAGCTTAAAGGCGATTTATTGGTCAAGCTTGAGCGCAGCGATGAAGCGTTAGCGGCCTATCAGAAGGCCAAGGCCGCGCTGAGTGCTGACGCGGCAGTGGGCGGTTTGCAAATCAAAATCGACGATCTAGCCAAAGGGGATGCGTAACGTGATGCGCTGGAAGAATGCCGCATTGCTGGCCCTGGCCGTTATGGTCGTGGGTTGCAGCAGCAACAGCAAAAAGGAATTGCCGCCAGCCGAACTGCCGGAATTCACCGCGGAAGTCGAGTTGAAGAGCGAGTGGAATCGTTCGATTGGTGAGGGGCAGGGCGAGTCCTATAACCTGCTGACCCCAGCGGTGGATGGTGATCATATCTATGCTGCCGATGCCGAAGGCGTCGTGGTGGCCATGGATCGTTTCAGTGGCGATGTGCTCTGGAAGCAAGACCTTGAGCGTCCCGTTTCCGGTGCTATCGGTGTTGGCTCGGGCTTGGTGGTGGTGGGCACCCTCAAAGGTGAAGTAATCGCCTTGGACCAGTCCACTGGCGAGCAGAAGTGGCTTTCGCAAGTGACCAGTGAAGTGCTATCCGCCCCAGCGGTGAATAGCGACATAGTGGTGGTGCAGACTCAAGATGACCGCTTGCTTGGTTTTGATGCGGCCACTGGTAACCAGCGCTGGATTTACGAAAATCCACCGGCGGTACTGACCTTGCGCGGTACCAGTGCACCGGTGCTGACGTCGCGTTTGGCCATTGCGGGTTTCTCCACTGGCAAGGTGGTCGCCATTGATCTTGAGCGTGGCGTGCCGGTTTGGGAGCAGCGGGTTGCCGTGCCGCAGGGCCGTTCCGAGTTGGATCGGGTGGTCGATATTGACGGCAACCTGATGCTGGCCGGCGACACCCTTTACGTTGTTAGCTATCAGGGCCGGGTTGCCGGTCTGGATGTCAACAGCGGCCGCGTGCTTTGGCAGCGCGAAGCGTCCAGCTACGTGGGTTTGGCCCAGGGCCTTGGCAGCGTCTATGTCAGCCTGGCCAGTGGCACAGTTGAAGGCATTGATGAGCGCTCGGCCTCGGCTTTGTGGAGCAACGATACCTTGGCGCGTCGGCAGCTGTCGGCGCCGGCAGTGTTTTCCAGTTATGTAGCTTTTGGTGATTTTGAAGGTTATCTGCATCTGGTTAGTCAGGTCGATGGTCACTTTGTTGCTCGCGAGCAGATCGATAGCGATGGCGTGCGGGTTCGCCCGCTGGTAGTTGGCGATTGGATGTATGTGTTTGGTAATAGCGGTGATTTGGTCGCATTGACCATCCGCTAAGAGCCTGTTCAACACCTCACTTGTTTATGCGGTGTTGAACAGCTTCTAAACTAAGTGTTTGGCCGCTGCCGTTTACGGCAGCGGCCTTTGTGTTTTTTAGATATTTTGCTGGAGGAGCCAATGGTTCCGGTAATCGCCCTGGTGGGCCGCCCTAACGTGGGCAAGTCCACACTGTTCAACCGCCTGACCAGAACCCGTGACGCCATTGTCGGCGATCTCGCGGGGCTGACTCGTGATCGCCAGTACGGTGAGGCCAAGTGGCAGGGGCGCACTTATATCCTGATCGACACGGGCGGCATCTCCGGTGACGAAGACGGCATGGACGCGAAGATGGCCGAGCAGTCGTTGCTGGCCATCGAAGAAGCCGATGTCGTGCTGTTTATGGTCGATGCCCGCGCCGGGCTGTGCGCCGCCGACCAGATGATTGGCGAGCACTTGCGCAAGCGCAACAAGCGCTCGTTCCTAGTGGTGAACAAGGTCGATAACATCGACCCGGATCTGGCTCGCGCCGAGTTCAGCCCCTTGGGCATGGGCGTGCCACTGGCGATTGCCGGCGCCCATGGCCGCGGCATTACCCAGATGCTGGAAGCCGCGCTGGTCGACTTCCCGCAAGACCCGGTCGAGTTGCAAGCGCTTGAAGGCGAAATCGTTGCCGAAGGCGAAGAGGCCAAGCTGATCCCTGGTCCGAGCGAGAAAGACGGGATCAAAATCGCCATTATCGGTCGGCCGAACGTCGGTAAGTCGACCCTGGTCAACCGCATGCTCGGCGATGATCGTGTCATCGTCTATGACGAGCCCGGCACTACCCGCGACAGTATTTACATCCCGTTTCAGCGCGACGAAGAGAAATACACCCTGATCGATACCGCCGGTGTGCGTCGGCGCGGCAAGATCTTCGAAGCGGTGGAAAAGTTCTCGGTGGTGAAAACCCTGCAGGCGATCCAAGACGCCAACGTGGTGATCTTCGTCATGGATGCCCGCGAGGGCGTGGTCGACCACGACCTAAACTTGCTCGGCTTTGTGCTGGAAACCGGCCGCGCGCTGGTGATTGCCCTGAACAAGTGGGACGGCATGGAGCCCAGCGAGCGCGACTATGTGAAGGTCGAGCTGCAGCGCCGATTGTTCTTCGTCGACTTCGCCGATATTCACTTTATCTCGGCGTTGCACGGCACCGGCGTCGGCCATCTGTACGGCTCGGTGCAAGCCTCGTTCAAATCTGCCATCACCCGCTGGCCGACTAACCGCCTGACCCAGATTCTGGAAGATGCGGTCAGTGAGCACCAACCACCGATGGTCAATGGTCGACGGATCAAGTTGCGTTATGCCCACTTGGGTGGCGCCAACCCACCGATAATCGTGATCCACGGTAACCAGGTCGACAAGATTCCGCGGGCCTATTCGCGCTATCTGGAAAACACCTATCGCCGTGTGTTGAAGCTGGTCGGTACGCCGATTCGGATCGAGTACAAGGGCGGCGAAAACCCGTTCGAAGGCAAGAAAAACTCCCTCACCGATCGCCAGGTCAACAAGAAACGGCGGATGATGACCCACCACAAAAAAGCCGATAAAAAGCGCAAAGACAAACGTTAACTCGCGGCACAGTCGCAAGGGAAAGGCGCGGGGCTTTAGCTACTGCGCCTTTTTTATGGCTGTTTTATTCTGAGTTTGCGCGACACTGATTAATCGATAACCGCCTGAAACGTCGGAGAATTGCATGCTGCAGAGCAAGCTGCCAAATGTTGGCACCACGATTTTTACCCGTATGTCGCAACTGGCCGCTGAGACTGGCGCGCTGAATCTGTCGCAAGGTTTCCCGGATTTTGCCAGCCCGCCGGCCTTGCTGGCCGCCGCCGTCAAGCATCTGGGTGCGGGGCATAACCAGTACGCGCCGATGATCGGCTTGCCACGGCTGCGCGAGCAAGTAGCGCTCAAAGTGGCGGCTCTTTACGGCCGCGCAGTTAGTGCCGAAAGCGAAGTGACCATAGTGCCGGGCGCTACCGAGGCGATCTTCTGCGCGGTGCAGGCGCTGATCCGTCCCGGCGACGAAGCCATAGTGCTCGACCCCTGCTACGACAGCTACGAGCCCTCGGTGGAATTGGCCGGTGGTCGCTGCGTGCATGTGCCACTCAATCTGCCGGATTTCTCGGTCGACTGGCAGCGCCTGGCCGATGCCATAACCCCGCGTACCCGGCTGATCTTTATCAACTCGCCGCACAATCCCAGCGGCGCTTTGCTCAGTCGCGCCGACCTGGATCAGCTGGCGGCGCTGATCCGTGATCGCGACATTTATCTGATCAGCGACGAGGTCTATGAGCATCTGGTCTTTGACGGGGTGGCGCACGCCAGCGTGCTGGCCCATGACGAGCTGTATGCGCGGGCTTTTGTGGTCAGCTCCTTCGGCAAGACCTACCACGTCACCGGCTGGAAGACCGGCTATGTAGTGGCGCCGCCAAGTCTGTCGGCCGAGCTGCGCAAGATCCACCAGTACGTCAATTTCTGCGGGGTGACGCCGCTGCAGCATGCACTGGCCGACTTTATGGCCGAGCACCCTGAGCACATCAGCGAATTGCCGGCGTTCTATCAGGCCAAGCGCGACCTGTTTTGCGATCAACTGGCCGGCTCACGCTTCAGCTTTACTCGCGCGCCCGGCACCTACTTTCAGCTGGCCGATTATTCGGCGATTCGCCCGGATCTGGATGATGTGGCCATGGCCGAATGGCTCACCCGCGAGCACGGCGTGGCGGCGATTCCGGTGTCGGTGTTCTACCAACAGGCGCCTACCGACATGCGCTTGGTGCGTTTTTGTTTTGCCAAACGTGAGGAAACCTTGTTAGTTGCGGGGGAGCGGCTGTGCGCGATATAAGCCTGTTGCCGGATCTTAAGCTGGCACTGATTCAGACTCATTTGGTTTGGCAGAACGCGGAGGCCAATCGCGCGCACTTCGAGTCTTTGCTTGCGCAAGCCCGGGGTGCAGATTTGATCGTACTGCCGGAGATGTTCAGTACCGGCTTTAGCATGCAGTCCGCAGAACTCGCCGAAGCCGAAGACGGCCCCACGACTCAGTGGCTGCGCGAGAAGGCGCAGCGCCTGGATGCGGTGATCGCCGGCAGCCTGATTATCCAGGCCGCCGATGGCAGTTATCGCAATCGTCTGCTGTGGGCGCGCCCGGATGGCAGCCTGGCTTACTACGATAAGCGCCATCTGTTTCGCATGGCCGGTGAGCACAAGCATTACCGCGCCGGCGAACAGCAGGTGGTGCTGAAGGTGAAGGGCTGGCAGGTGCGGCCGCTGATTTGCTACGACTTGCGCTTCCCGGTCTGGAGCCGCGATGGGCAGGACACTGATCTGCTGCTCTATACCGCCAACTGGCCGGCCTTGCGCCGGCAGCACTGGAACCGCCTGCTACCGGCGCGGGCGATTGAAAATCTATGTTATGTGGCGGCGGTCAACCGCATTGGCGAAGATGGCAAGGGCTTCGTTTACAGTGGCGACAGCCAGGTGCTGGATTTCCAGGGTGATACCCAGCTGGCGGCCGAGGCTGCGGATGGGGTATTCCAGGTGACGCTCAAAGGTAACGAACTGGCCGCTTACCGCGAGCGCTTTCCGGCCCATCTGGATGCCGATGAGTTCCAGTTGAGTTCATCGTGACCAACAAAAACGCCGGGCAATGCGGCTGTGTGAAAACTACTGCGCTCGGTTATGCGGCGTTAAAAACAGGCTCGGACTGCTCATTTACAACTCGTAAACTCCGCGTCCTCGCCTGTTTTTGCCTTGCCTAACCTTCGCTCGCTACGTTTTCACACGGCCTGAATGTCCGGCGTTCTTGTGTCTGGTGGAGGTTAGCCCAGAGTGGGGTAGTCGGTATAACCCGCTGCATCACCGCCGTACAGCGTGTTGCCATCCAGCGGATTAAGCGCAGCGCCGGACTTGAAGCGCGCCAGTAGATCCGGATTGGCAATATAGGGACGGCCGTAGGCGATCAGGTCGGCCAGCCCTTCGGTAATCGCTTGTTCGCCACTTTCGGCAGTCTGCCCACCAGCGATGATTATCGTGCCCTGGTAGATATCGCGCAGGGCGCGCAGCAGGTTGTCGAATCCTTCGAATGTGCCGCCCAGCCAGTCTGGTCGGTTGATGTGCAGGTAGGCCAGTTTGCGGCTGTTCAGTTGCGCGACCAGGTAGCTGAAGGTTGCCAGCGGGTTGGCATCCAGCACATCGCCAAAGGTGCCCATGGGCGAGATACGAATGCCGACCTTGCGGCTGTCGCCCAGAGTTGCGACCACCGCATCGACCACCTGCAGCACCAGACGTGCGCGGTTCTCGGCGCTGCCGCCGTAAGCATCAGTGCGCTGGTTGCTGTTGGAGCAGAGGAACTGATCCAGCAGATAGCCGTTGGCGGCATGCACTTCCACGCCATCGAAGCCGGCGCGAACGGCGTTGGCGGTGCCGTGGGCGTAGGCTGCGACTATGCCGGGCAGCTCGTCTAGTTGCAGGGCGCGGGGTTTGCTGGTGGCGGCCTTGTGATGGCTGCCGTCGGCTTCCTGAACATACACCTCGGCGTTGGCCTGGATTGCCGAGGGGGCGACCGGGTCGCCGCCATTGGGTTGCAGCAGCGGATGCGAGATGCGCCCGACATGCCACAGTTGAAGAAAAATCCGACCGTTCTCTGCATGCACGGCGTCGGTGACTTTCTGCCAGCCGACCACTTGTTCATCGCTGTGAATGCCGGGCGTCCAAGCATAGCCCTGGCCTTCTGGGCAGACCTGCGAGGCTTCGCTGATGATCAGGCCGGCATTGGCTCGTTGGGTGTAATAGGTGGCGTTCAGTTCGCTGGGGATATTGCCGGGTTGTAGGCTGCGCTGGCGGGTCAGCGGGGCCATGACCAACCGGTTGGGTAGGTGCAAGTCGCCGAGTTGCAGGGGAGAAAGCAGGTGCTGAAGAGACATGTAACCTCCACAAAGGTCGTTGGTAGGACCGAGATAGGCCATGGCGGCTATTATGCGCGTGGCAATCTTTTTGGAAAGTACGTACGATTTAGACAGTCACTTACTTTGTGGTAACCAAGCATGAGCGAAATCTGTACAGTAACCGCCAGCGACAAGCGTCTGGTGGATGGCGACAAGGTCTACAACACCCCGGTGGAGCTGACGCTGGAGGTGATCGGCGGCAAGTGGAAGTCGGTGTTGGTCTATCACCTGCTGCAAGGGCCGTTGCGTTTCTCCGAGCTGAAACGCTTGGTGCCGGACATCACCGAGAAGATGCTTACCCAGCAGTTACGCGAGTTAGAGCGGGTGGGTGTGCTGACGCGGACCATCTTCGCCGAAGTGCCACCGCGGGTTGAGTACCGCGCCACCGCCCACGGGCAAACCTTGCAGCCGGTGCTGGAGGCCATGTGCGCCTGGGGCCGCAGTCACTGGCAGCAGCAGGGCGAGTAGTGCTGCGCTATTTCAGGTAGCTGTCGTAGATGGCTTGGTAGCGACCACTGGCTTTTAATTGTGCGAGGCCGGCATTGAAATCGTCGCGAATCTTCTCGCTGCGAAACACCGGGCGATAATCATTCGGGTCGACTTCGGTGAACGCCTGCATGTCGACCGCTTTGGCCTTGAACAGGCTGTTGCGGGTCAGCTGCAATTCAAAGTAGTGGAAGATATTTTTATCGCTTAGCACCACATCGAAGCGGCCTTTGTTTAACCCGGCCACCTGCAGTTCCTGATTGTTTTGTTCAAAATAGTGGCCGGCTTGATCAACTGCGGTTAGCCATTCGGGGTAGCGTTTTAGCGCGCCCGGAAAGGCCACCACCACCAAGCCGTCCAGGTCTGCTGGTTTACTGATCTTCAAGGCGCGCTGGGTCAGGGTGACGAAGACATTGTCATAGAGTACGGCGGGGTTGCCGAAGTAACCGCCTTGGGCGCCGGCACCGAGGTCGGTCATGGCCGCGTCGACATGCGCCATCTTGAACTCCAGCGGCACCCGCGCCAGTGGATAGTAACGCGGGATTAGTTTATGGCCCTTGAACGCCAAGGACTCACCGATAACTTCCAGCTCGATGCCGCTGTCACTTTCTGGAAAGCAAAATGGCGGGATTTTCTCGCCGAAAGCCATCACCACCTCCTGCGCACTGGCGGTCAATGGCAGGCCGCAGAGCAGCATCAGTAGCGCGCCACGAATCAGTGCTATTAGTTTGCGCATATAGAGTGTCCTCTGAGCGATATCGATGTCTTGAGTCTAGGCCTTAGCTGCGCCAGCGTGGGGCAATCTGACTTGCTGTAAAAAACATCATTAAGGCAATGCGTCAGCTGGCGCTGCTTGTCGCAACCGCTGCGCCGCACTCAGTTCTAAGCGGGCTTTCTCGCTGCGTAAAAATTTGCGCAGTGCCTGCAGGCTGGTGATCTTTGCCTCGATTTGCGCCAGTTTTTTACCGACCAGCAGCGCGCCTTGGGCGCAGTCGAGTTGTTGTTCGCGTTGGGCTTGGAGCATTTCGCGGATTTCGCCGAGGGCAAAACCCATGCCTTGCGCCTGCTGGATAAAGGCTAAATCGCTCAGGCTGCGTGGGCTGTATTCACGGTAGTTGTTGCCTTGGCGCTGCACGCTGAGCAGGCCGATGCTCTCGTAGTAACGCAAGGTATGGCGACTGGCGCCGCTCTTTTGCTCAAGTTCACCAATGCGCATAAAAGCCTCTTGACTATCGAGTATGCTCGATAGTTTAGGCTGTTTTAGTCGCTTGTCTATTGAGGCTAAAACATGAACGAAAATTGCTTTGTCACCGGCGGTACCGGCTATATCGGCCAGCATTTACTGGCACTACAGACCGCCAAGGGCCACCCGGTCACGGTATTAATGCGCAAGCCCGAGGCCTTACCTGCGTTGCAATTGTTGGTTGAGCAACATGGCGGTAATGGCAGTTTGTTGCGCGCCGTGGCAGGGGATTTGGCTAAGCCGGACTTGGGGCTGGATGCGGCCGGGTTGCTGCTGGTTGGTCAGGCTAAGGTGCTGTTTCACCTTGGGGCGCAGTTCGCCTGGGGGCTGACCCTCGAGCAGGCGCGGGCGGTCAATGTCAACGGTGCGCTGGGCGTCGCGCAACTGGCGGCCAAACAGGGCAGCCGGCTGCTGATGGTCAGCGGTTTTATGCTGGAGAACCAGGGGCATTTGCAGCGCGTCGGTGTCGATCTCGCGCAACCGGCGCGCACCGATTGGCCGGCAGTGTATCGGCGGGTCGGCGGCTATGAAGGCAGTAAGTTGGAGGCGCACTTCAAGGTGCTCGAATGCATGCAGGCGTTGGGTGGCGAGCTGACCGTAGTGCATCCGGCGACAGTCTGCGGTCACAGTCAAACTGGCCACATCCTGCCGGCGCAACCACTGGCCGAGCTGATCAGTAATCTGGCTCGCGGCAAGCTCAGCGCCATCCCCGGCACGCCGGCGCATTGGTTGCCGCTGGTGACCGTGGATTTCTTGGTTGAGTTGATGGTTGCAGCCGCGTTCGACCCAAGCCAAGTCGGCAAGCAAGTGCTCGCGCTGGATGAGCGCACCCCGAACTTGCCGGGCATGTTGGCGGTGCTGGCTGAGTCGCTAAACCGCCAAGCGCCACGGCGCTTTATGCCGATCAGCGTGTTGCGTTGGCTGCTAAAAATTCCGGGCCTGCCGAAGCTGCTGAGCACCAGCCCCGAGTCGCTGGACTTCATCCAAACCACCCGCTTCGATACCTCCGCCACCAAGGCTCTAGCGCTCAAGCATCAGTTGGTTTGGCCGGACATCCAGCAGGCCATGCAGGCGACTGTGCGTTATGCCGAACCTGAGAGCGCCCAGGCTTAACGCCGGGGGCTGGGCAGAGGTTTCAGGCCGCTTGTTCGGCAGCCGCTGCCAGCGCCCGATTGAGGGCGCTAAACAGCGCGCGAAAGCTCGCCGTGGTGAGGTTTTCATCGATGCCGACGCCATGCAGGGCGCGCTCGCCGTTAACCCGCAGCTCGATGTAAGCGGCGGCCTTGGCGTTGGTGCCGGCACCGATGGCGTGCTCGGCGTAGTTGATGATCTCCACAGCCACCGGCAAGCCGGCCACCAGGGCTTCCAGCGGGCCTTTGCCGATGCCGCGCCAGTGCTGGCTGGCGCCGGCGCTGATGACTTCGACGTCGACGGCCGAGGTGCCGTGCTCTTCTTGCAGCTTGTGGCTTTTCAGCGCGTAAGGCGTGCGGGCTTGCAGGTATTCGCTGTTGAGCAGGCTGTAGATCTGCTCGGCAGTCATCTCCAGGCCGAGGCGGTCGGTTTCCTTCTGCACCACCTGGCTGAACTCGATCTGCATGCGCCGTGGCAGGCTGATGCCGTATTCCTGCTCCAGCAGGAAGCTGATGCCGCCCTTGCCCGACTGGCTGTTGACGCGAATTACCGCCTCGTAGCTGCGGCCGATGTCGGCCGGGTCGATCGGCAGGTAGGGCACCTCCCAAATGCCATTCGGGTCTTGCTGGGCGAAGCCTTTGCGGATCGCATCCTGGTGCGAGCCGGAGAAGGCGGTGTGCACCAGGTCACCGACATAGGGGTGGCGCGGGTGTACCGGCAGCTGGTTGCATTCCTCGACCACCTTGCGCACCCCGTCGATGTCGGAGAAGTCCAGTTGCGGGTCGACGCCCTGGGTGTAGAGGTTCAGCGCTACTGTCACCAGGTCGACGTTGCCGGTGCGCTCGCCATTGCCGAACAGGCAGCCTTCGACCCGGTCGGCGCCGGCCAGCAGGCCCAGCTCGGTGGCGGCCACGCCGGTGCCACGGTCGTTGTGGGTGTGCAGGCTGATCAGCAGGCTGTCGCGCTGATTGATATGGCGGCAGAACCACTCGATCTGGTCGGCGTAGTTGTTCGGCGTGGCGGCCTCGATGGTGGTCGGCAGGTTGAGGATCAGCTTGCGCGCCGGGGTCGGCTGGAACACCGCAATCACCGCGTTGCAGACCTCGACGGCGAAGTCGATTTCGGTGGAGCTGAACACCTCTGGCGAATACTCGAAGCGCCACTCGGTCTGCGGGCGCTGGGCGGCCAGGCGTTGAATAATCTGCGCGGCCTGCACGGCGATCTCGATCACCCCGGCTTTATCTTGGTTGAAGACGATACGGCGAAAGCTCGGCGCCGTGGCGTTGTAGTAGTGGACGATGGCTTTTTTCGCGCCCTTGAGCGACTCGAAGGTGCGAGTGATCAGGTCTTCGCGGGCCTGGGTCAACACCTGGATAGTGACGTCGTCGGGGATGTGGCCGCCTTCGATCAGCTCGCGAACGAAGTCAAAATCGGTCTGCGAGGCGGACGGAAAACCCACCTCAATTTCTTTGACGCCGACCGCCACCAGGGTCTTGAAGAAGCGCATTTTTTTCGCCGCATCCATCGGCTCGATCAGCGACTGGTTGCCATCGCGCAGATCCGATGACAGCCAGATCGGCGCCGTGCTTATCACTTTATTCGGCCAGCTGCGGTCGGGGATGTTGATCGGGGTGAAGGCGCGGTATTTGCTGGACGGGTCTTTAAGCATGCTCATGGCGGCAATCCTGGATGCGGGGCCGGGTGGCGGCCGGCCGAAAAAATAAGCTGTTTATCGTCTGGATGCTGATAACCCTAGAGATGCTGGTTAAAGCGTGCAAGCACTGCGTAAAAATTGGCAGGGTTCTTCTCTATTTTCAGTTTGGTGGTGATTTATTGCGCTGACTGGCGACTGGCTTGGCTGCAATTGCGCTGGCTGTTTAGCGCTTTGGTAGCGGCATTAAGGCTGGAAGGCACCGATAAAAATCGCCGGATCGACCCGGGCGTCGTTCAGGCTGATGTTCCAGTGCATATGCGGCCCAGTAGCGCGGCCGGTTGCGCCGACCCGGCCGAGCACGGCACCACGGGCCAGTTGCTGGCCGAGCACCGCGTCGATCTTCGACAGGTGACAGAACATGCTGATAAAGCCCTGACCGTGATCGACAAACACCGTGTTGCCGTTGAAGAAATAGTTATTGATCAAAATAACTTTGCCCGCCGCCGGGGCTTTGATCGGCGTGCCAGCCGGCACGGCAAAATCCAGCCCAGCGTGGGGGTTGCGCTCCTCGCCATTGAAGAAGCGCCGCAGGCCGAAGCGGCTCGACAGCGGGCCGTTGACCGGTTTGTCCAGGTGCAGATTACTCGGCGTGCCGGGGCTGAACTGCTGGTAGGCGCGGGTTTGCTCGGCCAGTTCCCGTTCGATACGTTTGAGGTTGCTGGTGTCGGGGTTAACCATCTGGGGGTTTTTCAGGGTAATGCGCTGCTCGGTGTAATGTTTGCTGCCGACCTCGAAGCTGAGCTGGCGGCCTTGGCTGCTGATCTGTTGGGGGCCGGGTTTTAGCGTCAACGGCAGCCCGACTATGGCAATCCAATGGTTCTGATCCTCATGGATCACCAGCACCGGCTTGCCTTGAAAGCTGGCGCTGGGCGCACTGGCGGCCGCGCCTAAGTCAATAACTGCAACGCCGCCGGGCACTGGATGATTCAGTAGCCGGGTCAGATAACCGACGGCTTGGGCGGGCAGGGCGAGACACAGCAGCAGGGCGAGCAGGATACGCATGGACAATTCCGTAGTGGGGCGGCTGCGCTAGTCGCCGCCGATTCAGTCGAGCAACGACAGGGTGACGGGAGTCAGGTGATTGTCTTCCACCCGCAGTTGCAACTCGCCTTCGCCGAGCTTGGCGCGCAGCTGCTGACCGGGTTGGGTTTGCCCGGCGCGGTGAATGGCGCGACCCTGATCATCGAGCAAGATGCTGTAGCCGCGACTGAGGGTGGCCAGCGGGCTGACGGCGTTAAGGGTCTGCACCTGGCTGTGTAACAGCAGTTGCCGGGCTTTTAGGCCTTCACGCATGGCCCGTGGCAGGCGCTCGGCCAGGCTCTCCAGACGCAGGCGCAACAGGGCCAAACTGCGCCCCGGATGTTGCGCGGCCAGGCGTGCATCAAGACGCGCCAAACGCTCACGGTGCTGCTTGAATTGCTGCTGGTAGGCGCGGCGCAGGCGCATGTCCAAATCATCCAGACGCTGGGCCTGTTGGCGCAAACGTTCGCCGGGATGGCGCAGGCGCACGCGCAGGCCCTCCAGACGCATGCGTTCGCGAGCCAGACGCTCCTGCATGCGCAGCAGCAACCGGCGCTGCAGATTGCTCAGGCGTTGGACTAACTCGCTGTTGTCGGGCGCCAGCAGTTCGGCGGCGGCCGAGGGCGTGGGGGCGCGCACGTCGGCGACAAAATCGCAGATGGTTACATCGGTTTCATGGCCGACGGCGCTAATAATAGGCGTGCGGCAGGCGGCGACGGCGCGCACCAGCGGCTCCTCGTTGAAGCACCAGAGGTCTTCCAGGGAGCCGCCGCCACGGGCCAGAATCAGCGCGTCGAAGCCAAAGTCGTCGGCCAGTTGCAGCGCGCGAATAATCTGTACGGTGGCGTCGCGGCCTTGCACGGCGGTGGGGATCAACGTCAGTTGCACCTGCGGCGCGCGGCGGCGAAACACGCTGATGATGTCGCGAATCACCGCGCCGGTGGGCGAGCTGATGATGCCGATGCGCTGCGGATGGGCCGGCAGCGCTTGCTTGCGCTCGACGGCGAACAAACCCTCGGTGCTGAGTTTGGCTTTCAGCGCGTCGAAGGCTAAACGCAGGGCGCCATCGCCGGCCGGCTCGACGCTGTCGAGAATCAGCTGATAGTCACCACGGCCCTCAAACAGCGAGACCTTGCCGCGCACCGTGACGGCCAGCCCGTCGCGTAGCGCCTCGCGTACCCGTGCCGCGCTTTGCCGGAACAGTGCGCAACGCACCTGGGCCTGCTGGTCCTTGAGGGTGAAATACACATGACCGGAGGCCGGCTTGGATAGATTGGAGATTTCTCCGGACACCCAGATCTGGGCGAACACGTCCTCCAGCAAACCGCGGGCGCGGCCATTGAGCTGGCTGACAGTTAAAACCTCACGGTCGAGGTTAAGGCGTTGGAACGGGTCTTTGATCATGGCCGACAGCATAAAGGCTTTGCGCGGTAGGCCAAAGGCTGCTGTCCACTATGCTGATGATTAACGCGCAGTCATCAATACTTGACCGCAGGGTTGCCGGCTTTAAGCTGCGCGGCTTTTCAAATAAAACAAGGGGCGAGCCATGATCAATATGCAGAGCATCATAGTGCCGCAGATTTCCACCTATCCGGCGCCCGACGCGCGTGCGCGCAAGGTGCTGGCGTGGTTGACGGCGCAGCAGATAGTCGAGGAGCAACTCACCACCTGCGCCCTCAGTGGCAATCGCATGGGCTACGGGATTGCGCAAGGCGCACGCCAAGTGATGGAGATGGATGGGGCGCCGGATGACTGCCTGCCCTTTGGGCGCAGCGTGCATGGTTTGGAAATCGTTACCCAGCGCTGCATCTTCACCCCCGAGCAGGGCTTTGAAAAACGTGCGCGCTGCCCCGAGTGCCGCAAACAGGTCGGTGAAGTGCTGCTGGAAAGCCTGGAAAGCTGGATGCCGGGCGAGACGGAAAACTTCATCTGCCCCCATTGCGACCACGAGGACGACATCAACGCCTTTCCCTTTACCCAGCCGTGCGGGTTTTCCAATCTGGGTTTTATCTTTAATAACTGGGACGGTGCGTATTTCAAACCGAGCTTTCTGGCGGAGTTTGCCGAGCGCCTAGGGCGGTCGATCGCCTTGGTGCGGGTGCGGCTTTAGGCGTGGCAGGCTTGCATGTTGTGGCTTCTGGGTAGGCAGGTTTTTAGTCGCGGTCACAGTGAAGTATGGCTGGCTAGATGTCGGTTATTTTCAGCGGTTTGTCTGTCTTGAGTTGACAATGCTTATGCCTGTCAAGATGATCAGGCTGCTATCTACATGGCAGCAACGGATTGCGAATTGGCCCGTGTGGCCGTGTAGTTTTTTGATAAAATCCTAATTTGGGTGGTACTCGATATGTCGATCATAAGTGGGTCTATAACAGCTGGCGATGACGTCCTTGTCTATGATGGCGCCGATGATACTGTCGATGCTCTCGATGGTAACGACTCGATTGATGGTGGTGCCGGCAATGACTCACTCACTGGAGGTCTCGGTGACGATACTCTTATCGGTGGTCTTGGTATCGACACCCTTATTGGGGGTGAAGGCAGTGATGACTATGTGGTCGATAATGCATCTGATGTCGTGACTGAAGACGGCACGGGTGAATTTGACACGGACACCGTTCATGCCTCGGTAAATTACACATTAGGTGCAAATCTCGAAAATCTGGTGCTGACGGGTTCAGCTCTTGATGGCACTGGCAACGCCCAGGATAACGTCATTACAGGTAATACCGGCAACAACACCCTGGATGGCGGCGCAGGCAACGATACCCTTATTGGTGGTCTCGGTAATGATATTTATGTGGTCGATAGTATTGATGATCTAGTGACCGAAGACAGTACAGAAGTTACCGAGCTTGATAGCGTTCAGTCTTCTGTGAACTACACCCTTGGCGAAAATATTGAAGCGCTAGTTTTGACTGGTGCTAATGACATCAATGCTACTGGCAATGTGTTGAACAACACATTGGACGGGAATGGGGGTAATAACATTCTCGATGGCGGCATTGGTGATGACACCCTGACAGGCGGCCTCGGCAACGATACCTATGTTGTTGATAGTGCTAGTGATCTTGTAGTTGAAGCTAGCACCATTGTCAGCGAGCTCGATACCGTGCAGTCCTCTGTGAACTACACGCTGGGTGCTAATCTCGAAAATCTTGTACTGCTCAACACTGCTGTTGAAGGTACGGGTAACGAGTTAGCTAACACGCTTACCGGCAATGCTGTTGCGAACATCCTCGACGGTGGCGCGGGACTAGACACGCTTATCGGCGGCGCGGGTAACGATACCTATGTGGTCGACACCGCCACAGACACTATTATCGAAACCAGCACGCTGGTGACTGAGCTTGATACCGTGCAGTCATCGGTTACCTATACCTTGGGCGCTAACCTTGAGAAGTTAGTGCTGACTGGGGGTGGGGATATCGATGGTGCCGGCAACGAGTTGGCCAACACGCTTACGGGTAATGGTGGCTTAAATACTCTGACCGGTGGCTTGGGTAATGACACCTATGTAATAGGAGTCGGCGACACTGTTGTCGAAACCAGTACTTTGCTTACTGAAGTTGACACAGTGCAGTCGGCTATGAACTACACGCTTGGTGCTAACGTCGAAAAGCTTGTGCTTCTTGAGGGGTCTGCCCTGCTGGGCACTGGTAACGCACTGGGTAACACCATTACCGGGAACTCGCTGGGTAACACCCTTGACGGTGGCACCGGTAGTGACACTTTGATAGGTGGCTTGGGTAATGACACCTACGTAACCGATGGTGGCGACACCATTACCGAAACCAGTGCTTTGACCGCTGAAATTGACACTGTGCAATCTTCGGTCAGCTATACTCTGGGTGCAAATCTTGAGAGTTTAATTCTGACCGGGGGCGGCGATAGTAATGGCACCGGCAACAGCCTCAACAACGTCCTGACCGGTAACTCAGCCATCAACGTGCTTGATGGCGCCGCAGGCAACGACACCCTAAATGGTACCGGCAACGACACGCTGATCGGTGGTTTGGGTAATGACACCTATGTAGTAAATGTGGCCACGGATGTAATCAGTGAAACCGGCACGCTGGTGGCTGAAATCGATACCGTGCAATCGGCCGCAACTTATACTTTGGGCGCCAATCTCGAGAAATTGGTGCTAACCGGCTCAACCGCCATCAACGGCACCGGCAACACTTTGGCTAATACCCTGACCGGTAACGTCGCCGCAAACGTGCTGAATGGTGCTACTGGTAGCGACATATTGATTGGCGGTTTGGGTAATGACACCTATGTAACTGATGGTGGCGATACCATTACCGAAACCAGCACGCTGCTCACTGAAATCGACACCGTGCAATCCTCTGTGGTCTACACCCTTGGTGCCAATCTTGAGGCGCTGGAGCTGACAGGCTCTGCAGCGATCAATGGTACCGGCAACACCTTGGCTAATACGCTCACTGGTAATAGTGGTGCCAACCTCCTAAATGGCCTAACTGGTAGCGATACGCTAATCGGCGGTCTGGGTAATGACACCTATGTAACCGATGGTGGCGATACCATTACCGAAACCAGTACGCTGCTCACTGAAATCGACACCGTGCAATCTTCCGCGACCTTCACTTTGGGTGGCAATCTCGAAAATCTAACCCTTACGGGGTCAGGTGCGATTAGCGGCACTGGTAACGCGCTGGCCAACTCCATTGTCGGCAACAGCGCGGCGAATAGCCTTACTGGTGCGGCTGGCAACGATACGCTCAACGGCGGCAGCGGTGTTGATACGTTAATTGGCGGTGAAGGCAGCGACACCTATGTGGTCGATAGCACTACGGATGTTTTGAGTGAATTAGGTACGGGTGTTACTGATATTGATACTGTTCAGTCCTCAGTGACCTACACCCTCGGTGCAACCTTAGAGAATCTGCTGCTAACGGGCGCTGGCGCTGTCAACGGTACTGGCAACGCATCTGCCAATAGCCTTACCGGCAATGCGGGCGCCAATATACTAAACGGCCTCGCGGGTATCGATACGCTAATCGGCGGCCTCGGTAACGACACCTATATAGTCGACAATACCAGTGACGTGGTTACTGAAACCAGCACGTTGCTCACTGAAATCGATACTGTGCAGTCCACTGCGACCTTTACGCTGAGTAGCAATCTTGAAAATCTAACCCTTACGGGTAGCGGTGTCGTTAATGGTACCGGCAATAATTTGGCCAACCTTATTACCGGTAATGCCGCGGCTAACGTTCTCACTGGTGGTGCGGGTAACGATACTTATATAGTTGGTGCTGGCGACTCTGTCATTGAAACCAGTACGCTTACCACTGAAATCGACACGGTGCAATCTTCGGTTACCTTCACGCTCGGCAATAATATCGAGAAACTCACTCTGACCGGAACTTCGGTAATCAATGGTACTGGTAACGCGCTGGCTAACACGCTCACGGGTAATGGCGCTGCTAACGTTTTAAATGGTCTAACTGGCAGTGATACGCTCATTGGCGGTCTGGGTAATGACACCTATGTAACGGATGGTGGTGATACCATTACCGAAGCCAGTACAAGTCTGACTGAAGTTGACACTGTGCAATCTTCTGTGACCTATGCTCTTGGTGCTAACCTTGAGGATCTGACCCTGACGGGGTCTGCACTCATCAATGGTACTGGTAACGCTTTGGCTAACCGTCTCGACGGTAGTCTTAATAGCTCGGCGAACGTTCTCACTGGTGGTGCGGGTAACGATATCTATGTGGTTGCTGCTGGAGATACCGCGGTTGAGACCAGTACGCTGAGCACTGAAATTGATACCGTGCAATCTTCGGTCACCTTTGCCCTGGGTAGTAATGTCGAGAAGCTCACCCTGACCGGCGGTGCGCTAATTAGTGGTACAGGCAACACGCTGGCTAATACCCTTACTGGCAATGCCGTGGCTAACACCCTTAATGGTGGCTCGGGTAACGATACGTTAATCGGCGGTCTGGGTAATGATATTTATATAGTCGATAGCGTGGCGGATGTTGTTACTGAAACCAGCACGCTGCTCACTGAAGTTGACACTGTGCAATCCTCTGTCACATTCACCCTCGGTAACTATGTTGAGAATCTAACCCTTATGGGGGCTGGGGTAATCAATGGTACGGGTAATGCGCAAGCCAACACTATTACCGGTAACGCGGCGGCGAACATTCTTAGTGGCGGTTCCGGTATTGATACGTTAGTCGGCGGCCTTGGTAATGATACCTACGTGGTTGATAATATTGCCGATGTTGTTACTGAAGCTAGTACTCTGGTTTCAGAGATTGATACCGTGCTGTCCTCTGTGACATACACGCTGGGTGCTAATCTCGAGAAATTAGTATTGACCGGCACGGGTGCTGTTAATGCTACTGGTAATGGATTGAATAACACCCTTGCCGGGAATCTAGGCGCTAACATTCTCAATGGTGGTTTGGGTAACGACACCATGATCGGTGGTGACGGAAACGACACTTATATTGTCAATGTCGCTACTGATGTTGTCAGCGAGACGAGCACTGTGGCTACTCAGATCGATACCGTTCAAGCCGAGGTAAGCTACACGCTCGGCGCCAACCTTGAGAAATTGCTGTTGACCGGATCGGCCGCCATCAACGGCTTTGGTAACGGTTTGAATAACACGCTGACAGGTAATATTGGGGCGAACACGCTTAATGGCGGTGCAGGCAATGACACGCTCATAGGTGGCGCGGGTAATGATATCTATGTGGTTGACAGTGTTGCCGATGTTGTTTCTGAGGCCAGTACGTTAAGCACTGAAATCGATACTGTGCAGTCATTCGTGAGTTGGACTCTTGGTACCAATCTCGAAAATCTAACTCTGTCGGGCTCTGTCCTCATTAATGGCACGGGCAACGCATTGGCTAACACCATTACTGGTGGCGCAGGCGCTAATATCCTGAATGGTGTCGCTGGCAACGACACGATTCTTGGTGGTGATGGCAATGACACCTTAATTGGCGGTGCCGGCACGGATCAGTTAACCGGTGGAGCGGGGGTTGATACCTTTGATTTCAATGCGTTGAGCGAGATGGGCTTGGGGGCGCTGCGTGATGTGGTGTCGGATTTTGTCAGCGGTACAGACAAAATTGATCTTTCGACCCTGGATGCAAGTACTTTGGTTGCAGGTGATCAGGCCTTCACTTTGCTTGCGCTTAATGCTGCGCTTACCGGGGCTGGCCAGTTAAGCTACAACACAACTACTCATATCCTGTCTGGTAGTATTGATGCTGATGCCGCTGCTGAGTTTGAGATACAGTTGCTGGGCGCTGGATCGGGGACTTTCACGGGCACTGATTTTATTGCCTAAGTTAGTCTGATAATGAACTGTAGCCCTTGACCGGGCTGCAGTTTAAATCGGTAAAGTCTGTTATCGCTCTTAATTTCGCGTCAAATTAAAATCCCTCCTGTAATCCGAATCGTCCAATAAACCTCTGTTGTGCTGTGTGCTTTATCGCATGCGGCTTGACTGTTCCTGAGTGCAAAGTGACGGCCGCAGGTAAGTAATGTTGGCATTTATTCAGGGGCGCTGTTTCGGGCTTGCAAGTACAGCGGGCAACAGTTGCGTCCGCTTCTTATCGCCTACCTAGGTGTCATATAAGGTTTGGTTCACGAGGTGCGTTCAGGTTTCATGCGCCAAGCTAGCTAACAAGCCAGTAGACTGCATTAGGGGGTTGAATTGATTGCGCTTGATTGGGCTGGTGCGCGGCATTGAGCCTGTCTCCAGGCTGCGCTGCTGCGCAATAGTGATGCTGCTTGGTGATCTGGCGAATACTTTGCATTGAGCCAAAGGGGCTGGATAGGTATACTGGCGCGCTTCCTTTTCCCGCTCGGGAGCCCCCGCATGCTGCGTATCAGCCAAGAAGCTCTGACCTTTGATGATGTCCTGTTAATCCCCGGTTATTCCGAGGTTTTGCCCAAGGACGTTAGTCTCAAGACCCGCCTGACTCGTGGTATCGAGCTGAACATTCCGCTGATCTCCGCGGCGATGGACACCGTCACCGAAGCGCGCTTGGCGATTGCCATGGCGCAAGAAGGCGGCATCGGCATCATCCACAAGAACATGACCATCGAGCAGCAAGCGGCCGAAGTGCGCAAGGTCAAAAAATACGAGGCCGGTGTCGTTAAGGACCCGATCACTATTGAGGCCGAGGCCAGCGTGCGTGATCTGCTTGAGTTGACCCGTCTGCACAACATCTCCGGCGTGCCGGTGCTGAGCAAGGGCGAATTGGTCGGTATCGTTACCTCGCGCGACGTGCGTTTTGAGAATCGTCTCGACGCCCAAGTGCGCGACGTGATGACGCCCAAAGAGCGGCTGGTCACTGTTGGCGAAGGCGCCGACAAAGACACCGTGCGCGAGCTGCTGCATAAACACCGCATCGAGCGCGTGTTGATCGTTGATGCCGAGTTCAACCTCAAAGGCATGATGACGGTTAACGACATCGAAAAAGCCAAAGCTTATCCGCTGGCCAGCAAAGATGACCAAGGTCGTCTGCGCGTTGGCGCGGCTGTGGGCACCGGTGCCGATACCGAAGATCGCGTGGCGGCTCTGGTGGCTGCCGGCGCCGACGTGGTGGTGGTTGACACTGCCCACGGTCACTCCAAGGGTGTGATCGACCGCGTGCGTTGGGTTAAACAAACTTTCCCGCAAATTCAGGTGATTGGCGGCAACATCGCCACCGGCGAAGCGGCCAAGGCCTTGGCTGACGCCGGCGCTGACGGCGTGAAAGTTGGCATCGGCCCTGGCTCAATCTGCACCACGCGTATCGTTGCCGGTGTCGGCGTGCCGCAAATTTCCGCCGTGGCTAACGTTGCTGCAGCTCTGGCGGGCACCGGTGTACCGCTGATTGCCGACGGCGGCATCCGCTTCTCCGGCGATCTGTCCAAGGCGATTGTGGCCGGTGCATCCTGCGTGATGATCGGCTCGATGCTGGCCGGCACCGAAGAAGCGCCGGGCGAAGTCGAGTTGTTCCAGGGTCGCTCCTACAAAGCCTATCGCGGCATGGGTTCACTGGGCGCCATGGCGCAGTCGCAAGGTTCCTCGGATCGTTACTTCCAGGACTCCTCGGCCGGTGCCGAGAAGCTGGTGCCGGAAGGCATCGAAGGCCGCGTGCCGTACAAGGGCGCGATGAGCGCTATCGTCCATCAAATGATGGGTGGCCTGCGTGCCTCCATGGGCTACACCGGTTGCGCGACCATCGAAGAGATGCGCAGCAAGCCGCAGTTCGTGCGCATCACCGGCGCCGGCATGGCCGAGTCCCATGTGCACGATGTGCAGATCACCAAGGAAGCGCCGAACTACCGGGTAGGTTAAGTGCAGTCCGTAGGATGGGTGGAACGCAGCGATACCCATAGTTTCAAGGCGACGCGTTAGCACGCAGGTTTAGCCAGCGCGGGGATAGAGTTTGATGGGTATCGCGATGCTCAACCCATCCTACGAGTCGCGAACTTGCAACACGGCAAGTTGTTGAAGATTTAAAGTCCGGGGCTGTGACTGTTGTTAACAGGCCAGCCCCGCATCATTTGTGCATTCCGCTACGAGAGACGGTCATGGCCCACGACATTCACGCGCACCGCATCCTTATCCTCGACTTCGGTTCCCAGTACAGCCAACTGATTGCCCGCCGTGTGCGCGAGATCGGCGTGTACTGCGAGTTGCATCCTTTTGATATGGACGACGCCGCGATCCGGGCGTTTGCCCCGCGCGGCATCATCCTCGCCGGTGGCCCGGAGTCGGTGCACGAAGCCGACAGCCCGCGCGCGCCGCAGGCGGTGTTCGACTTAGGCGTGCCGGTCTTCGGTATCTGCTACGGCATGCAGACCATGGCTGAGCAATTGGGCGGCAAGGTCGAAGGCTCTGACCTGCGCGAATTTGGTTATGCCCGTGTCGATATCGTTGGCAAGTCACGCTTGCTTGACGGCATCGAAGACAGCGTGGACGTTGATGGCCTGCTCGGTCTCGATGTGTGGATGAGCCATGGCGACAAGGTCACCAGCATCCCCCAGGGTTTCCATATTCTCGCCAGCACCCCGAGCTGCCCGATTGCCGGCATGGCCGACGATGGGCGCGCTTACTACGGCGTGCAGTTCCACCCGGAAGTGACCCACACCAAGCAAGGCGGGCGCATCCTCTCGCGCTTCGTGCTGGATATCTGTGGCTGTGCCGCGCTGTGGACGCCGTCGAATATCGTTAACGATGCCATCGCCAGCGTGCGTGCCCAAGTCGGCAGCGCCAACGTGCTGCTCGGCTTGTCGGGTGGGGTGGATTCCTCGGTGGTGGCGGCCTTGCTGCACAAGGCGATTGGCGATCAGCTGACTTGCGTGTTCGTCGATAACGGCCTGCTGCGCCTGCACGAAGGTGAGCAGGTGATGGCCATGTTCGCCGAGAACATGGGCGTTAAAGTGATTCGCGCCAATGCCCAGGATTTGTTTCTGAATAATCTGGCCGGCGAAGCCGATCCGGAGAAGAAACGCAAAATCATCGGCCGCACCTTTATCGAAGTCTTCGATGCCGAGTCGTCGAAACTCGACAACATCAAGTTCCTCGCCCAGGGCACCATCTACCCGGATGTGATCGAGTCGGCCGGTGCCAAGAATGGCAAGGCCCATGTGATCAAGTCGCACCACAACGTCGGTGGCTTGCCGGATGAGATGAACCTCAAACTGGTCGAGCCGCTGCGCGAATTGTTCAAAGACGAGGTGCGCAAACTCGGTCTGGAACTCGGCCTGCCGTACAACATGGTTTACCGCCACCCGTTCCCGGGCCCGGGCTTGGGTGTGCGCATCCTTGGTGAAGTGAAGAAGGAATACGCCGATCTGTTGCGCCAAGCCGACCATATCTTTATGGAAGAGCTGCACAACTTCGATTGGTACCACAAGACCAGCCAAGCCTTCGTGGTGTTCCAGCCGGTTAAGTCGGTTGGCGTGGTGGGCGATGCCCGTCGTTACGCCTGGGTCGTGGCCCTGCGTGCGGTGGAAACCATCGACTTTATGACCGCTCGCTGGGCCCATCTGCCCTACGAGCTGCTGGAAAAAGTCAGCAACCGCATCATCAACGAGATCGAAGACATCTCCCGCGTCACCTACGACGTATCGAGCAAGCCACCCGCCACCATCGAGTGGGAGTGATCCCGCCGTTCGGTTGATTCGCCACCAGGGCAGCGCAAGCTGCCCTGGTCGTTTCTGCCCTGCGGTAATGGCGATTTTCGTTAGTTAGATATTTGGGTTGCGATGGCAGTGCCAAGTAGTGATCCTAAATTTTGCCTGATACGGATGGATCTGAATGACGCCGCTTATGGATGAAGAAACCCAATCTGCACTTGTGCATGCCTCCCCTGTAGATGAGGGACGGGCAGGTCCTGATCGGGCAAATTATCTTGCTCTGGCGGATGCTGATTTTGAAACCCTCCTGTACAGCATCTACAAAGAGCGCGCGGCTGAGTTGCCTTGGTACAGCAATGTTCGCTTGATGGTCACTGGGGCTGATCAAGGGCGGGATGTTTGGCTCACGAAGGATGAACGGCCAGTTGGGCTTATTCAGTGCAAAAAGGTTAAGGCTGGTTTCACCCGGCCGGACACGCTCCGTGAGGTAATCAAGTTCCTTCTAAATGTAGTGCTTGAGCCGGCGCTTATGCCAGACCCGGCTGGTTTCCGATTTATTCTTGCCCTTGCTTCGGATCCTGCCAGCACTACAGCCGATTTTTTCGATGCGCCACAGACTTGGCTAACTGCCAATGAAGCAGAGCTTTTAGGTCTGGTTGCCGACGTCATTAAAAAGTATGAGGCATTCTCGACACTGAAGATCGAGGCGGTCATGCCAGGCATCGGTACGGCTCTGAAGAGCTTGAAATATGAGCTTATTAGGCCAGTCGACCTCGACGCGTTACTGGAGCGCATTCCTGCTGTCCGCCAGCAGTTTTTCAAAGTTCAGCTTGTCGTGGCTGTGGAGGATGCCGAGGCCATGATTGAGGCTCGGTTCGCTGCAGTCGGCTTGGTTTCAAAGAGCACACAGATATTCACCAGAGCTGATGTTGAGGAAGACATTACGCGTGGGTCACGCGGTCTGGCTGACTGGCCTCAAAAGATTTGGGGGCAACATATAGAGCGGCCAGAGTTTGACGATCTGCTCCAGCGGATCAATCGGCAGCCAGCAGGCTCCACGCTGGTCATCGGAGGTGCAGGGACTGGAAAGTCAGCACTTCTGGCTGAAATCTACTGCGTACTCAAAGCTCGCGGTCAGACTGTGCTGGCGATAAAAGCCGACATGCTTAGCCCAGATATTATGGATTTCTCCGATCTCGCTCGCGATCTTGGTATGTCAGGCGATATCGAGCAGGAGCTTCTCTCGCTGGCGGTTGAAGCCCCAGCGGTACTGATCATCGATCAGCTTGACGCTGTCAGTGAAGTGATGGATCAGAGTTCGCAACGTATGCAGGTCTTATTGCGTCTTGCGTCACGGTTGCAGGAGGCAAAGGGGCAAGAGGGCAATAAGCTCCCAATTCATGTCATCGTTTCCTCGCGACCTTTTGAGGCCAAGTTCGACGCTCGATTTATGTTGCTTGGTGCGGATGAGTTACTACTTTCCCAGCCTCCGTTTGAGCGGGTATCCGCGCTGCTCGGTGAGCTCGGTATCGACGCGACGGTGGTGCCGGATAGCCTCAAAGAGACGCTACGTACTCCTTTTGCTCTCGGTTTATATGTAGATCTTGCCAAATCGGGCTTGAATCCCGCTGATCTGACCGCTGCAAATTTACTTGAACGGTGGCTCCACAAGAAGCTCACCGCAGGTGCTGAGCGGGTTTCGTGTATGGCCTTCTTGCGCCAGCTTGCAGCTGACATGACGCAACACGAGAGCCTCTGGCGGCCGGCTGCTCACTATGATCAGGACTACAGCGAGATGCTGCGTTGGGCCGAGTCGATTGGCATCGTCATCCGCGAGGATGCCAGCATCGGCTTCAGTCATCAGTCTTGGCTCGATGATTTCCAGGCTAAGACGCTCCGAACTGCACAAGGGCTAGCTGATTACGCTTGGAGTCGACAGGAAGGGTTGTTTGCGCGGGGAACAATCTTACGCGGCCTTGAGCACATGCGTCGGGTCGATGTGGCTTCTTTTGAGATGGCTATTCGCTTGTTGCTTCCAAATCCCAAGACGCGCAGACATTTACGTCATCTTGTGGCGGATTATTTGGCGAGTGCTGATGATCCAAGTGCAAGCGATATTGCTTGGGTCGATTGGATGGCGCGTAACGATCATGCACTTGCGAATCGGGCATTTAGGCAGGTAGCGATACGATGGCCGTGCTGGCGATCAGGATTACTGCCGTTGTTGCCTCTCCTTTTGCAGGATGAACAACATCGCTGGAATGCGACCATGTTGCTCATTCGAGAGGTCGTTGAGGACTCGAGCCAAGTGATGGATTTGGTCGAGCGCTATTGGTCGGATGCTTCACATGACAGAGACGTGTTTAGTCTCTGTGAGCGTTCTGGTATTGCGACTGATCGAGCAATCGTTCATGTCCGCAAGATATTGAGTCGAACGGTGTTGGCAGATTGGGCGATATCCCATTACGCCAGGACGTTGCATGAGAATGGTAATACCTGCATTGCTTTGGATTTCATCTCATTTTGGGCGGAGTCACAGACCGGGGATCGGCACAACGGCATCAAGGTTTATGGTGTTGAAAATATTGCGGCAGCTGCACCGCTCTATTGTGCCGAACGGCTTCTACCTTGGTTTGTCGGGGTGGCGTCGCGAGAGGTTGGTGAAGGTCGGCCTGGGCATCGATATCCGCAATCGATATCTATTCCCTACGATTGGAAAGATGACCCTGGCGAGGGGCATTTGACGCAACTTCTGCGGAGTGCGCTCGAAGAGTCAGCGGTTTCTGATCCGGTAGGGGCGCGCACCTTGCTTGCCACTGTTGTGGCTGTAGAAGTTGACGAGGTTCAGTCGTTGGTTGCCGACATCCTAGCGGCGAATCCGGTGACTTTTACTGAGTATGCGCTTGCGTTTCTCCTCGCCGATCAGCGACGCCTTCATCTAGGTAGTGACATGTTCGACGATGAAAGGGGCGTCAGTCAGATGATCTGTGGTTGGTCATCAAGCAATCTGATCGCCCAGATCATTCCTGGCCTCTCTACCGCTGATATTGAGCGCCTCCGCGACTATATCGAGTCCTGGGAACCTTGGAGGGAGGACTTGCAAGAAGAGCGGGATCCTGCCCAGAGAAGGAATTTGCTTCGTTGGTCTGATGAGCGGAGATTGCGTTTGCTGGCCGAACTACCAGCGCAAAGTTTGGCCGCACGTCGTCGTAGGCAGGTTGAGGAGTGGAGGGTCGAGAAACCTGCACTGCAAGCAAAGCACCGAGGTCGGATGCGGGTTCGGGGAGTTGAGTCCCCTATGAGCCATGATCAGATGGCAAAAGCAAATGACGATGCGATTATCAAAATGCTCAATGAAGTCAACGACCAGTCTGGTCGTCATGAGCATCCGAAAGATTGGTTGAAAGGCGGTGTTAGTCAGTTATCTCGGGCTTTTGCCGCGCTTTCTAAATCGTCTCCAGATCGCGCTCTTCGTATCATTCCTCAGCTCCAATCCGGCCTGCACGAGCAAGTCGTGGGCGCAGCCATTCGAGAGTTGTCAGTAATCGAAGCGGTCAACGCCTCGATGCTTAAGGCGTTGATTTTGGATCTTCATGCCCGCGGTTTCTCTTCGAACGATTTCTGCCACGATGCTGCCAGTGCTATGACGGAACTCGCAAAGCGCATGAAGGGTCTTGAAGATCACGACATCAAACTGCTTCGTAGCTGGCTGCAGCGTGATCCCAATGTGTTGGCCGCTGAAACAGCGCGTCATGCCGAGCAAAGCAGGTCCAATCGCGAGCGGAATGAGAAACCAGATCAGCGCCCTGAGTCCATGATATTTGGCCGAGGTGGTGGAATGCGTGCTCTCCCTCAGTGCAATTTCACGCTGCTGTCAGCGATCACCGCAGGATATGTCCACCGTGATGGTGTGGGTTATGATGGTTGGCTTGCGGAGTTAGAGCTACATGTTACTCATCCTGAAGATCCAGAGGTTTGGAGTGCGATCCTAATGTACAGGTCGCATGTGCTCTGGTGGGCGGACGCCGCAAGAGTAGGGGGGCTGATTGAGGCGGTCTGGCGGAAATTTCCGGCGGCGTTTGAGGATGCTGCTGTAGTCCAATCGTTGTGGCGCCTACGTGCTCGCATGTGTACGAGCCTACAGCAGGAGATAGTTAACTTTTGGCTCAGTCATAGCGATCATAAGCTCAGACAAATCGGTGGTGAGTTCTCTGCGGCTAGCGTGATTGTCGATAGCGCTGCTGCTGGTGGTATGGGCGAGATAGTCGAAGCGGTGATGGCAGGTAGTGATATTTTCGCCAGGTCCGGCGTGTTGTTTGCCGCTGCTGCGGGATGGAGTGAGCCTGATCTCGATATCCGAAGGCGCTCGCACTCCTACCTCATTGCTGTCGCCAGCATTGTCAGTGGGTTCGAGGCTCATGCTCTATCTACAGCTGTAGATCGTGGAGAGCAATTACCTCCCGATGAGATGACGCGAGCCCTGCTGGCTTCTGTTGCAGTCAATATTGATCTGCTCAAAGAGTCGATGGCGCGTCTATTTGTACGCTCGCTTCAGCACCTGTTGCTTTATCCAGGCTTTGAAATGCTGGTGCTTGAAATCGCAGAAGCTGCAACTGAGCTTGCACGTACATCGCCAGAAAGAACCGTTGGAGGGTTGTACGACGGCGAATTTATCGGGCTTGTGATTGCACTTCAGCGCTCACCAATAGAGATCAAAACTCGTGCGATGACGATCTATGAGCGCCTGCTTGACGCGGAGGTCTATGGCGCTGAGGACGCTGCAGAATTTGCCTTGCGCCGTTGAGCGCCCTGGTCGTTTCAGCCCTGCGGCAATCGGTCCGCCGGCCAGGCTCGCCTTGTCTGGCTTTTGAATGAGAAGATATCGCAATTGTCCGCCCGGAGATGTTCCGGACTGGCGTCTTCCCGGATGGCGTCCGGGCTATGGGAAACCTTATGTCTTTTACCCGCAGACAAATTCTCGCCGGCTTGGTCGGTCTCAGTGCGGTTGGCCTCGGCGCCGGTGGTGTGCGTTATTGGTTGGGCCGGCCACGGGCGGGTAATACTCATGATTATGAGCTGATCGCCGCCCCCCTGGATCTTGAGCTGGTACCTGGTTATCAGACGCCTGCCTGGGCTTATGGCGGACAGGCGCCGGGCATGGAGTTGCGGGTGCGGCAGGGCGACTGGCTGCGGGTGCGTTTTATCAATCATCTGCCGATAGCCTCCACCATCCACTGGCACGGCATTCGGTTGCCGTTGGCGATGGATGGCGTGCCTTATGTTTCGCAGTTGCCGGTGTTGCCCGGCGAGTATTTTGACTATCAATTCCAAGTGCCGGATGCCGGCAGTTTTTGGTATCACCCGCATATCACCAGCAGCGAGCAGCTGGGCCGCGGCCTGGTCGGCCCGTTGATAGTTGAGGAGCGTGAGCCCAGTGGCTTCGTGCATGAGCGCACTCTGTGCCTGAAGAACTGGCATGTGGATGAGCAGGGCGCATTCGGCGCGTTCAGCATCCCCCGCGAGGCCGCCCGCGGGGGCACGCCGGGGCGTTTGTCGAGCATCAATGGCGTGCATGCGCCGACCCTCGATTTACCGGCCGGGCAGGTGGTGCGCCTGCGTTTGCTGAATGTCGATAACACCCTGACCTATCGCCTGAACTTGCCGGATGCCGAGGTGCAGATCTATGCCCTGGATGGCAACCCGGTAGAGCCACGCCCACTGGGTAAAGACTATTGGTTGGGCCCAGGCATGCGCATCGATTTGGCCTTGAAAGTGCCGGTCGCCGGCACTGAGCTAGCTCTGCGCAATGGCCCGGTACGACTGGCGACTTTGCGCGCCGCTGATCAGCCGCTGGTTGCCGGTGGCAGCGAGTGGCCACCGGCGCTGCCGGCCAACCCGATCAGTGAACCGGATTTGGCCAGTGCCGAAACCCTGCGCTTTAGCTTTGAATGGGTCGGTAGCCTGTCGGAAAACACCGCCAATGGCGCGCCGCGCAGTTACTGGCAGATCAATGGCGAGGCCTGGGACATTAACGACAAAAACTGTGCCGACAAGCCCATCGCCACGTTGCAGCTGGGCAAGAGCTATGTCTTCGAGCTGCGCAATATGGCCCAGTACCAGCACCCGATTCATCTGCACGGCATGAGCTTTAAGGTGTTGTCGTCCAATCGCCACAAGGTGATTCCCTACTTCACCGACACCTACTTGCTGGGCAAAAACGAAAGCGCGCGCATCGCCCTGGTGGCGGATAATCCGGGCAGTTGGATGTTCCATTGCCACGTCATCGACCATATGGAAACCGGCTTGATGGCGGCGATTGAAGTGGCGGGTTGAACTGATGAAAAAACCGCAAATTATCGACCGCAGCCAGGACCAGCACTTTATGCGCGAGGCCCTGGCCTTGGCGGCAGCCGGCGCCGCCCTTGGCGAAGTGCCGGTGGGCGCCTTGCTGGTGCAAGACGGTGAAGTGATTGGTCGTGGTTTCAATTGCCCGATCAGCACCCATGACCCCAGCGCCCATGCCGAGATGGTCGCCATCCGCGACGCGGCCAAGACGCTGGCCAATTACCGCCTGCCGGGCAGCACCCTGTATGTGACGCTGGAACCCTGCAGCATGTGCGCCGGCCTGATCGTGCATGGGCGGATCGCCCGGGTGGTGTTTGGTGCCAGCGAACCCAAGGCTGGGGTGGTGCACAGCCGTGGCGAGTTTTTCACCCAGGGTTTTCTCAATCATCGGGTGTTGGTGGAAGGCGGGGTGCTGGCGGATGAGTGCAGCGCGGCCCTCAGTGCCTTTTTCAAAGCACGTCGCCAGCAGGGCTGAGATTGGTGGGGCGGCGTGTAGGGTGGGCTTCAACCCAGCCTACAAAGACGTGAGCTACAGCGGCGCTAGCACTTCCGCCGGCGGGGTTTTGTTGATGCCCGGCAGGTGCAGGTTGTTGTCGGCGATCTGGCGGTCTTCCAGTTGTGGCTGAGTGACCCAGGTGAGGATGTCGTAGTAGCGGCGGATGTTTTGCACAAAGTGCACGGTCTCGCCGCCACGGGCATAGCCGTAACGGGTCTTGCTGAACCATTTTTTCTGCGCCAGGCGCGGCAGCATCTTCTTCACGTCCAGCCACTTGTCGGGGTTCAGCCCTTCGGCCTTGGCCAGCTTGCGCGCGTCCTCAAGATGCGCGCCGCCGATGTTGTAGGCGGCCAGGGCGAACCAGGTGCGATCCGGTTCGAGCAGGCTTTCGGGCAGTTCTTGTTTGATCTGCGCGATGTATTTGGCGCCGCCGCGAATGCTTTGTTTGGCATCCAAACGGTTGACCACACCCATGGCTTGCGCGGTGTTTTGCGTCAGCATCATCAAGCCGCGCACGCCGGTTTTCGAGGTGGCGTCCGGTTGCCACAGCGACTCCTGATAACCCATGGCCGCCAGCAGGCGCCAGTCCAGTTGCAGCGGTTTGGCGGCTTGTTGGAAGTGCTGCTCGTAGCGCGGCAAGCGCTCTTGCAGGTGCTTGGCAAAGGTGTAGGCGCCGACATAGCCAAGCACGTCGACGTGGCCGTAATAGCGCTCTTTCAGGCGTTGCAGGGTGCCATTTTCCTTAGCTGTGTCGAGAAAGGCGTTGGCTTCATCCTGCAGGCTGTGGTCTTCCCCCGGCGCCGCGGCCCAGCCAACGCGGGTGGCATCGCCAAGGTCGAAGCCGACCCGCACGTTGGGGAAGTACACCTGGTTCATCGCCAGCTCGTTGGAGTCGACCAGGGTCAGATCGACTTGCCCTTCGTCGACCATGCGCAGCAAGTCGACCACCTCTTCGGCGTCGGACTCTTCGTAACTCAGTTGGGGGTATTGCAGCTTCAGCGCGGCCAGTTGTTCGGCGTGGCTGCTGCCCTTGAGCACCACTATATGTTTGCCGAGCAGATCGTCGACGCTGCTTGGGCGTCCCGCGCCGTGGCGGTAAATAACCTGCGGGGTGACATCCATATAGGCGTGGGAGAAGTTGGCGCGGGCTTGGCGGCCGGGGCTGATCACCAGCCCGGCGGCGCCCAGGACGGGGCCGTCTTTAGCGTTGAGGCGATTGAACAGATCGTCGAGGTTGTCGGCGGTTTCGATTTTCAGCTCAACGCCCAAGTCTTCGGCGAAGCGCTTGACCAGTTCGTACTCAAAGCCGGTTTCGCCGTTGCGATCCTGGAAGTAAGTGGCGGGGCTGTTACGGGTGACCACGCGCAGCACGCCATCCGCCTTGACCCGCTCAAGGGTGGTGGGTTGAACATCATCAACACCACAGCCACTGAGCAGCAGGAGGAAGCCGGTCGCTGTCAGCCATTGGCAGCAGCGCGAGCGGAACAACGTTTGGGCAAGCATTGGCGCAGTATACGCAAAGCATTGGGGTCGCCATATCTCGACAGTCGCGCGCTTCTCTGCTAGCTGCGCTGCGCAATCCGCTTAGGGTCTGTTGCCATTTCTCGCGGCAACGCGGCTCGCGATGAAACGGCAACAGACCCTAACGTGCGGCGGGTGCCCTGACAGGCGCTTTAGGCTAGAATGCTCGGCCTTAAGAATCTGCTCAAAATCCGCTGCGCTGGCGCCGATTTTGAGCCGGTTCAACGCATTCTCCCTTCCCGAGGCTGTCCCGAAGATGTTGATCCTGCGCGGCGCTCCTGCCCTTTCTGCCTTCCGCCACGGCAAGTTACTCGAGCAACTGACCCTCAAGGTCCCCGCCATCAGCGGTGTGTACGCCGAGTTTGCCCATTTTGCCGAGGTCACCGGTGTGTTGACCGGCGAAGAGGAGACGGTGCTCGCGCGCCTGCTCAAGTACGGCCCGAGCGTGCCGGTACAAGAGCCCGCTGGTCGGCTATTTTTGGTGCTGCCGCGTTTCGGCACTATTTCACCCTGGTCGAGCAAGGCCAGCGACATTGCCCGCAACTGTGGTCTGGCCAAAATCCAGCGTCTGGAACGTGGCATTGCCTACTACGTGGCCGGCGATTTTACCGAAGCCGATGCCGAACTGATCGCCGCCAGCCTGCACGACCGCATGACCCAGTTGGTACTCGACAACCTCGAGCAAGCCGCCGGTCTGTTTAGTCACGCACAACCCAAACCCCTGACCGTGATCGACATCCTCGCGGGTGGCCGCGCCGCCCTTGAGCAGGCCAACGCCAGCTTGGGCCTGGCCCTGGCCGAAGATGAAATCGACTACCTGGTGACCAGCTTCAATGACCTGGGGCGCAACCCCCACGACATCGAGCTGATGATGTTCGCCCAGGCCAACTCCGAGCACTGCCGGCATAAAATCTTCAATGCCAGCTGGGATATCGACGGTCAGAGCCAAGATAAATCGCTGTTTGGCATGATCAAAAACACCTTCCAGATGCACGGCGAAGGGGTGCTGTCGGCCTATAAAGACAACGCCGCAGTGATAGTCGGTTCGGTGGCGGGGCGCTTCTTCCCCAATTCGGAGACTCGCGAATACGCGGCGGTTGAAGAGCCGATCCATATTCTGATGAAGGTCGAAACCCACAACCACCCAACCGCCATAGCGCCATTCCCGGGTGCCGCCACCGGTTCCGGCGGTGAGATTCGCGACGAGGGCGCCACCGGTCGCGGTGCCAAGCCCAAGGCGGGCTTGACCGGTTTTACCGTGTCCAACCTGCAGATTCCGGGTTTCGAACAGCCGTGGGAAGTGCCGTACGGCAAGCCCGAGCGCATCGTTACCGCGCTGGATATCATGGTCGAAGGCCCGCTGGGCGGCGCGGCGTTTAACAACGAGTTCGGCCGTCCGGCGCTGACCGGCTACTTCCGCACCTTTGAGCTGAAGATTCAAACCCCGCACGGCGATGAAGTGCGCGGTTATCACAAGCCGATCATGTTGGCCGGCGGCATGGGCAACATCCGCGCCGAGCACGTACAAAAGGCCGAAATTATCGTTGGCTCCAAGCTGATCGTGCTGGGCGGCCCGGCCATGCTGATTGGTCTGGGCGGCGGCGCCGCTTCATCGATGGCCACCGGCACCAGTTCAGCGGATTTGGATTTTGCCTCGGTACAGCGGGAAAACCCGGAAATGGAGCGCCGCTGCCAGGAGGTCATCGACCGTTGCTGGCAGCTCGGCGAGCAGAACCCGATCAGCTTTATCCATGACGTCGGCGCCGGCGGTTTGTCCAACGCCTTCCCCGAGTTGGTGAATGACGGCGGCCGTGGCGGGCGCTTCGAACTGCGCGCGGTACCCAATGACGAGCCGGGCATGGCCCCGCTGGAAATCTGGAGCAACGAGTCGCAAGAACGCTATGTGATGGCGGTCGGCCCGGCCGATTTTGAACGCTTCAAAGCCATTTGTGAGCGCGAGCGTTGCCCGTTCGCAGTGGTCGGCGAGGCGACTGCCGAGCCACAGCTGACCGTCACCGACAGCCACTTTGGCAACAACGCCGTGGACATGCCGCTGGAAGTCTTGCTCGGCAAGGCGCCGCGCATGCACCGTTCGGCCACTCGCGAAGCCGAGTTGGGCGATGACTTTGCCGCCGCGAGCGTTGAGCTCAGCGAAGCGGTCACCCGCGTATTGCATCACCCGGCCGTGGCCAGCAAAAGCTTTTTGATCACCATTGGTGATCGCAGCATCACAGGGCTTGTGGCCCGTGATCAGATGGTCGGCCCTTGGCAAGTGCCGGTGGCCGATTGCGCGGTGACCTGCAGCGATTTCGACGGCTACTTCGGTGAAGCCATGGCCATGGGCGAGCGCACTCCGCTGGCTTTGCTCGACGCCCCGGCGTCCGGGCGCATGGCCATCGGTGAAACCCTGACCAACATCGCCGCCGCGCGCATCGAGAAAATCGCCGACATCAAATTGTCGGCCAACTGGATGTCCGCCGCCGGTCATCCGGGTGAAGACGCGCGCCTGTACGACACAGTGCAAGCGGTCGGCATGCAGCTGTGCCCGGAGCTGGGCATCACCATCCCGGTCGGCAAAGACTCGATGTCGATGCAAACCCGCTGGAACGATGAGGGCGTGGATAAGAGCGTGACCTCGCCGCTGTCGCTGATCGTCACCGGCTTTGCCCCGGTGGTGGATGTACGTCAGACCCTGACCCCGCAACTGCGGCTGGACAAGGGCGAAACCGACCTGATTCTGATCGACCTGGGCCGTGGCCAGAACCGCATGGGCGCCTCGATCCTGGCCCAGGTGTACGGCCAGCTCGGTCGCCAAGCGCCGGACCTGGACTCGGCCTCCGACCTGAAAGCCTTCTTCGCGGTGATCCAGGGCCTGAATGCCGACGGCCTGCTGCTGGCCTACCACGACCGCTCCGACGGTGGCTTGCTGGTGGCGGCGGTGGAAATGGCCTTCGCCGGCCACTGCGGCTTAGACCTGTACCTCGACGGGCTGGCTGACAACAGCAGCGAGCTGAACGCCGTATTGTTCAACGAAGAGTTGGGCGCGGTGATTCAGGTGCGCCAAGACGCCACCCCTGAGGTGTTGGCGCAGTTCAGCGCCGCCGGTTTGGGCGACTGCGTGGCAGTCATCGGCCGGCCGGTGAATGGCAGCGAAGTGGCCATCAGCTTTAACGGTGAGTCGGTGTTCGCCGAGCAACGCCGCCTGCTGCAACGCCAGTGGAGCGAGACCAGCTACCAGATCCAGAAGCTGCGTGATAACGCCGCGGGTGCCGAGCAAGAATTCGACGCCTTGCTGGATGAAGACAATCCGGGCCTGAGCATTAAGCTCAGCTTCGATGTGAATGAAAACATCAGCGCGCCGCACATCAAGAAGGGTGTGCGTCCGCAAATCGCCGTGCTGCGTGAGCAGGGCGTCAACGGTCAGGTGGAAATGGCCGCGGCCTTCGACCGCGCCGGCTTCTCGGCGATTGACGTGCACATGAGCGATATCCTCGCCGGCCGCGTCGATCTGGAGCAGTTCAAAGGCCTGGTAGCCTGCGGCGGTTTTTCCTACGGCGACGTGCTGGGTGCCGGCGAAGGCTGGGCCAAGTCGATCCTGTTCAACAGCCGTGCGCGGGACGCCTTTCAAGCCTTCTTCGAGCGCAAAGACAGCTTCGCTCTGGGCGTGTGCAACGGCTGCCAGATGATGAGCAATCTGCACGAGCTGATCCCCGGCAGCGAGTTCTGGCCGCACTTCGTGCGCAACAAGTCCGAGCAGTTCGAGGCGCGGGTGGCCATGGTCCAGGTGCAAGAATCGGCGTCGATCTTCCTGCGCGGCATGGCCGGCACCCGCATGCCCATCGCCATCGCCCACGGTGAGGGCCATGCCGAGTTCGAAAGCGAAGAGGCCTTGCTCGAAGCCGACCTGTCCGGTTGCGTGTCGATGCGCTTTGTCGACAACTACGGCAAGGTCACCGAAGCCTACCCGGCCAACCCCAACGGCTCGCCCCGTGGCATTACCGGCCTGACCAGCCGCGATGGCCGTGTGAGCATCATGATGCCGCACCCGGAGCGGGTGTTCCGCGCCGTGCAAAACTCCTGGCAGCCGGATGAGTGGCAGGAAGATGCCGGCTGGCTGCGGATGTTCCGCAACGCCCGCGTCTGGGTGGATTGATCGAGCTATCGATCAAACACGGGGCCGCCGATGGATAAGTCAGCGGCCCCGGTTGTTACTCGTTTAGCTGACCCCCGCCACCCCGAGGTGCGCCAGGTTCTCCCCGGCGCAACCTTGCATCTGTGCATCTGTGCCCGCTCGGGCCAACTCCCCGATTGCCCCACCGATTGCCCACAAGGCCTGCGCCTGACCATCACCCGTGCCCAGCATCTGCTGCTCTGCCGCTGTGGCAAATCCAAGCGCCTACCTTATTGCGACGGCAGCCACCAACCACCGGCACTGGGGTTGAAGGCCAAGTGGTTGCGGTTTTTTGCCAAGGGGTAAGGGCCAAGGGCCAAGGGGTAGGGCGGTTGGCGTCAGGTTTTGGATGTTGCTTGAATCCGCAGCCAAGAGCTGAGGGTCAGGCCGTGGAAATATAGATCCGCCCCCTTTTCCGTCGCCTTTTTCCGTTTAGATCCCGACCAGTTTCGGCTGCTCATAGCTTGAAAATTGGCATTTGGATTATGTCAGTGCGACGAATCTGAGCGATCTGGCGACGACTTTATAGCCTTGAGCAGTTGGTCAAGAAAGTCGTCAATAAAGGGTTGTTTTTTGCACTCTCTACAGAACGAAACGATCGTGCGTGAGTCAAGTACTTATGGCCACGTCCGCTGAAAGCGGTAGGGGGCGATGGCATCTGCCAGACGGCCTGTTTACAACAACATTTATCCAAGGATGATTTTCGATGAAAAAGAAAAACAATATTCGTAGGGTTGTTGGTTCTCTCGCTCTAGCCGCTTCCACCGCCACGCTTGCCGCCTCACCCGATGAAAGCCAGCGCTTCAATGATTATTGGAGCCCTGGCAAGCCGAGTCTTTCGGCCTGTAAATCGCCGCTATTGGTGGGCACACCACTGGTTTTGCCACGCTGCATGCAGGCCAGCAATGTGCTGATCCGGCTGCAGAAGTTGCAAGATATCGCCACCATGAATGACGGCAATCGGGCGGCCGCGCAGCCGGGCTATCAGGCTTCGCTCGATTACGTGCGCAGCACCCTCGAGCGTGCCGGTTATCGCGTAACCATTCAGGCATTTCCTTTCACGTCTTACGAACCCAAGGGGCCGGGTACGCTCAGCGCGCTCGCGCCGGTACCGGCCAACTACATCTGGGATGAGGACTTCACTTACCTGTCGCAAACCGAAGCCGGTGATGTAAGTGCCGCCGTGGTGCCGGTCGATCTGGCGCTCGGTGCAGGCAATACCTCCAGCAGTGGTTGCGAAGTGGAAGATTTCGCCGCCTTCCCCGCTGGCTCGATCGCCTTGATCCAGCGCGGTACCTGCAACTTTCAGCAGAAGGCCGAGAACGCCGCCGCAGCGGGCGCAGTGGGTGTGGTCCTGTTCAATCAGGGCAATGCCGAGGATCGCATGGGGTTGATGAACGCGACCCTGAGCGATACCTATGCCGGCGGTATTCCGGTGCTGTTCGGCACCTATGCGCTGGGCGCCGGCTGGGCCCAGACTGCGGGCTTGCAGGTGCGCATGGTGGCTGACGTGGAGCGTCGCCGTACCGAAACCCATAACGTGATCGCCGAGACCCGTCGCGGCAACCCCAACAATGTGGTGATGGTCGGTGCGCACCTGGATTCGGTGGGCGAAGGCGCTGGCATCAATGACAACGGTTCGGGCAGTGCCGCAGTGCTGGAGATGGCGGTGCTGATGAGCAAGGCTCACCCGCTCAATAAGGTGCGTTTCGCCTGGTGGGGCGCGGAAGAGTCGGGTTTGGTCGGTTCCACTTTCTACGCCAGCCAGTTGCCCGCTGCGGAGAAGAAGCGGATCAAGGCATATCTGAACTTCGACATGATAGGTTCGCCGAACTTCGGCAACTTTATCTATGACGGCGACGGTTCGGACTTCGGTCTGCAAGGCCCGCCTGGCTCGGCTGCCATCGAACGCGTGCTGGGGGCTTACTTCAACCTGCGCGGCAAGCCAGCCGAGGGTACCGAGATCGACTTCCGTTCCGACTATGCGCAGTTCTTCGAAGAGGGTATTGCCTTTGGCGGTCTGTTTACCGGCGCCGAAGACCTGAAGAGCGAAGAGCAAGCGCAAAAGTTCGGCGGTGCTGCCAATCAGCCGTTCGACCCTTGCTACCACGCGGCTTGCGACAACATGAGCAACATCAACAGCGATTCGTTGGAGTTGCATGGTGACGCCATGGCGTTCGCCACCAGCTGGCTGTCGTTGTCGACCAAAATCATCGACGATGAAATCGCCGCCGCCGGGACGGCTGCGCAAGGGCGTTCGGCCAAACAGTCGGTACGCAACGTCGAGCGTTGGGGCCGCTATTTTGTTAAGTAAGCATCAAATAAGCATCACGTAGGACTGTAACAACAACTGCGCCAGGGCTTAGCTCTGGCGCAGTTTTTTAGGTGCTAGCGAAACGCTCATTCAAATACGCGATGATGGTTTTTGACTCATACAGTCAGCAGCTCTGGCGGTTTTCTTCGATGCGCAACCTTACACCTGCGCCCACTCGGGCCAACTCCAAAATTGCCCCACCGATTGCCCACAAGGCCTGCGCCTGACTATCGCCCGTGCCCAGTATCTGCTGCTCTGCCGCTGCGGCAAATCCCAGCGCCTGCCCTATTGCGACGGCAGCCACCAGCAGCCGGCAGGCGGGTTGAAGACCAAGTAGTTGCGGTTTTTTCGAAGGGTAGGGCCAAGGGGTAGGGCGGTTGACGTCAGGTTTTAGATGTTGGTTGAATGGCGGTTATCGACCCATAGTTGCCGTTGGCTATAGGCAGAGCCGGCCAGAAGCAGGCGCTTATCTAGGGGCTGCGTCCGTCTAACAGCGGTCAAGCTGGGTGGGGCTTTAAAGTTAAGGACAGTTCAGAAAGCAATTTAATTTTTTCTCTGTGAAGAATAAAAAAGCCTGCATTTCGGCAGGCTTTAATTTTTATCGGGTTACCAGCTTGGCTATTTCGTTGCCGCATCTATGTAGAAAGCTGGTTAGTTCTTCGCATTCGACTTTGGTAATGCTGAGCTTTTCATTCGTGATAGGGTCAATGTCAGCCTCATGAACTATTGTATTTCTTCTATCAGCTATGAGTTTCAGCGTGGTTCGAACAACATTATCTGGCTGTGTCATTTTTTCGGAGATTTTCTGCCATTTCTGGCCCTCATCCCAGATATAGCTTAACCCGTCAGCCACTTTGGCTGGATCTTGATATGAGACAATTTTAAGTTTTCGAAAAATAGCCTGTTCAAAGATATGCTCTTTTGGCGGTATAGATGCACTGATTAAGTCACTATGAATCTGGATTGAAATTGGTTCAGCCAAATACTTTGGCGTGGGAGGGCGAAGCCCTGTAAAAATCTCAATCATACCGATGCGCACAAGGTCGTGAATAAGCTTGTCGAATGCGCTTACTGCATATACTACCTGTGAGCGTAGTAGGTCTTCAAATGAAGCAGGCACAGTAACGGATAAAATCAAATAGTCGTAAAGCGCTCCAGCGTGGCGAGCGCTATTGATATTTTCGTTAAATAGCGTAAGTGCGTTACGCATACTTAAGCAAGCTCACTATCTTATTTGAAATGTCCTCAAAGTGTGAGTTGAATAGTGTGCGCTTTTCTTTCAGTTGCGCCAGTACTGGTCCGGTCTCTGCGATATCGGCATCTGTCACTTCGAAGACGGGAACGCCAGCCTGATGAGCTTTAGGCAATAAACCCTGAAAATCTGGAACTTCAGCTAGGCAATATCTGCTTTCTATCAAGTCTGGACCATATTGCTCAGGTGTAAAAACCATCCCTGCGGTAGATATTGCTTCATAGAAGCTCCCGCAAAGCGATTCTTTTATTTCTTCAATGTTGTCCCGGTAAGGCCGCGCAGCCTTACCGTTTCGGATGTTAAATCTCTGTATCAGACTACCAGAAAACTTCGGTAGACCCGGAAGTAAAGGATAGGCTGAATCAGAAAAAAGCTGAACTGCAGTACGTTTCCACTCGGCCCATCGAGGTAAAGTAGACTTCAGCGTGCTGATTGCCATGATGGAAAATGGATCAGGATTAGTAGGGATTATGAATGCATGTGCAGAAAGAAACAGATTTTGGTTTGTAGCACTCAAGCTTGGGTTAAGGTCGATAATGGTGTAGTCAATTGAATATTTTTCTTCAGTTAGGCGAAGTAATTCAGAAAATGCGCCGGGCAAGTTTTGAAGGGTGGAAAGTGCATTATTAGAGGTTTGGGCGAAAGTTAAAGAAGCGTCATATTCGGAAAGATTTGCGTGGCCAGCCAAGAGATAAAGGGAGGGGGCTTTTTGAGGGCTAAAGCAGTTTACCGCTGTAATTGGATGCGGCTTGCCTTGAAAGGCCATGGCCACGCCGTCCTTAATGTTATGTAGTCGTGTTTGATCGTCAGTGTAGTATTTTTCGAAGTCGTCACCCAAAACTAAGCTTGTTAGATTGCATTGTGCATCGGCATCTACTACAAGAACCTTGTATTTTTTTGATAGCATCCATCCAAGGTTGTAAACTGTAGTGGTTTTGCTTACTCCGCCCTTGTGATTAAAAACAACCATGCGCTTTGACATATTTATTCCCTTATAAACAAACACTGTTTTAATATATAATTTGTTATGTTTTAACTTGGATTTCTGCGATGTCTCATCGGTACCGTGAAAGGTGGCTGAATCAGATGTGGCTTCAGTTTATGTCAGCAGCATCGCTCGGGATATAATATTTCGCTCGTTTCAAGAACAGATTTTGTTGTGACCGTAGTGGCCGGGCTTGGTGGACCTAGTGAGTGAATCGTCACTCCTTTTGTAAACCTTTCTGAATGCCCGCTCTTGGCCGACAGTAGCCTGTCATGACTGTCACGTTAGGGCCAATCTCAGTTAGCCCACTTGCAACTCAACCGCCGGCGCCCCTGCGTTGCCAACCTCAGAAGCGGGTGGACAAAAAACCTCGTCCACCTACCTGGCTTTTAACTCAGCGTGGCAAACCGCGCAGTATTTCCCGCAGGACAAAGATCCAGGCCCAAGGCTTGCCGCTAGCCAATAATTGGCCGGCCCGCCCCGCAATTGCGTAACATCCGCAGCCCTCGTTTCCCGCACGCTCTGCGGACCGGTTTTGCCGGTCTGCCGCTTAGGTATCACATGAAAGTAAAACGTCTGCGCGCCGATGTCCTGGCCGGACTCACCACCTCGTTTGCGCTGGTACCCGAGTGCATCGCCTTCGCCCTGGTGGCTCACCTCAATCCGCTGATGGGGCTCTACGGCGCCTTTATCATCTGCACCCTGACCGCCCTGTTCGGCGGGCGGCCGGGCATGGTTTCCGGCGCGGCTGGATCTATGGCGGTGGTGATAGTCGCGCTGGTGGTGCAGCACGGCGTGCAGTATTTGCTCGCCACCGTGCTGCTGGGCGGATTGCTGATGATTGCCTTCGGTCTGCTGCGGCTGGGTAAACTGATCCGCATGGTGCCGCACTCGGTGATGCTCGGCTTCGTCAACGGCCTGGCGATCATCATCGCCCTGGCCCAGCTGGAGCACTTCAGGGATGGCGAGGCCTGGCTGAGCGGTAACGCGCTGTATCTGATGTTCGGCTTAGTGGCGCTGACCATGGCCATCGTTTATCTGCTGCCGCGTCTGACCCGCAGCGTGCCGCCGGCGTTGGTGGCGATCCTCGGCGTGGGGCTGGCGGTGTACCTGCTCGGCCTGCCAACCCGCACCCTGGGCGACATGGCGCAGATTTCCGGTGGCCTGCCTGAGTTTGCTCTGCCGCAGCTGCCCTGGACGCTGGAAACCCTGCGCATCGTGGCGCCCTACGCGATATTGATGGCCTTGGTCGGTCTGTTGGAAACCCTGCTGACGCTCAATCTGACCGATGAAATCACCGAGAGCCGTGGCTACCCGGACCGTGAGTGCGTGACCCTTGGGGCGGCCAATATGGTCTCCGGGCTGTTCGGCGGCATGGGCGGCTGCGCGATGATCGGGCAGACCGTGATCAACCTCAGTTCCGGCGGTCGTGGCCGGCTGTCTGGCGTGGTCGCCGGGGTGATGATTCTGCTGTTCGTGCTGTTTCTCTCGCCGTTGATCGAGCGCATTCCGCTCGCCGCGCTGGTTGGGGTGATGTTCGTGGTGGCGCAACAGACCTTCGCCTGGGCCTCGCTGCGGGTGCTGCACAAGGTGCCGCGCAACGATGTGCTGGTGATTATCGCGGTGACCAGCATCACCGTGTTCACCGACCTGGCCACCGCGGTGTTCTGCGGGATTGTCATCGCCGCGCTCAACTTCGCCTGGCAGCAGGCCCGCGAGCTGTATGCCGACAGTCATCTGCAGGCCGATGGCAGCAAGCTTTACTGCCTGCACGGCACGCTGTTCTTCGCCTCGACCACGCCGTTTCTCAATCAGTTCGACCCCGCCAACGACCCCGCTCAAGTGACTCTCGACTGTCGCCACCTGAGCTTCGTTGACTACTCGGCCATCGCCACCTTGAAAACCCTGCGCGAGCGTTACGCCAAGGCCGGCAAGCACCTGCGGGTGTTGAACCTGTCCGGGCGCTGCAAGCAACTGCTCAAACGCTCCGGCGTGACTCACGACTGAGGCAAGTGCAGGCCGGTAGCGCCGCTATGTTGCGCGCTAGCGAGGTTCAGGCTGGTGGCGCAGTCCGCAGCCCTATTGCGGCTCAATCAGCCGCTCTACCGCTCGCCGAGTCAGTGGGGCGATCAGCAGTACCGCCGGAAACGCGAACAACCAGGCGGTCAGCCAGGCGCCGAGCCACAGGCTGGCGAAGTTGAGGGTCGGGCCCGTGACGCGGAAGGTGGATATGCCGGCGACCAGCAGCGACATCAGCCCCGAGAGAATCAGGGCGAAGAGCAGCGGGCTGTATTTTCTGGCGATCATCTGACCACCTCCAGGCTCTGTTTGAGCGGGCTACTGCAGTGCAGACGTTGCAGGGTTTCGGCGAAGTTTTTGCCGAACATCCGCGCGGTCTTGATATCGCCGGGCGCAAAGGAGTCGGCGGATGAGGACTTTTCCGCCTGAGCCATCAGCCCCGACCAGGAGCCGAGGCGGTTCGCCGCTTCGTCGTAGGGCACGCCCTGGTGCTGCTCCGGCAGAATCGGATTCCCGACCCAGAGCATGCCGTGCTGCATGCAGAACACGAACATCGACAGCAGCGTCGACTGCTTGTCACCGGCCGGCAGCGCCGACACCGTAAAGCCCGCTGCCAGTCGCCCGAGCAGTTGCTGGTTGCGCCACAGTCCGCCGGTGGCGTCCATGAATGCCTTGACCTGGGCCGAGACACCGCCCAGATAAGTCGGGGAACCGAGGATGTAACCGTCGAACTTGAGCAGTTCATTTGGCGCGCTGGCCAGATCCTCGGCCTTCAGCAGGTAAACCTCGCTATTGGCCACGCTACGGGCGCCCTCGGCAATCATGCTGGCGATGTGTCCGGTATGCCCTTGGGCGCTGTGGTAGATGACGGCAATTTTTTTCATGGCTGGTACTCCAGATTAAGGGTAATCACTAGGGAGCCTCGCGGGGCGGGCCGTGCTCAGCGCAGCAACCCGGCGATCAGCACGGCGCTCAGGTACAGGCCCAGACCAAACACGGCGTGGTTGAGCAGGCTTTTGCCGCAGTTCTGCAGTGGGGTTGGCGTCTTGGCTGAGGCGAAGCCCGCGCCCATGGCGGGCTGAATCAGCAGCAAGGGGATGACGACCGTGCCAACGCCAAGCAGCAGCGCGGGCAGCAGGGTCGGGTGCAAGGCCCAGTCCGTGCCTTGGATGGCCAGCAGCAGGCCGGCAAAGGCGATGCCGGTGGCGTAGTGCATCAGCCAGCCCAGCGCCAGTTCAGCCTTGATCGGTTGCGCCTTGGCGATGGCTGGATGGGCCAGTTTGCCGCGCAGCAGGTGGCCGACCCAGCGGCCGATAAAGGCAAAGTTCAGTGTTGGCACGCCGCGATATTTCAGCAGCATCAGCCAGGCGTCCATAACCATCGTGGCGCCAATGCCGATGCCGGCAGTTAGGGTCAGGTCTTGTAATAGTTGGCTCATAAGGACCTCGTTCAGGTTGACCGCTTAGGGGTTCTGAACGACTCTACAAGTTAAAGTCAACTTGAGGTCAAGAGGTGTTTTATGGATATCGCTGAGGTAGCCAAACGCTCCGGTTTGCCGGCATCGGCGCTGCGCTTCTACGAGGAAAAGGGGCTGATCGTTTCGCTCGGTCGCCAGGGTGAGCGGCGCAGCTTTGCGCCGCAGATCCTCGATCAGCTGGCGCTGATTGCACTGGCGCAGTCGGCCGGGTTCAGCCTGGATGAAATACGCTCGATGTTCGCCCCCGGCGGAGCGCCGGCTATTGATCGGCAGATGCTCGCGGCCAAGGCCGATGAGCTCGATGCGACTATCCAGCGGCTGCAAGCCATGAGCAACGGACTACGTCATGCGGCCGCCTGCCCGGCCCCGAGCCACGCCGAATGCCCGACTTTTCAGAAGCTAGTGAAAGTGGCGGCGGCCAGCGCCCATGCGCGCAAACGCAAAAAGAACCCGCGCGCCAGCCTGCAAAATTGACTGGTGCAGGCCCGCGCAAGAATGGCCTGTGGTCAGCTTGCCAGCCCTTCTTCCTCCGCGCGCAGCTGCAGGCTCAGGTTGTCGCAGCTTTGCGCCCACTCCGTTAGCCACTGCGGCATGACCGGCGATTGCTCGTCCAGCCCCAGCGCACGGGCGAACTCACTGGGCGCGAGTGTGCCTTTGGCAGAGCGGAACAGGCCACGGATCACTACCGTACCGACGACCCGCCCTTGGCTCACAAAGCGATGCTCGACGAAGCTCCATTTAGCGTCCCAACCGAGCATCCGGGTGTGAATTTCAAAGGCCTCGAACAGTTTTAGTTCGCGGCGGAACTTGCCCCAGGTATCACCAACGATGGGGATGGCTTTGTGCCGAAGGGCGACCCGGAATGCGCCGGTTTTCAACACATAGTCCATGCGTCCTACGTCGGCCAGGGTGAAATAGCGGCCATTGGTGACGTGTCGGTTGAAGTCCAGATCAAGCGGCCACACGCGCATACGGATGACGGTGGTCGCCAAACCATCCATGGGTTTGCGCCACGGACGACGAAGGAGCATGAGTAGCAGACGGAACCAGAGATTCATAAGTGCCTCGGCAGATAAGTAGTCCGCCGCACTTTATGGCAGCCAAGTAAGTTAAGGTACATGCAGAAATGACTTTATCCATGCGATAACTGCAAGTGGCGTCTTTATGCACGTAACCCTTCTGCTCGCTGACCAGTGTTCCGCCGCCAGTGCCACCATGGCCCTGGAAATACTCAGTGCGGCCAACCTGTTCGCCGGCACTGAGCAGCCGTTGTTTGAGGTGGTCACCGCGTCTCTCGACGGCAGTGATGTCTCTTCGCTGGGCGGGCAGACCCTGCAGGCCGGCTGCGCCATCGACGCGATTGGGCGAACTGATCTGGTGCTGATCCCAGGTTTTATCTTCACCCTGCGGGACGTGTTGCCTGGCTTTCCACGCTACAGCCTATGGCTGCAGCGCCAGCACGCCCAAGGGGCGGTGGTAGCCTCAATGTGCACGGCGGCCTTTATGCTCGCCGAATCCGGTTTGCTGGCCGGTACCCGGGCCACCACCCACTGGGCCTTTGCCGAGCTGTTTCGGCGCCGCTATCCGGATGTGCAACTGGATGAGAGCCAGATCCTCTGCGAGGACAATCGCCTGATTACCAGCGGCGGCGCGAGCGCGGCCATGGACCTGCTGCTGCACATCATCCGCCGCTTCGCGTCCCTAGAGCTGGCGCAGATGTGTAGCCGCTACCTGTTGATCGACAATGTGCGCAGCGAGCAGTCGGCCTATGTGCTCTGGTCAATGCCCAAGAGCCATGGCGATGCTGAGATCCTGCGGGTGCAAAATTGGTTGGATGAGCATTTCGATCAACCCGTGCTGATCGACCCACTGGCCCAGCAATTTGGCTTCGGGATCAGGAACTTCAAGCGGCGTTTCAAGGAGGCGACGGGTTACACGCCTTTGGCCTATCTGCAAACCCTGCGTTTGGAAAAGGCCAAGCAGCTGCTCGAATCCACCCGGATGAGCCTCGACAGCATCACCTTCAAAGTGGGCTACGAAGACAGCAACTCATTTCGCCGGCTCTTCCAACAGCGCGTCGGGCTGCTGCCGGCGGCGTACCGGAAAAAATTCCAACCTAGATCGAGCTAAACAACAGCCGCCAAACAAAGCTGCCGCGCTGAGAAACTTAGCCAATCCGCGCAGCCTTTCCCACCCTCCAGATCACCTTGCTTTGCGCGCCGCACCGCTCAATCAAAACGCGCATTTAGAGCCCGTCGCAACTAAGCTGAAAGTATGTATTTATCTTTCGCAGCCATCTTATTCGGGAGATTTATGTCTGTGTTTGCAGCGTATTGATCGCTATAGCTTGCCGGCGAATCTCGCGCGGCTGTGGCGGTTTTGTTGCGTGAGCAGCCCTGGTCGTCAACTGGCTTGCGGGCTGTTGGAGTGGGAGCGTTAACAGACGGTTGAAAAACTACTGCGCTCGGCTATGCGGCGTTGAAATCAGCCTCAAAATGCTCATTTACGACCAGTAAACTGCGCTTTTTCGGCTGATTTCGCCTTGCCTAGCCGTCGCTCGCTACGTTTTTCAACGGCCTGTTAAAGGTCGGGATATAGGTCAAATCTCAATCGGCGCAAACGCCATTGGGGGTGGGTAGTGGCTCGTTGGCTGCGGCTTGGCTGGGCTTTCGGTCTGTTGCTGTGCCTATCGGCAGTGGCGGCGGCTGAGTCTGTGCCTATCTTGGTCTATCACCGTTTTGGCCCGACGGTCGCCGACAGCATGACCGTGCGCACGGAGGTATTCGCAGCACATCTGCGTTACCTCAAGGCGCAAGGCTATCAGGTGGTGCCGCTGCACGATGTGGTGGATGCCTTGCGCACCGGCTCGCCGGTGTTGCCCGCTAAAGCCGTGGTGATCAGCGTCGATGACGGCCATCACTCGGTCTATACGCAAATGCTGCCGCTGGTGCAGCGCTATCAGATCCCGGTCACGCTGTTTATCTACCCCTCAGCCATCTCGAACGCCAGCTACGCCATGACCTGGGAGCAATTGCGCGCCTTGCAGCAAAGCGGTTGGTTCAGCATCCAGAGCCATACCTACTGGCATCCGAATTTCAAGCAGGAGAAACGCCGCCTGACGCCGGCCGCCTATCGCGACTTGGTGCAGATGCAATTGCTGCGCTCCAAGCAAAAACTGGAGCAAACCCTCGGCATTCAGGCCGATCTACTGGCCTGGCCATTTGGCATTTATGACGACGATTTGCAGCAGCAAGCGCGAGATAGCGGCTATGTCGCGGCATTCAGCATCGATGGGCGCAGTGCTTCGCGCAGCGATCCATTACTGGCGCTGCCGCGTTTTTTGATGGCTGATCGCATTGATGAACGGGCGCTGGCGACGCTATTGCGGCAATCCAGCAAACCCAGCGAACCTTAGAGGTGAGTGCCATGCGTACCTTTGCCCTGTTGCTGCTGTGGTTTTCCATGACGTTGGCCGGCGCCGCAGTGCCCCTAGGCGATGGCGGTTATGTCTATGACCGAGACAGCGGGGGCGCGCTGGCCGGCGTGCTGGTCACCTATCCGGGCGGCACTACCCAGAGCGACGCTTTCGGCCACTTCAGCGTGCCGGCCGACCTCAAGCAGTTCTCCCTGCGGGCCTTGGGTTATCAGCGCTTCAGCCAGCCAGCCGCACCCGCCGGGCAGCGTATCGGCTTGGCGCCATTTAAGGCGAAGGCGCTTTACCTGTCGGTCTATGGTATCGGCAGCAAGGCGTTGCGCGAGCAAGCCTTGCAGCTGATCGCGAGCACCGAACTCAACGCCCTGGTGATTGATGTTAAAGGTGATCGCGGCATGGTGCCGTATCCGAGCAGCGTTGCCCTGGCGACCCAAACGGGGGCGCAAAAAGTCATCACAGTGCGCGACATGCCGGCGCTGATCCAGTCCCTGCATGCGCAAGGCGTGTACCTGATTGCCCGCATCGTGGTGTTCAAGGATGCATTGCTGGTGGGGCTGAAACCGGAGCTGGCGGTGCGGGATGCACAGGGGCATGTCTGGCGTGACCGCGAGGGGCTGATGTGGGGCGATCCGTTGCGCCGCGAGGTCTGGCAATACAATATCGACCTGGCCATCGAGGCGGCCCAACTCGGCTTCGACGAGATCCAGTTCGACTACGTGCGCTTCCCCGATGCCAGGGGGCTGCGCTTTGCCCAAGCCAACACCGAAACGACGCGGGTCGATGCGATTACGGGATTTTTAGCCGAGGCGCGACAACGACTAATCCCCTATAACGTGTTTATTTCCGCCGATATTTTCGGCTATGTGAGCTGGAATCAGAACGATACCGCTATCGGTCAGCAGCTCGAACGCTTAGGGCCGGTGCTCGATATCATGTCGCCGATGCTGTATCCCTCGGGCTTCCAGTTCGGCATACCCGGTTATCGCAATCCGGTGGCCGCGCCCTATGCAATAGTCGAGCGCAGCCTGCAAAAAGCCAAGGAGCGCACGCAGCTGGACGGGCTGCATTTCCGCCCCTGGTTGCAGGCATTTCGCGACTACGCATTCGACCGGCGTACCTTCGGCGCCACCCAGATCCGCGCCCAAATCGATGCCGCCGAGGCTGTCGGCAGCAACGGCTGGATGCTATGGAATCCGCGCAACCAGTACAGCGCCGCCGGCTTAAACAGCGAGGTCGACAAGCCGCCCAAGTAGGGAAACCGCCAAGCCTTTGCTACCAGAGAAATCCAGGCTGCCTTGCGCGCTGCTGGATCGGCGGTTCTGGGCGCATACCGGCCGGTCGGGCCCTTGGTCGGCTGTCGCAGCTCGCGGCCCTTGGCTCTGCTAGCGTTAAATCGATGGGGGTAACGCACGTTCTCGCGCTAATTGGGCGAGAAGGAGGTTAACCATGAGCATGGCAAATTGGCAGATGCAGGGAGTCGAATTCGCCACCTGCAATTGCAACTGGGGCTGCCCGTGCCAATTCAACTCATTGCCCAGCCACGGCCATTGCGAAGCTGTGGTGTCGATGCGGGTTGAGCACGGCCACTTCAATGAGGTAGCACTGGATGATCTGTGTTGGGTCGGCACCTTCGCCTGGCCCGGCGCCATCCATCAGGGCAATGGCCGTTGCCAGGTATTTATCGAAGACAAGGCCACGGCCGCGCAACGCGAGGCGCTGCTGACCATCCTCTCCGGCGCGGAGACCGAGCCCGGCGCCACCGTGTTTCAGGTGTTCAGTAGCACCATCAGCGAGATGTTCGAACCGCAGTTTGTGCCGATCGAGTTCTCGGTCGATGTGGATGCTCGCCAGGCGCACACGCGGATTGCCGGGGTACTGGAGGCAACCGGTGAGCCGATTCGCAATCCACTCACCGGTGAGCCACTGCAGGCGCGTTTGACCCTGCCCAACGGCTTTGAATTTACCGAGGCGGAAATGGCCAGCGGCAGCTACCAGACCCAGGGCGCGATCCAAATCAATGCGACGCAAAGCCATGGGCACTTCGCCCGGCTGCATTTCACTGGTCAGGGAGTGGTGCGCTGAAGCTGCCCAGGTTATCCGCGGGGCTGGCTGAGACCAGCGAGAGTCCCCCGCAACTGTGGCCATTGCGCCCGGAGCAGTGGCTGCTGTTGTTGTGCCTGCTGGCGCTGAGCGGCTTGGCGTGGCTGGCGTTGTTGCGGCTGGCAAGCGTGATGACCGCGCCCGGCGGCATGGCGGACGTGGCCATGGCCGGTATGCCGATGCCCTGGAGTTTGGCCGACGCGCTGCTGATGTTGGCCATGTGGCTGGTGATGATGGTCGGCATGATGCTGCCCAGCGCCATACCGATGCTGATGATGTACCAACTGATGCTGCGCAAACGCCTGCCCAATGCCCAGCGGCACTGGGCCGTGGGGTTGTTTTGCCTGGCCTATGTGCTGGTCTGGAGTGGCTTCAGTCTGCTCGCTACCTTGCTGCAATGGGGGCTGGAGCAGCTGCTGCCGCTAAGCCCACAGTTACTCAGCTTGCCGCCGGGTCTCGAATTACGCCGCAGTTCCACCTTGGCCGCCGGTCTGCTGTTGGCCGCCGGCACTTACCAACTGTTGCCGACCAAGAGCGCCTGCCTGGAGCACTGCCGTGGGCCGCTGCAGTTTTTGCTGGCCTATTGGCGTCCAGGCTGGCGCGGTGGCTGGCGCATGGGCCTGGCCCACGGCTGGTATTGCTTGGGCTGCTGCTGGCTGCTGATGGGCCTGCTGTTCGTCGGCGGGTTGATGAACCTACTGTGGGCGGCACTGCTCGGCGGCTATGTCCTGCTGGAAAAAATCCTCCCCGGCGGGCGCTGGTTTAGCCGCTTGGTTGGCCTGTTGTTGCTTGGCTGGGGCGGCGGCTTGCTGCTGTTTTAATGCAGGGCTGGCCGTGGTCCGGCTCGGTTCAGATGCTGCAGAGGATGATCTGCTCGGGGTTAATCCGCGCGTGCACCGCTCCGTTGACGGTCAAAGCCAAGGCATCGATTTGGCTGCTGCTCAACTGCGCAGTCAGTTGGGCCCCGCCGGGCAGCTGGATCTGCACTTCGCTTTCCAGCTCGCCGCGTTCAATCTGCAGCACCTCACCCCGCAGTAGGTTATCCGCTGGCTGGGCAAGCGCGTCAGCGGCGAGCACATTGACCCAGGAGGCTTTGACCAGGGCGAAGACTTCGGCGCCGACCTTGAGGTTCAGCCGCTCGCTGCTGGTGTGGGTGATCAAGGCGCTGAGGGTTTGCGCACTGCCGTGCAGTTCGAGTTCTATGCGGTCGTTCAGGCCGTCTGGATGAATCTGCCGCACCTTGGCCAGCAGTTGGTTGCGCGCGCTGGTGCGCAGGCGCAGCCGATCCATGATCTGCAGGTAAGGCTCCAGGCTGCTGTCCTCGCCCAGGCGGTCGAGAAAACGCTGATGCTCTTGTTGATAGCGCGCAAAGGCATCGATCAGTTGCTGTCCGGCTGCGGTCAGCTGCGTGCCGCCACCGCCTTTACCGCCAGCGGCGCGGGCTAGCAACGGGCTGCCGGCGGCGTTGTTCATGGCATCGACCGAGTCCCAGGCGGATTTGTAACTGATGCCCACGGCCTTGGCGGCCTGGGTGATCGAGCCGGTGTTGGCGATCTGCGTCAACAACTCGATGCGGGCCTGGCCGGCCAGGTTTTTGCCGTCTTGGGTGATCCAGAATTGTCCTTCGAGCTTCATTGCGCAGGCTTCATGTCGGTGGCGTCGGCGGATCTTAGCATCGGGGCAGCTTCGGCCAGTGCCGGACAGCATTCTTGATGCGTTATATATTTTTGTATATAACGGTACACCCTCGGGTGTTCTGAGCACTTGGCGCGCTTTGATTTTATTCAAGTAGCTGCGGTCATTACCTTGCTACCCAGCACCTTCACTCCAGGAGTCAGCTTATGCGTGTTTCTCTCTGGCAATCCCTGCTGGCGCTCTGTGCCTGCGTGCTCTTGAGCGGCAGTGTGCTGGCCGGCGAAGTGCAAGTCGCGGTGGCCGCCAATTTCACCGCGCCAATGCAAGCAATAGCCCGTGAGTTTGAGAAAGATACCGGCCACAAGCTGCTGGCATCCTTCGGCGCTACCGGGCAGTTCTATGCGCAGATCAAGAATGGCGCGCCCTTTGAAGTGTTGCTCGCTGCCGATGACAGCACCCCAGCCAAGCTGGAAAGTGAGGGCGACGCCGTTGCCGGTTCGCGTTTCACCTATGCCATCGGCACCCTGGCGCTGTGGTCGGCCAAGGACGCTTATGTCGATGATGGCGGTGCGGTACTCAAGGACAACGCATTCAAGCACCTGGCCATCGCCAATCCGAAAACCGCCCCCTATGGTTTGGCCGCAATCCAGGTATTGGCAACACTGGGCCTGAGTGACGCACTAGCACCCAAGCTGGTCGAGGGGCAGAACATCGCGCAAACCTTGCAGTTCGTGGCTACGGGCAATGCCGAGCTGGGTTTTGTCGCTCTGTCGCAAGTTTATAAAGACGGCAAGATCACCCGCGGCTCGGCTTGGATAGTGCCGGCAGCGCTGCATGAGCCAATCAAGCAAGATGCGCTGATCCTCAGCAAGGGCAAGGACAACCCGGCCGCCAAGGCGCTGTTGGACTATTTACAAGGCCCGCAAGCCGCCGCCGTGATCAAATCTTACGGTTATCAACGGTAAGACCGAGGGATAGTTCGCGATGCCACTGACCAGCGCCGATTTTGCCGCCATCTGGCTGACCCTGCAGCTGGCATCGCTGACCACTGTTTTGCTGCTGCTGATCGGCACCCCGATTGCCTGGTGGCTGGCCCGCACCCGCTCCTGGCTGAAAGGCCCGCTGGGGGCGGTGGTGGCCTTGCCCCTGGTGCTGCCGCCGACGGTGATTGGTTTTTACCTGTTGGTGGCGATGGGGCCCCATGGGGTTATTGGCCAGTTCACCGAGAGTCTGGGTTTGGGCATCTTGCCGTTTAGCTTCGCCGGCCTGGTGGTTGGCTCGGTGTTCTATTCGATGCCCTTCGTGGTGCAGCCGCTGCAAAATGCCTTCGAGGCCATCGGCGAACGGCCCCTGGAAGTGGCGGCCACCTTGCGCGCCGGGCCCTGGGATACGTTCTTTTCCGTGGTGTTGCCGCTGGCCAAACCGGGTTTTATTACCGCCTCGATTCTGGGCTTTGCCCATACCCTCGGCGAGTTCGGCGTGGTGCTGATGATCGGCGGCAATATTCCCGGCAAGACCCGGGTGGTCTCGGTGCAGATCTTCGATCATGTCGAAGCCATGGAATACGCCCAGGCCCACTGGTTGGCGGGCGGCATGCTGGTGTTCTCGTTTTTGGTGCTGTTGTTGCTGCATGGCAGTGGACGCATGCAAACGGCGGCGCGCTGAGTTGGGTAAATCTAAGGCTCTGTACCAGTTATGCGTTGCAAGGAAATTAGCCTTGATACTTGTGCTGTCTGCACCGGCCAATCGCGGATAAATCCGCTCCTACAGGGTTGGCCAACCGATGAAATTGTTGCAGCTGCCGGGCTTGTGTAGGAGCGGATTTATCCGCGAAGCAAGCGTGAGTACGATGACAATCCTGCAGGGTTACAACCGTTCTTTTTCCCATATTCATTTGGGGCACTAACCAGAGGATATGGGACTTTCGCTCTTCAACCCATAACGGGGACATAGCCAAATTTAAGGGGATTGCAGACATGAGCAATAGCAGCACAGCATGGCCTGCGACCGATATGGCTGGAGCCTCTGAGCAGCAGATCCAAGCGCGCTTTAGCCTGTCTTATCCAGGCTTTGCCCTGGATGTGGACCTGCACTTGCCTGGTCGTGGGGTGACCGTGCTGTTGGGCGACTCGGGCTCGGGCAAGACCAGTCTGCTGCGTTGCATCGCCGGGCTGGAGCGCGCCGATGAGGGCTATCTGCAGGTCAATGGCCAGCTGTGGCAAGACAGCCGCGCGGGCCATTATCTGCCGACCCACAAGCGGGACTTGGGTTATGTGTTTCAGGAGGCCAGCTTGTTCGCCCACCTGGATGTGCGGCGTAATCTGGAGTTCGGCCTTAAGCGCATCGCCCCTGCTGCGCGGCGGGTTGAGCTGGCCCATGCGGTTGAGCTACTGGGTATCGAACATTTGCTCGAGCGCCTGCCGGCGCGGCTTTCCGGTGGCGAGCGGCAGCGGGTCGGCATCGCCAGGGCCTTGCTCACCAGCCCGCAATTGCTGCTGATGGATGAACCCTTGGCGGCGCTCGATCCCAAGCGCAAAGGCGAGATCTTGCCTTATCTGGAGCGCCTGCATGGCGAGCTGGAAATTCCAATTTTGTATGTCAGCCATTCCCCCGATGAGGTGGCGCGGTTGGCCGATTATTTGGTGTTAATGGAGCAAGGCCGGGTGCTGGCCAGCGGCCCGATTGGCACAATGCTGACTCGGCTGGATCTGCCGATTGCCCTGGGGGAGGATGCCGGCGCGCTGGTCGAAGGCGAGGTCAGCGGCTTCGATCCGGCCTATCAGTTGCTCAGTCTGCGTTTCCCCGGCAGCGCGCTGTGTGTGCAGGTGGCTCACAGCCAGGTGGCGGTGGGCAAAACTGTGCGCTTCAAGGTACAGGCGCGGGACGTCAGCCTGGCGCTAGAGCGGCCGGCGCACAGCAGCATTGTCAATGTGCTGCCGGTGACGGTCGGCGTGGTGGCGGCGGCGGATAACGGCGCCCATGTGTTGGTCAGTTTGGACATGCAGGGCACGGCGCTGCTGGCACGGATCACCCGCTATTCCCATGATCAACTGGGCCTGCACGCCGGTCAGCAGTTGTGGGCGCAGATCAAGTCAGTGGCTTTGCTGGCTTAACAGGCCGTTGAAAAATGTAGCGAGCGACGGCTAGGCAAGGCGAAATCAGCCGAAAAAGCGCAGTTTACTGGTCGTAAATGAGCATTTTGAGGCTGATTTCAACGCCGCATAGCCGAGCGCAGTAGTTTTTCAACGGCCTGTTAACGCTGCATCTGCAGCCAAGCGTCCGGTCAGCCGAAACGCTACCCAGATCGCCAGGGAGCCAAAAATCACCGCGCCAATGGCCGGGCCTATCAGCACGCCACTGGCGCCGTAGTGGGCACCAAAATAGGCGAAAGGGATGGTGCCCAGGGTGGCCCGCGCCCAGTTGAAGGCCATTGAATACAGTGGCCGGCCGAGGTTGTTGAAGGCCGCGTTGGCGACGAATAGCGCGCCGACAAAGAAGAAACTGGCCGCCAGTAACGAGCAAAACAGCGAGATCAGCTCGGCGGTTAAGCCGCTGGCGGAGAAGGCGTAAATCACTGCCTGTTGGCCAAGCGCCAGTAGCAACCAGGCGCCACCGACCACCATGGCCATAAAGCGCAGGCTGTCACGCAGGGTTTGCTGCACCCGGTCGATGCGCCCGGCGCCGAGGTTCTGGCCGAAGATCGGTCCGACGGCGCCGCTCAGGGCATAGACCAAGCCGAAGGCCACCGGGGTTAAGCGCTCGATGGTGGCTTGGCCGGCCACCGCTGCGGGGCCGAACTGGGCCATAAAGTAGGTGACAAAGGCCGCGCCAAAAGGCGTGGCCAGGTTGGCCAAAATCGACGGCCCGGCCACGCGGCAGAGGGTCGCGCTGTCGCCGGCCAAGGCGCCCAGCTCAATGCGCCCCAGCAGTTGGTGCGCGCGCAACACGCCATACAAGCCCATCAATAGCATGCACAAGCGCGCTAGCACGGCGGCAATCGCGGCGCCTTCAAGGTTTAACTGCAGGCCGAAGATCAGTACCGGGTCGAGCACGGCGGTAACCAGTGCGCCGATCAAGGTTACTTTCATCGCCAGTTTGGCATCGCCCACCGAGCGCAGCAGTGAGGCACAGCCCATGCTCAGGCCCAGCAGCGGCACCGAGGCGAGGCTGATCTGCAAATAGCGATAAGCCTGGGCGTGGGTTTCACCCTCGGCGCCGAGCAGGTCGAGAATCGGCCCGAGAAAGGCATAACTGAGTGCGGTCACCAGGGTGCAGGCGGCGGCCATCAGCAGCAGGCTGGCGCTGCCCAGGCGGCGGGCCTGGGCGATTTGCCCGGCGCCAATGGCTCTGGACACCACCGCCGAAATGCCGACCATCAGGCCGATGCAAAACGACAGCTGAAAAAACGCCACCACCCCGGCAAAACCGACTGCTGCTGCCACCGCCTGCTGGCCGAGCAGCGAGATATAGAACAGGTTAATCAGATCGACCAGAAAGATCGCAATCAAACCCACGGCGCCGGTGCTGGACATCACCACCACATGGCGCAACAAGGAGCCGCTGACAAAACGTGGCGTGACGCTGGTCGGATTGATTGCAGTGGTGGTTTTGAAGTCGGTCATGGCGGCTCGTTACGGTGCTACGGTGGGTTGAGGCTTGTGTGGCAGCTTAACCCAAGCGCCCTGTGCCGGTGCGGTTGGGCAGCTGTTGGCGGTTTTGCCAAGGCCGTCACTTAGGTCGTAAGGCAAAGTGCCAGCATCTATGCGAGTATCGGCGTAGACAGGGTTGTTACATCCGAAACGCGCGGACGCTTGGTGCTTTTGCAACGTTGGTTGCTCTGGAGTCTTGATGTACAAACTGTGTTTTTACGTACCCGATAGCCATGTTGAGCAGGTTAAACAGGCCGTGTTCACCGCTGGTGCCGGGCGCATCGGCGCTTACGATAATTGCTGTTGGCAGGTGCTGGGCCAAGGTCAGTTCCGCCCCTTGGCCGGCAGTCAGGCGTTTATTGGCCAGCCGGGGCAGCTTGAGCTGGTTGCCGAGTGGAAAGTTGATCTGGTGGTCGCCGATGAGCTGATCCACGCGGCGGTCAAGGCCTTGCGTCTCAGCCATCCCTACGAAGCGCCGGCCTTCGAGGTGTGGCGGTTGTCGGATTTGCAGCTGTAAGTCGGGAGAGAAGGCTCCGTATCCGTTACGTGTTGCAGATGCGCACAGTTTGTAGATACTCTGTTGGAGGTCAAGCTTTCACTTGGTGAATGCTGCTGAACAGTTTGCTGGAATCAAAGCGCTCGCCCTGCTGGATGCAGGCCCAAACGCCGGTCAGATACTTGCGCATCACTGCGCACAAGGCTTG
>NZ_JAUYNT010000001.1 GCF_030698175.1 Pseudomonas sp.
TTTTGCGCGAGGCAAGGCACGAGGAGCGCGGTTTGGTTGTTCCAAATGAGCGACGAGAAACGCCGTCTCGCGCAAAAACAGGCCCGGCCCTTCGGGTTGCGCGAGAAATGGCCCCCGCTGTTGTTGCAGGACTTGGCAAGGGAATAACCATTACCTGCGTCCTGCGCAATCCCCATGGATGGGGTGAATGCCGCAAGCCCGCCGGGAGCGGGCGCGGCCTAACCGGGGGTCATTTCTCGCGGCAACGCGGCTCGCGATGAAACGGCAACAGACCCTAACGTGCCTGCCTCGATCCCGAGATATCGCCTTTCCAACCCAAGGAGCAACACCATGGCCACCAGCAAAGACCAACTGATCAACGACCTTGCCGAAGCTGTCGACAGCCCGAAAACCAAGGTTCGTGCACTGCTTGAGCAACTGAGCGAAATCGTCAGCGACGCCCTGGAAAACAGCGATGAAATCACCCTGCCGGGGATTGGCAAATTGAAAGTCACTCAGCGTCCGGCCCGCACCGGGCGCAATCCACAAACCGGTAAAGCGATCGAAATCGCCGCCAAGAACGTGGTTAAGTTTGTCCCGGCCAAAGCCCTCAGCGACGCCATCAACTAAGTGTTTATGACGACCTGATCGGCGCGATCAGGTCGTCAGCCCAAGCTCTAGCATGCGCTGTAAAAACCCCGCCTCATCCAGCACCGCAACGCCCAACTCGGATGCCTTCGCCAGCTTCGAGCCAGCCCCGGGCCCCGCCACCACGCAGTGGGTTTTCGCCGACACCGAGCCCGACACCTTAGCGCCCAAAGACTCGAGCTTGGCCTTGGCCTGATCGCGGCTCATCACTTCCAGGGTGCCGGTCAGCACCCAGGTCTGGCCGGCCAGCGGCAAACCCTCGACCACTCGCTTTTGGCTTTCCCAGTGCATGCCGAACTCACGCAGCTGCGCTTCGATTTTCAGCGCGCGTTCGCAGTGCTCGGGCACACTGAAAAACTCACGCACGGCATTCGCTGGTTTCTCGCTCAACGCTTGCCGCAGGTCCAGCCAATCGGCTTCCAGCACTTTTTGCAGCGACTCGCCAAACTTGGCGGCCAGGGTTTTAGCGCCTGTAGGGCCGACTGAAGCAATATGCAGTTTGTCGAGCAAACCGGCCAAGGTGGTGCTGGCGGCAAACTCTGCGCCCAACTCGCCCTGACCCTGAATATCCAGTATTTGCTCGAGCGCCTCGATCACGCTGCGATTGTGCGCATCGCTGAAAAACTCGTGAATTTCATAGGCCACTTCCAGGCCCACCTCCGGCAAGTAGGTGAGCACTTCGGGCAAGGCTTGCTTGATGCGCGCCAACGAGGCCAGCGAACGCGCCAATACTTTGGCCGTTTCCTCGCCGACATCGGGAATACCGAGGGCATAAATGAAGCGCGCCAACTCAGGTTTCTTACTGTTTTCGATAGCGGCCAGCAAGTTCTTGCTCGATAGCTCGGCAAAGCCTTCCAGCTCGACAACTTGCTCGAAGGTCAATTTATAGAGGTCGGCTGGCGAGCGAACCAAACCTTCGTCCACCAGCTGATCGACGCTTTTCTCGCCCAGGCCTTCGATATCCAAGGCACGGCGCGACACGTAGTGAATGATCGCCTGTTTGAGTTGCGCGCCACAGGCCAGTCGCCCAACGCAGCGATACGCCGCGCCTTCGCTGATGGTCTCGCGGCCCTTACTACGTTTGATTAGTTGGCTGCGCTCAACCGCCGAACCACACACCGGACACTGCTCGGGGATTTGCACCGGCCGCGCATCCGCCGGGCGTCGCTCCAGCACCACTTGCACCACCTGCGGGATCACATCACCGGCACGGCGAATGATCACCGTGTCGCCGATCATCAGGCCCAAACGCGCGACTTCGTCCATGTTGTGCAGCGTGGCATTGGCCACCATCACCCCGGCAACTTTCACCGGTTTCAAGCGCGCCACCGGCGTCACTGCGCCAGTGCGACCGACCTGAAACTCCACATCCAACAGCTCGGTGAGTTCCTCCATCGCCGGGAATTTATGCGCAATCGCCCAACGTGGTTCGCGAGCCCGAAATCCCAGCTCGCGCTGGTAGGCCAGGTCATTGACCTTGAACACTACACCATCGATTTCATAGGCCAGACTGGCACGCCGCTCGCCGATATCGCGGTAGTAGGCCAGGCATTCGTTGGCCCCCCTGGCCAGCTTTAACTCGCGACTGATCGGCAGCCCCCATACTTTCAGTTGCTGGAGAATGCCCACCTGAGTCGCCGGCAACTCGCCTTCGACGCGGCCAATGCCATAGCAGCAAAACTCCAACGGACGATTGGCGGTAATCTTCGGGTCCAGCTGGCGCAGGCTGCCAGCCGCCGCGTTGCGCGGGTTGGCGAAGGTCTTGCTGCTATTCTCCAGTTGCCGTGCGTTGAGTGCAGCGAAACCGGCCTTGGACATAAACACTTCGCCGCGCACTTCCAGAACGCTCGGCCAGCCCTCGCCGTGCAGCTTTAGCGGCACGTTGCGAATGGTCCGTACATTAGTGCTGATGTTCTCACCCGTACTGCCATCACCACGGGTGGCACCACGCACTAGCAGGCCGTTCTCGTACAGCAAGCTGACGGCCAGACCGTCTAGCTTGGGCTCGCAGCAGTATTCAACTTCCGCGCCGCCGCCAAACAAATCGCCGACCGGCAGGTCCAGCCCCTCATGCACACGGCGGTCAAAATCCAGCAGATCACCTTCCTCAAAGGCATTACCCAGGCTGAGCATTGGCACTTCATGCTTGACCTCGCCAAAGGCACTGAGCGCCGTACCGCCGACCCGTTGCGTCGGCGAATCGGCCGTGACCAGCGCTGGATGTTCAGCTTCCTGCGCCTGCAATTCGCGGAACAAGCGATCATACTCGGCATCCGGAATGCTCGGCTCGTCCAACACGTAGTAACTGTGGTTGTGCCTGTCCAGTTCGGCGCGCAGTTCGAGGATGCGTTGGGCGGCGTTTGCGGCGGTGTCGGTCATAACAATTTCTCTCAAAAAGCAAAAGAGCAGCCGAGGCTGCTCTTTTAACGACTCACTTAACGCTTAGCAGCGAGTAAGGTTGCCTCAACGCTTGGGCATGATGTGCTTGCGCTCAAACTCGACGATGCGCTGACGATAATGCTCGATGGTTTGTGCGGTCATGGTGTTGCGCTGATCATCTTTGAGTTCGCCGTTCAGCTCGCTGGCCAACTTGCGCGCCGCCGCCACCATCACATCGAAGGCCTGGCGCGGATGACGCGGTCCCGGCATGCCGAGAAAGAAGCTCACGGCGCGGGTGGTGAAGTGATCGATATCATCCAGGTCGAAGGTGCCAGGTTTTACCCCGTTGGCCATGGAGAACAACACTTCACCGTTGCCGGCCATGCTTTCGTGACGATGGAAAATATCCATTTCGCCGAAACGCAGACCGCTTTCCAGAATATTCTGCAGCAGCGCCGGGCCGTTAAAACCTTCGTCTTCGCGGGCCACCACGCTGATCACCAAAACTTCTTCAACCGGCGGTAATGGCTGACTGTCTTCTTGGCTCAGCGCCGGCTGCTTAGGCTCGCCAGCCACCACTGGATTGAGCAGGGTGGGCACTGGCTCACTGAGGTTTAGGTCGCCCTGACTCGGCTCACCAGCGCGGCGGCGATTCAATTCGCTGGCGTTCATTACCGGCAAATCTTCTTCGTCCAGCTTTGGCTCGCGCTGGCGGTCGACCACCCGCGCCGGGCTTAGCAAAGCTGGATCACCATCGTCATCGGGCAGGTCGCCAAAGCGTCCATCCAACTTGAATTTAAGTTTGCCCTTGCCGCCGCGCATACGGCGCCAGCCGTCAAAAAGAATGCCGCTGATCACCACAATGCCGATGACGATCAGCCACTCACGCAGACCGATTTCCATGTAATCCACTAACTCCGACTAAAAAAATAATGATTAAAGGGCTTCCCGGCCCGCGACTCTTAACTCAACCCTGGCGCCAACTCCATGTTCTAGCAGGCGTTTTCCGGGGCTTACAAAAACTTTTGGCTAAACTAGCACGACAAAAGTCAATTTTACACCGTCTGTCGCATCAAGTTTCAACCATTGCCAAGGCTTCTTCGACATCCACCGCCACCAAGCGCGAGCAGCCCGGCTCGTGCATGGTCACCCCCATCAACTGATCGGCCATTTCCATGGCAATCTTGTTGTGGGTGATATAGATGAACTGCACGGTGGCCGACATCTCTTTAACCAAGCGTGCATAGCGGCCGACGTTAGCGTCATCCAGCGGCGCGTCAACTTCGTCGAGCATGCAAAACGGCGCGGGATTGAGCTGGAAGATGGCAAATACCAGCGCCAGCGCGGTCAGGGCTTTCTCGCCACCGGACAGCAGGTGAATGGTGCTGTTCTTCTTGCCGGGCGGCCGGGCCATGATGCTCACGCCGGTATCCAGCAAGTCTTCACCGGTCAATTCCAGATACGCCGTGCCGCCACCAAACACCTTGGGGAACAAGGCCTGCAGGCCGCCATTAATCTGGTCAAACGTCGCTTTGAAACGGTTGCGGGTTTCTTTGTCGATCTTGCGGATCACGTTTTCCAGGGTATCCAACGCCTCCACCAGATCGGCGTTTTGCGCATCCAGGTAACGCTTGCGCTCGGACTGCTGCTGATACTCCTCAATCGCCGCCAGGTTGATCGCGCCCAAGCGCTGAATGCGCCCAGCCAACTGCTCCAGTTCATCGGTCCAGACGCTTTCGCTGGCCTCGCTCGGCAAGTTGGCCAGCACTGTGTGCAGGTCATAACTCTCGGCCTCCAGCAGCTCAACCACCGCGGCGCGGCGCACATTCAGGCTCTGCCAGTCGAGGCGTTGTTGTTCCAGTTGGCCGCGCAACAGTTGCGCTTGTTGCTCGGCCTGATTGCGGCGCTTCTCGCTGTCGCGCAGTTGCCGATCGGCATCTTCCAGGCCCAAACGCGCCAGCTTTAGCTCGTCTTCGACGGCCATGCGTTTGTCGAGCAACTCTTCCAGCTTCATGCGCAGCTCTTCCAGCGGCGCCTCGCCTTCACCCAGGTTCAGATCGAGCTGTTCGCGCTTCTCATGCAGGCGCTCGGCTTGCAATTGCAGGCGCTCCAGCGCTTGCCGGGTGGAGTTGTGCTGACTGTGCAGCGCGCCCAGGCGTACCGCCAGTTGATGGGCATGGTCTTTGTGCTGGCGCGCCTCTTGGCGAATCCGGTCGAGCCGCTCGCGCAAGCTGTCGCGGGCGGCCAGCAAGTTCTCGCGCTGCTCGGTGTCCTGCGCCATGGCGTCCAGGGCGTCCTGCAAGATCAACCGAGCCTCGCCCAATTGCTCTTGTTCTTGGGCGCACTGCTCGGTCGACTCCTCGACCTCGGCATCCAGGCGGCGCTGACGCAGTTGCAACTGCTCGACCTTGACCTGCACGGCCGACAACTGGGCTTTTAATTCACCGGCGCTGCGGGTCTCATCCTGCAAGCGGCGGCGCTGCTGTTCGCGCAGCTGCTCTTGTTCGCGCTGTTGACCGAGTAATTGCTGCAAGTGCAATTCAAGCTCGGCCAACTCGGCTTCATATTGTTCACGCTCGGCCAGCAATAGTTCCAATTCCTGGGCACGGGCCAGCACGCCACTTTCGGCGGCATCGGCGTGGCGAATCCGTAGAAAGTGCGGACCCAGCCAATAGCCGTCGCGGCTGATCAGGCTGCTGCCGGGCGCCAATCGGCTGCGCAGCGCCAGCGCCTCTTGCAGGCTTTCGACCGGCAGCACCTGGCCCAGCCAAGGCGCTAAATCGATGCCCGACTCGACTTTATCGAGCAAACTGCCAGGCAAACGCAGGCCCGCAACGCCGGCGGTGATCAAGCGTAAATCGCCCTGGTTAAAGCTGGCGAAATCCAGCTCAGCCAAGCCGGCGCTTTGCCCCTCATCGAGCAACACCGCCTGTAGATCGGCGCCCAGCACCGTCTCGACCGCCAGCTCCCAACCGGGCGCAACCCGCAGGCCGGCCGCCAACTGCGGCCGCTCGCTCAAGCGTTGTTCGCGCAGCCATTGCGCCGTGCCTTTGCCCGGATTCAATGCCGCCTGCTGCAAGGCCTCCAGGGCGGCAATCCGTCCATTCAAGCGTTGCAACTGGCCCTGGGCCTGCTGCTGAGCTTGATTGGCCGCCTGTAATTGGCCGCGTAATTGTTCCAGCTGTTCGGCCAGCCGTAGCTCTGCCGTTTGCAATTCCTCGACGGTCAGCTCGCTGATCGCCAGCTGCTCGCCCAGATCGAGAATGGCCGCGTCTTGCGGGTCGGCAGCCAGTTGCTGACGTTCCTCGGTCAGGCGCCGCTGGCGCTCGGCCAGGCGTTCGAGGCTTTGCTCGAGCTGCTGAATCCGCGACTGCTGCACCTCAGACAAACGCCTCGGTTCGGCGCTGCGCTGGGTGAAGGTGTCCCACTGCTCTTGCCATCCGTGCATCGCCGTTTCCGACTCTTCCAGGCTGGCAGCGGCTTCTTCAGCAGAGGCCGCAGTGAGGGCTTGCTCGGGCTCGAGCAGGGCCAGCTCTTCAGTCAGGCTGGCGAGTAAATCCTGATCATGGCCCAGGTGCGCTGCGGTTTCTTGGCGGGCCCGTTCGGCCTCGCGCAAGTCATCCTGCAATTGGCGCAAGCGCTGCTGACCGTGCTGGATGCTTTGCTCGATGCGGGCGATATCGCCACCGACCGAGTAAAACCGCCCTTGCACCGCATTAAACTGCTCGGACAACTCGTGATGGCCGTCGCGCAACCGCTCGATGCTGGCATCGGCGCTGCGTTGTTCGGCAATCAGCGCCTCGAAGGCGATTTCTTGCTGGGCGATTACCGCTTCACGCTGGCCGACCTGCTGATTCAGGCTCTGCCAGCGCAAGGCCGACAACTGGGCCTTGAGTTCGCGCTCCTGAGCCTTGTACTGCTGGTATTTTTCCGCCGACTGGGCTTGGCGCTGCAGTCGTTCGAGCTGGCGCTCCAGCTCTTCACGCAGATCGGTTAAACGCGCCAAGTTCTCGTGGGTGCGGCGGATGCGGTTTTCGGTCTCGCGGCGGCGCTCCTTGTATTTGGAGATGCCGGCGGCTTCTTCGATAAAGTTACGCAAGTCCTCGGGGCGCGCCTCGATCAGCTTGGAGATCATCCCCTGCTCGATGATCGAGTAACTGCGCGGGCCAAGGCCGGTGCCCAAGAAAATATCGGTAATGTCGCGCCGCCGGCATTTCACCCCATTGAGGAAGTAGGTGTTTTGGCTGTCGCGGGTGACCCGGCGGCGGATCGAGATTTCCGCATAGCTGGCGTATTCACCCAGCAGGGTACCGTCGCTGTTATCGAACACCAGCTCGATCGAGGCCTGGCTGACCGGCTTGCGGCTGGTGGAGCCATTGAAGATGACATCGGTCATCGACTCGCCACGCAGGTTCTTCGCCGAGCTTTCGCCCATCACCCAGCGCACGGCGTCGATGATATTGGATTTGCCGCAGCCGTTAGGCCCAACCACCGCCGCCATATTGCTCGGAAAGTTGACCGTAGTCGGGTCGACGAAGGACTTGAACCCCGCCAGTTTGATGCACTTTAGCCGCATAGCAATCCGTTTCCCTTAGGCCCTTAGCGCTCGGCCATTGCGGCCAGCACCAGTGTGCAGTTGCGCTGACCGTAGGCCAGCAACACGCTACGAACTTGCTCGGCATTACGCGCCAACACCGCCTGCAGCAAGCTGGCAAAGGTATTCAGGAACTGGCTCATTTCAGATTTACGCCGTGCCAGCGCCAGGTGGTAAGTGCGGCTGATGGCCGGCAGCAGGTTTTCCAGGGTTTCTTGCAAGTACGGATTGTTGGCAAAGGGAAATGCTGCACGCATCACATCGAAGCTATTTTCCACAAAGGCGTCGATATCCTCGCGCGCCGCACTGGCTTGCAATTGCCGCTGCACTGCCAGCAGCGGCGCCAAGTCGGCCTCGTTACGCCAGCTGACGGCCACCGCGTTGCCCAGCACTATGTACAGCTCCATCACCAGCGCATACAGGCTTTTGACGTTATGCGCTGTCAGCTCGGTAACCTGCGCGCCGCGGCGCGGCAAGATCACGATCAGGTGGCGGCGCTCGAGAATCAGCAAGGCCTCGCGCACCGAACCACGGCTGACATTCAGGGCCTGGGTGACTTTTTGCTCTTGAATGCGCTCGCGCTCTTTTAACTCGCCACGAATGATGCGTTCGGCAAGGTGGTGAGCGATTTGCTCAGCGAGGCTGTCCGGGGCCTTGAACGTCATGCTGTTCCTTTAAATGGTCTGCCACGCAGGCCGGCGAGTGTAACACAGGCCGTTACCCAACCACCCCGGTAGCCACTGGTGTTGCCGTGCTAAAGATAGGCTGGGCGGGGCGCAATTGCCGGCAATAATTGTCCGACAATCCAACAATAAAAACGACAACGATTAAACCCCAAGGAGCCCACCATGTTTGCAACTTGCTCATCCGACTGGATGCTCAGCCTGAAAAAAATCGGCTACTGGTTCTGGCTACTGCCGGTCGCTTTAGTGCCCCTGAGCTATTACCTGTCGCAAGGCAGCAGCCATGCCGATGCCTGGAGCTTTCTGGTGCCGCTGGTGATTTTTGGCCTGATTCCCTTCGTCGATGCCCTGCTCGGCCGCGACCCGGCCAACCCGGAAGAACGCCTGCAGGTGCCGCAACTGGAGGGCGAATTTTATTACCGGCTGCTGACTCTGGCCTGCGTGCCAATCCTGCTCGGCATGCTGGCCTGGGCCGGTTGGATACTGGCCAACAATCCCGAGTGGAGTTGGCTGGGGCAACTGGGCTGGACGCTCTCGGTGGGCATTGTGATGGGCGCCATCGGCATCACCGTGGCCCACGAACTGGTGCACAAAGACCCGGCCATCGAGCAAAACGCCGGCGGCGTGCTGCTGGCCGCCGTCTGCTACGCCGGCTTTAAAGTCGAGCATGTGCGCGGCCATCACGTGCATGTTTCAACCCCGGAGTGCGCCTCCTCTTCGCGCTTCGGGCAAAGCCTGTACAGCTTCTTGCCGCATGCCTACAAACACAACTTCCTGAATGCCTGGAAGCTCGAAGCCGAGCGCCTGCAGCGCAAAGGCCTGCCAGCCTTGTCTGCGCACAATGAATTGATCTGGTGGTACGCCCTCAGCGCAACCTTCGCCCTCGGCTTTACTTGGGCCTTTGGCTGGCTGGGGCTGGGTTTTTTTCTCGGCCAAAGCCTGGTGGCCGTGACCCTGCTGGAGATCGTCAACTACCTCGAGCACTACGGCCTGCACCGACGCAAGCTGGAAAACGGTCGCTATGAAAGAACCGGTCCGGCCCATTCGTGGAACAGCAACTTCCTGCTGACCAACCTGTTTTTGTTCCATCTGCAACGCCACTCCGATCACCACGCCTACGCCAAACGTCGCTATCAGGTGCTGCGCCACCACGAAAGCAGCCCGCAACTGCCCAACGGCTACGCCGGCATGGTGGTGCTGGCGCTGTTTCCGCCGCTTTGGCGAGCGGTGATGGACCCGCGTGTGCGGGCCTATTACGCCGGCGAAGAACATCAGCTCAGCGCCAGCCAACTGGCCCCTGATTAAGGACTATGTACCAGCGATGCCTTGCGAGGGCCCCTTTCGCGAGAGGGAATTAGCCTTGATATTTGTGCTGCCTGCACCGACCAATCGCGGATAAATCCGCTCCTACAGGGAGGCAGCCGATGAAATTATTGCAGGTGCTGGGCTTGTGTAGGAGCGGATTTATCCGCGAAGCAAACGTGAGTACGCTGACAATCCTGCAGAGCCACAGCCGTTCTTTTCTCCACATCCATCTGGGTCACAAACCAGAGGCTACGGGACTTGCGCTTTGCAACACATAACTGGGACATAGCCCTTAATAATTCTTAACAGCCCCGCGCAGTTTGTTTGTGGCCCTTGCAGGCGCGCAACCGAACACCGAAGCTAAGGATCTAATAGCCACTTAATGGCGAGGATCAGTTTTGGATTGGCAAACCCTGCTTACCCGCGAACGTCTTGGTAAACCGCTGCACAGCGCCGATGAGCTCGGCCGCAGTCCGTTTCATAAAGACCATGACCGCATCATTTTCTCCGGCGCCTTTCGCCGCCTGGGGCGCAAGACCCAAGTACACCCGGTGTCGAGTAACGACCATATCCACACCCGCCTGACTCACTCGCTGGAGGTCAGTTGCGTCGGTCGCTCGCTGGGCATGCGCGTCGGCGAAGTGCTGCGCGCAGAGCTGCCCGATTGGTGCGACCCGAGCGACATGGGCATGATCGTGCAGTCGGCGTGCCTGGCCCACGACATCGGCAATCCGCCCTTTGGCCACTCCGGTGAAGATGCCATCCGCCATTGGTTTCAGCAGGCCGCCGGGCGCGGCTGGCTGGATGCGATGAGCGACGCAGAGAGCGGCGACTTTCTTAACTTTGAAGGCAACGCCCAAGGCTTTCGCGTGCTGACCCAGCTGGAATATCACCAGTTCGATGGCGGCACCCGGCTGACCTACGCAACCCTGGGCACCTACCTGAAATACCCCTGGACCGCCCGCCATGCCCAGGCCCTGGGCTATAAAAAACACAAGTTCGGCTGCTACCAAAGTGAGCTGCCGATACTTGAGCAAATCGCCCGCAAACTGGGCCTGCCACAGATCGAAGACCAACGCTGGGCGCGCCATCCGTTGGTGTATTTGATGGAGGCCGCCGATGACATCTGCTACGGCCTGATCGACCTGGAAGACGGCCTGGAAATGGAGCTTCTCGACTACAGCGAAGTCGAAGCCCTGCTGCTCAACCTGGTCGGCGACGACTTGCCGGAAACCTATCGCCAGCTCGGCCCCAAGGACTCACGGCGGCGCAAGTTGGCGATTCTGCGCGGCAAGGCCATCGAGCACCTGACCAATGCCGCAGCGCGGGCCTTTGTCGAGCAACAGCAAGCGCTGCTGGCCGGTAATCTGGAGGGCGACCTGGTTGAGCATATGCACGGCCCGGCCAAGCGTTGCGTGCTGGAAGCCAAAGACCTGGCGCGGAAAAAAATCTTCCAGGACAAGCGCAAAACCCTGCACGAAATTGGCGCTTACACCACCCTGGAGATTCTGCTGAATGCCTTCTGCGGCGCGGCGGTGGAGCAACATGGTGGACGTACACCGTCGTTCAAGAGCCGGCGGATTCTCGACTTGCTCGGCAATAATGCCCCCGACCCGAGCTGGCCGCTGTATCAGTCGTTTTTACGGATGATCGACTTTATCGGCGGCATGACTGACAGCTACGCCACCGAGATGGCCCGCGAAATGACCGGTCGCTCCAGCCCGGTGTAAGCCCTGAACCGACCGCCAATCACAGTTGGCGGCCGGTCTGCACAGTTGCACCCCAGTCCATCTATGCTTGTGCCCGCCCTTAAGCAAATTGGACGCTAATGCTATGGCCAAAGCCAAACCCGCAACTGCCCGTCGCTTTCCACTGCACATGCACATCAGCGCGCTCTTTACCCTGCTGCTGCTGGCCACCGGAATGGTCTTGGGGGTGTTCAATTACCAGCAAACCAGCAGCATTATTCTCTCCAGCAGCGAAAAACTCTTTGCGCGAATCTCAACTGAAGTGCAGTTGGACCTCGACCACACCTACACACCCATTCGGCAACTGCTCAGCCTGTTGGCGCTTGACCCAAGCACCCGTAAGGCGCAACCCCGCGAGCGACAAGCGTTACTGGCGCCTTTCGCCCAGGCCCTAAGCGATAACCCCAAACTCGCCGCGCTGTATTTGGGCTACCCCAATGGCGATTTTTTCATGCTGCGGCCACTGCGCAGCGCCGCGTTCAGGCAGCGCTTTGAAGCACCCGAGAACGCCGCCTTCCAACTCTGGACCATCGAACACAACGATGGCGCCGTGCAGTCGAGCTATCAGTTCTTCGATCAACAATTGAATCTGCTGCGCCATATCCAGCGCAGCGGTGAGGACTTCGACCCGCGCACGCGGCCCTGGTATCAGAGTGCGCTTAGCGATGCCGAGCAAATCACCACGGCGCCCTATGGGTTTTTCTCCAGCAAGCAAGTCGGCACCACCCTGGCGCGCAACATCGGCCTCAACATAGTGCTGGCCGCCGACCTAACCCTCGACGACCTGTCTGCCACCCTGAGCAAACATCAAATCACCCCGAGTACCGAAGTGTTGCTGTTCGACAGCGACGGCGACGCCATTGCCTATCCGGGCCGACCAACGCTGCTGGTAGAAACCGGCGGCAGCGTGCAGTTGCTCAAGGCCGCCGAACTCAGCGTTCCCTTGGCCGCCCTGCTACAGCCAAACAATAATCGGCAGCAGCAGGGGCATTTGCGCCTGAACAAGCGCGACTGGATCATCTCGCGCACCCATATCAACGAGGGCGGCCCGCAAGGCTTGGAGCTGGCGCTGCTGGTGCCCGAAGACGAACTACTGGCCGAGGCTTACCGCATTCGCTGGCAAGGCGCGATCATCACCCTCGCCACCCTGTTGTTGTGCCTGCCGGTCGGCTGGCTGGCCTCGCGCAGCGTGGTCAAACCGCTGAACGCGTTGGTATTGGAGGCCGAAGCGATTCAGCGCTTTGACTTTAACCATCCCGCCAGCGGCCGCTCGCCCCTGCTGGAAGTTGACCGCCTGGCGTTGTCGATGAACCGCATGAAAGAAACCATCGCCAGCTTTCTCGAGATTGCCGCCAGCTTATCGGCCGAAAAACGCTTCGATACCTTATTGCAGCGGGTGCTCGATGAGACCGTCAGCATCGGCAAGGCCAGCGGCGGCCTGCTGTATTTGATCGAGCCCGACAGCGGCCAGTTGATCCCCCAGGCGCTGATTATTGATGGCGTGCAACAAAACCTCAGCGAGCACTCCCTCAGCAGTTACCACAGCGGCGACCCCAGCCTGCCCGATTGGCTCAAAGGCCCGGCCAGTGGCGGCGCCAGCGCTGTGGTCGCCCTGGGTTTTGATCAAGCCGGGCCCTTGCAAAGCCTGCTGCACAGCCTCGACAGCCCGATGATTCACCTGGTCAGCTGTGGCCTGCATAACCGCCAGGGCGTGACCCTCGGCGTGCTGCAATTACTGCACCGTGATAACACTGACGAACACGACCCAACCCTGCTACGCCCCGAGCGCATTGCCTTGATCGAGGCGGTGTCTGGCGTGGCTGCCCTGTGCATCGACAGTCAGCGTTTGCTGGAGCAACAAAAACACTTGCTGGAAGCTTTTATCCAACTGTTGGCCGGCGCCATCGACGCCAAAAGCCCTTACACCGGCGGCCACTGCCAGCGGGTGCCGGAGTTGACGCTGATGCTCGCCCACGCCGCCGCCGACAGCCCGGAGCCGGCCTTTGCCAGCTACCAACCGACTGAGGAGCAATGGGAAGAACTGCATATCGCCGCTTGGCTACACGATTGCGGCAAGATCACCACGCCCGAATACGTGGTCGATAAAGCCACCAAACTGGAAACCCTCTACGACCGCATCCATGAAATCCGCACCCGCTTTGAAGTGCTTAAACGCGATGCCTGGATCGACTATTGGCAGGCCCGCAGCGAAGGCGCCGATGCCAGCCAGCAAGCGCTGCAGCGTGACCAGCGGTTAAGCGCCCTGGATGAAGAGTTCGCCTTTATCGCCCGTTGTAATCTGGGCGGTGAGGCCATGGCCGAGGCCGATCTGGCACGCATTCAGCACATCGCCCAGCGCACCTGGCGGCGCACCCTCGATGACCGACTCGGGGTGTCGTGGGAAGAGGCGCAACGTCAAGCCCGTAGCCCAGCGCCCAGTCTGCCGGTGGACGAGCCACTGCTGGCCGATCGCCCCGAGCATTTGCTTGAACGCAAGGCCAGCGAGCAAATGCCCGCCGACAATCCATGGGGCTTCAAGCTCGAGGTGCCGACCTACAAATTCAATCGCGGCGAGCTGTACAACTTGAGCATCGCCCGTGGCACCTTGACCGCAGAGGACCGTTTCATCATCAACGATCACATCGTGCAAACCATCCGCATGCTCAACCACCTGCCCTTCCCGCCGCACTTGAAAAACGTCGCGGAAATCGCCGGTGGCCACCATGAAAAGATGAATGGCACGGGTTACCCGAAACGCCTGAAACGTGAAGACATGAGCCTGCCGGCCCGCATGATGGCGATTGCCGATATTTTTGAGGCGCTAACAGCGGTGGACCGCCCCTACAAGAAAGGCAAAACCTTGTCCGAGTCGCTAAACATCATGCTCGGCATGTGCAAGGGCGCGCATGTGGATACGCAACTGTTTGAGTTGTTCGTGCGCAGCGGGGTTTATCGCCAGTACGCGCAACGCTTCCTGAAGCCTGAACAGATTGATGCGGTCGACGAAAGCAGCTTATTAGCCAAGCTGGCGGCCGACTGAGACAGCGGGGATAAACGAGGTGTTAACGCGAGGAGTGCAACCTAACAAACAGCGGTTCAGGGCCGGCCAGCGCCAGCCCTGAACACCAGCAGCCTGTCGGGCGTAGGTCTGTCCTACTGCGGAAAAGCCGGATTTGGTCATTTCCTGCGCTCTTTCTCGTTGAATAGAATGACTATTCGCCTCAAAAGAGCGCAAAAACTGCCTCAAACCGGTCTTTCCCTCGCTACGGACGCCTAAGCCCGACAGGCTGCCAGGATCAAGCCTGGGCGATATCGTTTTCTGGATACCACACATCCAGCAGCGGGCTAACAGTAAAAGCTGTCAGTTCGCTGCGGCCTTGCAACCAGGCCTCAACCAGGGCGCGCTGCTCAGCGCTGACCGAACCACGCTTGCCCAGGCACACGAAGCCATAGTCATCACCGCCGACATAACCCATGCCGTTAGCAGTGATTGCGTCTGCAACGAAGGCTTCCAGGAAGTCATCGATCGACTCTTCAGCCAAGTTTTCCTGAAAATTCAGGGTCAGCTCAAAACCAAGCTCCTGGAACTCGGCAACGCAGAGTTTTTTACGCAGACGACGGGAACGGTTAGTAGCCATGAAAAATCCTCACCTTTCTTAAATAAATAAAACTTAAATTCATAAAATAAGCCGCGGCACTTTAACAGCTTAGCGTCGCGACCGCCCGACTCTCTGTCGCGCGACCTGCCCGCCAGCAAGCTGCCCAGCCCATCAGCGCAGGGCGCATGCAAAGGGCGCTTCGGGCATAATGCCGATCTTTCAGAAGCTGTTTTGCCAAACTTGTGTGGAAGCCTTGTACTAATGTCATCTTTTCTTGTTAACCGTCGCCTGTCGGGTCTGGGCCTGGCGCTGCGCACCCTGCGTCAACTGGCCCTCGCCAGCCTGTTATTACCGCTGGCCGTGAGCGCTAACGCCGCGCCAACCAACACTGTACTGCCGCTGAAAATCCAGCAGGCGTTAAAGACCGCAAAAATCGACAACAGCGCCATGTCGCTGGTTATGCTGCCACTCAATGGCCCGGGGCTGGCCACCATAGTCAATGCCGACGCGGCAGTGAACCCGGCCTCGACCATGAAGCTGATCACCACCTATGCAGCGCTGGAGTTGCTCGGCCCGACCCATCAATGGAAAACCGAGTTTTACACCGACGGCACGCTGCGCAACGGCGTACTGCAGGGCAACCTGTACCTCAAGGGCGGCGGCGATCCAAAGTTGAACATGGAGAAACTCTGGTTGCTGCTGCGCGACCTGCGCGCCAATGGTGTGCAGCAGATTACCGGCGATCTGGTGCTCGACCGCAGCCACTTCGTGCAACCGCAGCTAGCGGCCTTTAATGATGACGGTAATGACGACAACAAACCTTTCCTGGTCGGCCCAGATTCGTTACTGGTAAACCTCAAGTCGGTGCGTTTTATCGCCCGCAATGAAGGCGGCAAGGTGACCCTGGCCGCCGAACCGCCGATTGCCAGCATTCATATCGACAACCGGGTCAAAGCCCTGCCAGCCGGCAAATGCCCCAATCCGGATGTGCGCTACAGCCCAAGCAAACAGGCGGATGGCAGTATCAATCTGGTGGTCAGCGGCAAGCTGGTCGACGGTTGCAGCAGCCAGACGTACCTGGCGCTGCTTGATCACCAGAGCTACGCCGCCGGAGCGGTGCGGTCCATCTGGCAAGAGCTGGGCGGCACTATCAACGGCCACGACCGGGTCGACAATGTGCCCAAAAGCGCCCGTCTGCTAGCCCGCGCCTTCTCTCCCGACCTGGTGGAGATCATTCGCGACATCAACAAGTACAGCAATAACACCATGGCCCAGCAGCTGTTCCTGAGCATTGGCGCGCAGTTTCGCACTGCCAGCGACGCCGATGACGCCAAGGCTGCGCTGCGGGTGATACGGCAATGGCTGGCACGCAAAGGCATCGATGCTAAACACCTGATGATCGAGAACGGCTCCGGCTTGTCGCGCCAGGAGCGCATTAGCGCGCGGGAAATGGCGGGATTACTGCAAGCGGCCTGGAACAGCCCCTATGCCGCCGAGTTTATATCGTCACTGCCACTGGTAGGCATGGACGGCACCATGCACAAGCGTCTACGGCGCACCGCCCTGGCAGGCGAAGGCCATATCAAGACCGGCACCCTGAACACCGTGCGGGCAATCTCCGGTTTTAGCCGCGACGCCAACGGCAACACCTGGGCAGTGGTGGCCATCCTCAACCATCCACGACCATGGGGCGCCTCGTCGATTCTCGATCAGGTGCTGCTGGGGCTGTATCAGCAAAGCAAGGTCAACAAGCCTTAAACCGTAGGGTGTACTCGCCGCAGGCAGTACACCCGCAGCCGGCGGATTGCTCGCTACGCTCCTGAGCCCCTACCTTTTCAAACCTCCGCGTTAGCCGCCAGTGCCGTCAATCGCCAGGCGCGGTGGATCTTGCTGTTGCGGGCGTAATCGGGGTCAAGGGTCTTGGCGCTGATTTCTTCCACGCCATAACGCGCGGCCAAGCCTTCATCCAGGATGAACTTGCGAAAGTTATTCGAGAAATACAGCACGCCGCCCGGTGCCAAGCGGGTCATGGCCAAGTCCAGTAACTGCACATGATCACGCTGCACATCGAAGATCCCCTCCATGCGTTTGGAGTTGGAGAAGGTCGGCGGATCGATAAAGATCAGGTCGTATTCACTGCGATCGGCCGCTAGCCAGGCCATCACATCGCCCTGCTCCAGCTTGTTTTTGTCGGAGAAGCCATTCAACGCCAGGTTGCGCCGTGCCCAGTCCAGATAGGTTTTCGACAGGTCGACGCTGGTGGTGCTGCGCGCCCCGCCTTTGGCCGCATGCACGGTGGCGGTGGCGGTGTAGCAAAACAGATTGAGGAAACGCTTGCCGGTCGCCTCCTTCTGGATGCGCAAGCGTAACGGCCGGTGATCGAGAAACAGACCGGTATCCAGGTAATCGGTGAGATTCACCAGCAGCTTGACGCCGCCTTCGTTGACCTCGCGAAACACCCCCTGGGCCGCCTGGCGGGTGTATTGCTTGGTGCCGCTCTGGCGCTCGCGGCGCTTGACCACCACCTTGTTTTTGTCCACGCCCAGCGCTTGCGGAATCGCCGCCAAGGCATCGAACAAACGTGCCTGGGCTTTTTCCGGTTCGATGGTGCGCGGGGCGGCGTATTCCTGCACATGCACCCAATCGCCATACAGGTCGATGGCCACGGCGTATTCAGGCATGTCGGCGTCATACACCCGGTAGCATTCGACGCCTTCGCGGCGCGCCCACTTGCCCAGCAGCTTGAGATTTTTTTGCAGGCGATTGGCAAACATCTGCCCGCCTTCGCTCAAACGCGCCAACTCCGCCACCACCGGCGCTGCTACTGGTTCAGTGCTTGGGCCGTCGATGGCCAGTTGCTCACGTTCCACTTGACGCTGCTCAGGGGTGCGCCGCTCGCCGGTGACAAACTGCTCGGGGCTGACCTTGATCAGCAGCAACTTGCACGGCAAGGCGCCGTTCCAGAAGGCATATTGCTTGTGGCTGCGAATGCCCATGCGCTTGCCCAAGTCGGGGGCGCCGGTAAAGATCGCCGCCTCCCAGTTCAAGCAGGCCTGACGCAGACGCTCACCGAGGTTCTGGTAGAGATAGAGCAAGCTGGCCTCATCACCGAGGCGCTCACCATAGGGCGGGTTGCAGATCACCAAACCAGTTTGGTTTTGATCCGGGCGCGGCTCAAAGGTGGCCAGTTCGCCCTGATAAATCTTGATCCAGTTCGACAAGCCTGCACGCTCGACGTTGTTGCGCCCCGGCTGAATCAAGCGTGGATCGGCCTCATAGCCACGAATCCACAACGGCGGCTTAGCCAAACCAATCGCCGCCCGCTCGACCGCCTCGGCATGCAGACGCTGCCAGAGCGCCGGCACGTGGCCGAGCCAGGCCGAGAAGCCCCAAAGTTCGCGTTTAAGATTCGGCGCGATATCGGCGGCGATCATCGCTGCCTCGACCAAAAAGGTGCCCACACCGCACATCGGGTCGGTTAACGCGCCACCAGCGGCGGCGATTCGTGGCCAGCCGGAGCGGATTAAAATCGCCGCAGCGAGGTTTTCTTTCAACGGTGCCGCACCCTGCTGCAGGCGATAACCGCGCTGGTGCAGGCTGTGGCCGGACAAATCCAACGACAACACCGCCTCACCACGATCCAGGCGCAGGTGCACGCGCATGTCCGGGTTGAGCTTGTCGATGGAAGGCCGGTCACCGGCGGCGTTACGCAATTTATCGACAATCGCATCCTTGACCTTCAGCGCGCCGAAGTGGGTGTTATCGATACCCGAACCCTGGCCACTGAACTCCACCGCCAGACTGCCGGTGGGCAGCAGATGCTCGTGCCAATCGACCGCCAGAATGCCGTCATACAGATCGTCGGCGTCTTGCATGGCAAAGCGCGACAGCACCAGCAACACCCGGTTAGCCAGGCGTGACCAGAGGCACAGCCGGTACGCCGTGGTCATATCGGCAAAGCCACGGATCGCCGAGGTGTGCTCGCGCACCTCCTCCAACCCTAAAGCAGTAGCCTCTTCGGCCAGCAGCGCTTCCAGGCCCTTGGGGCAGGTAAGAAAGAGTTCAAAACGATCCGACATGGGGATATCCAGTGCCTAAGGCAGTTAGTCGCGCACACAAACTGTACGCACAACAAAAGTAAGTGACAAAAGCCCGCAGAGCGACCCTTCGTCGGAATAAACAGGCCCCCAGCCACCGCCGACTCGACGCTGGCAATAACACCGACGCACCTTCTGCGCGCCGCTGAACACTGGGGCTCAGGCAAATTTTTAGGCCACTGGCACTCCAGCCTTATGGCCCGACTCACAAAACCGTTACCTTCTTATGACAAAAAGGTCATTCACAGGGCTAACGGCATTGGTTAGAAATTAACCCAGCCCGACACCGTCTTGGTGTCGGCAGCAACCCGCCACAATGGCAATGGGCTGCGCCGGCAGAACTTTCTGCCCGACCCCAGCTAGGGGCCAAAGGAATATCACAGTCAACATTTGAGGGCTTCACCCTATGAGAAGACTTAAGCGTGATCCAATGGAAAAAGCTTTTTTACGCGGTTATCAATATGGCGTTCATGGTAAGTCGTACGAACTCTGTCCATTCACTGCAGCAAGTGTTCGCCAAGCCTGGATTAACGGCTGGCGAGAGGGCCGCGGTGACAACTGGGCCGGCATGACCGGTACCGCTGGCATCCACCGCCTCAACGAACTCCACGCTGTCGGCTAAGAACTGCTGCCGACCTCATCAATGATGCCCCGAAGGGCAATTGCTGCAGAGGGCCCTTAACCGGGCCCTTTTTAGTTCTAACGCACCGTCATCAGGCTTTACGTGGCAAGGCCGCAATCGCATCTACAGATTCGCGGATCAGCGCTGGGCCTTGATAGATAAAGCCCGAGTAGATTTGCACCAAGCTGGCACCGGCGGCGATTTTCTCGGCCGCATGCTGGCCTGCGGTAATCCCGCCCACCGCGATAATCGGTAAACGCCCCGCCAGCTCTGCCGCCAACACCTTAACGATGTGGGTGCTTTGCTCGCGCACTGGCGCCCCGGAAAGCCCACCGGCCTCATCGGCGAACTGCAGCCCGGCAACGCCGCTGCGCGACAGCGTGGTATTGGTAGCAATGACCGCATCCATACCTGCTTCCACTAATGCCGCAGCGACCTCGACGGTTTCCTCATCGGTCATGTCCGGGGCAATTTTGATCGCCAGCGGCACACGCTTGCCATGTTTGGCAGCGAGATCCTCTTGACGTTGACGCAAGGCTTCGAGCAACTGCTTGAGTGAGTCGCCAAACTGCAGGCTGCGCAGCCCTGGGGTATTGGGCGAGCTGACGTTCACCGTGACATAGCTGGCGTGGGCGTAGACTTTATCCAGACACAGCAAGTAATCATCCACCGCCCGTTCAACCGGGGTGTCGAAGTTCTTGCCGATGTTAATCCCCAGCACACCCTTGAACTTGGCCGCCTGCACCCGCGCCAGCAGATGATCGACGCCGTTATTGTTAAAGCCCATGCGATTGATGATCGCCTCGGCCGCCGGCAAACGAAACAAGCGTGGCTTGGGATTGCCCGGCTGTGGGCGCGGGGTGACTGTGCCAATTTCCACAAAACCGAAACCCAACTGGGCAAAGCCATCGATAGCATCGCCATTTTTGTCCAACCCGGCAGCCAGCCCCACAGGATTGGGGAAATCCAAGCCCATGACCCGCACCGGCAAACTCGCCGGGGCTTTGGTTAGCAAGGCATTCAGCCCCAAGCGTCCCGCCGCACCGATCAGATCGATGGACAGCTCGTGGGAGGTTTCCGGGGCGAGGTTAAACAGCAGCTTGCGGGCCAGGGTATACATGGGCAGGCTTGGCTCAATAGTTAGACTGGAAATTACAGGCCGGATAAAAACTACCGCGCGCGACTATGCAGCCTGATTAGCCGGCCATTATAGCCGCGCCACCCCTGGCAAGCGAGGCAGCTATGTGGCTATTGACTGATCTTGCGCAAACTCAGCAACTCACCGGCCGCATTAAACTCCAAGGCGAAGGAACCATAGACACCGGCATGGGTCAGAAAAGGCCGTAAATGATGGGCCGGCAAATTCACCCGCTGGCCATCGCGACTGGACACCAATACCCGGTTCGCCCGACCTTGATAGACGGCGAGCAAAGATTGCGCAGATAGTGCAATATCCAACAACAGAACTGGCATGGAAGCACCCGGGACTATGAAGCATGTAATGTTGCCACAAGCAGCAGCACCAAGCAGAGCGGCGAAGGTTATTTGGCAAGGCCTTAGCTACGCCAGCGCTAGTCGTAATCAAGGAGAGCATGGTTGGTCATGAGCTTTACTGAGCAGTCTGCATCGTTGTCTTCGCGACTGGGCGCCCTCGTTCAACGCTTAGGCCTTGCCGGGCGCAACTCACGACAGATTTTTGCGCGTGCCAGCAGCCTGCAGTTACCCTTTCAGGCGCTGCCGAGCCTTGAGCAAAGCATCTGGTGGGAGTCTGGCCCGCCCTTGCAGCGACTGCTGGATTTGCCCCGCGGCGCCCTCTCCGGCCCGGTACAAGAAGACAAGGCCCAAGCCCATGCGGTGCTCATCCGCCTGATCAAGCAGCGCCAAGAACAGCTCGACAACTTTGATTTGCGCACCATCAGCGGTTTCTCCTGCACCGACAGCAGTCGGGCGCACTGCAGCAGCTTCGAGGAGTACGCCGCCTCTGCGGCGTGCCACCACATTCGCATCATCAGCTACAAAGACTTCGTCAAAGCCATCAGCCAAGCGCTGCCGCGTTTTCTTGCTGGCGAGCAGATCAACCTGCGCCAGGCTAACTGGCATGGCGAACAACTGTACTGGAGCGGCGAACAAAATCTGGAAGCCTTCGCCTGTGCCATCGCCTATGCGCGCCGGCGCGGCCTGGAGATCAGTCTGCCGGCGCAGCTGACCCATTACCAGATCGACCCCGCAGGCCTTAGCGAGCTGCAAAGCTGCTATCACATGCTGGCAATGCCGGTGCAAGCCTGGAGCGATCCGGCCTTTATGGCGCTGCTGCTCGACCACGGCCTGCCCTACGCGCGTTTATCGCTGTTGCGCAGCCCCGGCGCTCCCGAGTTCCTGCTGCTGCCCAAAGCCCACGAGCAAGCCCGTGCCTTGGGCGACGGTTTACGCTTAGCCGGAGCACCTGACGCGGTCAGTTACTTGCAGCAACTCAAACGCTAAGCAGCGTCTAGCGCTGCAACACCAGCACCGCCCACCTCGCTAAAACCAAATCAAACCGATAAAAAAGCCCCGCACTTGGCGGGGCTCAATGGTTTTACCTGTGCGCCATTATGAGATGTTCACCCCATGCTGGCCGCTTTGGGCGAGATCATGCAGCTCGCGCCCAGCCACGGCGTACATGGCGTAATCGACGCTGGTGGCTGCGCGCAGCTCGGCCATCATTGCGCGCCAGCGTGCTACCAAGGGCCGATTTTGCTCGAGCCACAGCGCAGTGCGAGCCTCGATATCATCGGGGGCATCGGCCATTTGCAGTACCGAAACGGTAATCGCCCGCTGTTGCCAGTCGAGATCATCCCGGAACGCCTCGCGGGCCAAGCCCTGCCAGTTATTGTCCACCGGCAAGCTGGTGATTTGCTGCAAATACCAGGTTAGATCCAACGCGCCACCCACCGCGAAGTAGGCACTCGCCACCCGCGCCGGGTCTTGCCCGGTAACATCTGAGGCTTCGATAATCGGCAGCAGCGTGTACAGATGGCTGGTGCCCGCCACCACCCGCGCCAGCGGCTCAGGTGTGCCGGCCTCGACATAGCTCTGGAAGCGCGCCAGCCATTGCTCGCGCACCGGCCCATCCAACAGCTCATCTAAGCGACCGGCCAAGGCCTCGACGCGCGGAGCAAAATGCGCCACATCACGGGCGGCATCCAGCTCGTTACGGCGGCTACGCAGGAACCAGCGGGTGGCCCGGCGCCCCAAGCGCATCAGCTCATCCATCAACATCAGTTGCAGTTCGGCCGGCACTTTATAATCCAGCGCCTCGATCTGCTGCCACCAGTGCGGCAACTGGAACACATCACGCACTATCACGTAAGCGCCGGCGACATTGGCCGCGCTCATGCCGGTGGACTCCTTCAAACGCTGCACAAAGGTAATACCCATGTGGTTGACCAGATCGTTGGCGATCTGGGTGCTGACGATTTCCCGCTTGAGTCGATGGCGGCTCATGGCCTGTGGAAACTTCTTGGTCAGCAGCGGCGGGAAAGCGGTTTGCATGTCCCGCGCCAGGTACTCATCGTCCGGCACCAGGGATTTGAGCAGCGACTCTTTCAGGTTGATTTTGCTGTAGGAGATCAGCACCGACAGTTCGGCCCGCGTCAGCGCCTGGCCGTTAGCCACCCGCTCAGCCAGCTGCTCATCGGTGGGCAAAAACTCCAGCGCCCGATCCAGCTTGCCATCGGCCTCCAGGGCATTCATCAGGCGCCGGTACTCGGCGATCCGCTCGCGCGCCCGTCGCTGTGCCAGAGACAAGGCCTGGGTTTGCTTGTAGTTATTGCCCAGCACCAGGCTGCCGACCGCATCGGTCATCTCGGCCAGCAACTTGTTGCGTTGCTTGCCGGTCATGTCGCCGCTGCCGACGATTTCATTGAGGAGAATCTTGATATTCACCTCATGGTCGGAGCAATCGACGCCACCGGCGTTGTCGATAAAGTCGGTATTGCTGGCACCGCCATTGAGGCAGTACTCGACCCGCCCCAACTGAGTCATACCGAGGTTTCCGCCCTCGCCCACCACCTTGGCGCGCAACTCGCGGCCATCGACGCGCAGGGCGTCGTTGGCCTTGTCGCCGACATCGGTGTGGCTTTCGCTGCTGGCTTTCACATAGGTGCCAATGCCGCCGTTCCAGAGCAAATCCACCGGCGCCTTCAGCAGTGCATTGAGCAACTCGGTGGGCGGTAACTTGTCGGCCTGGATATCGAAGCGCTGCTGCATTTGCGCACTGATGGGGATGCTCTTGGCGCTGCGCAGGAACAATCCACCGCCTTCGGAAATCAGCTTGGTGTCGTAATCGGCCCAGGACGAGCGCGGCAGATCAAACAAGCGCTGACGTTCGACAAAGCTCAACGCCGCATCGGGATTGGGATCGATAAAAATATGCATATGGTTAAAGGCGGCGACCATCTGCAAGGATTTTGACAGCAGCAGACCATTGCCAAACACGTCGCCGGCCATGTCGCCGATACCGATCACCGTGCACGGGTCTTTTTGCACATCGATGCCCATCTCGCGGAAATGCCGCTGCACCGAAACCCAGCCGCCCTTGGCGGTAATGCCCATGCCTTTGTGGTCGTAACCGGCCGAGCCGCCCGAGGCAAAGGCATCACCCAGCCAGAAGTCGTACTCAGCGGCAATGCCGTTGGCAATGTCGGAGAAGGTCGCGGTGCCTTTGTCGGCCGCCACCACCAGGTAAGGATCATCCTCGTCGTGACGCACCACGTTTTGCGGTGGCACTACCGCGCCCTCTTTGAGGTTGTCGGTGATGTCGAGCAAGCCGCAAATAAAGATCCGGTAGCAGGCAATCGCCTCGGTCTGAATCTCATCGCGCGAACCGCCCAGTGGCAAGCGGCGGGGAATGAAGCCGCCCTTGGCGCCCACAGGCACAATCACCGCGTTCTTCACCTGTTGGGCTTTGACCAAACCCAGCACTTCGGTACGGTAATCTTCCTCGCGATCCGACCAGCGCAAGCCGCCACGGGCCACATCGCCGAAGCGCAAATGCACGCCTTCGACCCGCGGGCAGTAGACGAACACTTCAAATTTTGGCACCGGCCGCGGGATATCAGGAATCGCCCGAGGATTAAGCTTGAAGCTGAAATAGGCCTTGGCCTGGCCGTTAGCATCCAACTGATAGAAGTTAGTGCGCAGGGTGGCCTTCACCAAGTCCAAGTAGCGACGCAGGATGCGGTCTTCGTTGAGCACCGCGACGTTGTCCAGTGCAGTCAGAATCGCCTGTTCCAGACGTTGTTGCTTGTCGGCCAAGTCTTCGGCAGTCAGCTTGCGCGCCAGGTAGAAGCGGGTTTTAAACAGCCGGACTAATTCTTTGGCGATGTCGGCATGGTTAACCAGGGTGCTGGCGATATAGCTCAGGTCAAAGCCCAGTCGAATCTGCTTGAGGTAACGCGCATAGGCGCGCAGCAGCGCTACATCGCGCCACGGCATGGCCGCAGTCAACACCAAGCGGTTGAAGGCATCATTCTCAGCCGCCCCTTCGACGATGTGCACAAAGGCATCTTGCAGGGTGTCGTTGAGCTGCTGGATATCCACATCCAGGCCTTCGGCATAGGTGAAGGCGAAATCGTGAATCCAGAACTCGCGGCCATTTTGATGGCGCAGGCGGTAAGGGAACTCACCCAATACCCGCAGGCCAAGGTTCTCCAAAATCGGCAACACATCCGACAGCGCCAAAGGCGAGTCGGCGTGATAGAGCTTGCAATGCAGTTGCTGCTCGGTCGAGGCCAGCGGTTGATAGAAGCTCATCACCAACTTGCGCTCGGGGGTCAAGCTGAGCAGGTGCTGCATATCGACTACCGCCGAATGGGCGGCAAAACGCTCGCGGTAACCGGCCGGGAAGCAGTCCGGGAACTCGCTGAGCACATTGGTGCCCTGGGCCTCGCCAAAGCTTTCGACCACCAAACTGGCGTAGTCATCCTTCCATGAGCGGCAGGCTTGAATGACTTCCTGCTCAAGCTTGGCGATATCGATTTGCTGATGGTTTTTCGGGTCAACCCGCAGAATCAGCTGCACCCGCGCCAACACCGATTCCGAGAAATAGGTCCAGAACTCGCAGTCACTGGCCTGCAGGCGCTCCATCAGAACCTGCTGGATTTTCATGCGAATTTCGGTGGAGTAAACATCCCGCGGCACATAGACCAAGCAGTAGCAAAAACGTCCGTAGGGGTCTTTGCGCAAGAACAGGCGCAGCTTGTTGCGCTCCTGAATTTGCACGATGGCAATGGCGGTATTGAACAGCTCATCGACTGGGGTTTGAAACAGATCGTCGCGCGGCAAGACTTCGAGAATTTGCGCCAGCTCTTTGCCCAAGTGCGCGCTGCTGGCAAAGCCAGAACGTTGCTCAATCTCGATCACCTTGCGGCGAATATAGGGAATTTGCCGCACACTCTCGACATACACCGTCGAGGTATAGAGGCCGAGAAAGCGACACTCTTTAATAACTTTGCCCTTGCCGTCGATCTGCCGAATGGAGACGAAATCGGGATAGGCCGGCCGGTGTACACGGCTGGGCAGAGAGGCCTTGGCAAAGGACAACAGCCGAGGTTCGCGCAGGTAGTCGACGGCTTGCGGCTCGATATGCAGCTCGTCCTGGTGCAGACCAAGGCGCAACGATTTTGACAAGCCCAGCAGCGAGGTCTCGTCATAGACCATCCGACCGCCGTCTTGATCGGCCACCACACTGAACTCTTCGTAACCGAGGAAGGTGAAGTGGTTGTCCAGCAGCCAGCTCATAAAGACTTTAATTTCCGCCAGCTCGGCGCTGTCAACTGCCGCCTTGCCCTTGTCGAGGCCGGCCAACAACGCTTGCGCGCGAGCCTGCATCGCGGGGAAATCCAGCACCGCTTGACGCACCTCATCGAGCACCTCATGCAGGGCTTTCTCCAGGGTGCGCAACTCACCGACATTGGCGCAGCGATCAATCTCCAGGTAAATCAGCGACTCCTGTATCACGCCCTCGCCCTGGCTGGACTTGGCCAAGACTTCCTGCAGATCGCCATTGGCTTTGCGGCGTACGCTGAGGACATTATTCTGCAAGGTATGGATGCTGTAACCGCGGCGATTCAGCTCCATGCGGATCGAGTCAACCAGGAACGGGATATCGCGGTGCAGTACTTCGACTGCGGTGTGGGTCGACTGCCAGCCGTGCTTTTCGTAATCGGGGTTGTACAGGCGAACTTGCGGCTGGTCATACTCGAAGTGCTCAAGCAGGCGCCAGGCCGACAAGGTGCAACCAACCAGGTCGGAGAGTCGTCGCTCGGTCAATTCTTCGAGGGCGACTATGCCGAAAAATTGCTCAGCGAACAGATCTACTTGTGGAAGATCTTGCTCGCTGACGTGCGGCGCCAGTGCTGCTTGCAGTTGATGCTGAAAGTCGGCTTTGCTGGCCGCAGTGAAGAACGCCATGCTGTTACTCCGTTGGCTTGCTGTTGTTATTTCTATTTAACAGCCCATGAACTCAAGAGCCCACGTGACCGAATGCCATTGCGCAGCAAAGGGTGCTGCGCAACCTGTTGTTCAACATTAGTTCAAGAACTAAATCACAGCTGTAGCGGTCTGAGATTGTTGCTAATAGGTACGGCCGCCGGATTGCTTTAAAGTGGCCGCCTACAAGAACCTGAAGCAACTCTCGACCAACCAGTCACATTTGCCAGAAGAGCTTACCGATGGAACACCGTGAGGCGCTTGTCGCGCTGCGACATTTTCTTTCAACCCAGATCCTTGGCCAGGAAAAACTCATCGAAAGACTGCTGATTGCCCTACTGGCAGACGGCCATGTGCTGGTCGAGGGCGCTCCGGGACTGGCCAAGACCAAGGCCATCAAGGAGCTCGCCGAAGGCATCGAGGCCGAGTTCCACCGCATTCAATTCACCCCAGATTTGTTACCGGCCGACATCACCGGCACCGAAATCTATCGCCCGGAAACCGGCAGTTTCGTGTTCCAGCAAGGACCGATCTTCCATAACCTGGTGCTGGCCGATGAAATCAACCGGGCACCGGCCAAGGTGCAATCGGCGTTGCTGGAAGCCATGGCCGAACGTCAGGTCAGCGTCGGTCGCAGCACCTATGCGTTGTCGCCGTTATTTTTGGTGATGGCCACGCAAAACCCAATCGAGCAGGAAGGCACCTATCCGCTGCCGGAAGCCCAGCTCGACCGCTTCCTGATGCACGTGAAAATCGGTTTTCCGGATGCTGTGGTGGAGCGCAAAATTCTCCAGCAGGCCCGTGGCGAAGCCCTGAATGGCGAAACCAAACCCGAACACAAACTGACCCAAGCGGCGATCTTTGCCGCGCGCAATGAAATCCTTGGTCTGTACATGGCCGATGCGGTGGAGGAGTACCTGGTGCAGTTGGTGATGGCCACCCGCACCCCGCTCAAGTTCGACCCCGAGCTGGCCGAATGGCTGACCTACGGCGCCAGCCCGCGCGGCTCGATTGCCCTCGATCGCTGCGCCCGTGCCCACGCCTGGTTGGCGGGGCGCGACTTCGTCAGCCCGGAAGATATTCAGGCGGTGTTCTTCGATGTGCTGCGCCACCGGATCATCTTGTCGTTTGAGGCCGAAGCCGCCGGCATCGATCAAGACCGCGTGCTACAGCGCATTCTCGATGTGGTTGCCGTTGCCTAAATGCCGTCATCAAGTACCCATATCGCCACGCCGGGCATCCAGGTCAGCCTCAATGAGCTGATCGAGATGCGTCACCGCGCCCGTGAGTTGCAGCTGTTTTCAACTAACGCCAAGCACAGCCCGCTGGCCGGCTTGCACCACTCCAAGCTGCGCGGGCGCGGGGTCGACTTCGATCAGGTGCGGGTCTATCAGCCCGGCGATGATGTGCGCACCATCGACTGGCGTGTTACGGCGCGCAGCCAGGTGCCGCACACCAAGGTGTTCCATGAGGAGCGCGAGCGGCCGATTTATATCCTGGTCGAGCAAAGCCGCCGCTTGTTTTTTGGCAGCAGCCTGATGTTCAAGTCGGTGCTCGCCGCCCACGCCGCCAGCCTGATCGGTTGGGCCGTGCTGGGGCATAACGACCGCATCGGCGGCTTGGTGTTTGGTAACAACCAACAACACGAAATCAAACCGCGGCGTAGCAAACAAAGCCTGCTGCAATTGCTCAACCGCCTGGCGCGCGCCAATCAAACCCTGCACAGTGAGCTGCAAGTGGCGGGCGACGATTTCAGCCTGGCCCTGCGCCGCGCTCGTGAGGTGTTACGCCCCGGCAGTCTGGCGATTGTGTTGTGCGATGAGCGCGCCTTATCGGACAGCGCCGAACAGCAACTGACGCTGCTGGCCCGCCACACCGATTTGCTGCTGCTGCCGCTGTCCGATCCGCTCGATCACGACCTGCCGGCCGCCGGCTTGCTGCGGTTTAGTCAGGGCGATGCCCAGCTCGAACTCGACACCCACAGCAGCGACTTGCGCCAGGCTTATCGACAAACGGCGGACGCCCGCCGCGCCCGCTGGAAACTGCTGGCGCAAAAACTCGGCACCCCGCTGATGCCACTAACCACCCAAAGCCCGCCACTCGAACAGATCCGCGAACACCTGCAGGCACTGCGCCCGAGAAAAAGCCGATGAATCCGCTCGAGCAACTGCTATCTCTAATCGCCACACCAGCGATTCAGCCCATTCGCGAGCAACTGCAACCCCAGATCGCCACACCAGCGACTCAGCCCATTCTTGAGCAACTGCAGCCCTTAATCGCCCCCGCCGCTATTCAATGGTGGCCGCCAGCCCCTGGCTGGTGGCTGCTGGCGGCGCTGTTGCCGCTGCTGCTCTGGGGCCTGTGGCGTTTAGTGCGTAAATTGCCCAAGCAACGGAAAAAAAGTCGCGACCAGCTGCCCCTCGATCCACTGCGTACGGCCGCCTTGGCCGAGCTGGCCCTTTTGCCCAAGCCTTTTGATCAGCCCGCCGGGGTTTGGCTGCAGCAACTCAACGGTCTGCTCAAGCGCCTGTGCCGCAGTCATTACCCGGACAATCACAGCCATACCCTCAATGGCCGCGCCTGGCTGGCCTTCCTCGACAGTCGCTGCCCGGCCGCCGGCCTGACCCGCTGGATGGTGCTGGTGGATGGCGCTTATCGGCCGCACTGCAAACTCGATGACAAGGCCATCGAAGGCCTGAACCAATCGATTGAAATCTGGATTCGCAAACATGTTTGAGTTCACTTGGCCGTGGATCTTCTTGCTCGCGCCACTGCCGTGGCTGTTGCGCCGCTGGTTACCGGTGGCCGACAGCGGCGAGGCGGCGCTCAACGTCAGCTTCTTACCGGAGCTGGAAGCCCTGGCCGGGCGCCGGGCGCGGGCCAACTTGTCGGCCTGGCAGCAACAACTGCCTTTTGCGCTGATCTGGCTGTTGTTGCTGCTGGCCGCGGCCCGCCCTGAGTGGGTCGGCGAACCCTTGCCGTTGGCCGCCAGCGGCCGTGACCTGATGATCGCGGTGGATGTGTCCGGTTCCATGGAACAGCGCGATATGCAGTGGCAGGGCCAAGACGTCGACCGCCTCAGCCTGGTTAAGCACCTGTTCAGCGACTTTATCGAACAGCGTCACGGCGACCGCGTCGGCCTGATCCTGTTTGGCAGCCAGGCCTATCTGCAAGCCCCGCTGACCTTCGACCGCCGCACGGTACGCACCTGGCTGGATGAGGCGGTGATCGGCATCGCCGGCAAGAACACCGCGATTGGCGATGCGATTGGCTTGGCGGTTAAACGCCTGCGCCAGCGCCCGGCCAATAGCCGGATACTGGTACTGATTACCGATGGCGCCAACACCGCCGGCGCCATCGAACCGCTGACGGCCACCCGCCTGGCCGCCGAACAGGGGGTGAAAATCTACACCATCGGCATTGGCGCCGACCCCGACGCCGGGATCCTGAGTATGTTTGGCCTGAATCCCGGCTCCGACCTGGACGAACCGACCCTCAAGGCCATAGCCAGCCAGACCGGCGGGCAATATTTTCGCGCCCGCGACGCCGATGAACTGGAAGAGATCAAAGCCAGCCTCGACCAACTCGAACCGGTCGCCCAACAAGCCACCCAGGCCCGTCCGGCGCTGGCACTGTATTGCTGGCCGCTGAGCGCGGCCTTACTGCTTAGCCTGCTGTTGGCGGGCCGCGAACTCTGGCCCAACATCCAACGACTCAAATCCCTGTGGCGCCGGAGGCAAGTATGAGCAGCCTTGCGCTGAGCGGGCTCTGGCCCCATTGGTTACGGCCGTTTTGGCTACTGCTGTTACCGTTACTCGGCTGGCTGCTGTGGCAACTCTGGCATCGCCAGCAACGCGCCGGGCGCTGGCAAAGTTTGCTGCCAGCGGCCTTTCATCAGGTGCTGCTCAGCGGCGCCAGTCGCCGCAATAGCCGCCTGCCCTGGCTGGCGCTGGCGCTGGCATGGTTGCTGGCGTTGTTGGCGCTGCTCGGCCCCGGCTGGGAGCGTGTCGAACAAAACAGCCTGAAGCGTGCCGACCCTCTAGTGGTAGTGCTGGAGCTGACCCCGGCGATGCTGGCCAGCGACGTGCAGCCCAATCGCCTCGCCCAGGCCAAGCGCAAATTGCTGGACTTGCTGCAAAGCCGGCGCGATGCGCAAACGGCGATAGTGGTGTTTGCCGGCAGCGCCCACACCCTGGTGCCGCTGTCGGATGATTTGGCCACCAGCCGCAACCTGCTCGAATCGCTGAACCCGTCGATCATGCCCACCCCTGGCCAGCGCGCCGATCTGGCCGTTAGCCTGGCCGCCGACTTACTCAAACAAGGCGCCCAGGGTGCGGGCAAAATCCTGCTAATCGACAGCGGCCTTGACCCGCAAGAACAGGATGGCATTCGCCAGGCCCTCAAGCAGCAAAAAGCCCAGCTGTTGATTCTCGGCATTGGCACCAGCGAAGGTGCGCCCATTGCGCTGGAGGGCGGCGGCTTTGTGAAAGACGCCCAAGGCGCAATTCTGTTGCCACGCCTGGACAGCCGCAGTCTCAAGCAACTGGCCAGTCAACTGGGCGGACGTTATGCCAGCGCCAGCCTGGATGATGACGACTTGCGCAGCCTCAACCTGCTCGAGGGCGCGCAAAGCCTGCGCGAAGGCAGCGAGCCAACGCAGCTGACCACCTGGGCCGATCAGGGCCACTGGCTGTTGCTACCGCTGTTGCTGCTGGCCGCCTGCGCAGGGAGACGCGGCTGGTTGTTCTGCTTGCCACTGCTGTTGCCTGTGTTATTGGCCGCCCCGCAACCGAGCTACGCCTTCGAGTTTAATGACCTCTGGCTACGCCCCGACCAACAGGGCCAACGCCTGCTTGAGGCGCAAAAACCGCTGGAGGCGGCCAAACGCTTTGACAACCCGCAGTGGCAAGCCCAAGCCCTGTATCAGGCCGGCGACTACAACGGCGCCGCCGAACGCTTCGCCCAAGGTTATAGCGCCGCCGATCACTACAACCGTGGCAATGCCCTGGCCAAAGCCGGCGAACTGGAAGCGGCGATCGACGCTTACGAACAAGCGCTGGAGCGCCAGGCCGATCTGACCCAAGCCAAACAAAATAAAGCCCTGGTCGAGCAAGCCCTGCAACAACGTCAGCAACAGCAACAACAGCAGCAAAAACAAGATCAACAGCAACCCAATAAAGATCAGCAGCCACAGGATTCGCAGTCCTCGCAGCAACAGCAGCAAAACCAAGCCGGTGAGCAAGCGCAAAAACCGGGCGAGCCTGCGCCGGATGCCAAGTCGCAGCAAGAACCTGGCGAGCCAAAAGATCAGTCGGCGACAAAACCGTCAGCTGAAAAACCGGCGAACGACGCGGCTGACAAGGACCAAGCCAAGCAGCCGACCGAGCAGGCTTTGGCGCAAAACCCAGCTGACCAGCAGCCACCCGCCAAGCCCGGCGAGAAGGCCGATAAGTCCCAAGCAGGCACCCAGGAAAAATCCGCCAAGCAGGCCGACAGCAAAGACCCCGGCCAACCCAGCGACGACCCCGAAGGCACGCCAGCAAAACCGCTGGACACCGAACAACGGCAAGCACTGGAACAATGGCTGCGGCAGATCCCGGACGAACCGGGTGAACTCTTGCGGCGTAAATTTTGGTACGAACAGCAACAGCGTCAGGAACAATCGCGATGATCCGCCACCGACTTTCACTGCCCTTCTCCTTGCTACTCACATTGCTCGCGCTGTTTAGCCTGTCGGCGCAGGCCGCAGGCTTTAGTGCGCGGGTCGACCGCGTGCAAATAAGCGAGGGTGAAACCGTCGAGCTAACGCTTGAGTCCGATGACATCACCTTATTCGGCAAACCCGACCTCAGCCCGCTGAATGAACTGTTCGAGCAACTGGGTACCCGGCAACTCAATCAAATCAGCAGCAACAATGGTAATGCCCACTCCACCACCAGCTGGGTCATTACCCTGCAGCCCAAGCAAACCGGCTATGTGGTGATACCGCCGATCCAGCTCGGCGATGTCAGCAGCCAACCGATAACCCTGCATGTATTAACTGCCGCCAGTCAAAAGGCTCAGGGCAAACTGGCGCCGGTGTTTATCGAGGCCAGCCTCGACCAGGACAGCGTCTATGTGCAGGCCCAGGCGATTTTGACCCTACGCATTTACCACTCGGTGTCGCTGTACGACGACAGCAGTCTGACCCCGCTGCAAATGACCGATGCCCGCATCGAACAACTGAGCGAGCCACGCACCTACGAGAAACTGCTGAACGGCGTACGCCATGGCGTGATCGAGCTGCGCTATGGCATCTTCCCCCAGCAAAGTGGCGAGCTGACCATCCCGGCCCTGCAATTCAGCGCCACGGTCGCCAGCGCCCGACAGAACAATGACTTCAGCCCCTTTGACCGACCCGGCCGTCCGACCCGGGTTAACTCGGCACCGATCAATCTGCAGGTCAAAGCCAAGCCGGCGCAGTACCCCGCCGACGCCGCCTGGCTGCCGGCGCGGGCACTCACCCTCAGTGAGAACTGGAGTCCGCAACCGGACAAGGTCAAGGTCGGCGATTCGCTAACCCGGATCCTCAAACTCAACGCCGAAGGCCTCTCCAGCGCCCAACTCCCGCCGCTGCCCAGCAGTTCAATTGCCGGGCTGCGTAATTACCCGGACCAGCCGCAGCTGAGCAATCAAATCAATGAGCAGGGCCTGCTCGGCAGTCGCGAGGAGCGCGAAGCCTTGGTGCCCAACCGCAGTGGCACAGTCGAGTTACCGGCCATCGAGCTGCCGTGGTGGAACACCCAAACCGATACCCTCGAACACCTCAGCCTGCCGGCCCGGCAGCTGGAAGTCGCGGCGAATCCAGGGATTGAACCGCCAACCAGCAACGAGCCACCAGCGCTGTTGCCGGCGATTGAAGGGCCGCCCCTGTGGCCTTGGCAACTGGCCTGTGGCCTGCTGACTGGCACCAGCCTACTGGGCTTTGGCCTGTGGTGGCGTGCCCGCCGCCAACCGGCCATAGCTGCCGCCAGCCAAACCGGCCCGAGCCCGCGCACCCTGCTGGATGATCTGAAACGCGCCTGCCAAAGCAATGAGCCGCAAGCCACCCGCCAAGCCCTGGATGCCTGGGCCCGCCAGCAGCCGGAAACCCTGGCCGACTTAGCCGCGCGATTCTTGCCCTTGTCGGCCGCCCTCGACGGCCTCAACGGCGCGCTCTACAGCGAAACCGGCCAGCACTGGCAAGGCGAAGACCTCTGGCGCGCCATCCGCACCCTGCCCGCCGCCGAATCCGTCGGCAGCAGCACCCAAGAGCCAAGCCCGCTGCCGCCGCTGTATCCGCGCTAAGCCCGACAAACTCACACAGGCACTCACTGAGCACCTGGGTGAGTCTGCTGGCAGAAAGCACAGGTACGTCTACTGTTGTGCCAGATCGCAGCGCTTAAACGACGCACGGCTCGCTCCTCCTGAGCCCGTCCTACGACTCTGCCTTCAACAGACAACGGGGACACAACCATAAAATGGCTATGTCCCCGTCATGGGTTGATAGCCATTAACCGTGAAAACCAACCGTAGGATGTGGTGAAGCGCAGCGATACCCATCACCGACTTGATCGCCGTCGGATTCTCGATGGGTATCGCAAGCTCAACCCATCCTACAAAGAGCTACGACGCTGCAACACATAACGAATCCACGGCCATAAAAAAACCGCAGCCAAGGCTGCGGTTTTTTTATGGCGCTCGCGAGTATCAGTGCGAGAGCAAGGAGCCGCCGACTTTACCTGCAAGCTTCTCAGGTTTGATCAAGAAGCGCGCCAGTGCTGGCAACAGCCAGAGGGCGCCGAACATGTTCCACAGCAGCATAAAGGTCAGCATCAAACCCATATCCGCCTGGAACTTGATCGCCGAAAACATCCAGGTCGCCACGCCAATCGCCAAGCACAGGCCGGTAAACAGCACCGCCTTACCGGTCGACTTGAGGGTCTGGTAGTAGGCCTCTTGCAACGGCAAACCGGCGCGCAGGAAGCTCTCCAGACGGCTGTAAATATAGATGCCGTAGTCGACACCGATACCCACACCCAGGGCGATTACCGGCAAGGTCGCCACCTTGACGCCAATCCCAAGGAAGGTCATCAACGCGTTACCCAGTACCGAGGTCAACACCAATGGCAGCACGATGCACAGGGTCGCGGCGAATGAGCGAAAGGTGATCATGCACATGGTCGCCACGCACAGATACACCAACAACAGCACGGTGAGCTCAGACTCCTTGATCACCTCGTTGGTGGCCGCTTCAATCCCGGCATTACCTGCGGCCAGGACAAATTTGCGGTTATCGGTGTCGTGTTCTTTGGCGAACGCCTGCACGGCAGCGACGGCACGATCAAGGGTTTCGGCTTTGTGGTCGTTGAGGAACACCAGCACCGGCGCCAAGGAGCAGTCGGTGTTGTACAGGCCGTCGGCGCGCGAGATCGAGTTGTTCAGCACGTCTTGGTTACGCGACAGGGTTTCCCATTTCAGGTTGCCCTCGTTCATGCCCTTGATGACCTGTTTGGAGACAGTCACCAAGGAAATCGCCGACTGCACGCCCTGGGTGTTTTCCAGGCTCCACATCAACTCATCAATCGGCGTCAGTGCCTCATGGGTTGAACAACCCTCAGGGGCCGTTTCGACCATCACCACCAACACATCAGAGCTGGTTGAGTAGTTATTGATGATGAACTTGTTGTCGAGGTTGTAGCGCGAATCGGGACGCAACTCAGGTGCGCCCTGATCCAGGTCACCGATTTTCAGGTCGTGGCCGTACCAGAGGCCACCACCGAAGGCCATCAAGGCAATCACCACCGAAATCGGCGCCACCACCGGGTGGGCAAAGTTCGACAGCAAACGCCAGAACGGCTGCTCGCTGTTGGCATCCTTCTTACTGCGCTCAATCGCTTTCTTGCTGATACCGAGGTAGGAAATGGCCACCGGTAGCAGAATCAGGTTAGTGAACACGATCACCATCACACCGATCGAGGCACCAATGGCCAGCTCGCGGATCACGCCAATATCCATCACCATCAGCGTGATAAAGCCCACGGCGTCGGCCAGAATCGCAATCATCCCCGGCAGGAACAACTGCCGGAAGGTGCGCCGCGCGGCAGTTAAAGCGTTCTCGGCATCGCTTGAGTGCTGGGCGATACCGTTGATTTTTTGCACGCCATGGGAAATACCAATGGCGAAAATCAGAAACGGCACCAACATCGAGTACGGGTCTAGCCCGAAGCCGACCAGGTGCATCAGGCCCAGCTGCCAGATCACCGCCACCAGGGTGGTGACCAGCACGCCAATGGTGCTGCGCATGCACCAGGTGAACCAGTAGAGCAGCACCAAAGTAATGCCGAAGGCGATGCCGAAGAACATCACCACCATCAGCAAGCCATCAATCAGATCGCCAACCTTCTTGGCAAACCCGATGATGTGAATTTTCACATTCGGATTTTGCTGCTGAAACTTGTCGCGAATCCGCTCCTCCAGCTGGTGGGAGAACTGCCGGTAGTCCAGCGGCAACAGCGTGCCCTGGTCATTCGGATCGGGATAGGAGGCCTGCAACGGCACATCGAGAATGCTCGATTTAAAGTTGTTGGCGACCAAACGGCCAACCTGCCCCGACTTGAGGATGTTGTTACGCAACTCATTCAAGCTGTCGGAGGAGCCATTGTAGGTTTGCGGGATAATCGAGCCACCGGTAAAACCTTCTTCGGTAACTTCGGTCCAGCGCACGTTGGGCGTCCACAGCGACTTCAAGCCCGAACGGTCAACGCCGGGAATGTACAACACCTCGTCGTTGATCTGGCGCAGCGTCTCCATATATTCCTTGGAGAAGATATCGCCATCCACCGCCTCAACCGAGATCCGTACCGTATTGCCCAAACCCGCCAGGTCATCGCGGTGCTGCATCATCTTTTGAATGAACGGATGGTGCAGAGGGATCATCTTCTCGAAACTGGTCGAGGGCCGCACTTGCAACGCCTGGAAACCCAGAAATAGGGTGACCAATAGGCAGATTAAAATCACTGCCGGGCGGTTATTAAAAATCAGGCGTTCGAGAAATGTCGCCTTGTCCTGGTGATGCTTACTCATCGCTAATACCTTATCGAGCCCGGCTTATTGTTGTGGCGCGGCGCCAGTAGACGTTGCGACATGCACACCGCCCTGACCTACCAAAATCAAATTACCTTTGTCATCAGCGTTAACGCCGGACAAAGACAAGCGATCTGCACGGTTCAGCACACTGAAGCTGTGCCCCTTGTCGGTACTTTTCAGCACGCTACCACCGTGGCCAACCACCACCACCGAGCCGTCCTTGAGCAAAGCACCATTGGCCAAGCCGAAGTCCAAGACACCATTGCCGCTTTTTAAATCAACTTGCTGCCAGGTCTTACCGAAGTCACTGGAGCGGAACAAATGCCCGCGCAAGCCATACACCAGCACCGAACCGCTTTCGCTGGTGGCGGAAACGCCAAATAATGAACCCTCATAAGGGCCTTCCAGGGTTTCCCAGGTCTGCCCCCAGTCGCTGGAGCGGTACATGCTGCCCATTTCACCAACCGCAAACAGGCCGGAATCTTTGATTTCGGTGATGCCGTTTAGGTGCCGCTGATCTTCGTTATCCAGCCGATCACTCACATCGTCCCACTGCGCACCACCATCGGTGGTTTCCAGCAAGACGCCATAGGCGCCGACGGCAAAGCCCTGTTCGGCATTCTTGAACCAGATATCCAGCAACGGCGCTTCACGCTCGAGGTCGCTGAACTGCTCAGTCCAGGTCAGACCACCGTCAGCAGTGGCGAGAATCAGCGAGTCATGCCCAGTCACCCAGCCTTTTTTGTCATCGACAAAAAACACCGAAGTGAGCATTTGCCGAGTAGGGACCTTGGCTTGCGTCCAGGTGGCACCGTTGTCGTCGGAATAGAGCACATGCCCGCGATCACCCACCGCGACCAAACGGCTGCCGGCTCGGGCAACATCTAGCAGCAAGCTATTGGCGGCCTTTGGCATCACTATCGAGTACACCGGCGCATCTGCAGCACTCGCCGCCATCACCGGCGCAGTAAACAAATTTAGCAGCGACAAGGCGCCGAGCAACGAAACGGCCTTAGCCAGTGGTGACTGGCAGCGCAACGCAGGCATGCGCAGCAAAGCTGCACTAATACCCGACTGTGTGCGCCGCGAAATGGGCTCACGCATACACCTATCCCCTTGATTATTATCGGAAGCTCTACGAAGTAGGCCGCCTATCCTAGCGAGCAATACAAACCCCTGACAATCGGCGCGACGTTATGTTTTGTTACCTATCGCCGGCAATTGCAATTTGGTCGACTTATAACGTGAAAAGGCCGCTACGAATGAGCGGCCTTAGCACTTAACAGTAACGCTTAACGAGTGCCGCGACGACGCAGGGCAGCTGGCTTGAAGTAGCCATCGTCCGGAATCGGTTGGCTGAAGTCGATGGTGGTCGACTCTTCGCTATCCAAGTTTTGTACGTGGTAGCGACGCGCTTGCAAATCGTGGAACACATCCAGTGCCGACCAAGTAGTTGGCAGCTCGTAGAAGTTCTTCAGATAAGCAACCGACACACGCCACAAATCGCCACGACCGTCGTATTGGTCAACTTCAGCAGCCTGCCAGCTATCTTCGTCGAGGAACAACACACGCTTGGAGTAGATATGACGCGCGCCTTCTTTCAGTTTGCCTTCAACTACCCAAACGCGGTGCAGTTCCCAACGGGTTAGATCAGGATTCAAGTGACCCACTTGCAGCAGATCCTTGTACTTAACGCCAGGCGCAGTAACTCGGTAGTTGTTGTAAGGAACGTAGATTTCCTTTTTACCAATCAACTTCCACTCGTAACGATCTGGAGCACCGTTATACATATCGGTGTCATCGGCGGTACGCAGGCCATCGGCAGCCGAGATCGGCGTGTCATAGGCCAAGTTAGGCGCACGACGCACACGACGTTGACCGGCGTTATAACCCCAAGCCTGACGTGGCTCTTTTACCTGATCGAGGGTTTCGTGAACCAGAATCGCACCGCCAGCCAAACGAGCCGGGCTCTTGGTGAACGACAGGTAATCGAACAGGGTGTTGTTCAGATCGGCAGCCGTGCCTTTAGGGTTATAGAAACGAAACAAGGCTTCTTGCTGCGAAGTCACTGGGTTGTAGTCACCGTTACGCTGTACGGCCACTTCAGTGGCGCGGCGCACGATGAAGCTGCCACGGTAGCGAGCCACGTGGTTCCACAGGGCTTCAACACCATTTTGTGGGATTGGGAACGGGGTGCCGCCGTAGGCGTCAACAAAACCGTTACCACCCTCGACCAGCTTGGCGGTGGTGGCGTTCTTAGCGGTGTTGTCATACACCCACTGCGGTGCAGAACCGGAGCGGCGAGTCTGATAAACCGGCAGACGGAACGAATTTGGATAAGCATTGAACAGCGCAATAACACCTGGGGTCAGGTTGGCTTTGTACTGATCCATATTGGCTTTGGTAATGGTGTACAGCGGCTTATCACCCGCGAACGGATCAGGGTGATGCTGGCCTGGGGTTTTGTACTCAGCCGGAACCTTAGTGATACCGCCCGTCCAAGCCGGAATAGTACCTGCAGCATTACCGGCTTTCTCAGCGCCGAATGGCGTCAAGGTAGTAGCGAGTTTCGCAGCTTCTTGTGGCGAAACTGCCGCCATAACGTTACCAGCAGACAGCGCCAGTGCGATTGCGGCGCCAATCAGCGTGTGCTTTTTCAGCATCATATCTCTCCGTGATGATTCAACAACCGAGGGCTCATTGGCCCTCGGTATTTTTTAATAATTAGAACGAGTACTTAACGTTCATACCGATGTTATCGCGGTCACGCGCAACGTTATCCTGACCGGCGCCGTAGTATTCGGTATAAGCCAGCTCAGCTTCTAGGCTGCTCAGATAACTAGCACGCAAGCCCAAGGTATAAGCCTGACGCCCTTCGATGAAGTTACCGGTCTGACTCGAGTTACCTTCAAAGTCGCTCTTGTAAACTGCATACGGGGAAAGGTTCACCCCTGCGTAAACATCATTCCAGGTACCGTTAAGCAACAGGGTGTAGCCATAGGCATTTTTGTTGATCTGGCTGGAGCGATCATAGCCGCTTAGGTAAGCGCTATTAGGACGACCCGCATAGTAGCGATTAGACCCATCAAATGCGGTGTACTGCAGGTTATCGCCGCGATAATGCTCGGAAGCCAACTCAGCCACACCAAACAGCGAGTCAAAACTCAATGCGGTACCGAAGTTTTGTATTGCCCCGAGAGAAGCATTGAAGGTTTCTACGCGGGTATAGTTATGAACTTCGCCATTGCGATTAATACGTTCGCCGCCGAGCAACGCCGTGCCACTATTAGGCCCCCGACTGCCAGAGGTATCAGCCAACTGCGCACCCTGCAGAATAAGGTCGCCGATCAAGTCGTTAGTCGGCGCGATACCAATCGGATTATTCGGGCGATAGGCCAACTCACCAAATACCGATGTTTCATCCAACGTAGTGTTGAAACTCAGGCCCATCATGCGGATATCTTCCACATATTCGCGCTTGCCGCGCACAGCGCCCAAAATATCAATGGTAGCCGCACCACCAGCGGCAGCGGCAGAGCCACCCAAAGCACTTGTAAGCGCTGCAAGATCGACACCGGTATAACCATTCAAGTCGGCCGCAATGACTGGTTCTTTCGAGTGATAATTCACAAAGTACGCACCGAACTCGGTCGAATTCAATCCTTCAGCTATATACTTGAATGAAGTACCGAACTGACCATCATTTTTCGCATTGATATCACTATCAATCTCGGCAACTCTCAGAACATTACCGTCTGAAAAATTAACCCCCTGCTGATACAAACCTGTTGCTTTGGCGGCAGGCGAAAGAAAAGCAAGTGGACCCGTACCATTACCGATGGCCGTGTAAATAGGAATCAGCGGAGCTGCTGAAGTTCCGCTAAAGTCGCGATAGGCCGTATTACCACCCGGAGCAAACAAATCCGTCTCAGAGAAGTAAGTGCCGACTGGATCGATTGCAGTTTCTTTCCAGTTGAACTGGTAAAATGTTTCCATCGACAGGTTATCGGTCAGACCCACGCTAAGATTAAGCGCTTCCACCGGAATCAGTACTTCTTTCAGCTCGGAACCTGGCAAGCGGAACTTGGCGGCATCGATAGGGTTGGTGGTGTTAACGCCACCGCGATAAAAAAGGCCCTCACCCCAGTTGAATACCTGCTTACCCAGACGTGCTGTTACCGGCTTCTCGGCAATATCCCAGTTACCATACACATAGGCGTCAAGAATCTCAGCGTTACGGCCCGCAGTGTGACGGGTATCGTAGGTATAGCTGCTGTCTTTCGGATAGTTCTGGCTAGGCTGCGCAGGATTATTATTATCGTAATAGTCGTTACGCTTATCCATAAGCTGGGTGTCATAAGACGCCGTACCACGAACAAAAACGCCGTAATTTTGATATTTAGCTTCGGCGTCGGTAGTAATTTTAAACACTTCAGAAACCAAGCCGGTATCGAAGTTACGATTACCATCGTTGGCATTGATATCGTCGTTGGTCTTGTCTCGACCCTGCACACGCCACAGCTGACCGTAGGACACGGTGCTATCAACGGAACCTGTCACTTCATCATCGGCGAAGCTGAATTCAACAGCTTGTGCTTGCACAGCAACCAGCAGCGGCAGCAAACCAGCCAAGGCAAAACCTGCTTTCGCCGGGGCGAAACGCAACAGGGGCTTACGGGTCTTAAATTCCATCGTTGCTCTACTCCGCTGACAGTAATCTTATTGTATTGAGCACCTGAACTCAGGCGCCCGATTTGGTCGTACTTCTATGACGACCTTTTGCTTGCGGGGCAATCAAAGTCGCCCACTTAACCCTGTCTACAGAGCACATACAGTGCCAACTCGGCAAAAGTCTTAAAAAACAGTGAGATTCCACGTCTAAGGTGCAGCGTCGCTTTTGTGACTGTACAGCGACCGATCAGTCACAGCGTCTTTTTCACATCCCCCACCGACTTTGTCTAACGATCTGGCTCGCGCAGTCATTCGCGATCAGTTCGCACCGGCATCAACCTTCAGCAAAATATTTATCCGTCAAGGCAAATTAACCAGCTATAAGAAAGACTTTGCATGAGCAAAATCCTGCTTACTCCCTTAGGTAACAAAAAAGTGTTACCCAGCCATGCCTGGTAACACTTTGTCTAAAGCCGATCTTGCCCGTTAAGCGCTACAGCAAGCTCTTGCTGACCACTTCATAAACATCGCTAGACAGCTCACCAGAGGCAAGAATCCGCTCTAGCTCGGCCTTCATCAGTGCTTGCCGGGGCGCATCGTATTTGCGCCAGCGGGTCAGCGGCGCCAATTGGCGGGAGGCGATCTGCGGGTTACTGGCATTCAGGCTAATCACCTGCTCGGCGAGGAAGCGGTAACCCGAACCGTCGGCGGCATGGAAGTTGATCAGGTTCTGCCCGGCGAACGCGCCGATCAAGGCGCGAACCTTGTTGGGGTTGCTCAGGGTAAAGGCCGGATGCGTCATTAACTGCTGCACCCGCTGCAAACCACCAGGCAAACCGCTGGCCGCTTGCACGCTGAACCACTGATCCATGACCAGCGGATTGGCTTTGAACTGCTCGGCAAAGTCGGCCAGCGTCTGCGCCCGCTCGGTTTCGAACGGCGAATTGACCAAACAAGCCAGCGCCGCCAAGCGCTCAGTCATATTGTCGGCGACTGCATATTGCTCCAGGCAGGCGGCCAACACCTGTGGCCGCTCGCTGAGCAGCAGATACGACAGCGCAATGTTTTGCAGGCTACGCCGGGCAAAGTGCGCGGCTTGGGCGACATAGGCCGTCTGCCGCGAAGCCACGCGATTATCCTGATAGCGCTGCCACAACGGCTCAAACAAGGCCTCGCTCAGTTGTTTGCGGGCAAACTCGCGAGCGTTATGAATGGCCTCGACATCCGCCATTGCGCTGATCTCGGCCAGATAGGCCTCGCCCGGCAGCGAGAGCATCTCGGCAACCATGGCCGGATCCAGACTTTCATTGGTTAACACCGCACGCAAAGCCTCGACCAAGCGCGAATCAAGCAACAAAGGCTCGTTGCGCTGCACCTGGCCAATCAGCTCCTGCAACACCTGCACCGCCAACTGCTGGCCGGCATCCCAGCGATTAAAACCATCGCTGTCGTGCTGCATCAGAAACTGCAGCTGCTCGCGACTGTAGGGAAAGCTCAACTTCACCGGCGCGGAAAATCCGCGCAGCAACGACGGCAACGGCCGCTCGGCGATATCGACAAAGCTAAAGCTCTGCTCAGCTTCAATTACCGACAGCACCCGCGTACTGACTGCATCTGCAGCCTCGCCCACTAGCCGCAGCGGCAACTCGCGCCCTTGGGCGTCGAGCAACGCCAGTTCGACCGGGATAACAAAGGGTAACTTGGCAACCTGCCCTGGGCTGGCCGGGCAATCCTGACGAAATGTCAGGTGATAAGTCTTGGCAGCTGCATCGTAAGCCTCGCTGACCGCCAAGCGCGGCGTACCTGCCTGGCTGTACCAGCGCTTGAACTGGCTCAAGTCCACAGCCTGCCCTTCTACTGAATTGGCATCCTCCATGGCCTGGATAAAGTCATCGCAGGTCACGGCCTGACCGTCGTGGCGGGCAAAGTACAGATCGCTGCCCTTACGAAAACCTTCGGCGCCGAGCAGGGTCTGCAGCATGCGCACCACCTCGGAACCCTTCTCGTAAACGGTCAGGGTGTAGAAGTTGGAGATTTCCATAAAACTGTCGGGCCGCACGGCGTGGGCCATGGGACCGGCATCTTCGGCGAACTGATGGGTGCGCAGGTAGGCCACATCCTCGATGCGCTTAACGGTGCGCGAGTTCATGTCGGCGCTGAATTCGGCGTCACGAAACACCGTGAAGCCCTCTTTCAGCGACAGCTGAAACCAGTCGCGACAGGTCACCCGATTGCCCGACCAGTTATGGAAGTATTCATGGGCCACCACCGCCTCGACCCGCTGGTGCGCGGCATCGGTGGCGGTTTCAGCGCGAGCCAGCACACAGCTGGAGTTGAAGATATTGAGGCCCTTGTTTTCCATGGCGCCCATGTTGAAATCGTTGACCGCGACAATCATGAAGATGTCGAGGTCGTACTCACGGCCATAGACTTCTTCGTCCCAGCGCATGGATTTTTTCAGGCTGTCCATGGCGTGCTGACACTTGTCGATGTTTTCCGGCTCGACATAGATACGCAGCGTCACTTCACGCGCACTCATGGTGGTGAAGCTGTCTTCAATGCACCAGAGATCACCGGCAACCAAGGCGAACAGATAGGCCGGTTTCATAAAGGGATCTTGCCAGGTCGCCCAATGCCGCCCGCCCTCTTCTGAACCGCTGGCAATCGGGTTGCCGTTGGACAAGAGCACCGGATAGTCCTGCTTGCTGGCGCTCAGGCTGGTGGTGAAGCGACTCATCACATCGGGGCGATCGAGGTAGTAGGTGATCTTGCGAAACCCTTCGGCCTCGCACTGGGTGCAGAACATGCCGCTGGATTTGTACAACCCCTCCAGCGCCGTATTGGTTTCCGGATGAATCCGCACGCTGCTGTTAAGGGTAAAACTGGCGGCCGTGGGCTGCAGGGTCAGATGGTTATCGGTCAGCTGGTAGTCGCCGGCCTGCAGCAGTTGATCGTCCATGCTCAGCGAGAGCAACTCCAGTTGCTGACCATCCAGCACCAGCGCCGGCAAACCGGCACCCCGCGCAGGGTTGCGGCGCATCAGCAACTGCGCATGCACCAGGGTATGGTCATCGAACAGTTCGAAGGTCAGATTAGTCTCGTCGATCAGGTATTCGGGCGCCTGATAGTCTTTTAAATAAATCATTTTCGGCTGTTCGGTACGCATGACGAGTGACCTCTAAAGCTGCTGCACGGCAAGTTGGTAAGCGGTGTATTTACGAATGTTAATCACCCCAACATCGAAGATCAGGTACTGGCCTTTAATGCCCAGCAGGGTGCCCTCGATTTGCGGGGTTTTCTCTAAATCTAAACTGGTTATTTTGCTCGGATAGGCGCTGACCGGGTAACGAATGTCGAGCACCTGGGCATCACTCAGCGGCTGAATCGCCTGCAAGCCAAAACGCTGCTGCAACTCACTCATACCCTCGGCACACACACCAAGAATCTGCTCGGCCACTTGGCGCAGATCAACTGGCGCGGCCTCGCCCTTGAGCATGGTGCGCCAGTTAGTGCGATCGGCCACCTGGCTGCGCAGCAGGTCTTCGACAAAGCCTGATTGCTGCCGGGTGCTGACGCGAATGATCGGCAACGCCTGACTGGCACCTTGATCGATCCAGCGGGTTGGCACCTGGGTGGCGCGGGTGATGCCGACCTTGACCCCGGAGGAGTTGGCCAGATAGACCACATGGTCGGTCATGCAAAACTGCTCACCCCAACTCGGCTCGCGACAGGTGCCGGCGGCGTAATGGCAACGCTCAGGGCTCATCATGCAGGTGTCGCACTGCGCCAACTTGGTGAAACAGGGGTAGCAATAACCCTGACTGAAGCTCTTTTTGGTTTTACGCGCGCAATGCGTGCAATGGATGGCGCCAAGATAATCCAGGCGCAGCCGCTGACCGATCAGCGGATTAACCGGCACCTCCTGCTCACCCAAGCAAAACGCGTACTGCACCGGCTGCTCCAGCGAGCCAAGCTGCGCGCTCATTTTACTCAGGGCGCCGCGCCCAAGCTCCAGCATCAGTGCTGGGTGTCCGAAGATTTGAACAAGATATTCAGCTTCGGCGCCGGATGGGATTCGCACTCCTGCTCCAGATAGCCGGTGCGCTGTTCTTCCGGCAGGTTATTCAGCTCCCAGGCAATCATCGCCTGCAGCGTCAGCTCCTTTTGCTCCAGAGTCAGCTTGCGACCATCGGCCCATTTACCGATTTCCACCGCCAACTTCAGGCTTTGGTAAATATCCGGGGTGATGTTTTCGATCATTTCAACAAAGGACGACATAGCGGTCTCCAAAACAAAGCGGCAGTTTAACGGCGAAGGCGCGCCAGCGCACCGACGGCGGTCAGAACATAGCTCGAAGCTAGAAGTCGCGGGACAACTTCACCTGCTCCAACTCCTTGGCCAATGAGCGCTTGAATATCTGCGGACCAGCAAAACTGTAAATCACGAACGCCAACCACCCCCACTGGATAACCTGCGAAAGCATGATATGGCCGTGCTGACCTGCCGCGATGACTGCCACCCGATAAACCACAAACATTACCAGCAACACGATAATCGAGTGCGTAGGGCCAAGCTCCGACATCCACGAGTTGTAACGCCACCAGAGCCCCATCAGCGGGTTGCTGCGCGCCTTCACTGCCGATATCAGGTAGAGCGCCGCAATGTCATTGGCATCTTCGCCCAAGGCCCAGGTCGCGTGTTCGCGCGCCGCCTGCACCTCGCCGCGCCGCAACAGCAAATGACCAAGAGTAACGATTGCGCCGCTATGAGCGGCATGCTGTTGCAAAGCCTGGCGAGCGAAATTCTCAGCCTGTTCAACTTCACCACCACGACGATAAAACTCCGCCATCGCTGCCAGACAATCCGGATCATCCGGCGCCAACTCCAGGGCGCGCAGGAGATAGGGCAATTGCTGCGCGCGCCTGCCAAGCAAGGCCTGGAGGTCGGCCTGGGCCAGTTGATAGCGCACCTCCAAGGGGTTCATTTCCAGCACTTGCGCCAGATGGCGAGCGGCCAACTTGAACTTGCGCCGCATCATCGCTACCCGTGCAGCAACAAAATGGGCGAACTCCAACTGCGCATCGCTGGCCAGAGCCAGACCAACTTCACGTTCCGCCGCCACCGCACGGCGCATCTCCAGCAAACACAGCGCCAGCAAGGCATGAGCCTCGGCATGCTCAGGCGCATTGCTGAGCAACTGCCGCAAGCAATTGATCGCGCCTTCGACCTGGCCGTTATTAAGGCGCTGGTAGGCCAGATCCAATAGGTAAGTTTCGTTCATCAACTCATCACCAACTGCCAGAGCGTGAACGGCAGCAAGCCCAGCACCAGACCACGCAGCGCAAACGCGCCCAGCAAGGCCACCGGTAGGCCAAAGCGATTAAGCACTCCGCCGTAGTATTGATAGAGTTCGATGGTCGAACTCTGCAGCAAAAACAACATGTAACCGATGGTCAGCTTCCACACCACCAGCACTAGCAGCGCGTACTGGAGCATTTCTTTGGAGACCACATACCCGCTCTGCCACAGATGCAGCAGCACAAACGCCAAGGCCAGGCTACCCAGCAAGCCAACCCCAGCGAGCACCGCTTCGCGCACCCGCGTCGGGCTGCCAACGGCAATGCCATTGAGGGCAAACCAGGGCAAGCCGAGCCAGGCACCGCCCATCATCAACCCCAGCATTGGCCAGAGTGGCTCGACCGCAAATTTGGCCAGGTTGCCGGGGCGCGACTCATCTTCGATCCGATACACACTACGCTCGCCCATTAACGTCCCTTGCCATGTTGTTCGAGAAACGCCAGCACTTCGTCGTACTGGCCGCCTTCGTTGGAGTAGCGGGCGTAATTGCGCGCCGTAGTCAACCATTCCACCGTGGTGGCACGCACCTCTTTCAGCGCCGCTTTGAGATGGCGATCCGTCACGGGCTGCTCGCGCCCTTCGGCAATAGATTCCTCAATCGCCTCATCCACGGCGGTTTCCACCAATTCGCGCAGATCTGCACCTGAGAAACCCGAGGTGTTGCGCGCAAGGAATTCGTAGTCAAACACCCCTTCGCAAGGCCGGTCGGCCATCATCAGGCGCAGCATATTGGCCCGTGCCGGACGGTCTGGTGGAGGTACGAACAACACCCGATCAAAACGCCCAGGGCGACGAAATGCGGCATCAACCGACCAAGGCACGTTGGTCGCAGCAAGAATCAGCACACCATGGTTGGATTGGGCAAAGCCATCCATCTCGGTAAGAAACTGGCTGACCAGCTTGGACGATGTCGCCTCGCGGGTATTAGTGCGCTTGCCGCCCAAAGCTTCTACCTCGTCGAAAAACAGCACTGCCGGCGCCTTCGCCCTAGCCTCTTCGAACAACGCATGGAGCTTGCGCTCAGACTCGCCTATGTACATATCCAACACATCGGAAATCGCCACATTGAGAAAGGTCGCCTTACACTCGCCCGCCGTCGCCCTAGCCAGCATGGTCTTGCCGCAACCCGGTGGCCCATAGAGCAGAATGCCGCCGCCCACACGTTTGCGGAAACGCTGGAAAAGCCCTGGTTTTTGGTACGGCAGGATGATTTTTTTATGGATGGTTTTCTTCAACTCGTCGAGGCCGCCAACATCCTCGAAAGTCAGGATTTCCGAGTTCGGCGCCAGCAAGCGAGTGGCCTCGGATTGTTCGGTATCATCGTTGGAGATAACCCGCAATCGTGGTCGCCCCTCGCCGCCAGGAAAATCCACCACCTGCGCACTGAGGCGGCGCTGCAAGGAAACGTCCTCCAGCGCCGGGTTAGCCTGCACCGCCAAGCGATACTCCTTAAGACCCTCGTCGCGGCGCTGCAAATCAGCCAGAGCATGGGCGCGCAGCAGCTGCTCTTCTGGCATATCCGCTGGCAGCAACAGCAATGCCCGCTGCGGCTCACCAGCACCCAGGCAGATACGCGCCGACAGGTGACGTAATGCCTGAGCATCGCCACGAGCCTCCAGGCCTGTCGGCAGCTTGGCTAACCCACGGGCAAACTCGTTGCGCTCGATATAAGCCTGCAGCAGCAGGCCCAATAGCGCTTCGTTGTCTGGAGAAAGGGCTAAAGCCGTCTCCAACTGAACCAGCATCACATCATCCATATAGCGCTAAAGCTCCATTACGGAAAGAAAGAGAGACCCCACTCACCTTGGCGCCTCCAGGTGTTCAACCTCGACCCAACAAAACTTACTCGGCTCAAGTTGGCGCTCTTGATCGAGTCGATAGGCCACCAACTTGCCGTTCAGTACGGCGCTGTAGTCCAAACAGGCCAGATTCGGCCGAATCGGCGCTGGCAATCCGCGTCGCCAGTAATGACCAACAAACAATAAGGGCTGATCCTCGGGGTAGTGCAGCAGGCGGCTCTTTTGCTCGACCGACAAGGGCGTCTGCGCCACCTGCTCGGGCAGAGCATCGGGTTGGAAGACGATATCGCCGTAGGTCTGCGGCGCATCGGCCCAAAACTTGGTGCGAAAATGCGCGCGGGTATAACCGTCTTCCCCAGTCAGGGTCAGGCCATCCGGCAGGCGCATGTCGGTGCCGCGCAGCAGTCGGTTAAACACTCGACTGGCAAAGCTGCCAGGTTCTGCCGCCGCCTGGACAAAGGCCTGATCGATGACTCCGTCCGGATAACTGAGTTTGAGTTGCGCGATCAGCTGCGCGTCCCAGCAAGCATGTACCAGGCGAAAACGCAGCGCATCGATAAACAGCGGCAACTGCTGAAACCAGTCGATAAATTCGCGCCACTCATCCGGGTAGTTGGCAAACTGTTGATGGGTTTGCTGCAACTGGCGCGCATGCAAGGGGGTGTGTTCGCGCACATAGCGGGTGCTATCGGCCGTGACCACCGAGGTCTGCCAGCCGAGGGCATTGAACTCATGATTGCCCATCAGGCACGCGGCCTGGCCGGCATCGACCATGGCATGGACCAAATGCAAGGCTTCGCGAATACGCGGACCACGGTCGATGATATCGCCGAGAAACAACGCCATCCGCCGTGGGTGGCGCCAAACCCCGGCATGCTGGCGATAACCCAACTGATCGAGCAGGTGCTCGAGGCTGTGGACGCAGCCATGCACGTCGCCAATCAGGTCATAACCACGATCCGGATCGAGCAACATCAGTCGTGTACGCCCAAGCGACTGCCCCAACCCAATTTGGTCCGACAGGCTTCGTAGAAATTGTGATCGAGGGGGTGGATCAAACTGAGTTTTTGCGGCTTTTTGCTGATGGTGATGGTGTCGCCAGGGGCACAGGTGAAGTGGTTCTGGCCGTCGCACGACACCAGCGGATAGATCTGCAGGTCTTTGGACACCACCACTTTCAACTCGCTGTTGCCGTCGACCACAATCGGTCGGCTCGACAATGTGTGCGGGTACATCGGCACAATCACAATCGCATCCAGCTTGGGGTGCATGATCGGTCCGCCCGCCGACAGGGCGTAGGCGGTGGAGCCGGTGGGCGTGGCGACGATCAGCCCATCGGCCTTTTGGCTACAAACAAACTGACCGTCGATATACAGCTCAAACTCGATCATCCGGGTTGATTTGCCCGGATGCAGCACCACGTCATTCAGCGCATCGCCCTGACCTATCGCCTCGTTATGCCGGCGCACCTCGGCCGACAATAAAAACCGAGTTTCCGACAGGTACTCGCCATCCAGCACGGCACCGACTTTCAGCTCCAATTCATCGGGGCGGATGTCGGTCAAAAAGCCCAGGCTGCCACGGTTAATTCCCAGCACCGGCACCTTGTGCTGCGCCAACACCCGCGCCGCGCCGAGCAAACTGCCGTCACCGCCGACGACTATCACCAGATCACAAATCTCCCCGAGCAATTTTCGCGACGAGGTTTGCAGGCCGTGGCCGGGCAATACCTCGGCAATGCTGTCTTCCAGAATCACATGCAGCTGGCGGGCAATTAAAAAGTTTTTCAGCCGCCGAATGGTGTCGAGCACCTGCGCACTGCCGAGGCGACCAATGATGCCGACATTCCGAAATTGCTCCATGGGGCTCTCTAAGGTAGATGGACTGCGGCGATTATGGGCGCAAGCCAACAGCGGCAGCAAACCTGCGCGTGATCATCTGGCCAAAAGATCGCTGATTCGGCGGGCTTAAGCGCGCGCCTAAGGCGCCATCAAGGCTGATTAAGCTGGGCCTTGAGCAGATCACGAAAAGCCTGCAGCAACGGCTCGCGGGAGCGCCCGCGGCGCAGCGCCAGGGAAAACGGCGCCTGATAACCGAAAGCCGTCGGCAGCAAGGGCCGCAGGCGCCCCTGATCGACCCAGGATTGCGCGTAATGCTCGGGCAGGTAACCGATGTACGCACCGGACAGCACCAGCACCAACTGCGCCTCCATACTCTCCACCGTCGCCGCACTGTGCTTAAAACCATGGCGCGCCAGCTCCGCCTGACTCCAATAGCCGCGCCCGACCATACGTTGCTGGGTGATCAGCTCGGCCGGTATCCGCCGCTCACTAAATAAGGCGTGTCTATCACTGCAGTACAGCCAATGCTGCTCACGGTACAGCGGCTGATAGACCAGACCGCTCATGCGCGTCGAGAACGCGCCGATGGCCAAATCCAGACGATTTCCCAGCACCGCCAATTGCAACTCATAGGGGCTCATCACCGCCAGGTGCAAATGCACCGCTGGGTATTCCTGGCTATAAACGCCGATGGTCTCGACCAGCGGCAAGGCACGGTCGCTGACCGTCGAGTCGATCACCCCCAGATTAAGCGTGCCACGCAGCTCGCCTTTGAGCGCCGCCGCATAGCGCTCGAAACCTTCCAACTCGCCGAGCAAACGCAAGGTTTCCTGGAAGAACAGCTCGCCTTTGCTGGTCAGACTGAAACCGCCACGCCCGCGATGACAAAGGCTCAGGCCAAGCTGGCCCTCCAGCTGACTCATATAGGTGCTGATCGCCGAGGTCGACAGATTCAGCTCCTGTTGCGCCGCCGCAAAGCCCTGATGACGGACCACACTGACAAAAATCCGCAGCAGTTTCAGATCGGGTAAGACGCTGGACATGGCTTTCTCATCAGCTAATGCAGGCGCGGCGGTGCGCCCCAGGTGGCGTAGGGTGGGCTGAAACCCACTCTGCGAACGAGTCTACGTCGCGGCCGTTAGTTTAGAAATCTCTGAACTAAGTATTTGCCGCCAACGATTTGTCCGACAAACCACTCTGCGCAAAATCCGCCTCACTCCTACAACGACAATAAGCGTGAGGCCACTTCGTGGATAAGATTCTTCATCAGCCCCTGGGCGGTAACGAAATGCCGCGCTTCGGTGGCATCGCTACCATGATGCGCCTGCCGCATATTCAAACTGCCGCTGAACTGGATGCTCTGGACGCCGCCTTTATCGGCGTACCGCTGGACATTGGCACCTCGCTGCGCCCCGGCACCCGCTTTGGGCCACGGGAAATTCGCGCCGAATCGGTGATGATCCGTCCATACAACATGGCCACCGGCGCCGCCCCGTTCGACTCGCTGAACGTGGCCGATATCGGCGACGTGGCGATCAACACCTTCAACCTGCTCGACGCCGTGCGCATCATCGAGGAGGCCTACGACAAAATCGTCGGCCACGGCATCCTGCCGTTGACCCTGGGTGGCGACCACACCATTACTCTGCCAATTCTGCGTGCCCTGAAGAAGAAGCACGGCAAGATCGGCCTGGTGCATATCGATGCCCACGCCGATGTGAATGACCATATGTTCGGCGAGAAAATCGCCCACGGCACCACCTTCCGCCGCGCCGTGGAAGAAGGTCTGCTGGATTGCGACCGCGTGGTACAAATTGGTTTGCGCGCCCAGGGCTACACCGCCGAGGACTTCAACTGGAGCCGCAAGCAGGGCTTTCGCGTGGTCCAGGCCGAAGAGTGCTGGCACAAATCCCTGGCTCCACTGATGGCCGAAGTGCGCGAGAAAGTCGGCGGCGGCCCGGTCTACCTGAGCTTCGATATCGACGGCATCGATCCCGCCTGGGCGCCCGGCACCGGTACCCCGGAAATCGGCGGCCTGACCACCATTCAGGCAATAGAAATCATCCGCGGCTGCCAGGGCTTGGAGCTGATCGGTTGCGATGTGGTGGAGGTTTCCCCGCCCTACGACACCAGCGGCAACACCTCGCTGCTCGGCGCCAACCTGCTCTACGAAATGCTCTGCGTGCTGCCGGGAGTGGCAAAGCGATGAGCCGCCAACAGGTACTCGAGGCCGCCACCCAACTGGTCGCCGCCTTCGCCAGCAACGACAGCGACGCCTACTTCGCGGCTTTCAGCGAAGACGCCAGCTTCGTCTTCCACAGCTGCGAGCAGCCGCTGCTCTCGCGCAGCGCCTATCGCCAACTGTGGGACAGCTGGCAGCGCGACGGTTTCGAGGTGCTCGATTGCACCTCAAGCAATCAGTTCGTCAGCCTGCAGGGCGATGTGGCGATTTTTATCCACGACGTCAGCACCCGGCTATGCATTCAGGGCAACGAGAGTCTGAGTCTGGAGCGCGAGACCATCGTCTTTCGCCAGCAACCGCAAACAGGCCGTTGGCTGGCGTGCCATGAGCACTTGTCGGCAATGCCCAAACACAGTCCAGCGACCTGACCTGCAGCGCCACTCCCAGGAGAGAAATCATGCATAACAAAAACAATAAACCAGCCATTACCCAAATTGAATCCTTCGGCATCGAACAGATCCCCGACGCCGAACGCAACGCCAAACCCATCGACCTGTTTCGCCTGATTTTCGGCGGAGCCAACACCTTCGCCACCGCCGTACTGGGCAGTTTCCCGGTGCTGTTCGGCCTGTCGTTCCAGGCCGGTGCCTGGGCGATTCTGCTCGGTGTACTGATCGGCTCAATCATTCTCGCGCCCATGGGTCTGTTCGGCCCGCTCAATGGCAGCAACAACGCGGTGTCTTCCGGTGCGCACTTTGGCGTGCACGGGCGGATCGTCGGCTCCTTTCTCTCACTGCTCACCGCCATCGCCTTCTTCTCGCTGTCGGTGTGGAGTTCGGGCGACGCCCTGGTCGGTGGCGCCAAGCGGCTGATCGGCCTGCCGGAGACCGACCTGACCCTGGGCCTGGCCTACGGCCTGTTCGCCATTCTGGTGCTAACCGTGTGCATCTACGGCTTCCGCTTCATGCTGTGGGTCAACAAGATTGCCGTCTGGGCCGCCAGCCTGTTGTTTTTGCTCGGCGTTGCGGCCTTCGCCGGCCCCTTCGATGCGGGCTTCGCCGGTAGCGTCAACCTGGGTGCCGAAGGCTTCTGGGCGGCCTTCATCGGCGCCACCCTGCTGGCGATGAGCAATCCGGTCTCCTTCGGGGCCTTCCTCGGTGACTGGTCGCGCTACATCCCGCGGCAGACCTCGAAAAGCCGGATTATGCTGGCCGTGGTCGCGGCGCAGATCGCCACTTTGATTCCGTTCTTCTTCGGCCTGGTCACCGCCACCATAGTCGCGGCCAACGCCCCGGACTACATCGCCGCCAACAACTATGTCGGCGGCCTGCTAGCCGTATCACCAACCTGGTTCTTCCTGCCGGTGTGCCTGATTGCGGTGATCGGCGGCATGTCCACCGGCACCACCGCGCTGTATGGCACCGGTCTGGATATGTCCAGCGTGTTCCCACGGGTACTCAGCCGGGTCAAGGCGACCTTGTTGATTGGCGTGCTGTCGATCAGCTTCATCTTTATTGGTCGGTTTGCCTTCAACCTGGTGCAGAGCGTGTCGACCTTCGCCGTGCTGATCATTACCTGCACCAGCCCCTGGATGGTGATCATGATTCTCGGCCTGATCATTCGCCGCGGCTTCTACTGCCCGGATGACCTGCAGGTGTTTACCCGCGGCGAAACCGGTGGCCGCTACTGGTTCCACCACGGCTGGAACTGGCGCGGCATGGGCGCCTGGGTTCCCAGCGCAGTGATCGGCCTGTGCTTCGTCAATCTGCCGGGGCAGTTCGTTGGCCCGCTGGGTGACCTGGCTGGCGGTATCGATATCAGCCTACCGGTCACCCTCGGCCTGGCCGCCCTGCTCTATCTGCTGTTGCTCAAGCTGTTCCCGGAACCGGCCGAAGTCTATGGCCCGTTAGGCCCGCGCTGGCTCAGTGCAAATCCCCGCACAGCAGCCATGCCTCAAGCGCGCGAAGCCGCCTGACGTAGACCTAAGTCTCGCAAGCCCATCACACAGCGCTGAGTAAGCCGCCGTTATGGGCAATACCTGCGCCGATCTAAATCGATCGGCACTACCGGACAAACAGGATGACGCCATGCTGAACACACAACCGTGCCTGAGCGAGAGCCGCGCCGGCATTTATATCAACGGGCAATGGCAGAGCGCTAGCGAATGGCTGGTGGTGATCAATCCCGCCACCGAGCAAGCATTGGCCCGCGTTGGCGCGGGTAACGCCGCTACCGTCAAGTTGGCAGTGGATGCCGCCAGCGCGGCCTTTCCGGCCTGGGCCCAGAGCACCGGCGCGACTCGAGCGCGGTGCTTGCGGGCGATCGCCAGTGGAGTACAGACGCGCCGGCAGCGCTTAATCCAACTGCAATCGAGCAACAGCGGCAAACCACTGAGCGAAGCGGCGCTGGATGTCGATGACGTGATCAGCACCTTTGAGTATTACGCCGACCTGGCTGACACCATGGACGCCCAGCAGGACAGCAACGTGGCGCTACCCAGCCGCGATTTCACCGCACGCTTGCGCCGCGAGCCGTGCGGCGTGGTCGGCCTGATAGTGCCGTGGAACTTCCCCATGGTCACCACCGCCTGGAAGCTGGCACCGGCCTTGGCGGCAGGCTGTAGCGTGGTGTTAAAGCCCTCTGAAGTTACCCCGCTACCCGAGTTGGAGCTGGCGGACATCATCGCCCAAAGCGGGCTGCCCGCCGGTGTATTCAACCTCGTTTGCGGCACCGGGCTGGCCGTCGGGGCACCGCTGACGAGCGATCCTCGGCTAGCAAAAGTCTCCTTCACCGGCAGCAACGCCGTGGGCGTGCAGGTGATGCAGCGCGCCGCCGAAACGCTTAAGGGCGTGAGCCTGGAACTGGGCGGCAAGTCCTCGTTGCTGGTGCTGGCAGAGGCTGATCTGGAGCTGGCGGTGGAACTCGCCTGCGCCGGGGCGTTCTTTAATGCTGGGCAAATGTGTTCGGCAACTAGCCGGGTACTAGTAGCTGAGGAGCTGGCTGAGGTCTTTCTGCAACGGCTCAAGGCGCGGGCTCAAGCTATTCGCGTTGGCGATCCTTTTACAGCGGGCGTTGAAATGGGTCCACTGGTCAACCGCGCGCAATATCAGCGGGTTCGCCAGCACATCGCAGCGGGTCTGCAGGCCGGCGCACAACTGCTCTGCGGCGGCGAGCGACCAACCGAATTAGCCCAGGGCTATTTTCTGCAGCCGACAATTTTCACCGACGTAGCGACAGACAGTGCGCTCTGGCGCGAAGAGATTTTCGGCCCAGTGATGTGCGTGCGCACGTTCAGCAGTGAAGACGAAGCCATCGCACTGGCCAACGACAGCGAGTTCGGCCTGGTCGCCAGCGTAATCAGCCGTGACCAGGCCGCTGCCGAGCGAGTCGCCAATGCCATGCAAGCGGGCCTGGTCTGGATCAATGCACCGCAGGTGATCTTTGTCCAGGCCGCCTGGGGCGGCTACAAGCAGAGCAGTATCGGCCGCGAACTAGGGCCATGGGGCCTGCAGGCATTTCAGGAAATCAAACACGTCATCCGCGCGAGCTAAGCACCGACTGACATCCCGCTGGCAGCCAGCGGGCGGCTGCATAGCCTCGTTCGGCACGCGCCTAATGTGCAAGCCAGGCGCTATGCTGGCGCTATGAATCCATTTAGCCAACTGCGCGAATTAGCCGCACAACTGCAGCACCCGGCCGTGCGCGATCTGGCGTGGGTGCTGCTGTCGCAACCATTGCTGCTCGAGGCTGACTGGCCACAACGCCATCCCCTGGCGGCCAGCGACTGGGCGCAAGTACCGGAGCAATTGGTCGACTGGCTGCAGGGCCAGGATCAAGATCCGAGCGCGCTGGATGCCTGGCTGGCCCGTGCCTCTAATCGGCGCCTGGGGCTGTACTACGAAAAGCTCTGGCAATTCGCCCTGCAGGCAGCGCCTGGGGTTGAGCTGTTGGCGGCCAACGTGGCAATTCGTCAAGGCGGGCAAACCCTGGGCGAAATGGATTTACTGATCCGCGATGCGGACGGCGATCATCACATCGAACTGGCCTGCAAGTTTTACCTGGGCCCCCAGCACTGCAGCGGTCTCGACCCAGCCAACTGGCTCGGCCCCGGCGGTCAAGATCGGCTGGGGTTAAAACTTGAGCATTTGCGCCACCATCAGTTGCCGCTGTCCAGCAGCCCGCTAGGCGGCGCGGCGCTCACCGACTGGCACATAGAGGCGGTGCAGGCAGAGTTGTGGCTGGGCGGTTATTTGTTCTACCCCTGGCCGAGCAATTGCACACCACCCCAGGGCGCCCATGCCGCACATTTACGCGGGCATTGGCTGCATCGAGCGCAATGGCCCAGCTTTGCCGCACAGGCCACACAGGCACGCTGGCAAGTGTTGCCGCGCAGCCGCTGGCTGGCCCCGGCCCGCGCGGATGAAGACAGCAGCCTAACGCTGGCGCAGCTAGAACTGTACCTGCAGCAAAGCGCCGACTCTCGAGCACCGCTGCTGCTGGTGCAACTTGAGCAGCGGGCGAGCGGTGCCTGGCACGAATTGCAACGGCTGTTTCTGGTCAACAATGACTGGCCGACTCCTGACGAGTAACAACCAGCCAGCGCTTTGCTGGTGACGCCGAATTCATGGAAAAACCGGCTGATTGCGGAGCACGCCGTTATAGGCTGCGCTCGGTGCGGCCACCGGAGCGGGCCAGGTAACCCGAGCCGTGCTCACAGAGCAAAGCGCCGCGCTGCACCGCCGGCAACGCATCCAAACCATCGCGCAAGGCATAGGCCTGATAACCCAACTGCGACAACAGAAATACCGCGCTGGCACTGCGCTTACCGCTGTCGCAGTAGCACAGGTAGGTGTGGGTTTTGTCGAGCAAACGGGCCTTCAGCCGCAGTAAATGCAAGGGCATATTTAACGCCTGCTGCGCATGGGTGTGCTCGTACTCTTGCTGCAGGCGCACATCCAACCATTGGGCGCCGGCAGTCAACAAACGCGTGGCCTCGCCAAAGGACACCTCATCCACCACTGGGGCCTTTAACAGCGCGAAAAAATCTTGCCGATCCAGGCGCAGCACCACGCCATCCTCCAGCATGGTGACACTGGCGTTACGGGGTAAATCGGCCAGCAAAGCTTCCTCACCAAAACAGGCACCCACCTCAAGCTCGGCCAACACTTGGTGGGCGCTGCCGGCGCCGCGAATCACTTCGGCGCGGCCGCTTTTAAGGAAGTAGCAGCAATCGCCAACTTCACCTTCACTCAACACAGAGCTGCCCGCGAGCAGCTCAAGGCGCTGCAAACGTTCGAGCATGGCGCGCACATTGGACGGCGGCACCCGGTTAAAAATGGGGTTTTCCAGTAAGCGCTCGATCCAGTCAATGTCTTCACCGGTCGAAGCCAATTCCAGCAACAGGTCGTGATAGGCCGAACGCCAGGTCAACAAGCGCGTCAAAGTGGCGCTGTCGAGCAGCAACAAACTGACATCGGTGAGCGCGTGCACCTCATGCAGGCGCGGCAAACTGGGCGACAGTGGATGACAGCTCGCCTCAGTGCCAGCCTGCAACTCGTGCTCAAGCCCGGCTTCATCGCGCAGCAGCAAGGTGCCAGACAGCAGGTAATTGGTGTGCCGAGCTTTATCGCCCCGGCGAAACAGCAACTGACCGGCGAGCAAATGCTGCGGCACCAATTGGCTACGCAGTTCGCGCCACTGCTGCTCGGACAGCGCATTAAGCGGTGTCAGGCTGCGAAGTTGCTCGGGGTTTAACGGCTCGCTCATGACAATATCCAGATTCCGTGGACCGAGATTTGGGTTTTCTGTCGACGCGACCAGCATCTCGGGACGCTTAACTCAGGGGCGACAACAACGCGCGGCGACCTTGCAAACCACCGGTATGCACGAACAACACACGGGTTGCTGGCGCAAAGTAACCGGCCTCGACATGCTGGCGCAATGCCAGCAAGGCTTTTGCCGTATACACAGGTTCAAACTGGACGCCGCTAGATTGCTCGGCGGCACTCATAAAGGCCAGCAACTCGGGGTCAACCCGGGCAAAGCCGCCGCGGCAAGCGTCGACTAGATGGTAGCCCTGATTAGCCATTCCAGCCTCAGCCAATAAGGCCGCGATTTGCCTATCAGTACCATGCCCCGCCGGCACCGCCAGGGCAGCATAAACCGGGTGCTCGCCCGCTTCGGCAATCACCAAGCCCGCCGCAGTGGTACCGGTCCCCGCCGCCAACCACCAGGCGTCATAGTCGGGCCAGCCCAGGGTATCGAGCTGGGCCTGCACCTGCTGGCGCAAACTGGCGCAACTGTGGGCGGCCAGCAAGCCCAGGCCACCTTCGGCAACGGCAAATAAATGCGGATAACGCTGCTGCCAAGGCAACCAAAAATCGGCCTGATGCCGCGCCCGATAACCGCCATAACCGAGCCAATGCAATTGCATGCCCATGGTTTGCAGATCACGCACCGTCGGGGTGTCTTGCGGCTCGCCGCGCAGCAGGCCAACCACCGGAAAATCAAAGCGTTTGCCGGCACCGGCCAGGGCATGTAAATGATTGGAGTGCGGCCCACCAAGGCTGATCAGCCCGTTAAAACCAGCCTTGGCGGCGGCGCTCAAATACGGCGCCAACTTGAACCATTTATTCCCGGAGATCAGCGGGTCGATCAGTTCCAGGCGCAGCACGGCCAATTCAATTCCGGCGGCGCGCGACCAGTCAAACTCCAAGGATTCAAGCAAGGCCTGCGGTTGCCAGTGCGGGATGACTAATGGCAAAGGTTAACCCGCAGTGCGCAAGGGACTTGCGCTCTTGTGCCGCGCACAGCAGTTGGAATGCCCAAGCACAAAACGGCTGGGCGCATCGACACGATCCAGCGGTATGCCGCAGCGCTCGCCACTGGGCAATAAGCCGGCGCAGGTGGGTGACTGATAGTGCGCATGCCATTCTCGGTACTGCGCCTCGCTGACAAAACACTTGGCCGCCACATAGGCCATGGGGTTGTCTTGATAGCGCGCAACATCGGCCAACGGAATAGTCAGATGGCCGGCGCCCGGGTGATACACCACAAACACCACGCCAAGCTTGGACAAGCGCTCCAGCACCTGTTCACTGCCCTGCCCGGCATACTCGTCGCGCTCATGCTTGAGGCGCGCGACTTCTTGCTCTAACTGGGTATCCAGTTCGTTGCGATAGGCCAACTCGACATCGCGAATGGCAATTTGCTCTTTGTACTCAACCACCGCCGCCGCCACCTTGGCTTGCAACTCGCTCGCAAACTGGCGCCGCAGGATATCGGCCTCAGTTTGCGCGTGCTGCTCAAGTGCACGCAGTTGCCCGGCCATTTGTTCGCGACTGCTTTGAAAGCCCTCAGCTTGGCTGCTCAGCTGGGCTTTGAGGCTTAGGTTAAGCTCTTCTTGCTGACGAACTGCCTGCTGCATTGCCTGCAGCTGGGTTTGCAGCGACAGGTTTTGTTCATCGCTGGCTTCGCGCGACTTGCCCGTGCCTTGCTCATCGCGCAGCGCTAATTGTTCTTGGTACCCCAGCACCGCCACGGCCACTTTCGCCTGTAATTCAGCCTCAAACTGGCGCCGAAAAATATCCGCCTCGGTTTGCGCGTGCTGTTCAAGGGCGCGTAGCTGAGCGGTCATCAACTCTCTGCCGTTCTGAAACTCATCGGCCTGCGTGCTCAATTGCGCCTTGAGACTGCGATTTAACCCCTCCTGCTGACGCAGCGCCTGCTGCAAAGCTTGCAACTGAGTGTGCAACGCCTGGTTCTGTTCGTCGCTGGCCAGCCGGAACTTGCCTAACTCTTGCTCATGCTGCTGAGCCAGGCTGTTGATCCGCAAGCGTTGCTGCTTGATTAATTGAGCCGCCTTAACCCGCTGCTCTTGATCAACCTTCTCGGCTTGCACCTGGGCTTGCTGCTCGGCCTGTAACTGCTGTGGATCCGGCGGGTACCAGTGATCTTCGACGGCCATCTGCAGGCGCTCGGCAGCGACCACTTGCGGCGCATCATCCTCGACCAACAAACCCATGTGATTGCGTTTAACCGTATCACGCAGCAGCGCCAAATCGTTGTGCCCGGGGCTCAGGCTCGGATCCCACAGGTGCATTTGATGCCATGACACCGGGCATTGGCTGCGGCACGCCAAACGAATGGGTCCGGCGCCCAGATCCGGCCCACGCCCGGCGTTGTCGGCCAGATGCCGCAGCGGAATATTCCAGCCGCTATCGGCGGCGCCTTTTTCGTCAAAATCGAGGTAAAAGAACACCACAGAACGAACCAGCAGCCGCGGATTAACCAACAGATAGGCCATGCGCACCTGCTGGTCGGCGTATTCGGGCATGTTGACCACAGCGTCGAGCAGCGCTTCAAACTCGGCAAAGAGCATTTCTTTACAGATCCCGCCACGCTCACTGAAGAACATCACGGCTTCGACCATCTGCGGTTTTTTCTGCAGGCTCATGAATATTCCTCTAAACCGACCAAGCACCCGGCGCCGCAGCCAACATTCAGCCAGCCAGCCAGGTGCGAACCTGAGCAGTCAAACGCGAGCCTGTGCTTTGCAAGTTTAGGGGAAAATCACCGACGGGCAATGTGACTGGGTTGGCAGCCGCCCGGCCGCTAAGACGCAGAGGGTCTGCGACAAGCAAAAACTGTGATGCGGTCGGACAGTGCCGCGCAGCTGGTTGGCGCAGCAAGTGCTTGCTCGGCAAGCCTTGGCCCGATCACTGGCTCAACAACGGCTACCTAGGCACCACATCCAAGCGTTGCAGCCGTATTAGCTGCAACGCGACCTAGGCATAGACGGGTACTTACAGCCCAGCCGCCAAGCGCGAGCCCTGATTGATTGCACGCTTGGCATCCAGCTCAGCGGCCACGTCTGCACCACCGATCAAATGCACCTTCTGCCCGGCGGCTTCCAACGCTGCCTGCAACTCACGTTGCGGGTCTTGGCCGGCGCAGATAATCACGGTATCGACCGCTAGCAACTGCGGCTCGCCAGCGGCAATTCGCACATGCAGCCCGGCGTCATCGACTTTCAGGTACTCGACGCTGTTGAGCATTTGCACATTTTTGTTCTTCAGCCCGGCGCGATGAATCCAGCCGGTGGTTTTACCCAAGCCATCACCGACTTTGGATTTTTTGCGCTGCAGCAAGAACACCTGGCGCGCCGGCGCATGCACCTGAGCCTTGATGCCGGCCACCCCACCACGGGCAACCAGATCGGTATCGATGCCCCACTCTTTCCAGAAAGCTTCGCGATTGAGGCTGGTGGCTTCGCCCTGATGGGTGATGAACTCCGACACATCAAAACCAATGCCACCGGCGCCAATTACCGCAACCCGCTGACCCACTGGCTTGCGACCGAGGATGGCATCCAGGTAATTGATCACCATCGGATTATCCACGCCGTCAATTTCCGGGGTGCGTGGCGCAATGCCGGTGGCCAGGATGATTTCATCAAAACCGCCTGCGGCCAACTCAGTCGAACTTACCCGGGTATTCAGACGCAGTTCGACACCGGTGGTTTGCAGCTTGCGCTTGAAGTAACGCAAGGTTTCCACGAACTCTTCCTTGCCCGGCACCCGTTTGGCCACATTGAACTGACCACCGATCTCACTGGCCGAGTCAAACAAGGTCACCCGATGGCCACGCTCAGCCGCCACTGTGGCGGCAGCCAGGCCCGCCGGGCCGGCACCAACCACGGCAATCTTCTTCACCGCCATGGTTTTGATGTAGTTCAACTCGGTTTCGTGGCAGGCGCGCGGGTTAACCAGGCAACTGGTCAGCTTGCCGCCAAAGGTGTGATCCAGGCAGGCTTGGTTGCAGCCGATGCAGGTGTTGATTTCATCGCTACGGCCGGCGGCGGCCTTATTGACGAACTCCGGGTCGGCCAGGAATGGCCGCGCCATGGAGACCATGTCGGCGTCGCCTTCGGCCAACACTTGCTCCGCGATTTCCGGCGTATTGATGCGGTTGGTGGTGATCAGCGGGATGCTGACTTCGCCACGCAACTTGGCGGTAACCTTGGTAAAGGCCGCGCGCGGCACCTTGGTGGCGATGGTTGGAATGCGCGCCTCGTGCCAGCCGATCCCGGTATTGATAATGGTCGCGCCGGCCTGTTCGACAGCCTTGGCCAGCAGAACTATTTCGTCCCAGCTGCTGCCGCCCTCGACCAAATCGAGCATCGACAGGCGGTAAATAATGATGAAGTTCGCGCCGACCGCTTCACGCACCCGACGGATGATTTCCACCGGCAGACGCATACGGTTTGCGTAGCTACCGCCCCAGCGATCGGTGCGCTGATTGGTGTGCAGGGCCAGGAACTGGTTAATAAAATAACCTTCCGACCCCATGATTTCGACGCCGTCATAGCCTGCCACTTGCGCCAGTGCCGAGCAGTTAACGAAGTCCTGGATCTGCTGTTCGATACCGTCTTCATCCAACTCGCGCGGCTTGAACGGGTTGATTGGCGCCTGGATGGCGCTCGGCGCCACCGACTGCGGGCTGTAGGCATAACGGCCGGCGTGCAGAATCTGCATGCAAATCTTGCCGCCGGCTTCGTGCACGGCCTGAGTAACAACCTTGTGCTTCTCGGCCTCTTCCAGCGTGGTCAACTTGGCCGCACCGGCATACACCCCGCCTTCGGCGTTCGGGCCAATACCCCCGGTCACCATCAAGCCAACGCCACCCAAGGCACGCTCTGCAAAGTAAGCCGCCATACGCTCAAAACCACCGGGTTTTTCTTCCAGGCCGGTGTGCATCGACCCCATCAGGGTGCGGTTACGCAGCGTGGTAAAACCCAGATCAAGCGGGGCCAACAAATGCGGAAAATGAGCGGCAGGCATAAAAACTCCAGAGCAGGCAGTGTATTCACGGAATGTCGCCGGCCTTATCAACGGCAGCGATCGGTTATGTGCTGACAATAAAGACCCGCAGGGCGACGATCAATGACTGCAAATTACAACCTATTGATCAAAATGCGCAGCCAGCCTTGGCAAACGCCACCCTCCCCCCTAATCTGAGCGCAAACCACCGCCCGGATATGGACAACATGAGCCACAACCACAGCAATCTACGCCCATGAAAGCCCCCCGCGTTCGCCTCGGTGATTTATCGGTGGGCTTTGTGCAGTGCTTAGCCGAAAGCGTGCAAGCCCTCGGGCAAGACCCGCAAGCCTTGCTCGAGCAATTTGATCTTGCGCCGGCGCGCCTGGCGCAACCGCGTGCGCGCCTGTCGATCCCGCGCTATATGCGCCTGGGGCATGCCGCCATGCAACTGACCAACGCGGCCTATCTGGGCCTGCAAATGGGTCAACTCAGCCGCTTCAACCAGGCAGGTCTGGCGGGCATTACCGCAGCGCAGGCGCCCACGGTACGGGAAGCCGCGCGCACCCTGATTCGTTTTGAGCCGCTGTATGCCTATAACTATCGCGGCCAATCGAGTTTTCACGAAGACGCCCAGGGCGCCTGGCTGCGTTTCTACTCCATCAGTCCGTATAACGCCTACAACCGTTTCGTGGTCGACTCGGTATTGGCCGGCTGGGTGCAGCAACTGAGCAGTTTGGCTGGCCAACGCCTGAGTGCGGAACAGACCTGCATCGAATTCGCCGCCCCCAGCTATGCCGAGCACTACCCGCAAGCCTTTAGTGGCCCAGTCGAATTTGCCGCCGAGCGCAATCAGCTGCAGCTAAGCCAAGCCAGCCTGGCCCTGCGTAACCCACAGCACTGCCCGAGCACCTGGCGGCATCTACTCGAGATTTGCGAGCGCGAACTAGAGCAGTTAACCCGTACCCGCAGCCTGACCGAACGCATCAGCCAACTGCTGGGGCCGTTACTGCATGGTCGTGAGCCGGAACTGGCCGAGATTGCCGCGCGCTTGCAGTTACCGAGCTGGACCCTGCGGCGCAAATTGGCCGAGGAAGGCACGCAATTTCGGGCGGTGCTCAACAACACCCGCCACGACCTCGCCATCAGCTATATCCGCGACACCGACCTGGCTTTTGGTGAAATCGCCTTTCTGCTTGGCTTTGCGTCGGCAGAGGCCTTTCAGCGTGCGTTTAAGCGCTGGAGCAGCCAGACTCCCGGCGAATTTCGCCGCAGCCAACGGCTCGCCCATTAAACCCACTTAGAGCTCGGTGGCATCATCGATGGGCTCAGCCGGCTCCCAGTCAGTGGCGTGGTAGTCGAGCAACTCTTCTTGATAGTCGTTCATTGGGATAATCCTTGATTGCGAAAGTGAGTCTTACCAAGACCCACCTCGCAGCCTAAAGATCCCCAATGAACAAAAGATGACAACAAAAACCGAAACAAAAGAAAAACCCCCAAGCATTTCTGCTTGAGGGCTTTCGAATATGGCGCAGCGGACGGGACTTGAACCCGCGACCCCCGGCGTGACAGGCCGGTATTCTAACCAACTGAACTACCGCTGCGCAGCGGCCGAACTTTCGTTCGTACTCGTGAGAACTGGTGGGTGATGACGGGATCGAACCGCCGACCCGCTGCTTGTAAGGCAGCTGCTCTCCCAGCTGAGCTAATCACCCAGTGTCTCGCGAGGTGTGCAATTTACCCATGGGGCGATGCTAAGTCAATAGCCTGCTTGAAGTTTTTCTAAAAACAGGCAAATTTCAAAGCGCCTGGCAAAGCATCAACTGATGCCTTGCCAGCAGAATCCCAAGACTCAGCACCCTGGACCGAACAGTTACAACTACAGACGCAAACTGTCTTTATAGCGCCGCTAAACCACGGGCTAAGTCAGCTTTTAGATCAACCACATCCTCCAGGCCAATCGCCAAACGAATCAGACTGTCGCGAATACCTGCCGCGGCGCGATCCTCAACCGACAAGCGACCATGGGTAGTGGTCGCGGGATGAGTGATGGTGGTTTTGGTATCGCCCAGGTTAGCGGTGATCGAAATCAACCGCGTGGCGTCGATAAAACGCCACGCAGCCTCTTTACCGCCGACCACCTCAAAGCTCACCACCGCACCGAAACCGCTCTGCTGCCGTTTGGCCAACTCATGCTGCGGATGGCTGGGCAAACCGGCGTAATAGACTTTCGCCACCTGCGGTTGCTGCTCAAGCCATTCGGCCAGCGCCTGGGCACTGGCGCAATGGGCCAGCATGCGCAAACGCAGCGTCTCCAAGCCTTTGAGGAACACCCAGGCATTGAACGGGCTCATGGTCGGCCCCGCGGTGCGCAAGAAGCCCACCACCTCGATCATCTGCGCCGCACGGCCCGCCACCACACCGCCCAGGCAACGGCCCTGACCATCGATGAACTTGGTGGCCGAATGGATAACGATATCCGCCCCCAGCGCCAAGGGCTTTTGCAGCACCGGGGTGCAGAAGCAGTTATCCACGATCAACTGCGCCGAACGCGCGTGGGCAATGTCTGCCAGCGCGGCAATATCAACCAACTCGGCCAAGGGATTAGACGGTGACTCGACAAACAGCAGCTTGGTGTTGACCTTGAACGCCCGCTGCCAAGCATCGAGATCGGTCAACGGCACATAGTCGACCTGAATGCCGAAACGCTTAAAGTACTTCTCAAACAGGGTAACCGTGGCACCGAACACGCTGCGCGACACCAGAACATGATCACCGGCGCTGCACAGGCCCATGACACAAGCCAGAATCGCCGCCATGCCGGAGGCAGTTGCCACCGCTTGCTCAGCGCCTTCGAGCGCCGCGATGCGCTCTTCAAAGGTGCGCACCGTGGGGTTGGTATAGCGCGAGTAAACGTTACCCGGCACTTCGCCGGCAAAGCGCGCGGCCGCTTCGGCGGCAGAGCGGTAGACATAACTGGAGGTCAAGAACAGCGCATCACCATGCTCGCCTTCTGGCGAGCGATGCTGACCGGCGCGCACCGCCAAGGTGTCGAAGGCTACGCCCTCAAGATCGCTATCCAGTCGCCCGGCATCCCAATCGCGCGTCATATCACTCACTCCCCACTTCCCACTCAGTTGTTATACAGATCGATGATCGCGCTGACGGCGCTGGACTTGACCTTGGACAGGTCATTACGCGCCTGCTCGATCTTGTGCAGGTAGGCCGAATCGATATCGCCCGTCACGTATTCGCCGTTGAATACAGAATTATCAAAGCCTTGCAGCGCCGGATTGCTTTCACTGACCGCCTCGACCAAATCGGCCAGATCCTGATAAATCAGCCAATCGGCGCCAATCAACTCGGCCACTTCTTCGGTGCTGCGATTGTGCGCGATCAATTCGTGGGCACTCGGCATGTCGATGCCGTACACGTTCGGGTAACGCACAGCCGGCGCCGCCGAGCAGAAGTAGACATTCTTCGCCCCGGCTTCACGCGCCATCTGGATGATCTGCTTGCAGGTGGTGCCGCGCACGATCGAGTCATCCACCAGCATGACGTTCATGCCGCGAAACTCTTGCTCGATGGCATTCAGCTTCTGCCGGACCGATTTCTTGCGGGCCGCCTGGCCCGGCATGATAAAGGTGCGACCGATATAGCGATTCTTGACGAAGCCTTCGCGAAACTTAACGCCCAGATGGTTGGCCAACTCCAGCGCCGAGGTGCGGCTGGTATCGGGAATCGGGATCACCACATCGATGTCGTGCTCAGGCCGCTCACGGAGGATTTTCTCCGCCAGCTTCTCGCCCATCCGCAAGCGCGCCTTGTACACCGAGACGCCATCCATGATCGAGTCAGGACGAGCCAGGTACACATACTCAAAGATGCACGGCGAGTAGAAGGTCTTCGCGGCGCACTGACGGGTTGTCAGCTTGCCATCGCTGGTGATGTACACCGCTTCACCCGGGGCCAGATCGCGAATCAAGGTAAAACCGAGCACGTCCAACGAGACACTTTCCGAGGCGATCATGTACTCGACGCCCTCATCGGTGTGGCGCTGACCGAAGACAATCGGACGAATCCCATTCGGGTCGCGAAAACCGACAATTCCGTAGCCGGTGATCATCGCCACCACGGCGTAACCACCAATGCAGCGCTGATGCACATCGGTGACGGCCGCAAACACGTCGTCTTCGGTCGGCTGCAATTTACCGCGCTGCGCCAACTCGTGAGCGAACACGTTGAGCAGCACTTCAGAATCGGAGTTGGTGTTGACGTGACGCAGATCCGACTCATAGATCTCTTTGGCCAACTGCTCGACGTTAGTCAGGTTGCCGTTGTGCGCCAGGGTAATGCCGTAGGGCGAGTTGACGTAAAACGGCTGCGCCTCGGCAGAGCTGGAGCTGCCGGCAGTCGGGTAACGCACATGGCCAATGCCCATATGGCCGACCAAGCGCTGCATGTGGCGCTGATGAAACACGTCACGTACCAGGCCGTTGTCCTTGCGCAAAAACAACCGGCCATCATGGCTAGTCACAATACCGGCAGCATCCTGGCCACGGTGTTGGAGGACGGTAAGCGCGTCATACAGCGCCTGATTGACGTTCGACTTACCGACGATACCGACGATGCCACACATGTGACGCAACCCCTGCTAGTAGTACTGCTAATTCTGGGCATTGGTGCGCAGCACACAACGCCCCTTTAACTGCGATTTTAACTCGGCGCGTGCAAACTGCTCGCAAGCCACTGACCCGCCATCCCGACAATCAGGTTTTTTGACCAATCGGCGACTATTAGAAAATGTGGAATCAGGCTCGATTGCTGCCACCACGGGTCTTGCTGAACGGGTGCCAGGCTTAGCAGCCCGGTTAGCACCACCACCAGCAAGGCGCCGCGAGCGCCACCGAAGACCATGCCAAGAAAGCGATCAGTGCCCGACAAACCGGTCACCCGCACCAACTCACTGATCAGGAAATTAACCAAGGCGCCCACCAGCAAGGTGGCCACAAATAAAATCGCGCAGCCGGCGATAATTCGCGCCGAAGGCATTTCAATAAAGTCGGTGAGGTGCTGGGCTAGCGCGCCGCCAAACATCCAGGCAACAACGCCGGCAATGATCCAGGTCACCAGCGACAGGGCTTCTTTGACGAAGCCGCGCTTGAGGCTGATCAAACAGGAGATAACGATGATGGCGATAATCGCCCAATCAACCCAAGTAAGTGCCACAGCAAAGCCTGCATACATGAAAGGCCGGCGATTTTAACAGAGCGCCGGCCTCACGGTAAGCTGCGCTTCAGCCTCGTTCGGGCTGAAAGCGCACCACAAAGCCATTGAGCTTCTGCTGGCGGGTTAATTGATCGCGCAAACGATCAGCCTCAGCGCGCTCAATGACCGGGCCGACAAAGACCCGATTCATGCCTTCGACGTTGCGTACGTAGGCATTGTAGCCGGCACCACGCAGGCGATTCTGCAAGCTATCGGCACTGGTGCGACTGGATAAACTGGCCAGTTGAATCGACCAGCTGACAGACAGACCGTTGGCATCCAAACGGCTGGCTGGCGCTGCGACTTCGGCGACCGACGGCTTAGTAGCGGCTGGCGGCGTTACTGCGGCCACCGGCTTAGCCGGCACAGCTACGGCTGGTGCAGCTGCCGCGATCTCCGACTCGGTCATCGGTACTGGCTCTTCAGGCAGTGACTGCGCCTGTGGCACGCTAACCGGATCCAGCTCAACCTGAGGCATCACTGGCGCTTGCGGCATAGCAGGGGCATCGACCACCACGCGCTGCAAATCATCCTGACGAGACAGCAACATCGGCAGAAAAATCACCATCAACGCCAGCAACACTAAAGCACCGACGATTCGCTGCTTGAGCCCACTATCGAGCAAAGCCATTGCCTACCTCCTGTGCAGCAACACAAGCCAACCATTCCAGGGCTTGCGCAACGCAATAAAAAGATCCAAATACCAGAATTTCATCGTCTGCCGTGGCCTGCGCGCACTGCACCTGCAGCGCAGCTGCGACATCCACATAGGCCTCGACCTGAGCACCCAAGTTAAGCAGCGCCGCTTTTATTTCCGCCGCCGGGCGCGCTCGCTCGGTGGGCAAATTGACCACCGCCCAGTCCTGAACCTCATCGCGCAAGGCATTCAGCACCCCCGACAAGTCTTTATCCGCCAGCAAACCGAACACCGCCAGACGCTTGCCAGGTACTGGCCGGCTGGCTAGCAGCTGCGCCAGATACTCAGCCGCGTGGGGATTATGCCCAACATCCAGCAACAGTGTCAGTGACTTACCTTGCCAATGCAGCTGACGCCGATCCAAACGCCCAACCACCCGCGTCGCCGCCAAGGCTGCCGCCAGCTGCACAGGCCGCCAAGGCAAATCCAGCAAAGCGTAGGCTTGCACGGCCAAGGCGGCGTTTTCCAGCGGCAAATCCAGCAAGGGCAAAGCGTCTAACTGCAAGACTTCACCGCGTGCATTCAGGCCGCGCCAGCTCCAGACCGCCCCATCAATCGTCAGATCGTAATCACGGCCACGGAGAAATAACGGGCAGTCGAGCTCAGCCACTCGCTCCAGCAATGGTAGGGGCGGGTCGAGATCACCGCACAACGCCGGCTTCCCAGCACGCAGGATGCCGGCCTTCTCGAAGGCCACCGACTCACGGGTATCCCCCAGCCAGTCGGCGTGATCCAGGCCGATGCTGGTGATCAGCGCCAGATCAGCGTCAATCAGGTTGACGGCATCCAGCCGTCCGCCCAAGCCAACCTCAAGAATTACCGCATCCAAAGCGGCGCGCTCAAACAGCCAAAAGGCAGCCAAAGTACCCATCTCAAAATAAGTCAGGGATATCTGCGCGCGGGCACGCTCAACTTCAGCAAAGGCAACGCAGAGCTCGGCGTCAGTAGCATCGACACCGGCAATCCGCACCCGCTCGTTGTAGTGCAATAGATGCGGGGAGCTGTAAACAGCCACTTTGAGCCCCTGCGCTAGCAGCAAGGACTCCAAAAAGGCGCAGGTAGAACCCTTGCCATTAGTGCCTGTTACGGTAATAACCAAGGGCGCTGGCCGACTCAAGCCAAGTTGAGTGGCAACCTGTTGCACACGCTGCAAACCCATGTCGATGGCCGACGGGTGCAATTGCTCCAGATAACTCAGCCAATCGGCCAGCGCCCGTTGCGTCATAGGGCAGCGATCGCCGCTGTGGTTACTGGCGTTGGCGTAGGCAAATGCTGCATCTGCGCCAAAATACGGGCCAACCGCGGACGTAACTCTTCACGGTGAATGATCATGTCGATAGCGCCGTGCTCAAGCAAAAACTCACTGCGCTGAAAGCCTTCGGGCAACTTTTCACGCACCGTTTGCTCGATCACCCGCGGCCCGGCAAAACCAATCAAAGCGCGCGGTTCGGCAACTATGACATCACCGAGCATGGCCAAACTGGCTGATACACCGCCATAAACCGGGTCGGTCAACACCGAAATAAAGGGCACGCCCTCTTCGCGCAAACGCGCCAGCACCGCCGAGGTTTTCGCCATTTGCATCAGCGAAATCAACGCCTCTTGCATGCGTGCGCCACCGGAGGCGGCAAAACAAATCAAGGGGCAGCCTTTTTCCAGCGCGACATTCGCCGCCCGGACAAAACGCTCGCCAACAATGGCGCCCATCGAGCCGCCCATAAAGCCGAACTCAAAAGCACAAGCCACTACCGGCAGACCGAGCACGGCGCCGCGCATGGCAATCAGCGCATCTTTTTCACCGGTCTGTTTTTGTGCTGCGAGCAAACGGTCTTTGTATTTTTTGCTATCGCGAAACTTCAACCGATCAACCGGCTCAAGTTCTGCGGCGATCTCTTCACGGCCCTCGGCATCAAGAAAGATATCCAGCCGCGCCCGCGCGCCGATGCGCATGTGGTGATTGCACTTCGGGCAGACGTCCAAGGTCTTTTGCAACTCAGGACGGTAAAGCACCGCCTCACAAGACGGGCATTTGTGCCACAAGCCCTCAGGGACCGAGCTCTTTTGCACCTCAGAACGCATGATGGTGGGAATCAGCTTGTCGACCAGCCAGTTACTCATGCTCTCTTTCTCCAGCTCTTAATTCTAAAAATGTAGGCCCAGCCTAGCTGCTGGCCTCGGCCATGCAGTGCAGACCCGAGCAAATGCTTGATTGCAGCTTGATGGACGGCCAAGCATCTGCGGTCGTCACATAGCACTATCAGCCGCAAAGCCATGCCTCAGTAACATTCCAGCACGCCCGTTCGAGCATTAGGCCCGGCGAACTTCGCGTAAAAAAGCCTCAAGTTTGCCAGCATCTTTGATGCCCTTGCTCGCCTCTACCCCACCACTGACGTCCACCGCATAAGGGCGCACTTGCTCGATAGCGGTAAACACATTTTGTGGCGTGAGCCCGCCCGCCAGTATCACCGGTTTGGACAAGTTGTGCGGCACCAATGACCAATCAAATGCGGCGCCAGTGCCACCTGGAACACCAGGCACAAAGGTGTCGAGTAATATCCCCGAAGCCTGCTCATAGGGCGCAGCCAGCTGGGCAATATCATCACCCGGTTTAACCCGTAACGCCTTGATGTAGGGACGCTGATAACCGGCGCAATCGGCCGGAGTCTCATCACCATGAAACTGCAACAGATCCAGCGGCAACCCATCAAGCAGCGCAGTTAACTCGCGCCGATTGGCATTAACAAACAAGCCCACCGTAGTCACAAAGGGTGGCAGGACCGCAATAATCGCCTGCGCCTGCTCAACGCTAACAGCCCGCGGGCTCTTCGAGTAGAACACAAAACCCAAGGCATCGGCTCCAGCGGCCACCGCGAGCAATGCGTCCTCGATACGGGTGATGCCACAGATCTTGCTGCGTACGACTGACACCTTAGGGCTACCTCAGACTATGGGCATGACTGCGAAACTTTACTCAAGGTCGACCATAACATCCGGTAACCCGGATAAAAAATGCGGGCCGAGATAACGCACCGGCAAATCAAAGTCCTGGGCATATTCAACCTGCACCAGATACAAACCAAAAGGATGCGCCGTTACCCCGCCAGTGCGACGCACGCGGCCTTCCAGCACCTCACGCGCCCATTCAACCGGGCGCTCACCGGCACCTATGGTCATCAACACGCCAGCGATATTACGGACCATATGATGCAAAAAGGCATTGGCACGAATATCCAACACAATCAGTCGGCCAAAGGTCTGTAACTGCAAATGGTGAACCGTTTTGATCGGCGACTTAGCCTGACACTGGCGCGCACGAAACGCACTGAAGTCATGGGTGCCCACCAATTGCAAGGCGGCGCTGCGCATCAACTCGACATCCAAGGGTCGGTGATTCCAGGTGACTTCTTCGGCCATATGCGCGGGACGAATTTGATCGTTGTAAATCACATAGCGATAGCGCCGCGCCTTGGCGCTAAAGCGTGCGTCAAAATGTGCCGGCATTAGCTTGGCCCAAGTCACGCTGATGTCCGCCGGCAAATTCATATTGGCGCCCATCACCCAGGCATGCAGGCTGCGCTCGACACTGGTGTCGAAGTGCACCACCTGGGCACTGGCATGCACCGATGCATCGGTGCGACCGGCGCAGCTCAGCCTAACCGGCGCGCCGCCCGCGACTTTCGACAGGGCGTTTTCTAGGGTTTCCTGGATGGTTGGCACGCCTGCTCGCTGGCGCTGAAAACCACGATAGCGCGAACCCTTGTACTCAATCCCGAGGGCCACCCTGAAAATGCCAGTGGCAGCCACATTGGCTGCCACTGGTAATACTGCTTCAGTCATTGATCAAGTGAGACGGGCGATCAAGTCGCGCGCTTCCTGTTGTTGAGTGTCACTGCCCTCGGCAACAACCTCATCGAGAATGTCGCGCGCCCCTTCGGTATCGCCCATATCGATGTAGGCACGGGCCAAGTCAAGCTTGGTGGCCGACTCATCGGTGCCGGACAAGAAGTCGAAGTCGTCATCGCCATCCAGGCCTTCGGCAGACTCAAGATCAAGCAGTGGCGCGTCTAGATCATCCATAGCATCTGGTTGATCGAGGTTGTTCGCCAACTGCTCAAGCTCAGCCGTCACCTCATCAAGATGAGCGGCAAAGCTGTCAGTGCTTACCACTGCCGGCGCTTCTTCAGCCAAAGACAGATCGAAGTCTGCTGGCAGGTCAAGCGCATCCGCCGGCTCGTCTGCCGGCAAATCCAGGCTCAGCGCAGAAAAGTCATTAGTCACTGCCGCAGGCTCATCATCCAGGCTCAACAGGAAATCTTCATCGGCGCCAGCCACAGAGGGTTGACCGTCGGCTTCCATTTCCAGGCTGAAATCGGCCAGGTCAAACTCTTCTTCTGCCGTGCTAACTGGCGAATCCAACTCAAGATCAAAACTCAGCTCTTGATTCGCCGTCGGCTTAACCGCCTCATCAGCCAAATCAAAATCACCATCCAGACTCAGGTCGGCAAAGTCTGCGCTTGAGCCCTGTGCATTGCTCGCAGCTAAGTCGCTATCCAACTCAGCCTCAAGGTCATCCAAACTTAGATCGAACGCATCATCCATATCTTGCCCAGGAGCCGCTGCAGCAGGCTCATCCAAGTCCAGATCATCCAGACTAAAGGCATCCAACTCAGCGTCCATGTTGCTCGCGGCAGCAGCAACCCCAACAGCTACCGCTGCGGCAGTCATGCCTGGGTACTTGGCTTTAATTTGATCGACATCGGCAGTCACACCACCAATTTCACGCAGCTCACTTTCTTGCCGAGCAAAACCATCGCGATCACCCAACTCAGCTTGTACCTCGAGCAACTTCAGGCGCAAATCACTGCGTTGTGGCTCGTCATTGATGGCGTTCTGCAGCAGTTCCGCGGCCTGATTGAAGCGGCCATAAGCGATATAAATATCAGCCTCACCCAGCGGGTCTGCAGTTTGGGCCGTTACCCGCTCAGGCGCAGCATCAAGATCAGCATCGGTATCGACCGGAGTGTCTAGCTCGTCGAAGCTGCTTTCTGGCAGTTCCAGATCACTATCGAGCGGCTCGTCATCGTCTGCATGCAGGCCTTCGAGCAACTCAGCTTCTTTCTGAGCGTTACGCTTGGACAGCATCATCAAGCCGATCAGTAACGCCAGCAAACCACCACCACCGGCAATCGCCAGGAGCATTGGATTGGCCAGCAGACCATCAATAAAGCTTTCCGCTTCAGGTTCTGCAACCGGTGCCATAGCTGGCGCAACGGCAACTGGCTTAACCGGGGCGACTTCTACTACAGGCTTAGCAGCTTCAACCGGAGCAGGCGCTACAGTTTCCGCGGGCTTTGCCGGTTCTTCGCTGTAGTTGAAATCTGTGGCTGGCGCAGGGGTAGCAGCAGGCTTGCCAGCGTCTACGGCCGGCACCGGGACTGGGGCAGGAGTTGGCACCGGTACTGGCGCAGCAACTGGCTCTTTTACCGCAGGTGCCGCAACCGCAGGCTCTTTAGTTGCTGGCGCGGGAGCCACAACCACAGCAGTCGGCTGCGCTGCTGTTTTACCTTTAGCGGCCAAGTCGGCCTGAAGCTTGGCCAACTGATCGTCTTTGAGTTGAATCAAACGTTGCAACTTATCCAACTGGCTTTGTAGATCGGTCATCCGACCTTTCAACTCGCCATTTTCACGACGAGTTGAATCCAAGCTTTCTTTGGTTACTTGCAACTGATCATTTAACGCCTTGCTGTCGCCATTAGCGCCCTTGTCGCTACCTGCGCCGGCCTTACCGGTCTCGGCTGCGACCAACTGCAAACTGTCTTTAGCTTCGGTTTTTGCAGGCGCGGCACCGGCAACATTACGCTTAGTTGCATCCAGTTGGCGGTTCTCGCTGCTGGCAATGCTACGGCCTTCGCGCCATGCGGCAGTTTGCTCATTAACCTGGGCAATCGCCTCACTTGGCGAGCGACTATTGATCTGTTGTTGATCGGGTAGACGCAGCACCTGACCGCTTTTCAGGCGATTGATATTGCCGCCAATGAACGCATCCGGATTGAGGTCCTGAATAGCCAGCATGGTCTGATGAGCATTCGCACTGCCGCCAGGCAGACGACGGGCAATTTCCCATAGGGTGTCGCTGGAGGTGGTTTTGTAATCTTTGCCACTGAGCTTGTTGGATGTCGCAGCAACTGGCGCTGCTGCTGGACGGCTAGCTGCGGCAACTGGAGCTGGAGCTGCCGCGGTAACCGGGCGCACCGCCGGAGTTACAGGGCGCGGCATAGGCGCTGCTACCGGCATTCTCGGCGCAGCTGCGGCAGTCGTTTGCGGGGAGTACAGCGGCGGATCGAGCAATACCGTGTATTCGCGCAGCAGTCGACCGCTTGGCCAGAGCACTTCAACTAAAAAATTCAGGTAGGGTTCACGTATGGGCTTACTGGAGGTGACGCGAATAAAGCTTTTACCATTGGCCTTGATCACCGGCGTGAACTTAAGGTCATTAAGTAAAAACTGCCGATCAACTCCGGCCCGAGTAAAGTCCTCAGGCGAGGCCAAACTTGGAATCAGCTCGCCAGTGGCGAGGTCGCGCACTTCCAGCAATTCAATCTCTGCCACCAACGGCTGATCAAGCGAAGACTTCAGGGACACTTCCCCGAGCCCTAACGCTTGCGCCATACCAGAGCTCAGCGCCGAAGCAGCTGCAATTGCCAGTACTAGTTTGCGAACCTGAACCATAGCGTGATCCTTTGTTTTATCTTTTTTTTCTCGACGTACGCGAGGGTCTCAAGTCACTGACTGCATGCGCCTTGCGACGAATCCCAGCCAGCGTTCAGCCAATTCAGTATTGCTAAGTTAGAATGATTCTTCAAATCTAACGCTAAGTATCTTTTACAGATAGTGTTTTATCAACAACTCGGCTATTTGCACAGCGTTCAGTGAAGCACCTTTTCGCACATTATCAGACGCAATCGACAAATTCAGTTCAGTCAAATCATCCAACCCGCTGCGCAGCCGACCGACATAGATCTCATCCTGCCCAACCGCATCGCCAACTGCCGTTGGATAATCGCCCAGCTCAACCAACTCAACGCTTGCAGCCGCATTTAAAGCAGTAGCAATAGCCGGCAGATCAACCACCGCGCCGGTCTGCACGGACAAACTCAAACTATCGCCAAAAAACACCGGGGCTAGCACGCAAGCGGCCGCCACTGACAGTTTCGGCAAGGCCAATACCTGCTTAAGCTCGCGCGCCAACCGCAATTCAAGCAGCCCATGACCGGACGCATCAACTGCGCCCGCTTGCGGCAACAGATTAAAGGCGATTTGCCGATCAAAAAAGCGCGGCTCCAGGGGCCGCACATTGAGTAATTCGGCGGTTTGCCGGGCTAACTCAGTCACCCCCTCACGACCCTGACTGGATACTGCCAGGCAAGCCGTCACCGTCACTCGCTGCAACTCAAGCAAGCCACGCAATGGTGCCAGCACTGTTGCCAAGGCAACCACCGATGGGCTCGGACTGGTCAATTGATAGGGCGCTGAGAGGCTTTCAAGCAGCTCGGCATTCGCCTCCGGTACCAGCCGCGGCGCCTGTTCGAGCGGCAAAGCGCCGCTGAGATCGATCAAGCTGCACCCAGCCTTATGGGCTAGCGGGGCAAAACGGCTAGTAACCTTTTCGCTGGCGGCAAAAAACACCAGTTGCACCTGCGCAAAATCGAAACCCTCGACTTCACGCACCCGCAGATTTTTACCTTTGAACGGCAACGAATGCCCAGCCGACTCGGCGCTGGCCAGCAGGTGCAAGGTGCCCAGCGGAAAATCGCGCTCTTCCAGCAGCTGCACCAGGGTTTCACCGAGCGTGCCAGTGGCGCCGACTACGGCGATATTAAAAGATTGGCTCACAGCATGACCTCAGGCGAAACGGGGAGCGCACTGTAACTGCCACCCCGCACCCAGGCAATTTTAACAGGCCATTGAAAAACTACTGCGCTCGGCCATGCTGCGTTGAAATCAGCCTAAAAATGCTCATTTACGACCAGTAAACTGCGCTTTTTCGGCTGATTTCGCCTTGCCTGACCTTCGCTCGCTACTTTTTTCAACAGCCTGTTAAACCGGCGCCCGCACCAACCTCGCGGCCGCCAGCCACAACGCTTAACGCTCCAGCAGAATCCGCAGCATGCGCCGCAACGGCTCGGCCGCGCCCCACAGCAACTGGTCACCCACGGTGAAGGCACCCAGGTACTGCGAGCCCATGTTCATCTTGCGTAAGCGTCCAACGGGTACGCTGAGGGTGCCGGTGACTGCGGTCGGCGACAGCTCACGCATGCTCGCCTCGCGCTGGTTTGGCACCAGTTTGACCCAGGGATTGTGCTGGCTGATCAGGCTTTCGATATCCGCCAACGGCACATCTTTATTCAGCTTGATGGTCAGTGCCTGGCTGTGACAGCGCATGGCGCCGATGCGCACGCAAAAACCGTCGATTGGAATCGGGCTCTTGTTGCGGCCGAGAATCTTGTTGGTCTCCGCCTGGCCTTTCCACTCTTCGCGGCTTTGACCGTTAGGCAGCTCTTTGTCGATCCACGGGATCAAGCTGCCGGCCAAAGGCACACCGAAGTTATCGGTCGGGTATGCGTCGCTGCGCATCGCCTCGGCCACTTTGCGGTCGATGTCGAGAATAGCGCTGGCCGGGTTGGCCAGATCATCGGCCACCGCCGCATGGGTGGCGCCCATCTGCTTGATCAGCTCACGCATATTCTGCGCGCCGGCGCCGCTCGCCGCCTGATAGGTCATGGCGCTCATCCACTCGACCAAGCCAGCTTCGTACAAGCCGCCCAAGGCCATCAGCATCAGGCTAACGGTGCAGTTACCGCCGATATAGTCTTTGGCGCCGGCATCCAGCGACTGGTCGATCACCTTACGGTTGACCGGGTCCAGCACTATCACCGACTCATCGGCCATGCGCAGGGTCGAGGCAGCATCGATCCAATAGCCCTTCCAACCGGCTTCGCGCAGCTTGGGGAAGACTTCACTGGTGTAATCGCCGCCTTGGCAGGTGAGGATCACGTCGAGAGTTTTCAGCTCATCGATGCTGTAAGCATCTTTCAGCGGTGCAATGTCTTTACCCACTGCCGGGCCTTGGCCACCCACATTGGAGGTGGTGAAGAACACTGGCTCGATCAAGTCGAAGTCCCGCTCTTCTAACATTCGCTGCATCAGCACCGAACCCACCATGCCCCGCCAACCGATCAGACCTACGCGCTTCATAGCACTACCTTCAATAAAGAGTCAGCGCGCAGCCGTGGCCGCGCGGCAAAAATCACACATTACACATCACAAACCGCGCAGGGCCGCGACTACCGCATCGCCCATCGCCGCAGTGCCTACCTTGGTGGTACCAGCGCTGTAGATATCGCCGGTACGCAGGCCTTGATCGAGCACCAGGCTCACCGCCTGCTCAATGGCCGCTGCCGCTTCATGCAGATTGAAACTGTACCGCAGCAGCATCGACACCGACAAAATGGTCGCCAGCGGGTTAGCAATCCCCTGCCCGGCAATATCCGGCGCCGAGCCGTGGCAAGGCTCGTACATCCCTTTGTTATTGGCATCCAGGGATGCCGACGGCAGCATGCCGATCGAGCCGGTGAGCATCGACGCTTCATCAGACAAGATATCGCCGAACAAGTTGTCGGTGACCATCACATCGAACTGTTTAGGCGCACGCACCAACTGCATGGCGGCGTTATCGACGTACATATGGCTGAGTTCGACGTCCGGATAATCCTTGGCCACCTCCATCACCACGGTACGCCACAACTGGCTGGAGGCCAGCACGTTGGCCTTGTCCACCGAGCAAAGTTTCTTGCCACGCACCCGCGCCATGTCGAAACCGACCCGGGCGATCCGGCTGATTTCGCTCTCGCTGTACGGCAGGGTGTCGTAGGCCATGCGCTGGCCATCTTCCAGCACCAGGGTTTCCCGCGGCTGGCCGAAGTAGATGCCGCCGGTCAGTTCACGCACGATCAGAATATCCAGCCCCGCCACCACCTCAGGTTTCAGCGACGACGCATCGGCCAGTTGCGGATAGAGAATCGCCGGGCGCAGGTTGGCGAACAGCCCCAGTTGCGAGCGGATTTTCAGCAGACCGCGCTCCGGGCGCAGGGCTGGCTCGATCTTGTCCCACTGCGGGCCACCGACCGCGCCGAGCAGAATCGCATCGGCGGCGCGGGCGCGCTCGAGGGTCTCATCGGCCAGCGGCACGCCATATTTCTCGTAGGCGGCGCCGCCCAGCTCGTCGAACGACAGCTCAAAACCCAGGCTGTACTTGTCGTTGGCCAGTTCTAGCACCTTGACCGCTTCGGCCATGATTTCCGGACCAATACCGTCGCCTGGGAGAATCAGAATCTGCTTGCTCATTACGTCTCTCTCAATCAATTCGTTTTATAAGAGCCGCTCAACGTTCGGCCCAAAGCACCAACACATCGAAGCTAAAGGAGCCATCGCTGGCCACCTCGAAATACTCACGGACCTCGGCGCCCACCGCCGCTTGCAAGGCCAAAATCGCCGAACAAAACACCGCTGGCGTGCGCATCCGCTCGACCCAGGACCTGAAGTCTATGTGCAGACGCTGGCGCGTATGGCTGCGCACTTGCAAGCCCGCTTCACCGACCTGCCGCAGCCACTCGACGCAGGAATAATCGCGCACATGGCTGCTATCACGCAGCACTTCTACCGTTTGCAGATGGGTATCCAGTAGCGGCGTGCCGGGTGACATCACATCGATAAAGGCCGCGACGCCGCCGGGTTTCAGCACCCGCCGCGCCTCACGCAAGGCCAGCCCTAGGTCGCTCCAGTGATGCGCCGAATAACGACTAAACACGAAGTCGAACTCGCCATCGGCAAACGGCAAACACTCGGCGGCGCCCTGCACGGTGCGCAGATTGCTTAACTCGCGCGCCACCGCAGCTTGCGCCACCACCTCAAGCATTTGCGCGGACAGATCATAAGCCACCACCTCGGCCACCAGCGGCGCAACGTGAAAGCTCACATGCCCAGCGCCACAGCCCAGGTCCAGCACCCGCGCATCGCTGCGGCCGGCAACCGCTGCCTGCAACAACGCAAACTCGCTGCCTTGGGCATGCACGACACTGTTTAAGTAGGCATCGGCCTGTTCGCCAAACTGGCGTTGCACAACCTGTTCGTGGTCACTCATGGCCGCCTCCTTAGCGTGTGCAGCACAAATTTACAGCGCGCCAAACAACCAAGGCTGGCTCTGCCGGTGCTTGGCTTCGAAGGCGGCAATCGCCTCGCCTTCCTGCAGGGTCAGGCCGATATCGTCCAGACCATTGAGCAGGCAGTGCTTGCGAAAGGCATCGACCTCGAAGTGATAGACCTTGCCATCCGGACGGGTCACGGTTTGCGCGGCCAGGTCGACGCTCAGTTGATAGCCCTCGCAGGCCTCGCACTGCTGGAACAGTTCATCCACCTCGGCCTCAGTCAAAATGATCGGCAACATGCCGTTCTTGAAACTGTTGTTGAAGAAGATGTCGGCGTAGCTCGGCGCGATTACGCTGCGAAAACCGTATTCTTCCAACGCCCAAGGCGCATGTTCGCGACTCGAACCGCAACCAAAGTTTTCCCGCGCCAAGAGCACGCTAGCGCCTTGAAAGCGGGCGAAGTTGAGCACGAAGTCTTTATTCAGCGGGCGATTAGAGCAGTCTTGCCCAGGCTGCCCAACGTCCAAATAACGCCATTCATCGAACAGGTTCTGACCAAAGCCCGAACGCTTGATCGACTTCAAAAATTGCTTGGGAATGATCTGGTCGGTGTCGACGTTGGCGCGATCAAGCGGCGCGACCAAACCACTGTGCTGGGTAAACGCTTTCATTGGCCTGCTCCTGCGTTGCTCAGTTCGCGTACATCAATAAAGCGTCCGGTGACTGCGGCCGCGGCAGCCATGGCCGGGCTGACCAAATGAGTGCGACCACCGGTGCCTTGCCGACCTTCGAAGTTACGGTTGGAGGTCGAGGCGCAATGCTCGCCATTACCGAGCTTGTCCGGGTTCATCGCCAGGCACATCGAGCAACCGGGTTCGCGCCACTCAAAACCTGCCTCGATAAAAATCTTGTCCAGCCCTTCCAGCTCGGCCTGCGCTTTAACCAAGCCGGAGCCCGGCACCACCAGCGCCTGCTTGATGGTCGAGGCCACTTTACGTCCCTTGGCCACCACGGCCGCAGCGCGCAGGTCTTCGATCCGCGAGTTGGTGCAGGAGCCGATAAACACCCGATCCAACTGGATCGAGGTGATCGGCTGATTGGCGCTCAAGCCCATGTACTTAAGCGCTCGTTCGATCGAATCGCGCTTGACCGGGTCGCTCTCGGCGGCCGGGTCCGGCACCTGCGCATCCACCGGCAAGACCATCTCAGGCGAAGTGCCCCAGGTGACTTGCGGCTTGATCAGCGCTGCGTCCAGCTCAACCACAGTGTCAAACTGCGCATCGGCATCGGAGACCAAATCGGCCCAGGCCGCAACTGCCGCATCCCAATCGGCGCCCTTAGGTGCGTATGGACGGCCTTTCACGTAGGCGATGGTTTTCTCATCTGCAGCCACTACACCTACCCGCGCACCGGCCTCGATGGCCATGTTGCAGATGGTCATGCGGCCTTCCATCGACAGTTCGCGAATCGCGCTACCGGCGAATTCCAGCGCATGGCCGTTGCCGCCGGCGGTGCCGATCTTGCCGATAATCGCCAGCACTATGTCTTTGGCGGTGACGCCGAACGGCACCTGGCCCTCGACCAACACCTGCATATTTTTCATTTTCTTGGCCACCAGGCACTGGGTCGCGAGCACATGCTCAACTTCCGAAGTGCCGATGCCGTGGGCCAGCGCGCCGAAAGCGCCGTGGGTCGAGGTGTGCGAGTCGCCGCAGACCACGGTCATGCCCGGCAGAGTAGCGCCCTGCTCCGGGCCGACCACGTGGACGATGCCTTGACGGTGGTCGTTCATCTTGAATTCGAGAATGCCGAAATCGTCGCAGTTCTCGTCCAGGGTCTGCACCTGCAGGCGCGACACTTCGTCCGTGATCGACTCCAGCCCGCCCTGGCGCTCGGCCTTGGTGGTCGGCACGTTATGGTCGGGGGTGGCGATGTTGGCGTCGATCCGCCACGGTTTACGGCCAGCCAAACGCAGCCCTTCGAAGGCCTGGGGCGAGGTCACTTCGTGAAGGATATGGCGGTCGATGTAGATCAGCGACGAACCATCATCGCGACGCTTAACTTCGTGCGCATCCCAGAGCTTGTCGTAGAGCGTTTTACCGGCCATCGGTCAATCCTCATCAGGCGTGGTGCTATTGAGAAGCCGCTTACAGAAGCAGCCGCAAAGCTTGTAGACGAGATGCTAGGGGCTTAGCATAAATAACTCAAATTCATATTTTTTATCCAAATCATTCCCACAAGGAATACAGAAACAGGACTTGGAGCGCCCATGGATTTAGCCAGCCTTAACGCCTTTATCGCCATCGCCGAAACCGGCAGTTTTTCCCTGGCCGGCGAGCGTCTGTTTCTCACCCAACCGGCCATCAGTAAGCGCATTGCCGGTCTCGAACAACAGTTGAAGGTGCGCCTGTTCGACCGTTTAGGCCGTGTTGTCAGCCTCACCGAAGCCGGCCGCGCACTGCTGCCACGGGCCTATCAGATTCTCGGGGTACTGGATGATACCCGCCGAGCCCTGACCAATCTGAATGGCGAGATCAGTGGTCGACTGACCCTGGCCACCAGTCACCACATTGGCCTGCATCGCCTGCCGCCACTGCTGCGTGCTTTCACGCGCGCCTATCCGCACGTCGCCCTGGATATTCAGTTTCTCGACTCCGAGGTCGCTTACGAAGAGGTGTTGCATGGCCGCGCCGAATTAGCCGTGATTACCCTGGCACCGCAAACCCGCGAGCCGGTGCGCGCGGTTGCCGTGTGGGATGACCTGCTGGATTTCGTTGCCGCCCCCGAACACCCGCTGGCGGCGAATGGCTCTATCACCCTCAAGGATGTGGCCAAGCACCCGGCAGTATTTCCCGGCGGCAACACCTTCACCCACCATATTGTGCGCCGGTTGTTTGAAGCCCAGGGGCTAACACCCAATATCGCCATGAGCACCAACTACCTGGAGACCATCAAGATGATGGTCTCCATCGGCCTGGCCTGGAGCGTACTGCCGCGCACCATGCTCGATGAGCAGGTAGCACGCCTGCCGCTGGAAGGTATTCAGCTGCGCCGTCAGCTAGGCTATATCGTGCACAGCGAGCGCACCCTATCCAATGCTACCCGCGCCTTTATGGCGCTGCTCGACGCGCAGGCCGACCTTGCACCCACAGCTGCCAAACAGCTACCTTGAGGTCAATCCTGAAAATAACAAAGACTAGCGCCCGGCAACCCTCGCACCCCAGTGCAGAACGACCCTGGCAGCTACTCAACGCATAACACAGGCACCCTCATGATCGACTTGCCGTCCGCGCTCTCAGCCCTGATTCACCCACGCCCGGGCGAGGACGAGCCGCAACTGCAGCAAGTCGCCAGCAACCTGCTCGGCCTGCTTGAGCAGGAAAACCTGGGCTTTTGGTGCTGGCCCTTGGCGCATAAGCGGATCTATCTCTCCAACACCGCCCGCCAACTACTCGGCCTGCTAGGTCCAGCGCCCAGCGCAGCACAGACCTACCTTGAATTGGTGCACCCCGACGATCAAGCCAGCGTCGAACAGGCGCTCAGCCGGCTGATCAATGGCCTGCCCCTGGAAACCGCCTTGCATCACCGCGTGCAGCACAGCGACGGGCAAATGCACTGGCTGCAACTCAGCGGTCAGCGCCAGTCACTGGCCAACGGCGAGCTGCAGCTGACCGGCTTACTGCGCGAAAGCCGCACGGCGCAGGCCGAGGCCGCCCTGCGGGCTAGCGAAAACAAATTTGCCGCATCGTTTCGCAGCACCCCCGACAGCATGATCATCACCCAGCGCGACACCGGTACTTTGCTGCAGGTCAATCCGGCCTTTGAGCGCCAGTTTGGCTGGAGCTCGGCGCAAGCCATCGGCCACACCAGCCTTGAAATGGGCCTCTGGTGCAATCCGCTAGACCGGCAAACAATGCTCACTGTCCTGGCCGACAATGGCCACTTTGAAGACTTGGAAGTCGAACTAACCCACCACGACGGCAACCACAGCACCAACCTGTTGTATGGCGCCGAGTGCCTGATTGATGGACAAGTCTGCCTGGCCCTGACCCTGCGTGACATCAGCCACCAGCGCCAGCAAGAGCAAGCCTTGCGCGACAGCCAGGAACGCTTGCAACTGGCACTGGAGAGCGCCGAACTGGGCCTCTGGGACTGGCATCTGCCCAGCAACCAACTGTTTGCCTCGGCGCGCGCCGCCAGCCTGCACGGCCTGGCTAACGACACCTATAACGGCCCCCTGGAAAGCTTTTTTACCCACATTCCACTGGAGGACCAACGCACTGCAGTGGCGTCCTTCAAGCAACTGCGTGACGGCCACCAAAGCAACACGCGCACCACCTATTGCGCCCGGCATGCCGATGGCAGCCAGCATTTTCTGGAGGGCAGCGCCAAGCTCTACCGCAACGCTCAGGGCCAGCCCGAGCGCATGGTGGGGGTATTACGCGACATTACCGCCCGCACCCTGCGCGAGCAGGCACTGGTGGCCTCCGAAGAAAAATTCGCCTCGTTGTTCCAGGGCAGCCCCGAGCCTATTTGCGTCACCCGCCTGAGCGATGGCGTTTTTATCGAGATCAACCCAAGCTTTACCCAGGCATTTGGTTGGCAGCCAGAGCAGATCATCGGCAAAAACGCCTTGGAAATAGATTTTTGGCTCGACCTCGAACTGCGCAAACAGCTGGGTAAACAACTGATGGCGCAGGGTCAACTGAACAATATCATTGTCAAATTTCGCGCCAAGAACGGCCAACTACTGACCTGCATAATCGCCGCCCGACTGATTCGTGTTGGCCGGCAACGCTGCATGATCACCACCTTTCGTGACATCAGCGCGCAGCAAGCAGCAGAACAGTTGCGCATTCTCAGCGAAGAGAAATTCACCAAAGCCTTCCACGCATCCCCCGATGGCATCAGCATTAGCGAGCTCAGCAGCGGTCGCTTTTTAGAGGTCAATCAAGGCTTTTGTCGGATCAGCGGCTACCCCGCAGAAGAGGTCATCGGCCGTACCTCACTGGAACTCAACCTATGGGACGCTGAGCAGCGTCAATTATTACTGGAAACCCTCGCCAGTGACGGCTGCGCCCGCAACCTCGAGATGCATATCCGCGGTCGCAATGGCCAGTTGATGACAGCGCAGATTTCGGTACAGCCGATCACCATCGACGGCACCGCTTGCCTGCTGCTGATTGCCCGCGACATCAGCGATCTCAAGCAAGCTCAGGCGCAGATTGAACACCTGGCCTACCACGACTCACTGACCAACCTGCCCAACCGCAGCCTGTTAATGGATCGTCTTAGCCAACAAGTAGCCCTGCTCAAGCGCCACAACTTGCGCGGTGCACTGTTGTTTATCGACCTCGACCACTTCAAGCACATCAACGACTCCCTCGGCCATCCGCTCGGCGATGCCGTACTGAAGATGGTCGCCGCGCGCCTGGAAATCAGCGTCCGCCAGGAAGATACGGTGGCGCGCCTGGGGGGCGATGAGTTCGTGGTACTGATCTCCGGGCTTGAGGGTTCGCGTGCCGAAGTGGCGCGCCAGGTGCGGGAGGTCGCCAACAAGCTGCGGCAACTGCTGAGCGAACCGATGCTGCTCGACGGCCATCGCCTGCAAGTCACCCCGAGCATCGGCATGGTACTGATTCCCGATCACGGCGACACCCCGACGGACTTACTCAAACGTGCCGACATTGCCCTTTATCGCGCCAAAGCCAGCGGCCGTAATACCTTGCAGATGTTTCGCAAAAACATGCAGGCAGCCGCCAGCGCTCGGCTGCGCCTGGAACACGACTTGCGCCTGGCCCTGGCCCGCGGCGAGTTCGAGTTGTATTTGCAACCCCAAGTGGATGCCCGCGATGGCCAGATAATCGGCGCCGAAGCCTTGCTGCGCTGGAATCATCCGCAACATGGCCCGCAATCGCCGATCCACTTCATTGAAGTACTGGAAGAAAGCGGATTGATAGTCGAGGTCGGCGACTGGGTGCTGAGCGAAGCCTGCCATCTGTGCGCCCAGCTCCTCGACGAAGGGCTGATCAACGCCGGGCAGTTCAGTTTGTGCGTAAATATCAGCCCGCGACAGTTCCGCCAGCCGGGTTTCGTCGAGCGGGTTGAGCACAGCCTGAGCGCCAGTCGGCTGAACACCGCCCTGCTGACCCTGGAGATCACCGAAGGCATCGTCATCCACAACCTCGACGACACCATCGCCAAGATGCTGCAACTGAAGAAACTCGGCATCAGCTTTGCCATGGACGACTTCGGCACCGGTTACTCTTCCCTGACCTACCTCAAGCGCTTGCCGGTAGACATCCTGAAAATTGACCAGTCGTTCGTGCGCGACGCCACACAAAACCCCAATGATGCCGAAATCATCCGCGCCATTGTCGCCATGGCGCTCAGCCTGGGCCTTGAGATAATTGCCGAAGGGGTTGAGCACCAAGAGCAGCTAGCCCTACTGCAACTGCAAGGCTGCCACCTGTATCAGGGCTACCTGTACAGCCAGCCCCTGCCCTTACCGACCTTTCGCGCCCTGCTGGCACATGCCAAACAACGGCCACCGCTCAATTAAGGACGGCAGAAATTTAGGCCGACAGCGCCTCGCCGGCGCCATTGAAACCCAGCAGCAAATCAACCCGGACGCAGTCATGCTCGCGGCGCACTTCATGAAACAGCAGCATGGCTTCCGGATAGTTGCGGCTCAGCATCGCTAGCCACTGTTTCAAACGCCCGGTGGCGCAACGGCCGGTCATCTTGCTGCGCACCTGCCGCCAGAACTCGCACAACATTGGCTGTAACTGCAGCCAGGTCATCGGTGCAACCTCAACACCGGCCCGCGCGGCGGCAATCTGCAGGGCCAGATCGGGGCGGGAGACCAGGCCGCGGCCGAGCATGATGTCCTCGACGCCACTGATCTCGCGGCAGCGGCGCCAGTCGTCCAGATCCCAGACTTCACCATTGGCAAACACCGGCACCTTGACCACCTCCTGCACCCGCGCCACCCACTCCCAGTGGGCCGGCGGCTTGTAGCCATCGGCTTTGGTCCGTGCATGCACCACTATCTGTGCCGCACCGCCGTCTGCCAGCGCCTGCGCGCACTCGAGGGCGGCGTCGGGGCTATCAAAACCCAGGCGCATCTTGGCGGTGACCGGGATATGCGCCGGCGTTGCTCGGCGTACCTCGCAGAGGATGCGATGGAGTAACTCGGGCTCTTTGAGCAACACCGCACCACCGCGCGAACGGTTGACGGTCTTGGCCGGGCAGCCAAAGTTCAGATCAATCACCGGCGCGCCGAGGGTGCAGGCAAAGGCGGCGTTATCGCCCAGACAGGTCGGATCGGAGCCGAGCAACTGCACCCGCAACGGCGTGCCGGCGGCGGTGCGGGCGCCGCTGGCCAGTTCCGGGGCTAATTTTTCAAAGGTACTGAGCGGCAGCAGACGCTCGCTGACGCGGATAAATTCAGTCACGCACCAGTCGATAGCGCCGACACGGGTTAACACATCACGGAGGATTTCATCGACCAAACCCTCCATCGGCGCCAAGGCAATTTGCACGCAAGAATATCCACAGGCTGAAATAAGGGCGGCGATTGTACTGCAGGCGCGCTCGGGCCAACGGCAAAATCTGCCGCCGTTCAGCGGTCTGAAACGACGAACAATCCAGTACCGAAGGCAAGACGTAGGATGGACTCAGGAGCGCAGCGAACAGTCCATCGCCACTCAGCTCATTTACAGCTGCAGTGGATAAGCTTCGGTCACCGCCGCGCCATAACCCTCGAGAAACTCCGCCGGCATGCGCTTGGGTTTGCCGCTGGAGATCTCGATGCAGACGAAGGTGGTCTGCGCGCGCAGCAAGGTGCTGGCGTCTTCCGGGCGCCACAGCTGAAAACGGCGGGTCATCTTCAAGCGCTGGTCAGACTCGACAATCCAGGTGGCCATCTGTAATTGCTGGCCCTCATAGGCGCTGGCTAGATAGTCGATCTCATGACGCAACACCGCCATGGCCCTGTCGAGCCGGCGGTACTCACACAGGTCCAAGCCCAGGTACTGCGAATGCCGCCAGGCGCAGCGCTCCAGCCAGCTGACATAGACGGCGTTGTTGGCATGCCCAAGGCCGTCGATATCCTCGGGGCTAACCGTCAGATCGATGACAAAGGGTGTCGGCAAGTCCCAACTCATGACTGCTGATCCAAGCGCGCGGCGCTTTCGCGAGCCTCGCAAGCCAGTTGGGTAATTTGATCCCAAGCCCGAGCACGGACCAAATTACTCGGTGCCAGCCAAGTACCACCGACGCAGGCGACATTCGGCAAGCGCAAAAAGCTGAGTAGATTGTCCGGTGTCACCCCACCAGTGGGGCAAAAACTAATGCCGGTGAAGGGGCCTTTGAAACTTTTCAGCATCTTCACGCTGGTGCTGCCGTCAGCCGGGAACAACTTCAGCGAGCGATAACCGTATTCGAGCGCCAGCAAGATCTCCGACGGTGTCATCACCCCCGGCAAATACGGCAGCCCTGAATCTTCCGCCGCTGCAGCCAAGCGTTCGGTACAGCCGGGGCTGACCGCGAACTGCGCACCGGCCTCGCGGGCTTCCAGAAACTGTTCGCTGTGGATCAGTGTGCCGGCGCCCACCAGCAACTGCGGCAGCTCTTGGCGAATCGCGGCCAGCGCATCCAGCGCTCGCGGGGTACGCAGGGTTACCTCGAGCACCTCGACGCCACCGGCATACAGCGCCCGCGCCAGATCCAGCGCCAGACTGACATCTTCAATCACCAGCACCGGCAATACCGGGCGAGCGCGCTTGAGTACCTGTTCAATGCTCAACTGCATAGCTCTAACTCCCATGTTATGAGTCCCAGTCCAAACTCGTTGCGCCCTGATCGGCCGGGTCTTCCAGGCGGCACTTAACTCAACTTGCAACAGTCCACGTAGAGTATCCACTTCGATCCAGTCGCCATAATGACACTCAACATGGCCAATCCTGTTTATTCACACAGCTATTAATGCCGAGTGTAACGGCTCAGGGCGCGGAAAAGATCTGCACCCGTTGCGTCGTCCGCCAGATCAGCGCATGCACCGGCCAAGCGCGACTGGCCGGCATGTCGGCGAGCACCGCCTCGAGCATCTCGCGCTTGACCGCGCCAAACACCAAGAGCCCCAACCACTGACTACTGGCCAATAGGGCCAAATTGGTCGATAGCCGCACGCGTGGCTCGCTCGGCGCTTGCGCCAGCAGCGCGGCGGGTTCGCAGTCTGGGTCAAGAGCCGCCGCCACCCCCGGCATCTGCGGGAACAGTGAGGCAAAGTGACCATCTTCGCCCATGCCCAGCAGCACCAAATCCAGCGGCAGCCAAGTGCACAGCTGCGCCCCCCAGGCCTGGACAGCCAGCTCTGGACTCGCCTCCTGACGTGGATCTAAACAAACCGCGGCGGGCAAGCCTTGCTGCAACAAGCGCAGGTTGCTGGCGGGATCGGCCGCCGGCACCCAACGTTCATCGGTGGCACTCAGATCCACCCGCGACCAATCCAGCGCAGCCTCGGCCAGCAACGGCAGCAACAATTGCGGGCTGCTACCACCCGGCAACAGCATCTTGGCGCGCGGCTTGGCGCTCAGCGCGGCCTGCAGTTGCGCGGCGAGCTCGGCACTCAGCGCCTGCACACAGTCGCGGCGCTCGCTAAAGGCATGAATGATTGCAGGGGATTGGCTCACGGCAGCCTCAGGACAGCAGAGTTGAAACCATCATCATGCGCCCTCCCGCTCCGCGGCGTAATAACCAGGGCAGCTAACCGCCAGGATCGCTCAAGGGACAAGTTTTCTTGCCCGGAAAAAATCCAGGCAAACAAAAGGGGCCATCCAATGGATGACCCCTGAACCCGAAAACCGGGAAAACTAAATATGGCGTCCCCTAGGGGACTCGAACCCCTGTTACCGCCGTGAAAGGGCGGTGTCCTAGGCCACTAGACGAAGGGGACAAATCCTTCTATTTACAACAACCTAAAGCCGAGGTGGCCAGCGTTAGGCTCAATAATTGGTGGAGATAAACGGGATCGAACCGTTGACCTCTTGCATGCCATGCAAGCGCTCTCCCAGCTGAGCTATACCCCCAGATTTAACGTCTCTCGACCCGCAACACCGAAGCACTGCGGTTTGAAAATGGCGTCCCCTAGGGGACTCGAACCCCTGTTACCGCCGTGAAAGGGCGGTGTCCTAGGCCACTAGACGAAGGGGACGCAAAACCTTCTGTGTAACTACCTAAAGCCGAGGTGGCCAGCTCTAGATTCAAGAATTGGTGGAGATAAACGGGATCGAACCGTTGACCTCTTGCATGCCATGCAAGCGCTCTCCCAGCTGAGCTATACCCCCATTCAAGGACGGGGCGCATGTTAAGCGCGGCCCTTGTGTCTGTCAACACCCATTTAGCTTAACAGACTTTGTTTATGCTGCTAGAACAACCACTTACCCCCCGACCACCGGCATAATCCGGCGGCCGGAGCGCAATTAACCGGCGATTGCCGCCAATAATTTCTCCCACTCTTTGACTTCTTTCTTCGATGCGCCGCCCAGCAACTCAAGGGCCTGACGCAAGCGGAAACGGGTCATGTCCGGCCCGATGATCTCCATCGCATCCAGCACCGAGACCGAACTGGCGTGGCCGGTGATGGCCGCAAACATCAGCGGCATGGCATCGCGCAACTTCAGTTCCAGCGACTCAACCACCGCTTGAATGCAGCCGGTGATGCGCTCTTTGTCCCACTGACGCAGCGCTTCGAGCTTCCACAAAATCAATTGCATCAGTTGGCGCACTTGCTCAGGCGACAGCTTTTTGTGTTCAAACAGTTTGGCGTCCAGCGGTACCGAACCGGCGAAGAAAAACCCGGCCAGCGGGGCGATCTGACTAAAAGTCTCGACCCGCCCCTGCACGTGCGGGGCGATCTGCATCAGGTACTCGGGATTGAATGCCCACTTCTGCACTTCGGCGGCAAAGGTCTCGACACTCAGTTCACGCAGCCACTGACCGTTGAGCCAGGACAACTTCTCCATGTCGAAGATCGGCCCACCGAGGGAGACCCGCTGAATATCGAAGTGCTCGATCATCTCAGCCAGACTGAATTTCTCCCGCTCATCCGGCATCGACCAGCCCATGCGCCCCAGATAGTTGAGCATCGCCTGGGGCAGAAAGCCCATGCGCTCGTAGAAGGTCACCGAGGTCGGATTCTTGCGCTTGGACAGCTTGCTCTTGTCCGGGTTACGCAACAGCGGCATGTAGCACAGCTGCGGTTGCTCCCAGCCAAAGTACTCATACAACTTGATCAATTTGGGCGCCGACGGCAGCCACTCTTCACCGCGCAACACGTGGGTGATGCCCATCAAATGGTCATCCACTACGTTGGCCAGAAAGTAGGTCGGCAGACCGTCGGTCTTCATCAAGACCTGCATGTCCATCCGATCCCAAGGGATTTCCACCGTGCCACGCAGCATGTCCGGCACCACGCAAACACCCTCGCTCGGCACCTGCATGCGCACCACATGGGCTTCGCCAGCGGCAATGCGCTGCTGCGCAACGGCCGGTTCCAGATGCAAACAATGGCCGTCGTAGCGCGGGGTTTCCTTGTTGGCCATCTGCTCGGCGCGTACCTGGTCGAGGCGCTCGGACGAGCAGAAGCACGGGAAGGCATGGCCCTTGGCGACTAATTCATCGGAGTACTTCTTGTAGATCTCGCCACGTTCGCTTTGCCGATACGGGCCGTGCGGGCCGCCGATGTCCGGGCCCTCGTCCCACTCGATACCCAGCCAGCGCAGCGAGTCAAAAATCTGCTGCTCGGATTCGCGCGTGGAGCGCACCTGATCGGTGTCTTCAATGCGCAAAATAAACTGACCACCGTGCTGGCGGGCGAAACACAGGTTGAACAACGCAATATAGGCGGTGCCAACGTGCGGATCGCCAGTCGGGGATGGCGCGATACGGGTACGAACAATGGTCATGGAAACTCTCGGCTCTCGGCTTGCAATAGCGCAGATCAATCAAGACCCGAATCTTACAGCCTCGCCACTCAAGGCTCCAGCAAAGGCCCCACCTCGGTGCTCAGGTTAGCCAGCAAAAAATCCAGGAAAGCCTTCACTTTCATGGTTTGAAAACGCCGCGACGGGTACACCGCATACAGCTCACTGCTGGGCAGCTGCGCCTGCGGCAACAGCTCAATCAGCCGTCCGCTGGCCACTTCTTCACGACTGATCATCAGCGGCAACCCGGCAATCCCGGCCCCGGCCAGCGCCGCCTCACGGGCAAAAGTGATGTTGTTGCACGACAACACCCGCTGGCAGGCGATGTTTTGTCCCAATACCGGCCAGTAACGCGGCGAATCCGCCGGCAGCAAAATGGCTCGATGCTCACTCAACTGCGCCACCGTCTGCGGCGCACCATGCAACTGCAAATAGGCCGGGCTGGCACACAGGCTGCGCGCACTGATCAGCAGGCGTCGGGCGATCAGGGTCGAATCCTGCGGCTGACCGACCAGCATCACGATATCGACGCCCTCCTCGACCGGATCAACCTTGCGCGAGGTCAGCTCAACCTCGGCAGTGATCTGCGGGTATTCGCGCATAAAATCCCCCAGCACCCGGCCCAGAAATAGCTGACCAAATTCAATCGGCGCGGTGATCCGCAGCAAGCCGGATGGCTGCAACTGCAACTGCATGACCGCTTGCTCGGCCTCGGCAAAATCCAACATGATTTGCCGGCAACGCTCGTAATAGGCCTGCCCCACCTCGGTGAGGCGCAGTTTGCGGGTGGTGCGATTGAGCAAACGCACCCCCAAACGCTCCTCCAGCAAGGCGATCCGCCGACTGACTGTCGACTTTTGCATGTTCAGCCCAAGCGCTGCCTGGGTGAAGCTATGGCACTCGACCACCCGGGTGAAGATCAAGGCATCATCTAGCCCCATGATTGTTCCTCATAAGCAACAAAGTTTCCGAAGTCTACCGACTACAAGCACACAAGGAACACTGCTAGATTTACCGACATTCTGCCAGTCGTCAGCCGAGCCTTTTATGTCCGCCCATTTGCAACGTCGTTTATTCATTTTTCTAGCGCTGCTGGCCATCGTGGTCGGCGGTTTTTTTGCCCATTGGCTGCTGATCGGCCGTTTTATCGAAAGCACCGACAACGCCTATGTGCAGGGCGAAATCACCCGAGTCTCCAGCCAGCTGAGTGCGCGGATCGAAAAAGTCTTGGTGACCGACAACCAGCACGTGCAACAAGGCGATTTACTTCTTGAGCTGGAGTCCGAGGACTTTCGCCTGGCCATCGAACGCGCCCGCGCCGCACTGGCCAGCCGCGAGGCCGAACTGCTGCAAGCGCGCAGCAAGCTGTTGCAGCAAGCCAGCCTGATTGATGCCGGCCAAGCCGATGTTGGTGCGTCCGAGGCCACCTTCGGCCGCACCCAAATTGACTTATCCCGCGCCCAGGCGCTGCGCAAACCCGGCTATGTATCCGAAGAGCGCGTCACCACCCTGGCCGCCGACAGCCGCGTGGCCCGCTCCCTGGTGAGCAAGGCGCAAGCCGACCTGCAAGCCCAGCGCCAACAGGTGGCCGCGCTGAATGCCGAGATCAAACGCCTCGAAGCACAGATCGCCAACGCCCACGCCGAACTGTCGCAGGCCGAACTCAACCTCAGCCGCACGCAAATTCACGCCCCGATTAGCGGCATCATCGGTCAGCGCGCCGCCCGTAACGGTCAATACGTGCAGACCGGCGCCTACCTGATGTCACTGGTGCCCGATCAGGACATCTGGATTCAGGCCAACTTCAAGGAAACCCAGATCGGCCATATGCAAGTCGGCCAGTCCGCCGAACTGATCTTCGACGCCTACCCCGACCAGCCGATTCAGGCCAGCCTCGACAGCTTGTTTGCCGCCTCCGGCGCGCAGTTCAGCCTGTTGCCTCCGGACAACGCCACCGGCAACTTCACCAAGGTGGTGCAGCGCATTCCGGTGAAACTGACCTTCGCCGCCGATAACCCGCTCAAAGGCAAGATCCGTCCGGGCATGTCGGTGCTGGTCAAGGTCTCGATCAAGGCCGCTGACAGTGGCAGCTGATGAACTAATCCGGCCGGTCGGCGAACCCAGCCGGCGCGATTGGATTGCGGTAATGAGCGTGATGCTCGGCGCCTTTATGGCGGTGCTCGACATCCAGATCACCAATGCCTCGCTGAAAGACATTCAGGGCGCGCTTTCGGCCACCCTAGAGGAAGGCTCGTGGATTTCCACCTCCTACCTGGTCGCCGAGATCATCATGATCCCGCTCAGCGCCTGGCTGGTGCAGGTGTTCGGCGCGCGGCGAATGGCGGTGTGGGTGTCGGCGCTGTTTCTGATCGCCTCGCTGCTCTGCTCCACCGCCTGGAATCTGGAGAGCATGATCGTCTTTCGCGCCTTTCAGGGCTTCACCGGCGGCGCGTTGATTCCGCTGGCGTTCACCATGACGCTGATCAAACTGCCCGAGCACCATCGAGCCAAGGGCATGGCCTTGTTTGCCGTGACCGCCACCTTCGCCCCGGCCATCGGCCCAACTTTGGGCGGCTGGCTGACCGAAAGTTTTGGCTGGGAATATATTTTCTACATCAACGTGCCACCCGGCCTGCTGATGATTGCCGGGCTGCTCTACAGCCTGGAGAAAAAACCCACCCAGTGGAGCATGCTCAATACCGCCGATTACCCTGGCATCCTGACCATGGCCCTAGGACTGGGCTGCCTGCAGGTGTTTCTGGAAGAAGGCCACCGCAACAACTGGCTGGAGTCCGACTTTATTGTCGGTCTCGGCTCGACCGCCTTGATCAGCCTGATTCTGTTTGTGATCTTGCAGTTTTCCCGCGACAACCCGCTGATCAACCTGCGCATCCTCGGCAATCGCAACTTCGGTTTGTCGAGTATTTCCAGCGTCGGCTTAGGCATAGGTCTGTATGGCTCGGTGTATGCCTTGCCGCTGTATCTGGCGCAAATCCAGGGCTACAACGCCATGCAAATCGGCGAAGTGATCATGTGGATGGGCGCGCCGCAGTTGCTGATCATCCCGTTGGTGCCGCTGATCATGAAGCACATTTCACCCAAGTGGCTGTGCGCCTTCGGCTTTGCCATGTTCGGTTTTGCCAACTTCGCCTCCGGAGTACTTAATCCGGATTTTGCCGGCGACCAACTCAACCAAATTCAGATTCTGCGCGCCATCGGTCTGCCCTTCGTGATGGTCACCCTGTCGTTGATTGCCACGGTTTATCTGCGCGCAGAGGACGCCGGTTCCGCCGGCAGCCTGTTCAATATCTTGCGCAACCTGGGCGGCGCCATTGGCATTGCGCTGATCGCTACCCTGATCGACAACCGCGCCAAAACCTACTTCGATTACCTGCGCGAAGCCCTGGTGCCGAGCAATCCGCAGGTCGCCGAACGCCTGAGCTTCTGGGCCGACAAACTCGGCAGCGAGCAGGCCGCGCTGGCCAAACTCAGTGAAATGACCCACCAGCAGGCCGCCATCATGGCCTACAATGACGCCTTCCATTTTATCGGCATTGCCCTCGGCATCAGCATGCTGGCGGTACTCTTTACCCGCCACCTACCGGCCGGCGCCACCAGTGGCACCAGCGCCGCGCACTAACCACCGCTCAATATTTGCCACACAGCCCACCGCAGCGCGACACCAAGGTCTTGGTGGGCTAAAGCCCACCCTACGCACCCCGCCTCATGCAAGCCAGCCAGGTTCTTATGTCCACCGCCCGCACTCGTACGTTGCTGATCATCACTGCTTTTGCCGTTATCTATATCGGCTGGGGCACCACTTATCTAGCCAATCACTTCCTGCTGCGTGAACTGCCACCCTTTGTGCTGGGCACCTTGCGCTTTCTGCTGGCAGGCGGGCTGGCACTGGCCTGGGCCTTGAGTCGCCCGCGCGCCAAGATGCAGCGCAGCGACTGGGGCAGCGCCTTGATTGGCGGGGTTCTGCTGATCGCCATCGGCCAGGGCGCGCTGATCTACGCCAACCAATTTCTGCCCACCGGCTTGTTGGCGATGCTCTACACCACATTGCCCTTGTGGAGCGTGGCACTGGAATGGTTGCTGGGCGAGCGCCCGGCCGCCTGGGTGATACTCGGCCTGCTGGTCGCCAGCGCCGGCATAGTGCTGTTGATGGGCAACAGCCTGGGCAGCAGCGCCACTCCCGAGCAATGGTTTGCCGGCAGCTTAGTGGTGCTGGCGACCCTGCTCTGGGCCTGCGGCGCCTGGCTGTTGCGCCAGCGCCCGCCGTTCAGCTCCAGCTGGCTGGGCCTGAGTTTGCAAATGCTGATCGGTGCCGCGGTACTGGCACTGCTGGGGCTTTGGCATGGTGACTGGCAAGGCTTTACCCTCGCACAACTCAGCCAAGACTCATGGTGGTGGATGCTGTACTTGGTGCTGCCGGTCAGCCTAGGCGTGTACCCCGCGTACTTCTGGCTGCTGCGCGAAGTGCCACCGAGCTTGGTGTCGACCTTCGCCTTCGTCAATCCGGTGGTGGCCTTGCTACTGGGTTATCTGCTGCTCAACGAACAACTCAGCCTGATCGCCGGCCTAGCCTGCCTGGCCACCTTGGGCGGCGTGTCGCTGATGATTTTTGGCCGACGCCGTTAAGAACGGAGGACAGACGCAAATGTAGGGCGGACTCAGGAGCGCAGCGCACAGCCCGCCAATCGTGAGCAGCCGAGCAGTCTGTGCCGTACTGCCTGCGGCGAGTACAGCCTAAAAATCTACAGCGGCTAACACTCCCTAGCGTCTTTCACGACCAGTCAAACCTGCAGCAACCGCTCACGCAGCTTGTGGATTTCGTCGCGCAGTTGCGCGGCGGCTTCGAACTCCAGGTCGCGGGCCAACTGGTACATCTTCTCTTCCATCAGCTTTATCCGCTTGCCGATCTCGCCCGGGGTGCGCAGCTCGCTTTCATAGCGGGCGCTCTCCTCGGCCGCCTTGGCCATGCCACGCCGCTTGTTGCTGCGCGAGCCGGGCACCACGGCGCCTTCGAGAATGTCTTGCACATCCTTGAAGATCCCTTGCGGGGTGATGCCATTGGCCAGGTTGAAGGCGATCTGCTTGTCGCGGCGCCGTTCGGTTTCGCCAATCGCCCGCTCCATCGAGCCGGTCATGCGGTCGGCGTACAGAATCGCCCGGCCATTGAGGTTACGCGCGGCGCGGCCAATGGTCTGAATCAGCGAGCGCTCGGAGCGCAGGAAGCCTTCTTTATCGGCATCCAGAATCGCCACCAAGGAGACTTCCGGCATATCCAGGCCTTCGCGCAGCAGGTTGATGCCGACCAGCACGTCGAACACGCCGATGCGCAGATCGCGAATGATCTCCACCCTCTCGACTGTGTCGATGTCCGAGTGCAGATAACGCACCCGCACGCCGTGATCGCCCAGGTAATCGGTCAAATCCTCGGACATCCGCTTGGTCAAGGTGGTGACCAGCACCCGCTCCTTGAGCGCCACGCGCTTGGCGATCTCCGACAGCAAGTCATCGACCTGGGTCAGCGCCGGCCGCACTTCAATCTGCGGGTCCACCAGGCCGGTGGGGCGCACCACCTGCTCGATCACCCGGCCGGAATGCTCGGCCTCGTAATTGCCTGGCGTGGCCGAAACAAAAATAGTCTGCGGGCTGATCAGCTCGAACTCATCGAAACGCATCGGCCGGTTATCCAGCGCCGAAGGCATGCGAAAACCGTATTCCACCAGGGTCTCTTTGCGCGAGCGGTCGCCCTTATACATGGCGCCCACTTGCGGCACGCTGACGTGGGACTCGTCGATCACCAGCAGCGAGTTAGCCGGCAGGTAATCGAACAAGGTCGGCGGCGCCTCGCCCTGACCGCGCCCGGACAGGTAACGCGAGTAGTTTTCGATGCCGTTGCAGTAGCCCAGCTCGACAATCATCTCGATATCGAAACGGGTGCGCTGCTCCAGACGCTGAGCCTCGACCAATTTGTTGTTGACGCGCAGGTATTCGAGGCGCTCTTTGAGCTCGACCTTGATGTGTTCCACCGCCTCCAGCAATTTTTCCCGTGGGGTGACGTAGTGGCTCTTGGGGTAGAGGGTGTAACGCTGCAGCTTGCGGATCACCGCGCCGGTGAGCGGATCGAAGGCGCAGAGATTTTCCACCTCATCATCGAACAATTCGATGCGAATGGCTTCCAGATCGGATTCCGCCGGAAACACATCGATCACATCGCCGCGCACCCGGAAGGTCGCACGGGCGAAATCCATGTCGTTGCGGGTGTATTGCAGGTCGGCCAAACGGCGCAGCAATTCGCGCTGGTCCATGCGGTCGCCGCGATCGAGGTGCAACACCATCTTCAGATACGACTGCGGGTCGCCCAAGCCATAGATGCAGGACACCGTGGTGACTATGATCGCGTCGCTGCGCTCCAGCAGCGCCTTGGTCGCCGACAGGCGCATCTGCTCGATATGGTCATTGATCGAGGCGTCCTTCTCGATAAAGGTATCCGAGGACGGCACATAGGCCTCGGGCTGGTAGTAATCGTAATAAGAGACGAAATACTCGACAGCATTATTCGGAAAAAAACCCTTGAACTCGCCATACAGTTGGGCTGCCAGGGTTTTATTCGGCGCCAGGATAATGGTTGGTCGCTGCACCTGGGCAATCACATTGGCGATGCTGAAGGTTTTGCCCGAACCGGTCACCCCGAGCAAGGTTTGGTGCGACAGCCCCGCCTCCAAGCCTTCCACCATCAGTTTGATGGCCTGCGGTTGGTCGCCGGCAGGCTTGAAGCGCGTAACCAACTCAAACTTCGACATGCAAACCTCGATAAACGCCTGTGACTCGACTAGGCAGATGGCGTCATACACCCGTGAAAAGCGTGCGCAAGCGTATCGCCGCGCCCGTTCTTGGTGGCTATAATAGCGACCCGTTTGCGCAACCCCTAACGCTAGAAGCGTCTAGGTGTTGCATGCCTTCCGTCTTTCTTCTCGAGTTGCCGCATCATGAGCCTGTTCTCTGCCGTCGAAATGGCGCCGCGCGACCCCATCCTGGGCCTCAACGAAGCATTCAACGCCGACACCCGGACCAACAAGGTCAACTTAGGGGTCGGGGTTTATTTCAATGAAGAAGGCCGCATTCCGCTGTTGCGCGCCGTCGCCGCGGCCGAACAAGCCCGCATTGAAGCCCACGCACCGCGCGGCTATCTGCCAATCGAGGGCATCGCCGCCTACGATCAAGCCGTGCAAAAGCTGCTGTTTGGTGCCGACTCGGCACTGCTGGCTGCCGGCCGCGTCGTCACCACCCAATCGGTCGGTGGCACGGGCGCACTGAAAACCGGCGCCGACTTTCTTAGGCACTTGCTGCCCGGTGCCGTGGTTGCCATCAGCGACCCAAGCTGGGAAAACCACCGCGCCCTGTTTGAAGCGGCCGGTTTCCCGGTACAGAATTACCGCTATTACGACGCCGCCAACCACGGCGTAAATCGTGCCGGCATGCTGGAAGACCTGAAAAACCTGCCGGCCCGCTCGATTGTGGTATTGCACGCCTGCTGCCACAACCCGACCGGCGTCGACCTCAGCCTGGACGACTGGCAAGCCGTACTGGACGTGCTGCGCGAGCGCGAGCATGTGCCTTTCCTGGATATCGCCTACCAGGGCTTTGGTGATGGCATCGAGCAAGACGCCGCCGCCGTGCGCCTGTTTGCCGAATCCGGGCTGGCGTTCTTTGTTTCCAGCTCGTTCTCCAAGTCTTTCTCGCTGTATGGCGAGCGTGTTGGCGCGCTGTCGATTGTCAGCGGTTCGAAAGAAGAAGCCGCCAGGGTGCTCTCGCAAGTTAAACGGGTGATCCGCACCAACTACTCCAACCCGCCGACCCACGGCGCCACCATAGTCGCCAGCGTGCTCAACAGCCCGGAACTGCGCGCATTGTGGGAGCAAGAGTTGGGCGAAATGCGTGAACGGATTCGCGGCATGCGCCTAGCGCTGGTTAAGCAGCTCAGCGCACAAAACGCCAAGCGCGACTTCAGCTTCGTCGCCCGCCAACGCGGGATGTTTTCTTACTCGGGCCTGACTGCCGCGCAAGTAGAACGCCTGCAAAATGAGTTCGCCATTTACGCCGTCAGCACTGGCCGTATTTGCGTGGCCGCGCTCAACCATAACAACCTTGAGGCGGTCACCCACGCGATCGCTAAAGTTCTCTAAAAAGCGCCATCAAGCTTGCCCCACAAGCTTGACTTCGCCTTTTAAATCAGTAGGATGCGAGCGGTAATTCCGCGATAGCTCAGTTGGTAGAGCAAGTGACTGTTAATCACTGGGTCCCTGGTTCGAGTCCAGGTCGTGGAGCCAAATACAAAGCCTCGGTTAATCCCGGGGCTTTTTTGTGCCTGCCGAACTCTCACCAGGGACTGCGTCCCAGGTGATTCGCTGACGCTCACCCCTGCGGGGCCGTGCTAAAGCACGTTCAGCTGCGCTGTCGACTTCAGGTCGTGGAGCCAAATAGCAAAAACTCCAGCCTCGCACTCATAGCTGTGCGCCACTTGCTTACCGATAATGCCCTGCAACTCGACCAGCGCCACTACCAGCAGATCATAATCGTCCTCGATGGCGGCACATGCAGCAACGGCTCGACCACCTGCCGACCAGCAGGTGAAGGCTTGCCGAGGTACTGACCAGCCATGGCCTACCCGGCTTGATTAGCGCCATGCCGTGGCACCTTGCCGATTGCCGGTTGAAAACAAAACGGCCGATCAGTGATCGGCCGGTTTGGTTAGGTCATCCGTGACCTTAGTTGATGCTCAGTTTGTCGCGATTTTTCTCCAGGGTTGCCGCACCTATCCCCTTAACCTCCAGCAAATCATCGACCGAAGCAAAGGCGCCATTCGCAGCGCGGTACTCGACTATGGCATTGGCTTTCACCGTACCAATGCCCAGCAACTCGCGTTCAAGGGTGGCGGCATCGGCAGTATTAAGATTGACCTTGCCAACTTCGGCGACCGCCGCGGCAGAAGTTTGCGTGTGCGCAGGCAGTGTCGCTTGAATAGGCGCTGGCTCAGCGGCCGAAACGGCAACCGAAACACCCGCCAAGAGAGCAAACAGAACAGAAGGGATGTGGATTTTTTGCATGATTAACACTCCGTGTCTTATTAGGGCTACGCGGTACTCCTTGACCCGCGCCATTTGAAAATAGCCGGACTGGATAATCTGTCAAATCTGCGCTCACTCCGAAGTAGTTCTCGGCATGAATCTCGATGAAATCAACGCGTTGGGTATCGGCCAACAACACGTCAAAGTACTGCGATTTGAACGCCACATCGGCTCCGGCGCACAGGGGATTACTGAACATTTCGATCACCACTCAGGGACGCTTGAGCGCTGTCAGCGAGCCCTTGCCATGAGGAGTATCGATGTCGGTTCAGGTGCCTGAGTGCGTCGAAACCAACTGCGTTCGACGTGGAACCACTGTAGGTAGCAACACTGTGAAGATGAACGACCGCAACCGACAAGGTTCTATTGCAAGAAATGAAACAAATCACGCACACTCACCGCAGACCGAGAGGAGCGTTCGATGGATCGTTTTCAGGAAATGCAGGTGTTTCTGGCCGTGGCCGAAGAACAAGGTTTTGCCGCCGCAGCGCGCCGCCTGAACCTGTCGCCGCCCAGCGTGACCCGCGCCGTGGCGGCCCTGGAAGAGCGCATCGGCACCCTGCTGCTGGCCCGTACCACCCGCAGCGTGCATGTGACCGAAGCCGGCCAGCGCTATGTGGAAGACTGCCGACGGATTCTCGCCGAACTGGAGGAGGCCGAAGAGTCGGCGGCCGGCAGTCACGCCATCGCCCGTGGCCAACTGACCCTGACCGCTCCGGTACTGTTCGGCGAATTGTTCATCACCCCGGTAATGGTCGACTACCTGGCCCAGCACCCGGCCGTAACCATCAAGGCGTTGCTGGTGGACCGGGTCGTGAGCATGGTCGATGAAGGCATCGATGTGGCCATCCGCATCGGCAACCTGCCCGACAGCGGTCTGCATGCGCTGAAAGTCGGCGAGGTGCGCCGGGTGATCTGCGCCTCGCCGGCGTACCTGCACGAACATGGCCGCCCACAGCACCCCGACGATCTACGCCAGGACCAAGTGGTGGTTGCAGCCACCAGCACCCTGCTCACCGACTGGCAATTCAGTGGCCCGCAGGGGCCCATTAATATTCGTCCGCAACCCCGACTGGTGGTCACCGCCAACCAGGCCGCCATCAATGCCGTGTGCCTGGGCTGGGGGCTCACACGCGTGCTGTCCTATCAGGTAGCCAGCAAGGTGGCGGCCGGCGAGTTGGAAATTGTCCTGCAGGCGTTCGAGCAACCGCCCCTGCCCATCCATGTGGTCTACCAAAGCGGGCGCAAAGTGCCGGCCAAGGTGCGCACCTTTGTCGATTTCTGCAGCGCGCAACTGAGCCAATCCGACGCACTCAACCCTGTCGCCCGAGACTGAGCGCGATGAATCGCTACCAAGAAATGCGTATTTTCCAGGCGCTGGTCAGCGATCTCAGCCTGGCAGCAGCAGCCCGCCACCTGAATATCTCGGCACCCACGGTGACCCGCGCAATGGCCGCACTGGAGCAGCGTCTGGGTACGCTACTGCTGCAGCGCAGCACTCGCGGGGTAAGTTTGACCGCGGCCGGTGAACGCTTTGCCAGCGACTGCCAGCGCATCCTGCAGGAGGTCAACGAGGCCGAAGCCTCGGCCTGCGGCCTGCACGCCGAGCCCCGTGGCCAGCTGCACCTGGCCATGCCGTTACTGTTCGGCCAACAAATCATGACGAGCACCTTGCTCGACTATCTGCATGCCTACCCGCAAGTGGATATTTTTGCCCAATACCTCGACCGTTTTCCCAACCTGCATGAAGAAGGGATCGACGTAGCCGTGCTGATGGGCGCCCTGCCGGACTCTTCACTGTTCGCCCTCAAGATCGGCAGCATTCGTCGGGTGGTCTGCGCCAGCCCGGCCTATCTGCAGCGCCATGGCACAGCATTGCGCCCGCAGGAGTTGCTCAACCAGCAGATCATTCACTCCAGCGCCGATGCACGCCTGCCAGAGTGGCGCTTCCAGGACCAGGGCAGTGCTCTGAACGTCAGTCTGCGCCCGCGCCTGACCTGCACCACCAATCAAGCCGCCATTGTTGCCGCCTGCAGAGATGGCGGCCTGATTCGCTGCATGAGTTACCAGGTCCACGAACTCATCGAGCAAGGCCGCCTGTGCCGCCTGTTGCAGGCCTATGAGCTGCCGCCACTGCCGGTGTATCTGGCCTACCGGGAAGGCCGCAAGGCGGCAGCACGGGTGCGCAGCTTTGTCGATTTTGCGGTCAGCCGCCTGCGCGAACATCCGGCACTGCGTTAACCCGGCCCCAGGCAAACACACCAACCTGTCGCGCTTTATTGCGCAATATGAAACAAAGGATTGCCATTTATGGCGATTCTCCTCTCCCGCATAGAAAGCGAAGATGCCCCCATCAGCACGGCAGACCTTGGTATATCGCCACCCCGTAGCTGAGTCAGCTTCTTACTTGCGGAGTTCACCATGCCCAATGCCATCAAGCTGTTCCGTCACCCGCTGTCCGGCCATGCTCATCGCGTCGAGTTGCTGCTTTCATTGCTGAAAGTGCCGACCGAACTGGTCTTCGTCGACCTGGCCAAGGGCGCGCACAAGCAACCCGAGTTCCTCGCCATCAACCCCTTCGGCCAAGTGCCGGCAATCGATGACAACGGCACCGTATTAAGCGACTCCAACGCCATCCTGGTGTACTTGGCGAAGAAGTACGACACCAGCGGTCGTTGGTTGCCCAACGAACCCGTCGCTGCCGCCAAGGTACAGCGCTGGTTGTCGGTGGCCGCCGGCCAGATTGCCGCCGGCCCGGCTACCGCGCGGCTGATCACCGTGTTCGGTGCACCTTACGATGCCGAGTCGACCATTGCCCGCGCCCATGCCCTGCTCCAAGTTGTGGAACAAGAATTGACCAGCAGCCCGCTCCTCACCGGCAACACGGCCACCATCGCCGACGTGGCCGCCTATACCTACCTAGCCCATGCCCCGGAAGGCAATGTCTCGCTGGCCGACTACCCGCACGTGCGCGCCTGGCTGGCCCGCATTGAGGCCTTGCCGGGTTTCGTGCCGATGCAGCGCACCGCCGTCGGCCTGCAAAGCGCCTGATGTAGTGCGCCGGGCGGCCGCTTAGCCTCCGCGCGCAGGCGCCTGCCCGGCAATTTTTTAGATCCACGCGGAGCCTCAGCATGCACTCGCCCAACGACAGCGGCCCCTCACCTTGGCACGCCGGGGAGAAGCAATTGCAGCAACGCGCTGGCGTGGCCGAGCGCATGGAGGTGTTTGGTCAGCGGGTGATTCGCGATCACATGCCCGAGCAACACCGTCTTTTTTATCAGCAACTGCCGTTTATCCTGTTCGGCGCCGTGGATACCGAGGGGCGCCCCTGGGCCAGTATTGTTGAAGGCCCGCCAGGCTTTGCCCAGGCCCCCGCGCCGCAACTGTTGCAACTGCACAGCCCACTAGCGACTGACGATCCGGCCACCCAGGCGCTGACCACCGGTGCCGCGATTGGCTTGCTCGGCATCGAACTGCACAGCCGCCGACGCAACCGCCTCAATGGCCATGTGCTGACCCGTGATGCCGCGCAGTTGAACATTGCCGTCGAGCACGCCTTTGGTAACTGCCCACAGTACATTCAGCAGCGTCAGTTTCACTTCAGCCAAGCCATCGCGCCGAGCGCACGCCCCGCAGCCGAACGGCGCAGCGGCCTGGATGACGCGGCCCGCGCACTGATTACCCAGGCCGACACCTTCTTCGTCGCCAGCTACATCGAGCATGCCGATGGCAGTCGCTCGGTGGATGTATCACACCGGGGCGGCCAGGCGGGTTTCGTCAAAGTCGACGGCGATTGCCTGACCATCCCCGACTTTGCCGGCAACCTGCACTTCAACACCCTGGGCAACTTACTGCTCAATCCGCGCGCCGGCTTGCTGTTTATCGACTTCGCCAGCGGCAATCTGCTGCAGGTCAGCGGGCGTACTGAACTGATCCTGGAAGGCCCGCAGGTCAAGGCCTTCCAGGGCGCCGAACGCCTCTGGCAGGTGCAGGTCGAGCGGCAGGTCTGGCGTCCGGCAGCCCTAGTCTTGCGCTGGGACTTTCACAGCTACTCGCCGAACAGCCTGATGACCGGCGACTGGGCCGATGCCCAAGCGCGCTTGGCGGCGGATGCCCTGCGCGATCAATGGCGCCCGCTGCGGGTGGCACGCATCGTCGATGAAAGCAGCAGCATTCGTTCGTTCTACCTCGAGCCCGCCGATGGCGCTGGTTTACCGGCCTTTAGCGCCGGTCAACACCTGCCCCTGCGCCTATCGATTGCCGGCCAGGCCCAGCCGCTGATCCGCACCTACAGCCTGTCCAGCGCACCGTCGGATAACTTTCTGCGCATCAGCGTCAAGCGCGAAGGGTTGGTCTCGCGCTACCTGCACGAACAGGTACAGGTTGGCAGCCTGCTCGAAGCGCGCGCCCCGCAAGGACGCTTCAGCCTGGATGCCGAGCAGCAGCGCCCGCTGGTGTTGCTCGCCGCCGGAGTGGGCATCACGCCACTGTTGGCCATGCTGCGCGAGGCCATCTACCAGAACCAACGGCTGCGCCGCTCGCGACCGGTGTGGCTGGTGCAAAGCGCGCGCAGCCTGGCCGAACTGCCCTTCCGTGATGAATTATTCAGCCTGCTGCAACGCGGCGCGCAAGCGGTGCATGCCCTGCGCCTGCTCAGCCAACCCGAGCCCCATGCCCTGGAAGGCCAGGACTTCGAGTTGGCCGGGCGCATCGATGTGACGCTGCTCAAGTCGCTGCTGCCCTTCGACGACTACGACTTCTACCTGTGCGGCCCGAGTAGCTTCACCCAAGACCTGTACGACGGCCTACGGACGCTGAATGTCAGCGATGCGCGCATCCATGCGGAGACTTTTGGTCCCTCCAGCCTGCGCCGTCAACCCGATCAAGGCAGCAGCACGCCAGCCCAACTGCCCGCAGCCCGTTCGGCAGTACCGGTATTGTTTTCGCGCTCAGCCAAAAAGGCACGCTGGACCCCAGGCAGCGGCAGCCTACTGGAGCTGGCCGAAAGCCGTGGCCTGACGCCTGCATTCAGTTGTCGCGGTGGCTCCTGCGGCACCTGCAAGACGGCCATCATCAGTGGCGCCGTGACCTATCCATTGCCGCCCGCCGAATTACCGGAAGCCGGCCTGGCCCTGATCTGCTGTGCAGTGCCCGCAGCCAGCGCCACGGGCAATCCGCCACTGGTCCTCGACCTTTGAATCCAGCACGCCACACATACCCCCCACCAGGACACTGACCATGAGCAACTCCGAAATCCGCCCACCTCTGCCGCCCTTTACTCGCGAAACCGCCATGCAGAAAGCGCGCATGGCCGAAGATGGCTGGAACAGCCGCGACCCCGAGCGCGTAGCCCTGGCCTACACGGCCGACAGTCAATGGCGTAACCGTAGCGAGTTTCCGCGCGGTCGCGAACAGATTCGCGCCTTCCTCACCAGCAAATGGCAGCGTGAGCAGGAATACCGTTTGATCAAGGAACTCTGGGCCCATAATGACAACCGTATTGCCGTGCGATTTGCCTATGAATGGCACGACGCCAACGGTCAATGGTTTCGCTCCTACGGCAACGAGAACTGGGAATTCGACGAGCAAGGGCTGATGCACCTGCGCTATGCCAGCATCAACGATCTGCCCATTGATGCCAGCGAGCGCCTGTTCCACTGGCCTCTGGGCCGCCGCCCGGACGATCATCCAAGCCTGACGGAGCTAGGGCTATAAGATCTGAAGCGCCCCTTCAGCGCGCCGAGTGATCGAGTCAAGAAGGCACCTCCCAAGCCAGCCGGCATGCTTGGCGCACCAAGCACCAAGCAGGAGGCGCAGTGGGCTTCGCTTAACTCAGTTTCACGCCGCTTAGCCTACGCCTCGACCGCCTTCTTACCCACGAAGGTTTAGCTCTCGGTGTAAACTTGCGCCCCATCTTTTTTGATTCGTATCTGCGCGGTGTAACTGATCGAGCCGTCAGCCTTCTTTCTGGGGCTGATGGTTGTCATGGTGGTACATCCTGCGGGCCGGTGGTACAGACGGGTGTTTAGGTGGTAGCGCGTACCACCCAGTAATTAAAAACACCCGCAACACGTTAGCTACACGCACGCCGGAGACCCGCATGCTACAAGGCTCAAACCCAGCAACCACGCCACCTACACTGTCGCACCGTTTCTCCGTTGCGCCGATGATGGATTGGACCGATCACCATTGCCGGTACTTCTTGCGCCTGCTGTCCAAGCACGCCCTGCTGTACACCGAAATGGTCACCACCGGTGCCTTGCTGCGCGGCGACCACGAGCGGTTTTTACGTTACAACCAAGCGGAACACCCACTGGCCTTGCAGCTGGGCGGCAGTGTGCCCAGCGACTTGGCGGCGTGCGCGCAGATGGCCGAAGAGGCCGGCTATGACGAGGTCAACTTGAACGTTGGCTGCCCCAGCGACCGGGTGCAGAACAACATGATCGGCGCCTGCTTGATGGCGCATCCGGCGTTGGTGGCCGACTGCGTAAAAGCCATGCTTGATACGGTGAGCATCCCGGTCACGGTTAAACACCGGATCGGTATCGATGGCCGCGACAGCTACGCCGAACTTTGCGATTTTGTCGGCACCGTGCGTGACGCCGGCTGTCAGAGCTTTACCGTGCATGCGCGGATTGCGATTCTGGCGGGCTTGTCGCCGAAGGAAAATCGCGAAGTGCCGCCCCTGCGTTACGAGGTAGCGGCGCAACTCAAGCAAGACTTTCCCGACCTGGAAATCATCCTCAACGGCGGCATCAAAACCCTCGATGAATGTTGCACCCACCTACAAGGCTTCGATGGCGTAATGCTGGGCCGCGAGGCCTATCACAACCCCTACCTGCTCGCGACGGTGGACCAACAACTGTTCGGCTGCACTAACCCGGTTATTGGCCGCGCCGAGGCGCTCAGGCAGCTGCGGCCCTATATCGAGCAGCATTTGGCGAGCGGCGGTGCTATGCACCACATCACCCGCCATGTACTCGGGCTTGGCCAGGGCTTTGCCGGCGCCCGGCGCTTTCGTCAGCTGCTCTCAGTCGATATCCACAAGGCTAGCGAGCCGCTACTGCTGCTCGATCAAGCCACGCAATTGCTCGAAGGCCACTAGCAGCCGTTGAGCGCCCCGCAACACTGGGGTAAGGTCATGGCATCCGCAACGACAAGGGCTCTCATGACTTCTAAACTGGATCAACTCAAACAATTCACTACCGTGGTCGCCGACACCGGCGATCTCGACGCTATTGCCAAACTGCAACCGGTGGACGCCACCACCAACCCCTCGCTACTGCTCAAAGCCGCCTCCTTGCCACGCTATGCCCCCTTACTGGCCAACGCCATGGGCAATTGCGCCGGTGACCTGGGCTTGGCTTGCGATCTGTTTGGCGCCACGGTTGGCCAGGAGATTCTTAAACTAATCCCCGGGCGAATTTCCACCGAAGTGGATGCCCGCCTGTCCTTCGACACCCAGGCCACCCTGCGCCGCGCCGAACGCCTGATCGGCATCTACGAGGACGCCGGCGTTGGCCGCGAGCGCGTACTGATCAAAGTCGCAGCCACCTGGGAAGGCATCAAAGCCGCCGAGCAACTCGAACGCAGTGGCATTCAAACCAACCTGACCCTGCTGTTCTCTTTTGCTCAAGCTGCCGCCTGCGCCGACGCCGGGGTGTTTTTGATTTCGCCCTTTGTCGGGCGAATTTATGACTGGTACAAAAAAGCCGAAGGTCGCGACTTTGTTGGCGCCGAAGACCCAGGCGTGCAGTCAGTCACGCGCATTTACAACTACTACAAGGCCAATGGCTACAACACCGTAGTGATGGGCGCGAGCTTTCGTAACCTCGGCCAAATTGAGCAACTGGCCGGCTGCGACCGTCTGACCATCAGCCCTGAACTACTGCAGAAACTCGCCGACGAGCAGGCCCCACTGCCCCGTTTGCTTAAGCCCGGCAACCCCGGCGAAGCACGGCAAAACCTGAACGAGAGCCAGTACCGATGGGCCATGAACGAAGATGCCATGGCCACCGAGAAACTGGCCGAGGGTATTCGCCTGTTCGCCCGCGACCAAGAGAAGCTCGAAGTACTGCTCGCCAACCAAGCCTAAAAATCCCGCCCTAAACGCACAACGGGCGACAGCTTTTGGCTGTCACCCGTTGTTTCTAGCGTTCAAGTTTGCTGCCAAAAAACCAATCAGTGCTGACGCTCGAGGGCGCTGACCAAGTCGTGGAACGCTTCGCGATTGGACTCATTAAGCCCCATCAGGATGCGGTGCGCTTCAAGCACCTTGGCCTTAACCACTTCTTCCGACTGATCCTGCGAGGGCAAATCCGCTAAGCACTCGGGGCACGGCAGCGGCGTATCGACGATGTTGAACACCTGATCGAAGCCCATCGACTGCAGCAAGCGGGTGATGTCTTCGTGGGTGGTGACTACGGTCGGCAATAAGCCGATTTTCTGCCGTGAAAGAATCGACAACTTGGCCAGCAAGCCCAGGGTGGTGCTGTCGATGCTGCGGGTTTCGGTCAGATCGATCACGATCGCGGAAAAATTTAGCGCAGTGAAAATCCGCTCAATCGTGGTATCCAACGCCGAACACAGGGTCAGGCGCACCTCACCGACAAACTTCAACACAAAGGTGCCGCTTTGCTCGGCAAACTGGATTTTACCGCTACTCATGCAAGGTTCCTGCTCATCACCAGCAAGGCAATATCATCCGGCATCTCACCGAGCTTGGCCAGCCCAAAGGCTTTGCGCAGCCCGTCCAAGGTACCGCCCGCAGCACTGATCAATTCAGGCAACTGCGCTTCTTTTTCTTTCAAGGTATCGCCGGGTAACAAGTCCAAAATACCGTCCGAAAGCAACGTTAAGCTGAATGAGTCGGGCAGCTCGATCGTGTGATCCTGATAAGTGGCCTCATCGAATAAACCCACAGGCAAGCCGCGCCCGGTTAAATACTGCGCCTTACCCTGACTAAAGAGTACCGGCAGCGGTAAATGACCACCAATACTGTAGGTCAGCGTACGCGCTTGCACGTTGACTATCCCACCAATCATGGTGACGTGCTTACCCAACTTGCAGTTAAGCAAGCTGCGATTGATGTGGACTAAAACGTCGGAAGGCTTGAACGGCGGCAACACACCACCACGCCGCGATTCGTACAGCAGGCGGGTGGTCATAAATTTAAGCAGCACGGTGATAAACGCGGACGAAGCGCCATGCCCGGAAACATCGGCCAAATAAAAGGCCACCCGGTTTTCATCGAGTCGAAAGTAGTCGACAAAGTCGCCGGATAAATACAGCGAAGGAATGATCTGGTGCGCAAACTGCAGGCCATCAACCAGCCAGGGCGTTTCCGGCAGCATATTCATCTGCACTTGGCGACCAGCTTTCTGATCCTCTTGCAGCAAGCTCAAGCTGGCCTGTAGCTCTTGGTTGGCCGCCTCAAGCTGGTCGCGATAGAGCTGATTCTCTAAGCGCAGCTGCGCGCGATCCAAGGCCCTGCGCACCGAGTGCTCAAGTACCGCCAGATCTTCCAAGGGTTTAATCAGATAGTCGGCAGCGCCCAAACGCAGCGCCTCGACGGCATCGCTCATCACGCCGGCGCCAGACACCACGATGATCGGGGTTTGCACCCCAAGGGCGGTAATGCGACGGATCAGCTCAAGACCATCGACCTGCGGCATGCGCAAATCGCAAATCAGCAGATCTGGCTGCTCGCGCTCAAACACCTCAAGGCCCTGCAATCCATTGGTGGCCTGCAGAACGTTAAAACCGCTGTCTTCGAGATAGGCCGCAAGGCTCGCTCGGACGACGTCGTCGTCATCAATGATCAGCAGCGTGGCACTGGAATTGTGCATTGGCTATCCAGGCAAACAACACCGGGGACGAGTTAAAATTGGCACCAAGGCGCGGGCGCTGGTGCGTTAGCGAGGCTTAACTTCAAGGCGCAGAAGGTACTCCCATCTGCCGAGCGGTTCAAGCCTGAGCCGATCGTCGCACAACGTCTTTACACCTCAAATCATGGGGGGTTATAAGAACGTTTGCAGAGCAGCCCATAGAACAAGAGGAAAGGATTTATGAGCCGAATTGATCGTGTCTATAGCGAGAAACGCGACTACATCCGCATGCAAATGGAAGCCTCAGTCACCCTACTCCATGACGGCCAAGAAACTCCGGCACGCTGCCTCGATCTTTCCAGCACTGGCATGCAGGTAGAAGCCACCAGCAACCTGGTAATGGGCCAGCAGGTAAAGGTTCACATCGCCTCCGACCACGACAAATTATCCGGCCTGGATGCGCAAACCGAGGTCGTGCGCGTCATTGACTTAGGCGACGGTCGACAATCACTGGGGCTCACTATTTTGTCGATGAGCTGACCGATATCCCACTGAAAACAATGAAGGCGGCCTAGGCCGCCTTCATTGTTTGTATCAACATCATTCAAAAATCATCAACCACTTGACCATCGGTCACTTTAAATTCGCGGTTCTGCAAATACGCATTGCGGATAAACACATACTTATCACCGGTGATCATTTTCTCCGCAGACAGTAGGCTGGCGCGGGTGTCGATCACTTCCAGGCCATGAATGCTGTTACGTACCGGCACGTCGCTGATGTACGGGTAAGGTTGCAGCACGCTGTCAGGAATCTTGCTGACGGCATCGCGCGCAGTGCTAGGGCCGAGCAGTGGCAAAATCAGATAAGGGCCGCTGCCCACTCCCCAGACACCAAAGGTCTGACCGAAATCTTCATCGTTTCTACGCAGATCCATCTTGTTGGCCACATCAAAAAAGCCCAACAAGCCGAAGGTGGTATTAAAGATTAGCCGGCTGGTATCAACACCCGCCGCATGCACCTTGCCTTGCAGCAGGTCATTCACCAGGTTGCCGACATCGCCGACGTTACTGAACATGTTATGCACGCCATCTTCAAGAAACTGTGGCGTGACGGCTTGATAGCCTTGCGCCAACGGCTTAAGCGCATAGGTATCGAGGGTATCGTTGAAGGTGAACACCGGGCGATTAAAGCTCTCCCAGGGATCATCTTCGCTGGCGGCTTGCGCCATCAACGGCAGCAACGCCAGCCCGGCGCAGGCAACCAGTTTGCCCAGTTGCTGAGCCCAATTTTCAGCTATTACAGCCATAGTCATTTACTCCACTGTGTCATTCACCGGCCGCGCAGCCAGTTCCCTGTGCGCAAGTATAAAGCCTGACACGCCGAGTTAGGCAGCCACAAACTGACGTGAATCCATCCGCGCGATCAACCCTGCCTTGACTCTGATCAGACAAGAATGCCGCGTTTGGCTTAGTCTGTAAGTAGGCAGCGCAATTTGTCACGCTGACTCGTAAGTACTTAAGTTTTACTCAGGGAGACCGTTATGCCTGCACACCTGCAGCAGCAACTGCAAGAGCTTCGCAATCAACTGGCGCAAAAGCCGTCACTCAGTGATGCCGAGCGCGCAGAGCTGAGCGCGCTTATGCAGGAAATCGACCAGCAACTGGTCCTCGGGGTCAGTAACAAGCCAAGCGCCTCACTGACCGACGGGGTCAATCTTGCCGTTGAGCGCTTCGAAGCCGAGCACCCGACCCTTGCCGCAACCTTGCGCAGCATTGTCCAAAGCCTGGCCAATATGGGCATCTAATGCCCAGCGCAGGCTGATAGACTGGCTTATTGCCGCACCAAGCGCCGATTGTCCGCCTGCACGGCGGACATGCTGCGGTACGGGTTGATATCCAAACCACCGCGACGCAAATAACGGGCATACACCGTTAATGCTTGCGGCTTGAGCAGGCGCTGCAGATCAAGAAATATCCGCTCAACGCATTGCTCATGAAAATCGGCATGCTGGCGAAAGCTCACCAGGTAACGCAAGAAACTGCCGTGATCCAGGGCTGCGCCCGAATACTCGACCACCACAGTGCCCCAATCTGGCTGGCCGGTGACCGGGCAGTTGGAACGCAGCAAATGACTGTGCAACGACTCGCTAATCACCCGTCCTGGCTCGCAGCGCAATAGCTCTGGCTGCGGCTGGCTGTAGTCCTCGATGACCACCTCCAGCTCGTCGATACAAACGCCGGGCAGGCGCGCAATGCCCTCGGCCTCAACCTCCGTCAAGCTACGCAACCGCACGGTAACCGGCGCACCAGCAGCGCCGGACAAATCGCGCTGCAGCACCGCCGCCAAATCGTCGCGCGTGGCAAATACGCTTTGGTTCAGTGAGTTGAGATACAGCTTGAAGGATTTCGACTCGATGATATTCGGCGAGTCGGCGGGAATCGCAAACTCGGCGATGGCCACCACCGGCTTGCCCGACGGGGTCAGCCAAGACAGCTCATAGCAGTTCCACAGATCGACGCCCTGGTACGGCAGCGTCTGGGCGGTTAAGCCCAGCTCCGCCCACTTTGCCGCGCGCGGAATAGGAAAGAGCAACGCTGGCGTGTAAGTGGCGACATATTCGCTGGCTTTGCCCAGCGGTGAGTGTTCTGCGGCGGGATGCATGGGAGGAGTTCCAAATCTGAACAGACGGCGATTGTATCCAATTTGCCGGCTGTTTTCAGCGCCGCGCACAACCCGCCCGCAGCGCTAACCGCAGCGGCGTTACTGACGCATGCCGTGACCACTGATCAGCAGGCGAATGCACTGCCAATAGAGCAGCGCGGCGGTCAGCAACATCAGCCCAATGGCCACACCGATATTCAGATCAGACACGCCGAGAATCCCGTAACGAAAGGCATTGACCATGTGCAGAATCGGATTGGCCAGCGACACCGCCTGCCAAAACGGCGGCAACATATGGATCGAGTAAAACACCCCGCCCAAGTAGGTCAGTGGCGTCAGCACGAAGGTCGGAATAATCGAAATATCATCAAAGTTGCGCGCATACACCGCATTGATAAAACCGCCCAAGGCAAAAATACAGGCGGTTAGGGTGATAACCAATATGGTGATCCCCAGGTGATGCACCTGCAGATTGGTGAAAAACAGTGACAGCAGGGTCACGATCAACGCCACCGCCAAGCCACGCAACACGCCGCCGACCACATAACCAATCAAAATCACATGGGGCGACACCGGCGAAACCAGTAACTCCTCCACCGAACGCTGAAATTTGCTGCTGAAAAAACTCGACACCACATTGCTGTAGGCGTTGGTAATCACCGACATCATGATCAACCCAGGCACTATGTAATCCATGTAGCTAAAGCCATCCAAGTCGCCAATTTGCCGACCGATCAGATTGCCAAAGATCACAAAATACAGCGCCATGCTGATGGCCGGCGGCAGCAGGGTTTGCGGCCAGATCCGCATAAAGCGGCGAATCTCGCGGTAAACGATGGTCTGCAGAGCGATCAGATTCGCCCGCAGGTCGGCATTGCTGAACAGCGAGTTCATAGCGCCTCCGACGACAGGTTTTTTTCCACCAGGGAGACGAACAACTCTTCCAACCTATTACTTTTATTGCGCAGGCTGAGCACCTCAACATTCGCCGTGGCCAACTGGGCAAACAACTCGGTGATGCCCTGATCCTTATCGACCTGCACCTCAAGCGTTTGAGCATCGAGCAGCTGCGCCGGGTAGCCGCGCAGCTGTGGTGCGAACAACTGAGGGGCTTTCAAATCGAGCAAAAAAGTCTCCACATGCAACTTGCCCAGCAGCGCGCGCATGCTGGTGTTCTCGACAATTCGCCCGTGATCAATGATGGCGATATTGCGACATAACTGCTCGGCCTCCTCCAGATAATGGGTGGTCAAAATGATGGTGGTGCCCGCCTCATTCAGTTCAGTGAGAAACCCCCACATCGAGCGGCGTAGCTCAATATCCACCCCAGCGGTCGGCTCATCGAGAATCAACAAGCGCGGCTCATGAACCAAGGCCCGAGCAATCATCAAGCGCCGCTTCATGCCGCCCGAGAGCATCCGCGACGGCTCATTGCGCTTATCCCACAGCCCCAGCTGCGTCAGGTATTGCTCGGCCCGCGCCCGCGCCAGCTTCAGTGGAATGCCGTAATAGCCGGCTTGGGTGGTGACTATGTCGAAGGCTTTTTCAAACTGATTGAAATTGAATTCCTGCGGCACCACACCCAGACAGCGCTTCAACGCCGAGGGCGACTTATCCAGGTCATGGCCGAAGACATTCACCGAGCCGCTGGTTTTATTCACCAAGGTCGAGAGGATGCCGATGGTGGTGGATTTTCCGGCACCGTTGGGGCCGAGCAAGGCAAAAAAATCACCTTCGTCCACGTCCAGATCAATCCCCTTGAGGGCCTGGAAACCGTTGCCGTAGGTTTTGGTCAGCTGCCGAATGGACAGAGCAGAACTCATGGGTGCGCGCGCCGAGATGGAGGGACACTCTAGATAGGGGCTCGGGTGCGTAATTGCAACCAGGCGCGCGCCGAGCGACTCATCGAGGCCTGCAAATCAGCCACCGACAAAGCGGCTCGGCACGGCGTAACAACGGGCCACTGCAGCGCCCCACTACCGCACCGGTGAATGCCAGGACTGAGCAATTAGCGAACTCTACGCCCGTTGCCCGGTCAGTATTCAGGTGACGTGCAGATTCACCCCAGCAGCTCACCGAGCAAAGCTCCCGACTCGTTCACCTCAACAACAGCAGCAGGAATTAACACCCTGTCTGCGCTTAGCCGCGTTAATCCTGCCGCAATCGCCGCTTCAAGCGCTTACCACCCTTGTCGTCACCCGTTCTCGGTGCCGACTACGCTCATGCCGGCGGGCTATAGCCCGCTGCCCTCATGGAGTATTTGCATGTTCGTTCTCTGGTTACTCGTCCTGGTTTTTGGCACGGCCTTTCTGGCCCACCGCCGCAGCGCCCCGCTACCGGCCTTGGCCATGGTGGCCGTGTACCTACTGGCGCTGAGCGTCTTTGCCCTGCTCCCCATCTGGCTGCTGGCAAGCCTCTGGCTGCTGTGGCTCGCCGTGGCCTTGCCACTGGCGCTGCCCACGCTGCGGCGCAAACTTATCAGTGCACCGCTGTTTGCCTGGTTTCAGCGCGTGCTGCCACCCATGTCGGCGACCGAACGCGATGCCATCGAGGCGGGTAGCGTTTGGTGGGACGGCGAACTGTTTAGCGGCCGCCCAGACTGGAACAAGCTACTGGCCTACCCCAAAGCCCAGCTGACAGCCGAAGAACAAGCCTTTCTCGACGGCCCGACCGAAGAGCTGTGCGCCATGGTCAGCGACTGGGAAATTGGCCAGTTACTCGATCTGCCACCAAAGGCCTGGGCGCATATCAAGCAGCACGGCTTCTTTGCCCTGATCATTCCCAAGGAATACGGCGGCAAGGGTTTCTCCGCCTACGCCCACTCGCAAGTCGCAATGAAACTGGCGACCCGCTCAGGCGACCTGGCCTCCACCGTGATGGTGCCCAACTCCCTCGGCCCCGCCGAATTGCTGCTGCACTACGGCACCGATGAACAGCGCCAGCACTACCTGCCGCGCCTGGCGCGCGGCGATGACATCCCCTGCTTCGCCCTCACCGGCCCACTGGCCGGCTCGGATGCCGGCGCCATGCCGGATGTCGGCATCATCTGCAAAGGCCAGTGGCAAGGCCAGCAAGTAATAGGCCTGCGCCTGAACTGGGAGAAACGCTACATCACCCTCGGCCCGGTGGCGACGCTGCTCGGCCTGGCCTTCAAGGCTTACGATCCCGAGCACCTGCTGGGCGAAGAAGAGGACCTGGGCATCAGCCTGGCGCTGGTACCGACCGATACCCCTGGCGTCGAGATCGGCCGCCGCCATCTGCCACTCGGCGCGGCCTTTATGAACGGGCCAAACTCGGGCAAAGACGTATTTATTCCACTGGAGTTTTTGATTGGCGGCCAGGCCATGCTCGGCAAGGGCTGGATGATGCTGATGAACTGCCTGTCGGTGGGCCGCTCAATTTCACTGCCGGCGGTCGGCACTGGCGCGGCCAAATACACCAGCTTGGTGACCGGCCAATATGCGCAGATTCGTGAACAGTTCAACGTACCGCTGGCCGCCTTCGAGGGGATTCAAGAATCGTTGGCGCGCATCGGCGGCAACACCTGGCTGATGGACAGCGCGCGCATCCTCACTGCCAACGCGGTGGATCTGGGCGAAAAGCCTTCGGTGCTGTCGGCCATCCTCAAATACCACCTGACCGAGCGCGGCCGCGAGTGCATCAGCCACGCCATGGACGTGCATGGCGGCAAAGGCATCATCATGGGGCCGAATAACTATCTGGCGCGCTCCTGGCAGGCCGCGCCGATCTTCATCACCGTCGAGGGCGCCAATATTCTTTCGCGCAACCTGATGATTTTTGGTCAGGGCGCGATTCGCTGCCACCCCTATGTGCTCAAGGAAATGGCCTTGGCCGGGCGTGAAGATCAGGCTCAGGCGCTGCTTGAGTTCGACCAACTGCTGTTGCAACACATAGGTTTTGCCGTCAGTAACAGCGCCAGCAGCTTGATCCTCAGCCTGACCCTCGGTGGTTTCGCCGAAGTGCCCGGCGACAGCCTCAGCCGCCCGTATTTTCGCGCCCTGAACCGCCTCGCCGCCGCCTTTGCCCTACTCGCCGACTGCAGCATGATGCTGCTCGGCGGCGAACTGAAACGCCGCGAGCGTCTCTCCGCACGCCTGGGCGACGTGCTCAGCCAGCTGTATCTGGCCAGCGCCGCACTCAAGCGCTATCACGACCTCGACTCACCCGCCTACTTGCGCCCCTGCGTGCGCTGGGCCCTGGAAGAGAGCCTCGGGCACGCCGAGCGAGCACTGGCTGAACTGCTCAACAACTTCCCCAGCCGCATTCTCGGCGGCTTGTTGCGAGTGCTGGTGTTCCCGTTCGGCCGTCGGCACTCGGGCCCCTCGGATGCACTGGACGCCGAAGTCGCCGCGATCCTCGGCCGTCCCAGTGGCGATCCTGCATTAGAGGCACTGCTGGACGGTTGTTATCGCCCGCAGGCAGAAAACGACGCGGTCGGCGCCTTGCAGCATGCCGTCAACCTGATCGGCGCCAGCCAGCCTCTGCAGAAAAAGCTGCACCAAGCGCTTAAAGCCGGGCACGTACAACCGGTCGCCGGTGAGAACGCCATCGATGCCGCAGTCGTCGCGGGCGTTTTAAGCGCCGAAGAAGCACAGACCTTGCACCAGGCCGAAACGGCGCGGCGGCGGGTAATTGATGTCGACGACTTCAGCCAAGAGGAGCTCAAACTCAGCCGCGGCAAAGTGCGCTAGGGGCCTGTCGGGCTCAGGCGTCCGTAGCGAGAATGTCCGACAGGCTCTTGGGGGACAGCGGGCGCCCGTCGCTTTATACTGGCGCGCCCGTTTTGCCCTTGAGGATTTGCAGCATGGCTCATTCACCTATCGACCATCACCTCGCCCTGCTCGCCCACCTGCGCAGTATTTTGGTAGCGGTTGGCGAAGCGGAACAAGTTCCGGAAGAAAACCACGCACTGTTTATGGAGCGCTTCGACGAGCTACTGGAGCAATTGCCAGTATCACCCGAAGAAAGCCTGTACCTGGGCCAAGACATCATCTGCCAAATTATTCATCGCTACCCGCAGATTACCCACTTGGTGCCGCGCGACCTGCTGTGGTTCTTTGGCGGCGATTGCCTGCACTACATGCCGGACGAAGAGATTCAATTATTCCAAACCCTCGACGAGCGCCGCCATGAGGCCGAGCAAAACGACCAGCCGTTTGACTGGAACCAAGAAAAACAGCTGCTGGCACTGCCGCCGGAAAGCACCAAGCAGTAGGTAGTGGGTAGTGGGTAGTAGGTAGTAGGCGCTTAATACGCAAAAAGCCCGCAGGCAAAACCTGCGGGCTTTTTTTAGCGCTAAAAATCGCACAAACAAAAACGCCGCTCAGTGAGCGGCGTTTTTGTAAATCTGGAGCGGGAAACGAGACTCGAACTCGCGACCCCGACCTTGGCAAGGTCGTGCTCTACCAACTGAGCTATTCCCGCATATATGGCGTCCCCTAGGGGACTCGAACCCCTGTTACCGCCGTGAAAGGGCGGTGTCCTAGGCCACTAGACGAAGGGGACACTGCTCGGAAGTTGCATAGCCTTTTTCATCAGCTATTTCCGTCTTCTGGCGTTAGGCTTTTGGCTTACCGCTTGAAGAGGCGCGCATTCTATGGAGCCTGCGAACGGGCGTCAACCCTCTAGTGAAATTTTTTTCAAATCAAGTACATCTGGACATAAGCAGCGTAGGCACTATGAGCAATACAGCGAAGGCACTACACTCCAGAAAACCCCTTTGCATGAGGCTTAAACGGTGTCGCCAATTGTCATTTCCCTACTGATAGTAACCGGCCTCGTCATTCTGGTTGCCATCGGTTACATCAACCATATGGTTGAAAACAGCAAACTGGAAAAAGCTCGCCTACGCGCCGACCTCAATGATCGTGCGCGGCGCAGCCGTGACGTTTCCGACAACTTGCCCGGCCAGCTGATGACACCGGCATTGAAACTGCTGCTTAGCCGTTTTGAATTGCAATTCAGTGATCGCCTGCTGCCGCTGGACAAAGCCAATAGCGCACTTAGATCGCGGATCATCGAGCTGCGCGAACTGGTCAACAAAAACGAACTGATCCCAATCAACAATCCCCCACAACCGATCCACAACGAAGCCAAAGCTAAAGAAGTGCGTTTTATTCTGGAGAACCTTAATAGCCAGATCTCCCGCGCCACCCAAGATGGCCTTATGCAAGTCAATGAGGCCAAACATTGGAACAAAGAAATTCAGCACATGCTATGCCTGTTGCACATTGACTTCTTTAACAGCCTCGGCCAACAAGCCCTGCAAAAAGAGCAACCTGGGCAAGCCCGGCTGGCCTTTGAGCGCGGCGTGCAATACCTGCGCAAACAACCTGAGCCGGGCAAATACCAAGCCCAGTTGGCGCAGATGGAAAACCAGCTAAACCGCGCCAATGCCATGGTGCTGGAAGACACCAAACCGGTTGCAGATGAAGTCAACCAACTGACCGAGGGACTAAAGTCGCTGGACGACGATGACAGCTGGAAGAAAAAAAGTTTCTAACCCCAGCCCCTCAATTGCCCACAAGGATCCCTGCATGAGCCTGACTGTTTACGGAGCGCCTCTTTCACCCTTTGTTCGCAAGCTGCGGGTTTTTCTTGCGGAAAAGGGTCTGGAATACCAGCTTGAGATCATCACCCCCTTCGGTCAGCCTGAGTGGTATCGCGAACTCAGCCCGCTGGGACGAATTCCGGCGCTCAAAGACGATGACTTTGCCATCGCCGACTCCAGCGTGATCTGTCAGTACCTGGAAGAAAAACACCCTGAACTACCGCAGCTGTATGGCAAAACTGCAGCGCAGCGAGCGCAAATTCGCTGGCTGGAGAAATACGCCGATTACGAGCTGGCCCCACTCACCACCTTTGCCGTGTTTCGCAATCGCGTGCTTAAACCGACCATGGGCCAACCTTGCGATGAAGCCGCCGTGCAAACTGCGCTGCACGACAAACTGCCGGCACACTTTGACTACCTCGAAAAAATCTTGGGCACTGCCGATTACTTTGTCGACAACGCCCTAAGCATGGCCGACCTGGCCTTTAGCTGTCAGCTAATCAACCTTGAGCACGGCGGCGAACAGCTCGATCAACAACGCTGGCCGGCGCTGGCTGCGCTCCTGCAACGGGTCAAGGCGCGCGCCAGCATCGCCGAGGTGCTACCTGGCGAGCTGCGCACACTGGCCAAACTGAGCGGCAAGGCCTAATGAGAAAATACACCTCTACGTCGGACTTAGAGGTGTATGACACCTAAGCGCCAGCCATCCAACTAACGCTAACCGATTACCGACCACGGCACCTGCACCTGCACCTGCACCTGCGGCTACGGCTACGGCTGATCACTGACTGAATCGACTATGCTCTTAGCGCACAGTCAAAAGGCCATCACCCTCACCCATGAATATTTCGCTCACTCGCCGACTGTCGTACAAGCAGGCCAGCCTCACAGTGCTGGTGGCGTTTATTCTTGGGACCTTGCTTAGCCTGCTGCAGGTCGGCCTCGACTACCGCACCGAAGACGCCTCAATCAACAACGAGATTCATGCGCTGCTTGAGGTCAGTCGCAACCCCGCCACGCGCATCGCCTACAACATTGACGCCGAACTCGCCCACGAACTGGTGCTTGGCCTGCTCAACTCGCCGGGCATCATGCAAGCGGAAATCCTCGACAACAGCGGCTCAAGCCTGGCCAGCGTGGGTCGCCCACGCTTGCAAAGCAGCTTTCGTTTTATCAGCGATTTTCTGTTTGGTAGCGAGCGTTCGTTCAGTTTGCCGCTGTACGTCAATCGTGGCTCGCGCGAGACGCTCGGCCAGCTAAACCTTGAGGTCGACACCTACGCCTTTGGCAGCCGCTTTCTCAACCGCGTATTGGTCACCCTTGGCACCGGCTTTGTACGCAGCCTGCTACTGTCGTTGATCTTGCTGGTATTGTTTTACTTCATGCTGACCAAGCCGCTGGTGAGCGTGGTGCGCGCCATTAGCGCCCATGATCTCGGCGCCCCCATCCGACAAAAACTGAGCTGCCCCAGCGGTCATGAACAAGATGAAATTGGTGTGCTGGTTGAGGTCACCAACACGCAACTGAGCAATATCACCAATGAAATCGACCGCCGCCGCGAGGCCGAAGAGCGCCTCACCCAATACCTGGGCGAGCTGGAAAACATCATCGAAACCCGCACCACCGAACTCAAAGCCAGCAATGCCAGGCTGTCAGCCTCCAACCAGGAACTCGAAGTATCACGCAGCAATGCCGTACAAATGGCCCAAGCCCGCGCAGCCTTTCTGGCCAGCATGAGTCACGAAATTCGCACACCGCTTAATGGCCTGCTGGGCATGCTTGATCTGGCCCTCGACGCGCCGATGGCCAACGAGCAACGTCAACAACTGACCATCGCCAGCGAGTCCGGCACTATTTTGCTGGAGTTACTGAACGACATTCTTGACCTGTCGAAAGTCGAAGCTGGCCAATTGCAGCTGGAAAAAATCCCCTTCGACTTGGCCAGTCTGGCCGAAGAAACGGTCAGCCTGCTGTCGCAAAATGCTGCGGATGACGTTGAGCTAACCTGCCTGATCGATCCACAATTGGCCGAGACCTTTATTGGCGATCCAACCCGGGTTCGGCAAATCATCTTTAATTTGCTGTCTAACGCGCTTAAGTTCACCCACACCGGCCGCGTCGATTTACGCATCAATAAAAGCCCCATTGGTGTGCAGATAATCGTCCGCGACACCGGCATTGGCATTGCTCAGGCGGCCCAAGCAAAGATTTTCCAGCCATTTATTCAGGCCGGCGCCGGCATTACTCGTCAGTACGGCGGCAGCGGCCTTGGCTTAGCGCTGGCGCGCACGCTGTGCGAAACCATGCAGGGCCGCCTGAGCCTGGTATCCCACGAAGGCGTAGGCAGTCAGTTTTATGTTGACCTACCACTGCTTAGCCAGGACCGTCCAGCCTGCCTGCCAGCGCTGCAAGGCCGGGTTGCCGCCTTGCTGGACGACTCCAGCGGTTTGGCTGAGCTACTGGCCACCCTGTTACCCAGCTGGGGCCTGACCTACCAGCGCTTTGACGACCTGCAAGCAGTTGCAGCGTTTGCCCCCAGCCTACAGATCTGCACCAACCCCGCCCCGCTTAACCAGCTGCGCGCAGCCTGTGGGGCGCCGCTATTGCTGATCAGCCGCTACGGTAATTTCCTTAACGCCGAGCAAAGTAGCGCCCTGGCACCCTTCCAGCAGCTGGCCCGCCCGCTCGCGCGACAGGCGCTCCATCAAGCACTCGACCAGCTGTTGCTGCCACAGTCACAGGCAAACCTGCAGTCACTGCAGCCAACGACGACAACCGCCCACGCAGCAAGCGCCCAGCCGACCACCCAGCAAGCGCCGCGCGTGCTGTTGGTTGAGGACAATGCGGTCAATCAAATGGTGGCTAAAGGCATGCTCAGCAAAATGGGCTGCAGTGTGCTGCTGGCCAACCATGGCGCCGAAGCGCTCGAACGCCTAGCGCAAGAACCTGTCGACCTGGTGCTGATGGATTGCAATATGCCGGTCATGGACGGTTATGAGGCCAGCCGGCGCATCAGGCAAAACCCCGACTGGCTAAACTTGCCCATCATCGCCCTGACCGCCAATGCCATGCTCGATGAGCGCGCGCACTGTATCGACGCCGGCATGAGCGACTACCTGGCCAAACCCTTTCGCATGGAGCAACTGGTCAGCCTGATGCAGCAGTGGCTACCGAGCAACCTGAAAAGCGTCGTTACGGCAACGCCATAAGCCGCTCAAGCAAGCCTGCCAAACGCTGGCGCAACTCTTCCAACTCAGCCAGCGAAGCGCCACTGTCACAGAGCAACTGCGCCTTCAGCGGCAGCACCTGCGCACGCAACGCCAACCCGCTAGTCGTCAGCCGCAAGTGCACTTCTCGCTCGTCATGGCTGGCGCGCTGGCGTTGCACCAAGCCCAATAGCTCGAGGCGCTTAAGCAGCGGAGTCAGCGTGCCCGAATCCAGCAGCAAGCGCTCCCCCAGGGCTTTTACCGTAGGCTGCGGCGGCGCTGCGGTTTGCCACTCCCAGAGCACCAACATGGCCAAATACTGCGGGTAAGTCAGGCCAAGCTGCGCGAGCATCGGCTGGTAGGCGCGAATTACCGCCCGCGAAGCCGCGTACAACTTAAAGCACAGTTGGTTATCCAGCTGCAGCGCCGAATCCAGGGGCGGCACAGCTAACGACGGCAACGCCTGGGTGCTCATTGCAGTAGAGCTTCAATCTCGGCGCTGAGGTCTTCCGGCTTGGTGGTCGGCGCGAAGCGCTTAACCAACTGACCGTCTTTACCGATCAGAAACTTGGTGAAGTTCCATTTGATGCCCTGGCTGCCCAGTAACCCAGGGGCGGTTTTCTTCAGCTGTACAAACAACGGGTGGGCGTCGGCGCCGTTGACATCAACTTTTTTGAACAGCGGGAAGCTGACACCGAAATTCAGCTCGCAAAATTCCGAGATAGCCCCTTCATTGCCCGGCTCCTGCTTGCCGAACTGATTGCACGGAAAGCCCAGCACCACCAGGCCTTGATCTTTATAGGTTTTCCAGAGGGTTTCCAGCCCCTTGTATTGCGGCGTGAAGCCACATTTGCTGGCGGTATTAACCACCAGCACCGCCTTACCGGCGAAATCGGCCAGGGTTTTCTGCTCGCCTTTGATGGTGGTGCAAGGAATATCGAGAAGTGCAGTGCTCATGGGGTAGGTCCTGGAAAGAAGAAGACCCGAACAAGATAGCCAGCAATTGAATTGTGCGCAATCTAATAAGCCCGAAAAACCCCCAAACAACTGAATCCGGTAACTAACGGGTGCTAGGCCTTATGCTTTAGCGCCACCGAATTAATGCAGTAACGCAAGCCGGTCGGTGCCGGACCGTCATTGAACACATGGCCAAGGTGCGCATCGCACTTGGCGCAAAGCACTTCGGTACGCTGCATGCCGTGACTACTATCGACCCGATTGACCACCGCTTCGGCCTGGGCCGGCTGAAAATAACTCGGCCAGCCGCAGCCGGCATCAAACTTGCTCTCGGCCGTAAACAGCGCGGCGCCGCAGCAGGTGCACAGATAACTGCCCGGCGCAGTGCTGGCGTAATACTCGCCACTAAAGGGCCGCTCCGTGCCTTTTTGCCGGCAGACACGAAACTGCTCCGGGGTTAACTGCTCGCGCCAGGCCTCTAGGGACTTCTCAAGCTTATCCATCTGCACACCTCCAAAACTGAAAAAAGCCCGCGCAGTACCTTTCGCCACGAACAGGCCGAACGTATCATTCGCCCCCAGTCTGTCACCCGCGCCACAGCCTGCCAAGACGGCCTAAAGCCACTGTTCAGACTGTGTGAAAACTACTGCGCTCGGTTATGCGGCGTTAAAAACAGGCTCGGACTGCTCATTTACAACTCGTAAACTCCGCGTCCTTGCCTGTTTTTGCCTTGCCTAACCTTCGCTCGTTACGTTTTCATACAGTCTGTGTTGCCGCTAGTTTGTGCGCCGATTCCTTACATTTCAGGATCATTTAGATGCAGTTCAGCAAATCCAACAAGCTTGCCAACGTGTGCTACGACATTCGCGGCCCAGTGCTCAAGCATGCCAAGCGCTTGGAAGAGGAAGGCCATCGCATCCTCAAGCTGAACATTGGCAACCCGGCGCCGTTTGGCTTCGAGGCGCCGGAGGAAATCCTCCAGGACATGATCCGCAACCTGCACACCGCCCAAGGCTACAGCGACTCCAAAGGCCTGTTCAGCGCGCGCAAAGCGGTGATGCAGTACTACCAGCAAAAACAGGTGGAAGGCGTAGGCATCGAGGACATCTACCTCGGCAACGGCGTTTCCGAGCTGATTGTGATGGCCATGCAGGCGCTGCTCAATAATGGCGACGAGGTGTTGATTCCCGCGCCCGACTACCCGCTCTGGACCGCCGCCGCAGCCCTGGCCGGCGGCACATCGGTGCATTACCTGTGCGACGAGCAGGCCAATTGGTGGCCGGATATTGCCGACATCAAGGCCAAGATCACCCCCAACACCAAGGCCTTGGTGATCATCAACCCGAACAACCCAACGGGCGCGGTGTACTCCAAAGAAGTGCTGCTCGACATGCTCGAGCTGGCCCGCCAGCACAATCTGGTGGTGTTCTCCGACGAGATCTACGACAAGATTCTTTACGACGATGCCGTGCATATCTGCACCGCATCCTTGGCGCCGGACGTGTTCTGCCTGACCTTCAACGGCCTGTCAAAATCCTACCGCGTGGCGGGTTTTCGCTCCGGCTGGGTGGCGCTGTCCGGCCCCAAGCACAAGGCCCAGAGCTATATCGAAGGCCTGGATATCCTGGCCAACATGCGCCTGTGCGCCAACGTGCCGAGCCAACACGCGATTCAAACCGCGCTGGGCGGCTACCAGAGCATCAATGACCTGGTACTGCCGAACGGCCGCCTGCTGGAGCAACGCAACCGCACCTGGGAGCTGCTCAACAGCATCCCCGGCGTCAGCTGCGTCAAGCCGATGGGCGCGCTCTACGCCTTCCCGAAGATCGACCCCAAGGTCTATCCGATCCACAACGACGAAAAATTTGTCCTCGATCTGCTGCTTTCCGAGAAGCTGCTGATCGTGCAGGGCACGGCGTTTAATTGGCCGTGGCCGGATCACTTCCGGGTGGTTACCCTGCCCCGCGTGGATGAACTGTCCACCGCCATCGGCCGGATCGGCAATTTCCTCAAGACCTACAGCCAATAACCGCGCGCCATGGACCTGCAGATCGACGAGTTCTACAAGGACGCGGCCGCCGCCATGTTGCTGCTCTATCAGGCGTTCCCGCGCAAAGTTGCCCTGTATGTCGAAGACCTGATCGGTCGCGAGGAGCCGGATGATTTTGGCCTGCCCAGCCAGCGCCATCAAAACTGCCTGGGCGCCCTACTGTGGCTGGCCGAGGAAGGCTATCTGCGCTTTGACTCGTGCATTCAGTTTGATGCGCTCGATCAGGCGGTGCTCAGTGAAAAAGGCTTTCTGCGCTTGACCCGCGCCTTGCCGCTGAATAATCCCGATCGGCAATTAACCCCCAGCATCCTTCGGGTACAGGCAACCCTGGCCTATCAACTGCGCGAGGCGCTGGGCAGTCATCAAAGCGAGCGCGTGGCGTTGCTAACCCAGCACCTGTTCGTCAGCGGCCTGACTGGCCAGAGCGATGCAAACGACACAGTTTGAAATAGTCCCCGGCTTGAATCCGCAGGGGCTGCAGCCTTATATACCCATCTATAAACGCGCCAAGCCAAGGCTTTATGCACGGTCAGCGCGCGGACTATTCACCCCCAGGAGTTTGTTCCAACCATGAAGCGCATTTTTCTGTTCCTAGCCACCAACCTGGCGGTTCTGCTGATCGCCAGCATTACCCTCAAATTGCTGGGAGTGGACCGTTACACCGGGCAAAACTACGGCAGCTTGCTGGCCTTCTGTGCGGTATTCGGTTTTGCTGGCTCACTGGTCTCGCTGCTCATCTCCAAGTGGATGGCGAAGATGAGCACCGGCACGCAAATCATCACCCAGCCGCGCACCCGCCACGAACAATGGCTGATGCAAACAGTGGAAGAACTGTCCCGCGCCGCCGGGATCAAGATGCCGGAAGTGGGGATTTTCCCAGCTTACGAATCCAACGCCTTCGCCACTGGCTGGAACAAAAACGACGCATTGGTGGCGGTCAGCCAGGGTTTGCTGGAGCGTTTTTCGCCCGATGAAGTGCGCGCCGTACTGGCCCACGAAATCGGCCATGTGGCCAACGGCGACATGATCACCCTGGCGCTGATCCAGGGCGTGGTGAACACCTTTGTGATGTTCTTTGCGCGGATCTTCGGCAACTTCGTCGACAAGGTGATCCTGAAAAACGAAGAAGGCCAAGGCATCGGCTATTTCGTCGCCACCATCTTCGCCGAACTGGTACTGGGCATCCTGGCCAGCATCATCGTCATGTGGTTCTCGCGTAAACGCGAATTCCGTGCCGACGAAGCCGGCGCCAACCTGGCCGGCACCGGCGCCATGATCGCCGCCCTGCAACGCCTGCGCGCCGAGCAGGAAGTACCGGTGACCATGCCGTCGAGCCTGATGGCTTTCGGCATCAACGGTGGTCTCAAGCATGGCCTGGCCGGCCTGCTGATGACCCACCCGCCGCTGGAAGACCGCATCGAAGCGCTGCGTCAACGCGGCTAAGGGTTCCGACACAGATCAATGAGGGCGATGCGAGTCGCCCTTTTTTGTGCCCGCAATTAACCGCGCTGCAACCGATAGACCCGCTCGCTCAGCTGACTCAAGCCACGCTGCAAAAACCGCCAGTTCTCACCCAGTACATCGCGCGCCTCAAGCACTTGCACCGACCATTGCGGTGCTGCCAGCAGGCGCTGCACCTCGACCTCGCCAACGGCAAAAGGCGGTCCGGGCATTTGTTCCTGCGGGTAATCCAGGACCACCAGCAAGCCCCCACAACCTGACGGCAAGATCGAAGCCAGATGCGCGGCATAGCGCTCACGCAGCGGCGCCGGCAAGGCGATCAACGCGGCGCGATCATAGAGCGCCCGACACTCGAGCAGGTCAGCCGCGGTCAGGCTAAAAAAATCGCCGCAGAGCACCTCAATAGCGCCTGAGCGATAGCGGCGAAACTCACCCACCTGATCGATTTCAGCAGCCAGATCCTGCTCACTGAAAAACGCCTCCACCGCCGCCTGCGCCAGCTCAACGCCGAGCACGCGATAACCCTGCTCGGCCAGCCAAAGCATATCCAGGGATTTACCGCACAAAGGCACCAGCACCTGCGTGCCCGGCGCGACATTCAGCGCCGGCCAAAACCGTTGTAAATACGGATTCACTTCACTCAAGTGAAAGCCAATTTCGTTACGCGCCCAGCGCTGCTGCCAAAAGTCTTGGTGCATAAAACCCTCAATAAACTGATCAAATAGCGCAAGAATTTATACTGGATCTCGATATGTCCAGCGCCGAAGATGGCCTTATTGTCTATCAGGAGTCGCCCATGTTACCCAGTATTTTCATCTCCCACGGCTCACCCATGCTCGCCCTCGAACCCGGCGCCAGCGGCCCAGCCTTAGCTCAACTGGCCGCCGACCTGCCCAGACCCAAGGCCATCTTAGTGGTCTCGGCGCACTGGGAGACTCAGGATCTACGGGTCAGCAGCGCCGCCCAGCCCAGCACCTGGCACGATTTCCAGGGTTTCCCGCAGCCACTCTATCAAATCCAATACCCAGCGCCCGGCCAGCCGGAACTGGCCGCCCAGGTGGTTGCGCTACTCAAGGATGGCGGACTCACCGCACAACTCGACACCGAGCGCCCACTGGATCACGGCGCCTGGGTGCCGCTGTCGCTGATGTATCCCCAGGCCGATATACCCGTGGTGCAGCTGTCGCTGCCCAGCCAGCGTGGCCCGGCCATGCAAACTCGGATCGGCCAGGCGCTGGCCGGTTTGCGCGAACAAGGCGTACTGCTGATCGGCTCCGGCAGCATCACCCACAACCTTGGCGAGCTGGATTGGCAAGCCGGCCCCGAGGCGGTCACGTCTTGGGCCAAAGCCTTTCGCGATTGGGTGGTCGAGCAGCTTGAACGCGGCGATGCGGCAGCGCTGCACGACTATCTGCGCCAGGCCCCGCAGGCGCGGCGCAACCACCCGAGCGCCGAACACCTGCTGCCGCTGTTTTTCGCCCAAGGCGCCGGCCAGCACTTCAGTCTGGTCCACCAGGGCTTCACCCTCGGCGCCCTCGGCATGGACATCTACCGCTTCGACTAAATCCAGCCAGCATTTATAAGGCTGTGTACCCGCCATGTGTTGCGCCGGTCGCAGCTTTTGTAGGATGGGTTGAGCTTAGCGATACCCATCAATCATCCAGCGGTAATCAGTCCAGCCATCCCCGCACGCAACAGCCGGCCTGAATTCATGGAATAAGTGCAACGCTTAGCTCGCGGTGATGGGTATCGCTGCGCTCAACCGCATCCTACGGCCTGTCTACAACACGCAACTGGGACAGGGCCATTTACCAACCCGCATAACGCAAAAGCCCCGCACTAGGCGGGGCTCGGTTTAATCAGTAGAAACTACCGATCAATCTTCGCGATAACGACGCAACTTCAACTGCTTACCGGCAACGCGAGTGTCCTTCAGCTTGGTCAGCAAGCGCTCGAGACCGTCTTCTGGCAGCTCGACCAAGCTGAAGCTCTCACGCACCTGGATGCGACCGATGGCTTCGCGAACCAAGCCGCCTTCGTTGAGGATGGCGCCCAGCAGGTTCTTGGCGGCGATACCGTCACGCAGACCCAAGGCAGTGCGGCAACGCGCACGACCGTCGGCCAATGGCACCGGAGCACGACGCTCACGCGGTTCGCCACGCTCGGAACGCTCACTGCGCTCACCGCTACGCTCAGGACGCTCGCTGCGTTCGCCACGTGGCGCGCCGCCGTTCGGCACTAACGGCTGCTCACGCTCAACTTCAGCCAGGGTCAAGGCTTGACCGTTGGTGGCTTTGCGCAACAAAGCAGCAGCCAGTGCACGCGGGGTGCAGCCGATGTCAGCGGTCAAGCGATCAAGCAACTCGCCGTGAGTGGTTTCAGCATCACCAACCAGCGGCGCCAAAGCGTTAGTCAGCTTCTTGATGCGTGCGGTCAGTACTGCAGCAGCGTCCGGCAGACGTACTTCAGCAACCTTCTGGCCGGTTACACGCTCAATTACCTGCAGCATGCGACGCTCACGCGGCGTTACCAACAACAGCGCACGACCAGTACGACCAGCACGGCCGGTACGACCGATACGGTGCACGTAGGACTCTGGATCGTATGGCATGTCAACGTTCATCACGTGAGTGATGCGCGGCACGTCGAGGCCACGGGCAGCAACGTCGGTCGCCACTACGATGTCCAGACGGCCATCTTTCAGCGATTCGATAACGCGCTCACGTTGGTTCTGGGCGATGTCACCGTTCAGGGCAGCAGCCTTGTAGCCTTTGGCTTCCAGCGCGGCGGCCAGATCCAGAGTGGCTTGTTTGGTACGCACGAAGGCGATCAGCGCGTCGAATTCTTCAACTTCGAGCAAACGCAGTACAGCCGAAACCTTTTGATCGGCGTGCACCAACAAGTGGGCCTGCTCAATCGCGGTAACGGTTTGGGTCTTGGTCTCAACCTTAACGTGCTTAGGATCGCGCAAGTGCTTTTCAGCGATAGAGCGGATCGAGTGCGGTAAGGTGGCCGAGAACAATACGGTCTGACGCTCGGCTGGCAGGCCTTTGAAGATCACTTCAAGGTCGTCCATAAAGCCCAGCTTGAGCATTTCGTCGGCTTCGTCGAGGACCAAGTGGCACACAGTCGACAGAACTTTCTCGTCGCGGCGCAAGTGGTCAACCAAACGACCTGGGGTCGCAACTATGATCTGTGCGCCGTTGCGGATAGCCTTCAGTTGCGGGCCCATAGGCGCGCCGCCGTAAACGGCGATAACGCTAACACCCGGCATTTGCTTGGCGTAGGTTTCAAAGGCGCTGGCAACCTGCAGGGCCAACTCGCGAGTTGGCGCCAGGATCAGCGCTTGTGGCTGACGCTTGGCCGGGTCGATGCGGCTGAGAATTGGCAACGCGAACGCGGCGGTTTTGCCGGTACCGGTTTGCGCTTGGCCGATCATGTCGTGGCCAGCCAGAATCACCGGAATCGACAAGGTTTGAATCGCCGAAGGCTCTTCGTAGCCAGTCGCGATTACAGCGGCAAGAATATTTGGATGTAGTTCGAGTGCGGCGAAGCCGCCGATTACTTGGGTCATGGGTCTGCCTCTAGTGCATCCGCAAAGACCCATGTTTCAAAGCAGCACATGCCCTGTAAGACCCGAAGGTAACCCTGGCAGCTTTGTCGGCGGGGATTTGCGAAAACGTATTGATGAATGAATCGTCAAGTAGAGCCCGCTAGGCGGACATGCAGCCGGGGTTTAACCTCGGTGAAATTGCACTACCTGAACACGGCCCCGCAAAAGGCCGGCGCGCACTATACCCGAGAATCCAATCTATAGGTGGGTATTTTCTACCCATTTAGCCGGATCCGCTGAGTGGTCGGTCAGCTCTGCGCTGAAATCACTTGAACAACCCATGACGCCCACGCTATACCCGTTTGGCGCCCCTCCCACGCAAGGATTTTAGCCATGACGCAAAGCTCAAACAGCCGTGTTAGCCGCGAACTACGCGGGCACATTCTGCTGCTCGGCCTCGATCGCCGCGCCAAGCGCAACGCCTTCGACCTCGACCTGCTCAATGACCTATGCCTTGCCTATGGCGAGTTTGAACGTAACAGCGAGGCCCGGGTGGCGCTGGTATTTGCCCATGGCGAACACTTCACCGCAGGCCTGGACCTGGCCAACATCGGCCCGGTACTGGCTGCCGGCTGGCAAGTGCCGACAGGGGGTTGCGACCCCTGGGGGGTGTTTGGCGGCCCACGGGTGAGCAAACCGGTGATAGTGGCGGCGCAAGGCTACTGCCTGACCATCGGCATCGAGTTGATGCTGGCCTCGGACATTAACCTGTGCGCCAGTAACACCCGCTTTGCTCAGATGGAGGTGCAACGCGGCATCTTCCCGTTCGGCGGCGCCACCCTACGCATGTATCAAACCGCCGGCTGGGGCAATGCCATGCGCTGGCTGCTAACCGGAGATGAGTTCGACGCCCACGAAGCCTATCGCCTGGGACTGGTACAGCAAGTGGTGGCCAGTGAAGACTTGCTACCGCGCGCCCTGCAACTGGCCGAGCGGATTGCCGCCCAGGCGCCGCTCGGTGTGCAGGCCACGCTCGCCTCGGCCCGGCAAACGGTGCGCGAGGGCGCAGATGCCGCCGCCGCCAACTTGCCAGTGACCATGCGCAGCCTGATGCACAGCCATGACGCCAAAGAAGGCGTGCAGGCGATGCTCGAACGTCGCCCCGGCAAGTTCACCGGCAACTAGCAGGCCGTTGAAAAATGTAGCGAGCGAAAGCTAGTGCAACGCCCGCGCCGAACGGGCTAGCTGCATTTCCCACATCCATGTGGGTCGCAGGCAAAAAAGGCTAAAGCGCACGACTGCATGGATGCAGGAGGTAGGGTGGGTTAGTGGCGCAGGACAAGGTTTGAAAATCAACTGCGCAATGTGTGCGCCACGTAACCCACCAAGCGGTGATCGGGGGGCTCCCTCTGGTGGGTTACGGCGCAGCTGACTAAGCATCAGCCGATAGCCCGTGGTCATGCGCCTAACCCACCCTACGAATTACCGCGCACCAGGCATCGCCTAACCGACCCGCACGCTTCAACACATAACTGGGACAGAGTCTTTTCAACGGCCTGCTAACCGCGTTACGAGGCCGGCCGCACCGCCGCTAGCAAGGACGCCAGCGAGTAACCCAGTAGCGGCGCCAGGCGCAGGTCTTGCGCCTGCAACTGCGGCACATCCAGCTGCTGCTCCAGGTCGGCTGGAATGATCAACACCACATTGCCCTCCTTCACCGGCACTTCCCAATAGTGCCGGTGATAGAGCCCGCGCAGCAGCGCGGCGCCGAGTGGCTTGCCGTCACTGGCGGCCCACTGATTAATAATCAACCAACCGCCCGGATTGAGTTTCTTTTGGCAGTTATCGAGAAACTTCCAGGCCAGATGGCCAACGCCCGGGCCGGTGTCGGTATAGAGATCGAGAAATATCAGGTCGGCGTTTTCCGCGCTGTCGAGTAAATCCAGGGCATCACCAATACGGATGGTCAGCCGCGAATCATCGGCCAAGCCCAAATACTCCATGGCCAGACGCGGCACCTCGGGGCGCAGTTCGATCACCTCGACATCGTCCAGCGGCAGGTACTTCAGGCAGGCCTGGGTCAGATTGCCCGCCCCCAGCCCCAGAAACAGCGCGCTCTCAGGCGCCGCATGGCAGAGCGCACCCAGCAGCATGGCGCGGGTGTAGTCGTACTCCAGCCAACTGGGGTCGCCATTAAACACGCAGCTCTGCTCGATCGAGTCGCCAAACTCCAAGAAGCGATAGCAGCCCATTTCGACCACGCGAATAACCCCGAACGCATCGGCCACTTCGGCGATCACCTGCAACTCTTCCAACTCCCCCTTCTGCATTAACTGTCCGACCCGCGCATCAATACTAAAACGCCGATTGTCCCGGAATACCGCCGCCCCGGTCACGCGCTAAATCCAGCCGGCGCACTGGTTAGCCGGCCGCGATTGGCTTGAACCACCCCCTTCATCGGTTACCATGCCCGCCTGATCCTCTTAAATTACCGAGAACCCTGATGTCGCACGCCTGGAGCCCCGCCAGCTGGAGAGCCAAACCTATCCAGCAACAACCCATCTACCCGAATGCCGCGCACCTGCTGGAAGTCGAGCAAAAACTCGCCAGCTATCCGCCGCTGGTATTTGCCGGGGAAGCCCGCGAGTTGCGCCGCCAGTTTGCCGAGGTCACCCAGGGCCGCGCGTTTTTGCTGCAGGGCGGCGATTGCGCCGAGAGCTTTGCCGAGTTTTCCACCCTGAAAATTCGCGACACCTTCAAGGTGCTGCTGCAGATGGCGATTGTCATGACCTTTGCCGCCGGCTGCCCGGTGGTGAAAGTCGGGCGCATGGCCGGCCAGTTCGCCAAGCCACGTTCGGCCAATGACGAAACCATCGACGGCGTGACCCTGCCCGCCTACCGCGGCGACATCGTCAACGGTATCGACTTCAACTCCGCCAGCCGCGTGCCCGACCCCGAGCGCCTGCTGCAGGCCTATCACCAGTCCACCGCGTCGCTGAACCTGCTGCGGGCCTTTGCCCAGGGCGGTTTTGCCGACTTGCACCAGGTACACCAGTGGAACCTGGACTTTATCGCCAATTCGGCGCTGGGCGAGAAGTACAGCCAACTGGCCAACCGCATCGACGAAACCCTGGCCTTTATGCGCGCCTGCGGCATGGACGCCTCGCCGCAACTGCGTGAGACCAGCTTCTTCACCGCCCACGAAGCCCTGCTGCTCAACTACGAACAAGCCTTCGTGCGTAAAGACAGCCTCACCGGCGGCTACTACGATTGCTCGGCGCACATGCTCTGGATCGGCGACCGCACCCGTCAGCTGGACGGCGCCCACGTCGAGTTCCTGCGCGGCGTCGGCAACCCAATCGGGGTCAAAGTCGGCCCGAGCATGACCAGCGAAGAACTGATCCGCCTGATCGACATCCTCAACCCAGACAACGACCCCGGCCGCCTCAATCTGATCGTGCGGATGGGCGCGGGCAAGGTCGAAGCCGGCCTGCCACGGCTGATCCAGACGGTGCAAGGCGAAGGCCGCCAGGTGCTGTGGAGCTGCGACCCGATGCACGGCAACACCATCAAGGCCTCAAGCGGTTACAAGACCCGCGACTTTGCGCAGATTCTTGCCGAGGTGAAGCAGTTCTTCGCCGTGCACCAGGCCGAGGGCAGCTACGCCGGTGGTATTCATATCGAGATGACCGGGCAGAACGTCACCGAATGCATCGGCGGCGCCCGACCGATCAGCGAAGCCGGCCTGGCCGACCGCTACCACACCCACTGCGACCCACGGATGAACGCCGATCAGTCGCTGGAACTGGCGTTCTTGATTGCCGAGACGCTGAAACAGGTTCGCCGCTGACTGGCTGGTTGGACCAGCGGGAAAGTGCGGCGGCGCTGCTCGCTTCAGGTGAGAGTTGAAGCGACTTCTTGCGCCGCTCGCAGGCCTGCCCGCACGGCGCCTTCGAGATAGCCGCACCAAATATCCGAGGTTTCGCTCCCCGCCCAATGCAAGCGCCCCACCGGCTCGCGCAGGCTGTGGCCATAGCGGCTCAGCAGGCCCGGCGGCTGCGGAGATACGCAGCCGGCGGTCCAGCTGTCCCGCGACCAGTCCTGCTCCACGTAGGCCAGCGGTTGGCGGGCTTGCTCACCGAACAGGCGCGCCAATTCGTCGAGCACCCTGGCGCGGCGCCGGGTGGCGCTGGTGCGTGCCAGCCGAGGGTCGACGAAGGCGAGCAGGATGCCGCTGCTTTGGTCGGGCGGCGTGCTGTCGAAGGTGAACTGCACCAGACCCGAGTCGATGAGTCCGAGCCCCGACAGCCCTTGTTCGCGCCAGAAGGGTTGGCGGTAGACCACATGCACCTTCATGCCGCTGCTCGCCCCCCAGCCCTTCTGCAATGTGCGGCGGGCCTGTGGCAGGGCCGGTGAAAAGCGAATGCGCGCGGCGTCGGCCGGCATCATCGCCAGGATCGTCCGGCGAGCGCGAATCACCCCGGCTTCGGTATGGAGGCGAACCTGGGGGCTATCGATCCCGCTGATACGCTCGACTGGCAAGCCCAGCAGAACACGTGCACCGAGCTGCTTGGCGAGCCCCTGGGAGAGCGACTGCGCGCCGCCTTCCAGGCGATATTGCTGCGCCTCGCTGTCGAGCGCGACGAACCCGCCGGCCGAATGCAAATAGAAGAGAAACCACAACAACGAAACCTCTTCCGGGCGGGCGCTGAGGGTGCTGGCGAGGGTGCTGGCTACGGCCTCCAACGCTTCGGCGTCGGTAGTCTGCCGGGCTAGCCAATCCTGCACGCTCATGGCATCCAACGTCTTGGCCTCGCTGGCATTCCAAGGGGCGTCCAGCGGTACGTCCTGGGCGAGCCGTTCCAGTTCGCGCTGCAGCGCGAGGGTCGCTGCGCCAGGCGCTGTGTCAGTGGCGAAGGTGTAGCGCTCGCCACCGATCAGGGCCGCCATTTCGCCGTCGTACTCTTGTGCAATCAGGGCGATACCCAGCTCCTCCGCCAGGCCCATGACCGCCGTCTGACTGCCGCCCACCCATTGCGCGCCGCCGTCCACTGGCCAGCCGCCGTAGGCGCTCTGATTCAGGGTGCGGCCGCCGACTCGGCGGCGGGCTTCGAGTACCACGACACTGTGCCCGGCCGCCATCAACGCGCGGGCGGCGACCAAACCGGAGAGACCGGCGCCGATCACGGCGACGTCTACTTCGGCGAGCGGCGTTGCGGTTTTTTCGTTGGCTTGGCCGCTACGCGTCAGGCCAAGGAGCAGCGTGGTGCCGGTCAAGGACAACAGGTTTCTGCGTGACAGGGTGAGCAGGGGGCGATAACGCATGGCTTTCTCCACTTGGTAACCAAGTTACTGGAGGTGAAAAAAACGACCGCGTCCGGCGATCGTCGTTGGGTTTAAGCTTGGGTCCGGACTGTCGCCAGATAGAAGGGTATCGGGTCTTTGCACGCATGCAGCTGCTTGGCCAGGGCGTGGTAGAACCAGCGCAACTCATCCGGTTCATCATCCAGCGGTATATCAGCACCGCTCCAGCGCCGCCACAGGGCCATTTCCATCTGCAAGATACGGTTCTTGCCCATCGTTGCGATGGCCTGCCAGAACTGCCGGTCGAGCATCCGCGCCTGGTCCTCGCTGGGCGCCTGCGGACAAGCCTCCAACAGCGCCAACAGACGTTCGCGCTCCTGCGTGCTGGCATGTCGCGCGGCGGCTTCGAGCAGGCCCACCGCATACAGCTCCTGGTACTCCTGAAGGTCGCGCAACAGCTGTTCGGCTGCCCCGGACTGCAAGCGTGAGCCGTAGCGCAGCAGCAACTCCAGCACGCGCGCATCCGCTTTGGCCGGGTCCAGCACCCGGGTCGCACCGCCTTGGCGGACCTCCACCAGACCAACGTCCTTCAGCTTGTGCACCGCCTGGCGCACGATGATGCGCGACACGCCGTAGCGCTCCGCCAACAGTCGTTCCGACGGCAGCGACTCGCCCGGTGCTAGTACACCGTCGTAAATGGCGATGAAAAGCGCTTCCAGCGCAACGTCGGCGGCATGCTGATGGGAGTATTCGTTGAGTGAGATCATGGGGCGAAAGATAAACTTGGTTACCAAGTTTAGTCAAGCCTGCGCACGCTGATAAATCCGCGACCAGCTACAAAAAATGCCATCGGCACTCCAAGGCCATTCTTAGCGCACCGCCAGCTCACTCACCGCCAACAGACTGGGCGCGGCAAACGGCCGGGCGAAGCTAAACGCCTGCCCCGTCGCCCCCTGCTCTTGCAAAGACTGCAACGCCTGTTTAGCCGCCGCCAGGGTCGGCAGTTGCCCGGCGGGAATCCACCACAGCGCCAGGTTGGCAACCGCCAGCTTATCGAACCAGTGCTGCTTGCTTCTCAGCACAGTCAGGTGCTCACCCGAGTAGACATAATCCTTGAGCGCCGCCAGCGACTGCCAAACTGACAGGTTGACGATGAGCAGCGGGTCATCAAACAGCTGAATCGCGGTGGCGTCGCCGCTGTCATCCTGCAGCCGCCAGATAAAACCGGGGCTGCGCTCGGCCAATGCGTTGATGTGCTCCAGCTGCTCGACGAAGCCTTGCATCAACGGTTGATCCAGCGGCGCTTTGGCCTTGGCAATGTTTACTTGGGCTAACTGATAGTGCATCGCTATTGCCTCCTTGGCCTGTGCTGCCGGGCACCAGCCCAGCAGCTGGTCTACTTAACGCTTGAGCGGATCGTGCCAGAACAGCCGCTCAGTTTCTTGATAAATATCCGCCCGACTAAGGCCCAAATCCTTCAGCGCCCCATCGCTCAGCATCGCCAACTGGCGGCGCTCGCGGGACAACTCAGCCCAGCGGCGCAACTGCCGCAGTATGATTACTGACCAACTCTTGAGTGGCCGCCGAGCAGCAGTAACAACCCATTGTCCGTTCATCCTAGCGTCCCCCTTTTGTGGATGACGCCAGTGTCTAATTGCGCTTAAGATCAATCCAACGAATGTTTCTTATGTTTAGCATCTTGTGAGTTGATGAATGGCCAATTACCCGAGTATCGATAGCGAGTTGCTGCGTACCTTTGTCGCAATTGCCGACCAGAGTGGCTTTACCCGCGCGGCGCAAGCCCTGAACCGCACCCAATCGGCGGTCAGCATGCAGATGAAACGCCTGGAAGACGATGTGGTGCAACGCGCCCTGTTCCAGCGCGATGGCCGCCAACTGCGCCTGACTGCCGAAGGCCAGGTGCTACTGGGTTATGCAAGGCGGATTCTCAACCTGCACAGCGAAGTGCTCAGCACCCTGCGCGAGCCGCACATGGTCGGTTCAGTGCGCATCGGCACGCCGGACGATTACGTCATGCGTTTTCTGCCCGGCATTCTCTCGCGCTTCGCCCAGAGCTACCCGCTGGTGCAGGTCGAAGTGCATTGCGAATCCTCCGCACAATTGCTGCAGCGCCAGGACCTGGATCTGTCGATTGTCACCCGCAAGCCCGGCGATGAGATTGGCCAACTGCTGCGTCAGGAGCGTTTCGCCTGGGCCGAGGCCATCGGCTTCAGCCCAAGCGAACAGAGCCCAATGCCCTTGGCGATGTTCAACAGCGATTGCTTCTGCCGGACCTGGGCCTGTAACGCACTGGATACTATGGGCCGCGATTACCGCGTGGCCTACACCAGCCCCAGCCTGTCGGCGATCATGGCCGTGGTCGGCGCGGGCCTGGCGGTCACCGCCCAACTAAGCAGCCTGATCACCCCGGACCTGCGCATTCTCGGCGAAGCCGAAGGCCTACCCGAACTACCGAGCTGCAGCATCGTGCTGCTGCGCAACCCTCGCAGCCATTCGCCGGTCACCGAAACCCTGGCCGAGCATATCGCCGAGGGCTTTCGGCTCTGAAACTGGCGCAGTGACTGCCGTTTTAGCCGCAGGCAAAATGTGTTGCGCCAATTTTTAGCGCCCCACTTGCCTACATTGCGGCATGGCCACTACCGATTTCGCCCTTACGGCGAGTCACTTTCTCTTGACTCGCTGCGCTCGCCCTTCGGGCCAGCCTGCGGCTGTTACTTCGCTGCGCTACGTTGGCTCGCGCAAAAGAGAAAGTAACCAAAGAGAAAGCGCGCCCGACATCCGGGTTTCGCTGCGCTCAACTCCCCTCGCTCCGGCGCCGCTCCGAGGGTCGGCAAGACGGGCCATCCCTGGCCCAACATGCCTCGTTTGGCATCCTGCCAAACGCCCCTCTACGCAACACCTGCGCTCGGCCTCCTGACGGGACTATTGGATCGAGTCGTTTGACAGGATTTTGATACGTCCAAGCTTTTTCAAATCAAAAGCCAACGCCCGGCTTCGCCAAACCCATTTAGTCGGGCCGGGACAAACGCCCCTTTTCAGCAGGCCGAACGCAATCGTTGCGCAGTGGGTTGAGCGGCAGGATGACGCGAGAGCTGTGTTGGGCCATGGATGGCCCGTCGCAGCGGGCCCACGGAGCAATGATTGCGTGAGGGAAGTCGAGCGCAGCGAGACCCGGATGGCAGGGGCAAGCCTTCTTGGTTACTTCTGGGGCGACTGCAAGAAGTGACTCGCCGTAAGGGCGAAACCAATTTATCAAACAACACCGCAGCGGCGTTCGGGCATCAATTTTAAAAGCACATTCAGCGAGAACTTTGCCTGGAAGAGGTTATTGACCCCTTGCAACACATAACTGGTACATAGCCTAAAAAAAGGCTCTGTACCCGTTAACTGTTGCAAGGTCTAAACTCAAGACGCGTGCTCATCAAGGAGTACCGTTATGGATGCCCAATCCTTTCAACACCTGCTGGTTCGGCTTGATCTGCTCACGATCAAACAGAAATCCATC